>CAWIRN010000025.1:0-246435 GCA_963838535.1 uncultured Solirubrobacterales bacterium
CCGTCGCAGCGAACGTTCAGCCCGGTAGCCGCGGCATAGCTGTCGTGGCGTCCGGCGATGAAGAACGGCAGCAGCGCGGGCACGGCTCCCTGGTAGATGTCATCGACCGCGTGGCTGGCAGCCAGCAGCCCCACCCGTGCCCGGTCCACCGGTGCCCGGAGGTGACCGTCAGCGCCGTTCGTCGTCAAGAGCGTGCAAGGCCACGGTGGAGTGCGCGAAGGCGCCGCCCGCGCGCATCTCGGCGGCGACCCAGATGGCTTCCATGATCTCCTGATCGCTCGCGCCGGCCCGGCGGGCGAGCTTGGTGTGGCCCCTGATGCAGTACGGGCACTGGGTGACGTGCGCGGCGGCGACCGCGATCAGCTGCTTGGTCTTGGCGGGCAGGGCACCGTCGGCGAACACCTGCCGGCTGAACGCGTCGAACGCCTGATGGATCGCCGGGGCGAGCTCACGGCGGCGGTCACCGATCTCGCGGGTAACAGGCGGGTAGACCACGCTCGTCATGACCAGGTTCCTTTCCTCAATGCGGCAGTGACGGTCCGCGTGCCGGGACCGCCGCGGCTAATGGCTGCGGATCTCACACGGCCAGCCTGCCTCAGCGAGGTTGCGGATTGCCTGCATATCCACGACCGTCTGCGGTCTGCAGGGAAATCGCAGGCGCAGATCGGCCGGCCTGCACCGTGGAAGACGAGCCGGGCTGTTGCCGCTTGCAGATAACTTGCGGGCGACCGCAACGGGGGTCCGGGCTCGGGTGCGCGGGATCCGGAGGTCACCGCTCAAGCGGCCCGGCGCTGGCTCGGGCCGCGCTGAGCGCCCCAGCGCGGCCCTCCGTCCGCCACCAGCGGCGTGCCGCGGCCCGCGCCTGCCGCTCGCTGGCCGGCCGGGCCGGCAGCTCGTGCTCAAGCACCTTACGGTCATACCGGGGCTCGGAACGCCGCCCGGCAAGCACCCACACGGTCAGGCCGCGCTGCCAGTCCCAGTCGACGGCGAACCCCTCCGGATCGCCGCGCACCATTGTCATGCCGCACTCCCGGGATGAGAAGACCTTCCATCCCGAGCGGCCGGGGGTGACTCCCCCAGCGCCCGATCCTGCCTCGCGGGGCTTGCGGCGCGGGATCGCGCGGGCACGGTCTTACCGGCCAGGGCGCGCTCCCGGGGGATGGTCACCAGCTCACCGGATGCCTTACGGACTGTGAAGGAAACAGCGTCGGCCGCCTCCAGGACCCCCAGGACGTCGGCGGTCTCCTCGCCGTTCCCGGCTGGGCGGCGCCAGCGGATCACCACCCGGCTTCCCACGTCCCCGGCGGCCAGCCGGACCTCTAGGAGGTAGCGCATCGCCTCACCCGCCCGCCAGCGAACCAGGTGACGCGCAGTTCACAGCTCGCCGTCGCCGTCGTCGGCGCGGGCCAGCCAGGTGGCCAGCTGGCCGGCCGGGACGCCGGACTCGGGATGCAGGCTGGCGAAGGCATGGGAGCCGGGCGGCCAGCCAGCCCAGCGTGACCTGGTCCTCGCCCCGCCGTTCGCCAAGCTCCTCGTTGCCCCGGTCAGTGAAGTACACCGCCACCTCCGCAGATTTTTGCACTAATGACATAGTATAAACATCAGGAAGGATCGGGAGGCTTCGGCCGGAAGCATGACGACCGGCCGTTCGCACGCCGGGGCCCGGTGCCCGGAACGTTCCCCTGCCCGGGCGACCTGGCCGCGGCCGGCGGCAGGATCGCGGTTAACGAGAGGCGGACATGGAGACCGGCTCACTGGCGGCGGCTCTCGAACGAGAGCACCACGAGATCGATGAACAGATCGCGGCGTTCACCGCAGCGCCCGGGGACCGGCAGCCGCTGATACGGGCGATCCGCGCGCTGCGCCGCCACATCTACCTGGAGGAGGAGTTCCTGTTCCCGCTGCTGCGCGAGGCCGAGCCAGGGCTGGCGGCTCCGGTGTTCGTCATGCTGCGCGAGCACGCGCAGATATGGGGCACGCTCGACTCGCTGGAACGCGCGACCGGTTCCGGCACTGGCACCGGGCTCGCGCTTTGCAAGCGGATGACCGTCCAGCTTCTGCACCACAACCTGAAAGAGGAGAAGATCCTCTACCCGCGCGCCGACGAGGCGCTGCCCGCGGCCGCCGCCGGCCGGCTGCGAGCGTTCCTCGGCTCCGGAGAACTGCCGGGCGGATGGGTGTGCATGATGAAGGCGCGGCCCGTAGCACGCAGTCCCGGCCGTGCTGGCCGCTAGCTGGGATACGGTCCGGCTGTTCCTGCACGTTCTCGCCGCGACCGTCTGGGTGGGCGGGCAGATCACGCTGGCCGCGCTGGTCCCGGTGCTGCGCCGTCTCGGCGCCGGGATCCCCCGGGCCGCCGCCCGGCGGTTCAACCAGGTCGCCTGGCCGGCGTTCGCCGTCCTGATCGTCACCGGCATCTGGAACGTGATCGCCGTCCGCTCGCAGATCACCGGAAGCTACGAGACCACGCTCGTGGTGAAGCTCGTCGTCGTAGGCATCTCCGGGGTCACCGCGGCGTTGCACGCCCGCGCCCGCAGCGCGGCGGGGCTGGCAGTATTCGGCGCGCTCACCGGTCTCAGCGCCCTGGCCGCTGTGTTCCTCGGCATCCTGCTGGCCGGGTGACGTCCGCGGCTCCTTGCGAGAACTTCGCCGGGACCGCCCGTAACAATCAGCCAGGCCCTTCCCGGAAACTGTTTATCTAGCCTGTATAGTAAATACTAGTAGGACTGTGGTAATGGTCCGCCGACGGCGGCTTGAGGAGGGAGATGACGTGACGATCACGGGAACCGAAGCGTACGAGGCGATGCGCGCCCATCACCAGGTCCTCGGTGAGCAGCTCAGCGCGCGGGTGAGCGCGGTATCGGCGGCGGCGGCAGCGGGCCGGCCGCATGAGGCCGCCGTAGCCGGGCTGATCGCTTATCTGGCCGGGGAGATCCTCCCGCATGCGGCGGCCGAGGAAACCACCATCTACCCGGCGGCCGCCGCACTCGATGGCCTGGCCGGCACCGTCAGCGAGATGACCGCCGAGCACACGATCCTGTCCGAAGCGGCCGGGCGGCTCGCCGAGGCGGCAGACGCCGCCGACGCGGCGCAGCGCGCGGAGGAGATAGCCAGGCTGTTCGCCGGGCACGTGGCGAAGGAGAACGACATCCTGCTCCCGGCGCTGCTCGCCAGCGACGTCGCGGACCTGCCGGAGCTGCTGGCCGGCATGCACCGCCGCACCGGGCAAGCCGCGCAGGTGAGCCCGGCGGAAGCGGCCCCTGCCGCTGATCCGCAGGCCACCGTGCTGTCGCTGCTGCTGCAGGCCGCGACGGCGCTGGCCAGGGCCGGGCAGGCGGACCGGGCGTGCCGGCTCGCCGCCGCGGCCTGGGCGGCGCTGCGCGAGCCCAGGCCCGATCTGGCGGTCAAGGTGACCGCGGCGCTGCACGGGCTCGCCCGCCACGCCGGCGGCGCGCCGGCCCAGGCAGGCCCCGTCGACGGTAACCCAGCCGTACGGACGCCTGCCAGCGACCCGGACCTCGACGTCCGCGACCTGCCTCCCGCCCGGCGGCACGAGGCGATCTTCGCGGCCTACCACGCCCTCACTCCCGGCACCGGCTTCGTCCTGGTCAACGACCACGACCCCAAGCCGCTGCGCTACCAGTTCGAAGCCGAGCACGCCGGCCAGTTCACCTGGGACTACCTGGAAGCCGGGCCGCAGACGTGGCGGGTGCGGATCGGGCGGCCGCTCACGGCCACGCCTTCCAGGGCCGGCGAGACTGGCGGTGCCGGATCGGACGGCGAGGACGGCGGCGGCCAGGAGCCAGACCTGGACGTACGGCAACTGCCGCACGGGCAGCGTCATGACGCGATCTTCACCGCCTACCGGGCGCTGCGGCCTGGGCGCGGGTTCGTGCTGGTCAACGACCACGACCCGCTGCCGTTGCGGTACCAGTTCGAGGCTCAGTACCGCGGCCAGTTCACCTGGGACTATGTTGAGGCTGGGCCGGGGACGTGGCGGGTGCGGATCGGGCGCGCCAGCGCCTAGCGGACTGGCGGAAGGGCCATCGCGGATGAAGCATGCACGGTGAGTACAAGCCGCCCGGCGGCGAGCTCGTAGCGGCGGACGTCGAGGTGGCAGGCGGCCGCCTGGTCCGCGTCCGGGTCAGCGACGGCTTCTTCCCGGGACCCGGCGGCGTGCTCGAGCGGATCGGCGCCGCGGTGACCGGGCTCCCGGTGAGCGCGGACACCGCGGCGATCACCGCGAGCATCCGGGCGGCGCTCGGCGGCGAGGCGATGCCCGCCGGGATCTGTCCTGGCGCGGTGGCCGTCGCCGTGCGCCGCGCGGTCCTCGGGGCCAGCGACTGGCGCGATCACGACTGGCAACTCGTCCGCGAAGGCCCGCAGGACCCGGTGCTGCACATGGCGATCGACGAGGTACTCCTGCGCGAGGTCGCGGCCGGGCGGCGCCCGCCGACGCTGCGGATCTGGGAGTGGTCGGCGCCCGCCGTGGTCATCGGCAGCTTCCAGTCGCTGCGCAACGAGGTCGATGCCGGCCAGGCCCGCGGCCTCGGGATCACCGTGGTGCGCCGGATCAGCGGCGGCGGCGCGATGTTCATCGAGCCGGACAACACCATCACCTACGCGCTGTACGCGCCGGAATCGCTGGTCGCAGGCATGTCCTTCGCCCACTCCTACGCGTTCCTCGACGACTGGGTGATCGCCGCGCTGACCGGGGATCTGGGCCTGGCCGCCTGGTACCAGCCGCTCAACGACATCACCTCCGGCCGGGGCAAGATCGGCGGCGCCGCGCAGAAGCGAGCGGCAGGCGGGGTGCTGCACCACGTGACGATGGCCTACGACATCGACGCGCAGAAGATGCTGCGCGTGCTGCGGACCGGGCGGGAGACGCTGTCCGGCAAGGGCATCCCGAGCGCGGTCAAGCGCGTTGATCCGCTGCGGCAGGCAGACCCGCCTGCCGAGGGAGCAGGTCATCGCCGCGATGATCAGCTGCTTCGGCAGGCGGTACGGCCTTACCGACGGCGGGCTGACGCCCGCGGAACTGCGGGGGGCGCGGGAGCTGGCACGGGTCAAGTTCACCTCCGGCCAGTGGACCGCTCGCCTCCCGTGAGACGGTCAGAGTGCGCTGTAACTCCGGCTTGGGTTCCCCGTTGCTGATCGCCGGGATGGTCTGCTCGATGCCGTGTGACTCCCGGCCCCACTTGATGTGCGGGTAGTGCGCCTCGAAGGCGGGCCGCTCGGACCTGATCCTCGGGATCCGGTAGAAGTTGTGCCGCGGCGGCGGGCAGGACGTGGCCCACTCCAGCGAGCTGCAGTACCCCCACGGGTCCTCTTCGGTCACCGTCTCCCCGTGCCGCCAGGTCACGTACATGTTCCAGAAGAACATCAGGATCGGACAGCGCGAGAATCCACGACCCGACGCTGGAGATGACGTTGAGCGTGGTCACGTTCCCCGGCAGGAGCGGGTAGTTGGCGACGCGCCGCGGCATCCCCTCCACGCCTATCCAGTGCTGGACCAGGAAGGTCATCTGGAAGCCGATGAACATGAACCAGAACTGGATCTTGCCGATCCTGCTGTTCAGCATCTTGCCGGTCATCTTCGGCCACCAGAAGTAAAAGCCGGCGAACATCGCGAACAGCACCGTGCCGGCCAGCACGTAGTGGAAGTGCGCGACCACGAAATAGGAGTCCGACACCGCGAAGTCCAGCGGCGGGGAGGCCAGGAGGACGCCGGTGATGCCGCCGAACAAGAACGTGACCAGGAAGCCGACCGAGTACAGCATCGGCGGCTCGAAGGTGAGCTGACCGCGCCACATGGTGCCCGTCCAGTTGAAGAACTTGATGCCGGTCGGGATCGCGATGAAAAAGCTCATCAGGGAGAAGAACGGCAGCAGCACCGCGCCGGTGGTGAACATGTGGTGCGCCCACACGGTCATCGACAGGCCGGCGATCGCGATCGTCGCGGCGATCATGCCCTTGTAGCCGAACAGCGGCTTGCGGCTGAACACCGGGATGATCTCGGTGGCGATGCCGAAGAACGGGATCGCGAGGATGTAGACCTCGGGATGGCCGAAGAACCAGAACAGGTTCTGCCACAAGATCGCCCCGCCGCTGGCGGCGTCGAAGACGTGGGCACCCATCCGCCGGTCGATCTCGAGCACCAGCAGCGCCGCGGCCAGCACCGGGAACGCCATCAGCGCCAGCATCGAGGTCAGCAGCGCGTTCCAGGTGAAGATCGGCATCCGGAACATCGTCATGCCGGGCGCGCGCATGCAGAAGATCGTGGTGATGAAGTTCACCGCCCCCAAGATGGTGCCCAGGCCGGACAGCACCAGGCCCATGATCCACATGTCGCCACCGACGCCGGGTGAGTAGATCGCGCTGGTTAGCGGGGAGTAGCCATACCAGCCGAACGCGGCCGCGCCGCCCGGGGTGAGGAACGAGGCCAGCAGGATCAGGCCGCCGAAGGCGAACAGGTAGTAGCTCAGCAGGTTGAGCCGGGGGAACGCCACGTCGGGCGCGCCGATCTGCAACGGGATCAGCTCGTTGGAGAACCCGATGAACAGCGGGGTGGCGAACAGCAGCAGCATGATCGTGCCGTGCATGGTGAACAGCTCGTTGTACTGCTGGTCGGACACGAAATGCTGGTCCGGGCCGAGCAGCTGGATGCGCATCAGCAGCGCCATCACGCCGGCGCACAGGAAGAAGAAGAACGAGGTGATCAGGTACAGGTGCCCGATGATCTTGTGATCGGTGGAGGACAGCCAGTACGCGAGGATCGATCCCTTGCGCTGTGCGCGCGGTGTCACGCCCGCGGCCGGCGTCTGCTGAAGCGTAGTCACGGGATACCCCTAACCCACGTCCGGACGGTCGCTGATGCGCAGTCCGCTGCCGGAACGCGGTGAAATGACGCAGATACGGAGGGAAGGCATGTCGCGCCGGAACAGCGGCCGCCGTGCATCACGCTGCCGTCCGGCTTCGAAACGGGCCGCGACACGTGGCCAGGGAAGACTCTCACGCGGCCCGCCAGCGGCGGAGCCGCCGCCGCTCGTCCTCGGTGAGCCCGCCCCAGATCCCGTACTCCTGCCCGGTGGCCATCGCGGACACAAGGCACGCCCGTAGCACCGGGCAGCGGGCGCAGATCTTCTTGGCTTCGGCGATCTGCGCCAGTGCCGGGCAGGCCGAGCCGACCGGGAAGAACAGCTCCGGGTCCTTGCCGCGCGGCAGGCCGCGCGACGACGCCGGTAACCATCATCGCGCCCCGGCGCGTCTTGTACCCGTGGCAGGAGAGCGTCCGCGCCTTCGTTCATTGACATGACACCTCCTTGGCTGGGCTGCTCTGCCACCGGTGATTCATCGTGTCTATGGCCCCTCAGGGCTGGCCGGGGACTTCACGGCCAGCCCGGAACCCTTGCGTTACCGGAATCGTGCATGCCGGGGCTTGCCGTTTCCTTGCGACTGCCGCACGGCGACATCCGTAGCGCTCAGGCAGGTCCGGTATCCCCGGCCGGCGCCGGCGCGCCCGGAGCCTTGCGCAGCAGCAGGGCGGGCGTCACGGACAGGTTCGCCGCCGCGGTGAGCCCGGCCGCGGCAAGCAAGCCGCCGCCGGCCGCGAGCGCGGCGGGCTGCGTGGCGCCGAACCCCGCGGCCACCGCTGTGACGCCCGCGGTCACCAGCGCGTAGGTCGCCGCGGCAAACCAGTGGTCGTAGAGGTCGCCAAAGCCCAGCGGCCCGCCCGAGGAATTGATGGCGATGCCGCGGCCGCGCAGCACCGACCACAAGATGAACGGCACGACCTTGTGCGCGTGGCCGGCGAGGGCCTCCAGCAGCCAGCCGGCGAACGCGGTCACGGCGGCGGCGGCCAGCGCCATGCCCGCGTGGTGGTCGCGGGGCATGACCAGGGTCGCGGCGAGCGCCAGCCCTGATCCGGCGATGAGAAAGCCCGCCGCGGTGGCGACGAACGCCAGGTGCAGGCCGCCCTGGCGGCGCCGGTGCCGGACGTGGGCGGACAGCGACACCAGGTGCGCGGCCAGGCCGGCCGCGAGGACAGCGGCCCCGGCCCAGGCCAGCCACGCCATGCTGGCCAGCAGCCCAGGCGACAGCAGCGTCACCCCGCCGGGGATCAGCCACACCGCCAGCTGCCCGGCCCGGTGCCGGCCGGGCACGTGGGCCAGGAAGAACATCGGCCACAGCTTTTCCGCCACCGCGACGTAGGTCAGCCCCAGCCAGGCGAACAGGCCGATGACCGCGTGCGCGAGCACGGTGTGGCCGGACAGGTCGAACCAGTTCCCGCGCCGGTCGGCCACGTAGGTGACGCCGAAGCACGCAGTCGCCGACGAACCCGGCCAGCGCGAGCCGCAGGCCGGTGACCGTGTGGCCCTTGCCGCGCGAAGCCAGCGGGGCGGACAGGTTCACGACCAGCAGGGTGACCGCGATCGCGGCCAGGCCGCCGCCGGCCTCCACTACGCCTTCCTGCTGCGCGGCGATCCCGGACGGGAGCAGCCAGGCGGCGCCCAGCCAGGTCACGAACGTGGCCCAGGCAAGGGCGACCGAGCGCAGCGGGCGCTGCGTCACCACGGGCGTGAACTGGTGCAGCGCGC
The DNA here is from genome assembly GCA_963838535.1 of uncultured Solirubrobacterales bacterium. GTDB lineage: Bacteria > Actinomycetota > Thermoleophilia > Solirubrobacterales > Solirubrobacteraceae > Palsa-465. The sequence continues at coordinate 8,601 of CAWIRN010000025.1, forward strand.
CGCGCCACCCCGATGGACAGGGTGGCCAGCACCCCGAAGTGGGCCGCCGCGACCACCGGGTCGGCGGTCGGGTCGGTCATCGCGGCCCCGCGCGCCCAGATCAGGGCGACGCCGCAGGCCATCAGCCCGAGGGCGGCGGCCGCCAGGAAGCTCAGCGGCACTGCCGGCGGCGGCACCACGGCAGGCACCCCTGGCGGGCGGCCCGGCCAGGCCCCGCCCGTCTCCCCTGCTCACCGGGCGCGGCGGCACGGGCGGCCTCGCGGGTACGTGCGGCGGTGCTGTCATCGTCCCTCCCATCTCTGGCGGCGCGCCGCCGTCGAGCGGTCTCGCTCGCACGACGCGCAGAATAAATCTAGCAAATACTAGAAATATTAGCTCGGGCGGGCATGACTGGGCGGGCGGACCCGCGGCCGGTCGCTGCAGGGACCAGGCGGCGTCCGGCCCTCTGCGCGTGCGGAATCCTCGCAAGAGTATTCTTGTTGAAACAAGATGACTGAGAAAAATGGTCCTGCGATCCGGTCCAGCGGACCCGGAGTGCCGGGACGATCGGCATCGCGCGGTGTCCTGGCCTCCGCTTCCGCCGTCACCTGCTTGCGCAGACCTCGTCCGGAAAGGTCGTGCGCCATGGCAACACCCCGTGCGCAGATCCGCGTCCACCGCTACGTCTCCGGCTGGTGCGAGGCCGCCCTGCACCACCGCTGCAAGGGCAGCTACGCCGGCACCGCCTGCTGCTGCTCGTGTCACCGGCAGGCCGTCCCCGGGACCGGAACGGCCGCCTGCGGCTCCGCCCGCGGATCCGGGAAATGAAATAGCGCGAGGCCGGGAGCATGACCGCCATCGGAGCCGACCGGGCGCGCCGGGCCGGGCAGACGGCCCGGCTGGTGATCAACGTCAGCTCACCGTTCCGTCTCGATTACGTGGTGTGGGCACTGCGCCGCCGGGCGCACAACGAGGTGGACCGCTTCGACGCCGGCTGTTACCGGCGGGTCCTGTGCCTGGCGGGCGAACCGGCCGAGGTCACCGTCCGCCAGGACCTCGCGGCGAGCACGCCGAAGCTGATCGCGGAGCTGCGCGGCCCCGCGGGGCCGGCTGACCGCGCCGCCGTTGCCGAGGCCCGCCCGGTCCTGGCGCGCATGCTGGGCCTCCACGTGGGCCTTGCCGGGTTTTACCGGGTCGCCGCCGGCGATGCCCGGCTGAATGCGCTGGCGCGCGGTTCCGCGGGATGCGCCCGCCGTGCTTCCCGACCGTGTTCGAGGCCGTGGTCAACGCCGTCGCCTGCCAGCAGCTGTCCCTGGACGTGGGCATTCACCTGCTCAGCCGGCTGGCCCGCCGCTTCGGACCCGCCGTCCCCGGACCGGTGACCCGGTACGGCTTCCCGGCACCGGCCCGGCTCGCCGACGCGGACCCGGCCGAGCTGCGCGCCCTGGGGTTCAGCACGGCGAAGGCCCGCACCATCACCTCCGTCGCCGGGCAGGTGGCAGCCGGGGCGCTGGACCTGGAGGCACTCCGCGACGCCGCCGACGACCGGGCGATGAGCACCCTGCTCGGCCTGCCCGGCATCGGCCGCTGGAGCGCCGAGTACGTCATGCTGCGCGGCCTGTCCCGCTATCACGTGCTGCCCGGCGACGACGTGGGCGCCCGCAACAACCTGCGCCGCCGCTTCGGCCTGCCGAGGACGCGGGGTATGACGCGGTGGCCAGCGCTGTCGCGCCGCTGGCAGCCCTACGCCGGGCTGGTGTACTTCCACCTGCTGCTCGACGCGCTCGCCGCCCGCGGCGACCTGGGGGAGGCCGGGTGATAGCCGAAGATGCCGAGTTCACGGTGGCGGCCAAGCGGCAGCGGACCCCGGTGATCGCCGAGTTGCTGCTGCGCCCGGCCGGGCCGCCGCTGCGCTACCAGCCAGGCCAGTACGTGCTGCTCGGCGACCCGGGCGCCGAGCTCGTGGTCCGCTCCTACTCGATCGCGAACGCGCCGCGCCGTGACGGCCTGATCAGCCTGCTGGTCACCCGGGTACCCGGCGGCCAGCTATCCGGCTGGGTTCATGACGTGCTCCGCCCCGGCGACCGGGTGCTGCTGTCCGGGCCGTACGGCTCGTTCACCGCCGCGCCCGGCGAGCCCGGCCCGGTGCTGTTGCTCGCGGGCGGATCCGGGCTGGCCCCGGTGCGCGCCCTGGCCGAGGCGGCGCTCCGGCGCCGCACGAGCAGCCCGGTCGTCCTGTTCTTCTCGGCCCGCACGCAGCGGGACCTGATCGACGACGAGCGGTTCCGCAGCTGGCAGCGCCGCCACCCCGGAAGGTTCCGCTACCTGCGCACGCTGACCCGGGCGGACGGCCCGCCGCCGGCCGGGCGGATCCCGGCGGTCCTCGGCGGCTGGTTCCCCGACCTGTCCGGCTGGCGGGTTTACATCGCCGGAGCGCCCGGGTTCGTGACCGCGTGCGCGGCAGCCGCCCGCGCCTGCGGAACCGGGCCCGGCCGGGTGTACACCGAGGAGTTCTTCACCGAGCCGCGGCCGTGGGGAGCCGCGCAGCCCGCCGGAGCATGCTCGTGACCGGGAGCCGGATCTATACCAAGACCGGGGATGACGGCACCACCGGGCTGCTGCACGGCGGCCGGGTGTCCAAGGGCGACGAGCTGGTCGACGCGTACGGCGACATCGACGAGGCGGTCGCCGCGCTGGGCGCGGCGCGTGCCGCCGGCCTGGAGCCGCGGCTGTCGGAGACGCTGCTCCGGCTGCAACGACAGCTCTTCGCGGCCGCCGCGGACCTGGCGGCCAGCCCGCGGCAGCGCCGCCGCCTGGTCGCCGGGGTCTCCCTGGTCACTGCGGAGATGACCGCCGACGTCGAGCAGCTGATCGACGACCTGGTCGCCGAACGGCCGCTGCGCCCGGTGTTCGTGGTGCCCGGCGCCACGCAATCCGGCGCGCTGCTGGACCTGGGCCGCGCCGTGGTCCGCCGCGCCGAGCGTCACGCGGTCCGTGCCCGGGCCCGCGGCCATCTGGTCAGCGATGAGGTGCTGCGTTACCTCAACCGGCTGTCGGACCTGCTGTTCGTCCTGGCCCGGCACGCCGCCGGCGATGCGGAGGAGCCCGCCAGCCACGATTAGCGCTAACCGGCCGTCGCGTTGGCGTCCTCGGCGGTCACCGCGCGCACGCCGGGCAGCTCGGACAGCCGGGTCGCCAGGTCGTTCACCGATCCCTTACCGTGCACGTGCAGCACGATCTCGACCATGCGCTGCCCGTTCGCCGCACCGGGCTGGTGCCCGTCGTCCGCGCCGCTGTTGGTAGCAAGCTCGTCGACCACGAAGCCGCACGCGGTGGCGACCTGGAGGACGCGGCGCAGGACGCCGTGCCCGTCCAGATAGCGGACCCGCAGCAGCGAGATCGCGGTACCGGAACGCGGCAACCGCCGGGAGACGGACTGGAAGGCAAGGGCGACGATCAGGTACGCCACGGTGGCCGCGACCGCGAGCAGCGGCAGCCCGGCCCCGGCCGCCGCGCCGACCGCCGCGGTCACCCAGACCGACGCGGCGGTGGTCAGGCCGTGCACCGAGTCGCGGCGGACGAAGATCAGCCCCGCCCCGAGGAACCCGATGCCGGTGACGATCTGGGCGGCCACCCGGGACGGGTCCACGACCACCTGGCCGGTGCGCAGCACGTCGCTGAACCCGTACTTGCTGACCAGCATGAACAGGGCGGCGCCCACCCCGACCAGGGTGTGCGTGCGCAGCCCGGCGCTCTTCTGCCTGACCTCCCGCTCCAGCCCGATGACCGCGGACAGCAGCAGGCCCAGGCCAAGCTCGCCGACCTGCACCGGGCCCTCGGTGTTGGCGGCCGGCGTGGCCGCGAGCTGATGACTCAGCAGCGCGTAAGTTACCCCATCACTATCACTGCCTCCATGTCCTGCGACCCTGCCGATTCTGATTAGTGCCGCCCGGTCCACTGCGGCTCGGTCACCGCCCAGTCGGCGTCCCAGGCAGCCATCCGGCGCCAGTCCAGGAAGATGCCGGCGTAGGCCCAGAGGACCAGCAGCATGACCGATAGCGCGACAGGTGCCGCCATGGCGGCCAGCAGCACCCGGCCGGCCAGGCCGGCGGCAGCAACGGGCGCCCCGGTCAGCCTGCCCGGCCGGTCGATCCAGACCATCACGGTACTGCCGGCTTTTGCGCCCGGCGGGCGTCGATCTTCCCGGTGCGCGGCCCGGCCGGGCTGGCCCACCGGGCCAGCACCTGCGGCCACGGCACCGGGAAGGACAGGCCGCCGGGCGGCGTGGGCGCGTCGTGCAGCAGGACCGCCGGCACCTGGTGCCACCCGGCCTGGGCCCCGCTCGGCGCGGAGCCCGGATGCCGCCGCCCACCGGGCCACGGTCAGCGCGGTCAGCGGCACGCCGGCCAGCAACGCCACGAGCAGCAGGGCGGCGATGGCGAACTCGGCCCGGTCGGCGGCCCGCCGCAGCGGATTGCGGTCCGGCCACAGCCTGCGGGCCCTCATCGCCAGCGGCATCCCGCCCCAGCCTGTGGTTCCATCACCATCACTCACTTCCACGCACTCAGTGGCAGGGCGTCTGCCGGGCGTCAGCCCGGCATCCGGTCGCGCTCGCCCTTCCCGTCCGTGCCCAGGTGCACGAAAACGTCCTCGCCGTCGGTCCTGACGCCGTAGACGGTGACCGGCCGGGTTGCCGGAGGTGAGAGCACCCGGCCGGTCGCCAGGTCGAAGCGAGAGCCGTGCAGCCAGCACTCGATCGCGCCGCCGGCCACCTCACCTTCCGACAGCGGCACGGCCTGATGGGTGCACTCGTCGCGCAGCGCGTACACCGCTCTGCCGGTAAGAACCAGGCACACCGGGCATTGGCCGACCTCTGCGTGCACCGGCTGATCCTCGCCGAGGTCGGCCAGGCGGCACGCGCGAACCCAGCCGTCCATGCTTCGCGGCGTGCTCATGGCAGGTCCGTGCCCTCGGATCGCGGCCGGTCTTGCGCCGTGCTGGCGCCGTGACCAGGCGCCCGCCCGGACCCCCAGCCCGGCCAGGCTGTGCCTCCAAGAGCCATCAGGGCGGCCGGTTCCATCAGCATCGCCCCCTCGGCAACCGCTATCAGCAGCCGCCCTGCCGCCGCGACGAGCCGCAGCAGCGCCGCCACCAGCATGGCCAGGACCAGCAGATACGCCTGCCGACCCGGGCGGGCCCAGCGCAGCATGCCCTGAAGCATGGTCAGCCGCCACCCGAACCCGCGGTCGGCATCCCGCAGTTCCTGCTCGACCTGGCGGAGTTCTTGCTGCTCACCGAGGGTAAGCATGATGGTCATCTTCTTTCTCTTCCTGACCCGGGAATGACGTCTCATGGGGCGGCCCGGTGGCGATGACGCGCAGCGCGGCCTGGAAGTCCTGGTGCGGGTGCTCCAGCACGTCGAGGGAGACGACCTCGCGCGGGAACAGCAGCGCCAGCGTCCAGTCCGAGACCACGCGCAGCCGCCGGTTCATCGTCGGCAGCCGCATCAGGTGGTAGGTGCGGTGGACTATCCAGGCGGGGAAGCCCCGCATCCGCAGCCCGTAGACCTCCGCGACGCCGCGGTACAGGCCCAGGCTGGCCACCGACCCGGCGGAGGCATGCCGGTAGGGGCGCGGCTCGCCGCCGCGCAGCACGGCGACAATGTTGCCCGCGAGCCGGCGGGCCTGCCGGTAGGCGTGCTGGGCGGTCGGCGCGCACAACGACCCGTTACCGGCGGCCAGGTCCGGGACGGCGGCGCAGTCGCCCAGAGCCCACGCGCCGTCGGCGCCGTCGACCGCGAGGAACTCGTTGACGATGACCCGGCCGCTGGCATCCGTAGGCAGGCCCGCGTTCCTGGCCAGCGGGCTGGGAGCAACCCCGGCCGTCCACACCAGGGTCCCGGCGGGGAACTCAGCGCCGTCATCTAGCCGTATCCGGCCGCCTTCGGCGGAGGTCAGCCGGGTCCGCAGCCGGACCTCGATGTGCCGGCGGCGCAGCAGGGCGGCGGTGTAGTCCGCCATCGCCGGGCTGACCTCGGGCAGGATCCGGTCCGCCGCCTCCACCAGGATCCAGCGCATCTCCCGGTGGCTGAGCTCGGGATAACGGGCGCACGCGTCGAAGGCCATGTCCTGCAGTTCGGTCAGCGCCTCCACCCCGGCGTAGCCGCCGCCGGTGAACACGAACGTCAGCTCGGCCTGGCGAGCCTCGGCCGAGCTGGCCGACGCCGCTGCGTCGAGCCGGCCGAGCACGTGGTTGCGCAGGTGGATGGCCTCGCCGATGGTCTTGAACCCGATCCCGGTCTCAGCCAGGCCGGGGATCGGCAGCACCCGGGAGACCGATCCCGGCGCCAGCACCAGCACGTCGTAGCGGAGGGGCGTGTCGGCGCCGTCGCCGGTGGTGAGGTAGGCGACCCGGCTCCCGTGGTCGATGGAGCTGACCGCTGCCTTGATGACCTGGGTGCGGCGCAGGACGCCGCGCAGCGGGACCACCACATGCCTGGGCTCCAGGTTGCCGGCGGCCGCCTCGGCAAGCAGCGGCTGGTAGGTCATGTAGGACCGCGAGTCGGCTACCGTCACCGTCGGCTCGCCCGGGTGCAGCAGCCGTTCCAGGCGCAGCGCGGTGTGCATGCCGCCGTAACCGCCGCCGACGATCAGGATCCGTGGCCGACCATCCATCACTTCCTCCAGCATCTACTAGTTAAAACTAAATTTTGCTGTAAATATTTCGCGCAGGGCGTGTGGCCGCATGCCCTCCGCGGCAGGGCGGCAGCCAGGGGCAGGCGCGGCTGCGGACGGGGTCGGGTCTCGGAACGGCGCAGGCCGCCGCGCCACGGGGAGGACCCGGGCCGTAGCCGGAACGGGCGCGGCGCGCATGAACCAGGACTCCAGCGATGCCCTAGCAGGCTCGCGATCCGGTGGCAGGCGGACCCGTGCACGGCACTGGCCCGTTGCAGTCATGCGCGCGAGCGTCTTTCGCATGATATTTTTCTAGTATCTGCTGTAAATAATGACCTGGCCTGCTGGCGGCCGGGGAGGAGGTGCGGCGTGGCTACTGTGGACGCGCGGCCGATCATCGCGGCCGGCGGTGAGCCATTCGACACGATCATGGCCGCGGTGGCGGGCCTGGCCGACGGCGAGGAACTGGTCGTGCTGGCGCCGTTCGAGCCGGTCCCGCTCGAGGGCGTGCTCGGCTCGCAGGGGTTCAGCTACGACGCGGCCGACCTGGGCGATGGTGACTGGCAGGTCACCTTCCGGCGGCAGCCGTGAGCACGCCCGGTTCCGGGCCAGGCGTGGCCGGCCCGGACGACCCGGTCAGCGCGGCGTGGAACGCGCTCGCCGGCGTCTACGACCCGGAGCTGTACCTGGACGTGGTCCCGCTCGGCCTGGTCTACGGCGTGCGCATCGACGATGGCGTCCTCGTCGTGGAGATGACGATGACCACCCCCGGCTGCCCGGTCTCGGAAAGCCTGCCGGAAGAGGCGAGGGCCGCGGTGGGGCAGGCGGCCGGGGACCGGCTGCCGGTCGATGTCCGGGTCGTGTGGGATCCGCCGTGGGATCCGTCGATGATGGACGACACCGTGGCCTCGGCGCTTGGCTTCCGCGTGATGTGACCGTGCCCGCCAAGGCGACGGCGCCGCCGGTCAGCAGGAGTTATTCTGGCAGGCGCTAGAGAATCTCTCCGGAAGGTGCTGGCGATGGCTGCGGACCTGCAGCTTCAGGCTAAGGCGCTGGGCGATCCCACGCGCCACCGGCTGTTCCGCTACATCGCGGACGCGCAGGCGCCCGTCACCGTGGCCGAGCTCACCGTGTACGCCGGGCTCAACCACAACGCGATCCGGCAGCACCTCGCCGTGCTCAAGGACGCCGGGCTGGTGACCGAGGAGGCCGAGCGCCGCGACCGGCCCGGGCGGCCCCGGTTGCTGTACCGGCTGCACCCCGAGGCGGCCGGCGAGTGGGGCACTCCGGGCGCCTACGCCTGGCTGGCCGGCCTGCTGTCGGCGGCGCTGCGCCGCGGGCAGGACCCGCGGCAGGCCGGCCGGCAGGAGGGGCACCGCCGCGCCGCCGAGATGCCGGGGACGGGCGATCCGGCCGACCTGCTGGAGCAGGAGATATCGCGGCGCGGGTTCCGCCCGGCCCGCGCCGACCGGGGACCGCAGATCGAGTTCACGCTCGGCCGCTGCCCGTTCGCCGAGGTGGCCGCAGCGGACCCGGACACGATCTGCCGGCTGCACCTCGGCCTGGCCGAGGGACTCACCGAGGGACTTGGCGGCCTGACCACACAGCGCCTCACGGTCAGGCCTGCCCACCGCGCGGGCTGCCGCCTGACGGTGCGCAGATCCGCGGCCGAGCCGAGGATCTCGGCGTAGGCACGGCTGAGCGGATTCAGGGAGGAGAAGAAGACGATGACCAGCGATCAGCCGCCACGGGGAAGGAGCGAACCCGCCAGTGATCCCCTGCGGGCGGTAACCGAGGCGGCCGAATCCGGAGAGGCCGGAGACGGCGGGGATCCAGCCTGCTGGGCATGCCTGGTCTGTGAGGAGTGCGGGGCCGTGGTCAGCGAGGGCCACCGCGCCGGCTGCTCACGTTCCGCACGCCCGGCCGGTCCATTGCGGGCCGGTGCGTGATGACTCGGCGTGTGAGGCGGCAAGCGGCCACCCAGCCGACGGCCGCCAGGGCGGCAAGCGGGCCGCCAGGAACACCGCGAGCAGGTCTGACATGACGGTGGCGGCCTCGGCCCGGTCGGCGGTGCGCCGCCGAGGGTTGCGGTCCGGTCGCAACCGACGCGTCATGCCGCGCACTGATTGCCTGCCAGTCCGGGCTCCCGGGCGAGCAAGGCGGCGAGGTCGGCGCCGGAACGCTCCAGCGCGGGCAGCAGCAGGGAGTCCTCCTTGGCCGCGTGGCTGGCGAACAATGCGCTGATCGCCGCGGCCTGCGCGGCGATGGCAGCTGGCTGTGCCCGGCTCACCCAGCGTAGCGGCCCTGGATGCTAGGTCACGGTGCTCGCTGATCAGCGCCTGCACAAGCAGGCTGGCGCCCGGGTCACGGCGCGCCGCCCGGTAGAGCGTGCGTTCCTCGGCGCGGGCATGCGGCAGCACCTCGTCGGCGAGGAAGGCGCGCAGCAGGTTCCGCGCCGGCCGGACCGGGCCGCTGCTGACCGCCGTGGCGGCCAGCACGCCCGCCCAGTGCTCCAGCACTCCTTGCAGCTCAGCGTGGCGGGCCAGGAGCGCCTCCACGGCCCGTGCTGCTCTGGCGGTCTTGTCCGGCGTAACGGTCACCTCACCGGCTCCTCTCCAGCCGCCGACCTGGCCATAGGCCATCACTTATATACTAGCCAACCTGGCAAAACTCAGCGGCCCCCGGCGCGGTCACGTTGCGGTGGCCCGGCGCCCTCAGGCCCGGCGCTCCGCCAGGCACCGGAACGCCATCGCAACGCATGCTCTGCTCAGGCAGTAAGCCTGCTTCTCAGCAGGGGCGGCCCGCACACCGAGATCATCGCCACGTTGACTGCCGCACGGGCGGCGGCCTGCCCGGCTCAGCGGAACGGCCGTTGACAGACACTCCTTTTATTTTTACTATAGATTTAGTGAAAATGTTTGGGAGGATGTCATGACCGAGGTGGACCTGGTGGCGAGGAGCGGGCAGCCAACGGAGTCTGCACGCGGCCTATCGATACGGGGCCAACAGCTACGTCCGCAAGCCGGTCGACTTCGACCAGTTCGCCGAGGTGATCCACCAGCTCGGCTTGTACTGGCTAGCCGTCAACGAGCCGCCGCCAAATGCCCGCGAGCAGTAGACCGTGGATCCCGGGCGGGCCGCTCTGCGAAGCTCCGCTGGGGTCAGGCTCATGCCGCACCTTTCGCCCTTTGTGTGGCCGCGTAGCCGAGGGCTCCCCTTACGCTTGCGAGAGCAAGGCACCTGACACGCTCGCGTTGGCGGTTGCCCCGACAGGGTCCACCGTCGCCCTGTTCACCGCCCAAGTGCGGGCAATGACCGCACAGACCCCCGGGGACTACGCCACCCGCCAGGGCGCCTACGACCAACGCAAACTGCGCGGCAAACAGCTCGTCACCAAACCCGGCCTCACCCGCCGCTACCACGTACCCGGCGACGCCGCGCGCACCACCACCGCGCTACTCACCCTCCGCGACAAGGTCATCGCCCCCTCATTGCCGCAATCCGCACACCACGACGAGGCGGCCCACCCAAGAACTGGACCACCATCGACTGCGACTACGAAACCTCCGCCTCGACATGCATATCCTGTTCAACCACGTCGGCATCTCCACCAAGACAGCCGCCGCATAGACGACATTCTGGCGATCGCGCCCCGGCAAGCCTAGACGCTTTGCGAGGGCTCGTCCAGCGCGGCGCGGTCGCCGCTTTCGGCCCAGGCCTCGTAGAGGGCGGTGCCGGCAGCGGCCAGCGCATCGTGGTGCGTTGGCGTGGACGTGCCGAGGAAGACGCCACCGATGCTGATGGTGGTATGGACCGGCTGGAACCGACGTGTATGACTGTTCGCGCACGTCCGCGCAGCACTCGTGAGGCGGACAGGCTAGGCGCGGCGCCGGAAAGCATGGCGGCGAACTCGTCGCCTCCCCTACGTGCGAGTGTCTGGTTGGGTCGAGCGGGCTTCGCAAGTGCGCAGAAGATGCTCCGGATCAGTCCCTCCGCGGCGCTCGCACCGTACCGCTGGATCACGTCGCTGTATGCATCCACGTCGATCGAGAGAAGCGCAAGGCGCTCACCGTCTTGGCGTGAGCGGGCGAGGCGTCGGTCAAGCTCCTCCTCGAAGTGCCGACGGTTCCACAGGCCAGTTAGATGGTCATGGTCGAGCGCTCCCAGATGGAGCGATGCTCCCTCCGGCAGTTCAGGCGGAGGCATCTTGGCCTTCGTTCTCTCCCGCGATGTCGGCTGGGGGTTCCGAGTGCGCGCGATAGCGGACGATTTGGAGTTTCGGTTGGCTGGCTGACCGTTTTGCGCTCGTTGTCTCGGCGAGGGCGGCGAGCAGCTCGTCCCATTCGGCAAGCTGCCGGCTGTCCAGGTAGAACTGCTTGACGACTTCGTGTCCGGCGGCCCCAAGCGCGCCGGCTCGTCCTGGGTCGGCGAGGAGCTCGGCGATCGCGTTGCCGAAGCTGCACGCGTCGGCCGGATCGACCAGCAGGCCACTGTGCTGGTGCTGAATCTGGTCACGATGACCGCCGACGTCGCTGGCGACCACAGCGCGTCGCTTCCACAGCGCCTCGGTAACCCCAAGCCCGAAGCCCTCCTCGAGGCTCTTCTTGACGATCACGTCAGAGTGGCGCTGGAGCGCGTTCACGATCGCCGCGTTCTCCTCGACGTCGTGCATCGGCAAGCACGCGACGGTCACGCGGCAGCGCTGCTGGTGAGGCAGTGCGCGCCAGGCCGCTTGCACCTCGTCGAGCGTTTCCGGCTCCTCGGGGTCGTCGGTGATCGCGTGGACGGTAAATCCGGCGAGGATCAGGTGAGCCTGAACGTGGGGGAGCGTGTGCTCGGCGAAGCCGCGCAACACACCAACCGGGTCCTTGATGCGATCCCAGCGGCAAACGTGCACGACCAGCTGATCGGACCCGAGCCTCGGGGCCGGACCGGTACGCAGCACGTCACATCGGTGGCGCACACGCTGGGGCGAGAGGTCGGCGCGGTGAAATGCCGGTGCCTCGGCTAGCTCGCCCCGGCAACCAACGAGTCCGGTGTGCTCGAGGATTCCTGCCGCCAGCTCCATAGGCATGTCCGCGTTCTTCACCGAGCAGGGATCGATCGACGGAGCAATCAGCCTGACCGACTGGCGCGGCAATCGCAAGGGCACGCTCCCGCGCCGCGAGAACACCATCACGTCCGGCTCTTGGACATAGGGCCAGAGAAAGTCCCACGCCGCTTCTGAGAGCCCTCCCGGCTTGTTGGTGCCGATGTGGCAGCGCCAAATCACCGTCGCGCCGAGGCGCTTGAGTTCAAATACCAGTCCCAGCGTCTGCGGATCGTGCAAGACCACGACGTCCCCGGGCCGGATCACGTCGCGCAGAGCCCAGCCTGTGTCTTCGATCACGCGCTCATAGGCGCTTCGCTCCCCCTCGCCGAGCGGACCGTTGTCCCCAAGATGCCCGTGGAGCCAGTTGTGGATCCGCTTGGTCACACAGAAGAAGTCCGCGCTTCCGCGCACGATCAGCCACCGGGCGTCGACGCCACCCGCTCGCATGTACGGCAGCAGCGTGCGCAGCATCTCGGCGACACCGCCGCCGATCGCCGTCGAGCTGATCGACCACAACGCCCGGCCCGCTAGCAACTCGCCGGCGCGCGCTTGCGCGTCAATCAAGCGCTCCCAGCCCTTCGGCCCCGCCGTCTCGCGCAGACGCCCGACCGGCACAGCAGACAGCGGCACCTCCCTGAGCGGACCGGTCATCCAGGCGCCCGATCGACCACCGCGATCGCGAGCTGCGCTACGGCGTCCGCCCCGGCCGGCTCCAGCATCAACACGCCGGCGGCGATGTCCGGGGTGATGTGATCGTCGCTCATGAAGCCGACCACGAGGCCACCGGTCAGCTCCTCGATCGCGCGGGTGCAGCGAGTGCGCACGACTTTCTGACACAACCTGTGCAGGTCAAGGACCGCCTCACTCTCACCGGCCTGCACGAGAGGTTGCCGCTCGCCGCGCGTGAGCTTGCCCGGCACAGAGGCGCAGTCCTTGACCGCCATCGAGGTGACGCCTCTTTAAGCTGCGGCATGCCTGCATGTCGAGAAGCGGCTCCACGAAATCCTCGCATAGACCTGGCTGGCAGCAAGACCATACTCCGGCGAGTGGCGCCCGGGCATCGGGGCACGCTCGATCCGCTCCGCGCCTAACTTCCCACTCGAGCGACCGGTCGAGCCACTCCAGTTTCGTAACGACCAGCTAATCACTGGCTCGGTTTGGTTTCGGCAACGGCTCGTCGAGTTCGGGGCGCCGCGCGAGCTTCCCTGACGCCTTCTCGATGAAGATCTCATCGCAGCTAGCCTGATCAGCGCGTCGTGTTGCGCTTCGAGACACGGAATCGGCCGGCGTGCGGTGACAGGCCGACGTGCGGAAGACGTTGATGGCGACGCAGTTCCTGGTACGTGGCGCGATCGATGCCGGCGAGCCGGGGGTGTTCGTGCTTCGAGGAGTCGCTTAGGCAAGGAACTGGCGCAGAACGTCGCCTCCGCTGGGATGGGATCCAGACGACCTGGGGCCGCGGGATTGTTGGCGATCGATCACATCTGGTTCAGACGGGCTCGCCGGGGATTTTGGAGGGGGTTGTTCATCCGTTTGCGGGCGGCGATCGATGCAGCGAGCGTGAAGCTGGCTGTGATGGATACGGTGGGGTCGTCGCCGGGCAGGAATATGGGAGGCTGTAACGCCGACCAGCGGGCGAACGTTCCAGGCTGGCTGGGGGCCCGCGGGTTCGCGGCGGCGTGCGCGGTCTGGCGCTGGGCCGAGGGTTGATCGACGACGACCCGCATCTCGGCCACGCTGTGCGCACCACCGGCCACGACCTCAATCTCGATCGCCCCGCCCGGCGTGTGAGGAAAGCCGACCTGCCCCCCACTAGCTGTGAGAAGGGGATGCCAAGCAGCCGCTCCGCAGCCGGCTTGGCGAACAGGACGGCGCCGTCGCGATCGATCACGACGATCCCGAACGCTCTCGATCACCGCGCGCAGGCTCTGCTGCCCAACCTCCCGCGGGTCAGCGTCCGGGAGAATCCGGGCTAGCGGCTCGAACGCCATCACATCCCGAGGGGCTCGCTCTGTCCGCTCTGCGCCGGCGTGCTTGGTTGCGGGTCGCCGAGGAAGCTCGCCCGCCCCGCGAGGATCCCCGCGACGCCGTGGAATCTGCCCAGGAGCCGAATGCCGTTATCGGTGATCTCGTACTCGTGGATCGTGCGGTCGTGGGCTTGGCCGCGGAGCTTGACCATCAGGATCCCGCGTCGCAGCTCTCCCTCGAGCTCTAGGTAGCGCAAGGCGACGATCGCGTCAGCGACAGTCGACAGCGCGACGCCGGTGGCGCTCTCACCGCCGAGCAGCGTCAACAGCGTGGTGGTCACAAGCGCGGCGATCGCCGCGGCTCTTGAAGTAGCCGGACAGGCCGACGCCGAACTCACGAAACTCGCGGGGAGCGGCGTTGTGCATGAGCGCCGTCATGCTGTCGATCACGACGCGCCCCGGAGCGAACTGCATCGACCTCGCGCTTGATCTCCACGAGCAGGTCCTGCAACCCCATCCGCTCGGGGTAGCGCGAGACGATCCGCAAGCGCCCCTCCAGCGCCGGCGCCTCGAAGTCCATCCCCCACGAGCTGACGTTGCGGACGATCTGCGAAGCCGCTCTCCTCAAAAGACAAGAACAGCACGCGCTCCCCAGCATCCAGTCCCGCCTGCGTGAACTGCGCTCCGAGCAGCGTCTTGCCGGTGCCCGTGGCCCCGGTCACCAGAACGACCGAGTCGCGGTAGACGCCACCGCCGCACATGTCATCGAGCGGAGGGCCGAGGGAAATACGGTCGGGCGCGGCGCCGCCGCCTCACGCTACGGCCTCGATCACCGAGAACGGGACGACCTCGATGCCGGTGACGTGGTCGATCACGAACGGAAACTCGCCCTTGCGGTGCTGATAGCCGCGGAACTTCACGACCTCCAGCGTTCGCCGACGTCGCTCCTCCTCCAGCGAATTGCGCAGCACGACCAGGTTATCGGCCACGAACTCCTCCGCGCCAAAGCGGGTGTAAGGCCCATCGTCTGCGGCGCGCTCGGCCGTCATCACCGTCGTCACCGCCAAGCGGCCGCAGCGAACGCGCCACCCCATGCAGCGCCTTGCGGACCTCGCTCGCCTCTCCGAAGTCGAGGAACAGCACGTCGAGCGGGTCCACGACCAGCCGCTTCGCGCCCACCTTCTCGACCGCGTGCGCGATCCGCGCCGACAGGCCGCTGAAGTCAAACTCCCCGCGCACTACCTCCTCACCACGATCCGTCGCGTCGATGACCGCGATCCTGGCCGCTTTCCACCAGACCCGCCAGATCCCACCCGAAGCTGCCCATGTTCGCGATCAGCTCCTCAGCGGGCTCCTCCAACGTCACCAGCACCCCGGGCTGCCCGAACGAGTTGACCCCCGCCGCGAGGAACTGCAGCGCGAACACCGTCTTGCCGCTCCCCGTCGTCCCGGTCAACAAGGTCGTGCGACCCTCCGGCAGCCCCCCGAAACCAAGCGCATCCAAACCCGGTATTCCCGTCTCCAAACGCTCCATTTCAATCGTCTCCCGGCTCGTTCGCTGTCCCACGTCCGCCGCGTTCAAGCGCCAGCTCGAGCACGTCGGCCACCACCTCCCAGTCGCTCAAGTCGCCGATTATGCTGCGCCGCGGCAAAGGAGCCAACCGAATCAATACCGGAGTCGCGAGGATCCCCGCCTGCTCCGCCAGGTCCGGCCGCTCCATCACGTCGATCACCTCGACGCGCCCGCCACCGCGCTCGAGCCCCACCCGCAGCCGATCAAGCTCCCTCCGCGCACGAGCCGACGGGCCCGTCTCCCCGGCCACAAACAAGCACAACTCGACCGACGCGCCGCGCGGCTCATCAGTCTCCTCGATCCGCTCCATCCGCCAAAGCTCCCAACGTCCGGGGTCCAACACATCCTCCCACTCCGACACGGTCGCGGCACTAGAACGCGGCCGCCGAAAGCGGGGGGCGAGGACGACGGCGTCGAGGAGGACCACCGAACCTCCCCTTGCTGGCCATCTGAGTCGAGCTGGCTGACGACCTGCGGTGCGGCCTCGGGTACGTCGCAAGCGCTGGGCCCGGGCGTAGCTCGCAAGCGACGAGGGCGGCCGCTGCGGAACCACGCGACTCACGCCACCGCACGTGCGACCACGATCATCGCGCCGTCTGAGACCACGAACGCCAGGAGCGCGGAGCGGATATGCCCGACACAGGCATCCGACGGAACGAAACGCGCGCCGCTCCGCTTACGCGGGCGCACGCTGACGAACACAGCCTCACGGGCACGCGACCACCGCGTGACGCCCTGGCCAACAGCCAGCGTGACCTCACGATCGCACGACCTGGCCGGCTCCGCCCCCACTTGGCGCAAGAACCAGCGCGGCGACGTTGCGTCCCAGAACCCCGTCTGTGGGGGGAATCGCAGCACTGCTCGAGGTGGTCATCGCCCAGCGCGCCGCTTTTGCGCCGCGAGGAACACTCTGCGAGTGGCCGCTCGCTCGAGCTCAGCACGCACCGAGCAGCCTGATTCAGCAGCGGCAGTAGCCCTTCCGCAAGCCTTGAGGTCAGCGCAACACCGAGCCCCTCTTCTGCCCCCGGGGCAATCGAGCGCCCCCGCGACGAACGCCTTCGAGCGAGGATACGGACGTGAAGGAACGACCGGTCGCCCCGCAGCGGCCTAGAAGGAGAGCAGCCCTCTCTCGCAGAGACGGGAAATGGAGGGACACGAGCAACCCCGGGGTTCTGGGACGGCGAGGGTCCCCGACCGCGTAGAGCCTTGATCCAGCGCCAGCACGAGTCGGCTTGTGGCGGACCTCACGGGTACTCGTCGAGGACTGGCGGCGGCTCGTTGACCACGAACCAGTACACGCCGAGCTGATGGATCACCTCGGCGAACTCGTCGAAGTCGACCGGCTTGCGGATGTAGCTGTTCGCCCCGAGTCGATAGCCGGCGTCGACATCATTCGGCGCATTGGAGCTCGTCAGGATCACCACCGGGGTCAGGCATGTGCGCTCGTCTTGGCGGACGCGCCGCAGCACGCCGAGCCCGTCGATCTTCGGGAGCTTGAGGTCCAGCAGCACCAGCTGCGGCATGCTCTTGGCGTCGTTGAACAGGAAGTCGAGCGCCTCCTGGCCGTCGCGCGCGACCTCGACGTTGGTGGCCGTTTCCCTCCGCAGCGCAAGCACCGTGAGCGCCTCATCATCTGGGTTGTCCTCGACGAGTAGGACCGTTACTGCGGGCATCATGTCTCCTCGGTTCTGTCGATGGTTGAGGCAGCGCATCGTGGGGCATGTTCAGTCACAACGCCGCGACCGCCTCGGGTGCCCCCGGCCCAGATCTCGCCCCCGTTCGCCGGCACCAGCGAGAGCCCAATCGCGATACCCCAAAACTCGACGTTGCGATGAACACGCTGGAACGGTCCGAACAGCCTCTCGGCGTAGCGTAATCGACGCCCACGCCGTTGTCGCGCACGATGTCGCGTCCCCACGCGGTCGACGCGGGCGACACCTGACCGCGCCGTCGCGGTTCGTGAGCGGTCAACTTGACCGCATTGTCAAGCAACTGCTCAAGGCGACATGCAGCAGCGCACGAGTCGCCCAGCACGCGCACGTCACGCTCAATCGTTGACCTTGCATACCCGCGCGGGCGGATCCTGGAGCTCTAAGCGATCTCCCCGCAGGACCGCTCAGGTCGACAAAACCCTCGCTCCATCTGCCTGCGCCCGAGGGGGTGAGCGCGAGCAGCCCGTCCAGCATCTCGCTCATGCGGAGTCTCGTCGATGATGTGAACGATCGCGCCCGGCTGCGGGCGATCAACGGGTTCAGTCGAGCGGCGATCGACGATTGCGGCGGGTCGCTTCCGGCGGCGAGGGCCGGAGGAATCTGGGCAGGGCTCGTGGCAACGTGAGGGCAGCGTTTCGCGAGCGTCTCGCTCCGCTAGACAGATCCTCGGACACTCCCGGTCCACCTCAGGCTATCGTCTTCGGTAAGGATCGTCTGGATGTGGGTGCGCGGCATCTGGTTGCGCTGGCCTTGCGCAACTAGGGATGGTGTGTTGGAGTTTGAGAGAAGGCGAGAGGTGGAGGTCCTGGATGTGTTCGAGATCCCTGAGGTGGCGGCGGCCGACCGGATCATCGCGACACCCGGTTTTGGTGTGATCAACCCGGCTGAGCGTGTGATTGGGGATCTCGACATTACCGAAAGCGGGATGCGTTTGCTCGGCCCGATTCGCGGGGTTCACGGCATTCCGGCCGGACTGGCGGAGGTCACCGCTGAAGCCAACGGCGCTGAGGGCGGCCACGCGGGCGGGCGGGCGTGAGCTCGCAGAGCGGAGAGGACACCGCAGTCGCCGCCGGCTCACCGGTCGCGGAGCAGAGTCTGCGGACAGTGATCCGCGAGAACGTCGACGGGATGCTCGTGATCGACCGCGAAGGGGTCGTCGTGTTCGCTAACCCGGCCGCCGAGCGGCTGCTCGGCCGCCCCGCGCAGGCGCTGAAAGGCACCCGGTTCGGCTTTCCCCACGTCCCAGGCCAGTCAAGCGAGATCGACGTCGTCGCCGGGCCTACACCCAGGACGGCTGAGATGCGCGTCGTCGCGATTGGCTGGGAGGGCCAGCCGGCGGCGCTCGCCTCGCTCAGGGACGTGACTGAGCGCAAGCGCGCCGACGACCAGCTGCGCCGGCTGTCTGCCGAGCTCGAGTTGCGGGTGCGCGAGCGCACCGCCCAGCTCGAAGCCGCCATGGGCGAACTCGAGGCTTTCAGCTACTCCGTCTCCCACGATCTGCGCGCCCCGCTGCGCGCGATCCACGGCTTCGCCAGGATGCTCGAAGACCAGCTGGGAGACGACCTGGCTCCCGAGGCCCTTCACTCGCTGGAGCGGGTCAAGACCGGCGCCAAGACGATGGGCACGCTGATCGACGAGCTGCTCAAGCTCTCACGACTCGGCCGGCAGCCGCTTGTGCACACGACCGTTGACCTCAGCGCCCTGGCGCACGAGATCGTCGCCGAGCTACGCGCCGACCCTGACCCCGAGCGCCACGTCGACGTCTCAATTCAGCAGGGCCTGCGCGTCACCGGCGACGAGCAGCTGCTGCGCATCGCGCTCGTAAACCTGCTTGGCAACGCATTCAAGTTCACCCGCCACACCACAAATCCACGCGTCGAGATCAGCGGGAGGCGCGACGGTGAGAACCTCTGCGTGCAGGTACGCGACAACGGCGCCGGGTTCGACCCCGAGTACGCCGATCGACTGTTCCGTCCCTTCCAGCGCCTGCACGCCGAGAGCGAATTCGCAGGCACCGGCATCGGACTAACAACCGTCGAACGCGTGATCCGCCGCCACGGCGGCAGCATCACCGCCTCGGGAACTCTCGGCCGCGGCGCGAGCTTCTCCTTCACCCTCCCAGCAGCCACCGAGCCGGGCCGCCCGGGCCAAGGAAGCAGGCCATGACTGCCCCTGTACCGACCGCCGCCTCTCAGCCCGGTCGGTCGCGCTGACCGCCAATGTCACAAGACATCGCAACCTGTCGGTCCTGCGCCGCTACATCCGTCCGGCGCCGCGACTACGTTCGACGACGTCGGCGATGTGCTCTAGCCGGCCTCGAAGCCCCCCGCTGCGATGGCATTAGCCGACGCTGTTGGCTTCCCGGCCTCCCGGCTTCCCGGCTTCGCGTCGCCTGAAGACGGGTGAACGCTGCCGCAAGCCTGATCAAAGGCGACTCGCTACAACGCGGCGCGAGGAAATGCTGGGAACCGTGCAACCATCAGGGACGACTGCTGCCTTCCTGTGATGGTCGCATCGCTGGTTGCATTCGAGGTCGTGTGGGGAGCATCGGCGCCGCTCACCACCGATGCTCCCCACGACGTACGCTCCGAAGTGCGCGCGCTGAGTCTCGTAGCTTCAGCGCGATCAGCTGCACCAGCCCGGAGGGCTCGAACATGCCGGGCATCCAGCAGGTCTGACCCCGCGTACACGAGGTGCGCCAGTTCGGGTCTGAACTGCAGCTCGAGGTGAACGTCGGGATCGTCGTATGACGCGATCATGTGCGCGAAATCCAACGTCACCGTCAGGGCGCACGGGGCAGCGGCGGGTCAGAGTTCCGCCGCATCGGCTGTACCGCTTGGCGTCTACTCGTCCGATTCTGGCTCGGGCGGCATGACGTTGAGTGCTCCGGTGGCCTCCAGCACCTTCATCGCTGCGCCTGCGTGCGGATGTCGCTCGTAGAGCTCGATCGCCTGTATCAGGGTGCGGGTGCCGAGGTATTTTTTGCGCACGCGCTCCTTCGCCTGGAGGCCGAGCGCTTCGGCTCGCGGCGGGTCCTCGAGCAGCCCGCGGACCGCGGCGCCGTAGGCGGCGAGGTCGAGCGGATCCTCGAGCAGGATGCCCGTCTCGCCGTGCACGATCTGGTCCTGGATGCCCCCGATCCGACTGGCCACAACCGGTCGGGCCTTCCACATCGCCTCGGCCACCGTGAGCCCGAAACCCTCGGCCAGGCTCTTCTGCACGACCACGTCGGCGCGACGCTGCAGCGCGTTGACAATCGCGGCGTTCTCCTCGACGTCGATCATCGGCAGCGCGACCAGATGCACGCGCTCGGCGATCTCATCGGGCATCTGCTCGTACTCGGCGATCGCCTGGGCGAGCACCTGGCCGCCCTCCGGGTCGTCAGTCACCGACTCGACCGCCGGCCCGGCGTAGACGAGGTGCGTGTCGGGGACCATGGGCGCGACGTGCTCCGCGAAGCCCCGGATCATCCCGATCGGGTCCTTCAGCGCGTCCCAGCGCGAGACCTGGACCACAACGCGGTCAGACGAGCGCAGCGGGCGCCGCTCCCAGCGCTGAGCGCCGCGGTCGACGCGGCCGGGGCTCCCATCCAGCCGCGTGAACGTCGGGCGAGCGGCCGCGCCGTCCTGGTTGAGGCCTGCGACGGTGAGGATCGAGAGCACGCGCTCACGGTCGAGCTCCTGGTTCTTGGGCGCGAAGGCGTCGATCGAGGGCGGGATGATCGTGACCTCTTTCTCGAGCCCCTCCCACTGGAAGGCCTCGCGCGAGAAGACGTAGGCGTCCGCGTCGCGGACGTACGGGATCAGGAACTGCCAAGCGCTGCGCGCGAGCGGGTGAGGCTGGTCGAGGCCAACGTGGCAGCGCCACACCGTCGGGCAGCCGATGTCGCGGATCGCCGGTATCAGGCCGGCCGGCTGCGGGTCGTGGATGATCACCACGTCCTCGGGCTTGACCAGTTCCCGGAACTCGGCCGCGTTGCGCTCGGTCACCTCGTCAAACACGCGGCGCGCGTCGTCGTCGAGCTCGCCGCCGTCTCCGGCCGAGCCGTGCAAGAAGTTGTGGATCCGCTTGGTGAGGACGAAGAAGTCCTCGTTGCCCGCGATCACGACCCAGCGCGCGTCGATGCCCGCCCCGCGCGCGTACGCGAGCAACGACACGAGCATCTCAGCCACCCCGCCGCCTTGGGCGGTCGAGTTGACGTTCCACACGACGCGCCCGTCGAACACCGCGCGGCCGCGCTGCACGGTGCGTAGGAACCGCTCGTAAGCCTCGGGCGGGAGCACCGACCCGAAGCGCTCCAAGTTCAGCGCGCCGACTGGCACGTGAGAAAGGCTGGCCATCGACGTCGATCATATGCCTCCTGACGCGATGTGCCATCACACCGGATGAAAAATCGCCCGCGGCCCGAGATGCCCTCGGGTCGCGGCCGCCACGCGGTGTTCGGCCGCCAGGGTTCGGGTAGTCGCGCGATGTCATACCCGTGCGGATGCCATCGCTGATCGGACTCCCAGTAGATCGCGATCGCTTTCACAATCTCTAGTGAAACCGATCTGGGATGCGGCTCGCGAGGTGAGGAAGTCCGGCGCAACGGAGTCTCGTGGCTCATCGCCGGCTAGTGCCTTCATCGTGGCCCATACCGTGGAGGCGAGTGCGTCGAGCGCGTAGCCACCCTCCAGGACGGCGCCCACCGGCGCGCCGGTCCGCTCGCCCAGCGCGCGTATGTGTCGCGCCATCTCGGCGAACGACGACGCTTCGAGTTTGCAGCCGCCCTGCACGTCGTCGCGGTGGGTGTCGTCCCGGGCCGAGATCCCCACCAGGTTGGGCTGGAACTGCTCAGCTCAGCGGGGGGATCACGATGTGCTCGAGCAGCGAGAACCACGCGTCTTCGTACGATCCTTTTTAGACCAGCAGGCTGATCGAGTAACCCTCGCCCGCACGCGCTCCCGCGTCGATTGTGGGGCCTGTACCCGCTAAGGCCCCAGACTGGTGGATGCTCGCGAACAGAACGGCGTTCGTCGCTCGGAAGATGTTGTTCGTTCCATCGCCGTGGTGCACGTCTCGGTCGAAGATGAACACCCGTCGTGCGCCCAGCGAGTCCAGCGGGTGACGACTCGCCACCGCAACGTGGTTGAACAGGCAGAATCCGGACGTGGTGTCAGTGCACGCGTGCTGCCCGGGCGGCCTCGTTGCGCAGAAGCCCACGCGAGGGCCTCCTCCTCCCAGCAGCGCCTCCACCATGGCATACGCAGCGACGGACGCGTGTGCCGCGGCGCGGTAGGACCCGGCGCTCACCACGGTTTCCGGATCGAAGGCGCCTCCGCCCGCGATCGCTCATCGAACCCTCGGCGTCCAGGTACTCGGCGGAATGCACCGCGACGAGGAGCTCGCGGGACGCCAGCGCCTGCCGGACTTCGTAGGCGAGCCAGTCACGCCCGGCGAGCGACCGCTCGATGGCCGTGATGCGCGCCGGCCGCTCGGGATGCCCGCGGTCGTCTCGTGCTCCAGGCAAACGGGATGCGAGAAATACAGCGGAGATCCCATTAGCTGAGCGGGGCGCCACAGCGATCGGCGCGACAACAACGTGTCGGTTTGCTTTGGTCCGGCCGGCGACCACCCGGTCGCGGATCATCCACGCGGCGTAGCAGAGCGAGCCGACGGTGCCGGTGATGATCAGCAGCACGCTGGCCTGCCACGGGATCTCGGCTTTCTCAGCTCGTCGGCGTCAACTGGTTGGCGCTGGATGCGGCTGGCCATCAGCTGAGCGAGCGGTAGCGTGCGCGGCCCGGAGACCCGGCTTTGGATGGGCAGATCGTCGATCGCTTGTCTGGCGCCCGTCACCAGGTCTTCACGCGCTCGAGTTGCCGCCGGCGTTCTATTCGCAGTCGCATGCCGAGCACGACGCAGCCGTCCGTCGTGCACCGGACCGGGTTGAGGTCGGCCTCGACCACCTCGGGGACCTCACCGAGAAGCAGAGCGAAGCGCAGGATCAGCTCGCGCAGCGCCGCACGATTGAGCGCAGCGGCGCCCCGAAACCCGTCCAGCTGAGTGGCGACGCCCTCGCAGGAGTCGATCAACTCGTCGGCCTCCACGTCTGTCGTCGGTGGCAGGCGGAACGCAACCGTTTCGCCAAGGCCGGCGAGGCGACCGCCGAGGCCGACCGCGATCACGGAGCCCAGATCCGGATCCCTGAAGGCCCCCACCAGCACATCGGCGCCGGGCGCCACGAGGCGCTGGACGATCGCTCCAATCCATTCCCGTCCGGCCGCGTGCACACGTTGTTCCAGCTCGCGCCATCCGGATCGCAGCGCCGACTCACCCTCCAACCCGAGCAGTTCGGCGTCGATGTCGCCCGCATCCGCGGGAGCGGACAAATCCGCCTTCAGCGCCACCGGAGCGCCGATTCCCTGCGCGACCTCGACCGCGCGCTCGAGATCGCGGCAGCGATCCGAGGCGACAAGGGGGATTCCGTGCGTGGCCAGCAGAGCCTCTGCGTTAGCGAGCGAAAGCCAGCCGCCCGCCGGCTCACGGTCAAGAAATGACGCGATCAGCGCGCGCGCCGCCGGTCCGTCTAGGCCGGAGTAACGCGGGGCTTCGCCGAGCGGCCGCGAGAGCCATCCGCGGCGTTCGGCCGCGCGCGCGAGCACGGCGGCACACGACTCGGGGAACAGGAAGTTCGGCACGCGCGAACCGTTTCGCGCGGGCAGCCGGCCGTCCGAGCGCACGACAGATGCCACAACCGGCTTGGGCTGCCCATCCGAGACCAAGGAGATCGCATCCAGAACGGCCTCCGGTTCCCCGTCGTGACGGTCGACGTAATAGACCATCAGCGCATCGATGCCGGCGTCGGCGAGCAGCTCGCCGACGCTCGCAGCGTATTCGTCTGATCCAGCGCCGACCCCCAAGATCAGCGGGTACCGCGCGTCGCTCGTCTCTCTCACCTCCAGCCCGCGCGTCGCGCAGGCGTCCGCGGCGAGCGTCGCCAGACCTGCGGAGTTGCTCACGATCCCGATCCTCCGTCCGCGCGGCAGCGGCTGGCTCTCGAACAGCTCGGCGGCGTCGAACATCGCATCGGCGCTGCTGAACCGCAGAATCCCGGCTTGATGGAGGAGCGCGTCGACGACCGCGTCGCCGCGCAGCGCCGCAGCCGTATGAGAGCGCGCTTCGCTTCGCGCCGGCTCGGCGCTGTGACGCCCCTTGATGACGAGGATCGGCTTCTTGCGCGAAACGCCCCGCGCGATCCGCGTGAAGCGCTCAGGCTTGCTGAACGTCTCCACATACAGCATCACCACCCCCGTCCGGTCATCGTCCCCGCACCACTCGAGCAGATCTCTGGTCGAGACGTCGGCGCGGTCGCCAAGCGAGGCGAACATCGAGACCCCCACCTTCCGGGCCTCCGCATGTCCGAGCAACCCGATCCCGATCGCGCCTGATTGCGAGCCGATCGCCAGAGCGCCAGTGTGCACGCTCGCGCCGCTGAACGTGGCGTTCAGGCTGACGTCGACGGCGGTGTTCAGCACCCCCAAGGAGCTCGGCCCAACCATCCGCAAGCCCGAGCCACGAACGATCTCCAGCAGCCGTTCCTCTCGCTCGGGGGACGCCTCGCCGTCGTCCTCGGGACCGGCTGGGAGCACCAGCAGCGCGCTTGCCCCCTGCGAGGCCGCCTCGGCGGCGAACTCGAGTACCTCATCGCCCGCGGCGGCGATGATCACCAGTTCCGGAACGACCTCAAGCTCGGCGAGACTGCGAGCGGCCCGCATCGAACACACCACACCCCCCGCCCGGTTGACCGGTGTCACCGCGCCCTCGAATCCGCCGGCGACGATGTTCGCCAGCACCACGCGACCCAGATTGCCCGGCGTGGCCGCGGCGCCCACAACCGCTACCGACGAGGGCGCGAGGATCGCCCGCAACGAGGCAACCGCGGCGAAATGGTCGCGCTCGTCGATCCGCTCCCGCACCGCCTCCGTCGGCGTGATATCAAGCGAGACCGTCACCTCACCACCCGAACCCCGGCGCCGCACGGCGAAGCCAGCACCCTCGAACACCCCCAGCATCGCCCGATTGCGGAACAGCACCTCCGCATCGAACCGGTTGACCCCACGCTCCGCCGCGATCTCCGCGAGCTGCTCGAGCATCCGCATTCCCGTTCCGCGGCCCTGCCAATCGTCGGCCACCGCAAACGCGACCTCGGCGGCATGCGGCTCGCGCAACCCGTCAAAGCCCGCGACCGCCACCACCCGGCCATCATGCCGGGCGATCAGCGCGACCCGATCAACGCCACCCGCCTCAGCGGCTGCACGCGCGGCAGTGTCGGTCCGCACAAAGCCATGAAAGCGCAGGTAACGACTCTCCGACGACAGGCCGTCGAAGAACTCCTTGATGTCGTCGAAGTCCACCCGCGTCGGGGCCTGCAAGCGCAGCGTCGACCCATCCCGCAGCAGCACATCCCGGACCAGCAGCCGGGACTCGCCAGCCGAAGCGAGCATCACAGCTCTTGGCCGCCGCTGACCGCCCACTCAGGACCGGAGAAATAGGAGAAGGTACGCCCGTCGGCCGCGATGCTGAAGCGATCGAGAATCCTCCAGCGATGGCGCGCACACGCCTGCGAGTAGGCAGAAACCATGATTGCGGACCTCATCGATCCATCATCGCTTCCGCGGGCGCCCGACACAAGGCCGAGCAAGCCAAACGCCCAGCATCGATGAGCCTAGGGCTGGGCGCCGGTGGCGGCCAGCGAGGGTGTCCGCTCACGCGGCCTAGTTCGCCGAAGCCGTGTGCGGGCGCGCAGCCGCGCGCGCCGGCTAAGTGATGTCCGCTTCATCGTGTGCTCCGTCAGTGTGAGTGGTGTCCGGCCGGGCCGGTCGCCATCCCTCTCTGCGAGCGATGGGCCGTCGGGCTCACTGGCGAGCGGTGAGAGCTGCTGCTGGCCGGTGGCCGTCGAATCGCCCGGCGGCGATCAGCCCCGTGACGCTGCTAGGACTGAAGCCGCTCCCGGTCACGGCTAGAGTGCAGTGACCGGATCTCCTCACGACTCTTGCCGATCAGGTCCCCCTTATGGGAACGTTCCCATAAGGGGATCATGGGAACTCTCGGCTTTATGTCCTCTCGGGTTGAGAAGTCCCGCAGGTAGCGTCATTGAGGTTTGAGGGGGGTACATAATCTGACGGGGTTCGGCCGAGGATCGTCTCCACTGCTGTTCGCTGAGAGGAGACGGTCGAGATGGCTGATGTGTCGAGGGTTGGGGGTGTCCGATCCGCTTGGGATTTGGGGTGAATGGCCTCGCGGCGCGGCCGAGGTCTGGGCAAGCCAGAGCTAGCTAGCCGCTGATGCCGAGCAGGTCAAACGCGCACCCGTCGAGCAGCGTCACCAGCTCGAACCGCCGCCCGCTCTCCGGGTGGCAGCCGGTGAAACACAGCGCGTGCCGGCCGAGCGGATCCTCGCCGCCGAGCGGGAGCTCGGGCACGAAGTTGACCGCCGGGTCAAGCAGGTACGAGCACGGGTCGTGCCCGTCGAAGTGCGCCATCGCGCGCACCTGCATCAGCGTCGGCACGTGCGCCAGCCGACGCCACGACCGCGCCAGCTGAGCGACCGCGCGGAGCGTCCGGCACTTGGCCCAACGCGTGCCGTGCCTGCTTCGCCGGAACCGCCCGGGCAGCGTGATGCCGCCCGAGCGGGTGCTAGGTTTCCTTCTGCACATCTGGCCTCCTTTCAGGCTTGTCGCCGGCCCCGAGTCATCACCTCGGGGTCGACGTGTTTGTCGGGACATGCGATTCACGTGACCTTGTCGCGACGTCGGGCTCGGTCGGGCATGGATCCTTCGCCGTGCCACCGGGACCCCGCCCAGCGAAGCCCGACGAACCCTCCCGTGCGAGCGAGGCGTGAGCTCGCGCGCACACCTTCGGGACGACCAGCGGCTGACCACCTTGACGGCGGCACTGTCGGTGAGTGTCCGACGCGGCCTGGTCCGGCCGAGAACGTAAACGCGGCGCGGACTCTGACGAGCAAGACGAGGACGGCGCCACCGACGAGAACGCAGGACCGATCGGCGGGGAACAACAGGCACGACCGTGCACACCCGCGTGGCTCTGCATGGTTCCCTTGTTCGCCCGGGCGAACCTCTGTGGAACGTCCTGGCTATGTCCTGCGGTCTCGGGGGCCTCGTCAGTGCGAGGAGGTTGCGCTACCAGAGCAAGCCATGAATCGAGGCCACCAACGCTAACACGCCCAGCGGCACATTCAAGGGCGATTAGCGCCATCTCGCCGTGAGCGCCACGGGTCGGGGCGCCATGACGCACGAGCAGTTGGATCAGCGGCACCGGACCTACCTAAGTCTCCGGTCCAAACGGGACCAAACTCCGCACTATGTACTCCGCAATAGCCCATCAACACAGGGAATTGGGCGGCCCGGGGGGTCGTCCACTGACGTCGACTTAGTGCGGACCACGGCGCTCATGGCGGCCAACTCCGCACTAAGCCGAGACCCCAGCAGCGGCGGGGGGTTACGGTCACTTCTGGTCGAAGTCCTCGGAGGAGTAAGGGCGACCTAGTGCGGAGAAAACGGGGCATAGTGCAGAAGGGGCCCCTCGTCGATCCAGCGCGCGCGGTAGCAACTGTGCCGCCGGGCAGGGCAGGGTTGCTCACCGAACAGACATCCGGATGCTCGTCGCGTTGTCTGGGAAGATCGATGACGGATCCGGGTCAGCGCTGTCCGAGCCCGGGATGAACGGGACCCCGGAGTCGCGGACCGCCGAGGTGTTCGGCACCCCGGGGTACGGGCTGCTGATCGTCGCCGAGAAGTTCCAGACCGGGTTTGACCAGCCGCTGCTGCAGACGATGTACGCGACAAGACGCTCGTCGGGCTTGCGGCGGTGCAGACGCTGTCGCGACTGAACCGGATCCACCCGTTGAAGGAACGGACGTTCGTGCTGGACTTCCGCAACAGCACCGAGGAGATCGTCGAGACGTTCGAGCAGTTCTACAGCTGCACCGTCGCGCCACCGACCGACCCGAACATCCTCTGGGACACCCGCCGACTGCTCGACAGCCACGATGTCCTGCGCGACGGCGAGATCACGGCCGCGATGCGGGCGTTACTCGACGCGGCCGGCTCGCAGGAGCAGCGCTCGCCGCCGCCGATGCCGCGCTCGGCCCGAGCCGCCAGCGGTTCGAGGCGCTCGCCGATGAGGAGCGCCGCGAGTTCCGCGACGCGCTGACCCGGTTCGTGCGGACCTACTCCTTCGTCTCCCAGATCACGGCGTTCACCGACCCGGCGCTCGAGCGCGACTACGTGTTCTGCCGGGCGCTGTCGCTGTACCTGCGTAACGCCACCACCGTCGAGCGGCTCGACCTCGGGACCGAGGTCGAGCTCACCCACCTGCGCCACCAGCTCACCGACAGCGGCGAGCTTGGCCCGAGTTCTGAGGTCGGCGAGGTGCGGTCGTTCTTCGGCACCGGCCAAGGCGGTCAGCAGGAACTCGAACTAGAGACGCTCTCGAGCGATCGTCGAGCAGCTCAACGACCGCTTCGGGACCGACTTCACCGACGTCGACAAGCTCCTCTTCGACCAGTTCGAGGAGACCTGGGTCGCCGACACCGAGCTCTCCGACCAGGCCCAGAACAACAGCCTCGAGAACTTCCGCCACGCGTTCGACCGCAAGTTCATGCGCACGATCGTCACCCGGATGGACGACAACAGCGAGATCTTCAAACGGATCCTCGACGACAACGAATTCAGCGACCTGCTCCACGACTACTACCTCAAGAAGGTCTACTCACAGCTACGCGACGCCGCGGGATATCCGTGCAAGTGATCGCCGGCACGGCCGCCAGCGCC
This sequence comes from uncultured Solirubrobacterales bacterium, assembly GCA_963838535.1. Lineage (GTDB taxonomy): Bacteria > Actinomycetota > Thermoleophilia > Solirubrobacterales > Solirubrobacteraceae > Palsa-465. The sequence continues at coordinate 37,431 of CAWIRN010000025.1, forward strand.
ACTCCGCACGAGCCGCAACGAGCCGTCCGCAAGGCGCTGTCATTCGACCGACGTTCTGCACTCCTCCCCGCTCTTCCCGCCGGTGTGGGTGCGCGCTTGGATGAGAGCGGTTTGCGCGGGTAGATGAGAGCAGTTGCGCGCTTCGGTAAGAGCCAGCCGCGAACACCTGGGTGCCGGAAAAGTGCGGGTTGAATGTGGTCAGCGGAGATGGCGGCGATCAGGGGGTGCCCGGAACGTCGCTTCGGCCCGGGGCGTCGGCCGTAGGACGCCGTGGCCGTCCTCGAGCAGCCCCGCTGCGATCAGCCGGTCAGCGGCCGCGTGCTCCGCTGCGGAGAGCTTCGCTGGCGCGCGCTTCGGGCGGGCGGGTGAGCGCGCGGTGCAGGACCGCGGCAGCGGTGAGGTCGATCGGCTCGCGGAGCTAGCGCAGGCAGCGGGCGATCTCGCGGTCGTTGACGAGCCCTGGCCGGGCGCTCCGCGTCGTTCTAGCCCCCACTGCCCTCGAGCAGCACCCGACGCGACCTGGTCGGGATCGTCATAGGTCGGCACGTGCCCGCAACCGCGAAGGGTAACGAGACGCGCGCCGGGGATCGCGCGGGCGGCGCGGCGCGCCTGACGGGGCAGCAGCAGGCGGTCCTTCTCACCCCAAGCGATCGTGATCGGCACGGTGATCTGCTCGCCGCCGCGGAACCGCTCGTCGGCGGCCGCCAGTAACGTCTCGTCGAACCAGGGCGCGCCCGCCAGCGCACGAAGCGACGCGGCCGCGTCGGCCGAGGGGATCCGCTTGGGACGCGCAACAACCTGGCTGAAGACCAGTGTCCGCGCGAGTGGCGAGACGAGCAGGCGATCGGCCCTTGGCGCCAGCAGCCGCGCGACGCGAACGCTCATCTGCAATGACACGCGGGCGAACGTCGCTTCGCGGCTGTTGTAGAAGCCCCCCGGCGAGAGCGCGGTCACAGAGCGGGCGCGACCGCGCTTGGCCAGCTCAAGCGAGATCCACCCGCCGAGCGAGTTGCCGGCTACGCGCGGACGCTCGAGTCCCTGTTCGTCGAGGAACTCGCTGACCAGGCGGGTCAGCGACTCGATCCCCGCCGGCGCGCCGGGCGGCGGCGGTATCGGCGCGTCGCCAAAGCCCGGTAGGTCCAGCGCGACCACCTCGCGCACGGCCGTCAGCCGATCGAGCACCGGCTCCCACACCTGCCGGCGGCTACCGATCCCATGAATCAGGACCAGCGGCTCGCCCCTGCCGGCACGATCGTAGCTCAGCTGCACGGCGGGAAACCCTGTTCAACGCGGTTGCGAGCGGGGGTACGGTCGTGTGAGCCATGGCGAGCACCAGAGCCGAAGTTCAGACGCAGACGAGCGCGCTTCAACAGCCGGCAAAACGCAACCTGTAGATGCACTTCGCACGGGCCTCCGCGTTCGCCCAGCCGAGGCGCCGATCATCGTGCGTCGAGAGGCGCTGTCACCTCGAGATGATTGGGCGCCTTGTCTCTGCTCGCGGGTGGTTCGCGACGGGGAACCGCCGCTGCTATGGGCTCGTCGCCCTTGTCCGGGGGGGCGTTGGCGATGGATACTTGCTCTGTTGGCACCGCATGGATAAGAGGGGCGCGATGGACAATTGGTCGTTGAGTGCGGTCACGGGGTTCCGCAGCGCGAGCGGCAGGCCATGGCGGACCAAGGTGCGCACCACCGGCAGTTGGGCCGCCTCGGTAAGACGAATGCGCCCAAAGCCGACAGGCGCGATGAAGACAAGCGCGGCCACATCGTCGCGCAGCCGTTCTGCCAGCCCGGCGGCGACAGCGCCACCCAGCGAGTGGCCGACCAGCGTGAAGTCGTGAACCTCGAGCGCCGCCAAGGCGCCCTGCACGTCCTCCACGTAGGCCGAGATGCGGTTACGCGTCGGGCAGTCAGAATCGCCGAAGCCCGGCAGGTCGATCGCGTAGCAGGGACGGTCCATCACCTCTGCCAGGTGCTTCCAGCCCACGGCGCAGTCCAGCAGGCCGTGCAGCAGCACCAGCGGCGCCCCGTCCCCAGGCCAGCACTCCACGCTCAGACGCCGGCCGTCAGGCAAGGCAACAGCCATCGCCGTCGCCACGCGATCCATCCCCAGCGGCTTGCTCGAAGCGTTCTCCGCCGACCGTCTCTGGCTGGCGATCTGAAGGGCTGGGGAAGCCATCGCTACATGACCCCGCGCTGGCGGGATAAGGCCTCACCGGCTCGTAGCAGCGAATGATCGGCATACAGCGCACCGGCGGGCAGCCGGGAGCTGAACAGCTCGACGATCATGCCGTTGCGTCCCAAGCACCGCGGACCGTGCGCGTCCGCCGGCGAGCGCGACCGCAGCGAAATGCTCAAGCCACAGCCAGGACAGTTGAGGAACGGCGGCGCCGGTCTCGCGCCCGATGTCCAGGCGGTCCTCACGATTCTCCCATCGCGCCCGGGTTGGCAGCGAGGGCACTGAGCCACGCCTGGCGTTTGACCTCGTATTCGGGCGGAATCGCGTCGCCGATCGCCTCGACTACCCGCACCCAGCCGAGCGCGTCGGCATAGTCGCCGCGCGCTGCGGATTCCAGCGCCCAACCGAGGGTCCTCGCCACCGCAGCCAGATGCCGATCGCTATCCAGCGTTGCTCGCGGATACGTGCTCATAGCGGCGACCATCAGCGGCGCTCACGCAAGGGTTGGTGTGTGCGGGCGGCTTGGTGCGCGCCCTTCCGTCGGCTGATCACAGAGCAGCTGCTGGTGACGGGGCGAGCCTGGCCGCTCGCTGCGGTGCCGGCTAGCGCCGCATCAACTCCAGTCTCTCGGGGCAGATAGGGCGCTGCAACAGTGCTCATGGGTTCGGCTCCTGACGCGTGCGTTACGGCGCCGACCGTTAACGATCAACACCACACAAACCGGCCGAGGAGCTGAAACCGGAAAACCACGGCCCGTCGAGCTTTTGAGGCGAGCCGACCACGCACTCTACACCCCGCCACAAGGCCCCGCCTACATGTCGACACAGACTAAGCGACGCCAAACAGGCCGCCGAACCGCCCCGCGATCAGACGGCGGGAACCGGGATCCGCGCCTGTTGAGAACACCGTTCTCTGAAAGCAACCTGGTCGCTGGCGCCCGCTTGACACCCAACAACCGCGGATGCACGAGCGACTACGCACGCGGGCAGGCAGCCACTGACCCTCGGCGAGTTGCGCGCCGGAGGGATCCCCTTTCCCGCTGTAGTCATCGGCGAACTCAAGCCGCGAGCAGTTCTTCATCCGGTGTGATGGCACTTCGCGTCAGAGGCCTATGATCGGCGTCGATCGCCATCCTCTCCCCCGTGCCCGTCGGCGCGCTGAACTTGGAGCGCTTCGGGTCGGCGCTCGCGCGCGGGGATTACGAGCGCCCCCTGGGCATTGTGCAGCGCGGCCGCGAACGGTTCGACGGGCGGGTGCTGTGGAACGTCAACTCGACCGCCCAAGGCGGCGGTGTGGCCGAGATGCTCGTCTCGCTGCTCGCCTACGCGCGCGGGGCCGGCACCGACGCGCGCTGGGTGGTGATCGCGGGCAACGAGGACTTCTTCGTCCTCACCAAGCGGACCCATAACTTCCTGCACGGCTCCCCCGGCGACGGGGCGACCTCGACAATGACGCCCGCCGCGTGTTTGACGAGGTGACCGAGCAACACTGCCGCCGCCCTTCGGGAGCTGATCAAGCCCGAGGACGTGGTGAGGTCAGCCGCCCATGGCGACATAGCCACAGGCGGCGCTCGGGCTTGCTCGCAGACAGCGCGATCGGTGAGCACCCTCGAGGTGAAAGGTCGGCGTCGACAGCCTGAGCTCACATTCCGACCGGGTTCGAGCGTCACGACGGTCATCATCCTCACCCGAGAGAGCAGAAGCTGGCGGGCCAGCGTGGCACGGTTGAGCGCGAAGCACCGTCAGGCTCGGGATCACAGCCAGTCACGAATCGCGAGGTGGTTTACGGTATTTCCCGGCGCTGCAGCCAATGGGCGCGTCGCCGCAGCCATGCCAGCAATTACGGAGAACGTCACGCAATATCCCCCGATGCCCAGCCCCAATCGGATCGGTAGCGTGAGCCATGATGTCACAGAGAACCAACTCAATTGACAAGCAGCAAGCAGACTCGGCGAGCGAGCAGCACCGGATGTACCAGCAACTACGTGAGCGAGCGGCGCGTCAACAGCGCCAGCGCCAGCAGAAAGTGGAGCGACTCCTCGAGCAGCACGCACAACCGGGCGCACGCTCGTTTCGCCACCCCAGCCGGTAGCTGGGAGACCGCCGAGGATCCGACCTCGCTGACCTCGTTCGCAGGCTTCAGCGGGCAATTGCGCCCGCCGCGCCCGCCGAACGGCTTGTAGCTTTGCTACAGGCGGTCCGCGCCCCGAAATAATTACGACCCCTTTCGGGCTAATGTTCGTCAGTACGCCACAAGTGACGGTCGGGAGAACGAGATGATCACTCTGGGCATGATCCTGCTGATAATCGGATTCATCGCCAAAGTCGTCATTCTGTGGACGATCGGGATCATCCTCGTGGTCATCGGGTTCATCCGCGTTGTGCTTGGCGCCATGGGGCGTGCCGTCGGCGGGCGACGACACTACTACTGAGCTCCGCCGCCCGAGACAGCGGCCTTCGCTGGTCAAGCGGGCTGGGAAGGGCGCGGCGGCTTTCGGCCCGCAGGTCAAGGATGCACAGCTCAAACGCCCGATCCGCAGGCCGGGCCCGCGATCTCCGGGCTCGCGGTTCCACCGCGATGCAGAGCGTTGTCGGAGCCCGAACCGGACCGCGCGGAAAAACCGGACGCAGAGGCAAGACACGCGACGTAGGCCCGAGAGCGCCAGGCGTTCGACTGGAGCGCTGGCGTCGACACCGTGGCTGCTTACTTGTCTCGGTCCGGGGTTGTCAAACGTGATGTTCGTGGTTTGACTGGCGGTGGCTGTATGGGGGGGGCGTGGGCGCGTTTGAGGGATGGGATGTGTCCGCGGACGCCCAGGCTTACTTCGGTCCTCGACGCGGGTTGGCTACCGCGGTCGGGTACATGATGTGTGATGGGGTGTTCCGGCAGATGGTGTTGCGGCCGCTCAGTCTTTCTAGGCCGTCCCCGGAGTCGGGTCGGCAGCAGCATGGCGGGAGCTGGCCGCGGTTTCATCGGTTGATCTTGGGCTTGCCGCGCGACAGTTTGGGGGATCGAGCGCTCAGGTGGCGACGGGCTCCAGGGCGGGCTCGCCGAGCGCTTTGAGGATGTGGTAGCTGCGTTTGAGCAGCTTGCGCGCGAGCGCGAGACAGGCGCGGTTACCGCCGATCCGCTCGGCGGCCTGCAGGTAATAGGCGCGGTCGGGGCTGGCCGGGAACCGGGCGCGTTGCGCGGCTTCATAGAGCGCCCAGCGCAGCGCCGGGGGTCCTTGGCGTGAGAGGTGCCCGGGAGCGCGGTGCTGATCGGATTGGTAGACGGTGATGTCCAGGCCGCTGTAGCGCACGACATCCCGGGAGTTCTGGAACCGGCGGGCGTCGCCGAGCTCAGCGAGGATCGTGACCGCGATCAACCCGCCGACACCGTAGATCTGCTCGACCAGCGCGCGACAGCCGGTCTGCTTGCGTGCATATGCGCGCAGATCGAGATCGAGCGGGACCAGCTGCAGATCGAGCGCGTCGATCATATGCAGCGCGATCGTGAGCTGCTCGCGGGCCGCGGCCGGGAGCTCCAGCCCGGCCAGCCACGCGCGCTTCTCCAGGCTCAGCAGGCCCCGACGCTGCGGGATCCCGTGGTGATAGAGCACCGCCTGCATCCGCTGCTGCCACTCGGTCCGCTGCTCAGACAGCGTGTGCCGGCAGCGGACCCGGGCGCGGAGATCGAGCAGGTGCGCGGGCGGGATCCAGGACTCCGGCAGCCGGCCGATCAGCAGCAGCTCGCGCTGATGGCGAGCGTCGGCCCAGTCGGTCTTCGCGCGCTGCTTCTTGCCCTTCAGCGCGCTCGTCTCAGCCGGCTCCGCGAGATGCACATCAGCGCCGATCCGCTGGAGCTCCTCGACCACGAACCGCCAGCCCGTCGTGGCCTCCAACGCCACCTCGAGATCCTCACCCGCAAACCGCCCCAGGAACGTCCGGACCCCGTCGCGGTCCGCCGGCGCGACCCTCGCGCGCGAGACCTCCCCCGTGATCGTGTCGATCCACTCCGCGGAGATCTGCGCGCGGTGCTGATCCAAACCCATCACCAGCGACACGCGATCACCTCCCCCTTCGATAGCCAGAACGCCGAGAAGCAAAGGCGCGCACCCAGTCAAGCGGGCAGCGCATCGCATACCGTCACCCACGGTCGGTACCTCCTGTTCGAATGGCCGGCCGCGTGGCTGCAACCACGCGCGCCTTCCTATGCCCTTCGACGCGGAGGGCCGACCACCTTCACCGCCGCCTCACGCCAACCGGGACATACCATCTTTCGTACAGTGCTCCGGCAGTGCGCCCGGATTCAGCTGTTCGGTCGACTCGCTGTTCGCGTATTTGCAGCAGGATGGCTCGTCGTCGTTGCTCGGGGGTTCGTCGTCGCCGGTAGAGGCGCGTTTCTGGTCCGGTCTTGCGCCCGTTAGCCGTGGTCGCCTTGCTTTGGTGCCCGTCGTCACCTACTCGACACGGCGGCGCGGCACAGTGCGCGAGCATGTAGTACTGCGCAGCAGTGGCGGCAGAGTCATCGGCCGCGGTGAGAAGACCATGCGGTTCGGTCAGAAGGCCAACATCGAGGTCCGGGTGACATCTGGTGTAGCCCGGAAGGTCGCCAGCGGCACTAGCATCAAGGTTCAAGCATCCGTGACACACGCCGACGGGACCGTGGGCAAGGGACAAGCAACGACCATGGTGTTCACAATGCTGACACCCGCCTTGCGGCGGCTGCACCTCCCGGCTGGTTGACTGAGGTCTTGCTGATTGGGCGGGGTGGCGCCGCGTTGTCATGTCACCCGCGTGCTATGACGACGCGCGTGCGGAAGCCGTGGAAGACGGGTACTCCGTATGCGCGGAAGTAGCCAGCGGGTTCCGCGCCCCACCGCCGGTCCCGTTCGCGAACGCTTCGAAGGCCGGCAGCCGAGCGGGGTCCACGGCGGTGAGGAATCGTCGCGGCGCTGTTCGGCCTGGACTGGGTCGCGGGCGCAGACGTTGCGGAACGCTTCCTCGGCGCCAGACCTCGGCGAGATCGGGTCGCGATGGAACAGTTCGCAGAGCCGGAGTTGCTCACGCTGTCCCGCGGGGTGTGCGAGTTTCCAGTGGTTGTGACATAATGTCCAAACGCGGGGTGGCATGTGTCAAAACCGGCCACTCTTGTGAGGAGAGGATGCTGTCGATGCCCGATTCCAGCGCGCGCCGAGTTTGCCTGGACTGACGACGCCGCTGGTGTGCGACCGTCAGCCGCTGTTATTCGACTGACGTTCTCCAGCATTCACTCCCGCCGTCGATTCCCGCGTGAGATGTCAGCGGGAATCCCACCTCTTGTCAGTGGATCGTCCCACTCGTCTGTCAGTGCGTCGATCGGTGGCGCTGGTAGCCGGTAGCTGCTGTAAAGCGCTACGTACGTGGCGCGGTACCTGCTGTGCTTCGGGCTCCTGCTCTCTCGCGAGCCCTTGCTCGCGTTCTGGGGAGGGGGCGATTTGTCGTGTGTTGCGAGTGGTCGGGGGATCGGGGGAGTAGGCTGCGCTGGGAGCCAATCGTGGTGCTGGGCCATAACCCCTCGGGTTTTGCTCGCGTGGAGGTGCCCGGGTTCCGCAGCTGAGTGGACGTGATAGGTACCGAAAAGCGGCTGTGAGCAGCGCTTTTGGCTGACCGAACAGGTGTTCGGCGTGTATCTAGGCGGCTTGCGCGCGCGGGACGGGGTCAGGCGGCCGTGTCGGCCTGGGGGCCGGCGGCGAGCTCGAGGAACAGCGGCGGCGCCTCGATTCCAAGCGCGCGGAGGATCTGCTGTTGGTGGGTGGTGAGCTCGGTGCGTTGGCGGCTGGTGCCGGTGGGCCCGGTGAAGGTGCCGAGGTGCAGGCGTTGGAGTTCGTCGCGGAGGTTGCGCCAGGTGTCGCCGGTGTGGGTCTCGGCGATCCGGATCAGCAGCAGCGCGAGCCAGCAGAGCAGCACGTGCGCGCGGATGCGGTCTTCTTTGCGGTGGTAGACGGGGCGCAGATCGAGGGTGCTCTTCATGTCGCGCCACGCGCGTTCGATCTCCAGGAGTTGCTTGTAGCCGAGCGCGATGTCCTCGACGGTCAGGGTCGGATCGGAGGTGCGCAGCAGGAACTTGCCGTCGAGGTGCTCCTCGGTCTTGACGGCGGCACGGTCGATTCTGGAGCAGCCCGGTCTTGGTGGTGCGGATGAACCGCTTCAGGCCGCGCTTGGTCGAGAGCCGTCCGTAGAGCTTCTGGCGTTCTTCGGGCGTGAGCGTGTCTGACCCGGCGATCGCGTCGGGGAGGTGGGCGAGCAGCTGCTCGCGGACGCTCTTGTCGCGCCGTGCTTCGTCGGGGTTGTGGCAGATCACGAACCGGTCGCGCATCGTGCCGTCATCGATGATCACTTCCTTGACGTGGAGGTTCTCGGCGACCTCGTGGTAGCGGCCTTGGCGCGCGAGCGCCGTGTTGGCCTCCTTGTCGTTGCCGCGGAGCTTCTCGCCGAAGATGTAGTGCCCGCCGGCGCGCTGCATGTACCGGCGGTTCTCCTCCGACTGAAACCCGCGGTCGGCGACCCACACCACGCGGGAGAGCTTCCACGCCGGAGGTCGTCTTTGACCTGGCGGATCAGCTCCTGATCGTGCTGGTTGCCCGGCCAGCACCACACCCGGATCGGGATCCCGTGCGGGTGACCGCCATCCCGATCACGATCTGGGGCAAATCGTCGCGCGAGTCCTTGCGAATGGCCGTACGTTCGGAACGCCGGCGCGATCAGCTGGCCGTCCTCGTCGACGGTCGGCTCGTCCGGCGTCTCACGCTCGAAATACGTGGAGGTCGTGTCGAAGAACAACAGGTCGACCTCCAGGTTCGAGAGGTCGGCGGTCTCGAAGTACACCTGCTCGGCGAGCTCGTCCTCGACCTCCAACAGCCAGTCCATCGCCCGATAGCACGCGTCCTCATCGAGCTCCGCCAACCCGTGGATCCACGCGCGCTCAGTGACCCACTTGCTGGCGGCGAGCTTCGACAGCGGCTCCAGCGCCCGATTGGCGACCATCGCGAACATCACCCGCTCGGCGCGCGGATCCAGGCGACGGCCGTCCAGCAGCCGCTCGAGCGCCCGGTCGACCCCCAGCGCACGCCAGATCCCGTCAAGCGCCCACGCCCCGCCGATCGGCCGCGACTCCACGAACCGCAACCCCGGACCGGCGCCGGCGGCCGGCCTCGGTGGCGCATCGGGATCCAGCCACCCGCTCGAGCCGATCCGATCAACCGCTCGATCGCCGCACGATCGATCAGATCCTCGCGACCGAAGCTGTGCAGCACCCGCACGACGCTGTGCCCGGCGTTCGCGTCCCACTCGTTGTGCGCGAGCTGGAGGTACCCGACCTCGCTGCCGTCCTTCCGCTTCCGCGCCGTCCGCCGCAGATACATACCTAGAAGCCTAGATCATCAGCCATCCACAATCTACGCCGACACCAGCGAAACGTGTACTAGGCGTTTTCGCGTTCTGAGGACCCTGAGAACCTAGAAAACCCCGTAAACAAAGGAGATCCGCCGCATCGCAGCGCTCAGATCGCCGATGGCTGCGGAACTCGGGAGGTGCGGGTCAGCGATTTGTGGGAGGCGGCCCCGGACGCGTTGGTGGTCGTTGACGGTGAGGGGCGGATCGTGTTGGTGAACGCGAAGGTGGAGAGGCTGTTCGGCTATTCGCGCGCGGAGATGCTCGGCCGGCCGGTCGAGATGCTGGTGCCGGATCGGCTTCGGGACGTTCACGTTGGCCACCGCGGCGGCTTTGTCGCTTCGCCGAGCGCGCGTCCGATGGGCGTGGGGCTCGAGCTGTACGCGCTGCACCGTGATGGGCACGAGGTTCCGGTGGAGATCAGTCTCAGCCCGCTCGAGACTCCGCAGGGGACGTTGGTGCTAGGCGATATACGGGATGTCACGGACAGACGGCGCAGCGAGGACGCGCTCGCACGGTTGTCGGCGATCGTGGAGTCTTCGGAGGCAGCGATCATCGGCAAGACGCTTGACGGGGTGATCACGAGCTGGAATCCGGCTGCCGAGCGCCTGTACGGCTGTACGGCGCAGGAGACGGTTGGCAGGCACGTATCGTTGTTGCTCTGCTCAGAGCAACAAAACGATGAGCACACGGAGATCCTCCGGCGCGTCGCTCGGGATGAGCGCGTCGCCAGCTTCGAGACGACCCGGCGGCGAAACCGGGACGAGAGGTCGACCTGTCGATGACGGTCTCGGCGATCCACGACTCGCAGGGGCGGGTCGTCGGCGCCTCGACGCTCGCGCGGGACATCACCGAGCGCAAGCAGGCCGCTGACGCGCTGGCGGAAGCGGAGGAGCGCTTTCGTCGCGCGTTCGCGCAGGCGCCGATCGGGATGGCGCTGATCGACCTCGATGGCCGCTTCGGCCAGGTCAACCAGGCCCTGTGTGGGATCACGGGCTACGAGCCTTGGCAGCTTGAGCGGATGAGCGCCGAGGCGATCATGCATCCGGATGATCTCGGCGCGGTGCTTGACGCGCTGCCGGCGATCCGCTCCGGCGAGCAGACGTTGTATACGACGCAGAAGCGATTTGCCCACGCCTCCGGTCACGCAGTGTGGGTCTCGCTGCAGGTCACGCTGATCCACGGCCGCGATGGCGCGCCGTTACGGCTTCTCGCGTCAGGTGCAGGACATCACCGATCGCAAGCGACTACGAGGACCGGCTCGAGGACCTCGCCGATCACGACCCTCTGACTGGACTGTTGAACCGGCGCAGCTTCAGCCGCGAGCTCGAACTCGCACGCGGCGCTGGCGGGCCGCTACGGCGCCGAGGGCGCGCTGCTGATGCTCGACCTGGACCACTTCAAGTACGTCAACGACACGCTCGGCCACCAGGCCGGCGATGATGTGATCGTCCGGGTCGCCGAGCTGCTTGCCCGCCGCATGCGCGAGACCGACGTGCTCGCGCGGCTCGGCGGCGACGAGTTCGCGATCCTGCTGCCGAAGGCCGACGCAGCCGACGCGGAGCACGTCGCGCACGAACTCCTGCAGGCGTTCGCGAGGAGCCGATCCCGTGGTCGCGGTCGGCAGCGAGCGATCACCGCCAGCATCGGCGTCGCGACGTTCGAGCCGGAGCTGACCGGCGAGGACGTGCTCGTCAACGCGGACCTGGCGATGTACGACGCCAAGGAGGCCGGCCGCGACCGAGTGGCGCGTTCACCGTACCGACGACCACGACCAGGCCCGGATGAAGGGCCGGGTCAGCTGGGTCCAGCGAATCCAGACCGCGCTCGAGGAGGATCGGCTTCAGCCTCCTCGCCCAGCCGATCGTCGACTCTCAGACCGGCCACGTCGCCAGCACGAGCTGCTGCTGCGGATGCGCGACGAGCGACGGCGACCTGATCCCGCCCGGCGCGTTCCTGTACATCGCCGAGCGGCTCGACCTCGTCCAGCAGATCGATGCCTGGGTGATCGCAGAGGCGATCGGGCTGCTCGCCGAGCAGCAACGGCGTCGGGCGACGGTCTTCCACTCGAGCGTCAACCTCTCCGGCCGCTCGCTCGGCGACCCCAAGCTGCTCGAGCTGATCGAGCACGAGCTGAGCCGCACGGTGTAGCGCCCGGCCGGCTGATCTTCGAGATCACCGAGACCGCAGCGATCGAGCACATCACGCACGGCGCGCCGGTTCAGCGAGCACCTCGCCGAACTCGGCTGCCGGCTCGCGCTGGATGACTTCGGCGCCGGATTCGGCTCCTTCTACTACCTCAAGCACCTGCCGTTCGACTTCCTCAAGATCGACGGCGAGTTCATCCGCAACTGCACGCACCAGCAAGACCGACCGGCTCGTGATCGAGGCCATCGTCGGCATCGCGCGCGGCCTCGGCAAGCGGACGATCGCCGAGTTCGTCGGCGACGACGAAACCGTCCGCCTGCTCACCCGCCTCGGCGTCGACTACGGCCAGGGCTACCACCTCGGACGCCCCGCACCCGCGAGCGGCAGTATCGCTTCACCCGCCAGCACGGCGCCACAGGACAGCGCCACCGAGCGCCACCGGGTCCGACACTCCCGGATCCGCCCCGATCGCCCACGGTGCCGAGGTGTCCGCAACCCTGGCACGACACCAGCTCATGCGACATCGGCCTGCGGCCTAACGCCGAGACGCACAGAATCGATTCAGATCAGCGGAGGTCGAAGATCGCGGCGCGGCGCTGACGCATACGCGTATCAGCGCCGCGTCTGCCGCGCGCGCAGAGACCATACGAGCCGCCACAGCGCGGACCGTTCCTCCACATCGACGGTCATCGAGTCAATACACGCGTCTATGGCCTGAAGAGACGCCCTTCGCTTGTCAAGGCCAACGATCTCGTGAACATGGGCGGCGAACCGGCTCGCATCGGTATCGCCGATCGAGGAGGCTGCCTCTACCGAGCTCGCACGACGCCGGTCCGCTCCCCACCATCCCGTAGCAGTACCTTGATTGCGTACGCGCACCCGTTTGGGAATGACCCGGCGCGCCGGCGAGTCATCGGACTCGATTGGTGGAGTGGTCTGCATGTCGATGACCTTCCCGAGCGCGAATCACCGCCTGTGGCGACCGGCTGCTCAATAGGGGACTGCTCGATGGCGCTGACACGAAACTGTCCGTGAGGTCGCCGCTCGGGACTACCGACGGTGCTCTGCGCGAAGTCGCTTCGCAGAAGCGGTAAACGAGCCTGCACGGTCAGCCTACTCCCTTCTGGTCGCTCCCGCCGCGCTCCGGTCCGCGGCCAGACGACAGCCCCGCGTCCGGCGATACGTTCCCCCGTGCTGTCATGGCCAGCGCGCAACGGCATCGTTCGCGGGCCTCGGGGGAACCGTCCGCCTCAGCCACACCGCAGCGGCCCGCGGTCGCCGATAGATGGCCATTCGCCGCGGGCCCACCACGCCAAGCACCGCCCGTCAATCCGCGCATCACGGATCATCGCCACCTGACCGCGCGACTGCCACCCGGGCCTGCATAGATGCCCTTACCGACCTCGTCGCGGGGAACTCCTGGACGGGCCCGGTCTGGAACCGGTCGAGCGTGGGCCGACAGCGCCTGGTCTGCGGGGAGGCAACGAGATTCGATAGTGGGCCAGTTCGAGTCGCCTCGCACGAATCGCCCGCTCTGCTCGAGGGTGTCCGTGGGTTGGGCGCGTGCGGCTGGTGGTCGTTTCGACCTATGGAGCGTCGGCTAACAACTCAGCCAGCGCGGTCTCATGCCGCTTACGGAACGCCGCGATCGTCGAATGATCAGGCACCAAATTCGTCGCGATCATCCTGTACGCCACGGTGGGTGCCTGCCGTGGCGTCGAGTGCGGCCAGGTGTTCTGATAGTGGTGCGGGTCGGCCGAGGTGGAAGCCTTGGCCGTAGTCGACACCGAGGGCGGTCAGGGCCTCGATGGTCTCTTGGTCGCCGGCGGACTCGGCGATCGTCTGCTTGCCCATGTCGCGCGCGATTTGCACGATGGCGGAGATCAGCGTGCGATCGGTCTGGTTGTGGGCGCATTGCCCGACGAACTCACCATCGATCTTCAAGTAGTCGAAAGGGATGTGCTTGAGGTAGTAGAAGGAGCCAAAGTCAGCGCCGAAGTCGTCCAGGGCGAACTTGCATCCGAGTTCGGATAGTCGTTCGGCGACCACGGAGGCACGGCCGACATCGGCGACCGCGGCGGTCTCGGTGAACCTCGAAGATCAGCCGGTCGGGAGGAACGCCAGTCTCGCGCAGCCTGCGCTCGATGAGCTCCATCAGCCGTTCGTCCCCGATCGTGCGGGCGGAGAGGTTGACTTCCAAGCGCAGGTCGCGACCCAGCGCGCGCTGCTCTGCCAGCACGCCGATCGCGCGTTCAACGACCCAGCAGTCGATCTCGCCGATCAGGCCCAGGCGCTCGGCCATGTACAGGAAGGATCCGGGCTGGATCACGTCTCCTGCTCGATCGCGCATGCGTAGCAGCAGTTCGTACTGCGGGATCGATGTGCCGGCGAGCGAGACGATCGGCTGGGCGAGCAGCTCGAGGCCGTCGTGTGCGATCGCATGGTCGTCGATCTCCGCCGCCCACCTCACGCGGCTCTCGGTCCTCGGCCGCGGGTGCTGCTCGGTGCGGTAGCGCGCCCAACGGTCCCCGCCGGCTTCCTTGGCGTCGTACATCGCGAGGTCCGCATTGGCCATTATCTGCTCGCCTTCGGCGGCTGCGAGGCCGGGGATCGTTGCGGGCCTTCTCGGGCAGTACTCATGTGCTGCTTGTTTGTGTCAGACAGGGGAGACCCGGCGGAACGCTGGGCCTCCCCTCGACGAATTGGGTTCGTAAACCCGTCGTGCTGCTGAGCGGGGTCAGGCGTTGCTGTGCTGGCGTTCGGCGGCGTTCAGGACGCCGGTGCGGTTCTTGTGCGCGCGCTCGTAGGAGCGCGTCTGGTTGGCGCGCTCGTCGTCCGCTTCGGAGAGCACGGCCTGCACCTCGACGGCCGTCAGTTCGTCATAGCCGGGCCATGGCTCGTTGCCGCGCAGCGAGGTGATCCGGCTCAGGACCGTGGTGCGGTTCTGGTGCTTGCGCTCGTAGGAGTCGATCTTGGCCAGGTCGATCTGGGAGAGCTCGGGCAGCTTGGCGGTGATCTCATCGGCCGTGAGCTCGTCGTAGCCCGCGATCGCCAGGTCATCCTCGGAGGCCACCGCACCCTTGATCTGACCCTCGGCCTGCGCGACGCCCGGAACCTTGCGGGCCTGGCGCGCGGTGCGCTTGGTCGCGGCGGTCGCCTTGCGCGCGGCGTCTCTGGTCAGCCGCGCCGGCTTCGCGGACGGCGTCGGCGGCACCGGTGGTGCTGATGTCGTAGGACGGCTGGCCCTTGACCTCGGCGCGGACGACAGCCTCGGTCAGCTTGGGGATCTCGCGCAGAACGCGCTGCAGCATCTTCTCCTCATCGGCGAGGATCGACGCGGCCAGCTTGGCGGTCTCCTCGTCGCTCGACAGAGCGTGCGAGCCGCTCGATCGCCGTGTACGTCGCGATCTCCAGCGCCTCGGTCGCACACGCATCCTTGGCGTTCTTGAGCACCTTCTCCTCGCCGCCCGAGCCGCGGAGAAGATCGAACGGCGTCTTTGAGAACGCCAGCGCCTGACCCACCACATCCTCCCAGAAACCAACGACCGCCATCAACGGGTTAGAGCCCTGGTCGAGCGCCTTCAGGCGCTCACCCACGCGAGTGGCGTGATCGCGCGTCTGGCACGAGGTGCGCTTCCAGAATCCCGCGGTAGGACCCGCGCGGGAGTCATCGCAATCTGCGACTGCAACACGCGAACCAGAGCGTCCTCACTCGCCCGCGCCTCGTGGAGGTACTGCACGACCTTCTGCTGAGAAGCCTTGTTCATACATCGTCCAATCCGAGGAGAAGTGACCCGGAAGCCGCGAATGGCCTCCGGGAAGAATGATGCGCCGACCGAGAACTCCAAAGCCGACAGGTGTACATGATGTACCCGCCTACACCCCAAACGATACACGAACAGGTGTTCGAGCCTTAGGCGGTCTCGCCACGCCTCCCGCCGGCCGCAGCCGCCGTTCGCCCCAGCCTCGTCCCTCCAGCTGTCCCCCGAAAGAAGTCGCGCGTGTCGGCCCGCGGGCGAATCTTGCAAGACTCCGCGCCGACCTGCCCGCTGTCGCGGCCGTTTCCTAGCTTCGACCACCACGTGACCCTGGCCACACTCGATTATGGTGCGTCAATCATCGTGGGATGCCGGCCGCATGCTGATCGTCGAACCCTTGGCGCTGATCGCGACCGGGCCAACGCGCGGTCGTTGCGCAACAGCGGCCTGATCCCGTCCTCTGCCAGCGGCCGCTAGGTCCTCAAGGACAACGCCGACGCGCTTGCTCGATCTGTGGCGGTAGCGCGCCGGACCTCCCGTAGCACGAGAGGTCTCGAGGTGAGAGCGCCCCGGAACCGGCGGATATGAGGCCGGAACTCGGGGCGCGCTCGAGGGAGGAGAGGTACTGCGCGAGCAATCATGGACCTCCATCTCAAAGAAGTCCAAGACCGCGATCTCACAGCATCTATAAGCGAACCTTATGAATCTCGGACATCGGATAGCGTGGGAGATTCGCCGCCAACGCCGTGAAGAGGCGCAACGCCGCGGCGTCGCCGGCGCTGGGCTAAACCGACGGGTAACGCAAAGGTCGCCCGCGTCGCGCCGTCACCGAGGCGTGAGGCGAGCTGCGGCGTCGGGTATCGGCTGACAGAATTCGATGCGTGAGCGATCAGCCCGCCAAACCCTGCGAATGTCGCGCGGCGCGACGGCATCGACGTCGAGCTCTGGACCGCACACCGCGACCATCGCCTCCAGTCCCGACCCTGCCTGTGGTGTGGAGCACCTGAACGCCAAGCTGACTGGCGAGGTGCAGCGGTCCGCGTTCGATCCCGACGCGGCGCCCTCACCGTCGGTGGCGGCGGAGCGCTGGTGGGGCGGGCACCTCCGCGAGCTGCGCTCGCAGCTCGAGCTTGTGCGGCTGCTCGCCGATCCGGTGTTCCGCGGCGAAGGAATACCCCACGGCGGCGGCGCGCCTGTCGTGACGATCCCAGGTTTCCTGGCGGGCGATTACTCGCTCGCGATCATGCGCGGCTGGCTAGGACGGGTCGGCTACGAGGCACACCCCGCCGGCATCGTCGCGAACATAGACTGCTCCGACCGTGCGCTCCACGCGCTCGAGCGTCGCGTCGCTTTGCTCGTGGCCCGCGGCGGGCGGCGCGCGGCGCTGGTCGGCCACAGCCGAGGCGCGCACTTCGCGAAGGCACTCGCAAGCCGGCGACCGGAACTTGTCTCGTCGGTGATCTGCCTCGGGGCCGGGCTCGACACTCCGTTCGATATCAGCGTGCCGACGCAGGCTGCCGTTGCCGTCGTTCGTGAGCTACACGCTCGCACGAGTGATCGCATCGCGCGTAACGGCTGTTTCACCGCCTCTTGCGGCTGCCGGTTCGCCCGCGACTACTCCGCCGAGTTCCCGCGCGCGGTGCCGCTCACGTCGATCTACTCCAAGGGCGATGGAGTCGTGCGCTGGCGGGCGTGCATCGTTCCCTACGCGCGCTGTGTCGAGGTCACCGGTAGCCACGTCGGCCTCGCGTTCAACCGCAAGGTCTATCGCGAGCTCGCCGAAACGCTCGCGCGGGACACGGCGGCTGGGACCGCCAGGCCACCCCGCCGACAGACTCGCGCCGTACGCCCGCGCTGATCCTGGACTGGTTGCACTGGCGCGAGCCGATCGCCCCCCGGCCGCGCCCACACGGGGTCACGTCGCTGACACTCATGACGCGCTCAACGTAGCGGCCCCCCCGGACGGAAACCCGGGCCTAGCGCCTACGTCACTGACACACTGGCGCATGCTCGACTGGCGCACATAGAGGTAAGCGTCGCGGGCCAGATGAGAGGCGGTGACCTTCTCGCCCGCGTGCGCGCCCATCAGCGATCAGCGCTCCACGCACGCCAGCGCCATCCCGGCGAGCACCCGCACCAGCTCCCGCTCGGCCGGGAGCGAGCGGCTCGGGTTGCGAGCTGCCGGGTCGTGGCCGGTCGGCGGCGGTGTGATCTGGCGCGCGGCGTGCATCCAGCCCGCCACGCCTTTGGCGAGCAGCAGCCCAAGCCCGAGCCGAACGCCGTCCGCGGCGCAGCCGAGCGCTCGCTCGCGCAACGCCTCATAGAGCTCTGCAAGCGCCTGCGGCTCGCCGAGCGCGGTCTCATCGCCGACCCCTTTTGGGCTGGCGGCCCTGATCGGGCCGCTGGCCCTCCCGCGCCAGCGCACGCTCGATCGAGCGGGGGTGAACCTCCACACCGAACCGCTCCGCGACCAGACCGACCAGATCCCGCGCCCTGAGCGACGGATCCACCTCCAGCCGCTCGCGCATGAACGCCAGCACCTCGGCGGAGAGCTTGTGCGCCCGCCTGGGTCCCGGCCGCTGAGGCACCAGCCCCGGCAGCCCACCCTCATCAAGCGCCGCCTGCGCGGCATAGAACGATGGGCGCGAGAACCCGAACCGCGCCGCCGCCCGCGCGACCGGCTCCCCGTCGACGCGTACTCGGCGCACCATCTCGTACTTCACCTGCACCAGATCCCGCGCGTCCAGGAACTCCGAGCCGGCGAACGCCTCATCCGCAACCGCTTCCGGCTGCGGGTTGAGGGTGCGCGTGTCCCGCAACGCTCTGACCTTCGGCTCATCCTGCTTGTGACCAGCCATACCCACCTCCCGAATTATGTCAAGCTCATTATGCCGTCATGCAAGACGTCTGTCAAGGCTCGCGGCCTCGCTCTGGCCGCGATACATTGGCTCAACTCTTCCCAGGCAGAAGAGTGGACCTGTTGCTGCAGCACTCTGTGTGTCAATCATCGGCATAATTGTCTTGACACTAGCGGCATAGTTTGCTTTACACATGAACGTGCGGCACTGGCCCGCTGGCGGGCATTGGCGTAGCGGTCAGCGGCCCAGGGGTTCCATCGGCGTGTCGGGTTCCCCCTGTCAGGGTCCCGGGACAGGACTTCCACCTCCAATCTCAACATCCGTACCTGGCACACCCGCAAAGCCCTTCGCGCTACGCGCTCAGGCCTTCGCGACGACAGCCGCGGCATGGTCTTCCGCCGGGCGATCAGGCAACATCAACACCAACAAACACCGACGCGAGATGGGTCCACTTCAAGCCGTCGCGCCGGGGCCAGTGCAAGTCGTCGTTCCGAATGCCCATCCTTAGGTCCTGGTCTTCGTCCCGATCAACATACCCGAGGCCGGTCGGGGCCATCGCCAGAGAGTCGATGTCCGCTCGCCCCTGCCAAGGGAGCGAATGCTGAAGCCGCCAGCCCTACGCCCGGAAGGGGGCGAGCGCGCCATACACATCGTCCTCCGAGCGAGCGCCGACCTGGCCCCGACCGGCGAGCGCGAGCCCAGCAAGGGCCGTTATCCTTGCTCCGGCCCCACCGGAGCGAGTTTGTGCCCTCGGTCTGCACGCGGGCACATATTCAGCCGGATCGCCGGGTTTCGGCCCTCGGCAAGGGTATGGAGCGCAAGTTGGTATATCCCCAAATAAAGGCCGATTTGCAGGCAGAAACCACATAAGCGCCCGTAGCTCAGCTGGATAGAGCGTCGGTCTACGGAACCGAAGGTCGGGAGTTCGAATCTCTCCGGGCGCGTCACTAAAGCCCTCCAAATGGAGGAGTTTTTGCTGAGTGGGGTCGGCTGGTCATTTTTCTTGCCCTAGATTTGCCCTTGTGAGGTCACGGCGCGCGCCGGACTGTCTCTCCAAAGCGCCGCCAATTTTCGACCCCATACGCCAGGACTAGAGGAGCCCACGCGACGAAACGGATGAGCACCGCGATCAGGAAAATCACGCTGAGCGAAGTGCGCAGCCACGGGGCAATCGGCAGTAGATGAGAGAGCAACATCGCTGTCTCATATGGTCGCCTGTTTTCCTGCGGCAAGTGTTGGCCACCAGACCAAAACGGAGAGCGACCATGGCTCCCGGTGTTCAACCGGGCCCGGCGACAACGCTACGGCCCTGGGTACAAGATTTGGGGCGCGGCTTCACGCCACACGGATACGGGCTACTGTCCCGGTGGGATCGCGCTGGCATCCCACATCGCGCCCAGCTTGTCGGCGTGCGCCACGTCTACGCTCGGCAATAGATAGATGGCCGTAGACGTTGATCGTTGTGCGGATGTCCTTGTGGCCCAGCCGCACCATGACGACGTGCAAACTCGGGTCCACGGACAAGCTCAGCGCGGCGGCGGTGTGCCTGTTATGCGGAATTCCGCATGAGCGACACACGTTCGGGACACGGATGATCGCCAAGGCCGACATTCGCCGCGTACAGGAGTGGATGGGCCACGCCGACGTCCAGACGACGATGCGCTACCTGCACTACGCGCCGCGAGCCGACGACGCCGCCCTCGTCGCTGAGGCCTTCCGGATTGACCATCCGGCGGCGACCGAAGCGCCGGCGTAGTGCCTCGCATCAGCGCCTTCTTCGGGGTCGTGGTCAGGATGTACTGGAACGAGCGCGACCATCCCATCCCCCACTTCCACGCCCAGTACGGCGATCACGCCGCGGCGATCAGCATCGAGGGCCAGCTCCTCGGCGGGACCTTCCCCGCCCGTCCACTCCGCCTAGTCACCGAATGGGCCGCGATGCATCGCGACGAGCTCCTCGCCAACTGGGAGCGCGCTCGGGAGCACGAGCCGCTCGAAATGATCGAACCACTCTCCTAAGATCCAGCCATGGCCGAGATCCCACCGCTCGTACACGTCACCGGCGTCACTGTGATCGGCGACCACAGCCTGCGACTCCTCTTCGAAGACGGGACCGTCGGCGACATCTCATTCGGCGACGACGAATGGACCGGCGTGTTCGAGCCCCTCCGCGACCCGACCCGGTTCGCCAAGGTAACGGTGGAGGGCGGGACCATCATCTGGCCGGAGGACGGGCTCGACATGGCCCCTGAGCCGCTCTACGAGGCCGCCCGGAGGCAGCCCGTCGCGTCCTCGCTGCGAACCGCGTCGGAGGAGCGGAGGTCAAGGGAGGGCAGTCAGGCCCTCCCGAAGGCAGCCCTGAAGGGGCGACCTTGACCGCAGCGACGACGCCACCATTTGAGCGAGTCCGGAAGCGGTACTGGGGGCGAGCGTTGAGGTTGGCGCGGGAAAGACGAACGTCATCGCGGCCGCGTCTGTGTTCTGTCCAAGCTCCAAGCGGGGGCTGAGTCTCGAGCCCGGGCGCGAGCGCACCCTGAGAAACACTAAGACGACGAAGACGGCGTGATCTGGCCCGCTCTCACGTTCTCCTTACGGAGTTCGAGCATTCTTCATCAACGCTGGTTCAAGGTGAATCACGGGCGGACGCCTGACGCGCAACGGCAACGGACAAAGGAGCAGCACATGACAAGGAAGAACATCCGCGGCGTCGCCACCGTTACCGTGGTCGCCGCGCTCGCCGCGGTCGGCGCGGCCGTGGCGACCAGCGGAGGCCACAGTGGCACAGCGGACGCCGCCACCCAGAACGCCGCCGTCGTGCTGCCCAGCACCTCGAGCGCGACACCGACCTCGGGCACGGCCGGTGGTCCGGCGGGCGGTCCCGGCATGGGCGCCACCGTCACCGGCGCCGCCGCTGAGAAGGCCAAAGCCGCCGCCCTGGCCAAGTACCCCGGCACCGTCGAACGCGTCGAGAAGACCCCCAACGGCAGCTACGTCGTCCACGTCATCAAGGCCGACCACACCGAAGTCCACGTCCTCGTCAACGCCGCGTTCCAAGTCACCGGCACCGCCACCGGCGGACCCGGACACTTCGGCGGGCGGCCGTTCGGCGGTCCCGGCATGGGCGCCACCGTCACCGGCGCCGCCGCTGAGAAGGCCAAAGCCGCCGCCCTGGCCAAGTACCCCGGCACCGTCGAACGCGTCGAGAAGACCCCCAACGGCAGCTACGTCGTCCACGTCATCAAGGCCGACCACACCGAAGTCCACGTCCTCGTCAACGCCGCGTTCCAAGTCACCGGCACCGCCACCGGCGGACCCGGACACTTCGGCGGGCGGCCGCCATGGCTCAAGGGACCGAACGCGCGGCGGGGCAGCGCCAGTAGGAGCGCCTCCAGCCTCTACCCGACGGCGCGGGCTTAGCCAGCCTAGACGGCCGGCGTGATCTACCCGCATGGAAGCGTCCGCCGCAAAACCTGGCTGACGTCGATCGACCGGCGGAAGTTCGGGGATCGGTGCCAAGCGCATGATGCGACCTCACGAGAGCACTCCCACACGCCACGGTAGGCGTTCAGGTCGTCACGTCAACCCCCTTGGACCGTGGGAGCGAACAACTCGCCAGCGAGCGCTTTCGTGATCTGGGGCCGGCGGGCGGAATGATCGCACTGGCGACGAGGGGATGACGCGCGGCGACCTCCGCGGACGAGCGCTCCGCCACGAAAGGACTCGCCGGGTCAATGCCGATCGGCGCGATTCCCATGGCGACCGAGGCTCGGCGATCGTCATCCGGTTCTTGGCCTCGCCGCCGGCGCCTACCACGTCAGCGCGTCCGCCGTCGACTGTGTCCGCCCGCTGGCGGACACGAACAGTGTCCCCAAATCTGTCCCGAACTCGACAATTCTGATCTGCGCCAACTGGACTCAGACGCCCTCAACTGCGCCTACGTATTGCAAAATCCCTGTGAATGGGGAACTACGGAACCGAAGGTCGGGAGTTCGAATCTCTCCGGGCGCGTTGTAAAAGACCTCCAAAGCCGCCACTTTCGATGACAAGATGGTGGAATACGTCAGTCGGTCTGATGTGCGGGCAACCGTGCCGGGCGACGGTTAGCTCAGTTTGAAGTACGTCCGGTTATGTCGGGAGAACCCCGCACACTCCGCCACGTGAGTTCTGGCGACTCGGTGGCGGCGACCGACACCGCGTTCTACGATGCGGTGTACGGGAGCTCTGCGGGAGAGCTCGCCGCCGCGATCCGCACGGAGGCGTTTGAGGAAGACACCGGTCAGAACTCGTGGCTAACGGCGAGCGAGCACCGTGCGTTCATCGGCTGGCTGGGCGACTTCCGCGCCGAGAGTGATAAGAGCGAAGCCCCCAGCCCAGGATCACGCTCCTCAGCTCGGGGGCTCCGCGGAGACCGAGGCCGCTTGACGACCTCAACGGGGCTTTATCGGCATCGCGCCGAAAACCTTGAACCCCTTGAGCGTGACCCGGCGCCGACAGACGCCGCGGAGCCAGAGGTCAGAGAGATCGGGGACTCCGCGCGAGGACGAGTAGCCGCCCAATTGCTGCCAACGGACGGTTACGGAGCTATCGGCGACTCGCCCACGAACTTCGAATGGCGCTGCGCTGAGTGGTCAACGTACCCGTATCGACACTTTCGTAGCGACCACGCCTCCCGGGTTCGGCGCAGCGTGGTGAACGTCGAAGCTGGCGAAGCGCGATTTCTGAGGGCGCTCAGGGGTTCAGCTCCCGCTCGGCCTTTCCCGCCGCTTCGGCCAGCCACGCTGGCCACGCTCCTCCCTTCAGCTGCGTCGCGCGGCCGATCACCTCTCGCGCGCTGGCACCGCGGCGCCAGTCGGCATCCCCGCGACGACGAGCCACCCACACCCCCTGGCTGTTCGGACGCTCCGATCGACCCCGCAGCCGAGTGACCTGCACCTCGCCGCTCGGCGTGATCACCGTCAGGATCCTCGACCCATTTGTCACGCTCATCGAGAGACTCTCGTTCGACCGACCGCTACCCGAAAGGGCTTCGCGCCGTTTGGCGTCGGGCCGTGTGAGCGGCTGTCACCGCGTGGCGTGTTTTCTCGCGATCGTCGGTGGCTTGTCGCTGTGGAGCAGCGCGCGCGTCCCAGTCGGCCTTCGCTTGATCGGCGCGCCGTGAAGCGTCCTCGTCCTGGTTCTTGGCTTGGCGGGCCGTTTCGCAGACGCGTGCGTACTCCGGGTCGCTCCGTTCCCATCGCGCTTGTTCTTCCTCAAAGTTTTCGTGCTCCCATGCGTCGGTGTGGCGCACAACTTCACCGGCATGATCGAGCTTGGACTTGCCCTTGGCGGCGTGTCGGTCGCCGCTGCGTGGCGACTTGTGCGGCATCGTCATCACTGACCTCCATACCAAGACCCCCGGCAAAACGAGGACGGGTCCTGTTGATAAACGGCGTTTCTGTCGCTGTGTGGACGAAACGGACCCGTGAGGTCACCGAGAGCCAGGGGTTGCCTGACGGGGGCCTGCGCGAGGGATTCGAGCAGTAGCGGCCGATAGCGGCCCTGTCTTGACCATACTCCCTTCTGCGGCGTTCACCGACTCATTCGGCCAGGCGCCTCGTCCGCCGGGCTTGGCTATTGCGGCGATTTGGAGATTGCCCGCATGCAGACGCGGGGATAGGAGCAGTGTCGGTCGGTGGTACTGGCCCTGCGGCCAAAATGCTCAGCCCGAGCCTGCGTGCCTGGC
Source organism: uncultured Solirubrobacterales bacterium (assembly GCA_963838535.1). Taxonomy (GTDB): domain Bacteria; phylum Actinomycetota; class Thermoleophilia; order Solirubrobacterales; family Solirubrobacteraceae; genus Palsa-465. The sequence continues at coordinate 61,505 of CAWIRN010000025.1, forward strand.
GCGCACGCAATGATTGGTGAGCTGGACGGTTGTCCGGGTGTGCTCGAGGCCGTCGGCCGATCAGGCGTTGCGGCCCTTCGTCTGCAGCTCCTCGACGGTCTTGATCAGCTCGACAACGGAGACTAGCCAGCGTTCTTGGTCGGTCATCTGCATCAACCGGAGTAGGGCGACCTCGTCCGCGTGAAGCTCACCCGTGGTCGAGAGGCCTCGGCCCCGATCCTTGACGAGCGCCGCCGCCGCTTCGAGCTCGTCCCTGTTGCAGTCGCCGAATAGCTTGAACTCCTCTGGAGCGATTTCCACTCGCCACACCAGAGGTTTATCGCCAACCATCGCTGCGCCCTTCCCGGAACCGGCCGCTTCGCGCGCCGACCGTGTCGAGAGCTCGACCCTCCGTCACGTTCTAGCCTGCCCCAGCACTCGTCAGATGCGGTCTCCCACGTGTCCTGAGCGGGCACGGCGTTGGCCATCCCGGACACGTCAACGGGACGGGACCCTGTTGATTTCGGGCCGGCCTAGTTTGAACGCGGCGCGGGCGCTACGGCCAGCGAGGCCGTGTCGCCTGCTCCGCGTCGTACCCGTGGCTGACTTTTTTGATCTCGCCGGAGTTCGCGAGCTGGGTCAGGTGGATTGAGACAGCCCCCGGATTGAAGTTCAGGCCCCTCGCGAGATCACCGACCGTGCTCCCCGGGTGGTGGGCGAGAAAGTCGATGATGCTGGCCTCGTTATCACCCTGACGTCCGCGAGCGGTGGCACGCCGATTGCTCGCCCGCCGCGCGGTCGCGCGGCGCACCGAGCGAACCGGCGCAGCCTGGGCGTCATGACGTTCGGAAGCTTCGGTGAGAACCTCGACCGGGGGCATATTCGCTCCTTTGTTCGGCTAAGGGACCACGCCACCGAATCGGAGGTGTAACGCCCCTAGAGGTACGCCACCGGCCCCGCAGTCAAAAACAGTAACCCTCGCCTCCCGCCTCGTGACGCTCATGTCGCCGTTGGTGGCATTCGGACTCGGGCTGAGCATTCTGGCCGCAGGGCCAGCACCACGACCGAGACTACTCCTATCTCCGCATCCGCATGCGTTAATTTCTCAAATCCGCGCGAACGCTCATGAACCCCAGGATCGCCGTCGAGTGCGCGGTCGCAATCGCTGACGGCCTTGGAGCACCCGCGCCGGATTGCAGCTAGCGGCTGGAGCTAAGCGTTTCGGCCACCACCTGTCGCCGGGTGGCGGGGTCGGTCGCCTCTGCCCACGCCAGCAGCCACAGGGCGCCCAGCTGTGCCTCGGGCAGGACAAGCGTGTCGATGTACTCCTCGATGTGATCAAACGAATCGCCCCGGTCGATCATCCGATTTACCGCGCGATGCTCGTCAGTAAGCATCCGGGTACTCGCGCGCGCTGGACATGCGACCTCCAAGGTTGATTGACCTCGGAAGTCAGGTCGCGCAGCCTGCCCGCCAGGGCCGACCTCGCAATGGATGCCCTCCAACACACCACACTACTGCGCACGTCAACCCGACCCACCCCGCTGCCTGACCGTCCAACGCCCCCCGGAGAGCCTTCTCGGAGGCGTGGCGTCAGGCACCGGGGCGACAGCCGCTGGTTGGCCGTGAATCGCGAGCGTGGGCAACGAGATCTGATACGAGCGCGAACGCCCGCGAATCACGTCGGGCGTTCCGGCAACCAGGAATGCACCGGGGGGAGCTTGAGCTGGCGGTGGCCGTGCGAGCTGGAGCACTCGCGCGCCGGCAATTCCGGGACGGGTACACTGGATGCTTCGTGCTGGGCACGGCGTGCTCGGCAGGGCAGTGCCAGCGTTCGTAGTTGTTGCCTGTGAGCACCTCCCGCGTTTCGCAGCACACGATCTCCCTGGAGGGAACAGATGGCAACTGGAACCGTGAAATGGTTCAGCGACGAAAAGGGCTTTGGCTTCATCACCCCCGATGACGAAGGCAAGGACCTGTTCGTGCATCACACCGGGATCGCCGGCAGCGGCTTTAAGTCGCTCGCTGAAGGCGCGAAGGTGTCCTACGACGCGGCGCAGGGCCCCAAAGGTCCGAACGCCGCGAACGTGCAGACGATCTAACCCCCGTCGGCTACTCACACAGGGACGGTCAGTGTCGACGGGTCGTTTCGTGTTCACAGCGCGGAGCGGCTCCCACGACACCAACATCGAACTCAGAGCGTGCCGCGCTCCAACGGCCGATCTGCCGGCGCGCTCGAAGCGCCCACCGAAATTACGCTCGCTGCTCTCGGGCAGCGACAACGGGCCGTGTATCCCGGGCGTCTGCTACCACCGGGATCAGGAGGGCTTGTGGAGGCGGCATTTGGCTGAGGTTTGGGAGCATTGAGAAGTATTTGCTAGCGTGTCTGGTCGTTCGGATTTGGATAGGCGTCGGCTCACTGAGGAGCCGTCGCGTATTCATGGGGGGCGCATTGTGGAGAACCCGTCGTCAGACGATCGTGCCGTGGATGCCACGAATCGCGCGATCGAGGAGCAAACCGAGGAACCCGCTCTGGATTTGGAGGCGCGTGAGGTCGATCAGGCGCGGGCTGATCGCGATCAGGCGCTCGCGGATGCTGATCAGGCCGGGTCTGACAACGATCAGATCGCGGCCGGTCGCGACCAGGCAGCAGCTGATAGCGATCAGGCCGCCAGCGATCGCGACCTCGCGGCCGGCGGGGACCGTGAAGTGCATCGGCGGTCGCGCGAAGCTCGCGACCGCAGCGCCCAGCAACGCCAGTACAGCGCCCAGGCGCGTCTCGAGACGGCCGACTCCCGTGACCAGGTCGCCCGCGCGCGCAACCTGACGACGTCCGCGCGCGAGCGTGCCGCTGAGCGGCGCGATCGCGAACTAGCGATCAATGATCCTGATGCGACTGGTGTCCGGGCGGAGAATGCGCGTCAGGCAGCGGATGATCGCAGGCGTGCCGCCGCTGATCGCGCGGCGGCGGAGCAGGCAAGAGCCCGGGCGGCGGTGGATCGCGCACAGGCGGCCCGTGATCGTGAGCAGGCCACTCGTGCGCGGCTGCAGGCCCAGACCGACCGCGACGAGTTGCTGCGCCAGTTAGCGGTCGCTCAGACCGACGGGCTGACCGGGACGCGAGCACGCGCGACCGGCCTGGAGGCGGTCGACCAGGAGGTCGATCGGGCGCATCGAACGATGGCTCCGCTCGTGATCGCCTACATCGACGTTGTCGGGCTGAAGGCCGTCAACGACGCGCACGGTCACGCTGCCGGCGACGCGCTGCTGCAGCGCGCAGTGCACGCGATCCGCGCTCACCTGCGCTCCTATGACCTGATCGTTCGGATCGGCGGCGACGAGTTCCTCTGCGTGATGTCCGGCGCGAGCATCGACGACGCCCACCAGCGCTTCAACGTCATCCAGGCCTCGCTCGCCGCCGACTCCGACGCGTGCGAGATCAAGGTCGGATTTGCGGCGCTCGCGGCCGAGGACAGCGCCGCTGAGTTGATCAGACGCGCCGACGCCGACCTGCCCCCCGGCGGCCAGCGCTAACGGGCAAGAGGCGTCAAGACCAAGCTGGAGGCGGCCGCGGCCGCGGCCGTCGCTGTCGCGAGCGCTGGCTGACCTCCTTGACCGGGCCAGCGAGCGAGCGAGCGAGCCCAGCCGTGGCCGCCAGTGCGTTGTTATGGAACCTGGGAGGGCGTGTGCGGCTCCGGCACGGTGACGTCCGGATCGCCCGCTCGTGCGCGGACTCAGGCGGCGAGGCCCGGTCCGGTTGACGCGCCTGACGTCTCGTGCTCATCGACGAGGTCGCTGGGACCTAGGATGAACACTTCGCACATCATGTCGGGATGCTGTTGGTTGCCGCTCATGAAGCCGATCACGGGTCGGCCGGTCGCGTCTGCGATGACCCCCGTGAAGCGATCGCGCATCACCTCCTGGAACTCCATTCGCTGCTGGATCACCGCGGCGCTGCGCCCTCCGTCGAGCAGGGTCTGCTCGACGCGCGAGAAGCCGCCGCGCAGCACGCAGACCACCAAGTCGTCTTCGTAGTAGGACTTCGTCCGGGCCGGCCCGTGGCCGTAGAACTCCTTCAGCAAGGCGACCATCCCGTCCGAGATCGCCGTCAGCACGTCGCCATGCGTGCGGAGCTTTTCCTGAACGTTCTTAGGGTTCATAGCGGGATGCCGTGGACGGGAGGCGAAGACCATCAGATCGTACGCGGTAGACCATACGGTGGTCCGCTCGCAACACCATCCGCCGGCTGGCAGGTCGTGAAGCGTATCCAAGCGAGCCAGCGCCACGCCCTGCAGCGCCGGCTCGTTCGGTCCACCCCACCGAGACGCCCCAGCATGGCCGGGTCCAGCGGCACGGCGGATGGCAGCCTCCCTAGGCTGGGTGGGTAGCGCTGTGGCGAACGGCGCCGAGGGGTCTGATCAGTCGCTGGCCTCGTGTGGGCGAGGGTTTGTTCTGAACAGCGAGGAGGTGGTGACGACCGCTTCGGCGATGCCGAGGACTGCACCGTGGATGCGACTGAATTCGGCATATCAACGACGCTTTCCGCGCGATGCTGACGGACTGCCGGTGTATTTCATCTCGCAGGTGCAGGACGTCACCGAACGGCGCAGCTACAAGCACCCGTTGGCATATGTCGCCGATCACGACCTGCTCACGGGCCTGCCGAACCGCCGTACTCGCGCGCCGCTTCTGGTGGCAGGCCGAGTGCCAGGACCGGCCCCCGCCGGAGTCGCTGCGGAGCCCCACAGGCTGTCGATCACCGGCGAGTGGGCGCGGCGCGCCGAGCGCTGGGAGAAGATCGGCTGCCGATACGAGGCGTCGCTCGCGCGGACACAGAAGAAACTCTTGAGAATTGCCATCGCCTTATTGCCATCTAGTCGATCCGCTGGCTCGTTCTCAGACGGCCCCATCGGCCTCGTCCCGGCGGGAAGCGATGCGGCGGTGAAGCCTCGACGCCAGAGAGGGTTCCGGTCGCTTGGGCTCGGATGATCGCGTCGAGTTGGGCGCCGAACAGAAACGCGGTCGTGGAGATGTACAGGTAGGCAATGACCACGATCACTGACGCGAGACTTCCGAACACCGACCCGTAGGAAGCCAGGCCGGTGAGGTAGAAGTAGAAGCCAATCGACACGATCACCCACCAGACGGTGACGATGGTTGTGCCGAGGCTGACCCAGGGCAGCGGCTGGTGTGTCGCGGGGGCGATGTGGACCAGCACGCCGACCGCGAGCGAGAGAAACCCGATGGCCAGCACCCAGCGTGCGAGGAACGCGAATACGTCCCACGCGGCGCCGGGATGCCCGACTGTGAAGAACGGTGCGAGCTCGAGGCATACCGCGGCGAGGATGAAGCACGCTCCGGTCGCCATCGCCAGCGCGAAAGAGATCAGGTACCGCCTGATGAACGGTCGCTGGAAGTTGGCGCCATAGATCCGGTCGAACGCTCCCATCACCGCTCGCACGGCGCCGGACACCTGCCACAGTGCGAGCCCGCCGCCGACCGTGGCCCACAGCAGCGCCCGGCTGGAGAACGCTTTGCTGACGGCGCTCGAGATGACGCTGAACACGGCCGCCGAGACGTGCGTGCGGATCTCGGGGGCGACGTGGTCCAGCCAGACGCTGTTGAGATGCAGCAGGCCGGCCAGCGCGAGCACGAACATGAGGAAGGGCACCACGGCGGTGATGATCTGAAACGAGATTGCGCTGGAGTAGGTCAGCAGGTCATGTTGCTTGAACCCATCCAAGATCGCCCGAGTCAGCTCGCGCGCACGCGCCCCCACCTGCAGGCCATGCCCGAAAGAGTGGAGCACGCCGCCGGGAGGCGGCCGGGCGGATGCCACCCTGCGCCAGCTCATCGACGCCTGACCGTCCGCGGCCCACACCAGCGCTGGGCGCTCATCGGCGTTCGCCGCTCACCCGGCTTGCTGGACCGCCAAGCCAAACCGTTGCTGCAATGCGTCGGCGTCGATGCCCTCGTCGTAACGCTGATCGGAACCCGGGCGGGTGAACAGCACGATCCGCTCAGCCGGGAAGGTGACCAGAACATCCTCTGCCGCCCGGACCGGATCGCCCTCACCGGTGTCACCGCAGGCGTCCAATCCCGCGTCGTCGAGACCCTCGACCGTCTCGCGCGGCACCAGCTCCGCCCGCTGAATCGCTTCATCGGCGTCCGAGAGGTCAAAACCGCAGTGCCGAGCGATGCAGCGCCCCCGCGGCGATCATGATCTCCGCGTCGTCGGTCGCCCCGCCCCGCGCCGCCCGCAACCGATCCGCGGAGATCGGGCTCGCTGGCGATGACCAGTACCTTCATCGTTCACCTTCGCTCCTGCGGTCGGCCTGGCTCTGGCGTGCCGCGAACGTCGTGCGCGAGGGCCGTCGGATGTCACCCTCCAGCCACGCCACCGCGACACCAGGCGCTCGCTCCGCGCGGTCGCAGGCCGCAGGCGAGGAAATCTGGGTCACGGGCATACCAACCTCCGGGGTTCGCTAACACCTCGGAAGTCAGAGCGTTTTGCCGACCCACTCGGGGCCGACCTCACGACGTGTGCCCTCCTACCCACCACGGTACTCCGCGCGTCAAGGCCTTCTCGACGATCTCGCGGCGCTGCTATCCGCTCAGAGTGACCCCAACAGCGGCTTTGGCGGCCGGGGCTGTTTGGAGCGAGGAGTACAGTCGTGGTTGGAGGGCATCACGTGAGGTCGGGCTGTCGGTCCGGCACCGCCGTCTGACTTCCGAGGTTTCGCTCAATCGGAGGTCACGATGTCCAGCACAAAGAAAACGAAGGGAATGCCGCTGCTCTTAGCTTAGGCGCACCCGTGCACTGGGGCGCGAAGGGCATATCGCTGATCATCGGGCTCGCACTGAGCGCGCTTGCGCTCATCGTTCTGGTCAACGGCCGCGACGCGTTGGGTATCTTCGCCGCGAACCACCAGACCGAGCTGGTGTGGGGCGCCGCCGCGGTGCTGCTGATCGTTTTCTCGCAGCTTCCGCGCGTCGGCGCCTAACAACAGCGCCAGCGGCGTCAACAAACCGCTAGCCACCAATCCTGCGCTCAACCATCAACCCGACGACAAGGAGCCAACCCGATGACGGACAAGCACGTGGACAAAGGCAAAGGCCGCATCAAAGAGGCCGCCGGCAGCCTGAGCGGCAATACGCGCCTGAAGAACGAAGGGCGCGCCGACCAGGCAAAGGCCAAGATCAAAGACACCGTCGACAAGGTCGCTGACACTCTCACCGGGCGCCACAAGAAATAAACACACCCTCCCCAATCCAATGCAACTGAGATGCGGGAGGTGACCATGCTCACGTGACCTCTCATCATCATTGTCATCCTCCTGCTGACCGGCGGCGGATTCGGCTACCGCCGCCGCGGCCGCGGCCGCGGCCGCGCATAAAACCTAGACGCAACCGGACCTCCAGCCGCGCGCGAGCAACGCTCAGCTCGGCGGGCGTCCCACGACGGCCGACCTCCTGCGTTATGCAATGGTCGGCGGCGTGGCAGGCGCCGTGGACGTTGTGGAGGATCGGTCGCTATACGGGTGCAGGGGACTGGGCAGGCGTGGGGTGCTCTGGCGCCGGGGGCGATACACCGGTCGAGAGCAGACGGCGACCGAGCAGGAGACGGCGCGCCGGCTCACGTCGCTCGCGGCGGCGAAGAATCGTGGCCACCCCCCTGCCGAGGCGGCCGGTGCTGGACCGCTGCTGTCCGACTTTGCCCCGAGCAGGCTTCTGCCGCTTTCGGGGTCGAACAAATGCAGGTGCGCGCTGTTGTACCACAGCTCGGCCTCCTGTCCCTGGCGAATGGTGCTCGCGGCCTCCAGACGGGCGACGATCTGGCTCCCCTCCTGTGTGGGCAGATCGGCGGCGCCTGCGTCGTGAGCTAGCTCCTCCAGCTCCCGCGAGGAGACCTTCTCGGATTCGACGCTGAAGTAGGCGTAGAACTCCGATCCCAGCGCCCGGCAAAAAGTTCATTGCGGGGGATCCGACAAAGCCGGCCACGAACAGGTTGCGGGGCTCGCCGTAGAGCTCGCTCGGCGGTCCGACCTGTTGCAGCACGCCGGCGCGCATGACCGCGATCCGGTCCCCCAGCGTCAACGCCTCGGTCTGGTTGTGGGTGACGTAGATCGTGGCTGTCTCGAGGCGGCTCTGGATCCGAGAGATCTCCGTTCGCATCTGCACGCGCAGCTTCGCGTCGAGGTTCGACAGCGGCTCGTCCATCAGGAACACACTCGGGTTACGCACGATCGCCCGGCCCATCGCGACGCGTTGCCGCTGGCCGCCGGAGAGGTTGGCCGGCTTAGGCTCCAAGTGATCGCCGGGGTCGAGCATCGCGTCTGCGGCGAACTACGGTCGTGCGTATTGCTACTAGCTCCAATAGTTCCATCGACGCTGCTACGGGAGCGCCGTGCCGGCAGCAGGACCCTGGGACTAGGCAAGTCTGAACGCGGAACAGGAGTCGCGACCCACCCACACTTCGATGTGCCCGGCCATTCGAGGCGGGGGGCACGCCCTACATTGTCAACCAGGCCGGCCAGTTCTCAAAGAACGGCAACACCTATGGCATCGCCTTCACGATTGCGGGTGCCAGCGACAAACCATCAGCCGAGGCAATCATCGAACGGATCACCTCAGCGCTTACCTAACCGCGGGTCAGTTCTGCAGATCCAGGATCGCGCCAGCGAGCCATTCGGCCTCCTGCTCCCACGAGGCCACAGTCGACGCGGGCCGGACAACAAACTTGGACAGCCCGGCGTCGAGGTAGCCGCCGATCAGCGAACGCATTGCCTTGGCACCCACCGGGAGCAGCGCGAGCGGATCGATATCCGCCCGTCGGGTCCGAAAGCCGCTCAGCACCGCAGGCTCCGGGCTCGTGCGGGCATAGGCGATGCTCAGACCATAGTGCTCGGGATCGATCCGACGACCGGCACTGTTCGCGGAGCGCTGAATGCGCTCGCAGGCCGCGCGCGCTTCCTCGGGCGTCAGCATTGCTCCCAGCCATCCATCAGCGACTCTGCCCACCCGTTCGAGCGCCTTCGGGCCGCGCCCACCCAGCCATACCTCCAACGGATCCTGGACCGGACGGGCCGCCGGTGCCAGCGCGGTGAAAGACCATCGATCCGAGTGATGCGTGACCGCTTCACCGGCCCACCAAGACCGGACCAGTCCGAGTACCTCCTCGAGTACAGCACCACGATTGGCGCCGTTCACGCCGAGCGCCTCGCGGTCGCCAGGTTGATCCAGGCCCGGCACGAAGCTCAGGAGCAACCGGCCGCGTGAGAGCTGGTCAAGTTGCGCGAGTTGCTTGGCCAGCAGGAACGGATTGCGCCCTAACGGGACGATGTTCGCGCCCAATCGCAGACGACTGGTTCGACCAGCGATGACGGCCAGGCCAAGCAACGGATCAAGCCCCGGCGCCAGCGGAACGTCCGACAGCCACACACCATCGAAACCGCTCGCCTCACACGCGTCGGCGAAGGCGAGGATGTCGGTGCTCTCTAGCGCGGCGCTGTTCGGAGCGACGGCAAAACGAACCTTCATAGCGCAAGCACCACAACGTCTGCCAGACTCTGTGCTGACCCCGCGCAGCCGACTTGGTTGCCGTCGGGATCTCTGCGGGTCGCGTCGCTATTCGGCTAGCGTCTCGCCGGAGCCGCCCAGCTCCGCGGGGAAGTCCTTGAGCTTGGGCAGGCCATCTTTCATGGGCAGCACCGTCGACTCGTAGTTGACGTGCACTCCAGGTGCAAACGGAAGCGAGGGAATCGTCGCTGCGTACACATCGACCAGCTCCCACTGCGGATGCCGTGTCAGCAAATGACCGCCGCAGACCTTGCACCACTGACGATAGCTCCGCTCGTTCTTGTGGTACTCGCCAATTTGGTCTTCTCCCTGAGTCACCTTGACCGCCTCGGGCTTCCAGAGCGTGAACGCGTTGACCGGGCCGGCGGACCAGCTCCGGCAGGCCTCGCAGTGGCAGTAGCCGGCGCCCACCGGATCGCCCGTAACGACAATCTTGACGGCACCGCAGTAGCACTGCCCGTCGAAGGTCTTCTCATCCTGGCTCATAAGTCCCTCTCTCTCGAATGAGGCGACGTCCGATGCCTCGGTTGCCCAGACCGCGCTACCTGCACGCGAGACCCTACCACCCGTGAGGAATGAGAATCGCCGCATCGACCCGAGTTGCCGCTTCGCGGCGCGCGACCTGCTGCGTTTGGGGCCAGCGACCAGCGCCCGGCCCGCTGGTCAGCGTTGCAGACCCGCAGGCGGCATCTCCGCTGCCTGCCGCCGGGCAACCACGAGCCCGGCCTGCCATCCCGGCGCACGTCCTCCTGTCGGCGGCTGGATCGACGCAGCGTCCATCCCGCTGCGCGCGATCAGCCAGGCGATCACCGAGTTGGAGTTCCACATGTCACCCGTCTTGAGTTCATCGCGACCCCACACGGGCGTCGGCACCTGCGGGACGAGATCGAGCACCCGCTGTGCGAGAGTTTCCTCATCGGTGAGTCGCCGCGGGCTTTCCACGGCCTCGTCGACGTCGGGGATCTGCCCATCGCGCCAGCGGCGTATCTCGTAGCGAAAGATCCGGAACCGGCCCGCCCACCGGGTCCCGACAGGACCTTCGGCGACAACGCCGCGCGGTTCGCCGTGGGCGTCACGGACCGGCGTCTGCTCGATCACAAACCGTGCCGCGGCGACACGGACTTCGAGCGCGGAGTGGTACAGGTCGCACGCTGGTCGCCGCGCGGCGCGCGCCGCCGCCGCCTCGAACACCCGGCCGTTGAGTCGAACGAAGTGGCCACCGGCGCCGAGGGGCAACCAGTACAGGTCGACGCCGGCGCCCTGAGGGCCTGCCGCAGCGCTGACCCGTATGCCTGAGCCGGAAGGCGTCACCCGGCAACGATCCCAGGTCTGGTTGATCGTCACAACGATGTCGAGCGGCCGCGCAGCGCCGAATGAGCTCGTCGAGCCCGGCGAGGCGGTTCGAGGTAAGCGGCGCTCCGGGTCAGCGCTTGTTCTCCGACCGGCACCTGTGCGGGCCGGACCGCCGCCGCATGACGCCCAGCACGGTGGCTCAACGTCTGCCTCGGAGCTACGACTTGGGCTCGCGGAGCATCGCCCACATCGGCGGGGATGACCCGGCCTGTATGACCTCGACGACCGTGAATCCGTGGCGAGCGTAGAGGTTGCGATTGCGGGGGCTGGTCGCTTCGAGGTAGGCCGGGAGACGGTCGCGGTCGCAGATCGCCAGCGCGTAGCTCAGCAGTGTGGAGCCCAGCCCCCGCCTCTGCGCGCGCGGGTCGACGCCGGTCAGCGGCAGATACCAGTGGTCGGCCGTCGGGTGCAGAGCGTCCATCTGCTCGAACATGCCGTTGATGCCCGCGAAGGTCTGGTCGTCCATGCTCTCGCGCATCAGACCCATCACGGTCTCCACGTCGGGGCTGACCCCAGGCGCGAGCCACAGGGCGACCGCCACGCAGTCCTCGAGTCCGTGCGCCGTGCCCGTATCGAACGCGCGCCCACCGAACGCGTCGGCGATCTGCGGCCAGTACGCGAGGTACCTGTAGGGGTCCGGCCAGCCCCAGCGCATCACCGGGTCGGTGGCGAACGCCAGCGTCAAGCACGCCAGCCCTCGCATCCGGTCCGCCGCCTGAATGACTTCGACCGCTGCTTCGGTCATCACCAACCCTGCCTCCCGGTCCACCGCGGCCACAGCCGCCGCGCGAGCCTAGTTCCGACTGCCACACGACAGAAGGCACCACCCTATTAGACTGCCGCGATCGGCATGGCTGACGCGATCGTTGCTCTTGCGGAAGCGGCCACGGCGGGAATCGCGATCGTGAGTGGTCTGACATGAGGTTCTGGCACGCCAAGAGTCAGCTCGGGCTTTGGATGCGCTTCTTGGCCGCGGCGGTCATCGTGATCGCGGCGGTGGCGGCGACGACCGCGGTCGCCGGCCTGCTGCAGGTGCAGAACGTGGTCAACACGCTCAACCTGCAACCGGGGATCAAGAGCAAGTACATCAAGGTCCCGGCGCCGGGCGCGCCCCAGACGATCCTGCTGATCGGCTCCGATCACCGCGCGGGCGAGTCGTTCAAGGACGCCAACACCGACACGATGCTGCTCGTGCGACTCAATGCCGCCTCCTCGACGATCAACGTGCTGTCGATCCCCCGTGACCTCCAGGTCAACGTGCGCGGCTACGGCGTTGAGAAGATCAACGCCGCATACAGCCAGGGGGGCTACAACCTGCTCATCCAGACGATCCAGAGCCAGGTCTTCCCGAAGTTCGCGCCCGACCACATCGTCGACGTCAACTTCCAGGGGTTCTCGGACCTCGTCGACACGATCGGCTGCGTCTACTCCGACGTCGACCATCGCTACTACAACGTCTCCCAGCCGGCCCCGAGCCCCGACAACTACTCGTCGATCAACATCCAGCCCGGCTACCAGAAGCTGTGCGGCGACAATCAGTCGGTCAAGGGCGCGCTGCCGTTCGTCCGTTTCCGCCATACCGACTCCGACCTCACCCGCAACGCCCGCCAACAGGACTTCCTGCGCTGGGCCAAGGAGCAGTACCCGCTGTCGGAGGCGGTTTCCAACGAGAAGCGGCTGCTGACGATCCTCTCCAAGCACTCCCAGTCCGACACGAAACTGCACAGCCTCCACGGGCTGCTCTCGCTCGGCGACACGCTGCTCAACATGACCGGCGCGTCGATCAAGCAGGTGACGTTCCCCGCCCAGTTCCTGCCGTGCAGCTCCGGCGCGGCGGCGACCGGTGCGGCCGTCGCCGCGTGCTACGTCGCGCCGACCTCGACGGCGGCGGTCAACGCCGCGTGGGACCGGTTCATGGCGGTCACCCCGCAGCCCAAGCCGAAGCCCAAGTCGTCGAGCTCAAGCTCCGGTTCACCGACCAAGCGCAAGCCGCCCAGCCAGAAGCTCAACCCGCAGGGGCTGACCGCCGACCTCAACGACGGCCGGTTGCAGACCGCCGCGCTGGGCAAGGTCAAGATGCCGATCTACTTCCCTGAGTACGTGATGCCCAACGCGTCGGGCCAGCCGCCGTACTGCTCGGCGACGGTCGCCAACTGCAACGACGGCGACGAGCCCGCCAGCGCCTACCTGCACTCCTACCCGCGCGGCTACATCATCCGCGACCAGCAGGGGCACCCGCACGCGGCCTACCGGATGACGCTCGTGCTCAACTACAACCAGGGGTGGTTCTACGGCGTCCAGGGCACCACCTGGAAGAACCCGCCGCTGCTCGCCAGCCCGTCGGGGACGATGACCGTCAACGGCAAGAAGCTCTACCTGTACAAGGACGGCAGCCGGTTGACCACCGTCGCCTGGCATCACGACGCCGACTCGTTCTGGATCTCAAATACGCTGGCCTCGCTGATCCCCAACCGGGAGATGATCGCAATGGCCGCGTCGCTCACGCAGGGTCGTCCTTAAGCCTGGCGCGCTTACGCGTGCGACGGCCGGCGATGTGTTCGTGGGAGGTGTGCTCAGAGCAGATGAGACCGCGACAGCGCACGAACATCAACCTCGACCGTCACGGCGCCGCGGCTGCACCGACCCGGAGACCGACGTGACGTCCACGTGCGCCGGTCCCGAGAACGGTAGGGCGCGCGACCTGATCTCACCCGCCGACCCCGACAGTCCGTAGGTGCGAGTTCACCATGAGCACCCATCGCAAGCGTCAGGCGGGCACTTGCGCGTGCTCGTCCGACGACTACTTGCATCGCCGCGGATCACCGGCCAGGACGTCCGCTGGCTGCCGCCGCGCGGATCACTCCGCTGAGGTCGCGGCAATCGGATCGAGTTCGCAGGGCTCCGTCTTGGTGGGTGTCACTCCTGGCTACTGCTCCGTCGCGGTGACCTGATGGTCGGTCGGTCACTCGTTAGCCTATGGCCAGCTTGTGGCTGCTGGCGCCGCGTTGAGATCTCCCTTCAACTTCAGGCCCACTTGCGCCTACTCGTTCGACGTTACTCGTGTGCGCAGCGGGTGTCAAACCGGAACCGTCGGCGCTCATCCGGCCGCTGTGCGCCCTCACGAAAAGGGCCGCGCAGATCGACGCGACCGTTGGGTGCTCGCCGCCGGAGCTGCCGTGCCGGCGCTCGCTGGGAGCGGCGACATCACGGGCTATCCCGCCAAGATCGCGACGGTGGACCTGAGCGGGTACAAGCTGCAGAACGTTCTATCCGCTGGGAACAAACACCGGCAATACATTTGATCAGAGCTACCTCAGTAGCCACAACGTGTCAGCCGTCAGCGTGAAAGGTCCCGGCAAAGGCGTGATGTTCATGGGTCGGGAGGTTTCGTCGCGGGGTAGCGCGGTCGGTCATCGGCGTCAAGTAGCGTGGGCGGCTGATACCGTTCGTGGGATGGTGCGGTGTTGTGGGAGTGGTGTGCGCTGCTTGACAGCCGCCGCCAGTCGCGCTGGTTGGGCGGGAGGTCGGGCACTGGGAGCGCCCTCTGGTTTTCGGCTGGTTGGGCTGTGTCCCAGCCACCACACCAGCTGTGGAACGTCCCGATCGGCTTTTTCGGGCTCTCGGTTGGGTTGTTATGCAGGCGAACCTGTCAGAAATCTAACCTTCAGGAGGCCATTCCGCGCGTTGGGACGGGCCCGGGTGTTGGGATCGCTTTCGTCGGGATAGCCGCGCACCGGACCGACCGACCGACCCCGCTCGCCCGCCGAGCACGGCTGCACCCACCTCCGCCGCACGTTCGGGTTCGACACCGCCAACGCCCTGATCGCACTCGCGATGCTCAGCCTCGCCGGCCTCTGTCCACCTCACCCAGGCCGCTAAACCACCCACGGAAACGACAGGAGATTCCTTAAAAGGACCGCGCTACGGTCTTAGACCGGGATATAGCGGGCGCCGAGTGTGGTCGCGAGCGTCCGATGCGCGGGTGAGCAGCCGACCAGGATCGAACGTGCCAGGTCGATGGAGTGAGCGCGAGCGAAGGCAAGCGGTAGGCCGGGCAGCGGTGGCCGGCACCAGCAGCTGGGCGGACCTGCTGAGTGCCGGCAGACCGCGACTTCGACCGGTCCGGTGACTGCGGTTCCGATGCGGGCTGCCTGACCGCAAAGCGAGCGCTCGCCACCGTCCGGGACCCAGTCGAAAAGCAGGTGAGGGGCGGCCGGGTCGGCGTCCGCGAGTGCCTGGACGATGCCGCTACGCGTCGTCGCGGCGGCGCCGACGAAGATGCCGGGGCGCCCGCCGCCGACCGGGGCACGAGCGAACGGCACCCTCTCGACTGCCGCGAATCCCTCGTCCGGTGACGGCGGCTCGAGCTCTCGCAGCGCCCGCATCTGGGAAGTCGGCAGCATCAACCACGGCTCCCGCCGAGCTGCGGCGCGGATCTGTTCGGGAGTCGGGAGCGAGTCGAACCGCTCCAGCAGCCGTTCGACGAGGTTGACCTGCGCCTGGGCGAGCGGCGTGTCGAGCCACACGCAGCGCACGGTGAGCGAATGTCGCTCGGCCGTCTCGATCACGCGATTGCGGGCCGCGCGCGTGAGATAGGTGTTATCGAGTACGGCGCGGCGGACGCCGGCCGCGAGCTGGGCGTCGAGCTCGTCGGCCAGCGCGCGCAGCGAGCCACCGCGCTCGTCTCGGTTCAGGCGCACGTGGCCGCGTTCGACGAAGCCGGCCGCGACGCGACTCTTGCCGGCGCCGGGGATGCCCATCACGATCACGATGTCCCCCTGAGCGGTCGCTTCGCCAGACGCGCTTGTGCGCGGGCCACGGGCTGGCCGTGGGGCGCCGCTGAAAGCCACGGTCAGGGTGGCCTGGTCCTCGGCGCCGAGCTCGAGCGCCGCGGCCCGCGCCGCCGAGCGCGCGCTCTCCGGCCGCCGGGCGCCGGGGATCGCTACCACCACCGGTGAGAGCCCGAGCAGCCAGGCAAGCGCCGCCTCGGCTGGGGTGGCACCGTGACGCGTGGCGATCTGTTTGAGTGCGTGGCGGCGATCCAGCGTGCCAGCGCGGCGCGGGCCCCCGAGCGGAGAGTGAGCGATCAGCGCCAGGCCGAGCTCGGCGCAGCGCGCGACCACGCCGCCTCGCAGCGCGCGGTCCTCCAGCGCGCTCAGACCGACCTGTACCGCCGCGATCGGTGCCAGCTCGAGCGCTTCGTCGAGCTGGGCGCGGGTCACGTTCGCGACCCCGACGCGTTGCACGAGTCCCTGCTCAACGAGACGGGCGAGCGCGCGCACCGACGTTCGCCAAGGTGTCCGTGGGTCGGGCGCATGGATCAGGAACAGGTCGATCGGGAGTCCGTCGAGCGCCGCGATGCTGGCTTCGCAATCAGCCGCGATTGCCTTCGCGCGACCATCCGGCACCCACGCGCCACCGGGCCGCGTCATACCGCCCTTGGTGACGATTCTCGCGCTGCCCTCCCGACCGGCGGCTTGCAGCGCGCCGGCCAGCAAGCGCTCGTTGTCACCGGGCGAGCCACGGTCTGCCGCATACGCGTGCGCGGTATCGAACACCGTGATGCCGGCGCGCGAGGCGGCCAGGATCGTGTCGCGCGCGAGCTGCTCGTCGGCCGGGAGACGCATACAGCCAAGGCCGATCCTCAGCTCGGAGGAGTCAAGCCAGGACAACGACACCTACGGCGCGCGCGGTGCCTGTTGCGACGCCACGGCATCCGCGAACGCGGCAGCCTTCAGTGAGCCGAGGCCGGTTGCGAGGTCGTATCCCGGCTGGGCGGCACCGCCGGCTGGAGCCCGCCCAACCGCCGAGTGGGGGCGGCGCGAGCTCGTTCCCTTCGTAATGTCGGAAAAGATCGAGCGATAGCCGGGTCCCCGCGCGAGCTCGTAGAGAAGCGGGGGCAGCGAGCCCAGGCGCGGGCGCCCAGCCCTTCTCTCCTGCTCAACCACCAGCGCCACGATCGCGGCCATGAGTGGCGTCGCGGCACTGGTTCCCCCACCGATCCCCCAGCCGCCACCGTCCTTGTCGAACACGGCGAGGCCGGGTGTGAACGAGGCCATCGCGGCGATGTCGGGGGTGAGCCGGGTGGTCTTGCCCCGCTGAAGCTGAGGACCGATGCCCGGGGCTTGCTGGAAGCTCGGGCGCTGCCACACGTTGCTCGGACCGCCGCCGGAGCCCACGCCCTGACTGGGTTGGGTCGCGAACGTCGACCAGACGACCTGACTGGCGATCTGGTTGCCGCTGGTCAGGGTCAGGTCGGTTCCGCCAACGCTGGTGGTGAAGGGTGAGCTGCTCGGGAAGAGCGCTCCCGCCTTGTTGATGAAGCAGCCTTGGAAGCCGAGATCCCCGGACGCGGCCAGGGTCGTGATCCCCAACGCGGCCGCTTGCGTGAGCAGTTGCTCGCCGAGCTGCGAGCTGATCGCGGGTGAAGCGGGTCTCGCACACGCCGTCGCTGATCGAGAGGATGTCGGGCAGCCTCCCGCCCTGTCGCGATGGATCGAGCGCGCCGAACATGAACAACAGGAAGGAGTTGCTGAAGCTTTGGTCGAGGGGCACAAAGATGGGGGTAATGCGCTGAAGGCCGGGCGCCAGCGAGGCGAGCGCCTCGACGTCGAGCACAGTCTCCTCGGGAGCCGTTGCGGTGTCGGGACTCGCCCCCGGCATGGCAAACTGCCGCACCACTGGAGTTCGCAGGCCAAAGCACCGCGCCCAGGTTGTGAATCCGGCGGCATCCACCTCCTGCGAGCTCAGCGTCGCGACGCGAACTCCGGAACCGTCGAGGCCGCGGGAGCGCAGCGCATCGACCCCGTAGGCGGTGGATAGTTGCTGTGGGGTGAAGGCGCGTGCCTTGATCGCGCCCCGGCATTTCTGAGCGGTGCCGGGCCTCGCCTTCGCCGGCTCACGGGCGCTGTGTCGTTGCGCGTTACCGCCGAGTTGGTAGACCTCACCGGCGGAGATCTCGCGCACCCATCGCCGGAGACCCGGTGGCGTACAGAGGCCACGCGTTGGCGCGCCGGTCCCCCGAGCGCAGAAGATCCGCCGCCCGGCCTGCGGGGTCAGTACCGCCAAGACCACCGACTTGTCCGAACTCAGCTGCACCTTGACCACGCCACGCTGCGAGGTGAGGTAACGCAGGACGCCACGGCGGTCGGCTGCGCTGGGCGAGAAGCGGTTCTGATACTGGGCCAGCGAGAGAAACCGGCGATATAAGGGCGAGGCGGGGTTCGAAACCTGGCTTGCGAACTGGCCCGGGTTACCCCGCTGGCGCAGGCCCAGGAGGAACACCCGGCGCTCGGGTGGCGTCGAGACGCGCATGGAGCGTGGGGTGGCGCGCGAAGCACCGCTCGCCGCGGTCGACCTCGAGGCAGCCACGGCGCCCGCCGTGAGCGCGAGAGCCAGGGCAGCGCACAGGACCACCGCGATCCGGCCTGCCAGACGTCGGTCGGATTCGTGTCCGCTGCGCACGCGACGGCGATGCTACAAGTCCGGACCGGCCCTCGCGTCAGCGTGCGGCTTCATGCGGCGTCCTCTTGGCGACATCGGCTGCAACTCAAACCAAGGCCGAGATCTCCGCGAATTCGTCGTCGGCCAGTGCGATACACGCCCCGACCATGTTGTCCTGGAGATGCTCCACAGATGAGGTGCCGGGAATCGGGAGCATCACGGGCGAGCGTTTGAGGAGCCACGCCAGTGCCAATTGGGCCGGGGTCGCGCCGTGGCGCTGTGCCAGTTCGGTCAAGGGGCCGCCCTCACCGGCCAGTGCACCGCTGGCCACCGGGCGGTAGGGAATGAACGCGATGCCGTGCTCGGCGCAGTAGTCGAGCACCGGTTCTGCGGAGCGGTCGGTCAGGTTGAACTGGTTCTGCACCGAGACGACGGTCGCGATCTCCTGCGCGGCCTTGAGCTGCTCGACCGACACTCCGGAGAGCCCGATGTGCCGGATTGTGCCCTCGTCCTGCAGCCTCTTCAGCTCGCCGATCTGCTCCTCGAACGGCACCTTGGGGTCGATGCGGTGCAACTGGAACAGCTCGATGCGGTCGAGCTGCATGCGGCGCAGGCTCATGATGGCTTCCTGCCGCAGGTACTCAGGCCGACCGACCGGCGGCCACTGGGTCGGACCCGACTTGGTGACCGGGCCGAAGCGGGTGAGCCCGGCCTTGGTCGCGATCACGAGGCCCTCGGGGTATGGATGCAGTGCCTCACGGATCAGTTCCTCGGCGACGTACGGCCCGTAGGAGTCAGCGGTGTCGATGAAGTTCACCCCGAGCTCGACGGCGCGGCGGAGCACTCGGATCGCCTCGTCGTGGTCCCGTGGCGGGCCCCAGACGCCGGGTCCGGGGAGCTGCATGGTCCCGTAACCCAGGCGGTTGACCGTGAGGTCGCCGCCGAGGTCAAACGTGCCCGCTCGCTGGGCGGGGAGGAGTTCGCTCGTCATGGGTGTGTCCTTTCGTGGGCGCACCGCTGTGCGATGCGTCGTGGCTTGGCAGCCCGGCTGAGTCCGCGTGTAGTCTGCGGGACGAGCATGGAACTCGACCTCGAGTCGGCTCGGGCCGCCTACATCAACCGACTGCCGGCTCACGGCAGGGCGATCTCGCGGGGTCAACTCGAGACACGGTCGGGGCGACATGCGACTGGTCGCGCGGTCGACCGAATGCTCCTCGCGCTTCGCGCCCACGAGCAGCGCGCCCAACGGCGGGCGGCGCTGCGCGCCTGGTTGATCGCCCGTCGCGCTGCCATCAACGCGACAGAACCGCGGGGTCGGATCGCCACGTCGGAGAGAGCACACGGATAACCGCGTGCGCACTTCGACGGCGCCCACCGTGACGCCCGCCGAGAGCCCGGGCGGCCGTGATCTGGACTTGTTGCGGGCGTATGAGCCGGTCGTGCGGTTCACGAAGGGTGAGCTCTTCCTCCCGACGGCCGTCGGCCCGTACGTGGAGCAATGCAGCCTGTGGGCCGGTGGTCGCGGCGGCCACGTCAGCCTCCTCGTGCCGCAGCGGCGAGCTGACCCTGGAGCGGCTGTCGCACGAGAGCGCCGCCCATCGCGGCCGGCCGCTGTTCCTGCGTTTCGTCGAGGAGCCGCTGGGGCGCGCGGAGTATCTGCGCTGGCTGCGCATCCCGCGCGAGCGGCTGAGCGCCACCGGCCGTTTCACGACGACCGGGGTGTTCGGTCGCCTGATCGACGCCGGCCTGCGGGCGTCGCTGCTGCTGCGCGGCAAGGTGCCGGCGGGGCTGGCCGCGGCGGCCGAGACCACCTATCGCGAACGGCTCGAGCTCGACCGGTTCACCTACTACGGACGCGTGGTCCGCGACGGCGGCTACGTCTGCCTGCAGTACTGGTTCTTCTACGCGATGAACGACTGGCGCTCGACGTTCGGCGGGATCAACGACCACGAGGCCGATTGGGAAATGATCACGCTGTACCTCGCCGAACACCGCGACGGTCCCTCCGGCGCCGGCCTGGGTCGCGTTCTCCTCGCACGACTACCACGGCGACGACCTGCGCCGGCGCTGGGACGATCCCGAGCTTCACCGCGAGGGCGACCGCGCGGTCGTGTTCGCCGGAGCCGGCTCGCACTCCGGCGCCTTCGTCCCCGGCGATTACGTGGTCTCGGTCGATCCTCCCCGAGCTGCGGCCGGTGATCGCGTTTGCTGCACCGAGTACAGCGGCTGCTGGCACCCTGGCGTCACTACACGGGCAGCCCGGCCGGCGTCGGGCATTCCCTTCGTCGACTACGCCAGGGGCGACGGCATCGCGATCGGGCCCGGCCACGACGCGCAATGGGCCCCGGTGCTGATCGATGACGAGACGCCGTGGGTCAGCGATTACCGCGGGCTCTGGGGGCTTGGACACGCATGACCGCTTCGGCGGCGAACGAGCGCCCTCAGGCCCGCGCTACGAGCGCGACGGCTCCGTCCGCGCCTCCTGGGCCAACCCGCTCGGTTGGGCCGGGCTGCTGAAGATTCCGCCGCTGGAGGACGAGGTCGCCGAGCCGTTGGCCGAGCGCGTCGCGGCGCTGGACCGTGAGTTGGGCGAGCTCGACGCAACGATCGAGGCCGAGCGCGGCCGGCTGCGCGGGCTGCGCGCCCAGGCCCGCTCGCTGAGCACTCACGACTACGCCCGAGCGCTCGCCGAGAAGCGCCGGGCCGAGCTCGCCGAGCGCGAGACCGCGCTCAACCAGACCATCGCCAAGCGCACCAACCTGGCCGAGGAGCGCCGCGCCCACCTCGACACGCTCAGCCAGCCGATCCCACCCGAGTCGCCGCGGGCACACATCAAGCGGCCTCATCAGCCCCATCTGGAGGAACAAGAGCGGCGCACGCGGTTCCTCACGCTCTGGGCCGCGGTCAGCACCCCATTGCTGCTGGGCTCGGTCGTCGTGCTGCTGATCGGCTCCCCGCTGGCCTGGGCCATCGAGATCGGGATCCTCGTGGCCGTGTTCATCGGGGTGGAGGCCATTGCCCGCCGACGATTCCTCTCGTTCCTGGGCAGCACCATCCTGCTCGTCGGAGTGATTGCCCTGATCGTCGGGTTCACGCTTCTGTTGCTCAAGCATTGGCGGACCGCCCTCGCGTTGCTCGTCGGGGTGGCCGCGCTGGCGCTCCTGTTCGGAAATCTCAGGGACGCACGCCGCGGCTGATCCTCGACGTTCGTCTAGCTGAGTTAGAGCTTGGTCGAGTGCGGGCCTGTCGCCCGGGACTCATGATCCACGCTGGAGCAGGATGACGGTGAGGCTCGTAATTTCGTCGCGGCACGGCAGGAGGATCAGGGATGCGCAGCAATCGACCGGAACGATCACGTCACGGTGCGAGCTTGGGGCTCGCGGCGCGCGCAACCGGGGTATTCGCGGCGACGCTCGTCGTGGCGGCCGTGCTCGCTGCGCCGGCATTGGCGGAATCGGGCTCCCGGCTCGTCATCACCTTGCACAACCGTATTTCGGTTCCGGTCCAGCTGCGGGTCGTCGATCCCGCGTACAGCCACTGCTACTACGGGCAGGAGCTATACGCCGCCTTGGGAAGTCGGTTCGCTGCCACCGGAGGCGACCAGACATACGCGTCTCGGAAGAATCAGGATGCCGACGCCTGCCGTAATGCGAACTCCTGGATCGGGATCGCCATCTATCTCAAACAGGGAGACAAATGGAGGCTGCCCAGCGGTGAGGATCCGGCCTACGACATCCTCTGGGTGGCGGACTATCCGACCGACAGCCCAGAGGGCAACTTCGGGTTCAACTTCCGTCGCAGTCTTGCCACCTGGTTGCCCCGTCCAGACGGCGATGGCCTGGTGTGCTGGCATACCTCCACTCACACCTCGCGCGGCGCGGCGCCCAGCTATAACTCAACCGGCACTGCGGACATCACCGTTATGGGCGACGCGCAGTGCAACACGAAGCAGCCGACCACGATCCGTCCACGCCTGACGTCGCCCGGGCCACGCGATTCGGCTCGGTCGTTCCCGCCCGGCAGTCGTGATCCGGCGGTCGCGGCTTCCGCTCGGCGGCCGGGGGCGGCCGCCGGCAGCCCGGCGATCGTCGATCTGCTGAGCACGGTGGGCGTGGCCTGTCCTTGGTACGCCTATCCGGGCAACACCGGCCTGTGCGACAGCTTCAATGTCGGACAACAGCAGAAGTGGAGCCTTGACAACCTGACCAGCAACGTGCGCGACTTCAGGGTCACCTCGCCACAGGTGAGCACGGATGATCCAAAGTTGTCGGTCGGGAACACATCGCTGTCCATTCCCGCGTCGTCCGCCCCAGGGACGCTGTCGGTGAGCAAGGCATTCACTACGTCGACGGCGACGACCGCCTCGACCGCCGAAGGCTTCAAGGTGGGAGGCTCGACGGCCTTCTCGGTGAAGGCGGCAGCCGGCATCGTGTTCACCAGTGGCGAGGTGTCGGTCACTCAGACAATCAACGGCGAGTACAACTTCGCAGAGACCAAGGCGACCACGACGACCGAGTCCGATACGCGCCAGATCGGGGTCACTGCTCCTGCGTTGCCCGGGTTCACGACGACACTGGACGTCTTCACCACGAAGCGCGCGGCCAACTACAACTACCAGGCCGACCTCGACTTCGGCAAGCCGGGTGCGGTGGAGTCGGTCGACACTCCGGCCAACCTCGCGCTCGATCAGAGCCCGGCCAAACGGCAGCCGTGCCTGGGTTACGTCGTCGGGGACAGCTCCGTCCGCAACAGCATCACCAATATCGGCCGGGAACTCCTCAACGCCGGGGTATCACCGACTGACCCGTCGCTCGCTGCGGCGCAGCGCGGGTTCCTGCAGAGCATCCCCTTCTTCAGCACCCCCGGTGCCACGACCGGCCGGCAGTGCCCCAACTTCCCTCAGGGTTTCGCGTCCTCGGCATCGTTCAAGGGCAATGGGATCGGCACCTACGCGAACACTGGCTATGACAACACGGGCCGCCCCGTGCAGACGATGGTCGGATGCGTCTACCAGGCGCCGTACCCGGCACGCAGCGCGTCCGCCCCGGCGCCGTCATCCGCCGCCAGCGTAGGGTCCGGTGCCACCGCCGGCCCCTGTCAGCAGGTCCCGGTCACCCACGGCCGAGTGACCGCGAGGCCGGGCGTGTTGATCGACGACCGTGGCGCTGCGAACACCCCGAGCGGGAGCGCTCCCACGATCGTCGGACCGAACAGCTCTGACGAGATCATCGGCAGCAACCGCCCGCACGAGACGATCCGCACCGGCTCGGGCGCCGTCGACATCGTCCACGTCGGCAGTGGCAACGGGGACCGCGTGTACGGAGGCGGCGGCCAGAACATCATCTACGGAGGAAATGGGTCCGGGGATCTTCTGGTCGGTGGGACCGGAACCAACGAGATTCATGCCGGCCGCGGGCCGGATCGGCTCCTGGAGTCAAACGGCAGCGCGGACCTGTTCGGCGGCCCGGGCAACGACACCTTCGTCGGGCACAACATGAACGGGACGATGGTCGGAGGCTCGGGCAACAACACGCTGATCGCCAGCGGCGATATCTCGCGGCTGACGATGGCCGGCGGGACCGGGAATGACACCTACGTCCTGAATGCGTCAAAGGGGACGCCCAGGATCGTCGAGTTTCCCCGCCAGGGCAACGACACCGTCATGATCGACCGCAGCCTCGTCGTCCCAGCCGTTCGTGGAGACCGCGGTCGCCACCGGTTCGCGCCCGCTGACCCTGCGAGGCTCATCGGGCACGCTGAGGCTGATCGCCAACCGCGGTCGCGACACGCTGGTGGCCGGCTCAGGTCCGGAGCTGCTGCGCGGCGGGCGGGGCAGCGACACATTCGTGTTCGCCGACACCAACCAGGACACGGCGGTGGGCGGTCAAGGCGCCAACCTCTATCGCTTCACCGGGGCTCCCGAGCGCTTCCAACGTCCCCAGGCCCTCCGCAGCCCGTCCGATCGCACCGCCAGCCTGATCACGAACTTCCGCCCCAGCCGCGGCGACCGCCTGGTCCTGCGCGCCGCGGTCTTCGGGCCCGAGCTGCTGAGCCTGCGGCGCGCCTTCAACGTCGTCGCCGGGAGCCGCCCGACACCCAGGTGCCGCTGCGCCACGCTCCTGCTCGACACGCGCACGGGAGTCCTGAGCTTCGACCGCGACGGCACGGGCCCGATCTCCGACAAGGTCATCGCCAAGCTCCCGCACATCCGCACGATCAAGCGCAGCTGGGTACAGATCACGCGCTAGCGCGGCCGTTCTGATGAGGCCAGCGAAGGCGGGCTGACCACGCTTCGGCGTGAGATATGTGCCACGCTGTAGCGATGCCGAGCGACGAGCAGATCGAGGCGGTGATCGAAAAGCTGGAGACCGAGCGCGAGGAGCTGCGACGACGCGAAGGGAGCGCCGACCCGACGCTCGAGCGTGACGTCACGCGCCTGGAGGAGATCCGGCTGGAGCTTGATCGCCTGTGGGACCTGTTGCGCCAGCGCAGGGCGCTGCGCAGCGCCGGTGACGATCCGGACAAGGCGTCCGAGCGCTCGGCCGAAACGGTCGAGAAGTACTGGCAGTAATGCGTGCGGCGCTGCGCGGCGCCCCCGCCGGTTCGCCCGGCAGAGACCAGCCAGGGGCCCATGATTGCCCGCCGCCGACCTAGCTCGCTCTGGAGCGCGCGCTGGAGCAGGTCGCGCAGCAGGCGCTGGTCATCGACGGACATGCGCCTGATCGCCTCCGGCACTTCGGCCATGCGGGCGCGCACCTGTTCGCGGAGGTCGATCCCGGCCGGGGTCAGGGCGATGTGCTTGACGCGACGATCTTGGGCGTAGGGTCGGCGGGTGACCAGGCCGCGGGCCTCGAGCCGGTCCACGATGCCGGTGACGTTGGAGTTGTCGCAGGCCAGCATCGTCGCGAGTTCGTGCATCGGCTTGGCCGCTCCGGGCTCCATCTGCAGCAGAGCTCCGGCTTGGGCGGGATGAAGATCGAGTTCGGCCGCCGCCAGAACGAAGCGACGTCGCTCGGCGCCGAGGAGTCGGCGCAGAATGGCCCAGGCC
This sequence comes from uncultured Solirubrobacterales bacterium, assembly GCA_963838535.1. Lineage (GTDB taxonomy): Bacteria > Actinomycetota > Thermoleophilia > Solirubrobacterales > Solirubrobacteraceae > Palsa-465. The sequence continues at coordinate 86,907 of CAWIRN010000025.1, forward strand.
TCATCCGCGGCTGAACGCTGACCTGGCGCGACGACGGTCATCCTGTCCCCAGTCTATTGACTTGATCGATAATTGACTACCTCAAGGTTTGGGGTACTGTGGTGCGGGTGAGCGATGGCCGCGCAGCGATCGAGGTCGAACAACTGGTTCGCGAGTTCCGCAAGGGACCGCGAGCGGTCGATGGCATCGACCTGGAGGTCTCCCCGGGTGAGATCTACGGGTTCCTCGGCCCCAACGGCGCCGGCAAGTCGACCACCGTCCTGATGCTGACGACCCTGCTGCCGCCGACCAGCGGGCGCGCGAGCGTCGGTGGCTTTGACATCGTGCGCCAGGGGTCGCAGGTGCGCTCGACGATCGGGGCCGCATTGCAGGAAGCGGCCTTGGACCCGATCCTCACCGGCCGTGAGCACCTGATGTTGCAGGCGACGCTCCAGGGGATCGGAAAAGCCGAGCGCCGAACCCGGGCCGAGGCGCTGCTGGTCCGGGTGGGCTTGACCGAGGCGGCGGATCGCCGCGTCGGCGGCTACTCGGGCGGGATGAAGCGGCGACTCGACTTGGCCCTGGCGCTCGTGCACGGGCCCCGGATCCTGTTCCTCGACGAGCCCACGACTGGGCTTGACCCGCAGAGCCGGGCGGCACTGTGGGAGGAGGTCGCGCGGCTCGCCCACGACGAGGGGATGACGGTGTTTCTGACCACGCAGTACCTCGAGGAGGCCGACGTGCTGGCCGACCGGGTGGGCATCATCGACCACGGCAAGATCGTCGCCGAGGGCACGCCGGCACAGCTGAAGGCCGAGATCGGCAGCCCCAGCGTCGAGGTCTCACCGGTCGAGGCGGACGCCGACGATCGCCTGGCGGATCTCTTGGCCGGCTTCGGCGCGCCGTCGCGCAACGGCCGTGGCAGCGTGACGGTGCAGTTGCCGGGCGGCGAGGCGCAGCTCGCCGATATCGTCCGCGCGCTCGATCAAGCGGAGCTGCGGGTGGCGTCGTTGCAGTTGCATCAGCCGTCGCTGGACGACGTGTTCCTCGCCAAGACCGGTCGCAAGCTGGAGGGAACCGCCGACCCTCCGGTCGATGACGAAGCCGGCCCCGGCTACGGGACGGCGCGGCCGCGGTCGTCGTGGGCGCTGAGACGTCACGGACACCGGGTCTGCTGGCCCAGGTCGCCGCGGTGGGGCGTCGCTCGGTCACCCGAACGTTGCGTCAACGTGGGCTGCTCGTCTTCCCGCTGGTGTTCCCGCTGATCCTGTTCGCGATCAACGGCAGCTCACTGTCGGCCGCGACGAAGATCCCCGGCTTCCCGACCCCCAACTATCGCGACTTCGCGCTCGCCTTGCCGTTCATCCAAGGCTCGCTGTTCGTGTCGATCTCTGCCGGCACCGATCTCGCCCGCGACATCGAGACCGGCTTCTTCAACCGTCTGGCGCTGACGCCGCTGCGCGGCAAGGCGCTGCTCGTCGGCCAACTCGGCGGCGCGTTCGTGTTGGCCTGCATCCAGTCGGTGGTGTACCTGCTCGTCGGGATCGCGACCGGCGTCGTCATCGCGAGCGGCGTCGGGGGCGTGGTGGTTCTGCTGGCGCTGTCGATCCTGATCGCGTTCGGGTTCGCCAGCCTCGGCGCGCTGCTGGCGCTGCGCTTCGGGACCGGTGAGGCGGTGCAGGCCATCTTCCCGCTGCTGTTCGTGACCCTGTTCTTGAGCTCCTCGAGCCTGCCGCGCAACCTGATCAAGGTCGACTGGTTCCGCGAGGTGGCGACCTACAACCCGATGTCCTACCTGATCGAGGGTGTGCGCAGCCTGATCATCACGGGCTGGGACGGCCGGGCGCTGGCCCTCGGGTTCGGGTTCGCGGCGCTGCTGGTCGCGATCACGCTCGGGCTCGCGAACACGCGCGATGAAGAGCCGGTTGGTGCGCACGTGAGGGGCTTTGCCTACGTGGCGCGGGGGGTCGCCTGGCGCTCGATCCACAACACGCTGGTCAGCCCGGCCATCCTGCTGCCATCGATCATCTTTCCGCTGTTCTTCCTGGTCGCGTTCGCGGGCGGGCTGTCGAGGCTCGCCGACATCCCGAACTTTCACTACGGGCCCGGCTATACGGCCTTCGTGTTCGTGTTCGTGTTCTTGCAATCAGCGGCGTTCGGGGGCGTGTTCACCGGCTTTGCCGTCGCGCGTGACTTCGAATCGGGCTTCGCACGGCGACTGATGCTGAGCGCCCCGCGACGCAGCGGGATCATCGCCGGCTACGCCATCGGAGCGCTCGTGCGCTGGTCGATCACGGGCACCGTCGTCACGGTGGCCGGGCTGGTCGCCGGGATGAATATCGACGGATCCGGGACCGACCTGGTGGGCCTGATCGGGCTCGGCATCGTCTTCAACTTCGTCGCCGCGATGTGGGGGTGCGGTGTCGCCATGTTCCTGCGCACCGAGCAGGCGGGCGCGTTGATCCAGATGCCCGTGTTCGTGCTGCTGTTCCTGGCGCCGGTCTACGTCCCGCTGACACTGCTGACCGGCTGGATCCATGACGTCGCGCGGCTGAACCCAGCCTCGGTGGTGCTCGAGGCCGGACGCGGGCTGCTGGCCGCCTCGCCGGTCAAGCTCGGGCTGGCGTTCGGCCTGCTCGCCGCCTTTGCCGTTCTGCTGGCCCTCTTCGCCCGGCGTGGCCTGGCCTCCGCCGAACGCGCCGGCTAGGCTAGGGCAAACCTACCGTGGCTTGAGTGCTCGTTCCTGCGCAGCGGCGATTTCGCGCATGGCGTCTTCAACGGGGTACCACCCCTCCGTCGTGACGGCCTTGCCCTCCAGGTCCTTGTAGATGGAGAAGAACTGCTCGATCTCCTGTCGCAGCAACAGCGGCAGGTCTTCCAGCGTCTCGCTGGCATTCCAGTAGGGGTCGTGGAGCGGCACGCAGATGATCTTGTCGTCGATGCCGTGCTCGTCGCGCATCTTGAACATGCCCACGGGCTTGACCGCGATCAGGCAGCCGGGAAAGGTCGGCTCGTGGATACAGACCAGCGCGTCGAGCGGATCTCCGTCCTGGCCGAGAGTGCCGCGCAGAAATCCGTAGTCGGTGGGGTAGGTCGCGGCGCTCATCAGCAGCCGGTCAAATTTGATCCCACCCAACTCCGGGTCGTACTCGTACTTGTTCCGCCCCCCCTTGGGGATCTCAACCACGCACACCAACGCCGGCTCTGGCCTATCCATGGGTGGCCAGCTTACGCGGGCGGCGGAGCAGACGTCAGTGCGCTCTGCCCGAAACGCCGGCGTCGTCAGCTGGTGACCACGAGCGTGACTAGCCGATCGTCAACCGGAACACGGGGTGATCATTCGCGATCCGACGCAGCTCGTCGTCCGGCGAGTCGGGGCCGACGCCGGCGAAGAACACCCCGACCTCGAACTTCCACTTCTTCAGATATGCCCGCAGCAGGGGCGGCTTCTGGTCCTCGGCGACCTCGACCGCGGTGAATGACTCGGTCCGCTTGCCCACGCGGAGCCTCCCCTGGCCGCTCACGCGCAGGTTCCTCACCCACTGCGTGTGGCCGCGCGGCGAGACAAGGTAGTCGCTGCCCTCGTACCGGAGCAGATTCACCGGTGTGTGGCGCCATTCGCCAGACTTGCGGCCCTGCACCTCGAGCACGCGCGAGCCGTACACGCTCACGCCCGCGCGGGTCAACGCCGCGACGGCCCGGTTGAAGACGTTGGTGGTGAACCATCCGGCTCGCTGGTAGTGCTCGGGCATCCCGCGCATTCTGTCATGCGCCTCGTAGACTCAGCGCGTGCGAACTTCCAGCGCGATGAACGCTGATGCCACGGTCCGATCGCGGGCAGAGGTGCGAGCCCGATGGCCATAATCGCCTGCCCCAGCTGCGGCGCGCGTAACCGCGTCGGGCCGATTGCCGCCGGTGTGCCGCGCTGTCCGCGGTGCAAATCGGCGCTGCCGTGGGTGGTCAACGCCGATCAGGACACGTTTGACGCCGAGACCACTGCCTCAGTTCCGGTGGTCACTGACTTTTGGGCCGCGTGGTGCGGACCCTGCCGCATGATCTCTCCCGTCTTGCAGGATCTCGCTGCCCGTCACGCCGGTCATCTGAAGGTCGTCAAGGTCGACGTCGACGCGAATCCGGGACTCGCCGCACGGTTCGGCGCACAGTCGATCCCGCTGCTCGTCGTCCTGCGAGACGGACACGAGATCGACCGGATCGTCGGCGCTCTGCCGCGGGCCGCGCTGGAGCAGCGCCTGGAACCGGTACTCACCCCGTGAGCACCGACCTGCCGCGCCAATGCGCCGCACTTGAACTGCTGCCATCGGCGCTGCGCGCGGTTGACGCGATCAGGCGAGACGCAACCGCGGCAGCCGCCGCAGCCGGCGGCGAACCGAAGCGCCCGACAGATGCTCCGCCCGCAGGCGCAGTAACGCGACCGCCTGATTCGCCGGAACGAACGGATTTGCCACCACGCGCCCCTCGCGCAGCGACATCCCCGCGACCGCGTCGCCGTCGAGCAGCGCGAGCAGGACCGGACCCTCGAGCTCCCGAGCGCTGTCGAGTTCGGCAAGCCGTGCAACGACGTGGGCATCACCGGCGTCAGCGAGCCTCAACTCCACCCGAGGCGCATATCGGTCAATGGTTCCGCTCCGAGTGGCCGGCCGTCGCTGCGCCGCCCGACGCAGATCAGCGACGTGTTGTTCAGCGACCAATGCGTTGATCGTGGTATTCATGGTGCGTCCTCTCGTTTGACCTGTTCACATCATGCGCGTAAGACACGGGGTGCACATCGGGCAAAAGCAGCGAACTGCACGCCGCGCGGCCTTACGTCGACACGCGCCTGCCTTACGTACTGAGGGCGCAGAGCACTCAGCCACCGCAAAGGAGACCCCATGGCCCAATACGCGATCGTCAACCTGCTCGAGATCGACGACTCCGTCGCAGGACGGATCCCCGGGGTGGAAGGACGCTTCAGCCGTAAGTACCTCGGCTCTCGGGACCTCGGGGTGAGTCACTTCAGGTACGCGCCGAGCACGCGCAACCCCGGAGCTCACAGTCATCGCGAGCAGGAAGAGGCCTATGTCGTGGTCTCCGGCTCCGGGCGCGTGCGACTCGACGACGAAGTGCGCGACATCCGTCTGTGGGACGTCGTACGCGTGGCCCCCGAGGTCGTGCGCGCCTTCGAGGCGGGCCCCGACGGCCTCGATCTGATCGCCGTGGGCGGACCGAAGCCAGAAGACGGCGATGGGGTCCGATCCGACACGCCGTGGCCCGACGCGGTCAGCCCCTGAACTGAACAGCGCCCCGGCGGGACTCACGGCGGGGCCCGCCCGATGGGGTCAGGCGGTGAGGCGAAGCACCGGCGCCGCGAGACATACTCTGCGAATGTCCGATTTCGGGCCACCGCTGCGTGGGGAAGACCTCGATCCCGATCCGCTTCGCCAATTCGCCGCCTGGTTCCGGCACGCCGCGAGCGTCGGCGTCGGTGCTCCTGAGGCAGCGGCTCTGGCCACCGCCTCGGCCACAGGGGCGCCCGCGGCGCGCATGGTGCTGATCAAGCAATACGACGAGCGTGGGCTCGTCTTCTACTCGAACTACGAAAGTCGCAAGGGCCAGGACCTCGCAGCCAACCCGCGTGCCGCGCTGCTCTTCTACTGGGAGCGCCTGGGCCGTCAGGTCAGAGTCGAGGGCCCCGTCGAACGCACCACCCCTCAGGAGACCGCCGCGTACGTACGGAGCCGCCCGCGCGCGAGCCAGCTCAGTGCACTCGCGTCGCCGCAGAGCCGCGCGATCGACAGTCGCGAGGCTCTCGAGCGGCGGGTGGCCGAACTGACGAGACAACACGACAGCGCCGAGCTTCCGCTGCCCGCTGCCTGGGGTGGTTTCCGAGTGCGGCCGGAGAGCTGGGAGTTCTGGCAGCACCGGGCGGATCGTCTCCATGACCGACTGCGCTACACATGCGGGAACGACGGCGACTGGCTGATCGAGCGTCTGGGGCCGTAGGGGTCGCTCCAGGGCCGCGGGACCGTCGGTGCGAACCGAAGGTAGGGTGAGGCGATGCCCATCGACGTCGACGCCGCCGAGCGCTTCGCGCTGGAGAACGCCCGGCTCCTCGACCGCCACCGACTGGCCGTCCTGCTGCATGGGGCGCCGGTCGCACCGGTGCTGGCGGCCCTACGCGCGTACCGCAATCCTGACGGGGGATTTGCTCATGCCCTGGAGCCCGACGTGCGAGGGCCCGAGAGCGAGCCGGCCTCGACGCTGCGCGCGCTGGAGGTGTTAGAGGAGATCGGCAAGTCGGAGGATCCGATGGTCGCTGATGCAGCCCTGGACTTTCTCGACCGGGCACCGGACCGAGCACGCGCCACCGCCGCGGTCGAGGTTCTCCGGTCGAAGATCGGCAGCGACGGGTCGATCCCCGTGCCCGGCGGCACCGAAGACGAACGGCTCACCCCGCTGACGCTCTCATCGCGCCCGGGCGCGCGAAGCCGGGCGCTGTTCACCGACCCGCAGATCGAGGCCGACCTCGATCGGCTGGAGCAGGGGCAGCGCAGCGACGGTGGCTGGATGTTCGACTGGCTGGAATGGTCCCCTGGACAGTCGGTGGAATGGCGCGGAACCGTGACAGTACAGGCGCTGGCTACGCTCAGCGCGCACCGGCGCATCGCCGTCTGATCGGATGCGACGGCGCTGAGACGTCAGAACCCGCGCCTCAGGCCGGTCCTGGGGTGCACTCGTCGGTGTCGGTGAGCGCTGCGCGAGTGGCTTCCTGATGGAGTATCCGCCAGCCCTTCATGAACTCGCCGCGGGCCTGCGGAGACAGTCGCTCTAGGGTGCTGCGAAGCGGGGCCACCGCCTGTCCCGCCCAACCGGCGATGACGTCCTCATAGTCCTCGTGCAAGCGCACGATGGTACGCCGCCGGTCGGTGTCATCCTCGGCCCGTTCCAGCAGGCCGGCCCGATTGAGCTGGCCGACAATCGCGCTGGTGGTCGACAGGCCCAGGCCCAGTCGTCGCGCCAGCTCGCTGACACTGAGCGGCCCGGCGCCGGCAACCGCGAGCAGCGCCGGCATGTGACGCGGACCGAGTGATCCGCGCGCAGCGGCATCGCGCAGCTCTTGCGGCGGTGGGCTCGCGTGCTTAAGACCACGAAAGGTCTCCCACAGCAGCGACGAGAGCTCACCGACGTTTTCCTCGATCGTCGCGGCTTGGTCGGTGCGTGCGCTAGCGCCGGACATGGTCGCTCAATGCTACTTTCAACATCGAAGTATTTGGACTTCACACATTTCTCGTCAGGGTACCGGGCCCCAACAGCTGGCGAGCTGGGTCAGCAAGGCTGACTCGGGATTTCCGCAGGTCATAGCGGATCGTCCCCAGGTGTGGCTTCTGTACTGCTCACCCGACGGCGCCGGGCCGAAATACCTCGGGTTGTGCCGTACGGTCGCGACGCGCCCCACCACTCCGGCCAGCGACCGCGACGACCCGGGTACTCACGGCGCGCGCTCCCGGCTCTGCCGGCTTCGGCGCAGTGACCCCGCCGGCCGGAATGTCCGCCGCGGACGGTTCAATAGTGGATAGGCGTCCCGCCATTCAACCCTGAAGGAGTTCCCTTGGCGCTAACCCAGACACAGCTCACGGCCGCCGTCGCTGAGCGCGCAGAGATCAGCCGGGCCGAAGCGAAACGGGTGCTCGCGGCGCTCGACGACGTCATCCTCACGGAACTCGGGAACGCGCAGAAGGTCCGGATCGGCGGTCTCGTGCAACTCACGGTCCGCGTCAAGCCGGCGCAGAAGAAGCGCCCGGGCCGAAACCCGGCCACCGGCGAAGAGATCACCATCGCCGCCAAGCCCGCGAGCGTCGACCTCCGGGCGCGCCCGCTGGCCAAGGCCAAAGCCGCTCTGCCGTCAGTCCAGAAGGCGCGCCGGCGCCTAGCCGCCTGATTATCCAAGTCAGCACTCGGCGGTCCCGGATTGAGAACCCAGCGGGGGAGGTCACTGTGAAGCGCGCCCCCAAATTGCTGTTGGTCGTGCTCGCCGCCGCGACGCTGGCTGGCTGCGGTGGATCGAACAGCACGAGTTCGAGCTCGGATAGTGGCGCGAACTTCGTCGCGCGGGCGAATCAGATCTGCGCGACGGTCAACAGCAAGATTGCCGCGATGCCCGCGATCAACACGCCCGCGCAGGTCATCAAATCGCTGCCGCAGGAGGTTGCCGTGATCACCGGTGCCGTGGCTCAGCTCAAGGCGCTGACTCCGCCGGCGGACAACAAGACGACCGCTGAGCAGTTGATCTCCGGTCTGGGCCGGGAGGGAGCGCTGCTGCAACAGATCATCGCGGCGCTCAAGGCGGGTAACGCGGCGAAGCTGAAGACACTGGCCAATCAGGAGACCTCGCTCAACAAGGCCGACGGTGCCAGAGCCAAGACTCTCGGGCTGACCGAGTGCACAAAGAACGTCGAGGCCGGCAGCGCCAAGGGCACGGCGAGCGGGTCGGGGTAGACCTGAGGGTGCGGCGGCAGCGGGAGCGCCGATGCTCAGCGGATGATGTGATCCACCAGCATCTGGTGCACGACCAGTGTGGCAGCGACGGTGTCGCTCGCGACCGATAGGTGAACGCCGTCGGATTCGTGGATCACGAACCCGCGTCCCTGATAGGTCATGAAGTCGCGGTAGCGGTTGCCGGGAGTGAAGAAGGCGTTTGCGTCAATCAGCCCGACTCTCCCCGGGAACCGCTTGGCGGCCAGACGGATTCCCCCGTTGACGCCGTTGAACACGGACTGGAAGTTGCCGGCTCGAGGGGCCGGAAGCGTGAACCAGTACACCCGCCCGGCGTTACCGCGCAGGTAGGCGGTCATCATTCGCTCGACCAGTGTCGCGTAACCGGCGCTCCACCCGGGACCGCAGCAGGACACCAATTGCCCGTTGGCGCCCCGGACCGCGAACCCGTCGTTGGCCCCCATGAAGATCACCGTCACGTCGGGTCGCAGCGATGCCGCCTCCTGGAACGCGTGGTTCGGCCAGTCAAAGAAGAACGAGTTCGTCAACCCGGTGCTGATCCGGGCGTCACTGGACACCGCGACACCGTGGGACTGGAGATCTTGCCCCAAGAAGTCATCGAGCAACTGCATCTCGGAGTCACCGGCCGCGAGCAGGCGGATCCGGCCTCCCGGGTGAGCGGCCCACACGAGCGTCTGCGTGGCCTTCTGATAGGCAGTCGTGACGGTGACGAGCCAACCGCCGGGGCGGGGTGTGTCGATTCGAATCACCCGGCTACGCTGCCCCGCCGGCAAGCCCCAGTGGCCACAGGTGGGGCCTCCTCCGGGAGGCGACACGCAGATTGTCAGCGGCAATCCGCCGATCCCCCACCGGTCGCGCAGGCCGATCGTGAGCGTCCCGCCGACCGCGGCTCGCCGATCAACGTTCGTCGCCAGCCGTCGCGAGCAGCTGGGGGTTTCGACCGCCGCGCTCGCGACCTGCGCAACGGCCGGCGGCAGCGTGCGCACCTCGAGCTTCCGAACCCGCCGGTCACAGCGCCAGGTCAAGGCTCGCGACTCCTGGATGATGCCGGCCCCCAGATCGATGACCCCGATCGACCGTGTGACGTGCCCCGCGACCTCGCTGAGTTGCACCCGCGAACCAGGCGGCCCTCTGATGCTCGCGGCCACGTACCCGAGGTGGGCCGCACTGGCTCGGATCGTCAGCGGCGACTGCGGCGTTGGACCCGGCGGCGGCGAGGCCTCGGTAGCTGCAGCTCGGTCGCCGACCAGGCGATTGCCATGGCGCGGTGTGGGCTTGGGTTTGCGGGTGGGCTTGGGTTTGCGCTTGGGCTTGGGTTTGCGCTTGGGCTTGGGTTTGCGCTTGGGCTTGGGTTGCGCGTAGGGCAGGGCTCGCGCGAGCAGACGCGTGAAGGCGGCCGCCCCGGGCGTGGTGAGATGCAGGCCGTCGGGCTGGAACCATTCTGGATGCCCTTGGCTGTACTGCACCCAATCGAGCAGGAGAATGCGGCCTCGATGACGCTCGGCCTCCTGCCGCTCGACGACGGCGTCCGACCCCGAGCCACCACCGAGCTCGCGGGGTGTGACGAGCACCAGCAGGCGGTTGCAGCACAGTATTCCGAGGGCCACGCCGACGTCGTCGGGTGTGACCGAACCGTTGGCGCCGAGCGCGATGACGACCATGTGCGGGAGCGTGCCCTGTGTCTTGCGCGCGTTCAGCAGGGCCAGTGCGGCCGGGAACTGGCGGCAGCCCTGCGCCTCGGCGTCGTAGCCCTCTCCGGCAAGCTGGTAGAGCGACAGCAGCATCGTCGAGTCCCCGATCACGAGCGGAGGCAGTTCCCCCTTGACGTGGTGGCTGGGCTCGGCGGTCTCTGGGCCGCCGCAGTCAGCGCGGGCGTGCCCCGGCAACCCAAGCGCCGCCAGCACGACGACCAACGCGGCGGCGGCGCCTAGACCCAGCAGGTGGCCAGCTCGGTATCTCACTGCGATCGATACTCTGCCTGATTCGCTCATGCGGCGCTAGTTCTGAGGCCTTGGGACATGGGGTCTGCGTAGATGCTGTTTCCAACGATCCAGTTCGGCATCTTCTTTCCCATCGTGCTCGCCATCTCGTGGGGTCTGATGGCCAGACCCCACCTCTGGAAGCCGTTCATCCTGCTCGCCAGTTACGTGTTCTACGCCGCCGCGAGCCCGGTGTTCTGCCTCCTGCTGGCAGGCGTGACGCTGTGGAATCACCTCGCCGCGCAACTCATCGACCGCTCCACGGATGATCCGAAAAGGCGCCGGATCACCGCCGCGGCAGTGACCGGAGACCTGCTTGCGCTGGGGGTGTTCAAGTATTACTCGTTCTTCGCGGAGTCAGTGGCCCGCACCTTCCACGCGGTCTCGCTTGGCGTGCCGCTCCCGCTGCTCACGGTCGCCCTCCCGGTCGGGATCAGCTTCTTCACCTTTCAGGCCATCTCCTATACGGTCGACGTGAAGCGCGGGTTGATCGAACCGGCCAGGCTGATGGACGTCGCGATCTACCTCAGCTTCTTCCCGCACCTGATCGCCGGCCCGATCGTTCGCGCCCGCGAGTTCCTGCCTCAGCTCAAAAGCCCGCGTGACCCGCGCCACGTGGCGGTCAGCTCGGGCCTGTTCCTGATCGGCCTCGGGCTGGTGAAAAAGGTGGTGATCGCGGACTACTTGGGCCGCACGGTCGTGGATCCCGTGTTCGGGGTTCCGCAGGCCTACCATGCGCCCGACGTCCTCCTCGCCGCGCTACGCATACGCGGCGCAGATCTACTGCGACTTCTCGGGTTATACGGACATCGCAATCGGCCTCGCGCTGCTGCTGGGGTTCGTCTTCCCGCAGAATTTCAACAGCCCCTACCGGGCAACCGGCTTTCGCGACTTCTGGCGCCGCTGGCATATGACGCTGTCCCGGTTCCTGCGCGACTTTCTCTACATCCCGCTCGGCGGAAACCGCGGGTCGCGGCTGATGACCTACCGCAACCTGATGCTCACGATGGTGCTCGGCGGGCTGTGGCACGGTGCGGCGTGGACCTTCGTGCTCTGGGGCGTCTACAACGGCCTCGGTCTGATCATCGAGCATGCGCTCGGCGGCAGGCTCAAGACCCCAACCTGGCTGCGCTGGTTCGTCACCTTCCATCTCATCGTGCTGGGCTGGGTGCTGTTCCGCGCGCAGCAGATCGGCATCGCCTGGTCGTTTCTCTCGCGCCTGGTCTCGTTCGGCGCGCCCACGCTGTGGACCGCCCCCGTCCTACTCGCGATCCTGGTCACCATCGGGCCGCAATTGCTCCCTCCGCGACCGCTCGACCGGTTCCAGGCGTGGCTCGGCAAGCTCAACCCAGCGCTGTTGGGGATCGCCCTGTCGGTGCTCATACTGTTCGTGGCGGCGACCGTGCCCAGCCAGGGCGTGGCGCCATTCATCTACTTCCGCTTCTGATGCCCCCAGGCCAGCCACAGCACCACGATGACAATCAGATGGAACGCTTTGATCGTTCCGGAACCCGCCGCTTCAAGGCCAGGGACGGCGTGATCGCAGTCGTCGTCACGGCGATCGTGCTCGTCGTGTGCGCCGGCGCCTCGATCCGCAAGCAGGGCGACGAGATGAAGTCGGGGATCGGCCGCGACATCGTGCTGGCCGTCGGTCGCCCAGCGGCCTGGATCGCCGATCAACTCCCCTTCCACTCGGCCGCGAACACCCTGACCTCATGGCTGTCCCCGGACACCAACCTGGCTGGCCCGGGAGGGTTTACCGATGCTGCAGCGTTCGGCAGTGGCACCGCGATCCCCGCGGTCACCCCCGACGCGTTCGAGCCCAGTCAGATCGGGGCTCCATCTCCGCCCAGGCGGCCGCTGCACACAGTGCTCGTGACCGGTGACTCGATGTCTGAGCCGCTCGATCTGTACGTCGCTCAAGCGCTTGCGCCTAACGGTGTGAAGGTGATTCGAGACCCTCACATCGGCACCGGCATCTCGACCAGCGTGCTCGTCGACTGGAGCAAGCTCGCGACCCACCAGGTCAAGCGGTATCACCCGAATGCGGTCGTCGTGTTCATTGGCGCCAACGACGGTTACGCGATGCCCGGGCCGGGTGGTCGGTTGGTGAACTGCTGCAGCGCCGAATGGGCCTCAATCTACGCGGCGCGTGTCCGCCTGCTGATGAACACCTACCGTCAGGACGGCGCCGCCCGCGTGTACTGGCTCACCCTACCGACACCGCGCGACGGCGCTCGGGCAAAGATCTCGCTCGTCGTCAACGCCGCGATCGAGGTGGCCGCAGAGCCATGGCGAGACCAGGTCCGCGTCCTCGACACGGTTCCCGTGTTCACCCCTGGGAACCGCTACCGGGACTCGATGACAATTAACGGGGAGCCGACAATCGTCCGTCAGTCAGACGGCATTCACCTCAACAACGCAGGCTCCGCGCTGGCGAGCAAGCTTGTGCTCGGACTCGTCGACCAGGACTTCACCCGCTAAGGGCTCCCGCGGAAATCAGCCGCTTCTGACGTTCTCCGCGGGCTGGGGGTGAGGGGTTCGTCTCGCGGTCGCCGGGTAGCGCGGTGTGCTCTGAGGGTTTGCGGCCACGGTTGGCCCAACCCAGAGCTCACGATCGCCTGGGCGCGCTCGCCGAGTGGGCATACGCGGGTTGCTCGGCACACTCGGCGGACGCCGGTAACCATGGCAATCTCACGGAAGCCGAAGCACCTGGCAAACGTCCCAACCTGAGACCCTCATTTCGGCGGTTGGGCTGTTCCCCAGCCACCAGCTGTGGAACGTCCCGATTCGACTTTTTCGGGCTCTCGATTGGGTAGTTATGCAGGCGATCTGCCCATTCCTCGCAGGCCGCTCAACCACCCACGGAAACCACAGGAGACTCACTTTTGTTTGCGAGGTGTGTGTGTGTGTGTGTCAGGGCCCGCTGGGCGACACTTATCGTGAGCACCCCTCCGATTCACGAGGGTGAGTGAACTACTTTTGTTTCGCGACGGCTCCGCATGCTCCGAACCGCTCACCCGACCCACAGGAACGTCAGGGAGCCGGAAATCAATGGGGGAATCCGATTAACCCTGTGTCACCGGGCCGAGCGGGCCGTCTCCGGTTCGCTACGTGTCTTGCGTGAAGGTCCACACAACCTGGCGTGACCCACTCTTGCACGTCTCCCGATCGTCGTACTGCACCGGACTGCTGGCGAGCCGCTTCTTCGCGCACTTCCAACCCCTCCCGCCCCGATGCTTGACCACGGCGCGCCCACTCGCGCAGCCGATTCCCTTGACAGACAGGGAGGTCAGATACGTGTAACCGAAGCCTTGACCGCGCCCGACTGCGCAGGTGCTAGCGGCGTGCGCGGACGCGGGCCTCGCCGGCGCCACGGCCGCCGTCGCGAGAATCACGGCCGACGTCGCCAGCGCAATCGCCACCCACCGAAACGCACCTGACCCCTTCATGCTTCCTCCCTGGGAGACGTGAACCAGGCGCTGCATCTTACTTAGTGAGCGCACGCCAAGCGCCGGGCGCTGTAGTCTTGCGCGCCGGTACAAGGTAATGACTGATCGTTCCGTTGCCCAGTCTGTCGCGCTGCTCGATTGGAGGCGGCGGATTGCGGAACTGTATGCCGACATTCGATCGGCGCCGGATCCACGGACGGCTTGGGACCGCTGGCGCGACGCACGCGCGCGCTTGTTCGCCGAACACCCTGAATCACCAGTTCCGCTACCGCAGCGCGAGGGCTATTCAGGCCCGCACCTGTATGACTACGATCCCGCTTGGCGAGCGTTGGCCTCCGTCGAGCCGGCCGAGCCGCAGGGGTTCGAATTACCGACCAGCGACGGCGCATCGATGTCGTTTACGCGCTTCGCGCGGGCTCACTTCACGGCCGGCGGGGCCGAGTTGAGCCTCGAGTTGTACTGGCTGGAGGGCTACGCGGGCGGACTGTTCGTCCCCTTCGCCGACCGCACCAGCGGAGGCGAGACCTACGGAGCCGGCCGGTACGCGCTGGACACGATCAAGGGAGCCGACCTCGGACAGCAGGACGGGCGCCTGGTCCTGGATTTCAACTTCGCCTACCAGCCGTCCTGCTCCTACGATCCAAGGTGGTCCTGTCCGCTGGCGCCGCCGGCCAACCGGCTCGCACTGCCCGTGCAGGCCGGCGAGCGCGTGGAGGCCGGCTGAACTGAGTCGTCCGTTAATGCGAGCATCATGTCTGCGATGACGAGCGAGGGGAGGCGCTAGCGATGGCGACGGCAAGGAGACCGACCGGGACGAGCCCACCAGCGACTCCCAGCGAGGAGACGGCGGCGATCCGGAAGCCGGCGCCACGACGGCAAGCCCGAAGCCAGCGCCGACAGCGGCAAGCCCGATGCCAGCGGCGACAGCAGCAAGCCGGAAGCCAGCGCCGACGACGGCAAGCCCGAAGCCAGCGCCGACAGCGGCAAGCCCGAAGCCAGCGGCGACAGCAGCAAGCCCGAAGCCGGCGGCGACAGCGACCAGAAGGAAGCCGGCGGTGCGAGCGGCCAGGAGGGCGATACCGCGTCCGCCGGTTCCCCACTTGTCGGTGGCGGAACGCGTGGCGCGTGGGAAGGCGGCGCGGGCCGAGGTGCCGCGATCGAGCCACGGCGTGTTCGAGCCCGCGGCGACGCGCGCAGATCCGGTCGAGCTGTTGGAGCTTCAGGCCAAGACGCCGTGTCCCGGAGCTGGTGCCGATCCGCTACGGCCGGATGCTCGTGTCGCCGTTCACGTTCTATCGCGGCGCGGCGTTGATCATGGCTCAGGATCTGGCGGCGACGCCGCGGTCAGGACTGACCGTGCAGTGCTGCGGTGATGCGCACCTGTCGAATTTCGGGTTGTTCGCGTCACCGGAGCGGCGGCTCGTGTTCGATTTGAATGATTTTGATGAGACGCTCCCGGGGCCGTGGGAGTGGGATCTCAAGCGCCTCGCGGCGAGCATGCTGATCGCGGCGCGGGACAACGGGTTTCGGGTCAAGGACCAGCAGCGGATTGTGCTTGACACGGTCAGCGAGTATCGCGTCAGGATGGCCGAGTTCGCGGGCCTGAACAACCTGCAGGTGTGGTATTTGCACCTTGATGTCGAGGCCGTGATGGGAGAGTACGCGTCGCAGTTCAGGTCGAGGATGGTCAAGCGCACCGAGAGGACGATCGCCAAGGCGCGCACGAGGGACAGCATGACGGCGTTCTCCAAGCTGACCCATGAGGTTGACGGAAAGGTGCGGATCATCGACCAATCGCCGTTGATCGTTCCGATCGACGTGCTCGCGCCAGGCGAGGGGCTCGGTGTGCTGTTGGACGGCCTGCACCAACTGCTGCGCAGCTATCGCGAATCGCTGGAGCACGACCGGAGGGCGCTGTTGGAGGAGTTCGAGCTGACCGACTTCGCACGGAAGGTGGTCGGGGTGGGGAGCGTCGGGACGCGCGCCTGGATCGCGCTGCTGCTCGGCCGCGACGGCCAGGATCCGCTGTTCCTGCAGGTCAAGGAGGCCGAGGCGTCGGTGCTGGAGGGCTTCCTCGGTCCGAGCGAGTTCAAGAACCACGGCGAGCGGGTGGCCGCCGGCCAGCGGCTGATGCAGGCCAGCAGCGACATCTTCCTCGGTTGGCTGCACACCGATGCCGGCCTGGACGGGAACCCCCGCGACTTCTACGGCCGCCAGCTCAGGGACTGGAAGGGCTCGGCCGAGACCGAGCAGATGGTTCCGCGGGGCTTGGGGACGTACGGCAGGCTGTGCGGCTGGACGCTCGCGCGGGCCCATGCCCGCAGCGGCGACCGGATCGCCATCGCGTCCTATCTCGGCAACGGCGACAGCTTCGATCGAGCGATCCTCGACTTCTCGGAGGCTTACGCGGATCAGAACGAGCGCGACTACAAGCAGCTCGACGCGGCCGTCAAATCCGGCCGGCTCACCGCGGAGACAGGCCTCTAACGACGAGCCAGTCGCGCACACGAATGCAGGAGTAGTGTGTCCACGCTTGCATCGAGCACCCGCGGGCTGCGAGGCTTAGCCCACACTTGAAGCGCCGTCTCAGACAAGGCTCGACGCTTCCCGTAGCCCACACACACCGGCTAAAGAGAGACATCACATGCCAATCGGACCTGTCCAGCTGATCGTCCTCGGCTTCGACCACCCCGAATTCCATGGGGAGATCACTGCTGAGCTTCAACGGCTGCATGACGAGAAGACCGTGCGCGTGATCGACGCCCTGGCGGTTCACAAGGACGCCGACGGAGAGATCGAGGTGCAGCACCTCAGCAACCTGACCCGCGACGAGGCGATCGAGGTCGGCAGCACCATCGGCGCCCTGATCGGTCTCGGAATCGAAGGCGAAGAGGGGGCCGTGGCAGGAGCGTTGGTCGGCGCCGAGGCCGCCGCCGAGGGCGGCGTAGAAGTCTTCACCGATGAGGAAGCGTGGGACGTGCTGGAGGAGATCCCCAACGACTCGGCGGCGGCGCTGATTCTGCTTGAGCATCAATGGGCGGTGCCGCTGCGCGATGCGGTTGCGCGCGCCGGCGGTTCCCGGATCAGCGACGGCTTCATCAGCCCGCTTGACCTGGTCGAGATCGGACTCGTGTCGGCCGAAGAGGCCGAGGCCCTCGACTCCGCAGGCTAAAATCAGTAAGTCCCGACCAGAGCACCCAACCTAGGAGACACCACATGTTTGCCGCTCGCAGAGTCGCACGCCGCACGTCCCGTCGCGTAGCCCGCCGACGCTAGACGCCTTCGCTCGGTCGCCGGGGTACGCCCCGCGCGATCCGGCGTCCCGCGGGGCCACCCGAGGAGGGCCGGCGCCGCGGGATCGCCTGGGCTCACCACATAACATCTCGCCGATGCAACGCGAGGAACTGCGGGCGCTGCAGGCGCCGCTTAAGGACCGGTACGCAGAGGAGCCGGATAGCGCGCTGATCACCTTGTCGGCGATGGGCGCCCTCGGCGAGGGGGTGTCGTGCTCGGTCCAGACCGGACGCGCGATCGCCGAGGCGGGACTTCACCCCGCCACCGGAGGCGACGGCACACTGCTGTGCTCGGGCGACATGCTGCTCGAAGCGCTCGTCGCCTGCGCCGGGGTCACGTTGCGCGCGGTGGCGACTTCGCTGGGGATCGCGGTGTCCTCAGGTCGGGTGCGCGCCGACGGCGACCTCGACTTCCGCGGCACGCTGGGCGTGGACCGCGAGGCGCCGGTGGGCTTCACCTCAATTCGGCTGTCGTTCGACCTCGACACCGACGCAGATGACGAGGCGCTGGCCACGCTGCGCAAGCTGACCGAGCGCTACTGCGTCGTCTACCAGACCCTGGCCAGCTCACCCGCTCTGTCGACCACGCTCCACGTGAGCAGCGCCTCTGATGCTCAGCGCTAGATGGTTGATCCCGCGGCGGCCGACACGACCGGCGCTCGGACGGCCCCCTACCTGTAATCCCTGACAAATCGGCCGGGTTGGCCGGGATTTTCCGGCTCATCCATGCCTCACCTGCACCAGCCGGAAAATCGCCAGCGCCAAGGGTGATTTGTCACGTCATCCACGTCCCCGCGTCCAGGGTGACGGGTATTTCAGCACGGCATCCCCCGCCCGACGGGCGATCCTCCCGACGGACGGCGGTCCCGGCGGCGTAACGAGCTATTCGACCAGAGGGGGCTCGAGCAGCGACGCGTTGATGTGTTCCGACAGCGCGGTGGCGGCGGCCCGCCGCGCGGCCAGCTCCTGCTGGTCGTCGTGCGCAGCTGGACAGCGCGGCTGCGTAGGCGGTGGAGGCCGCCTCCCACAGTCCCTGCAGGCGGTCGGTCTCGAGCCGGGCCTGTCGGCGCATCGTCTCGGCGGCGGCCGCGATCACCTCAGCCGATGTGTCCGCGTCGAACGTCTGCTCGGCGTCGGTTTCACGGACAAAGGTGAACGTCTTGGTGGTGGCACCGTCGCTCGAGGTTCCGTTGGCGGCGCTGCTCTTCTGCTCGGTGAGGACCGGCTTGTGGAGCGTCCGTTCGATCCGCGTCGAGGCGTCAGCGAGCACGCTGGTCGAAACGCTGAACCGCGGATACGGTTCAACGCTGGCCAGCCAGTCCTGTGCGCGTTCGTCGGCGGTGCGTTGCTGGCGCCCATCGATGGTCAGGCCGACGTACTCGGCCACGTGCACCCACCCCCAGGCCGTACCCGCCAGAGCGATTCCGAGCACGGTCAGGAGCGTGTCCAACGCACCGCCGCTGCCGAACAGGATCCCTCGCCCGCCGTACAGGATCAGCGCCAAGCCGCAGATCAGGGTGACGCCGGTCAGGATCGACCCCGCTGTGACCAGCCGATCGTGCTTATGCGTCGAGATCGCGGGCTCGCGATACTGCTCGGCATCGGGCAGATTGCGCAGGTCCTCGTGGAGCAGTCGCCGGTCAGCTGCAGCCCCGAGGAACGCCACCAGTCCCTGGCGGTCGTCACCCATCGTGTGAGCTTGCGAGCCGGCGCTCTAGGACCGCGTTCCGGGGGCCGCTGGTGGCAGCATCTGGCGGGGGGAAGTGTTGGCGGCGCCGTTGCCGCCGCTCTTCGCGGCGTCCGCGGCGAGATTGCCGGTCAGCATGCCCTCGCGGATTTGGTCCATCAGCGAACCCACCGCGGCCGGCGAGTGCGGGAGTAGGAGCGTGGTCATGTTGCCGTTCTCGCCCACCGACCGCAGCGTGTCCATGTACTGCGTCAGGGCGACCAGGCCCATGGCTTCGTGAGCGTCGATGCCGTTCTCACCCGTGATCAACTCCAACGAGTCCTTCAGTCCCTGCGCGATGGCCTTGCGCTCGGCCGCCACGCCCTCACCGTGCAGACGCATCGACGCCGACTCCGCCTCGGCCTTCTTGATCCGCAGCGTCTTATCGCCCTCACCCTGGGCCGTCGCAGCTTCCTGGTTGCGACGGGCGGCGTTGATGTTGTTCATCGCATCCTTGACCCGCTGGTCGGGCTCGATGTTCGTGATCAGCGCCTTGATGATGTCGTAGCCGTAGTCGGCCATCTGCTTTTGCAGGGTGTCCTGGATGTGCTTCGCGATCGTGTCGGCATCCGCGTAGGCCTCGTCGAGGTCCATGGTCGGAATGTGCGAGCGGACGACGTCGAAGGCGTATGACTTCATCTGCACCTCGGGGTCGTCGAGCTTGTAATACGCGTCCTTGACCTTCTCGTCAGCGGCGCCAACCATGTACTGGATCGCCAGCTTGACGACGACGAACACGTTGTCCTTCGTCTTGGTCTCGATATCCGCGTTGAGCTGCTCGACCTGCAAGCTCATGCGGCCGGCGACCCGCTCCACGAACGGTGACTTGCGTTGGAGTCCAGGACCGGCGACGCGAACGAACTTCCCGAACCGCTCGACGATGGCACGCTCCTGCTGCTCCACGGTGAAAAAGAACATAGGCATGAAAGGTCCTTCCTTTTAGATCGGCGCGATCACACCGCAGTCGCCGGCGGGAACGAGCGACAGGGAGGATCAGACGCGACAGGCAGAGCTCGCACCTCCGGCCCAAACTGGTCGATTTTGCGATTTGACATATACCGAGCTTACGCCCCGCCCAGCTCGTCTTCAAAGCCTTCTCAGGTTCGCCCGTGGCCGGCGTCGTTTCCGCCCTCGTGTGCCCGCACCACCCCTGGGGCTACCATGGTCATAGTGCAATCGCACAGGACGTGCGCGCACGGACTCGTCACACGGGGTGCGGGAATGCTGGCCTCGCGAGGCGCCGATGCTTGAAGCTCGACGTTCCCGCTCTCGAAGGAGATGCACTTGTCTCGCATGCAGCAGGTCATAGACACCCTGGAGGCTGAGCGCGCGGAGGTCCAGGACCATCTCGCGTGGCTCGATCAGCAGATCAAGGAGTTCGACGCCCACAACGCCCCCAACGGTCGCTCGACCGCGGCCGCTCCGGTTCGCTCGGTTCGGCGCGCGACCGCACGGCGCGCGAGTAACCGTCGGGCCACCGCGCGCAAGCGTCAAGGGGACACCACGGCGAGCATGATCGACTACCTCGCCCAGCACCCCGGCAGCACCGCCGGTGATCTGGCCAAGGGGCTGAACCTCAACCCCGGAAGTGCGGCCAGCCGCCTGAGCCAGCTGGCGAAGGCCGGCGAGATCAAGAAGGCATCGCGCGGCTACAGCGCAAAGTAGGGGCGCGACGGCGGTCCGAGTGGCCACGGGCGACGGTCCGCGGAGGGTTGGAAAGAACGCGCAGATCCCGTCCAGCGGCAGCGGGTGCTGGGGAGGAGCTGCGCTACCGCGTCGGGCGAGGTTGCGCCTGGGACTGGGGCGCGGTTCGGGGTCGCGCGGCGGCTCGGCGACGAGAGCTGAGCCGCACGTTCAGATTCGCCAGCGCCTGCTCGAGGCCCACCTCGGCGGGGTCGAGATCGCGCATTGCGGCGGCCAGCCGATACTCAGCGAAATGCTCAGGCTCGACGCCGCACGCCCGCGCGATCAGCTCCATCGCACGCATCGACGGCTTGTCGTGCCCGTTGGCCAGCATGTTGATGTGCGCGTGCGTGATGCCCTTCCCGTCGAGATCGCGCGTCGCCTCCGCGAGTCCGCGATACGTCAGACCGCGCGGCGACATCAAGGCCCGCAGGGCTTCTCCAAATGGCTGGTTGCTGGTGGTGCTCATCGATCGACCGTCCTCGAGTTTGGTAACCAGCGTACCGCTCTGGCCCGACCGGCCGGTGCGCTCGCCGTGTATGACTTGACACGCAACTTACATCAGCTTGGCAGGTCAGCTGCCGAACAGTCACGATCTGTGAGCTCAGAAGAGCGTCGAGAGGCCGTGGATCGCCTCCCTCCCCAGCACCACTTCCAACCCGACGCCGGCCACGCCGATGATGAGCGCCACGACGACGACCACGACGTCCTGGAGCAACACACCCAACGACAACAGGACGACGCCCAGTGATGGCAGGGTGTCGAGCCCGGTGAACGGCGGTGCCAAGAACGCGCCGGCGGCCCCGGCGATCACGAGCAACCCAAACACGACGTTGCTCAACCGGTGAGTGAACAGAAACCGCAGCCGCGGTCGAGAGAAACGTTCGAGTCGGCGGATCATCCGCATCAGCCCGGCGATGAAGCGCTGTTGCTTCTCGCCCGCCAGCTCGAGTCGCTGCCACCGCTGCGGAACCCAGATCTCATCGCGCCCGGCGATCAACTCCAGCGCGAGCAGCATTGCGATGATCTCGAACACGTGGGTGGCGCCGCCGGTGGGCAGCGGTAACGCCGAGACACCGAGCAGCAGCACGAACAGGACCGCGAAGCCCCGCTCGCCGAACGCCTCGATCAGGCTGCCCAGGGTCTTGTCGCCGTCGCCGCCCAGCCAGCGTTCCAGCTCATCGCTGACGTTCTCCGGCTGCGCTCGCGACTTATCCGCGGCGGCAGGCGAGCCCGGCACCGGGCCTCAACGTTCGACTCGATCCCCACCGACAAATCGGCGCCAGAGCAGGGCCACTGCTGCGGCAGCGAGCGCGACCTCGTCCCACGGGGTCGCGATCGGATCGACCGGGCTCAGTGCGACCACGAACAGCACCGCCCAGACGACCCAGGCCATCTGGATGCCCTTCCGGGTCACCTCCGGATACCGCCACAGCATCCGCGCGAGTCGTTCCGCGAAGAAGCCCAACTCATCCCTCTCACCGAGCAGCCGTGCCGCAACCGACAGCGCGGCCAACGCCACCACATAGGCGAGATAGCCGAAAGGTCGAACGAGAATCCGCGCCAAAATCATGTCCGCCGTCCCCTTGGTTTTCCGACCAACGACCGTACCATACGAGCGCCGGATGCTCCATTTCATCGACCCCGCCCCGACGAGCGCGTGAGCTGGCCGCCTGAGACGCTTCACGGCGCGCCCCGGATCGGACTGGGCCTCGCCGCGCTCGGTCGCCCGGCCTACATCACCACCGATCGGCAGGTCGAGCTCGGCGCCGACCGCAGCCCAGCGTCGTTGGCCAGGCGCACCGATGAGGTCCTCGACGCCGCCTATCGAGCCGGGGTGCGCTACGTCGACGTGGCCCGCTCCTACGGCTTGGCGGAGGACTTCCTCGCCAGCTGGCTCGCCCGGCGAGGCCTGGGCGCCGACAAGATCGTCGTCGGGTCCAAGTGGGGATACACCTACATCGGCGATTGGCGGATGGATGCCGAGCGTCACGAGACCCAGGACCTGGGGCTGCTCACACTCAACCGCCAGCTCACAGAGAGTCTGAGGATTCTCGGCTCGAACCTGATGCTGTACCAGATCCATTCCGCCAGCCCGGAGAACGCGGTCCTGTCCTCGGCCGACGTGCTCGACGCACTGCGACGGCTGCGCGAGCGACCGCTGGCGATCGGGCTGACGGTGACCGGGCCACATCAGGCTCAGGTGATCGAGACGGCGATCGAGCTCGACCTGTTCGACACGGTGCAGGCCACCTGGAATCTGCTCGAACCCTCGAGCGGAGATGCCCTGGCGCGGGCCCACGCCGCAGGCCTGACGGTGATCGTCAAGGAGGCGGTGGCCAACGGGCGCCTGACCGACGTCGGAGACCAACCGGCATTGGTGCACGCCGCCGCCGCACGCGGCCTCAGCGCGGACACTCTGGCCCTCAGCGCAGTCCTCGCGCAGCCGTGGGCTGACATCGTCCTCAGCGGCGCGGTCACGGTCGAGACCCTGACCACCAACCTGGCGGCACGGGCCGATCACTGGGACAGCGACCTCGCCGCGTGGGCCACCGAACTCGCCATCCCCGCTGCCGTCTACTGGCACGAGCGCTCAGGGCGGTCGTGGTCCTGACCCGTCCGCCCTGCGACGGTGACCGTCAGCCGGTGTTGCGCAGCCCGCTGGCGATCCCGTTGATGGTCAGCAGGCTCACCCGGCCGAGCTCCTCCTCGTCCGTGGTCGGCCCGCTTCTGCGCCGGGAGAGCAGCTCGATCTGGACGAACGACAGCGGGTCGACGAATGGGTTGCGGCGATCGATCGAGGCCTGCAGGACGGGGTCGGCGGCCAGTAGCCGCTCGCTGCCCCGCACGAGCATGAGCTCGCTGCGGGCCCGCTCGAGCTCAGCGGAGAGCGCCCCCCAGATGCGCTCGCGGTTCTGCGGTGCGTCCCACAGATCGGCGTAACGGTTCGCGATCGCGGGATCGGCCTTGGCCAGCGCCATCTCGGCGTTGGCCAGCAGGGTGGCGAAGAACGGCCACGTGGCCGTCATCTCACGGAGCAACTCGAGTCCATGGCGCTCGCGGGCACCGGCCAGCGCGGTGCCCAAGCCGAGCCACGCCGGCAGGACGATCCGCGACTGCGTCCACGCGAACACCCACGGGATCGCGCGGAGGTCATCAATGCCGTCCTGGGCGCCGCGCCGCACCGGTCGGGATCCCAGTCGCAGCCGCGAGATCTCCTCCAGCGGCGTCACGGCCAAGAAGAACTGGAGAAAGTCCGGGTCGTCGTGGACCAGCGAGCGGTACACGCGGGCCGAGCTGTCAGCCATCTCCTGCACGACGCGCTCGAATACCTCATGGCGCTCGCTCGCCGCCATCGCCCCGGCAGCCAGCGTCGCGCTGGCCGCGAGCTCCAGCTCGCGGTGGGCGATCTCGGGGACCGAGTACTTCGCGGTCAGCACCTCGCCCTGCTCGGTCATCTTCAACCGCCCCATCACGGTTCCCGGCGGGAGCGCCAGGATCGCTTGGTTGGTCGGCCCGCCGCCGCGCCCGACCGCCCCGCCCCGCCCGTGAAAGAACACCCATTTGGCGCCATGGCGGCGGATCACCGCCGCGATCTGCGTCTGCGCCCGATAGGCCGCCCAGCCCGGAGGCGACATAGCCGACGTCCTTGTTGGAATCCGAGTAGCCGATCATCACCTCCTGCTCGTCTCCGACCGCCCGGAGCGCTGCCCGGTAGACGGGTTGCCCGAGCAGCTGATCCATCGTGGCCGCCGCGGCGGCCAGAGTCGAGCCGGCTTCGAACAGCGGCACGATCCGCAACCAGGCTCGCGCGCCACCGGCGTCGGCGAGGCCGGCCTCCTTCATCATCAGCAGCACCTCGAGCAGGTCGGCCGGATGCTCGGTGCCGGAGACCACATAGGTCTGGATCGCGCCCCGGTGGGCGCCGGAGAGCACGCTGCGCAGCATCCTGAAGGTGTCGATCGTCTCCTGCGTGCCGGCCGAGAAGCCCGTCACGTCGGTGGGGATCAGCGGTCGGTGATCGGCGATGTCACGGCACAGCAGGGCGACGCGCTCGTCTTCGCTCAGCGTCGCGTAGTGGTCACAGATCCCGAGCGTGGCGTACACCTCGGCGAACGAGCGTCGATGCACGCGGGCGTGCTCGCGGATGTCCAGGCGGGCGAAATGAAAGCCGAACACCTCGACCTGGCGGATCACGTCATGGAGGTCGCCCGCGGCGGTGAACGCTCCGGCACCGTCGAGCAGCGAGCGCCGCACCAGGCGCAGATCATCGAGCAGTTCCAGCGGCTCGCGGTAGCCCCCCGGGTCCTGCGACATCGTGGCCCGCACGCGCTCGCGCACGAAGGTGAGCGCTCGGCGATACGGCTCCTCTGGGTTCAGGGCCGCCAACTGCATCGCCAGCGCTGGGAAGCGCTCTGTGCCGGCGTCCAGGATCGACGCCAGCCCGGGGGCCGCGCCGCTGACCCGGTCCGACAGCGACAGCCGCCCGGCCAGCAACTCGACGCGAGCCTCCAGGAAGCGCAGGCACTGCTCGCGCATCAGGTCGAGCGCCTCAACCGTGGTGGCTGGGGTTACGAACGGATTGCCGTCGCGATCACCGCCGATCCACGAGCCAAAGCTCAGCAACGGCGGCACCTCGAAGCGCTCGTCCGGATAGAACTCGGTCACCGCCTCCTCGAGGTCGCGATACACCTGCGGCACCGTCTCGGCGAGAGTGGTACCGAAGTGCACCAGCCCACCCCGAACCTCGTCCAAGACCGTGAGCGAGGTCGCCCGCAACTCGTCCGATCCCCACAACTCCTGCACCGTGGCGCACAGACGGCGGCGGGCGCTGTCGGGATCCGCGTGGGCGACCTCGTCGAGCTCACGCAGCACGCCGAACACGCGGGCGAGCTTGTCGATCGTCGTGCGGCGTCGCGCTTCGGTGGGATGGGCGGTCATCACGAGTCTCAGCTCGGCACCGCGCAGCAGCTCGCGGAGCTCGGCGGGGGTCGTCCCCAGCGCGTGCAGGTCGGCGATCGCCTGTCGCACCGATCCGGGGCGCGGCGCGGGCGCGGCCAGCGCGTCGCTACGGCGCCGGCGCCGCACGCGCTCGTTGTCCTCGGCCAGGTTGACGAGCTGAAACCAGCGGGTCAGCGAGCGCACCAGAACGGCGGCCTGCTCGAGATCGAGGCTCGCCACCAGCGCCGCCAAGCGGTCTGCGGCGACCTCGTCACCGCCGCGCGCCGCGCGCCCGAGCGCGACTGCGTCATCGAGCAGCCGGACCGCCCCATCGCCGTCGCTGGCTCTGACGACGTCATGCAGGACCCCGGTCAGCAGCGCAACGTCCGTGGCCAGGTCGCGCTGCCCCGCCCCGGCCCAAATCTCATCACCCGGGCTCATGTCTGCTAATGGTCACAGCCCAGCGGCCACCGCGCTCCGTGGCGCCGTCAGAAGGCAGACCGAGGTCTTCTCCCACCGAATATTTTACTTATGTATTTACTTGTGGTATGCTAGCTCCCGTAAGCAACTACAGGAGATGTACATGGATACCAACGTAACCCCCACAACCACGCAGTATCAGCCGGTCACCGTCCAGGTGCCCGAGGACCGGATCGCCGAGTTCCACGCATTCTTTGCGCGCTTTCTCGCCGCTCCCACGGGCCGCGGGCGCCGAGGGCGACGCGGTCGGCATGGCCACCATGGCCACCACGGTCACGGCGGCCGCCGGTGCGGCGAGCGCCGAGAGGCCACTGAGCGCAGCGAGACGACCGGGCAGCCGGGCGCCCCAACCGAGCTCTAATGGCCGATAAGCAGATCACCGTCGCCGTACCCGAGGAGCGCGTGCCAGAGTTCTACGCCTGGTTCGCGACCTTCCTGACCGCCGAGGCGGAAACCCCGCCGCACACGGGCGGCCGGGGTTCCCGGGGTCGGCGCGGCCTGCGTCATCACGGCGAGGCACATGCCTGGTCGGCGTCAGACGCCGACCAGGCCGCCTGGCTGTACTGGCAGCTCGCGCCGCCGGCGCAGGAGCTGTTCAATCTGCTCGCCGATGCGCCCGGTGCGCGCTTCGGCGGCGAGGACATTGCCAAGCGACTCGGGCTCGAGAAGGGCGCCCACGGCGTCGCCGGCATTCTTGCCTGGCCCGGCCGCTACTGCCGCCGTCTCGATCGTGAGCTGCCGATCGCCACCGAAGGCCGTGCTGACGGAGGCACCGACTACTACATGGACCCCGAGATCGCCGCGTTGTTCGTCTCGGCCCGCGCGCACCCACAGCGAGCCGATGCCCCGCGTTCGCGCCGCCATCGGCCGCGTTGATCTGACGAACGGCTGGCACCCCCCGCGCGCATGAGACGCCTCGGCCCAGCAATGCAGGAGCGCGACTTCCGGCTCTGGTGGCTGGCGTCGATCGGGATGGGAATCAGCACGCAGATGCTGGCCGTGGCGATCGGCTGGGAGGTCTACGCCCAGCACCGCAGTCCCCTCTACCTCGGGTTGATCGGGCTGGCCGAGTTCATCCCGATGTTCGTGTTCGCCCTGCCGGCCGGACAGCTGGCCGACCGCGTACCCCGCCGGCTCATATTCGCCGTATCACTCGTATTGGCTGCCGCGGTCGGCCTCGGGCTCGCAGTGCTCAGCGGCTCGGGCGACACCTCGATCGGGCCGTATCTCGCGCTCGCCTTCGGCGCCGGCACGGCGATCGCCCTCGGCACCCCGGCCTCGCGCGCGATGACGCCGACCTTGGTTCCCCTCGAGCACCTGGCGAGCGCCATGACACTGCGCTCCATCTCGACCCAGTTGGGACAGGTCGCGGGACCCGCGCTCGGCGGGCTGCTGTACGGGATCTCCGGCGTCCTGGTGTACTCGCTGGCCGCCGCGATATGCCTGCTGTCCTCGCTTTGCGTGATCGCGATGCACCCGCGCCCGGCCGCGGAGGTGGTGGGTGAGGACTCGGCGACGGCGCCGGGCTTCGAGAGCGTGCTTGAAGGCCTGCGCTTCGTGGGCCGCACCCAGATCCTCCTGGGCGCGATTCTGCTCGACCTGCTCGCGGTGCTGTTCGGCGGCGCGGTGGCGCTGCTGCCCGTGTTCGCGCGGTCGATCCTGCACGTCGGCCCCACCGGAGTTGGGTTCTTGCGCGCCGCCCCCGCCCTGGGCGCCCTGCTCGCCGCGGCTGTGATCACGCGCAGGCCGATCGCCGGGCGGGCGGGCCGGACCTTGTTGCTCGTGGTCGGCCTGTTCGGCGCCAGCATCGTCGTGTTCGGACTCTCCCGCGTCTACCTGCTCTCGTTCGTCGCCCTCGGCGTGAGCGGCTACGTCGACCTGTACAGCATGAACATCCGCGGGACGATCGTCGCGCTCGCCACCCCCGACGGCCTGAGAGGCCGCGTGATGGCCGTCGAGATGGTGTTCATCAGCGCGTCGAACGAGCTCGGGGCGTTTGAATCGGGGCTCGCCGCCTTCCTGGTCGGCACCGTGCCCGCGGTGGTGGGCGGGGGCCTGATCACGATGCTCCTGGCCGCCACCTGGAGCCGGTTCTTCCCCGATCTGGCGAACGTCGACCGGCTCGAGGAGGTCACGCCGGCCACGTCGGCCACGCTCGAGGTCGTCGCCTAGAGGGGCCCTGAAAGTGGGGGCGGTCGTCCCTGGCCCGGCGGTGCTGAACTCTTGCCCAGGATGGGCTCTTTTTCAGCACGCTGGTGACAAGTCAGCACAGCGAAGGCGATACGGTCTAGCCGTGCTCGGTCTCCCTGACGGTGTGTCGGCCTGCCTGTTCGATCTCGACGGAGTGTTGACCCAGACCGCGAAGGTGCACGCCGCGGCGTGGAAGCAGACCTTCGACGACTACCTGCGCGAGCGGGCGAGCCGGCTCGGCGGGCCGTTCGTCGCCTTCGACGTGGTGAGCGACTACGACGAGTACGTCGACGGCAAGCCGAGATACGACGGCGTGCGGTCCTTCCTGGCGTCGCGGAAGATCGAGCTGCCCCAGGGAACCCCGGGTGACCCGCCCGACGCCGAGACCATCGACGGCATCGGGAACCGTAAGAACGAGCTGGTGCTGCAGCTGATCGAGGAGCACGGAGTCGAGCCCTACGAGGGCTCGGTTCGCTACGCCAAGGCCGTCCAGGCGGCGGGGCTGCGCCGAGCGGTGGTCTCCTCGAGCACCAACTGCCGCGACGTCCTGGTCGCCGCCGGGATCGCGGACCTGTTCGAGGAGATCGTCGACGGCGTCGTCGCCGAACGAGAGCACCTGAACGGCAAGCCGGCGCCCGACACGTTCCTGGAGGGCGCCCGGGCGCTCGGCGTGACGCCCGCCCAGGCGACGGTGTTCGAGGACGCGCTCGCCGGCGTGCAGGCCGGCCGGGCCGGAAAGTTCGGCTTCGTCGTGGGCGTCGATCGGGTGGGCCAGGCCGACGCCCTGCGCGCCCACGGAGCCGACGTCGTCGTCACCGACCTCGCCGAGCTGCTCGACCTGCGGTGATCCAGCATCCGGCCTTTCCCGTCGAGCCCTGGGCGGTGCGCGAGACCGCCCTGCACCTCGACATGCTCGCGCAGACGGAGTCGGTGTTCGCGCTCGCCAACGGGCACATTGGACTCCGCGGCAACCTCGACGAGGGTGAGCCGTTCGGGCTGCCCGGCACCTATCTGGGCGGGTTCTACGAGGTGCGTCCGCTGCCGTACGCCGAGGCTGGCTACGGCTATCCGGAGGATGGCCAGACGGTGGTCAATGTGACCAACGGCAAGCTCATCCGGCTGCACGTCGAGGACGAGCCGTTCGACGTGCGCTACGGAGAGCTCACGAGCCACGAGCGGGTGCTGGACCTGCGGGCCGGAGTCCTGCGCCGCACCGCCGAGTGGGTGTCTCCGACCAAGCGCCGGGTCCGGGTCTCCTCGACCCGGATGGTGTCCTTTTCCCAGCGCGCGGTGGCCGCCATCCTCTACGAGGTCGAGCCGATCGGCGAAGGCCTGCCGGTCGTGGTGCAATCGGAGCTCGTGGCCAACGAGTCGCTGCCGGTCAGCGATCGCGATCCCCGGGCCGCGGCCGCTCTGGCCTCGCCGCTGAACGCACAATCGTCCGGCGCGCGCGATGCCCAGGCGTTGTTGGTGCATTCGACCCGGGTGAGCGCGCTGACGATGGCCGCAGCGATGGACCACGTGGTCGAGGGCCCCTCGGGGACCGATACGACGATCGAGTGCTTCGACGACGTGGCCCGTCTGACCATCACCGCTGACCTGGAGCCGGGCAAGCCACTGCGCCTGATCAAGTTCCTGGCCTACGGGTGGTCGGCTGAGCGCTCGGTGCCGGCGCTTCGCGACCAGGTCGCGGCCGGGCTGGCCGGGGCGCGTCACGTCGGCTGGGACGGGCTCCTGGCCGAGCAGCGTGCGTACCTCGACCGCTTCTGGGAGCGCTCGGATGTCGAGCTCGAGGGTGACGCCGAGATTCAGCAGGCGATCCGCTTCGGTCTCTTC
The DNA here is from genome assembly GCA_963838535.1 of uncultured Solirubrobacterales bacterium. Classification (GTDB taxonomy): domain Bacteria; phylum Actinomycetota; class Thermoleophilia; order Solirubrobacterales; family Solirubrobacteraceae; genus Palsa-465. The sequence goes on from CAWIRN010000025.1 coordinate 116,977, forward strand.
CACACCCTGCAGGCGGGGGCCCGGGGAGAGCAGCGAGCGATCGCGGCCAAGGGATTGACCGGGCCCGGCTATGACGGCCACGCATTCTGGGACACCGAGAGCTTCGTCCTGCCAGTGCTCACCTACAGCGCCCCGCATGCCACCGCCGATGCGTTGCGCTGGCGGCATCAGACGCTCGACCGCGCCCGGGACCGGGCCAGAACGCTGGGGCTGAAGGGCGCCGCGTTTCCCTGGCGGACGATCGACGGGCAGGAGTGCTCGGGCTACTGGCCGGCGGGAACCGGCGCGTTTCACATCAACGCCGATATCGCCGAGGCGGTCAGGCGCTACCACGCGGCGACCGACGATCACGAGTTCGACCGCGACGTCGGGGTCGAGCTACTCGTCGAGACCGCGCGTCTGTGGCGATCGCTCGGGCATCACGACGCCTCCGGGCGCTTCCGCATCGACGGCGTGACCGGACCCGACGAGTACAGCGCGGTCGCCGACAACAACGTCTACACCAACCTGATGGCCCAGCGCAACCTGCGCGCCGCCGCCGACGCCGTGGAGCGCAATCCCGACCGGGCCGCCGAGCTTGGCGTCGACGACGAGGAGACGGCCAGCTGGCGCGATGCCGCCAAGGCGGTCTTGATCCCCTACGACGAGGCGCTCGGCGTCCACCCGCAGGCCGAGTCGTTCACCCAGCACCAGATCTGGGACTTCGCCGCGACCTCGCCCGACCAGTACCCGCTGCTGCTGCACTTCCCCTACTTCGACCTCTACCGCAAGCAGGTGGTCAAGCAGGCCGACCTGGTGCTGGCGCTGTACGTGTGCGGCGACGCGTTCAGCCCGGAGGAGAAGGCGCGCGACTTCGAGTACTACGAGCGCCTGACCGTTCGCGACTCCTCGCTGTCGGCGTGCTCGCAGGCGGTCGTCGCGGCCGAGGTCGGCCATCTCGAGCTGGCCTATGACTACTTCGCCGAGGCGGCCCTGATGGACCTCGACGACCTCGAGCACAACACCCGCGACGGCATCCACATCGCGTCGGTGGCCGGGACGTGCATCGCCGCAGTGGCCGGCTTCGGCGGCGTGCGCGAGTTCAATGGTCAGCTGAGCTTCATGCCCTGGCTGCCGGGAGCGTTGACCAGGCTCATGTTCCGGGTCAGATTCCGGGGGCGCAGACTGACGGTGGAGGTCACCCATGGGCAGGCGACCTATTCGCTGCTCGCCGGCTCGCCCTTGGCGATCACCCACCACGGCGAACGCGCCACCGTGACGACCGACAAGCCCCGGGTCCTGCCGATCCCCGACCCACCCACCCGCGAGGCTCCGAGCCAGCCCCGGGGCCGCGCACCGTCGCGACGACGCCCGCCACGCTGATCGCGCAGCGTCGCGCGCGTAGGTATCTAAACGACGAGCCGTACGATCGCGACGACCCCGACCACGACGATCACCGCACGTAGCGCGGCCGGTCGCAGGCGGCGGCCGCCGCGCGCACCGAGCAGACCGCCGATCGTCGAGCCGACCGCGATCAGCAGCGCGGCGCAGCCAGGCGATGTGGGCCACGCACACGAACACGATCCCGGCCACCAGGTTGACCAGTCCGGCCAGCACGACCTTGAGCGCGTTGATTCGCTGCAGTTCATCGTCGAGCGACAGACCCAGGATCGACAGCAGCATGATTCCCTGCGCCGCTCCGAAATAGCCGCCGTACACGCCACTGGCCAGGACCGCGGCTGTGCCCAGCGGGCCGGCCCGCTCGCGCGGGGCGGCGCGGCGCTCGTCAAGCAGCCGAGACAGACGTGGTTGCAGCGACGATCAGCACCAAGCGCGATCGCGATGAACACCGGCACGATCGCCTTGAACGCCGACGCGGGCAGGCTGAGCAGCAGGACCGCGCCGATCAGACCGCCGAGCGCCGACGCGGCGGCCAGCGGGAGTGCGCGCCGCCGTTGACCGACCAGCTCCCGGCGGTAGCCGACGGCACCGGCGACCGAGCCGGGAACCAGTCCGACCGTGTTGGAGACGTTGGCCACCACCGGGGGGTAGCCGAACGCCAGCAGGACCGGGAAGGTGAACAGCGTGCCGCTGCCGACAACCGTGTTGATCGTCCCCGCCACGATCCCCGCGGCAAAGATCGCCGCCGCATGGAACGGGCTCATCGGACCCGGCGATCGGGCGACACGAAGCGACCCTACGCGACCTCGACGCGCAGCGGGAGCAGGGCCGCCTGCACGCGGACGAGTTCGTCGAGCATGGCGCGCGCCGCCTGCTCCATCACCTCGTTGGCCTGGACGACACCCTGGCTGTCGATGAACTGAGCGACGAACGGGATGTTGACCGCCTCGACGACGGCCACCAGCTTGATCGCTGCCACGACCTGCTTGAGCTGCTGCACGGCCCGGGTCCCCGCGGCGACCCCTCCGTAGGACACAAAGCCGACCGGCTTGTACTGCCACTCGTGGTGCAGATAGTCGATCGCGTTCTTCAGCGCCGCCGGATAGCCGTGGTTGTACTCCGAGGTGACGAACACGAACGCGTCCGCCGCATCGACCAGCGCGCTCCAGTTCGTGCGTGTGCTGCTTGGTGTACCGCCGCAGCCGCGGATGGCTGGCCTCATCCAGCAGTGGCAACTCCAGCTCGGCCAGATCGACCAGGCCGACGTCGAAGCCTCCGTGCTCCGCAGCGCGGCCGCGGAACCATTCGGCGACCGGGAGACCGACACGCCCCGGGCGGGTACTGGCGATGACGATCATCAGCTTCGGCATGTGGTGTCTCTCGGATCTCGAATTGACGCGGGCGAGCCGCCGCGCGCGGCCGCGACACGGCCCGCCTGAGAGTAGACCCTGTGCTAACGTCACCGTCAGTTTTATCAAGAAACCTTATGCGGGAGACCGCCATGACACACCACGAAGCTGGGCATCTGCAGGGTCGCGAGGTCGTGATCGTTGCGGCGGCGCGCACGCCGATCGGGCGCGGTCATCGCGTCAAGGGGTGGTTTCGCGACGTCCACCCCAACGAGCTGCTGGGTGGCGCCTACCGATCGGTGATCGAGCGGGCGGGAATCGACGCCGGGCTGGTGGAGACCGTCGTCGCCGGCTGCGTCACGCAGGTCGGCGAGCAGTCCAGCAACATCGCCCGCAACGCGTGGCTGCAGGCCGGGCTGCCGGTGAGCACGCCGGGCAGCACCGTCGACCTCAAGTGCGGCTCCTCCCAGCAGGCGCTCACGTTCGCCACCGGGCTGATCGCGTCGGGAGTGCACGACGTGGTGATCGCCGCCGGCGTCGAGCATATGGGTCGGATCCCGATGGGGTCATACCTCGCCCACGCCGACGAGTTCGGGACTCCCCATCCGCCCGAGCTGCTGGAGCGCTACCAGCTTGTCTCACAGGGGATCTCGGCCGAGATGATCGCGGCGCAATGGGAGATCCCCCGCTCCGAGCAGGACGAGCTCGGGCTGCGCTCGCACCAGCTGGCCGGCCGCGCGACCGAGCAGGGCCGGTTCGAACGCGAGATCATCCCCTGGCGCGTCAACGGCGACACGATCATCACCGATCAGGGCATTCGCTACGACACGAGCCTCGAGCGACTCGCCGGGCTCAAGCCGGCGTTCCAGGAGGGCGGGACGGTGACCGCGGGCAACTCGTCGCAGATCTCCGACGGCGCCGCCGCGGTCCTGCTGATGGCTCGCGAGACGGCCGATGAGCTTGGGCTGACTCCCCGCGCCCGGATCTTCGATTCGACCACGGTGGGCGTGGACCCGGTGATCATGCTGACCGGCCCGATCCCCGCCACACGCCAGCTGCTGGAGCGCAACGGGATGACCATCGACGACCTCGACCTGATCGAGATCAACGAGGCGTTCGCGTCGGTCGTCTGCGCGTGGCGGCGGGAGCTGAAGCCCGACATGGACCGCGTCAACGTCAACGGCGGGGCGCTCGCGCTCGGGCATCCGCTCGGGTCCTCAGGCGCACGGCTGATCACCACTCTGCTGCACGAGCTCGAGCGCTCAGACGGCGAGTTCGGCCTGGTGACGATGTGCACCGCGGGCGGCACGGGTATCGGCACGATTCTCCAACGCATCTAGACGGAGAGCGAACCGATGCCCGACCTGACCCAGCCCAGCGAGCTCATGCGGCTGTTCGAGATCGAGTTCGAGCAGGTCACCCCGACGCGGGTCAGCGGCTCGGTCGCCGCCGACGAGCGCCACCATCAGCCGTGGGGGATCGTCCACGGCGGGCTGTACACCACGGTCGTCGAGACATTCGCCACCACGGGCGCCTACGAGGCGGTCAAGGACCGTGGCCAGATCGCGGTCGGCGTCGCCAACGCCACCGACTTCATTCGACCCCACCGCACCGGTCGGCTCAACGTGCTGGCCGTGCCGATCCAGCAGGGCCGCACGCAGCAGCTGTGGTCGGTCGAGATGCGCCGCAGCGAGGACGACAAGCTGATCGCCCGTGGCCAGGTGCGACTGCAGAACATCGAGGCGGGCCCCGAACCGTAGCCATCCCAATCTTGGTGGCTCTATCGTCGTGACGTATGGACCGCGTCCAGAGCGCCAAAACGGATAGCCCGTGATCGACGACGAGTGGCCCGAGGTCAAGGCGCTGCTGGAGCGCCGCAGTCGAGCGCACCGTGCGTAGGTCTGCCGTGTCGGGGCCATCGCGACGGGCAGTGCGTCGGATTGCCTGCGGGTTCGCTTTCGCGTGCGCGCTCTCACTGGCAGCGACTGCACTCGCGGTGTTCGCGCTGCCCAAGGCGCGGGCGGCCGCGTCCACACCTGGGCTGATGCGGGTCGGTCGACAGCCGAGTCTGCCGCCGGGAGCGAGCATCCTGGGCGGCCTGCCCACCCACACGCGGATGCACGTGACCGTGAGCCTGAACGCGCGCGATCCCGCCGCGCTGGCCGACTACGCGCAGGCTGTGTCCACGGTCGGCTCGAGCCTGTATCGCCACTATCTGACCCCGCGACAGTTCGCGCAGCGCTTCGGCGCCGGCGCCGCGCAGCTCCGAGCCGTGCAGTCATCGCTCCGGGCCCACGGACTGGCCCCCGGGCCGGCGAGTGCCAACGCGCTCTCGATCCCGGTGAGCGCGACCGCCGGGGAGCTCGCGCGAGCGTTCTCGCTCTCGTTTCTGCGCCTCGCGCTGCCCGGCCGGCAGACCGCGATCGCCGCCACCGCGGCGCCATCATTCGACCCCGACGTCGCCCAGTCCGTCCAAGCGGTGGTCGGACTGGACACGTTGTCGGCGCCCCGCCCACTGTTGCGCCGAGCCGCTCCCGGCTCCGGCTCCGGCTCGGGCCCCACCTCCGCCCACCCGCTCGCGATTGCGCACGTGGTGACCGGTGGGCCGCAGCCGTGCGCGGCGGCTCAGCAGGCCGCCCCGACGCAGGATGCGTACACGATGGACCAGATCGCCTCGGCGTATGGGTTCTCCGGGCTGTACGCCGCCAAAGACGGGGCGGGCGGCGTCACGGTGGCGGTGTACGAGCTCGAATCCGATGACCCGAGGGACATCGCGGCCTACCAGGCCTGCTACCGCACCCACGCAACGATCGCCTCGGTCGCGGTCGACGGCGGCGCGGGCCGGGGCCCCGGGTCCGGCGAGGCGGCGCTCGACATCGAGACCCTGATCGGGCTGGCGCCGAACGCTCACGTGCTGGTCTACCAGGGACCCGACTCGAACTCCGGCGCCCCCGGCTCAGGACCGTACGACACGTTCAGCGCAATCGTCAACCAGGACCGGGCACGGGTGATCACGGTCTCGTGGGGACAGTGTGAGCGAGCGCTGGGCCCGACCAGCGCGGACGCCGAGGACTCGCTGTTCGAGCAGGCTGCCGTGCAGGGACAGTCGATCATCGCGGCGTCGGGCGACAATGGCTCGGAGGATTGCACCGGCAGCAACGGCGTGCCCGAACCGCAGCTCGCGGTCGACGATCCAGCCAGCCAGCCGTATGTGACCGCGGTCGGGGGCACCAGCCTGGCGGCGGTCGGCCCGCGACCGACCGAGGTGGTCTGGAACAGCAACGCGAGTCCGGCCGACGGTCCGTTCCAGCCCGGCGCCGGAGGAGGGGGTCGATCGAGCCTGTGGCCGATGCCGGCCAACCAACTCGACGCATCGCCGGCGCTGCACCTCGCCCGGGCAAACTCTCCCGGCTCGGGCTGTCACCACGTGGGTGATTTCTGCCGCCAGGTGCCGGACGTGTCAGCTGACGCAGATCCGGCGACCGGCTACCTGATCTACTGGAACGGCAGCGGGAGCATGGGGGGGCTGCCATCGGGCTGGCAGGGGATCGGCGGCACGAGCGCCGGCGCGCCGGTGTGGGCCGCGTTGATCGCGCTCGCCGATGCGTCGCGGTCGTGCCACGGCGCGAGCGTCGGCTTCGCCAACCCAGGGCTGTACCGGGCCGCCGGGAGCGTGTACGCGAACGACTTCAATGACGTCATCTCCGGCAGCAACGACTTCACGGGCACCAACGGCGGCCGGTTCGGCGCCGCGCCGGGCTACGACATGGCCTCCGGGCTCGGGACCCCGAATGCCGCCGCGCTCGCCGCCAGCCTGTGCGCCAATACCCTCGCGACCGTGAACCCGGGCGCACAGCGCTCGACCGTGCACACACGGGTCAGCCTGCGGCTGACGGCCACCGACGCGTCAGGGGCAGCGGTGAGCTTCCGGGCACTCGGGCTGCCCGTCGGCCTGTCCCTGCATGCCTCCAGCGGTCGGATCTCCGGCGCGCCGCGGAGGACCGGGAGCTTCCTGGTCACCGTCATCGCGCGCGACGCCGGCGGCGCCACCGGCGGGACGACCTTCCGCTGGACCGTCGGCGCCGCGCCTCAGGTGTCGAGAGCTTCCCTCACCGGACTCGCCCGCGACCGGCCGACGCTGTCGCTGACCCTTGCGGCCTCCCGCGGAGCGCCTCCGATCGGGACCATCCGCGTCACGCCGCCCCCCGGTCTGCGGTTCTCAGCCGGTCGCGGCCTGATCATGAAGACCCCTGGGGGCAAGCGGCTGAGATTCGTTGGCCGCGTCCTGGGCCGTGCGCTGACGCTCACGCTCCGTGACGCGGTGAACGCCGTGCGCATCGTCGTCACCTACCCCGGGATTCGTGGCGGCGCCGGTGTGCTGGCGAACGTCAAGCGGACCCGGGGCGAAGCATTGGGCCTGACCCTCGACGTGGTCGACGCGGCCGGCGGAAGCCGCCGGCTCGTGACCAAGATCAAGCCAACGGGCTAGTCCGTGCCCGTCCTGACTGGATCTTCCTCGGCTGTCGTCGATGTGGCGATCGAGCGCTGCTGGGCCCTCGTCCAGGACGTCGCGGTCGCGCCGCAATGGCAGCACACGCTCGAGGCGGTCGAAGTGGTGGAGCGTGACCAGCACGGCCGCCCCGTCGTGTGCGACACGATCAGCGACGCCAAGATCACCAAGGTGCGCTGTCGCGTGCGCTTCGATTACGAACCACCTCGCCGGCTGGGCTGGACGCAGGTGCAGTCCGACGATCTCGACTCCATGGAGGGATCCTGGGAGCTCGAGGACCTCGGTGACGGTCGCACGGAGGTCACCTACGCGCTCGCCGTCGATCCGGGGCCGATCGGGTTTCTCGCCCGTCCGCTCGAGCGTCTGATCCGCCCGCTGGTCGTGGGCGGCCGGGCCGAGGAACTGGCCAGCGCCCTCGCCAGTCGGACCTGAGTCGCCCGCCGCTACAGCGCCCCCGGGAAGGAATCATCCGCGTAACGACGAGCCACATCGCTCAGCACATCGACCATCGCCAGCGCCGCCGGTGCGACGCCTGGTCCAACGGTGGTCGCCGCGACCACTGTGCGGGTCGGGCTGCGCGGCGCCAGCGGGCGCACGATGATCCCGCGGTGGACCCGGGTCAGGGCCAGCCGCGGAATCAGCGCCACCCCGACGCCCGCGGCGACAAGCCCCTGGATCGTCTCGTAGTCGTCGCTCTCGAACGTCACGACCGGCTCGAACCCGGCGGCGAGACACGAGCGGACCACGTGCCGAGCGCACGGGCTGGAAGCGGAGGTCTGCACCCACTGCTCATCGCCCAGATCGGCGAGTGACAAGCCGGCCTTGGCGGCGAGCGGGTGGTCCTGCCGGAGCGCCACGTACATCGGATCCTCGAGCAGGGTCACCGACGCGTGCGCGATCGCAGCCGGCTCGCGGGCGCCGGGAAACTCGAACAGCAGCGCAAGGTCGAACTCGCCGGCCCGCAACCGCGGCGCGATCTCCTCGGGCTCGCCCTCGGCGAGCGTCAGCGCGACGTCGGGGTGGCGCTGGCGGAATGTGGCTACGGCCACCGGCATCAGCGTCGCCCCCGCCGACGGGAACGAGGCCACCCGCAGCCGCCCAGCCCGCACGCCGAGCACCGCCGCAAGGTCAGCCTCGGCGGCCTCCACCTGGGCGAAGATCGCCTCGGCGTGCTCGACCAGGGTGGAACCGGCCGCAGTGGGACGCACTCCACGCCGGTCACGAATCACGAGTGTCGCCCCGGTCTCCGCCTCCAGCCGCGCGATCGCCTGCGAGACGGCGCTTTGTGTGTAGGACAGCGCTTCGGCGGCAGCCGAGAACGACCCGTGCGTGACCACCTCACACAGCATTTCCAGACGACCGAGATTCAGCATTAGCAAATCTTATCCCACGGATGAATAAGTGTATTAGCACTGATAGAAGGCAGATGCGACCCTCTGTGCGAACACGCGACAAGCGGACAGATTTCACAACCGGACAGGAGTCCAGTGATGGCACCACACGCGATCGTCTCCTACGACGACACCGAAAACGACCACGACGCGCTGATGCTCGGACGCATCCTCGGCGAGGCCGGCGCGCAGCTCACGCTCGCGTACGTGCGTCACACCACCGAGACGCAGCGCGCGCGCGAAGAACTCGAGGAGCACGAGGCTGAAGCACTGCTCCAGCGCGGCGCCCGTTGGCTCGAGGATGACAGCGTCGAGCGTCGGGTCGTCGTCAGTGCGTCGACCGGGGAGGGCCTGGCCTGGCTCGCCGAACAGGAGGAAGCGGACATCATCGTGTTCGGCTCCGACTACCGCACCGCCGCCGGTCACGTGGCGTTGGGGCGCTCGGTGCAGATGCTGCTCGAGGGCGGTCGGGCGGCCTTGGCGATCGCGCCCGCGAACTACCGCAGTCGCCACACTCCGGAAATCAAGACGGTCGGGGTTCTCCCGGCTCCGAGCAACGAGGACGCGGTCGAGACAGCGCGCGGGCTCGCCGAGCGATTCGGCGCGACACTGATCCAAGACGGGCGCCGGGTCGACCTGCTCGTCGTCGGGTCTCGCCCCGAGGCTCCGGCTGGTCGCGTGATGATCAGCTCGGCGGCGCAGAACTCGATCGAAGAGGCCGCCTCGCCGGTGCTCGTACTCGCGCGCGGCTTGCCGCTGCACTTCGAGTTGCCGATCGCCGTTTACTAGGACGGATATCCCCGGCGCTGCGATACCGCCCGCCCGCGCCGTGCAGTAGGCGCCGGGTGGGTATCGTGGCGCCGGCGTGCGTACGCTGGTCGTCTCAGATCTCCACATAGGCGGCAAGCTGCGGCACGACGTGCTCAGTCGCCCCGAGCCGCTGTCGTGCCTGCTCGAGGCGCTCGATGACCGGGTGGATCGGCTCGTCCTGCTCGGCGACATCGTCGAGCTGCTGCAAGGGCGGCCCGAGCGCGCGATGGGCATCGCCGAGCCGGTGTTGCGGGCGATCGGCGCGCGTCTCGGCGCCGACCGCCAGGCGATCATCGTCCCCGGCAACCACGACGCGCCGCTGGTGCGCGCCTGGGCTCGGGCTCAGGGCGACCGGCTCACCCCTGACTCCGCCGTCGAGCCCGGGGCGACGCCCGCGCTCGCTCTGATCACCTCGTGGCTCGCCCCGGCTCAGGTGCGCGTCCACTATCCGGGCGTGTGGCTCTCAGAGCGGGTGTGGGCGACGCACGGGCACTACCTGGACCGCCACCTGCTCCCCGAATCGGCATTCGGCATCGCCCGCGGCCTGCTGGGTCGGCTGCCGCACCAGGGCGCGGCGCCGATGGACTACGAGGTCGCCGGGGGGCCGTCCGTGACCCAGCTCGAATCGGTGCTGACCAAGTGGCTGCCGCGTCCACTGGCGGCGCTGGTCGAGGACGTGGCGGAGCTGGTGCGCGCGGCGACGATGCCCCGTGTCCCGCGGATCCTGCTGCACCAGCGGATTGCGCCGTTCACCGCGATGCTGCTGGGCGTGCAGATGCGCCGCGCCAGCCTTCCCGCGATGGCCCGGGTCGTTCACCGGCTCGGGGTCGACGCCGACTGTGTCGTGTTCGGGCACGTGCACCGCCTGGGGCCCTTGCCCGGAGACCGGCGCGGCCAATGGGAGGGACCCGGCGGTCGGCCGCGGATCCTGAACACCGGCTCGTGGGTGTACGAACCGCTGCTCGTCAAAGGCGCCACGCCACCGCACCCGTACTGGCCGGGCGGAGCGGTGATCGTGGAACCGGGACAGGAACCCCGTGCGGTGGGGCTGCTCAACGAGCTCGCAGTCAGCCAGCTGCGCTCAGGGCCCATGGGGAAATGAGTGATCCCACCACTCATTTTCCCCCCAGACCCTGAGCATCACGGCAGGATCAGATGGCTGTCGCCGAATTCGTGCCACAGGTAGCCGTGGCCCAGCGCCGCCCGGTAGGAGCGCTCGAGCAGCTCGTGGCCGGCGACCGCCTCGAGCATGTGCAGATGCGAGGCCTCGGGCTCGTGCCAGCCGGTGATCAGCCCGTCGACCGCCCGCAGCTCGCGTTCGGGATCGATCACCACGCTGGTCCAGCCGGCGCCGGCCGCGATCGTGCCGTCCGCGTGGCTGACCGTCTCCAGCGCACGGACGACCGTGGTGCCAACGGCGATCACGCGTCCACCCGATTGCCGGGTCGCGGACACGACGCGGGCCGTCGCCTCCGGCACCTCGTAGGGCTCGGGAAACGGCGGCTCGTGGCGCTCAGGTGAGGACACGCCGGTATGCAGGGTGATCGGGGCGATCAGCACGCCGTGGGCGACCAGAGCGGTGATCAGCTCGGACGTGAACGGTCGACCGGCGCTCGGCATCTCGGCGCTCCCCGGGGTGATCGCGTACACGTTCTGGTAGTCCTGAAGCGGCCAGGCGCCGGTCACGTACCCGTAGCGGATCGGTTCCCCATGGCGCTCCAGGTGGGCCTCGACCGTTTCCGAGCCCGCGAAGCGGGCGATCATCAGCCGGGGGCCGGAGACGTACGGCGCGACCAACTCCAGCTCCGCGTCCCCGCCCGCGAGCCCGATCCGCTCCCCGGTTCGCGACCGCGCCGGACGGGACCCATCGGCGCTGCGCACCTCGATCACCCGATAATGATCGTCCAGCCCCGGAACCCGGGTCGCCACATGAACGCGCACGCGTGTGCCGTCGGCCCGCCGCGCCGGCACGGCCGCCGGCAGCGTGGCCGACACGTTGACCACCAGCAGGTCACCGGGTCTCAGCAGCGACGGAAGGTCGCGGAAGCTGGCGTGGCTGACCGATCCGTCGCCGACGCGTGCCACCAGCAGCTTGACCCCGTCGCGCGGAACCCCCCGCGCCTCCGGCGGCCCGGTGGCCTGCAGCGCGGCAGGGAGGTCAAACGCCAGCGCGCTCACGGCGAGGACTCGCTCAGGCCGACCGCCCGCGCCACATAGCGGCCGCTCGGGAGGCCGGCCTCGATCACCTCGAGCAGGCCGGGGACGCTCGCCTCAGGCAGCGGGCGGTCGGAGATGTCCTCACCGGGAAACGCCTTCTGATGCATCTGGGTGCGCATGTCTCCCGGGTCGACCGCGTAGATCCGCAGCTCCGGGTGCTCGGCGGCCAGGATCGCCGAGCACTGCTCGAGCGCCGCCTTGGACGATCCGTAGCCGCCCCACCCCTCGTAAGGCTCGACAGCCGCGTCGGAGGTGACGTTGACGATGCATCCGCCGTCGGGCATCCGCGGCAGCACCAGCTGCGCGAGGGCCAGCGGCGCGATCACGTTGACCCGGTAGACGCGCTCGAGTTCTGCCACCGTGTAGTCGGCGAGCCTGGGTTGGGGGCTCGGGCCGAGCGTGCTCGCATTGTTGACGAGCAGGTCGATCCGCCCCCCCGCGGCTTCGGCCAGCGCCCGTCGGTGCCAATCGTCGGCGACGTCGCCGGCGATGGCGGCGACCTCGGTGATCTGCCTTAGCTCCTGCGCCACGCGCTCCAGCTCAGCGGCTCCGCGGGCGTCGATCACGAGTGCCCAGCCGCGCTCGCCGAGCGCGCGGGCGAGCGCGAGCCCAAGACCCCGAGACGCTCCGGTAATGATGGCCAGCGGCATGACTGTCACAGTACGCTGCCGCCGGTCTCGGTTTCCAGCGGCAATTGGTCCTACGACCTGAGGCGCACGAGCCCCTCCTGCACGGCCAGCAGCGCGGCCTGGGTCCGGTCGCTCACGCCGAGCTTGGCGAGCACGTGACCGACGTGCGTCTTGACGGTCTTCTCCGAGATGTCGAGCTCGAACGCGATCCGCTTGTTCGACCGGCCGTGGGCGATCAGCTCCAGCACCTCATGCTCGCGCCGCGTCAAACGCTGGCCGTCCGATCCGATCGGGCGCGGGCGCGGTCCCGCGGCGATCGTCTGCACCAGCCGAGCCGCGACGCTCGGATCGAGCAGCGCCTCGCCCGCGTGGGCGGCCCGGACCGCCCGCGCCAGCTCGGCGGGCTCGACGTTCTTCAACAGGTAGCCCGCGGCCCCGGCCTCGATGGCCGGCATCAGCCGGTCGTCGTCGAGGAAGCTGGTGAGCACGATCACCCGGCTCGGGGACGCGCGCGCGCGCAGCTCACGCATCGCGCTGACCCCATCCAGCCTCGGCATCACCAGGTCCATCAGGATCACGTCGGGCTGCAGCCGGCCAGCCTGCTCGAGGGCCTCCTCGCCGTCGCCGGCCTCGCCGACCACCTCGATTCGATCCTGCAACTGGAGAAACGTGCGCAGGCCCTCTCGCACGACCGCGTGGTCGTCGACGATCAGAACGCGGATCGGGCCCTCGCTCATCGGGCGTTCAGCTCCAGGCGGACCGTCGTGCCGACCCCCGGCGCGGAGCGGATCTCGAGCCGGCCGCCGAGCTCTCGCGCCCGTTCCTCCATCGAGGTCAGGCCCAGGTGGCGCGATCGCATCTCCGCCCGGGCGGGGTCGAAACCCACGCCGTCGTCGATCACCTCGACGATCAGCACCCGCTCGCTGTCATCAATTCGCACGACCACCTGTTGCGCGCCGGCGTGACGGACCGCGTTATGCAACGCCTCATTCGCGATCCTCAACACCTCCACGGCGCGTGCGCAGTGGTAGCCGCCGGGCCCCTCGGCGTGGAGCTCGACCTCGACGCCGTGGACCCGGCGGAGCATCGCGATCTCCTTGCGCAGCGCGCCTTCCAGGCCATCGCGCTCGAGGTCGGCCGGGCGCAGCCCGAGGATCAGCGAGCGCAATTCCTCCAGCGTTTCGCGGGCCAGCTCGCGCAGCCGGTCGAGCTGGACGCGGGCAGCGGTCGGATCGCGGTCGAGCAGCGTCGCCGCCGCCTCGGCGGTCAGATTGAGGCTGAACAGCTTCTGGCTGACCACGTCGTGCAGCTCAAGGGCCAGCCGGTTGCGCTCGGACAGAATCGAGAGCTCTCGGCTGCGCTCGTAGAGGCGCGCGTTCGTGATGGCGATCGCGGCGTGGGCGGCGAGCAGCTCGATCAGCTCCTGGTCGGCGTCGTCGAACATCGCGGCGCCCTCCTTGTCGGTCAGATAGAAGGCTCCGATCACGCCCTCGCGGGCGACGATCGGCACGCCCAGGAACGAGTGCATGTCGGGATGCTCCGGGGGCCACCAGCCGCGGAAGCGGGGATCCAGGTGGATGTCGCGGGTGCGGTACGGGCCCGCGGCCTGCAACATCGCGCCGAGCATGCCGTGGGTGCGCGGTAGCGGGACCCATCGCCGACACGAGCTCGTCGCTCATCCCGGCGACCAGGAAGCGGCGAAAGCCGCCCTCTCCGTCCGGTATCCCCAGCGCGGCAAAGCGAGCTCCGGCGAGCTCACGCGCAGACTCGACCAGACGCTGGAGTACCTCCTCGACGGACACCTCGGCGGCGACCGCCAGTACGGCGTCGCTGACCGCCTTCAGCGCTGGGCTCAGCCGCTCCGGCATCGCCAACACGATAGCTTTGCTGAGGTGCCGCGAATTTGGCTGTGGACCCAGGTGGCGATCCTCGTGTTCGTGCTCGCCGGCATGGCGATCGCGCTCACCAAGCTGGTCTGAACACCGGGGTACAGTGCTGGGGTATGTTCGCGTCGATCGTCGTCGGCACCGACGGGTCGGACACGGCCGGCACCGCGGTCCGTCAAGCCATCAGCCTGGCCCACGCGGTCGGGGCCAGACTGCACATCGTCAGCGCCTACGAGCCGGTCTCCCAACCGCGGCTTCGCCATGAGCGGCCCGAGGCGCCCGAGGATGCCCAGTGGATGGTCAACCCACGCGAGGACGTGCTGGCCCTGCTCGAGTCGGCCGAGCAGCAGGCCAGGGACGCGGGCATCGAGTCGGTCGAGAGCTTCGCGCGTCAGGGCGATGCCGCCGATGCGATCCTGGACGTGGCCGAGGAGCAGGGCTCGGATCTGATCGTCGTGGGCAACAAGGGCATGACGGGCGCCACTCGCTTTCTGCTCGGGTCGGTGCCCAACAAGGTGTCCCATCATGCACCGTGTTCGGTGCTGATCGTGCGGACGACGTAGCTCGTGGGAATGGTGGGTGGGCCCGGCGCTACGAGGCCGGGGCCGTCGCCGCTCCCGCATCGAGCAGGCCGTAGCCGTACACGGAGTTCGGTTTCGGGCCACCGAGTGGCGCGGCGGTCTGCTCGAGTCGCTGCAGAATCTGCTCGGGGGAGGGATGGCGGCCGATCACCCCACTGGCTATCACCAGCGCCGCGGCGCCGGCCACCTCAGGCGAGGCCATCGACGTGCCGTAGACGCCACTGGGATAGCCGAACCTGCCCCAGTGGGGCGGGTCGAGCAGCGTGAGCTGGTAGATCGAAGACAGATTGCGGCCCGGATGGCAGTTGGGATCGCTCGGCATGATCGCGTCGGGGCCCCCTCCCGGGGCGACCAGATCGAGCCCGGATCCCCCGTTCGAGTAGGCGGCCAGGCACCGGTCACGCGTCGTCGCGCCGACCGAGATCACCGAGGGCGTACGGGCCGGATAGGCCAACTGGTCTGTCTCATCGTTCCCGGAGGCGGCCACCACGACGGCCCCCCGCTGGCGCGCGTAGTTGATCGCGCTGACGATATCGGGGATTTGGGTCGCCGAACTGACCTGCTGGGGCGAGAACTCGAGACTGAGGTTGATCACCTGCGCGCCGTGCCTGGCGGCGTAGCGGATGCCGCGGGCGATCGTGGTCTCGTCGCCCTCGCCGGCGGAATCGAGGACGCGCACCGGCATGATCGACGCGCCATAGGCCAATCCGGTCAGCCCGAGGCCGTTGTTGGTCGCCTCGGCCACCACACCGGCCACGAACGTGCCGTGGCCGTTCTGATCGAGCGGGTAGCGGGTGTTGCCGACGAAGTCGTACGGCGCGACAAACCGTGTGCCGCCAAAGTCGGGAGACCTCTGAAACTGGTGCCAGTTGCGATAGGCCACGCCGGTATCGAGGATCGCCACGACGACTCCGCGTCCGCCCGGGCGGTGGTCGGCGAGCAGGTTCGACCACGCCTCGGGGGCATTCACGCCCGTCTCGGGGAGGAAGTTCCATTGCATCGACTCCCAGCCTTGCGGGCGCTCCGTGGACCCGCGATCGTCCGGATACCACGCGCCGGCCGAGTGGGCGATGAAGTTCGGCACCGCGTAGGCGACTCCCGGCTGGTGACGTAGGGCAGCGATCGCCGAGCGAACACTCTCGCTCCGAGGCAGGTGCAACACCTGGCTGTGAGGCTGGCCCGCGGACGCCGACGCGCGGACGCCCATCCTTGCTACGACGTGCGCCGTCGCGGCGGGGAGCGGACCCCGCCCGTAGCCCACGATCACTTCACCGGGAACAAAATCGGCGGCGCTGGCCACGCCCGTTCCCAGCGCTGCGGCGACCGCCAGCAGCGCCGCGGCGGCGAGCGCAGCATCGATCACACGATGGATGAAGGGTGTGTAGAACACGGCAGGCGGCGAGAACCTCCGGCTGGCAGGGCCCAAGGCACACCGATAAGACATCATCGCAAGCCCGAAAGTTCCGCTACTGCAACCGTACCGCCCATCCCGGCTGACCCGAGACAAATGAGCTCGCACTTCTTTCCCCGCGACGAATACTTCATGCGCCTGGCGTTACGCGAGGCCGAGCGCGCGCTCGAACACGACGATATTCCGGTCGGCGCGGTCGTGGTCCGGGAAGGGGAAGTGATCGGCTCCGGCCACAACGAGCGCCAGCTGCGGGCGGATCCCACGGCCCACGCCGAGCTGATCGCGCTCCGCGCAGCGGCCCGCACGCTGGGGAACTGGCGCGTGCTCGCTTCGGTCCTGTACGTGACGCTCGAGCCCTGCGCCATGTGCGCCGGGGCGATCGTCCTCGCTCGGGTCCCCCGGGTCGTCTTCGGGACCCTCGATCCCAAGGCCGGCGCCGCCGGCAGTGTGCTCAACGTGCTCGCCGAGCCCCGGCTCAACCACCACCCACAGGTCGAGTCAGGCCTGCTGGCCGAGGAATGCGCCGACCTGCTGCGCTCGTTCTTCGCCTCAAAGCGCTGACGACGGCCGCAGTCGTCTAACTTGTCATTCGCCGACCTGGAGAGGTGGCAGAGCGGTTGAATGCGCCGGTCTCGAAAACCGGTAAGGGCCTTTCGGTCCTTCGGGGGTTCGAATCCCCCCCTCTCCGTTGAGGTGAACCGTGGGGCAATCAGGTCGCTCCGCCAGGCGTGCTCACGCTGGGCGTGGATCAGGAGCTTCCCGGCAGCCGGACGTGAGGTTGCGCTAGCCGACCTGGACGACCTCGCCGACCTTGAACGCGTCGTTCGCGACCGCGCGCAGCCGCCGCAGCCCGACTCGAAGCGGCACAAGCCAAGCCCCGAGCCGGTCATCCCCGAGGCGACGCTCTGAGCCGTGCCCTGGCAGCCGTGCCCGACCTGCGGTGGTGTGCAAGCTGAGTAGCTGACCTTGAAAAACGATGGCTTGCACTGGCCCACGGCTGTGGGATTTTCCAGTATTGTGACGTAACGTCCAAAGCCGGAGTGCCGAAATATCCGCACCGGCCAACACTCGTGAGGAGAGGACCCTGTCGATGCCCGACTCGCCGCGCGCCACGGCGCCGCATTCCCCACCACGGTCGATGTCGGTCGCGCGGTCCGGGTGGGCCGCGTCGCTGACCGAAACACAGCGACGCGCGGGGGCCGACCTGCGGTCCCGTCGCGAGCAGGCACGCCAGCACGCCGTCGTGGCCAGCTGGCTGCGTGATCTCGTCCGCAAGGGGTCGCGCCCCGGCGACAGCGGGTGACGGCGTCGACGAGCATCGTGCGAGCGGTGTCGGGGTCGCGATCTGCTCAGCGGCGGCTGATCGCTCCTGCGTCCTTCGCAAAACAGTAGGGAGTCTCCGAGCCCGAGCTGCCGCGCCAGGTAGGCTGAGCTGAAGATGAACGCTGCGCTGACTGCTCGACTCGTTGGCGCTGGGCGGATCGGCTTCGGGGTGGCGCTGATCCTCACGCCCGGACGCGTGACCGCGCCGTGGCTCGGGCGCGACGCCGGCCGTGCCGGGACCCGGGTCCTCAGCCGCGGGCTCGGTGCCCGCGACGTGGCTCTGGGCGTGGGTGCGCTCGCCGTCTGTGAGCCCCAACTGCGTCCGTGGGTGGCGGCAGCGATCGTCGCCGACACGGCGGACCTGATGGCCACGGTCGCCGCGGGCGACTCGTTACCACTCGCCGGCAGGATCCTCGTGGGCGCCATCGCGTCCGGAGGCGCGATTCTCGGCGCGATCGCCCTGGCGGGGCTGCGGCCTCGCCCGCGGAGCGCTTGACCGTTCGGCGCTGCGCCATTCAGCGCGCAGACTTTCGCAGGCGCCGGCAATCAGCGGTGGAACCGACGGCGTCGCGGCAGTGCTGACGCGGCGTCGCCATGATCGGGCGACTGAGTTTCGTGGGTCTCGCCGGACGCTGGCGGACCGTGGCGCGTTCAGGCCGGGAAGGGGAATTCGACCAGGCAGTCGGGCGCCGATGTGGACTCCGGGCTGAGTGCGTTGAGGACCAGTCGAAAGACGACGCGATCGTAGCTGAGGTCCGCATGGTCGACGGGGTCAAACGGGCAGCTGCTTTGCACATACTCGTTCTTCACGCCGTGCTCTCGGATGAATGAGGAGCCGACGGGCGTGACGACGTACTCGTTCCGGGTCTCGATGATCGTGTAGTTCACGCCGGGCTGGGCGATCGCGCCGTTGTCGAGCGCTCTGACGACTGACGAGCCGGCCTCCTGGTCCACGCACGCTTGGCAGACGGAGCCAAGGAACTGATCGGCGCCTGGGAACACGGACGCGAACGCGGTAAGACCATCGAGCGTGGTGCCATGAGTCGTCGGTGACAGGCCGATCAGGTCGCGTAGGTAACGTGCACCGCCGAGCAGCTTGGCGTAATACTCGGCCACCAGGCCGCCCTGCGAATGCCCGACCAGATCGACCCTGCTCGCGCCGGTAAACGCGCGGACCCGTCCGATGAACACTGCCAGGGATTGCGCCGACTGCACCACCGGGCCGATCGTCTGCACGAACTGACTCGGCGGGGCGCCCATCGCGAACGCGAACACGCAGTAGCCGGCGTTGGCGAGCGTCGGTGCCAAGGCACCATAGTCGTCCTCCTGATTGGCGAATGTGCCGTCCACCAACACCACCGGATACGGATGCCGGGAGCTTTTGCACACAGCGAGATTCGCCCCCGGTGGCGACTGGGCCGGGTTCGACGCGGCCCGCGCGACGCCCGCCAGGATGTTCGGCGCGACCCGATAGGACGCGGCCGACGCAGAACTCGCAACGACGGCCCAACACACAAGCACCAACAGAGCGAGGCCGCAGCCTGAACCGCGTCGCTCCATGAACCTCTCCTCGATCATCGACTCGGGAGTCCCTGCCATCAACGCTCCTTCACGAGCCCAGACTAACCAGCGTCGACAGGCCCCGCGCCGACCTGCGGCCACCCCCAAATACACAGGCGCCCACAAGGTGAGGAGTCGACCGCATTCGCCGAGCGCTGGTGTATGAGACGGCGTCGTGTCAGGCGTTCCCGTCCATATCGGCGGGCGGTCTCCCAGTCTGTGCGGTTTCGCCGCGAGAGTTGGTCAGGCCGCGCGAGATCATGTAGTGACCGATGGCGACATCGGTAAAGCGTGATAGGGCTGCGATTGACTCGCTCATCCGTTTGAGCCGGTCTTCCTGCCGGGCAGCGGGCGGTAGCCAATCAAGGGCGACCTGATCGGCGAAATGGAAGCGCGTCTGACCGACAGTCCGGCCCCAATCGACGGCACCCGTTTCAGGGCCGGCCCGGCGGAGCGCTTTCGCGATCGGCGCCCTTCGACCGAGACGGGAGTAGTGGGACGTGCGGTTGCGATTCTGCTCGAGGCCCCATGCCCGACTTCCGGGTCGCTGTCGAGCCCGGCAGGACTCTGCCTGCGCTTGGTGACTAGGAATGCGGAGGGTTCGCCCTCGTCGGCGGCGGCGCAGGTGCTCGTTACGCAGCATGTTTTTTCACGTGCGCGCCGGTTCGTGATATGAAGTCCTGTCGCGATTGCTTCGTGCGGTCCGCGCGGACGCGAATCGGGCGCATCTGATGAGGAACGGGAGAACTTTGCTGCGATCGTGGGTTTGGAGCGGCCGGCTCGGTCGACTGGCGCTGCTGGCCCTCGGGTTGCTTGTCGCGAGCATCGCGTTGTTGATCGGTTCGCACTCAGTCGGCCGCGCAAACTCGGGCGGAGATCCATACAGCGTCCCGCTGGTCGTCGACACCAATCCGAATCCGCATATCGTCGAGACCACGCTCACGGCCGAGTACGCGACTGTCGACATTGGTAACGGGGTGCTGGCGCACGCCGAGACGTTCAACGGGTCGATTCCCGGCCCCACCTTCGAGCTCAACGTTGGGGACACCGTGATCGTCCACTTTCAGAATCACCTCAATGTCGGAACGGGCATCCACTGGCACGGCATCGAGCTCGCGAACGGGATGGACGGGACGCCCTTCACCCAGAACCCCGTTCCGCCGGGCGGCAGCTTCCTCTACTACTTCAAGGTCACCCGCCCCGGGATCTTCTGGTACCACCCGCACCACGACCCGTCGGACGACTCGAACACCAATCAGGTGTTCAGCGGGCTGTACGGGATGATCGTCGTCCGCGATCCCAACGAGGCAGCGCTTCAGGCATCCGGGACCCTGCCGCCAGCCGACCAGACGAAGCCGCTCGTGCTCAGCGACACGACGGTGTGCAAGGCGCCGGGAACGAACGACACGGTCACCTATCCGAACCCAGGCGGGAACACGCTGCCGTGGGTCGGGAACCCCGGAGGAGGGACGACGCCGGCGTTGCCGGTGCAGGCGAACCCGACGCCGAAGATGCTGTGCGAGACGCCAACCGCGGTCGACGGCGCCGGAAACCTCCGGCCCTCCTCGTACGCGGCGGGCGACATCCCGTCAATCCAGCAGAACGTCGGCGGCAGGGAGAACGAGGGCCAGACCGTGCTGACGAACGGCAAGAACGTCGGCGGCCGTGCCGGCAGCCCGGCCGCCCCGGGCGCGCTCGCGCCCGGCGCGTCCACGCTGAACGTGCGCCCCGGCCAGGGCCTGCGCCTCGAGCTCGTGAATACGTCGGCGATCCGCTACTTCCGCCTGCACCTGACCGACTCGACCGGGGCCAACATCCCGCTGATCCGCGTCGGCGGCGAGGGAGGTCTGCTCGACAACGCGGTCGAGGAGGGCGGCACACAAGGGACGTGGGTCACCGGATATGACCCTGGCGAGATCGTCCTCCCGCCCGGCTCGCGGGCCGACGTGGTCGCCGCGATCCCCGCATCGGCGACCGGGGTCATGACGATGTGGACGGAGGACTATCAGCGGACGGGTCTGGGGTTCTCCGACATCCCGACGGTTCCGGTCATGCATCTGAACGTCACCGGGGCACCGGTGTCCCCCGCCTACACGATCTCGGCGGGCACGCCACTGAGGGCGGCCACCGGCGACCTCGTGCCGGTCCTCGGCCCAGCCACCGGAACGCTGCTCAACCCGGCAACGTTCAGCCCTCCGAAGCTCGGCAGCGCCGCCCAGAACGATCAAGTTCACCCAGGGACCGACCCCGGGCACGATCGGAGTCGACGGCGTCACGGCATCGCACGATGTCCCGAACTACGAGACCGCTCCGCACCTCGGCTCGACCCGCTACGCGAAACCCGGCGACACGCTCGAGCTGTCGGTGACGAACACGACGCAGGCACACCATCCGTTCCACATGCACGGGTTCTCGATTCAGCCGGTGTCCCTGTCAAACGGCACGACCCAGACGTTCACGTGGCCGTACGCCGAGTTCCGCGACAACGTCGACATCCCTCCCGGATTCACGCTCACGTTCCGCGTGAAGATCGAACCCCGCCCCCAGGCCGACGGAATCACCCCCGGCGGCGAGCTCGGCCGGTGGCTGTTCCACTGCCACATCTTCTTCCACGCGACGCTGGGGATGCTCTCCGAGCTGGTCGTCACAGCACCCAACGGCAAGGAACGCCCGGACATCAACGTCAACGCGACACAGGTGACGGTCAGTCAAGGCCAGACCGCGACGGTCACCGGCACGTACTTCGACGTCGATAACGAGCCCGTGAAGCTGTCCTCGTCTGTGGGGTCGATGCACGACAACGGCGGCGGCAACTTCACGTGGAGCTTCCCCACCGGCACCACCTCGAGCCAGTTCGTTTATCTGACCGCGACCAACGCGGACGGCTCGACGGGACAGGTTCCGTTCTTCCTGAACATCGTCAACCACGGCGGGCCGAAGCTGTTGCTGCCCGGGTCGAAGACCGCCGCGATCGGCAGCTCGCTCAGCTTCAGGATCCGCGCGACCGACCCGAACCCGTTCCTGCCGGTGAAGCTCAGCGCCTCGAGGTTGCCGCGTTCGCTGAGGTTCAAGGACAACCACAACCGCACGGGCACCGCCTCGGGGAAGATCACCGCCCGGAAGGGAACATACCTCGCGAAGTTCACGGCATCCGACGGAAAGAACCCGCCGGTGAGCGGAACCGTACGGATCAGGGTCACGCCTCCCGAGCTCTCAGCGCTGATCGGCAAGCGCGTGCGCCTCTCGGGCGGCGCGATCAGCGTTGGCTGCAAGGTGCTGAACGGCTCGATCCGCACCTGCAAGGTGTTCGTGTTCAGCGGCCGCAAGCGAGTCGCTCACTCGTCCGCCCGCCTTCGCAAGGGCGGCAAGCGCTCGATCACGGTCAAGGTCAAGTTCAGCGGAAAGACACAGAGGCGCATCGCCAAGCTGCGTCACGGTCTGAAGCTCTCGCTGCGTCTGTCGGTCACCAGGTTCGGCTCGGGCAAGGTACTCACCGCGAACGCCACCACGATCGTGCTGCCTCCCAAGCACTGAGCGGGCTTAGCGTCCCGGCACCGTCAGGTCGAACACACTGCGCAGGCGCATGCCGTCTGCGCGGCGGTGCGCGATGACGGCGATCTGGTTGCTGCCGGGCGCGAGCTGGACGTCGCTGACATAGCTCCCCAGCCCGACCTGTCGAACGCTCTGCTGGCGCACGTCTCCATTTCGCGCCGCGATCGTGACCACGACCCGGTTGACGTCCTCGGAGTCACCAGTCGAGGTCGTCATAGAAGGTGACGAACAGCTGACTCGGTCCGGCGCGCTCGGGATGCGGTGAGATGCGCACGAAGCCGGCGGGCCCGACCAGCTTCGTGTACGTCGGCGCCTGCCCCGCGATCCGCTCGATCGTCACGCGCTGCGGCGGCCCAACCGGGTCGAGCTCGAGCGGCACCTCGGTCGCGCCGCCCGACCGGGCGATCAGCACTCGCACCCCCCAGCGACCGTCGAACGTCATGTTCGGCCCCGACCCGACGTACGTCCCGCCCGGGGCGGGAGTGAGTGACAGCGAGGTCGACGCGACACCGGGATCGTCGAGCGGCGTGAACAGCAGCTGGACGCTCGCGCCCTGGATCGGGTTGCCCGGACTTCTCGTCCTTGACCGTGGCCGTGAAGCGGTTCGGGCCTGGCTGGTTCGACAGCGCGTTCAGCTGCACCCGCACGGCGCCCGAGACGTCGGTGCCGGACGCCTCGAGGCCCGGCAGCCCGACCGCTCCTCCGGCCAGGGGCGGGGCCAGCGTGCCGAGCAGCGCCGCGACCGCCAGCGCCGCCGCTGCGAGCGTCAGCTCGACGCGAGCGCCGCGTCGCAGCGGTGCAAGGTCCGAACGCGGCCGACGGGACGCCGCTTGTGCGATTGCGTGCCGCAACGGCGGCGATCATCCCCACCAGCGCCAGCTTCGCGAGCACCGCTCTCCCGTATCCGGTCGTCACGAGCTCGTCCCAGCCGCGAAGCTCACTGAACGCACGCGCGATCCCGGTGGCGACGATCACCCCCAGACCGGCCGCGGCGACGATCGAGAAACGTCGTACGGCTGCGGCCTTCTCGGCCGACGGCAGCGCCGCGGATGCCGATCAGGAGCGCAGCCAGACCACCGATCCACACCCCGGCCACGGCGAAGTGCACGGCCTGGACGGTGACGGTGATACCCGATGGCCACCGACTCGCTGCCGCGTGCCCGTTGGCGACGTGCACGATCACCGCCGCCAGCGCCGCGACCCCCGCGGCCGCCAGCGCGAGACGCCGGATCCGCGGCGCGACCAAGTGCCACCAGCAGCGCGGCGCCGGCTGCCGCGATCGCCACGCCGCGCCAGATCAGCGCGTCACCGACGGGCGAGCGCAACAAGGCGCCGAACGAAGAGCCAGCGTTGCGCCGCTGCGCGTCGGCCAGCAGCACGAGACCGATCGCGGCCAGCACCCAGCCGCAGACGGCGAGCAGCACCGCGCCCGTACCCGAGCCCCCGAAGCGTCCGACCGCAGCGGTCGCGGCGCCCAGCAGCACAACCAGCCCCACCAGCAGGACCCACCGTGCGACCAGCTCGAGGGTCGAGGTGACCGGCGCCGTCGTCGGGCGCTGGGCCACCTGCCCGCCTGACAGCGGCACCTGCACACCGAACTGGTACGCACCAGTCGTCGCGTGCCCGTCGACAGCCGAGTCAACCCGCCACTTCACCGTGTACACCCCACGAGCGAGCGGGCGCACCGGGACCACCAGCGTCAGCGGATCGCCCGGGGACAGCTCGGGTCGGCCGGTCTGGTACGTGTTGCCGCGCCCATCCGCGACGATGATCGACGACAGCGCCGAAACAGGCCGCTCCGACAGCGACAGCGTGACCTCCGTCGGCGCAGCTCCCAACGTCGCACCGGCGGCGGGATCAGAGCTGAGCAACCCGGCATGAGCCGACGCGGCCGGCGCAGTCCACGCCGCGATCAACGCAGCCACCACCAGCGCGAACACACCGCGGCGAGCCAACACCGCGGGTCGTGTTGCCGCGTCCAGCGTCGTTGCAGTCACCGGTGGCAGAATTCGTCTGCGAGGTCGCGTTTTTCGATCTTTGAGGTGATGAGTTGGACGTACCGCAGGTCCTTGCGGGGCCGGTCCTGCGCCGGGTCGAGCCGACGCAGGTCTCGGTCTGGCTGGCCGTAGCCGAGCCGTGCGACGTGCGGTTACTGCTGTGGGAGGGCCGGGCCGGATCCGGCCAGCCTAATCCGCTCCTGGTCGGCCCGCATACTCCGACCATCCGGGTGGGCGCGACGGTGCACCTGGTGCTGGCCAGCATCGTGATCCCCGACATCAACGCGACCTCGCTCCTGCCGGACACGTTGTACGCGTACGACGTCGAGGTCATGCCCACCCGGAGGACCGGGACGAACGTGCCCGACGTGCCGTTCAATCTGCAGACACTGGGGCTGCTCGAGGTGGTCGAGCCGACGGACGCGCAGGGCAACCGGGTCGTGCCCCGGGTCCCCTTGGGCTTCGAGCCCGGGCTGCTGCCGGGCTTCGCGCTCCCACCTTCGGAGCTGGCCAACCTCAATCTCTTGTACGGGTCGTGCCGTCGACCGGGCCACCCCGATCCGGACGCATTGGCCATGTGCGACGACCTGATCTTCGGCGAGGACCGGTACAAGGATCCGCGGGCCCGGCCCCACCAGCTGTTCCTCGGCGGTGACCAGATCTACGCCGACGACGTGACACCGTTCCACATGCTGCTGGTGATGGAGCTCGCGAGGAAGCTGATCGGTACGGTAGGTACCGACCCGCAGACCGCCGATCCGATCGAGCACATCCGGCTCGACACAGTGCTGGTCAAGGATGAGACCACGCCCGTCGACCCGACCGATCCGGCCGCGGCGTACCACATCGAGGACGCGACCGCGACCGCCGCTGACCCTGACCTGCCAGTCGACCGCGCTCACTTCCCCGAAGAGCGGCGCCTCTCGCTGACCCGGCGCGATGCGCAATTCACCAGTGAGGACGGCGAGAGCCACGTGATCTCACTCGGCGAGTTCGCGGCGCTCTACTTGTCGGTGTGGAGCAACGCGCTGTGGGGGACCGAGGTCCCGGGCGCCCGCTTCGCCCCGGACCCGGACAAGCCCGGCGACAACCGCGCGTTCTTCTGGGACGAGGTGCTACCCGACAAGGGTGTCATCGTCATGCCCCCGGTGGTCTTCCCGGACCGGATTGCCGGCCACCTTTACGTCGCGCCGTCCTGGCAGGCCGAGACCGACCCGGTCAAGCGGGAGAAGAAGCGCAAGCAGGCCGACGAGGAACGCCAGGAGAAGGAGGCGCAACGGCCGAGCGACCTACGCACGTTGTTCGCCATCATCGCCGACTTCCGTAAGTCGCTGCCCAAGGTGCAGCGGGTGCTGGCCAACGTCCCGACGTACATGATGCTCGACGACCACGACGTGACCGACGACTACTTCCTCAACCCGATCTGGCGCGACCGCGTGCTGACCAGTGCGCTGGGACAGGCGATCCTGCGCAACGCAATGGTCGCCTACGCGCTGTTCCAGGATTGGGGCAACGATCCGCTGCGCTACCGCGACGGCCCTCGGGCCCAGTTGTTGAGCCTGGTGCCGAAGCTGTTCCCGGAGAGCGCGACCAAGGGTCCGGACCAGCCGACCGCCGAGGCTCTGGCGCATCTGTTCGGGCACGACCTGCGCAACCAACCCAATCCCTTGGGGCGCTACGACTCGGTGACGCCGCCGATCCTGTGGCACTTCACCATCGACGGGCCGAAGCACCGCGTCATCGCCTTCGACAACCGGACCCGGCGCAGCTACGGCGGGCGCGAAGGGCCGCCCGGCAATGTCTCAGTCGACGCCATGGTCGACCAGATTCCGTTGCCGCCTCTGCCACCGGGGCGCGAGATCCTCATCGTGATCGCGCCCCTGCAGGTGATCGGGCCGCCAGTCCTCGACGAGATCGTGGCGCCGTTGAGCTACCGCGTCTTCGACGCTGTCGAGGCGTTCAAGTCCGACTCCGACCTGGACGAGCACAGCACGACCGGCCTACGCGGGATGACTGGCACGAATCCCGATGCCATCGAGGCGTGGGCGTTCGACGTGGAGACCTTCGAACATCTGCTCGCCCGGCTCGAACCGTACGGCCGCGTCGTCCTGCTCTCCGGTGACGTGCACTACTCGTCGGGAACGGTGATGAGCTACTGGAAGGGCAACACGAACCGGCCGGCCCGCATCGCGCAGTTCACGTCGAGCGGTTTCAAGAACGTCATGCCCGCGAAGATCACTTTTGTCGACCGCAGCGCTGGGTTCGCACAACAGATGGTACGGGCCAACCTGGGTATCGATCGGATCGCCTGGCACCAGCCCGACAATGACCTGATCCTGTTCCCGGTCGGCGTGACCGAGCAGGACCTGGTACCGGTCATGCGGTCGAAGCTGCAGGTGGTGCCCGTGCTGCTGCCGACCTGGGGGTGGCCCGACCACAACGATCCACGAGACCCCGCGACCAACTCACCCCAGAAGGCGAGCCGGATCAACCCGGCCAAGCCACCGGACTGGAGCTGGCGCGTCCAGCCCCTGCTCGACCAGCGGGCCGACGCGGACCGCCCCGCCGCAATCCGTTTGTTGCCGCTGGATGAGTCCACTGTGGATGCGCAGTTGGCCTCGCCGGACACTGTGCTCGACGGGTACCGGGCTATCGCCGCCCGCCACCAGCATGCGCTCAACCGGATGCGCAACGCGCGGCAGATCCTGTTCCGGGCCAACGTGGGACGGGTGCGGTTCCGGACCAATGACGACGGTACCCTCGACGCCATTCACGAGGTCTACACCACCTTCTCGGACCCGGACCAGCCGGCCGCGATCGACGCCAAGCCGGAGGCGTTCCTGGTGCAGGAGGCGAAGCTCGGGCCGCTGACCGAACTGCCACCGACCACGCTGCGCCAGAAGGCGCTGCAGATCCCCGCTCCGGGCGGCCACCCATGACCAACGTCATCCAGGCCCTCGCGGGCGAGGTCGTCTCGTTCTTCGAGTGGTTCGCCGAGTCGATCGGGGATCCGTTCGTCCGCAAGGCCATCTTCCAGGATCTCGGGCTCGACCAGGCCGGCGCCGACGCCACACCGACCGTCTCGACCAACGGGTTGGACGCGGTAAAGGCGTACCGGGACTCGGCGAATGTCACGGCCGAGCAGGGCATCGCGGCACTCGCCGACATCGCGACCCTGCTCGACGCCGTGGCGGGCGTGGTGGAGTCGATCGCCCACTCGTCCGACGCGGCCGAACAGGAGATCGGCCATGCCCTGCTTGAGGTAGCTGCGAGCAACTGGGTCCGGCTGCGCTTCCCGCGTGTCTTCCTGGTCCTGCAGCTGGTGTCGCTGCTGGAGGAGGTCACCTCGACCTACGGCGAGGGAACGAACAACCTGGTCCGGGTCGGTAACGCGATGCAGTCGCTATGGGGTTTCCTGGTGGCGCCCGGCAAGTCGCTGGCCCAGATCGACACCACCCGCGAGCATCCGAACGACTCGATCGCGACAGTCACCGACACCGGGGTGCGGCTGGCCGCGGCGGTCCTCGGCGTCTACGACGGGATCAAGGGCGTCAAACGCATCCCTGACGTGCTCACCGGCTGGGACGGCCCGGGCCTGGACCTGGACTCGGCCCAGCCGCCGGCCCGGTCCGACGTCATCTCCAATCGCATGACCTCCTTGTCGCTGGGCTGGGACACCGGAGCGCCGCCCACCGAGCAGAACGCGTCCGGACGGCTGCTCATCACCACCGCGATGATCCCGGCCGACGAGGGCGGCACGTCGCTGTTCCTGGCGCTGGGCGGCAGCGGTGACATCGAACAGCCGCTCAGCTCCAGGTGGATGCTCTCGGTCAAGGTCCGGCTCGATGCCGGCCTCGCCGCCATGCTCGGTGCCGGCAACGACATTGTGCTGCCGGGCGGATCGCCCGGTGCGGGCACCTTCGTCGGGGCGAGCATCGGCATCGCGTCCCGGCCGGACGACTCGTCCAAGCTGTCGTTCTCGGTGCCCGACACCACGGGCACCCGGTTCGAGATCGGCACCGTCGCGCTGACGTTCACGGTCGACGTCAACGCCGCCGAGCTGCTCGCGTCGCTGGCCGACTCGGCGCTCGTCATCGACCCGGGCGACTCCGACGGCTTCATCGCCGAGCTGCTCGGGCATACACCGCTGCGGCTGCCGTTCGCGTTCACCATCGGGTTCTCCAGCAAGCGCGGGCTGGTTCTGGAGGGCTCGGCGCCGCCGACCGGCACGCCGGCCCAGCCCAAGGCGCCGCTGGCGGGCGCCGGAAACGTGGGTCCGCCGGTCATCGCCGCGACCATCCCGATTGGACGGTCGTTCGGCCCGGTGACGGTACACGAGGTATCGCTGCGGGTGACGCGGGGCCCGGCCGACGCCGACCCGAAGGACATGACGCTCACCACGGTCGAGGTGGATACATCGCTGAGCGCCCAGATCGGACCGGTTTACGTGCGGCTGGACCAGCTGGGCCTGCAGCTGACGGCCGACGGCAGCAGGCCGCCGGTGGACCGCAACCTGCGCTTCGTCGATCTCACCGGGCCGGGCATCAAGTTCCCGCGCGGGGTAGCGGTCGCCGTCGACACGGCCATGGTGACCGGCGGCGGTTCGATCCTGCACGACCCCGACCTCGGCATCTACTTCGGCACGATCAGCCTGACGTTCCGGGGCGGGACGACAATCACCGCCCTCGGTCTGGTGGCCACGAAGAACCCGGACGGCAGCAAGGGGTTCTCGCTGCTGCTGATCGTGACGGTGGAGTTCGGCACGCCGTACGCGCTGCCGTTCGGGTTCCGGCTCGAGGCCGTCGGCGGGATGCTGGCGCTGCATCGGACGTTCGATGAGGCGGCGATGCGCGCGGCCCTGCCCACCGGCCAGCTTCGCAACGTGCTCTTCCCGACCGACCCGATCCACCACACGACCGAGACTCTCATCGGGTTCCAGACGTTCTTCCCGGCCCGGCACGGCAGCCACCTGCTCGGCGTGCTGGTGAAGATCGGGTGGGGAGCGCCGACGCTCATCCGCTTCGAGCTGGCCGTCGTGTACGAGTTCGGCAACCGGCACCGGTTGATCCTGCTCGGCTCGGTGAACGCGGCCCTGCCCCGCCAGGACTCGCCGCTGATCACGTTGAACATGGACTCGGTGGGCGTGCTCGACTTCGACGCCGGCACGTTCGCCCTCGACGCGGTGCTGCACGACTCGAAGCTGCTGTCCCGGTTCGTCATCACCGGTGCGATGGCGATGCGCATGACCTGGCACGACTCGTTCGGTTTCGCCCTGGCCGTCGGCGGGCTGCACCCCAAGTTCCTGGCGCCGGCCGGCTTCCCGAACGTGGCCCGGCTCCAGCTGGCGCTCACCAACGGCGACAACCCGAAGCTCATCTGCCAGGCGTACTTCGGCATCACCTCGAACACCGTCCAATTTGGAGCGGACTGCTCGCTGTACGCCGCCGCGTTCGGGTTCAGCATCACCGGCGATGTCGGATTCGACGTGCTCATCCAGGTGCTGCCGTTCCACTTCCTGGCCAGCTTTCGGGCCAGCGTCCAGCTCAAGCGCGGTTCGCACAACCTGTTCAAGGTCTCGGTCGAGGGCGAGCTTGAGGGACCGCTGCCGCTGCGGCTGGCGGGTTCGGCCAAATTTGAGATTCTCTGGTGCGACTTCTCCGTCTCGTTCAACAAGACCCTGGTGGACGGTGGCCCGCTCAACACCAGCGTCCCGATCGATGCGACCTCGGTCCTGCAGCAGGCTCTGTCGGACCCGCAGGCCTGGCGGGCCGAGCTGCCGCCGGCGGCCAGCCAGTTCGTGACCATCCGCACCGAGGCGGGTGACGGCCGCCCGGCAAGCTCTCGCGCGGCCGACGGCGTGCTGCTGCACCCACAGGCAACGCTCACTGTGCGCCAGTCGGTGATCCCGCTCAACCGGACCCGGGACCTGGACCGCGTCGGCAGCAGCGCGCCCGCGGGCGAGCGGCGCTTCGCCATCACCCACGCCGCGATCGGCCCTGTCGCTGCGACAACGACCAGCGTGCAGGAGATGTTCGCCCCTGGCCAGTTCTTCGACATGAGCGACGACGACCGGCTGGCCGCGCCCTCGTACGAGGCGATGGACGCGGGCGTCTCGTTCGGCGACGGCGGCTACGCCGCGGACTTCGGCGCGGCGGTGCGCTCCCCGTTCTCCTACACCGACATCGTCATCGGACCCGACGGCAAGCCCGTGCTGCAGCCGACCCCGCACCAGCCGACGGGTGAGACCGTGATGCTGCTGGCCCAGCGGTCGCCGGCCGCCCTGGCCCGCACACGGCAGACGCTGGCCCAGCGGTTCGCTGTCCCGGCCCCGGCCGGTCCGCCTCCCACTCCGGCCGCGCCGGGCGGTTGGAGCGTGGTCGCTGTCGACACCGGTGAGACCGTCCACAGCGGACAGACGTGGGCCGAGGCGCGGGTGCACGTGACCGATCCGGCCAGGTTCGTACTCGTACCGCGATCGGAGCTGGCCTCGTGACCGACGCCGATCTCGTCTTCCTCCCCTGGGTACGCCGGGGCGCCGCCTCCGGCGTGCTCACCCCGGACACCCTCGGAGCCGGGCAGCCCGGACTGGCCACCGCGACGGTGACGCTGACCATCAACGCCGGCACCACCGTCTCGGTGCCGACCACGGTCATGGGCCCCGGGCACGTGACCGGTCTCGACGACCGGCAGGTGATCCGAACCGACCCGGCCCCGGGGTCGCGGTCGTTCGAGCCGAACTACTTGCCGCTGATCGAACTGGACGAACCGGCGCTGCCGTGGCTGTTCACGCCGGCCGCGGCCGGGGCCCAGGCCCGCCTGCGGCCCTGGCTGTGCCTGGTCGTGGTCCGCTTCCAGGACGGCGTCCGCCTCGACCCACCGCAGGCCGGGCCGCTACCGGTGTTGCGCATCGGCCTGCCGGCGCGCCCGGCCGCCGAACTGCCCGACCTGGCCGACAGCTGGGCCTGGGCCCACGCCCAGGTCACCGCGGCGGCCGGATCCGACCTGTCGGCGACGCTGGCCACCCCGTCCGGCTCGCTGGCCCGGCTGCTCTGCCCGCGTGTGCTCACCTCGGACACCGACTACCTGGCCTGCGTGGTTCCCGCCTTCGAGCTGGGCCGCAAGGCCGGCCTGGGCCAACCGATCACGCCGGCGGACGAGGCCCAGCTCGCCCCCGCCTGGGACCTGAGTTCAGCCACTGTGGAGCTTCCGGTCTACTACTCGTGGCGGTTCGCCACCGGTGCCGGTGGCGACTTCCAGTCCCTGGCCATGCTGCTCACGGCCCGACCACTGCCGCCGGGCATCGGTGAGCGCCCGATCGACCTCGGTGACAGCGGCCTACCCAACTCCGGCGTGCCGGCGCATACGCTGTTCGGCCTCGCCGGCGCCCTGCGTCCGGTCGGCGCGACGACTCCGGGCTGGCAGCCACCCGGCCTGCAGTCCACATGGGAGGGTGCGCTCACGCCGATCCTCAACGCCCCGGCCACGGTAGCGGTCGGCGGCGACCCGCTCCTCGCGCCGCCGCTCTACGGCGCGGCCCCGGACGGGCTCAATCACGTTGACCCGGCCCACCCGGCCCGCTGGTTCGAGCAGCTCAACCTCTCGCCGGCCGGGCGTGCCGTGGCCCACCTGGGCACCCGGGTTGTGCAGCAACTGCAGGACCAGCTCATGGCATCGGCCTGGGCCCAGGCCACCGATCTGGAGCGGATCCGCCAGCTCGGCCGCCAGTTCGAGTTCGGAGCGCGGATGGCGGTGAGCATGCACGTCCGGCACCTGGCGACAATGGACCCCGGCGTCGGCCTGCAGGTGCTCGGCCCGGCCCAGGCCCGGATGACCCTGGTCGGCTCGCCCGCCGCCAACGCCGCGTTCGCGGCCGCGCTGGTCGACACCGGCCTCGACCCCAGCGTATACGCGGTCGCGTTGCGCCGCATCGCCCGCCCACGCGGTGCGATCAACCGGAGGGTGCAGATCGGTACCACGTCGACCACACCGGTCCCGCCGACCACGGCGCTGCTGGCCCGGCTGCAGCCGGCCGCGGTCTTAGGCCGCCACGTCGTGTTCACCGCGGCCGGGCCGGTGACGTTGGACCGGGTGGCGTCGTCGATCAACCCACCGCCACCGTCATTCGGGTGGGCCGAGATGACCGCCGCCGCCGTGGCCAGCGCCGAGCCGTACCTCACCTTCGAGTTCGCGCCGCTCGGTCAACCAATCCCACCGCGGGGCCGGGTCGGCCACCGCGCTCCGGTCGACGACAACGACGCGGCGACGTTCCGGGCGCTGGCGCAGGCGCACCTGGCCCGGTTCAACCCGCCCCGCCCGATCGCCGGGCCGCCGCCGATGCGAACCGGTGAGCTGTCGTTCGCGTTCACCCAGGCGGTCAACACCACCCGGCTGGCGGCGGTCGCGGCCGGGCAGCCGGGCGTCGCGGCCGAGCCGGGGGCCGCCACGGGTCCCTCGGACCGCATCGCGCCGCACTTCCCGCAGCCGATGAGCCGGCCGCTGATCGACATCGCGCAGGGGTTCATGGTGCCCGGTCTGGACCTGGTCCCGCCGAACACGGTCGTACCGCTGGAGACGAACACCGCCTTCGTGCAGGCGTTCCTGGTCGGCCTCAACAGCGAGATGGGGCGCGAGTTGCTCTGGCGCGGCTACCCGGCCGACCTGACCGCGACGTACTTCGACCGGTTCTGGGACGCCTCCTCGGAGCCGGGCCGCGCACCCGACATCGAGCCGATCGCCGCCTGGGGCGATCGCGGGCTCGGGGTGTCAACGTCCACTGAGGACTTCGTGCTGCTGATCCGCAGCGAGCTCCTGCGCCGTTACCCGGACGCGGTCATCTACGCGGTGCGCGGAGCCGAGGAGCGCCAGCCCGTCTTCACCGGCGCCTTCGCGCCCGACGTCCGCTACGCCGGCTTCGACATCCCGTCGGCCGACATTGCGACCTGGTCCATCGTGCTGATGGAACATCCGTCGGCGCCGCGCTTCGGCGTCGAGGTCGGTAGCGACGCCGGTGCGGTCACTCACCGGTCGCCCGTCGGCACCAACGCGGCGATGGCCGCCCAGTCCCTGCGTCAGTTGCCGGTGCGCATCACGATCCCGGCGACCGTCCTGCTCGGAGGGCCGTGATGCCGGTACCGGCGGCCAATCTCGGCGCCCTGCTCGCCGCCGGCTCGCTCGGCCCGGCCGACGTGCTGGTGGACTCGGCCCGGGCGCTCGCCCTGTTGCCGGTCCGGTTGGAGACGCGACTGTTCGCCACCGATGGTCAGGCCGAGGTGCGGATCCGAGTCTACCCGGACAAGATCCACCTGGACGCGCACGACCCGGACCTGACAGTCGACGAGGTCGCGGCAGGTCAGCGCTACTGGCAGTTGCAGTGGCAGGCCGGCGCGGACAACGCGGGCCGGCAGCAGGCCTGGCAGGCGCTCGCCGACCGGTTCGGTCCGGCTCGGGCGGCCTGGATCGCCCGCCGCCTCACCCCGACCAATGCGGCCGAGCGTCCGGGTGGCCTGCCCCGCTTCCCGGATCCGGGTCCGCCCGCGACCGGCCAACGCGTGCCGAGGGTCCGGCTGCTCCCTGACCGGTGGGTCGCGACCGCGTTCGCCAACGGCGCTGTGCTGGCCACCGCCACCGGTCGCGACATCGTCGCCGATCTGGCCGTCGGTCCGGATCTCACGGCGCCGGTCACGATCACCGACGAACAGCCGGCGATCGACGACGGCATGCACTGGATGATCGACTTCGATCGGGCCGAGCAGGTCGGTATGGCGCTGCGCCTGACGGTGCCGATTCCCCCGGTGGTGGATCTCCTGCTCGTCACAGGAGTTTCCGCGCGCGACCGGTCCGCCGACCTCGCCGCCCAGCTCGATGCCCACCATTTCACCGACGGGCTCGCCTTCCTGCCGGCCGGCACGCCGACCAACAACACCGCCGCCGGCCGAACGCTCTACCGCGGACCCGATCCAGCGCAGCTGTCGAGCTACGCCGTCGAGGTGGCACCGGATCCGCTTGAATCGGGCAGCGCCGGCGATGTCATGCGGTCGGCGCTCGGGGTCGACGTGTTCGCCCATGTGGCCGGCGCGCACGACACCGAGGAGCGCGCGGCCTCGGCGATGGCGGTAGCCCTGTGGCCGGTCACGTGGGGCTACTTCCTCGCCCAGATGATCGGGTTCGCGGGTACCGGCCTGATCGTGGCCAACCGCGACCTTGCCCGTGCGCACGCCTTGGCCTACGTCCGGCCCGGCGGACCCCTGCCGACCCTGCGGGTGGGAGCCCAACCGTACGGCGTCCTGCCGGTGACCTCTGTGGACAGTTGGACCCCTGGCCCGAACAACCCGGCGCTGGCCTGGCTTCGCGGCCTGCTCGTGGCCCTGCGCGACCTGATCTGGCGGCCAGCAAGCGGAGTGCTCCCGCGGGTCGGCCGCACCGACGACCCGAGCGCCGACCTCGCGGACGTGCTGAGCACCGACGCGGTCTCCCCGTCGTTCGCCGTGCGTGGCCTGATGGGCGAGCACTACCTGCAGCACCTGCGGGCGTTCCTCACCGACAACCCCGACCCGGTCACGTTCTGGCAGCAGCTCAACCAGATCGCGACCGCGATCAGCAATGTCGTCGCGATCACCGGCACCCCGTTCCTGACCCAGGCCGCGCACGACACCGTCGCGCACCCGCTCCTGGCTCCGCTGGTCGGAGATGTCTCCTACATCGCCGAGCTGGCCGCGCTGACCGACCTCGACGCGCTTGCCAACCCCGTCCCATCCGCGGCCGATCCGCTGCTGAAGGTGTTGCTGCGCCACGCGATCCTGCGAACGTACTACGAGGAGGGCGCCAGCCTGGTGGCCACCGCCGACGCGCCGGTCGAGCAGCTCCTGCACGACGTCGAGCTCGTCGACCTGGTGCCCGGACAGGCCCCGATGCTGACCTGGAGCGGGCTGCGGGCCAGCCTGGTCCCGGGCACGACCACCACCGTGCGCGACCGGCTGGCCCAGACGCCTGGTCCCCAGATCACGCTGCTGCGGTCGGCCCTGCAGCAGCTCGCCCGCTTCGACGCGCCAACGCTCGAGCGGCAGCTTTCGTCCACATTGGACGCTACGTCGCACCGCCTGGACGCGTGGATCACCTCGCTCGCCACGCGGCGACTCGCGGAGCAGCGTGCGGCCCAGCCGACCGGCCTCACGATCGGCGGCTACGCCTGGGTGGAGAACCTGCGTCCGGGCGCGGCCCGCCAAACGGTCGACCCGCTGCCCGGTGAGCCGGGACCGCTGGCCACCACCGCTGGCGACCCTGGCTTCATCCACGCTCCTTCCATGAACCAGGCCAGCGCCGCCGCCCTCCTGCGCAACGCTCACCTGGCCCACGGCGGCACGCCCTCCTCGCCGTACGCGATCGACCTCAGCTCGGGACGAGTCCGATTGGTACGAGGGCTCTTCGAAGGCCTGCGGCAGGGCCAACCGCTGGGTGCCCTGCTCGGCTATCTGCTTGAGCGGCGGCTGCACGAGGCGAACCTCGACGACCTGATCGACCCGTTGCGGGCGCTGGCCCCGCTCCCGGGCGCGGCCACGCCGACGGGCGTACGCCGGATCGTGGTCGACGGCCTGGCCCTGTCCGCGCGGTGGCAGGCCGACCCGGACTCAGTGCTCGCGTCACTCTCCGCCACCGACACCCGGCGTACCGCGGCGACCCGCATCCTCAACGGCCTCGGGTCCGCCGTGGACGCCGCCGCCGACGGGATCCAGGCGGAAGCGGCGTTCCAGATGGTGCGGGGCAACCCGACCCGTGCCTCGACCTCGCTCGAGGCTGTCTCCAATGGACAGTCGCCGCCACCCGACCTGGGCTTTTTGAAGACCCCGCGTACCGGAGTTTCGGTGCACCACCGGGTCGCGATGCTGTTCGACGCGGCCCCGCCGGCACCCGGCGGCGGCTGGTCGACCACCACGCCGCGGGCCCTGGCCGATCCGGTTCTCAACGCGTGGGCCGGCCGGCTGTTCGGCCCGGCGGACGGCATCACCGCCCGAGTCGAGGAGTTGGACGACGCCGGGGCCGTGCGGACCGCTCACATCGTGGCCTTC
The DNA here is from genome assembly GCA_963838535.1 of uncultured Solirubrobacterales bacterium. Taxonomy (GTDB): domain Bacteria; phylum Actinomycetota; class Thermoleophilia; order Solirubrobacterales; family Solirubrobacteraceae; genus Palsa-465. The sequence goes on from CAWIRN010000025.1 coordinate 153,635, forward strand.
GCCACGCTCGGGCTCGCACCGATCGATCTCCTGTGGACGCTCGTCGGCCCGGACGGGGCACCGGCCGAGATCATGCGCCGGCTCATCGACGAGGCCCGGCCCGGCAGCTCGCCCGGCCTGCGGGTCAACCTGGCCCGGTCCGGCAACGATCGCAGCGTCAGCGATCTGCTCGAGGTGGCGACCCGGGCTCAGAAGCTCCTCGGTGGAGCGCGGCCGCTCGACGGTGACGACCTGCAACCGGCGCACACCGACCCGGTGCGGGGCCTGGATCTGGATGAGTATGAGCAGCGCGCCATCGCCGCCGAACAGGCGCTGGCGGCGGCGCGCGCGGCCCTGTCGGCGGCGATGCAGAACGGGACCGACCTGCGCGCGCCGATGTACGGCGTCGCGTCGTTCGGTGTCCCCGGATCGGTACCGGCACCGAGCGGCCCGCTGGAACCGCAGGCGAGGGCGTTACTCACCGAGCTCGACCGGCGGCTCACCCCGGCGGCCGCCGCGCCGCCGGTGGACGACGCCGACCGGCGCGACCAGATCCTGGCTCGGCTGCGGGCGGTGTTTGGCCCCGGATTCCTGGCTCTGCCGCGGTTCCGGGCGGCGAACGCGGCCGAACTGGCCGACTCGCTCGCCGACGCGGTGGCGTTGCGCGGCGACGACCCGCTCGCCGCCTATAGCTGGATGCTGCGGATGGAGCGGGTCCGGGTGCCGTTGGCTCGCTTCGGCCGGCCCCTGCGCGAGGCGGAGGCGCTCGGCTCCGGCGAGCGGTTGGACCTCGCGATCGCCCAGCTGCCGCACGTGGCCGGCCAGCGCTGGCTGGGCCTGCCGCTGGCCGGCGACGGGCCGCCGGTCGACGGGTGTGTCTCCCTCGTGCTGCAGGCCACACCGTCCACTCTGGATGGTCCGCTCTGTGGTGTCCTGGTTGACGAGTGGACGGAGCTGATCCCGAGCCGGACGGAGACCACCGGCATCGCGTTCCAGTACGACCCGCCCGACTCGGTCGCCCCGCAGGCCATCCTGCTCGCGGTGCCGCCCGTGCCGGGAGAGCCCTGGACGGTCGGTTCGCTCAACCGGGTGCTCGTCGAGACGCTCGACCTCGCCCGGTTGCGGGCCGTAGGTCCCGAGGCGCTCGGCGACATCCGGCATTTCCTCCCGGCCGCCTACCTTGCCTTCAACGTCGACGGCGACGCCGTCTCGTCCGACCTCGCCCCGCTGACCCTCAGCTGACCGAAGGACCGAGGCATGTCATCGATCACGAGCTGGTCCCGGTTGGAGCCACAATCCGGCGACGGCGACATCGCGGCCGGGTACGCCGCCCGGGCATTCGATCCCCTGTGGCTGCTGGCCCGGCAGTGGCAGCTCGCCGAGTTCCAGGCCGAGGACGCGGGCACGCCGATCGTCGCCCGATGGCGGGCCCGGGTCGCCCAGCTCAACCACTTCGTGGCCGGCCCGATCCCGTGGAACACCCAGCTGAAGGCACCGCATTTCGACGCCGGCGCGATCCCGTTGCAGACGCTGGTGGAGCGACAGCCGACCCAGCGGCCGTCGGCCGCTCCCGGATTGGAGGGCCTGCGTCTCGCTGTCGAGTCGGGCCAGCACTTTCTGCGGTTGCTGCGGCTGGAGGCCATCACCAGCGATCCCGGGCCGGCCTTCGTCGCCGCGTACGCCGTGCTCCCGCTCACCGACGCGCAGCGGTCCACCGTGGATCCAGAAACGGCCGCCTTTGTCGACCTCATGGCCGGCCGGGCGATCGACGGACGGCGGCTGCGCCAGGGCATCGGCGATCCGGCTAACCCGCGGTTGGACCCGGGCCTGCCGATCGCGGCGAGCGACCGAGCCGAGGTGCTTGACGCCATGCGCGCGTGGTTGGCTTGGTCCGCTTCGCTGTTCAGCGAGCCGGACGCGGGCGCGCAGGCCTGGCAGCCTGACCGGATGGAGTACGCGTTCACGCTCTCGACGCGACTGGGTGACGACCGGTTCGGCGAGCGGCCACTCTCGGCCGAGCAGTACGCCGACGGCCGGCTCGACTGGTACTCCTTCGACCTGAACCTCAACATCAACACGGGTACGGGCGACGATCCGCCGGGTGATCTGATCGCGCGCACGGTGCTGCCCGCGCCGGTGACGTTCCACGGCATGCCGGCGCAACGGTTCTGGGAGATGGAGGACGCCCGCATCGACCTCGGCGCGCTGCAACTGGGGTCATCCGATCTCGGGCAGCTGTTGCTGGTGGAGACGCTCACCGGGTACGGCAACGACTGGTTCATAATCCCGATCGATCTGCCAGCTGGTTCCCTGGTCGCGTCGGCCTCGCTGGTCATCACCGACACGTTCGGCGTCCAGACGCTCCTGCGGGAGGCCGGCGACCCGTTCCATCTGCTCAACAGCACCGGGAGCAGCCAGTTCACCCTATCCATGCCAGTCGACGCTGGTGAGGTCGGCATCGCAGCCTCGAACCTGTTCTTCCTGGCCGATCCCATCGTGCCGCTGGAAGGCCCGGTGCTGGAGGAGGTCATGCTGGTCCGCGACGAGATGGCCAACATCGCGTGGGCGGTGGAACGGCGGCTGGAGAGCCCGCTCGAGGTCGGGCTGGAGACGGCTCGTGACACGCTCGACCTGGACGAGACGCCCGCCCCGCACGATAGTCCGCTGTACCGCCTGGCCAGCCCGGTGCCGGATCACTGGATCCCGTTGCTGCCGGTGCGCCCGTCGGAGTCCAGCGCCGAGGTCAGACTCGCCCGCGGTGCTGTGTTGCATGTGGACGGTCAGCCGCGGGTGGTCGGCGCGCAGGCCCAGATCCTGCAGCCCACCGACCCGTCGGCGAGGCCGTTGATCCGGGAGGAGGAGGTTCCGCGCGAGGGAGTCGTGGTCCGTCGGATGTACCAGGCGGCGCGCTGGCACGACGGGCGCCTGTTCGTCTGGGCGGCGAACCGGGCCAGCGTCGGCCGCGGGGAGGCGTCCAGCAGCCTCACCTTCGACGGGCTGGACGGCGCGTAGGGCGCGGTCCGGTCACGCCCGTTCAGGTCCGTTCAGGCCGTTCAAGCCATTCAGGCCGTTCAGACCCGGGCCAGCGGTGCGGCGAGGAGTTCGCTCCTGAGCGGGTCCTCATTGTTTGGGGTTTGGTGTCCGGCGTGGTCGTGGTAGGCGGTGGGTTGGCGGTTTGTCGTGGAGGAGTTGCGAGCGGGCGAGGTTCCCGATCAGCTGCTCGTACTGATCGGGCGTCCAGCCGCGTTCGGCGACGAGCAGCTGCCAGAGGTTTGAGAGGTTCAACGCCCAGAGGATGTCGGTGGCGTGTTCGACGTTGAGATTGGCCGCGAGCGCGTTCTTGTCGTCGAGGCTTTCGACGATCCGATGCTGGTTGGCGCGAAAGTCGGTTTGGATTCGTTCCCAGAGCGCCTGGATGTCGGGGTCGGTAGGCGCGGCGGCGCGGATGACCTCGAGTAGAGCGCCGATGCGTAGCTTGACGTTGCGCGAGTTGCGCGCAACCAGCAGCAGCTGACGCTCGGGGTCGGTTTGTTCGAGGGCTTCGCGGTACCAAGGCCGGTCGGTGACCGGGGCGTCGCCCTCGTCGCCGCGCAGGAGCAGGTTCCAGAGCGCGCGTAGGACGCCGCTCTTGGTCTGGAAGGCGACGTACACCGTTTTGAGGGCAACGCCGGCCTCGGCAGCGATTGCGGCCATCGTCGTCGTGGCGTAGCCCTGGCGCTCGAACAGTCGCTGCGCGGATTGGAGGATCTCGCGGCGGGTGGCGGCGGCCTGTTCAAGCCGGCGTGGTGAGTTGTAGCGGCGCGACTTGACAGGCTCAGGCATTTCGCTATGCTACCGCAGCCTTCATTACTCGTTCAGTGTAATGATTATTTCATAAGGAGCACGAAATGCAAACTGGTACGAGGACGAACACAGGCCTGCCGCAGACCGTCGCCATGCGTACCGGCTAGCGTGGCCGTTCGCGCCGCCCAGATCAGCACGAGAGGATCGTCAAGCCGGTCGGCCCTCCCGATCGCGGCCGCGAGCAGTGAAGCGGCCCGCTCGTGATCGCCCGCGAGGGTCGCCGCGAGGCCCGACAGCACCTCAGCGCGGAACTCGTCGGTCTCATCGGCCGGTTCGATAGCGGCGGCTCGCACGCCCGGCGACACGGCCTGCGAGTAGTCCCCGGCGTAGACCGCGGCCTCCGTCGCCTCGGTCAGCAGCTCGAGCGTGAGCGATGGGTCGTCGCTCGCCTCGGCCGCCTCGAGCAGGATCTCTGTCGCGCTACGGACATCTCCTGTCCTCGCCTCGATCACCCCGCGGGTCTGCAACAGCTGCGCTCGCGCTCGGCCCCGGGACAGCGGGAGCGCCCCCGCGATCAGCCCCGCCGCGCGATCAGCGTTCCCGGCCGCCCTACGGTCGGATCGGCGCGGTGGTCGCCGGCTACGGCCGCGCCTTCGGGATGAACGTCCTGGTCTGGGGGCGTCCGGAGTCGCTGGCTCGGGCTCGGGCCGAGGGCTACGCGACGGCCCCAGACAAGCGGTCATTCTTTGCCTCCTGCGACGTGCTCTCGCTGCACATGCGGCTCGGCGCAGCGACGCGCGGCATCATACAAGCAGCCGATCTGGCCGCCATGAAGCCCGACGCGCTCCTGGTCAACACCAGCCGCGCCGGCCTGATCGAGCCCGGGGCGCTGGTTGACGCGCTCCGCGCCGGTCGTCCGGGCATGGCTGCCGTCGACGTCTACGAGCACGAGCCGCTCCGCGACCCCAAAGACCCACTGCTGACGCTCGAGAACGTCGTCTGCACGCCCCACATCGGATACGTAACCCGCGACGAGTGGGAACTCCAATTCTCCGAGATCTTCGACCAGATCAACGCCTTTGCGTCCGGCGCCCCAACCAACGTCGTCAACCCAGCGTCACTGCGGGCCGACCGGACATGACCAGCATCGAGCTCGTCACCGACCGGTTGCTCCTGCGGCCCTTCATAGCCGAGGATCTGCCGGCCCTCGTCGCGTACCGTTCCGACCCGGAGGTCGCCCGATACCAATCCTGGGATGCGGCTTTCTCGATGGCTGACGCCGAGCGATTTCTGCGTCGTGCGCCTGATCCACGAGCACCTGCGCGAACACCAGTCCGAGGTAGCGACAACGTAACCAACACCACGCCAGGTAGATCACGCGCGGGAATGAACGCTGGGTGGCCGGTGTCTGCGGCAGCATGGAACCAAGCTGTCTGACGTCCGATGACTTAGAGCTAGCCGGCCCACCGGTCCGGGCCACGTTTGATGGCCGGGCGAGCCGCCGACTGGTGGCACGGCGTGTGCGCCCGGGCGGCTGCGTGAGCTCCGTCCACCGCGATCCGACAGTCGCGTCGCCCCGTCAATGCCGGCCGCGCTGAATAAGCGCGGATGGCCCGGGCTTTTTCAGCAATACCTCCGGAACGGGTACCCGCCGCCCCGGCGCCGACCGAGACCCTCTCGCCGGAACGGGTACCCGCAGACACCCTCTCTCGAAACGCTCCCCGCTCGCCGCCGACGTTTCATCTAAAACGCTGGCGGGCGACGGGGCACGCCGACGGGTGGAACGCATTCATGAACAACACGGGCGCAGCCCCTGCGACGTTCCATGTCTACGTGATCTGCGCGCCAGCCACAAGCCTCACCCGTAAGCGCGAGACAGCCCGGGCAACCGTAGGGGGGTCCCGGGCTGTCGCGCCCTGACCGGGTCGCTCACAGCCCAGCAGCGCCGCTTTCGCCTCCGGACCCACGTCCGACGAACCATGCGTCTCGCCCCAAGGATGAGGCCCGTCTAACCGGCCCTGCAAGATCGCCGCCGCGATCTTTCACCGCTTCGGGACCGCTGTCACCAGTGGTATGCCCAGATCTTGATCGGCCCGATCTTGGTGGCCGGGGCGGCGGGGCTGTTCAACGCGTAGCCGCTGACCTCGGCGAGCCCGGCGGCCTCGGCCATCAGGGTCGACACGGGAACGCCGCCCTGGGAGCGCTCGGCGTAGGCTTTCGCGTCGCCGTCGTTGGCTGACGCGGCGCGCGTGAGCATCCAGCCGAGCACGAGCTGCTCCTGGTCGGGCAGTGTCGGGATCCACTGCTTGAGCCGCTCCGTTACGGCGTCGACGTCCTGCGCGGTGACCTGCTCGAGTTCCTTCGGCTCTTCGGCCATCGTGTTCCTCTCGTTACTCGGGGGTTGCGACGAGCGTCGTCGCCATGTCGTCCAGCAGCGGAGCCAGTCCGCAACAGCTCATGTCGCCGGAGCCCAGCCGGCGTTGGGATGTGTACACGTCGTGGGGGCAGCCGCCGTGGCAGACCGAGAACCACCGGCATGAGCGCGTCAGCTCGACCTGCGCGCGTGCCTCGGAGCGCACCGCGGCCAGTCGGTCGGATGCCCGGGCGCCGGTGAGACCGGACTCGAGCACGTTGCCGAACTGGTAGTACGGGTCGTCGATGTACTTGTCGCAGGCGGAGACCTCGCCTCCCGGCTCGACGGTCAGGTACGCGCCGAAGCAGTCGCCCGCGAACAGGCAGATCCCCGCCTCGGCACCCTGGACCTGACCGGCCAGCGCCGAGAGCTCGCGGATGTCGAGCCGATCGACATGCTCCGGCGACCAGGCGCGATACAGCTCCCGTAGGAACTCGACGTAGCGGTCGAACGGCAGATACATCCCGCCCGGAGCCGCGTTCTCCGGCAACACATTCAACAGCGCCACCCGGCTCACGCCGATCTCCAGCAGGTACTCGAGCACCCGCTCGGCGCCGGCAGCGATCACCGCATCGTCGACGACCATCAGCGTCGCGACCCGCCGGATGCCCGCGGCCTCCAGTTGCTCGAGGCCCGCCCGCACGCGCGCCGACGTCGGCCGCCCGGCGACGTCGACGCGCCGGGAATCGTGGATCTCCGGCGGGCCGTCGAGGCTGACGCCGACGCCGATTCCGTGGACACGCAGGAAGGTGGTCCACTCCTCGGTGAGGAGCGTAGCGTTGGTCTGTATGTGGTTCTGGACCACCTGACTCGGCCGCTTGAACTGCTGTTGGAGCCACAGCGCCTTGCGGAAGAACGAGGACGGCAGCAGCGTCGGCTCTCCGCCATGCCAGACGAACGCGACGTGCCGGACGGCCGGGTCCCGCAGCACGTCACGGGTGGCGCGTGCGAGCACCGAGAAGCTCATCCGCTGGTTCGGGCCGTCGCGCCAGCTGTGGCAGTAGGTGCAGCGCAGATTGCACAGCCGCGTCGCCTTCATGATCATCGTGATCCCGGCTAGGTCGCCCGGCGGCGGATCCGGCTCGGCACGCAACCGGTCGAACACCTCGGACTCGGCGGGCGTCAGCTCGCCCTCAGCATCTCGCGCGCGGCGCAGGACGACCCGCAGAGCGGCTTGGTCAGAAGGCGTCAGCGTCGCGTAGAACTCCTCGAGCTGCGTACCAGCACGGGCGATGGCGTGGGGGTCGGTCACCAGTTCACGTTCACCGGGAGAGCGAGGCTGAGATACCGGCCGTCCTCGTGGATCATCAGGTCCTCGTCGCAGAAGCGCTCGGCGACCGGGGCGATCGTGTCGGCGTCGCACCCGGCCCCGTGTGTGCGATTGAGCTCCTCGGCGATCGCGCGGGCCGTCCGGTAGGTGTCCCCGCACGCTTCGTAGACGGCGGCCTCCAGGCCGGAGAACGCGTGGACCCGCGGCGCCGCGGCGCCGCGCTGATCGACGATCTGGATCCAGTCGGGCGTGCGCTGGTAGACAAGGGACGGCACCGGCGCCTGCGTCCAGCGGTCCTGCCAGGCCTTCAGCGCGCCGAAGAATCCCGACAGCTCCTTCGGATGAATGGTCTCGGCCATCTTGTAGGAGAAGAAGTACGCGATCTGATTCAGGTCGACGTCGGCCTCGCGGTAGACGAAGCGATACGCCGGCCACGGCGTGACCTCAGACACCGGGAAGCCGGGCTCGCTGAAATAGGGGCTGAAGCGCTCCATCCAGATCGGGCCGCCGCCGGAGGGTGGCGGGAGGTGCACCAGCCGGCGCATCCAGTGCTCCTGCGCCTCATAGTCCTCGAACACCTCGCCCGGGAACCCCGTCAGCAGGTTCCAGGCGACGGCGATCCCGTAGTAGTGGGCCCACTTGAGCAGGCGCACGTTCAGCAGTCCGGTGGAGCCCTTGCGCATGAGCTTGAGGATGTGCGTATTGAGGCTCTCGATGCCGGGCTGGATCAGGCGAACCCCGGCGCGGGACAGCGTCGAGAGCTGCTCGCGGCGGAGGTTGGCCTTGACCTCGTAGAAGATCCGGTAGTCGGTCCGCTCGGCGATCAGCGGTTCACAGAGCTCGTCCAGGTACCGCATGTCGAGGATGTTGTCGACGGCCTCGAAGTTGGCGATCTGGTATCGGGCCGACATGCGGCGCATCTCCTCGTGCACCCTTCCCGGGGACTTTGAGCGGTAGGCCATGCCGTTGGCGTTGAGCCCGCAGAAGGTGCAGTGGTGCTTTTCGCCCCACCAGCATCCGCGCGCGCTCTCAAACGGAAGCAGCGGGAGCGCGTCGTGGAGCACCCGCTCGCGGCCGAGCCGCGCGAGGGCAGCGAAGAAGTCGTCGTAGTCGGGGTCGGGCTGGCCGTCGAGGTCGCGCAGGAGATCTGCTGGCGCGTTGACGAACAGCTCGCCGTCGATGCGCCCCGCGACGCCCGGCACGTCAGCTGCGACCTCGTCCCGCGCCACGCATCCGGCCAGTGCGGCCAGCGCCCACTCGCCCTCGCCGACGACGGCGTAGTCGATGCAGTCGAAGGCCCGCACGAACTCCGGACCCATCGTCCCGTCGAAGTTGGCGCCGCCGAAGACCGTGACCACGTGCGGGTGGCGCGCCTTGATCCGCGCCGCCAGCGCCAGCGAAGCCACGTTCTGCTCGAATGTCGACGTGAAGCCCACCAGCGCGTAGTCACCCCAGTCAACGCTCGCCACGCAGCGCTCGAGCCAGGCCGGCACAGTCCTCCGGCGCATTTCGCAGAGGTCCTCGAAGGTGCAGTCGAGCTGCTCGCACGTATGCGTGAGACTGGGGTGTGCGTCGAGGTAGTCCGTCTCGCTCAATTCGTGCCCGAAGGCGGCGGCCCCGAACAGCCACTCGCCGAGCATCTGATCGGTCCGCAACTCGGCCAGCGCCCCGTAGGTCCGAGCGCCGAGCTCGGCGGCGAGCTCAAGATTGAGGTAGTGGACGTCGACGGCGTGGCCCTCGCGCACGAGCACGCCCTTGAGCAGCCCACACTGGATCGAGGGACGGTTGGCTCCCGCAAACGGCATGTTCACGAGGGCGACGCTCAGCGTGTGGGGGGCGTCGGATTCCGTGGCCTAACTCTCTGCCGTCGGCAGGTCGATGTCAACCCCCGCTGAGGTAGGATCGGCGCTCCGGTGTGACGACGCTGACAATCCAGAACGGGAGTCTGGCCGGGCAGCGCGTCACGCTGGACCGCGAGCTCACGCTCGGCCGCACCGACGGCGATGTCCTGCTCCAAGCGACCCTGGTCTCACGCCGCCACGCCGTCATCCGCCCGACGGATCGCGGCGCCGAGATCGCCGATCTCGGATCCACCAACGGAACCTGGGTGAACGGGGCCCGGATCGCCGCGCCGACGACCCTGCGCGGCGGTGACGTGGTCGCCCTCGGCGGGATCCTGATCGTCGTCGACGCCGAGCATCAGGCGACGGTGGTCTCGCGGCGCAACTGGGAGTCGCGATCGGCAGCGGGTGTGAACGTGCACGCGGCGGCGGGCTCCTACGCGGCGCGCCGGGTGCCGAGCGAGCTCGCGGAGGCCGCGCAGGCCATCGCGCGATTGGAGGACCTGCTCGCGCCAGGCCCCACCACCACGGTCGACATCTATCTGACCGACGAGATCGCCGGCGGTGGGCGGCCGCCGCCGGTCGGCGACGCCATCGTGCGCGTCGTGAGCCCCGATGCCCCGGACGAGCCGCTGGCGTTCGCGCTCGCGCCGCTGCTCATCGCCCGCTGGTACGGCGCAGAGGCCGCCGACCAGGCCGTGCTCGTCACCGGCATCGCGGGCGTGACCACCGGAACGCCAGCGGCCGACGAACACGTCCGGGCCCTGTTGTTAGCCGGAGAGCGCGTCTCAATCGTCGGATCACCCGAGCCCGCGGTCGCGACGTCGTTCGTCGCTTTCCTGCTGGAGCACTTCGGCGCCGAGGCCGTCAAGAGGGCATTCGCGGAGTTCGACCCCGAGCGCCGCGATCGCGCCGTGACCGCCGCCTTCGGGCGGCCGCTCGGCGCGCTGGAGGAGATGTGGCTTCGCGACGTGCGCGGGCCGGTCGGCTTCCGCGCAACGATCCGCGCGTTGCTCGGCCAGCTGCGGCCGCTGATGGCGCCCTACCGGCGCCGCTGGATGGAGGTCGTCGGCTACATCCTCGCCGGCGTGCTCTACACGCTCGCGATACCCCTGGCGTTCAAGTACCTGTTCGACACCGTCATCCCCGACGGCTCCCTCGGCCGCCTCGCCGGACTGGCCGGCGTCCTGCTGGCGATCTACCTGACCAACGTCGTGGTCACACTGCGGCGCTCCTACGTGACCGCGCTGATCACGCAGAGCGTCCTGTTCGACCTGCAGGGCAGGATGTTCGAGCGCCTGCAGTCCCTGTCGCACGACTTCTACGGCCACGCCAAGGTCGGCGACCTGATGTCGCGCCTGACCCAGGACCTCAACGTGGTGCAGTCCGCGATCACCTCCGTCTTGAGTGAGGGCGTCTTCCTGGTCTTCAGCGCCGCCGCCGCGGCCGTGATCGCCATCGTCCTCAGCCCGCCGCTCGGGCTGTCGGTGCTGGTCGTGGTGCCCGTGTTCGCGCTCGGCCAGAAGCTGCTGCTGTCGCGGATCCGGGAGGCCGGAGCCGAGGTGGGCGCGGCGCACGGTCAGGTCGCCGCGTCGCTGCAGGAGGGGCTGTCGGCCCATTCGGTGGTCAAGGCGTTCGGCCTCGAGCGATCCGTCATCGAGTCCTACCGCGGGCAGCTCGCCGGCCTGCTCAAAGCGGTGCTGCGGATCGTGCTGCTGAGCTCGGTGTTCGGGGCGAGCATCACCTTCGCCGTCGCACTCGGAGAGCTTGTGGTGATCGGCCTGGGCGGGTACCTGGTGATCGAGAACCACCTGACCGTGGGCACGCTCGTCGCCTTCGTCGGGTTGCTCCCGCTGTTCTTTCAACCGATCACCACGTTGGGCAACGTCGGCCAGGAGGTCAACGAGGCGGCCGGAGCGATGGAGCGGATCCTCGAGGTCCTCAACGCGCCGGTCTCGATCGCGGAGGCCCCGGACGCGGTCGCGCTCGCGCCGCTGGCGCGCGCGATCGGCTTGGAGAAGGTCAGCTTCGGCTACGAACGCGACCAGCCGGTCCTCGACGCGCTGGATATGGAGGTGCCGGCGGGCCGGCACGTCGCGATCGTCGGGCGTTCTGGCTCGGGCAAGAGCACGATCGTCAACCTGCTGATGCGCTTCTGGGATCCCGACGGCGGCCGGGTCCTGATCGACGGGCACGACATCCGTGCGGCGACGCTGGCGTCGCTGCGCGGCCAGATCGGAACCGTCTTCCAGGAGACGTTCGTGTTCGATACGACGGTGCGGGCAAACATTGCCCTTGGCCGGCAGGGTGCGACCGACGAGGACGTGCTGGCGGCAGCGCGAGCCGCGCAGCTGGAGGATTGGATCGGCACCCTTCCGGGCGGCATCGACAGCGTCCTCGGCGAGCGTGGTGCCCGGATGAGCGGCGGCCAGCGCCAGCGGCTCGCGATCGCGCGGGCGCTGATCCGCGACCCCTCGATCCTGATCCTCGACGAGGCCACTAGCGCGCTCGATGCCGAGACCGAGAGCGAGGTCCTCGACATCCTCGAGGCCGCGCGCAGCACGCGCACCGTCATCAGCATCACCCACCGGCTCTCGGTTGCGGCCCGCGGCGACTACGTCTTCGTCGTGGAGGACGGCACGGTCGTCGCGCAGGGAACGCACCGGGAACTCGTGACCGCCGGCGGGCTCTACCAGCGGCTGTATGAGGAACAGACCGCTCAGCTGCGCGGCGACGCGGCACAGGTCAAGTTCTTGCAGGCGGTGCCGCTGTTCGCCGAGCTGAGCGCACAGGAGCTGCATTCCGTGGCCGGCCGGCTCGTGCTCGAGCGCCATGACGCCGGCGAGCAGCTCATCGCCGCGGGCGAGGTTGCGCGCAAGCTGTACATCGTCGCCGGGGGAGAGCTCGAGACCGTCGCGCCCGACGGAAGCCGGACGGCGAAGCTCCGCGCGGGCGACTACTTCGGCGAGCTGGCACTGCTCGCCGACGAACCGCAGCGGGCCGACGTGCGGACGACCATGCCCACCGACCTCTACAGTCTCGAGCGCGGTGATCTCGCCTGGTTGCTCGAGCGCGACGGAGATGCGCAGGTGGCACTGGCGAGCCAGATGGTCGACCGCCAGCGCGCGCAGAGCGAGGCCGTCCTCGCTGCAAGTCAGGTACGCGCTATTCCGACGGTCTGACGACGGGATGCATCGCCGAGAGGGCGCGCGGCGACAGCACGGCGGCCCGGGTCGGGACGCTGAGCAGATCCCCGGCGGCCACGTTGGACGCGGTTCCCCACAGCGCGGTCTTCACTTGAAACGGACGTATACCCGGGTGCTTGCTGCAGATCAGCGCGGCGATCCCGGCGAGATGCGCCGCGGCGAAGGAGTTCCCCGTGACGCTGATCGTGGTGCCGTTCGCCCAGGGCACCTCGACCTCGATACCGCGCGCCAGGAACTCCGTCGGCGGCTCTGGGTTGACGTGGAACTCGAACGGATCGGTCGCCACGTTGCACGCCACGCTGGCCACGGCGCTGTAGAGCGACGGGAAGCTGACCGTCAGCTGGTTGTTGGCCGCGGTGACGATCAGGCGGCCCCGGAAGTACGCCTGGTCGCAGATCTCGTGGAACGCGAGCGCCCAGTCGCGCCGCCCGGTGCCCAGCGAGAGGTTGATGACGTCGAATTCCTGGTCGACGGCCCAGGCCAGACCGCGCAGGAAAATCTGGGCCTTCCCGCTCAGCGACCCGCCGAGCACCCGCACGCTGGTGATGCTCGCCCGCGGGGCGATAGCGTGGATGATCCCGGCGCAGGCGGTGCCGTGGCCGACCAGATCCGGGTGCGGACCGCGCGCCTCGACGAGCTCACCATCCTCCCCCAGGCTGATCGCCAGCCCGTCGCCCGTCACGGCGCCGCCGAGCGCCGGATGGCCGGCGTCGATCCCGCTGTCGACCACCGCGACGCGGACGCCTTCGCCCGTCGCGCCTCCCCACGCCCAGTCGCGCGTGAGCTCGGGCATCGCCACAACACCCGCCAGCGGCCGGAAGATCGACTCCCCGCGCGACCAGGCGGGCCGCTGCGCGTCAGCCATGCGCGAGCAGGGCGGCGAGCACCGATGCCACCGCGTCGTAGCGGCGCGCGTCGGTCTCGGCCAGTCGTGCCAGTTCGGACGCGAGCTCGGCGGGCGACGGCCGCGCCGCGGCATGCGTGTCGTCGGACTCGAGCACGCCGCCCGCGAGATCGGCGACGAGCGACGCCAGCCGCGTCGCCTCGGGCGAGAACGGGCCGTGCTCGGCCGGGCCACGAATCTCGAGCGCTCCGAGGATCTCTTCGGCGCCCATGCACGGGACGCAGAGCAACGGCCGCGCGTCACCGGGGCTCGCACCGAGGGACAGCAGCTGCCCGGTAGCAAGCACGTACTGCAGCTGGCCGTCCGCCCCGCGATCCACCAACGTCGCATCTACGCCACCCGCGGCCAGCACCACCACGTCCTCGCCCCGGCGTGCGAAGAGCGTCACCGCCGAGCCGTCCAGCGCCTCCACGGCGACGTCGACGATCGCCTGGTGCAGGCGCTGCGCCGGAGGCGTCATCATACGTCGGAGACTATCCACACGATTCGGTCGAAAGATGCGAGCGATTGCGCGATTTCCGGTTGCTTGAGTGAGTGAGTGAGTGAGTAGCCCGGCTCACGACAGCCAACCGACGAGGTGTGAACACCGCGCCCTTGGGGGGTATTCTTTCGCGGGCCCGGGCGGGAGACTCGTGGTGGAGGAGACCCGCCGGTTGGGTGGGACTGGGTTCGACGGATGGAGGCCAGGATGACGTCGATTGTGGTGAGCAGGCGGGATCCGCTGAGGCGCGACGGACCGGCGTCGTGACCGATACCCGCGAGAGGCGGCCGCCGAGCCCACAGGACCTCAAGGCACTGATCGAAGCCGAGCACACTGGGGTGCCGTTTCTGTACTTCCGCGATGGCGCGGGCGACCAGAGGATCTTGATGCTTCCCCCCGATCGGCCGCGGGTCACCGTCGGTCGCCGAGAGCAGTCGGACGTACCGCTGGCCTGGGATCGGGAGGTGTCACGCATCCACGCCTTTATCGAGCCCGTGGGTGAGCAGTGGACGTTGATCGACGACGGCCTCTCGCGCAATGGCTCGTTCCTCAACGGCAACCAGGTGCACGGCCGCCACCGCCTGCATAACCGAGACCGGATGTGCTTTGGCAACACGCTCGTCGTGTACCGCGAGGCGGATGGTCCCGGAGGCAGCGACTCGACGGCGCGCGCAGCCGTCGCGCCGACGGCAGTGCCCTTGTCGCCGATGCAGCGCAAGGTGCTGATCGCGCTCTGCCGCCCGGTCAACGACCGGACGTCCACGACGCCCGCGACCAATCCACAGATCGCGGCCGAGGTCTTCCTTAGCGTCGACGCGGTCAAGGCGCACCTGCGGACCCTGTTCGATCGCTTTGGCTTGGGCGACCTGGCGCAGAACGAGAAACGCAGCCGGCTCGTGTCGATCGTGCTCGACTCCGGGCTCCTCAGTCCACGCGACTTCTGAGCCGCTCAGCGCTTGCGCGCTGACGGCGGCGGCGACCACGAGGTCAAGCTCGGCGCGCACCGGCCGCAGAGCATCTAGCGAGAAATCCGATCCAGATAGCGACACCGCCCCATTGTCAGACGCCCGGGGCCGTCTGTGAGGCCCCCCAAGGTGTCGCTTTCGACACCTCGTTCCTCAACGACGATCTCGCCTACCCTGTCGACACGGTCCGGCTACTCCCGGGCCGGGGAATGGGCCGCGCGCCACATACGAGGTCGAGTACGACATCAGGAGCAGGCGCGAGGGCGACCGTGACGAAAGGACCTTGTGATGAAGGCGATTGCGCGGCACACGACCGGGATGTTCACTCATGTGATCGACATCCGCGGCCATCAGCTGACTGTCGACGAGCCCGTCGGCCTGGGCGGCGCTGACGAGGGCCCAAGCCCGCAGGAGCTTCTGGCGGCGAGCATTGCATCCTGCACGGCGATCACGCTGGAGATGTACGCCCACCGCAAGGGGTGGGATCTCGGCCAGGTCGAGGTCGAGGTCGAGTATGCCAGGGCCGAGCGCGGCTCCCCCACCCGGTTCAACGTTGTCATGCGGCTCCCGGAGGGCTGCAGCGAGGCGCAGGTGACTGCGCTGCGCGTGATCGCCGCCAAGTGTCCGGTTCATCGCGTGCTCGAGGGCGAATCGACCTTCGAGGAACGGATCGAGCTCGTGTCTGCCGGAAGGGTGAGCTAGCGCCAGCCGAGCGCCGGGGCGACGTGGGTGAGGATGTTCTCGATGACATGAGCGTTGTATTCGACGCCGAGCTGGTTGGGGACGGTCAGCAGCAGCGTGTCCGCGGCCTGGATCGCCTCGTCGGTGCCGAGCTGCTCGACGAGCACGTCGGGTTCGGCTGCGTATGACCGCCCGAAGATCGCGCGCGTGTTCTCGTCGATCATGCCGACCTGGTCCTGGGAGTTGCGGTCGCCGGCGAAGTAGGCGCGGTCGGTGTCGGTGGTGAGCGCGAAGATGCTGCGGCTGACGGATACCCGCGGCTGACGCTCATGCCCGGCCTCCTTCCACGCCTCGCGGTAGGCCTCGATCTGTTTGCGCTGCTGGACGTGCAGCGGTTCGCCGGTTTCGTCGTCCTTCAGCGTCGAGCTTTGCAGGTTGAGCCCCAGCCGGGCCGCCCAGACACCGGTTGCGTTCGATGAAGACCCCCACCAGATCCGCTCCCGCAAACCCGGCGAGTACGGCTCGGTCCGCAACAGGCCGGGCGGATTAGGGAACATGGGCCGCGGGTTGGGCTCTGCGAACCCGCCGCCTTCCAGAACCCTCAGCGCGACCTCGGCGTGCCGGCGCGCCATGTCGGCATCGCTCTCGCCCTCGGCGGGCACGTAGCCGAAGTACCGCCAGCCCTCGATCACCTGCTCGGGCGACCCCCGGCTGATCCCGAGCTGAAGCCGGCCACCCGCGATCAGATCAGCCGCCCCGGCGTCCTCGGTGAAGTACAGCGGGTTCTCGTAGCGCATATCGATCACCGCGGTGCCGATCTCGATCCGCGAAGTCCTCGCGCCGACCGCCGCCAGCAGCGGGAACGGCGAGCCGAGCTGACGCGCGAAATGGTGCACGCGAAAGTACGCACCGTCGGCGTCCAATTCCTCCGCTGCGACCGCCAGCTCGATCGACTGCAGGAGCGCATCCGCGGCCGAGCGCGTTCGCGAGTGCGGGCCGGCGTTCCAGTGACCAAAGGACAGGAATCCGATCTTCTTCATGCGTGCTTGCCTCCGCCCGCGCTAGCCACGAGCCTCGAGCTCGCCGATCCGATCCAGCAGCTCGCACACGAGCACGGCGCCGGCGTAGTTGAGCCCGAGGTCACGGCGCAGCCGCTCCGCTCGCGCCACTCGCGCGGCGCTGCTCGGGTCAAAGCGTGGGCGTTGCGCCTCCGGGGCCGGATGTGGCTCAAACAGCCCGAACTCCAGGTAGCGCCGCACGTGCACGATCCTGACCCCCGCCCGCCTGGCGACGACCGTCAGCTCGACCGTCTCCTCCGCGTGGAGCTCGCGATCCGCCGGCCCGATCTGCCTGTCTGCGTTCATGGTCATGCCTCCTGCGGGTCGAGGCTCGGGCTTTCGGCGAGCTGCTCGTAGAGCTCGCGCTCACGTTCCGACAGCTGTTTCGGTACGACGATTTTGACGATGGCGTGGAGATCACCGTTGCCGCCACCGCGCTGGGGAAGTCCCCGTCCACGGAGCCGCAGCCGCCGGCCGCTGGACGAGCCCGGCGGGACCCGGACCCGGGCGGTCCCGGTCGGGGTCTCTACCGCGACGGTGGTCCCGAGCGCCGCCTGCGATGGCGTGATCGGCAGGTCGACATCAAGATCGTCATCGCCACGCCGGCGGAAGCGTGGATGCGGCTTCAGCGCGACGCGCAGGAACAGATCGCCGGGCGGACCGCCCCCGTGTCCCTCGCCCCCTTGGCCGGCCAGCCGGATCAGCTGCCCGTCACGAACCCCGGCGGGGAAGTTGACGCTGACCTCACGGCCGTCCAGCGTCAACCGCCGCCGGCCGCCGGCCAGCGCGTCCTCGAGCGACAGTTCCAGAAGCGCCTCGCGGTCGCGGCCCCGCAGGGGCCCGCCGGCGCGATGGGTACGCGCCCCGAACAGCGCCTCGAACAGGTCCTCGCCGAACTCCACGCGGCCGTCGCCGAACCCCTCCTGAGCGAAGAAGTCCTCGAAGCTCTCCTCGGGCGCCTCGCGCTCCGTCTCACGCCAACGAGCGCCGAGGCGGTTGTAACGCTCCCGCTTGTCGGCGTCGGACAGAACCTCGTACGCCTCGCCGAGCGCCTTGAAACGCTCCTCAGCGTTGCTGTCGGAGTTCAGGTCCGGGTGATACTCGCGCGCCAGCTTGCGGTAGGCGCGGCGGATCGCATCTTGATCCGCGTCGCGCGGGACGCCCAGCACCTCGTAATAGTCGGTATAGCTCAGCGGCATCTGTCATCAAATCCTCCCTCAAACGGGCCGGACGCGATAGTTTCGCGGGCGGATCGGCGCCCCAGAGCCGCCGCCACGTTAGCCTCACCATCAGTCATCTCCCCAGACCATGCGATTCGCGATCTCGATCCCGCAGTACGCGCGCGACAGCCGCTTCGACGATGACGCTTTCCGCGGCTATCTGCGCCGCGTCGAGGAGCTCGGGCTGTTCGAGAGTGTCTGGGTGCAGGAGCAGGTGATCGGCGCGGGCGGCAGCCTCGCGCCGCTCGAGACGCTGGCCTACGTCGCGGCGTGCACCGAGCAGGTGCGGCTGGGTTGTGCGGTGTTCGTGCTCCCGCTGCACAACCCCCTGCACCTGGCCAAGGCGATCAGCTCGCTTGACTGCCTCAGCCACGGCCGCGTTGAAGTGGGTGTCGCGACCGGCGGCCGGGGGCGCCCGTTCGACGCCTTTGGCGTCGACGCGGACAGGCCCGTTGCCCGCTTCAACGAGGCCTTGGCGCTGATGAAGGCGTGCTGGACGGAGCGTGAGATCAACTTCGATGGGCAGTTGTGGAAGCTCCAGGGCGCCTCGATGGAGCCCAAGCCGGTGCAGAAGCCGTACCCGCCAGTCTGGTTCGGTGGCAGCGCGCCGGCGGGGATGCGGCGCGCGGTCCGGCACGGAGACGGGTTCATGGGCGCCGGCTCCCAGACGACTGGCTCAGTTCGCCGAACAGGTCAAGGTGGTGAGGGAGGAGCTGCAGCGCGCAGGGCCGCGAGCCCGACACGTTCCGGATCGGCAAGCGCGTCTACGTCCACGTCGAGGACGACGCGGTGCGCGGGCGCCAGCGACTCGAGGACGCGCTCACGCGACACTACGGGCGGGGCGGCTGGTCGGAACACATCCTCGCGGGCCCGGCGCGAGGAGTGCACCGCCGGCATCCGTGCGGTGGCGGACGCCGGTGCGGAGCTGATTCTGCTCAACCCGCTCGTCGACGAGCGCGCAACAGCTCGAGCGGCTCGCGGCCGAAGTGATCCCGGCGCTCAGCTGAGCTCGGCGTCGCGCGGCTGAGCCGTTCCGCCACCGCGCGTCTCCGCGCGGTGACGAGGCCGAGGCGGGTAGATGGGCCGTCAGCGACGGCGACCGAGCAGTCGGCTCATGGCGGCTTCCGCGCGCATCTCAGCCCACAATGATGATTCCATCGTCTGGCCGTCGCCGCGAACCTGATCATCACCGTCCGGCGATGATCAGGTCGGCGTCATCCGATGTGCGGTTAGCGGCCGAGTTGGGGATCGCTGGTCAACCGAGCGCGGGATTCCAGGCGACCGGCGAGCTGATAACGGAAGCGGGCGTCGCTCGGTGACCTCAGCGCAATGTCGTACCAGCCGCCGGAGTGGCTGGTATCGATCGTGATCTCGCTGGTGCGGTCGAGCTTGATGTGCCGGTCTGCGCCGTAGGCGTCGAGGACATCCACGACGACGGGGTGCCGATGGTTGCCATGGATGATCCGGAGCGTGAGCTTGCCGAGGTCGTGGTCGTCTTGCTCCTGGACCCGCAGGGTCGTCGCGCGCGAGCCGGCGAAGTGACGGAAGAAGCCGTTCGGCCCGTGGAGGCTGAGGTCGTACGTGCCCGGATTGGCCAGAGCGACGGCGATCCGATGACCGGCGCCAATCGTGTAGCTGTACGGGGCCCCCGCGACGGTCAGCGATCGTGCCTGGAGGCCGACGCCGAGGCGACCCTCGTTCTTCACGGCGAGATGGAGGTTGTGGGGACCGGCCTCAAAACCGACGTGGAGGCGGTAACCGAGCCGGCGCGACGGCCGCACCCCCCGCTCCTGTGAGGGAACCTTTCCGACCGTGGGTGGCACGGGGTGATAGCTCGGCGGCGTCGTGTTCTGGTTCGGCTTGTAGGCGGCGACGCTGGGCAGCGCGGGGACGTGATCGGACGCGCTGCCGAAATCGAACGCGGAGGTCAGATCGCCGCACACCGCCCGCCGCCACGGGGTGATCTGGGGCTCGCCCACGCCGAAGCGCGCCTCGATAAAGCGAATCAGCGACGTGTGGTCAAACGTCTCAGAATCGACCCAGCCACCTCTGCTCCACGGCGACACGACGAGCAGCGGCACACGTACCCCAAGACCGTACGGTCCGGCGACGCCATTGGTGCCGCCGGGTGTCCCGGCGGTGCCGTTGAACAGCTCGTTGGTCAGCGGCACGGTCGAGTGTCCGGCCAGCCCGCCCACGTTGGGGTAGGGCCCGACAACGTGGTCGAAGAAGCCGTCGTTCTCGTCAAACGTGATCAGCAGCGCCGTCTTTGACCACACCTCAGGGTCGCTGGTCAGCGCATTGAGCACCCCGGCGGTGTACCAGGCGCCGTAGCCCGCGGGCCACGCCGGATGCTCGGTGTAGGCCTCGGGCGCGACGATCCACGACACTTTGGGCAACCGGCCGCTCTTCACGTCGGCAGCCAGGATGTCGAAGAAGCCGCCGCCGCTGTTGACGTCGGTGCCGGTGCGAGCCCGCTGGTAGAGCGGGCTGCCCGGGGCCGCGTTCTGATAGTTGAAGAAGTACAGCAGTGAGGTGTCACCGTAGTTGCCGATGTATGGATCCTTCGTAAACCCCCAGACGCCGGCCTTATCGAGCCCCTCGCCGATGTCCTGATAGATCTTCCAGCTGATCCCGGCCTTCTCGAGCCGCTCGGGATAGGTTTGCCACCCGTATCCGAGTTCGTCGTTGGCGATCACCGGCCCGCCATTCTTGCCGTCGTTGCCATCCCAGCCGGTCCACATGTAGTACCGGTTGGTGTCGGTCGGACCGAGCATCGAGCAGTGATATCCATCGCACACGGTGAAGGCATCGGCCAGCGCGTAGTGAAACGGGACATCCGAGCGCTCCATGTGCGCCATACAGGTGGTGGTTTTGGCCGGTAGCCACTGATCCCACTGGCCGCCGTTGAACATCTGGTGAGTCCCGGCCCAGCTATGGTCGAGGTCCTCGATGAAGGTGAGCGCGAGGTTGCCGACATTGGGCCGGAACGGAGGCACGACGGTCGCTCCGTCGGCCTGGTACCAGACCGGCCGGCCGCTGGGCAGCGTGACCGGATGCGGATCGCCGAACCCACGCACTCCGCGCATCACGCCGAAGTAGTGATCAAACGACCGGTTCTCCTGCATCAGCACCACGATGTGCTCGACATCCTTCAGCGAGCGGGTGGCCCGATTCGCCGGGATGGCCAGCGCTCGAGTGATGCTGTCCGACAGCATCGTCGACGCGACCGTACCCCCCGCTAGCTGGAGAAACCTACGCCGACTGACCGCGCTCATCAGCACCACCTACCTCACATCCACGGGCCACGCTCCATACGCCGCCCTGCTCTGAGCACCCTGGAGCCTACCGGTGCACGGCCCCCCACCCCGTGATCGGGCAAGCAAGCCCTCGATCGGCTCTCGTCCCCTGGCTCGGGCGTCATACTTCGGCTGTGGGCTCATTTCGATTGGGGCGGGTGATCGTCCTCGCCGCAGCGGTTGCGCTGATGTTCCCCGTGGCTGGTCGCGCGGCGAAGCCGACTACCTTTGCCGCGGTCAAACGCGGTCTCGAGGGGCTCGTCGCGGCGAAGGGCGGGCCACCGGGTGCGATCGCGACCCTGTACATCCGCGGCCGCACAACCGTTCTGAGCGCCGGCCGTGCGAATGTCAGCCGGAGGGGAGCGCCGCGCGCGAGCGATCACATGCGGATCGCGAGCGTGGCCAAGGCGTTCAGCGGCGCGGTGGCGCTTCATCTCGTGCAGCAGGGACTGCTCGGCCTGGACGACACGATCGGCAGGCGGCTGCCTGCCTTCCCGGCCGCCTGGGCGTCGGTCACGGTGCGCCAGATGCTGAACCACACCAGCGGGCTCCCGGACTACACCCGGTCGGAGGGGTTCGCCAAGCAGGTCAAGACAGATCCGCAAGGCTTCGTCGCGCCGAGCACGGTCATCGACTGGGTGCGCTCGGACGGCCTCAGGTTCAGGCCCGGCTCGCGTTACGAGTATTCGAACACCGACAACATCGTGATCGGGCTGATCGCCGAGGCGGTCACCGGGCGCCCATACGGCAAGCTGCTCTCCCAGCTCGTCTTCCGTCCGGCGAAGCTGCGGCAAACGACGTTCCCCACGGTGGTCGCATTGCCGAACCCGTTCATCCACGGATACCTCGTCGCCCCGGGCGCGAAGCCGGAGGATGTCAGCATGTTCTTGAACCCCAGCGGGGCGTGGGCGTCAGGCGCGATCGTCTCGACCCCCGACGACCTCGGCAGGTTCATCCGTGCGGATCTCGGCCTGATGTTCTTCGGCGCCGCGCAGCAGCGCCAGCAGCTGCGCTTCGTAGCGGGCGCGTCGAGTCCGGCCGGGCCGGGCACGAACGCGGCCGGGCTGGCGATCTTCCGCTATCGAACGCGTTGCGGCACGGTCTACGGCCACACCGGGAACTTCCCTGGCTACACGCAATGGGCCGCGGCGACAGCGGACGGCAAGCGTTCGATCACGACCTCGCTGAACATTCCGGCGCCAACGGGCGCGCTGCTCACCCGGCTGCGGTCCGTGCAGGCATCGGCCGTCTGCGCGCTGCTCGAGAACTAACACCGCTCGGACCGCGCAATCCCCGCGGACCTTGAGGGGGCCCGCGCGTTGGGGTCGTTCCCAGCCCCCGACCGCA
This sequence comes from uncultured Solirubrobacterales bacterium, assembly GCA_963838535.1. Classification (GTDB taxonomy): domain Bacteria; phylum Actinomycetota; class Thermoleophilia; order Solirubrobacterales; family Solirubrobacteraceae; genus Palsa-465. The sequence goes on from CAWIRN010000025.1 coordinate 176,082, forward strand.
CCTGCACGATCTCCCAAGGTGCGTCAACCGAAACCGATTCGGGGAATCGCGCATGCCAGCCATGCGCGATCGCCCAAACCCACAGCCCGCGCCTCAGTTTGGGATCCCATGCAGGTCAATCCGCGACGAATTGCCACGGAAATAGTTAATCAATTTTATATATCAATTTTTTATTAACTGACACAAGCCCCGCGCGCATTCGCCGCGGCTGTCTCTGTCAGGTGACCGGGTGCAGATGGATGCTCGACCCCATTGCTCCACCCGTCAGGTCATGCGACTGTCCGGTCCGATCACGATGCCTCCGCCAACGCGCATCCTCTCCTACCGACGCCGAGCGTGGCGGCGGCTGCGCGTGTGGCGGCAGCTGCGCGGGTGGCGGCAGGTGCACGGGTGGCGGCAGTTGCGCGGGTGGACGGCTGCTGTGTCAATTGCGCTGGCCCTCGCCGCCTGCGGCGCGGCCCCGGGCCAGCCCGGCGCCACAGGGCCCAACGTGGCAACCTCGCCCGGCGCCGCCCAACCGGCCGATGCGTTCTCGCGCATTCCCGGGATCGTCGAGAGCGTGCAACCGTCGATCGTGACCGTATTCGCCGGACAGGGAGTGGGCAGCGGCGTGGTGTACCGCGCCGACGGGATCATTCTCACCAACCAACACGTGGTCGCGGGGGCACAACGACTCGAGGTGGCGTTCGCGGACGGGCGGCGTGATTCCGGCCGGGTGATCGCCACCGACCCGAACACCGATCTGGCGGCGATCCGCGTCGAGCGGACAGGCCTCCCCGCCGCGCGGTTTGCGACGGCGCTGCCGCGCGTCGGGGATCTCGCGGTCGTTCTCGGCAGCCCGCTCGGTTTCGAGAAGACCGTGACGGCCGGCATCATCTCCGGGCTTCACCGCTCGATTCCCGGCTCGGCGGCCGAGACGCGCTCACTGGTTGATCTGATCCAGACCGACGCGCCGATTTCGCCGGGGAACTCGGGCGGCGCGGTGGTCGACGCCGATGGCCAGGTGGTCGGGATCAGCGAGGCGTACATCCCGCCCAACCAGGGCGCCGTGGCGATCGGCTTCGCAATCCCCGCCGCGACCGCGAAACAGGTCGCCGATCAGTTGATCGCCAACGGCCGCGCCGAGCACGCATACCTCGGTCTTCAGCCTGCCGAGCTCACCCCAGCGATCGCCGGCGAACTCGAGGTCGGGCAGGCGAGCGGCGTGCTCGTGTACGCGATCGCGCCCACTGGACCGGCGGCCAAGGCCGGTCTGCGGCCGGGCGATGTGATGATCAAGGTCGGCGACGAAACACTGACCAGAGTGGAGGACCTGTTTGCGGCGCTGCGTCGGCATGCGCCCGGGGAGACGGTGGCAATCTCATACCTGCGCGACGGCCATCCTGGCGAAGCGCAGGCACAGCTGTCGGCCGCACCTTCGTAGGACCGGCCACACGTCCGCGGTCTTCGTGCTCGCCCAATCTCCACAACGCCCACAGCTCCAGGCAGGCAAGCCCGAGTATCACGGTAATGATCATTGTCATCGTCAGCACCATCGATTATCACTCCCAACCTGGGCCAAGGGCCCGAAACATGCTGTGATGTGCATTCGTGGCTGTGGTCGTCGACAGGCAGAGCCTGCCGACGACCGCAACGCAGTCCGCTTCGGGAGGGCACCACCGACCCGGTCTATGTCGGGGGTGAGATCGCGGGTGCTCCGTTCACGGTAATAAACATCCTGACAGCTGGCCCGCGACACGGAAATGGGGGCGTGACCCCATCTCACGAGCCAGCTATCCGGGCCGAGACGGGCGTTTTCTCCCTGCCGACAGATCCTCTCCACACGTGCCATCAGCTCAAGGGCACACGTGCGCAGCGACGGCAACCCTGACGGCTACCGCCAGAACGGAGCGGCCGGGACGTGCACGTCGAATTCGTCCTCGATCTCGCCCACCAGCTCTTCGAGGATGTCCTCGAGCGTGACGAGGCCGGTAATCATTCCCTGCTCGTCGGCGACCAGCGCGATGTGCTGGCGCCGGCGGCGCAAGTCACGCAGCAGGTCACTGAGCAGGGCGGACTCGGGGACCCGGGCGAGCGGCCGGGCGAGGCTCAGCGGCGTGACCTCTGGCCGATCGAGGACCGCCTCCAGCAGCTCCCTGGCGTGGACCACCCCAACGGGCGCGTCCACACCCCCCGTCGGATCGCACAACGGCAGTCGGGTATGCCCGCTGGTCAACGCGCATCGAGCCACCTGGCGAAGCTGGCTCCGGGTGGTGACGAAGTCGATCTCGGACCGCGGTGTCATGATCTCGCGGACGCGCCGATCGCCGAACGCGAACACGCTTTCGGTCAGCTCCAGGTCATCTCGGCCGATCAGCCCTTCGTCTTGGCTTTGGCGCAGCAGCACGCGCAGCTCCTGCTCTGAGTGCGGGGAGTGACCGGCCTCGCTCGCGGGTGGGATCCCGAACGGTTTGAGCAGCAGGTTGCCCATCGCGTTGAACAGATCGACGACCGGCTTGGTCGCGAAGTAGAACGCCCGCATCCACGGCGCGACCAGCAACACGGTGCGGCGCGTGCGCGAGAGCGCCACGCTCTTGGGCGCCAGCTCACCAACCACCACGTGCAGCAAGGTGATGATCAAGAACCCGAGCGTCGCGGCCACTCCAAACCCGGCGATGCTCGCGCTGTGCCCAAACACCGGGTGGAGAAGATCCTCGAACGCGGACTTGCCGATCACGCCGAGGCCGATGCTGGCCACCGTGATGCCCAGCTGACAGGCGGCCAGATACGCGTCCATGTGCTCGACCGCGTGCCGCGCTGAGCGCGCCCCGGGCCGCCCGGCGCGTTCCATCTCGATGGCCTCGGTCGGCCGCAGCCGGGTCACGGCGAACTCCGTGGCGACGAAGCACCCGTTCGCGAGCACCAACACCAGGGCGATGATCAGCTCAAAGATCATCAGCCACTCTCACGCGCTATTCGATCACGCATGGTCATTGCGCTTTTCTGATCGCCCACTCGCGCCGCGCCCTCTCAGCCTTCTGCCGGGCAGGCTTGGACGTTCAGGGGGCGCGGAGCGGGGAGCCCGGCGCGGGTTCGTGCCCGCGCGGGTGCGCAGCGAGCCGGGATGCGCCTTCCGAGTGGGGTCGCTGCGAGCCTTGATCAGGCTCGCCGCGATCGTCACCACCAGGATGACCACGATCACCGCGAGCGACACGCCGGTGGAGAGCTCGGGGACGCCGCCGGCGTGAAGATGGGCGAAGTGCAGCACGAGCTTGACGCCGATAAAAGCGAGGATCAGTCCCAAGCCGGTGGACAGGTAGATCAATCGGTCGAGCAGTCCGGTGACCAGGAAGAACAGGGCTCGTAGCCCGAGCAGCGCGAACGCGTTGGCACAGAACACGATGTACGGGTATTGGGTGACGCCGTACACCGCCGGGATCGAGTCCAGCGCGAACAGCACATCGGTGGTGCCAATCGCGATCAGCACCAGGAACATTGGCGTCAACGGCACGTCGCTGCCCGATCCGGGTCACGATCCGGCCGCCGTCGTAGCGCTCGGCGATCGGCAGTGCCCGGCGAGCCGCTCGAACGAGCGGGTTCTCGCTGATCGACGGATCCTCGTCACGGTGGCGAAACAGCTGCCAGGCCGTGCCGAGCAGGGCCAGGCCGAAGATCAGGAACATGAACGAGAACGCGTCGAGCAGCGCGGCGCCCAGGGCGATGAAGATGCCGCGGAGAACAAGCGCGGCGACGATGCCGATCGTCAGCGCGCGTGACTGGTGCTCGGCCGGTACTGCGAACGTGCTGACGATGATCACGAACACGAACAGGTTGTCGATCGAGAGGCTCTTCTCGACCACGTAGCCGGCCAGATATTGCGTGCCGAGACTCCAGCCGGCGAGCGCGCCAAGCACAACTCCGAACGACAGCGCCACGGCGATGTAGAACACCGACCAGCCGACCGCCGCTCGGAGTCCGACCGGGCCCGAGCGTCGGGAGGATACGACGACATCAAGCACCAGCAGCGCCGCGACGGCGGCGAGCGTGGCAAGCCAGGCTTGCGTCGTTACCATCGGCGCCGCCTCGAGCCGCGTGGTCGGTCATCGGCCACCGGTCGGCGGTCGTCGTGATCCCTGCCCCGGTCAACCCGAGTGGCTAATCGGCGATCGTCGGTCTGGGTGAATGTTGGGGTGGCTAACAACGCTTGCGTGAATCATCACCGCGAGTGGCCTGTGTCTAAATGGGTCCTGGACCCCAACTTGCGCTCCGGCGGGACTCATACTCACCCCGGCGTCACGGAACGGGCGATTGTGCTCGCCGCTCCCGATGATGGAGGTTTGACCCCATGGTCACCGGGCCGCGCGTGCGACACCCTGGGTAGCGTCAAAATAAGGAGATCAGATGACGGGCCTGGCACACGTTTCAGATCAGCAACACACTGCGGTGCCGTCGGCACCGAACCCCATCCGCTGTCTGGTGGTCGACGATCACCCAGCCGTACGCGTGGGTCTGCGTGACCTACTGACAGACCAGCCCGGCTTCGAGGTGCTCGATGCGGTCGCGACGGCGGAGGCGGCCGTGTCGTTCGCGGAGCGAAATGAGCTCGACGTGGCGATCGTCGACTACCAACTCGGCGGGCGCAACGGCCTGTGGGTGAGCCGCAAACTCAAACGCCTGCCGACGCCGCCGGGCGTCCTGATCTACTCGGCTTACTCGGATTACGTGCTCGCGGCCGCATGTGTGGTCGCCGAGGCCGATGGACTGGTGAGCAAGGCACGCCTCGGGTCTGATCTGTACGAGGCAATCCGCCAGGTGGCGCGCGGCGTGAGGCTCCTGCCCGTCGTCCCGCCATCATTGGCAGCAGGCATGCGCCACCGTCTGGACTCTGAAGAGCAGGCGATCTTCGGGATGCTGCTCGCCGGGATCGCCACCCCCCAGATCGCGCGCACGCTCGATCTCTCCCATACCGACCTCGAGCGGCGACTGTCGGTGATGGTGCGAAAAGTCGACCGGTTAAACGCGGTGCATTGAATGGCGGTGTCCTGGCTCCGCAGGCGCCGACCGTACGTGCCGCTGTTTTACCGGGTTGCCGGAGTGAACGCGCTGTTGCTGGTTGCGGCGGTGGGAGTCACCATCCTGGTGCTCGCGCCGCGCAAGTTTTCCTCCTTCGCGACCGACGAGCTCACCGTCCTGATTGCCGCGCTCGCCTTGGTGGTGGTGGTCAACCTGATCCTGCTGCGTCGAGTGGTCGGGCCATTGCAAGCGTTGACCGCGCTCGCGCGGCGGGTTGATCTGGCTCGTCCGGGGGAGCGGATGCCGGGGGCGGCGCGAACCTCGGAGGCGGGTGAGCTGGCCCTCACGTTCAACGAGATGCTCACGCGACTGGAGGCCGAACGGCGCGATGCGACCGGACGCGTGCTGGCGGGGCAGGAGGCCGAACGCCTGCGGATCGCGCAGGAGCTTCACGACCAGGTGGGACAGGAACTGACCGCCGTGTTGCTCGGACTCTCGCGCGTCTCCGCACACGTCGAGCCGGCGCTGCGCGAACAGGTCCTGGAGGTTCAGGAAGCGGTGCGTACGAGCCTCGAGGACGTGCGGCAGATCGCGCTCGAGCTCCGCCCGGAGGCGCTGGATGACCTTGGTCTGGCCAGCGCCTTGGCGGTGCTGTGCGAGCGCTTCGCCCAGCGCTCGGGAATGGTCGTCACGCAGCACATCGACGAGGCGCTTCCCGAGCTCGATCCCGAATCCGAACTGGTGATCTACCGGGTGGCGCAGGAGGCGTTGACCAACGTCGCGCGACATTCCGGCAGCGAGCGGGCCGAGCTCTCGCTGCGCGCCAGCGACGGCGTGGTTTCGATGACTGTCAAGGACAGCGGCCGGGGCGTTCAAGCCACCCTGACGCCCGGGACCGGAATCCGCGGGATGCGCGAGCGGGCGGCGTTGATCGGCGCGACGGTGGAGATCGCTGCGGGGCCGGGCGGCAGCGGCTGCGAAGTCAGACTGTCGGTCTCCCCGGGAATGGAACCGGTGCACCAGTGACTCCGCTGAAGACTCGGATCCTGCTCGCCGACGATCACGCGCTCGTGCTGCGCGGGCTGCGCCTGGTGCTCGATGCGGAACCCGACCTCATGGTGGTCGCCGAGGCGGGAGACGGAGCCGCGGCGGTCAAGCGCGGGCTGATGGCGGATGTCGACCTGGCGATCATCGACATCTCGATGCCGCGCATGACCGGCCTGCAGGCGGTGCGCGAGTTGCACCGCCGTCGCCCCGAGCTGCGCACGCTGATTCTGTCGATGCACGAGAACGAGCGCTACCTGTACGAGGCGTTGAAGGCGGGAGCGTCTGGATACGTGCTGAAGACCGTCGCCGACCGCGATCTCGTCGAAGCGTGCCGTGCCGCGATGCGCGGCGAGGCGTTCCTGTATCCCGGCGCCATGACGACGCTGATCAGTGACTATCTGCGCCAAGCGCGCGACGAGGAGACGATCCGCGAGGAACCGCTGACCCCGCGCGAGCAGGAGGTGGTCAAGTTGATCGCCGAGAGCTACAGCACCCGGCAGATTGCTGATGCCCTGGTGATCAGCGAGAAGACCGTCGACCGGCATCGCGCCAACATCCTCGAGAAGCTCGGGATGCACGACCGGGTTGCCCTGACTCGGTACGCGATCCGAAGCGGACTGATCGAGCCCTGAGCCGATGAAAATCGGACCCATCATCCTCTCGGCGCTGCTCGCGCTGGGGGTCGCGTGGCAGCGGCACCGCCTGTCCCGTGCGGCTTGGGCGATCGCCACGATCGCGATCCTCGGGCTGCTGGCCTACGGCATCGGCATCGTGCATCCGCCCGATGCCGAGCGCCTGATCCGTGGGGTCGGCGACACGCTGGGGCCGTACACCTATGCGCTCGTCGGGGCGCTCGCGTTCCTGGAGACAGCGGCCGGGGTCGGCCTGGTCGCTCCGGGCGAGCTCGCGGTGATCGTCGGCGGGGTGACCGCGGGTCAGGGCGAGATCGAGCTCGTGCCGCTGATCGCGATCGTGTGGGCATGCGCGCTGGCGGGTGACCTGACGTCGTTCATGCTGGGGCGACGGTTCGGACGGGCGTTCATGCTGCGCCATGGACCGAAGCTCGGTATCACCGAACCACGTCTCGAGCAGGTCGAGCGGTTCTACGCCGGGCACGGCGGCAAGACGATTGTGGTCGGCCGGTTCGTCAGCCTGGTGCGACCGCTGTTGCCATTCATCGCGGGCGCGTCCAACATGCCGGCCCGCCGGTTCATTCCGTACACGACGGTGGCGGCGGGGCTCTGGGCGGCCGCGTTCTCCACCCTGGGCTACGTGTTCTGGCAATCGCTGGACCAGGTGGCCGCGATCACCCGGCGCGGGACCTTTGCGCTCGTGGTCCTGCTCGCGCTGGGGGCAGTCGCGATCGCGCTCTATCGGTATCTGAGACCCGCCGACGGGGAGCGCAACGCCGAGGTCAGCGACTCCACCTTGCCCCACTCTCACTCATCGTGAGACCTCCTTCCTTCACACCGCCGGAGCAGCTCCCGCAGCCGCGCGGCTTGGTTGGGGCACAGCACGCTGCCGGTACCAGCGCCGATCAGGGACCGCTGCGCTGAAGCGATTTACTGCACGGAGGGGAACGCAACCATGCCCGGAGCAATCATCATCGGTGTCGGTCCTGGTCTCGGCACCTCGATCGCCAAGCGAGTGGCCCATGAACGCCTCACGGTCGGCCTGATCGCCCGCTCGGCGGCAACCGTCGACGCCGCACTGCTGTCGCTGTCGGATGGAGACGCGCTCGGGGTGACCGCGGACGTGACCGATGAGGTGGCGCTCCGCGCGGCGCTGGAGGCGATTGTCGATCGCTTCGGCGTCCCCGAATTGCTGATCTACAACGCAGCGCTGGTCCGGCGCGACGCGATCGGTGAGCTCACGGCGCAGCAGCAGCTCGACGCCTGGGCCGTCAACGTGGTGGGCGCGATCACCGCGGTCGCCCACCTCGCGCCCCGCATGGCGCTCACCGGCGCCGGGACGATCGTGCTCACCGGCGGATTACCCGAACCCGAGCCCGAGGTGACCAGTCTGTCGCTGGGCAAAGCCGGGGTACGGGCCCTGACCCAGCTGCTCGCCACGCAGTACGGACCCGCCGGCCTGCACGTGGCGACCGTGACGGTGACCGGAGAGGTCTCACCCGGAACGGCATTCGATCCCGACGAGATCGCCGAGCACTACTGGCGCCTGCACTCCCAGCCCGTGGGCAGCTGGGATCACGAAATCGTGTACACCGGATGTGGGCAGCCTGGCGACCCCGACCCGGCGCGGGCGTGAGGCACCCATGGGAGCCCTTACGCGAGTGCCACCGGCAGCGACACTGTCAGCTCGGTGAGGCGGCGGGCCGGCAGGTAGCGGCCGTGCCCGCGGGCCGCGAGCGCCGTCCCCGCCGCCACGGCCTCGGGCTCGCTGCTCGTCCCGAGGACGTGGAGGCAATCCAGGCCGCCGACGGCCAGCAGCGGGTCGGCCCCGGAGGTGTGCAGAGCGTCGGACATCAGGAGTGCGGTGCGGCCGCCGGCCGGCACCGGCTCGAGTAGCCGCGCGGACACCCGCAGGGCGCGGGCGATGTCGGTCATCCCGTGACCGCGTAGCGACAGCAGATCGTCGACCACGGCGGTCGACCATCGCGGCCTCTGCTGGTCGAGCAGAATCATTGGCTCGGACGCGAACGCGATCACGCTGCATCGCAGCCGATCACCGCCGGCGCTGAGGACCGCGGCGGCGGCGACCGCGGCCAGCGCGACCGCAGACCCGCTCATCGACCCGCTGCGGTCGACCAGCAGACAGATCGCGCGCGGCGCGGCGGCGAATTGGCGGGCCACCAGGTCACGCGGATCGTGAACCCGGAGCCCGAGCGTGCGCTCGAGCGTGCGGTCGATATCAAGGTCACCGTCGAACGCCCCGGCCCGGGCCACCATCCGCCGCGTGCCCCGGCGTTGCGGCTGGCCAACGCGCCCCAGCGGTGGCAGCAGCCGCGCAGCCAGGCGCCGCGCGTCGCGCCGGAGCGCCGGATCGGTCGCCACCGCGAGGTCGGCCAGCATCGCCACGGCGGCCTCACCATCCTGCGCCATCTGCAGGCTGAACGCGGCCGGGTCGAGCGTGCCGACCTCGGGCGAGACCTGTTCGAAGCCGGCGTGCGCCGAAGAGAGTCTGTGCCGGGCCAGCGTCTGGCGAGCCGAGTCGGCGACCGCTTGGCGGGTCTCCTGCGGGCTCAGGGCGCCGCGCCGGCCGGCGGGCGGCCGGCCGACGGGGCGCTGGTTCTCCCCAGTGCCGGCTCGGGATTCGGGGCCAGCGCCCGGTCGAGCAGCTCGGCGATCACCTCCTCGGCGCTGCGGTCGTGGTCCTCGTGGATGGTGATGCGCCCGGACAGGGCCGCAACCGCGGCGTCGAGCAGGCCCTCGCGGCCCAAGGGATCCTCATTCCGCAGCCGCGAGAGGCCGCCGGCCAAGCGCACCATGTCGATGGCGCCGCGCACCGAGGAACCGACGCGGACAGCGGTGTGCGTGCGCGTCCCACGCGTGACCTCGACGGCCAGCGCGATCACGGCAGGGTCGGCGTTCGTCTCACGGCGGACGATCTCGCGCTCGGCGGCCGCGTCGAGGTATGGGATCGCCACCCGGCAGGTGCGGTCGGCGATCGCCTGGCTCACGCGAGCCGTGCCGATCGTGTCGAATGGGTTCATGGCGGCGACGAGCACGAACCCGTCGGCGGCGGCGATCCGGCCGAGCCGGGGGATCACGAGCTCCTGCTCGGCCATCGCGGTGATGAGAACGTTGAGAGTCTCCTCGGGAATCCGGTTGAGCTCCTCCAGGTACAGCAGCGACCCATCCCGCATCGCCGTGGCGAGTGGCCCGTCGGTCCAGGCCTCCGCGCGGTAACCGCCGCTGAGGACGAGCGCGGGATCGTGGTGGCCGAGCAGCCGCGCGGGGGTCAGCTCCGCGTTGCCCTCCACGAACTCCATCCCGCGTCCCGAGGCGCTGGCGATCGCCCTCAGCAGCGTCGACTTGCCCGTTCCGGGCGGACCTTCGAGGACCACGTGGCAGCCCTCCTGGAGCGCGACGGCGATCACCTCCGCCTGGCGGCGGAGACCGACGACCTTCTGCTCGAGGAGAGTGAGCAGGTCGGTCAGTGCTCGTGGATGACGACGCCGCGGATGTTCTGGCCCGCGTCCAGGTCCGCGTAGCCCTGGTTGATGTCCTCGAGCTTGTACTGCTTGGTCACCAGCTCATCCAGTTTGAGCTTGCCCGAGCGGTAGAGCGCGAGCATCTTCTTGATGTCCTGAGTCGGGTTGCAATCGCCGAACAGCGAGCCCCTGACCTGTTTGCGGTTGAGCGTCAGGTCCGCGCCCGGACAGATGCACGGTCAGTGACTCCGGGTGGGCGAGGCCGGTCAGGACCAAGACCCCGCCCTTGCGAATCGCGGCGGCGGCCTCCTGGACGACCGGCTCGCTGACCACGTCGACGGTGACGATCGCGACGTCGGCGCCGACGCCGCGCGTCAGCTCCTGTGGCGAGCCCGACCGCCTCGGCGCCAGTCTGCACCGAATGGGTGGCGCCCATCTCCTGGGCGAACTCGCGCTTGCGGTCGAGGGGATCGACGGCGATGATGTTGGTCGCGCCGGCGTGCGCGGCGCCTTGCACGGCGTTGGCCCCGATCCCGCCGACCCCGAACACCACCACCGTGTCACCGATCTGGGTGTTGCCGGTGTTGACGGCCGAGCCCCACCCGGTGGGCACGCCGCAGCCGCAGAGCACGGCGATCTCCAGCGGCAGGTCGTCGTCGATCTTGACCGCTGAGGTCTCGCTGATCACCGAGTGCTGCGCGAACGTGCCGAGCATGCACATGGCGCCGACGTTCTGGCCGTCGATCGTGAACGCGTAGGTGCCGTCAGGCAGGCAGCCCTCGAGGATCGTGGCGCCCAGATCGCAGATGCTCTGCTGGCCGGAGGCGCACCAGCGACAGTGCCCGCACGAGGGGATGAAGGCGCAGACGACATGATCCCCAACCGCGACGCGGGTGACACCCGGGCCGACCGCCTCGACGATGCCGGCTCCCTCGTGGCCGCCGATGTAGGGCAGCGGCGCCGGGAGGTCACCGGTCACCAGATGCTCGTCGGAGTGGCAGAGTCCCGCCGCGACGTAGCGGATCAGGATTTCGTTCCCCTTGGGCTCCCGGAGATCGACCTCCATGATCTCCCACGGCTGGTTGACCCCGGTGAGCACGGCGGCCTTGGTCTTCACGTTCTCTCCCTCGTCGGCGACGCCAGATTGAGATGGCCAGCCTACGGATCGGCCGTCGGCCATGCAAACCGCTCCGGGTCAGACGCGCTCTCCGGGCTTGAACCGTTTTCAGTGGTAGGTCTCGACGGGGTGCGCACCTTTTGGCGATTTCGGTGCGCACCCCGCGAGCCTGTCTGCCCCCATACATGAACTCAGAACGATCTGGGCGCGAGAAAGTTTCTGGTGTCGGACAAAGTTTCGCTAACTTTTATGTTTCTGCTGACGCTGACGCTCAGGGACGGCCCGGGTAGGCTGTGGCGCACGTGTCGGAGGGGATCTGGCGCCGCGGTCCAGACGAGATCAGGAGGGACGAGATGGCCGAGGACAACCGCATTCTCACCACGCATGTCGGCAGCCTGCCTCGTCCGCAGGATGCCGTCGATCTGGTGTTCGCTGAGGACCGAGACGAGCCGGTCGACGCCGACGAGTACGACCGGGTCATCGGTGAGGCGGTCCGCGATCGCGTGCAACACCAGGTGCAGGCCGGTATTGACCTGGTCAGCGACGGCGAGATGAGCAAGATCGGCTATGCCACGTACATCCGCCACCGCCTGAGCGGCTTCGAGGTCGGCGACGTGCCACGGGCGACGCCGGCCGATCTCGACGCCTACCCGCGCTTTCGTGACCGTCTGGCCCAGTCAGGTGGCAGCGCGCGGTATCTCAGGCCGATCTGCCGGGGACCGATCACCTACGAGCACCCGGAACGGCTTCAGCGAGACCTGGAGCACCTGAAGGCAGCGATCGCCGGGCAGCCGATCACCGGCGCTTTCATGAACGCTCCGTCGCCGGGAATCATCGCGCTGTTTCAGCCCAACGAGTACTACGACACACTGGATGAGTATCTGGAGGCGATCGGCGAGGCGATGAAAGTCGAGTATGAGGCGATCGTGGCGGCGGGAATCCAGTTGCAGATCGACGCGCCGGATCTGGCCATGGGGCGGCACATCATGTACCGGGACCGTTCCGACGCCGAGTTCGTCGGCAGCGTCGTGCGCCATGTCGAGGCGATCAATCATGCGCTGCGCGACATCCCGGCCGAGAGCGTGCGGCTCCATCTGTGTTGGGGAAACTACGAGGGCCCGCATCACCTCGACATCCCACTCGAGCAGATCATCCACGCGATTCTCGCGGCCAAGCCGACGACGATCCTGTTCGAGGCGGCCAACCCGCGCCACGCCCACGAATGGGTCGTGTGGCGCGATGCACCGATTCCGGAAGACAAGATCCTCGCTCCCGGCGTGCTCGACTCGACGACGAACTACATCGAGCATCCCGAGCTGGTCGCGCAGCGGATCCTCACGTTCGTCGACCTCGTGGGTCCCGAACGCGTGATTGCCGGGACCGACTGCGGCTTCGGCACATGGGCCGGATTCGGCGCGGTGGATCCCGACATCTGCTGGGCCAAGCTGAGCTCGTTGGCCGACGGCGCGCGGATCGCCTCCGAACGCGCCGCCGTCACCACATCCTCGAACTGAGTCAGACCCTCACACGGGCGAGGACGGCCTGGCCAGCCCTTCGGCCAGATCACCAAAGCCCGGGGCGATGATGGCGCCGGGCTGCGCAAGCAGCTCCTCGGCGATCAGCGCCTCGGTGGTGAGCATCAATGCCGCGACGGATGCCGCGTGCTCGATGGTCAGCCGCGTGACCCGCAGCGGATCGATGACACCAGACTCGAATAGGTCGCCGAACTCGCCCGTGAGCGCATTCAAACCGTGGTCGGCCGGCATCGCGCGCACCTGGTCGATCACCGCTTGGCCGTCGTAGCCGGCGTTGGTGGCGATCCAGAACAACGGCTCGGAGAGAACCGCCCGGACCACCTCGACCCCACGGAGGTAGTCGCCCTCCAAGCCGGTGTCGTCCAGCGCCGGCGCCGCACGCAGCAGCGCTGTGCCACCACCCGCCACGATCCCCTCGCTGACCGCCGCGCGGGTGGCCGCCAGGGCCCCCTCGGTGCGACGGTACTTGTCCTTCATCTCGGGGGCGGTGGAGGCGCCGACATGGATCACCGCCAGGCTGCTCGAGAGCTTCGCCAACCGCTCCTGAAGGACCTCGATGTCGGTGTCCTGGGTCGCGCGCCCGAGCTCGATCCGGATCTGACCGAGGCGTGCCTCAACCTGCTCTGCCGTACCGGCGCCCTCCACGAGCACGGTCGCGTCGTCGGTGATGACCACACGACGGGCGCTGCCGAACGTGTCCTGGGTGACGTGCTGGAGCGTCAGCCCGGCGTCCTCGGTGATCACCTGCCCGCCCGTGAACGCTGCCAGGTCGTGCAGGTGGGCGATCCGCCGGTGCCCGAAGCCCGGCGCGCGGACCACGACCGCCCGCAGCGTCCTGTGCTGGTTGTTCTGCACGAGCAAACCGAGCGCCGCGCCCCCGATCTTCTCGGCGAAGATGACCAGCGGCCGCGGCGCCTTCATCAACGCGTCGAGCGTGGGCATCAGATCCTGCACCTGCTCGATCGACTTGTTCGTCAGCAGGATGTAGGGATCGTCGAAGATCGTCTCCATCCGCTGCGTGTCCTGAACCAGGTAGGGGGAGAAATGGCCGTTCTCGACGTGCATCCCTTCCACGAACTCGACCTGGATCCCTGGCAGCGAGGACTCCTCGATCGTTACCACTCCCTCGGGACCGACGCGATCCAGCGCACGGGCTACCGCGTCACCGATCCGTTCGTCCTCCTTGGCCGCGATCGTGGCGACGCTGGTCAGATCCTCTCCGCCCTTGACCTGCCGGGCGCCGCGGCGCAGCTCGGCCACCACCAGCTCGGTGGCGTCCTCGATGCCGCGGCGCAGCAACATCGGGTTCGACCCCTCCGCAAGCGCCTTCATGCCCTCGCGCACGATCGCCTGGGCCAGCAGCGTGGCGGTGGTCGTCCCATCCCCCGTCAGCTCGCTGGTCTTGTTGGCGACCTCGCGGACGAGCTGCGCGCCCATGTTCTTGAACGGGTTCGACAGCTCGATTTCGCGCGCGATCGACACGCCGTCGTTGGTGATCGTGGGCGCGCCGGTCAAACGCTCGAGCACGACATTGCGCCCCTTGGGCCCGAGCGTCACCTTGACCGCGTTGGCGAGCTCATCGACGCCGGCTTGCAAGAGCTGCCGGGCCTCGTGGTTGAAGTAGAGAATCTTTCCCATTGGTTGTGAAGCTCCCGTCGTTAGGCGGCGGCGGGTACGAGGATGCCGCGGCCTTGAAGTCGTCCGCCGTCGAGATCGGCCATCGCGTCGTTGATCGCCTCAAGCGGATACGTCGACGTGTGCAGGGTGACCTTTCCCTGAGCGGTGAGTGTCATCAGTTCCTGCAGATCAGTGTAGGTGCCGACGAGATTGCCAATAAACGAGATCTCCCGAGAGATCACATCGATGGTGGGAACGTTGATGTTCTCGCCATAGCCGATCACGTAGTAGAAGCCGCCATCGCGGATCATCGCGATCCCGTCCTCGATCGCGCCCTTCTCGCCCACGAAATCGATGATCGCCTCGGCCCCGAGCCCGTCGGTCATCTCCTTCACCGTATCCACATGCTTGCTGCCGTCGACCTTGACGGTCTGATCGGCACCCATCTCTCCCGCCAGCGCGAGCGCCTTCTCGGACGGGTCGATCACGATGATCTCCGCCGACGTGAGCGCCTTCAGGCACTGCACACCGATGTGCCCCAGGCCTCCGGCGCCGATCACGACCGCGTGCGTACCAGGACCGAGGACCGGGATCGCCTTCTTGACGGCGTGAATGGCGGTCAATCCGGCGTCCGCGAGCGCCGCGATGTCCTTCGGCTCAAGGCTCGTGTCGAGCTTGACGACCGAGCGCGCCGAGGTCTTCAAGAAGTCTGCGAATCCGCCATCGCGGTTGATCCCCGGGAACGACCCGTTCAGACAATGCATGTCGTCACCGCGCCGGCAGGGCCCGCACAGCCCGCAGGAGATAAACGGATGCACGATCACCGTATCTCCGACCGCCACGTTCGTCACCGCCGAGCCGATCTCGTGCACCCAGCCCGCGTTCTCGTGGCCTGGGGTGTAGGGCAGCACGACCTGGGACTTCTCGGCCCACTGGCCCTCCTGAATATGCAAATCCGTCCGGCACAAGCCGGCCGCGCCGATCCGCACGATCACATCCAACGGACCATCGATCGTCGGCTCGTCAACCTGATCAAGCTTGAGCGCCTCGTGATAGGCGTGCAACCTCGCCGCGTTCATCGTGCAATCTCCTCCACATCAGTTTCCAGGTCATGGCGCACCTTCAGCAACGAGCGGCAGATACCGCCATTAGCCTCCAAGCTCGTGCGAATCAACCGCGCCATCCGCAACCACCGCACCAACTCCCCCGCCGTGATCGGCTGGCCGCTGGGCGACACAAACGCCGGCGACTCCAACCCCGTCTCGAGACGCAGCGCCGTGCGCAACGCCACGCATCGCCGCCCCTCCAAGCTGTCGGGAAGATCCACGACCCGCCGGGCGCAGACCTCCTCTGCGGTGAGCCCATCCTTCAGCCATGCCTCGCAGATCAGCGACTGCCGCGCGACCAGAGCCTTGCGCTGAAACAGCTCCCGCAAGTCCTGCAGATCATCATCATCAGTTTCGCCGGGGAACGCGCCGGTGAATCCCTCTCCGCGCCCCAACGCCGCGTTGATCTCCAGCCCGGTGTAATGATCCTCCAACCGCACCACAACCTCGCGCACCCCCGGCAGGCCGTGCACCGCCTTGCGCGCATCGGCGGCCATCAGGAAGGCGAAGTTAGGCGCGCACTGCGGCGTGGGCAGCCGCAAACCGATCTCGACGTCACCGTCTGCGCTGACCTCACATCGACTGAGGAACCGCAACGACGTGATCGACTCGTCCAACTCCGGGTCGATCACCCCATCCAGCGCTGCCAGTACACGATCGCGGGTGCCCGCGTCGGCCTGCGCTGCTGGCGCGCAGGCCGCGCGGGTCATCCCACCACTCATGCCGATTCGACCAGCTGTGCGTCGTCCTTCGCCGCCGGAGCACCGGCACCATTGGCCAGCTGCAACTCCGCGGGAACATCGATGCCATACAGCTTCGCGGCGTTCAGCCCCAGGATCTTGCGCTTCCCATCACTGTTGAGCCGCGGATAGTCCGAGAACTCATCATGATCGGCTTCCGGATAGTCCCAGTCGATGAACCCATCGACCTGCCACTTCGGCTCCCAAATCCCGTAGTCAGAGCCGAACGTCATCTTGTCCTCACCGACCCAGAACAGCAGCTCGCCCATCACCTTGGCGAAGAAGCGCGGCCGGGCGAACATCAGCCCGCCGATCACCACCGACAAGCCGGCGTACACGTTGGGCTCCTGCGTCGCCATGAAGCAGAAGTCCTCGATCCGCGGCAACCCCACATGCTCAATGATGAAATTCAGCTCAGGGTTATCCGTCGCCGCGATATCAACATCGCGAGGATCAAACGCGTCCTTGTCCAGCGGCCAGATCGTCGGGCCCTTGTGGACGTGGATGTTCTTGATCCCGAGCTCGTTGCATTTCTCGAGGAACGGCTTGGACTGCTCATCATCCAGCCGCCAGCCGCGGGAACCGTTGTACCACTCCGCGGTGTAGAGCTTCACGCCCTGGAGGTTGTACCGCTTGGCGTCCTCCTCTAGCTGCTTCAGACCCGCCTCGCCCTCCCGCGGATCCCAACGACCGTTGGTGATGAGCTTGCCGGGATACTTGTCCGCCATCTTGGCGTTCTCCTCGGCGGTGTTAAACCCGGTCGTGTACCACTCCTTCAAATACGTCGACTGGAACACGCCGACATCCACGCCGCCGTCCTCGAACACGTCCTTCACGAAGTCATCCTCGGAGTACTTCATGAACTTCTCGATCGGCCAGTGCGTCTCCGGCGGCCCCAAGCCCATGTACGCGTGGAAGCAGTCGATCCACCCCTTCGCGTACTGCTCCTGGCCCTTGACCCAGTTCTCCGGGCTGGCATCCCACATATGGAGATGGGCATCGACAACGAAGTACTTCTCGCCATTCTTCTCGTACATATTTCTCTCCTACCTAGCTGACGGCCTGCAGGTCGAAGCTGATGTACTCCGCTGCATCCTCGGGATTGGCGAACATGATGATCCGGTCGTCGAGCACGACCATGCGGCCATAGTGGGTCGACATGATCTCCTCGAAATCGTCGTTGCCGAAATCGTCCCAGCCCAGCGCTTCGGCGATCTCCGCGTAGTCGAATTCGAACTGGTTGTCGCCGTCGACTCGGATCATCGAGGGCAACACCTCCACCGTCACGCCTTCCTTGCCTCTCATCACGTCAGCGACGGTGTATCCGACCTGGTTGTTCATCAGGGTGATACCGGCGCGGTTCGAAGAACTGCGGTCGAACGTCAATGGCGAATCGTTACTCATCAGTCGAGTTCCTTTGGGTTGAGGTTGAGCTCGGCGACGACCTCGTTGAAGCGCCGGCGTGAGTGCTCCTGTGATTCCTCAAACCGAATCACTTTCTCGCCGGGCTGCGACCAGATCGGCTGGAGCGTGCGGGCCGCCTTGACGCTGTACGGCGCCCACGTGTCCAGCCAGGACTGCATCGTCGCGCGGTTGGCCGCGCCATGCTCCTCGTCGTCGGAGAGCATCCTGAACAGGGCACGCGAGCCGCGCCAGTCACGAGCGGTATCGGCCTCGCCGGCGCCCATCAGCGTCGGCGTGACGAAGTCGCCCTGCGGAGCGGCGACCTGCATCACGAACTCGCTGCGGAACAGCTCACCGACCAGCGGCTCGAACACGACGGTGGCGGCGAAGAATGCCTCCGCCCAGTCGCGGATCGACGTCAGCCGCTCCACGTTCTCACGCACGCCCTGCCATACCGGGTCGTTGATCCACGCGTCCTTGTGCGCCGAGCCGTCAAACCCCTCGATCGAGTCAGTCAGATCGAGGTTGTAGAGGATCATGTCCTGGCCGAACCGCAGCTTGTGCGCGGAGGCCACCGCCATCGCGTTGTTGATCATGTTGGTCGGGGCGTCGCGCTGAGCGGGCAGGTACACGTGCATGCCGATCCCGTGCTCGGCGTGCGCCCATGCGCTGACGTGGCGCTCGACGACCTTGACCCAACCGCGGTTCCAACCGTCGAACGCGCGCGCCGCCTTGGCGTTGGCGAGGTTCTGGCTGATCTGCCGCACGACGTTGGCGTTGTTGCGGTAGATGGTCTGCTCCCACTCCTCATTGGGGTCGAGGAATGCGTGCCAATTGGACGACTTCAGCTTGGTCCAGTCGAGCGGATAGCCACCGGGGCTGTTGCGGAAGCCATAGACCCACCCCTGCAGCAGATAGCGCTCGGGGTCGGGCTGTACGTCGACCGTCACGTCCTCATAGAGCGTGGCCCGCCGCTTGGCCGGGGTGAAGTAGTTGTACTTGCGGCTCGTGGACGAGGGGAACTCCCGCGCGCCCGCTTCGGCGTCGGTGAACTCGACCATCGGGACGCTGCGTTTGACCGGGGCGTCTGTCTCTGTTGCCATCGGTTTGCTCTCCTCTCCGCGATCAGGGCGCGGTCGTTGTGAACTTGTCGAAGTAGACCCGCGACTCGGGTACGCCGTTCTGCACCAACAGCCCGATGGCGGCGTCTACCATCGGTGGTGGCCCGCACAGATACGCGTCCACCTCGCTCAGCTCGCTCTCACAGCGGGCGACCACCTCTGTGATCAGACCGCGCTCACCGTCCCACTCGTCGCCGTCGCCGACATCGGAAAGAGCCGGCACGAACCGGAAATTCTTCAAGCGCTCCTCAAGCTCGGCCAGCTCGGCCAGATGGAACAGGTCGTTGGGCCCGCGGGCTCCGTAGTAGTAGACCGCCGGGCGATCGATGCCCTGGTCGGCCATCGACCGCAGCAGCCCCAGGATCGGCGCCATGCCCGCGCCACCGCCGATGAACAGCAGCGGCCGATCTGACTTCTCGCGCAGCGTGAACACCCCGTAGGGGCCGGTCACCTCCAGCTCGTGGCCTTCCTGGAGCTCATTGCCCGACAGCAGGCTCGAGAACTTGCCATCGGGATAGACCTTGATCATGAACTCAAGCTGGTCACCGGGAAGATTCGCCATCGAGAACGAGCGCACGTCCTCACTGCCCGGGATCTTGATGTCGCAGTACTGGCCCGGTTTGAACTGGATCTCCGAACCACTGAGCACCAGGCGGTGGATATCGTGGGTGAGCGCCTCGATCGTCTCGACGCGCATCGCCTCGGTCTTGAGCGCGACGCCGCTGCGCAGCACCTCCTCGTCGTAATTGATCAGCTCGACCTCGAGATCGGTCAGAGCGTGGGCGCGGCACAGCAGCGTCCACCCCTCCTCCTTCTCGTAGTCGTTGAGCGCGAAGTTCGAGTACTTGTCGAGGTCGACCTCGCCGTCGAGCAAGAACGACTTGCAGGCCGCGCACTGCCCCTCCTTGCAGCCGTGCATCAGCATGAGGCCCTGTCGGAAAGCTCCCCGCAGGACCGTTTCGTCCTCGTCGACCTCGAACTCGATGCCGACCGGCTCCAGCCGGACTGTGTGGGTCTCGCCCATATGTGTCGCTCGCGAAGGGCAGAAAAAGAGGCGACCGGCCCTGCCGGACCGATCGCCTCTCTCGCAGCTCTCGGCTAGCTGGCCGCCTCGTCGCGCGCCGGACGACCGGCGGGTCCACCCCTCTGGTACTTGGCGACGTGCGCCGCGCGGTCCTCGGGCGACATCCCGTTGAGCAGGATGTTGGGACTTTGCAGCGTGTATCCCTTGCAGTTCTCCAGCTTCCACATCTTCTTCGGATCGAGATCCAGATGCGGCTGCGGGATCAACGTCTCGCCGTCGTCGCGGACGTAACCGAGGTCCTTGATCGTCTCGGCGAGATCCCAGCCGTGGTAGCAGGTCTCCCACTCGCGCTTGCCCGTGAGGCGACCCATCGACGGTGTCTGGCGTCCCTTGTACTCGCCTCGGAAGGCCACCGCATCCGTCCAGCGGCAGGTCTCCGAGCAGTACGTGCGGACCTGACCGTCAACCTCGTCCACGACCATGTCTTCGCGGATCAGAGCCGGCACCATGCACGTCCAACAGCGGTGCGGATACTCGTAGTCCGGCGTCCGCGTTGAAGATGATCGGCGCATGGCCGTTCTTCACGGACAGCTCGGTGTACTTCTCCCACCACTTGCCGTACTTGTCGTACCAGCCCGGATACTTGAACTCGAACCACTCGAAGTCCTTGTCGTCCATGCCGTCGATCCGCCAGTAGTTCACCGACCAACCGGTGGCGAAGAACTGAGCGACTTCGTGGATGTAGCCCTTGTTCCAGATCCGGTTCCACGCCTCTTCGATCAGGTCGTGCGGGATCACGAGGCCATACTTCTCCAGCGGCATCAGATAGCTGCGGTAGTAGTCGTCGTAGATCCAGCGACGCCATGCCTCGGCGTAGCTCTCGCGGTCCTTGCGGCGGTCCTTGGTGCCGTACTCGATGAACGTCCCGATCGCTGCGTCCACGACCGCGTGGTTGTTCCACCACGAGTAGCGGAGGTCACGCTCGAGCAGTTCCCGGTTGCGCTCGTCGGCGAGCGCCATCAGGACGATCGAGTAGCCGTTGGAGATGTGGCGCGACTCGTCTGACTGGACCGAGTGGAACACGGTCGGGAGCAGATAGTCCCCGTTGGCCGCAGCCTCGCCCGGCATCGCCACGAACAGGACGTTCGTGAACGCCGTCTCAGCGACGATCGTCAGGTAGATGTTGGCGGCGGTGATCGCGTCGCCGGTGATGAAGCCCTCGCCGAACTGACGGCCGATGGTGCCGGCGTAGCAGTTCTGGAACGCCTTCTCGGTGATATCGAACCCGGCCGGATCGATGTAGTGATTCATGTACAGCCGCTTGAGGTTCATCTGAATCGTCGAGTGGCGAACCTCGTCGATCATCTGAATCGCGAGGCCGTTGTGGACTTCGGGGTTCGGCACCGTGCCGATCGTCAGCGGCATCGCGCGGGCGGCGGAGATCTCCGGGAACGGGATGATCGAGAGGAACAGCTTCTGCCATTCCATCCAACGCTCCTGGACCTGCCGGAACATGTTGCCGCGGATCGCGCCGTCCATCGCTCCGAAGACGCGGTTGTCCTTCTCCTCCTCCATCGGGAAGTAGGAACGCAGCACCTGCTTGAGCGGGTCCTTCTTCGGCGCCTTCTCGAAGGTGTAGTCGGTCGGATACTTCTCGACCGGGGAAATGTATGTCGGCTCCCAGGACAGCTCCTGGATCTTGTCGTGAGCCTTGGTGATGGAAGCTCTACTCACCCGTCACTCCTTAGTTGGTTTCGCTCGGTTGACGCAGCGATTCAGGCCGTTCTGCGGCCGTGGTGCTCAGCCTAGGGTTGTGTGCCGTCTGTCTCAAGAAGATCGTGCTTTTCGTATCTGCTTGCAAGTTCACAAGGCCGGGACTAGCCGCTGGCGCCGGGGGGCACGGCGGAAATCGACCGGCCGCTCCGCGGCTGGCTCGGCAATCCCGTGGGCGACCTGGATCACGGTGGCCGACAGGCGGTCGAGTTCGGCGTCGAATAGGTGTGGCGTCGTCGACAGGCCGAGCGCGGCGACGAAGCGCCCTCGCTCGTCGATGATCGGCGCCGCGACGCAACAGAACTTCTCGTCGAACTCCTCGCGCTCGACCGCGAAGCCGTCGCGCCGGACGCGCGTCAGCTCGGCCTCGAGCTCGGCGGCCGTGATGATCGTGTTCCGCGTGAATGACCTAAGTCCGCGCGAGACGTAGCGCGAGAGGCCACTGCGCCCGAGCCGGGCCAGCACGACCTTGCCCAGCGCGAGCGCGTGGGCACTGTCACGGATCTCTGAGCCGAGACCCGGCATACGGGGAACACCCTGGCGACCGCGGACGGCGACGATCTCGATCCGGCCGGCGCGGACGACCCCCAGGTAGGAGCGCTTGCGCGTGAGCAGGAACAGCTCGTCGACCGTGCCCGCGAGCCCCTCGTGGATGCCGTCCGTGTGCTCGGCCACCGTGGTCAGCTCCTCGAGCCCCCGCGCGGGTCGGTACAGGCCCTTGCTCTCGTGGACCGCGAAGCCCTCCTCGCACAGGCTCGTCAGCAGGTAGTAAGCGGTCGACACGCTCTTGCCGAGCGCCTGCGCGACTTCGTCGGCGCGGACCCCGGCGGGCCGCTCCACCAGCAGCGAGAGGACCCGCAAGACCGCCTTGGCCGTACTCAGGCTCCGGCTCGATGCGACGGCTGGACCGCGTCCAAGTGCGGCCACGGAATCTCTGCTCACGTAATTCCTCTCCTGCTGTCCCTCAATCTGGAGTCGTTACCGACTCGCCTCCCTCGACACTAGCGGACTGCCGCCTCCACACGTGTTACACAGGCGTTACATGGCGACGGGATCGTCCGACGACGGCTCCACTCGCACGCGCAGACGGCCGATCCGGGACGCGGCGAGGCTGCGACGTGGGTCATGGAACGGCAGGTTGGAGAGCAGCCGCTGCCAGGCGGCGAGGTCGTGACTCCCGCTCGCCGTTTGCAGCCACGCCCATAGCGCCTCCTGGTCTCCCGCGCTCATGACCGACTGGCGCATCCAGCTCTCGAGCGCCTCGCGCTCGCGGACCACGCCCGGCGCCAGCGAGCTCGGGAGCAGCGGGCCGGGGTAACGCGAGGCCGCCTCGCGCACGTCGCCGCGATGGAGCAGGCTGGCCACCTGCGCTACGTCGCTCGTCACGCCTGCGCGAAGCCGGTAGTGCTCGGGCTCGATGCAATCTCCGAGCAACTTGCGCAGCCGCGAGATCTCGACCCTGATGCTGCCCGCCCGGGAGGGATCGCCGTATACGCCCACGCTCAGCTCCTCGCTCGTCAGGCCGTCCGGGTTCGCGCACAGCAGAGTCACGATCTCGCTGTGGCGCAGACGCAGCTGCAGCCGTTTGCCGGAGAGCTCAGCCTCGGCGCGTCCACGGCCGAGGAGATCGAGGCTCAGAGCGGTCCCTCCCCGTCCGCGCGGGGTGACGGCCGGCACTGCGCGAACGAGGTAGGCCTCTGCGCACCCGAGCGACTCCGCGAGCAGGGAGCGGTCATCGCCGAGCGGCATCTGGCCACCGCCGGGTGGGAGGTTGAGACGCGACTCTGGGAGCCAGCCCAGCGGCTGACTCGCGACAATGCGCCCGCTGGGAGCGACGAGTGCCCGCGGCTCGGGTCCCTCGACCAGCCGGTCCCCGTAGCGTGCGAGCAGTCGGCCGTCGCGACCGAGCATCTGGCAGCGGAGCTGGGCCTCGACCGCCTGCGCCGTCGCCGTTGCGACGGCCATGGTGTGCGGGTGAACGGTCGCCATCTCCCCGGTCAGGTCGATCACGCCGATCAACTGTCCGGTGTCCGGGTCGTACACGGGCGCCGCGGCGCAGGTCCATGACTGGACGACCTCGTTGAAGTGCTCGGAGGCGAACACCTGGACGGCGTGTTCGGCGGCCAACGCGGTCCCGATCGCGTTCGTACCCGCCCCGCCCTCGCTCCACAGCGTGCCCTCGGCGAAGTTCATCGAGTCGGCTGCCCGCATCCGGACGCGGGCGTTTCCCTCCACCCAGAGCAGGATGCCGCTGGCGTCGCTGACCACGATCAGGTGGCCCGACTCGTCGGCGCTGGCGGCGAGACACGATCGGATCAGCGGGGCCATCTCGGCCAGCGGATGCATCTCCCAGCGGGCGGTGGTCTCGTCGGCATCCGCCACGACGGGAGCGATCCGAAGCCCCGAGGGATCCACGCCGGCCGCCGCCGAGCGTCGCCACGACGCGGCGATGGGCTCGCGCACCGACTCGGAGTCCCGATCACGTTCCTCCGATCCGGACTGCGACCCGCCTCCGATGAATCGCTCCCACGCGCGTCTGACCTCCCGCGCGCGCTGTGCTGGAGCAGTGGCCACGTCGATGGCCAGCCAGGGATTCGACATGCCGGGGGGAGTTTAGGGTATCGCGGAGCAGGGGAAAAATCGCTTCGTGGCCATTCGCACAATTGGGGTAGCGGGTGGGTCCCGGTCGCGCTAAGCTTCGCGCCACAGCGATCCTTCATTCATCGTCACCGACAGTGCTTTGGATTGCGCCCGTGAGAGCGGAATGAGCATGTGGTCAAAGGTTGGCCGCGACGCTCAGGCTGCGGCTAGTTTCACCGAGGAGCTCGAGGGATATGGATGTATCAGTAGCGGCGCAGGCTGAGGCCGAAGCGTACGTACCGGTGATGCTGACTCCCGCGCAGGCCAAGGACATCGCCTGCGCCATCCGGACCGAGATCATGTCCGAGTTTGGGCAGGCGCTCGCGACCCCGGTGCCTCGGCCGGACGACATCGCGAGGTTGCGGACCACGATCGATCTGTATGCCGAGCAGCTCGAGATGCTCGATTGGGGCGAGCCGTCCTCAGACATCGAGATCGCGTGTCCGCCGGAGCTCTTCGCGACCATTGCTCAGGAGCTCCAGGAGGGCGGCGAGGAGATCGTCCCGGAGCGCGACGTCGCCGTCTGCGCGGTCGTCGCACATCTGCTCAAGCACGTCAGCTGAGAATCGACACACCGGGCGCGGATTCAGTCCGGACTCAAGAAGAGGGAGCACCGGCGCGGGCCGGTGCTCCCAGTGGGTGTGCCCCGGGAGCTCGCACACAGCGCGCTCCGCTCCGACAACCGCATCCGACTTCACATAAAGCTGCGGAAAACTCAACTCGGATTTCGCATGCCGGCCTCGGCGGTTAGCATGAGCCCCGTTGTCAACCTCGCCGTCAGGGCTGTCTCAGTTCCGGGAGGAACTCGCCGCCACATGCCGCACACTGGGCGAGGCGGGTCTGGCCCCCGGCACCTCGGGCAACGTGAGCTGTCGCACGACACCGGGCATTCTCATCTCGCCCGCGGGCGCTGAGCTGGGCCAGTTGACCCCGGAGCAGATACCGCTGGTCGATTTCGAGGGCCAGGTGCTCGACGGTGAGCTCCGGCCCAGCTCGGAGATCAATCTGCACCTCGGGATATACCGCCGCTATCGCGCCGGGGCCGTCGTGCACACCCACGCCCCGATGTCCACCGCCGTTTCCTGCGTGGTTCAGGTGCTGCCCTGCGTGCACTATCTGATGGTCGACCTGGGCGGCCATGTGCCCGTGGCCCCGTATTGCACCTTCGGCACTCAGGAGCTCGCCGATGCGGTGCACGACGCGATCGCGGGACACACGGCGGCGCTGATGGCCAACCACGGCACGATTGCCTATGGCGACAGTCTGGCCGCCGCAGCCGCCCGCACCCGGTTACTCGAGTGGTCCTCGACGCTCTACTGGCGCGCCGCCGCGATCGGTACTCCACGGACGCTGACCGATGCCGAGCAGCGCGAGACCCTCTCGGAGTTGCAGCGTCGCTCGCGCCCGCGGTGACTCTTCGCCCCGGCGCGGCGCCACGTCCATATGTGCGCGCCCAAACCCGACCGGAGATCCCACATGCGCGCGGAGATCACGGCGGGACGCTCAAGCCCGCCGGCTCAGCGTCCGAGTGCAGACCATGACGATGATCTTAGAGCGCGCTCAGCGGACGGGAGCTGCCACGCCGCCGCTCAGGAAGACGGCAGGTGCTCGGTGACCTCCAGCAGCCAGTAACTGACGGCCGTCAGCAATACCGTCGTGTCCACTGGCTTGGGGACGTAGTCCGACGCGCCCGCGGCGATGCAGCGCTCGCGTTCGCCGTTTCCTTTGCCGGTGATGGCGATGATCGGAATTTCGGCGGACTGACGACGTGTGCGAATGGCGTTCATCGTCTCGTACCCGTCCATGACCGGCATCATGATGTCCATCAGCACGATGCCGATGTCGGCCTCGTCTTCGAGCAGTTTGAGTGCCCGCGGGCCGCTGTCCGCCGCGACGACGATCAACTTGCCGCGCTGAAGCAGAGCGCTGAGGGCGAACGAGTTGCGATAGTCATCCTCGACTATGAGCGCTGTCGCACCGGCGGCAGCGCCCTCGAAGAACCGGTCCCGGGCGTTTGTCGCCGGTACCAGGTCTTGGCTGGTGTCCCACCAGGGCCGACCTGCAAATGCGCTCATCTTGCACCTCGTTCAGACCGTCGTGACAAATCATCGAATGTCCTTGGTATCGGCAGCGGCGCGGCAGTAGATAACCCCCACCTGAGCGAACTCACGCAAAATCCACAGCCGGGCCCCGTTCATGCGCCGTCCGGATGCCCGCTGTGGCGCGGCATCGGAAGTGCGGCAGCATCTAGCGCCAGTTGAACGTCGTGGTCGCGCCGGCGGGAATGGTGTAGCTCAGGGAGCTGCCTCGCCACTCGAGGTCGAAGCTGATCGGCAGCGCGGAGTTGTTGTAGGCGAACAGCACCCGCGAGCCGTTGGGGTTCTCGAACGCGACATCGTCCAGGCCGGGGCTGACCACGGTCTGATACTTGGGCGTCAGGTTGTAGGAGACGAAGTGGTTGGACGCGATCCTGACCGCGCCGGGCTGCACGAAGTGGCTGAGCTGGCCGAGCTCGTAGAAGTCCTTGCTCAGCGTGTAGGTCCCGGTCTGCTCGTTGATCGTGACCAGGCCCGTGCAGGACTGGCAGCCGGTGTTGGGCGACTGTACGGGCCCGCCCGCGGGGTCCAGAGCCAGGTTCCACAGCGCCACCGCGTTGGCGTAGTTGCGAAACGACGAGATGAGCAGCTCGGAGGTGGGCCAGATGTCACCACCGCCCGTCGTGCACTCATCGACGATCTGCTGTGTGCCCGGCGAGGCGGCGTGCACGCCGCGCATCATGGTTGGGCTGCCGTGATAGCAGTGCCAGGCCAGCCCGGTGAGCGCCGCCGTCGGCAGTCTGATGAGCGTGCGCAGATCGGGAGTGATGACCTGCCGCGCGCCGGCCTCAGCCGCGGCCTGAGGAGCTCCGCGCTTGACGGCTTGGCTCTTGGCTGTGGCGCGCTTGGCCGGTGCACCGGCGGTCGTGGGGCTTGACGCGCCGGGGATGGTCGGGGCCGGGCTGGTCGTGGCGGCGACCAGCGGGTTGCTGGCGCCCAGAGGGCCCCAGCTCAAATCCCAGGCGAACACGCTGGGGTCGAGTCCGGCGGATTGCAGCGCAGGACGCAGATATGCGGTGACAAAACCGGCCTGCTGCTGCGCTGTGAGGCTGAGGCCCGGATATGGCGTGGGGACACGCGGCTCGTTCTGCGGCGTGATCGCGCTGATGCGCACGCGCTGGGCGGCATAGGCCTTCAGGAAGTTGACGAAATAGTTCGCATACGGGCCGTAGTCGGACGGCAACAGCGAGCCAGCATCGCCGAGGTTGCTCAGCAGGCCGTTGGCCTTCATCCACGCGGGGGGGCTCCACGGAACCGCCTCGAGATACAGACCCGGGTTCAAGGCCTGAGCCTGACGCAGCGCCGGGAGGATGTAGGCCTCGTCGTGGGCGATGGAGAAGTCTGCCAGCGTCGGATCCGACTGCCCGGCCGGCTGGTCGTCATAGGTGTAGGGCGCACCTCCGACGGTGAAGTCGGAAGCGCCGATCGGCACGCGCAGGAAACTGAGGTGCATAGCCGCGGAGCCGAACAGCTCGGTCATCAGCGCGGAGCGTGTGATCGGAGGCAACTCATCCCAGATCAGCCACGCGGACGAGTCGGTCATACCGCCACCCACCCCGGTGAACGACTGATATTTCGCGGTGTCGTTGACGCGGATGACCGGGATGCCGGGCAGCGCGCCCGCAGCGGAGAACCGCAAGCCGGGTCGCCGGCTGAATGCCTCCGTCAGGTCAGAACTCGTCTGCGTCACCGCGACCGGGGACGTCGGCGCCGGCTTGACCTTCGGCTTGCTCTTGGCGCGAGCCGGACACTTCGCCGCGTGCTTGCCCTTGGTCGTCGTGCGACTCTGACACTTCGGCGTGGCGGCGCTGGCGCTGCCGGCGCCCAGCAGCACCCCAGCCGCCAGCAGGACGGAGGCCAATTCGCGAACAGCTGGTCGGTGAGGCATGTCGGAAGACGTAGCCGTACGGTAGAGGCCAACGACAGGCAGCCGCACGGGAAAGCGATCCGTTCAGGCTTTTGCATTCAAAATGGCGTATGGTGCGGCGGCCCGGGAAGGCTTGGTCGCGTCGGCCTGTCACGCACAGCGGTCGGACAAGGCCGAGACCGTGATGCGGCTGCGGACCCAGGAGCCTGCGTGTTTCTGATGAAGGTGATCAATGGAAATCGCTGACGCGACCGCGGCGGGACCGGGCAGTGAGACCGCCCAGCTGCGCGATGGACCGCTTCAGGGGTTGCGGGCGATCGAGTTCGGTCAGCTGCTGGCCGGCCCGTTCGTGGGCACCCTGCTGGGCGACTTCGGCGCCCAGGTGATCAAGGTGGAGCCACCTCCGGCCGGCGACGCGATGCGCGACTGGGGTCGTCTGCGCCATCGGGATCGGTCGCTGTGGTGGTCGATCCTGGCGCGCAACAAGCGGTCGGTCACGCTGAACCTCCGCAGCCCCGAGGGCCAGCGGATCGCCCTCCAGCTCGCCTCCGAGGCCGACATCGTGCTCGAGAACTTCCGTCCCGGGACGATGGAGCGCTGGGGTCTCGGTCCCGAGGACGTCCACGCCGTCAATCCGCGCGCTGTGTACGCGCGGATAACCGGCTACGGACAGACCGGCCGCTACCGAGATCGTCCCGGCTTTGCGGCCGGTGGCGAGGCGATCTCCGGCTTGCGCCACATCAATGGCTACCCGGGCCAGGCGCCGCCGCGGTACGGGATCTCACTCGGCGACACGCTCGCCGCTCAGTCGGCCTTCCAGGGCATCCTGCTCGCGCTGTACGCGCGTGACGCGCGCGGAGCGGACGGCCAGGTGGTCGATGCCGCGATCACCGACGCGTGCTTCGCGATGACCGAGTCGGCGGTGCTCGAGTTCGAGAAGACCGGAACCGTGCGCCAACCCACGGGCCCGCGCCTGCCGCGGATCGCGCCGAGCAACGTGTATCGCTCCCGTGACGACAAGTGGGTGGTGATCGCGGCCAACCACGACACCTTGTGGCGGCGCCTGGCGGTGCTGATCGGCCATCCGGAGCTGGCCGAGGACGAGCGCTTCGCCTCCCATCACGCCCGCGGCGAGAATGAGGATCTGCTCGACGAGCTGATCGGAGCCTGGGCCGTGCACCACACGGCGGCCGAGCTCGACCAGCTCGTAAACGAGGCCGGCGTCGTCTGCGCGCCGGTCTACGACGCCGCCGATGTGTACAACGATCCCTACTTCCGAGAGCGCGGCCTCCTGATCGAATACGCCGACGAGGTCCACGGCACGATCACGGCTCCCGGCGTGGTGCCGAGGCTGGCCCACACTCCCGGACGCGTGCGCCATGCCGCCCGCTGGACGGTCGGGGCCGACAACAAGACTGTGCTGGGCGAGCTCGGATTCGATGAGGCGCGGCTGGCCGAGCTACGGACTGCCGGGGTGGTCTGAGTTGACCCCCGCGCCGTACACGGGTAGTCGCTCCCGGCTCACCAGCCGGCCGCGTAGCCGTCCTTGCGGCCATCCGAGCCGCCGATCAGCGTGCCGTGGGCGGTGCGCACGATGGCCTGACCGCCGCCGAACGCTTCGATCCTCGGTTCGCGGACGGGCTCCAGGCCGAGCTCGCGGACCGCCCGCGCCTGGTCCCACAGCCCCTGCTCGAGCAGCACGCGCTCACCGTCGACGCGGAAGCGCGGCCGGTCCAGTGCCGCCTGGGGGTCGACGCCGTCGTCGAGCAGGCTATGCAGGAATTGGAGATGAGCCTGGGCCTGAATGAATCCGCCCATGACGCCAAACGGGCCCAGGAGCTTGCCGTCGCGAATGATCATCCCGGGAATGATCGTGTGGTAGGGACGGCGTCCCGGTCTCACCGCACCCTCGACGGCGAAGCAGGCACCGCGGTTCTGGAGCACGACGCCGGTCCCCGGCGCGACGACGCCCGAACCGAAGCCCTCGTACAGGCTCTGCACCAGTGACACGGCCATGCCATCGGAGTCCACGACACAGAGATGGACGGTGCCGCCGGCGGGCTCGGTGATGCGCGCCGAGGACTGGCCGAGCCGCCGGGCGATCGCGGCGGGCTCCAGCAGATGGGAGACGTCGGCGTCGTCGCGAACCTCCCTGAGGGCATCCTCCAGCGCGAGCCGGGAGCATGTGATCCGGTCGGCGAGAGTGCCGAGCGTATCGGCCAGGAGCAACAGCCCTTCGAGCACCGCGACGCCCTGGGTCGGCGGCGGCAGCTCCACGATCTCGTAGCCGTGGTAGTGGGCCTGCAGGGGCTCGACCCAGCGCACGCGCATCGCCTGAAGGTCATCGAGCTCGAGCCAGCTCGCCGCACAGATCGCCTCGGCCACCGCGCCGCTGTAGAACCGCTCTGCGCCCCCCTCGGCGATCGCCGCGATCGTCGCCGAGAGTTGCGGGAAGCTGACGCGCTCACCGCAGTCAGGCGCCGGTGCGAACCCCGCCGGCAGTCGGGTGCACATGCGCCAGGCGCGGGCACAGCGAGCGCCGACGGCAAACCCCTCGCGTGCGAGCGTCACGGCATCGGAGAGGCATTCGGCGAGTCCCAGCCGTCCGTAGCGTTCGGCGAGGGCCACCCACCCGGCGACGGCACCCGGGACGTTGATCGAACGGGGCCCCGACTGCTCCGGGACGCTCCCGGCCGGGGCGCTGCGGGGCGCCGGACCCGCGGCATCGAGCCCGATCAGCTCGCCCTCGCGCCAGACCAGCGCGAACAGATCGCCGCCCAGCCCGGTCGACATCGGCTCGCTCACGCAGAGCACGGCGGCCGCGGCCAGGGCGGCGTCGACCGCGTTGCCGCCCGCCCTCAACATACGCAGCCCCGCAGCGGTCGCCGTCGGCTGGCTCGTCGCGACCATTGTGTCGCAAGCCAGGGCCGGCGGGCGGCCGTGGCCGGAAGGCTGGAACCGGGGCTCGGGATCTATGAATGTCATTCGTGAGCTGACTACATGCGGAAGACGCCGTAGCCGACGGGCTCGAGCGGTGCCGGCGCGCAGGCCGCGAGCGCGTGCGCGAGCACGTCGCGCGTGGCGCGCGGGTCGATCACGCCGTCGTCCCAGATCCGCGCGGTCGAGTACACGGGGCGACCCTGCTGCTCGTACTGCTCGCGAAGCTGCGCGCCGACCTCGGCCTGGCCGACCTCGGTCATGACAACGGCGGCCTGCTCGCCGCCCATCACGCTGATCCGCGCGTTCGGCCACATGAACAGGAAGCGCGGCGAGTAGGCGCGGCCGCACATGCCGTAGTTGCCGGCGCCGAACGAGCCGCCGATGATCACGGTCAGCTTCGGGACGCGCGCGCAGGCGACGGCGGTGACGAGCTTGGCGCCGTCCTTGGCGATGCCGCCGGCCTCGTAGTCGCGGCCGACCATGAACCCGGAGATGTTCTGGACGAACAGCAGCGGGAATCCCGCGCCGGTCGCAGAGCTCGATGAAGTGCGCGGCCTTGAGCGCGGACTCGCTGAACAGGATCCCGTTGTTGGCGAGGATGCCCGACCGGGTGGCCGTCGAGGTGGGCGAACGCGCACACGAGCGTTGTCGCCGTAGAGCTCCTTGAACTCGTGCAGCTCGGAGCCGTCGACGACGCGGCGCAGCACATCGCGCACGTCGTAGGGGATGCGCATGTCGGGCGGGACGACGTCGAGGATGCTCTCGATGTCCTCGAGCGGCGGCACGGGCGTGCGGCGCTCCCACGGCGGCGGGGGCTCGGCGCGGCAGCGTGGCGACGATCGAGCGGACGATCTCGAGCGCGTGCTCGTCGTCCTCGGCGAGGTGGTCGACGACGCCCGAGGTGCGCGCGTGGACGTCGCCGCCGCCGAGCTCCTCGGCCGTCACCTCCTCGCCGGTCGCGGCCTTCACGAGCGGCGGGCCGCCGAGGAAGATCGTGCCCTGGTCGCGCACGATCACCGTCTCGTCGCTCATCGCCGGCACGTAGGCGCCGCCGGCGGTGCAGGAGCCCATCACGCAGGCGATCTGGGGGATCGCCGAGCTTCGACATCGTCGCCTGGTTGAAGAAGATCCGGCCGAAGTGCTCGCGGTCGGGGAAGACCTCGTCCTGCAGCGGCAGGAACGCGCCGCCGGAGTCGACGAGGTAGATGCACGGCAGCCGGTTCTGCAGCGCGATCTCCTGCGCGCGCAGGTGCTTCTTGACCGTCATCGGGTAGTAGGTGCCGCCCTTGACGGTGGCGTCGTTGGCGACGACGACGCAGCGCCGGCCGTGCACGACTCGCGATGCCGGTGACGATCCCCGCGCCGGGCGCGTCGCCGTCGTAGAGCTCCTCCGCGGCCAGCGGCGACAGCTCGAGGAACGGCGTGCCCGGGTCGCACAGACGCTCGACGCGATCGCGCGCCAGCAGCTTGCCGCGCGCGACGTGCCGGTCGCGCGCCTCCTCGCCGCCGCCGGCGCGCGCGCGCGCGAGGCGCTGCTCGAGCTCGTCGATCAGCGCCAGGTGTTCCTCGCGGTCGCTGCGCGCCGATCAACGGCTCATCGCGGGCGCCGACCGCCACCAGCGGCTGCTCGAGCTCGACGCGGTCGCCCGGCACGCAGCTCCAGCCCGTCGACGATGCCGTCGACGCGGCGCCGTGATCGACAGCTCCATCTTCATCGACTCGAGCACGAGCAGGACGTCGCCCCGCGGCGACCTCGTCGCCGTCGGCGACGTGGACGAGCAGGACGGTGCCGGGCATCGGCGCCTCCAGCGAACCGGCCAGCGCGCCGAGGCCGGAGCGCACCGTGCGCTCGGTCCGCGCCTCGAGATGATGGCCGTCACGAGCGACGAACACGACGTCGTCGTCCGCCCACGTCACGTAGCGTCGCGCGATGCCGTCGAGCGTGACGCGCTCGCGCCCGTGCTGACCACGTCCACATCCGGTCGCCGGCGTGGACCTCGGTCGCGCTGACACGCACGCGGCCGTGGTCGGCGAACGTCCTCGCCCACGGTCCGGCCTGCGCGGTCACGCCGGCCGTATCGCGCCGGCGGGCGGCCACGGCGGCAGCGGGCAGCAGGTCGTCCGGCCGGTCGCGGCGTCGAGCTCGCCGAGCACGCGCTCGAGCAGGCCGGTGTCCTGCTCGCCGGCGCGGACGTCCTCGCGCTGCGAGCAGCGCGCGCGTGAACGCGGCATTCGTCGCGACGCCGAGCACCTCGAGCTCGCGCGAGCGCGCGGTCCAGCCGGCGCAGCGCGGTCGCGCGGTCGGGGCCGTGCGCGATGACCTTGGCGAGCATCGGGTCGTAGGCGGTGCCGACCTCGCTGCCCTCGCGGATGCCGCTGTCGACGCGCACGCCCGACGGGCTCGCGGTAGCCGGCGGATCGTGCCCGCCGCCGGCAGGAAGCCGCGGGCGGGTCCTCGGCGTACAGGCGCGCCTCGACCGCGTGGCCGTCGGGCACGAGCTCCTCCTGGGCGAGCGACAGCCGCTCGCCGGCGGCGACGCGCAGCTGCTGCTCGACGAGGTCGACGCCGTAGACGAGCTCGGTGACCGGGTGCTCGACCTGCAGGCGCGTGTTCATCTCGAGGAAGAAGAAGTCACCGGCGTCGGCAGCGGCGATGAACTCGACCGTGCCGGCGCCGACGTAGCCGCACGCGCGCGCCAGGCGCGACCGCGGCCGCGCCCATCCGCGCGCGCAGCTCCGCGTCGACGACCGGCGACGGCGCCTCCTCGACGACCTTCTGGTGGCGGCGCTGCAGCGAGCACTCGCGCTCGCCGAGGTGCAGGACCGTCCCGTGCGCGTCGGCCAGCACCTGGACCTCGATGTGGCGCGGGCGCTCGAGGTAGCGCTCGACGAGCACGCGGTCGTCGCCGAACGCGGCCTGCGCCTCGCGGCGCGGCCGCCTCGAGCGCCCCCTCCAGCTCGCCGGCGGCGCGCACCACGCGCATGCCCTTGCCGCCGCCGCCCGCGACCGCCTTGACCACGACCGGGAACCCGTGCTCGGCGGTGAACGAGCGCAGCTCGCCGAGCGCGACATCATCGCCCTCGATCCGGGCACGACCGGCACGCCCGCCGCGCGGGCCGGTCTTCGCCCGCGCCTTGTCGCCCATCAGCTCGATCGCCTCCGGCGGCGGGCCGACCCAGGTCAGCCCCGCCGTCGTCGACCGCGCGGGCGAACGCCGCGTTCTCGCAGAGGAACCCGTAGCCGGGGTGGACCGCAGCTCGCGCCGACGAGCGTGCGGCGGACGCGATGATCGCCGCGCCGTCGAGATAGGACCCGACCCGGACGGCGACGTCGGCGGCGTCGACGTGCAGCGCGCCGGCGTCGACGTCGGTGAACACCGCGCCGACCGGAGGCCCAGGCGTGCACCGTCCGCGCGATCCGGACCGCGATCTCGCCGCGGTTGGCGATCAGGACGCGGTCGCGACGCCGGCAGCTCGCATCGTCGCGGCCATCGCCCGCGACGGCGCTCAGGCGCCGAGCGCGCGCGCGATCACCATCTGCTGGATCTCGTCGGTGCCCTCGCCGATCGTGAGGATCTTCGCGTCGCGGTAGAAGCGGCACACCGGGTACTCCTCGATGTAGCCGTAGCCGCCGTGGATCTGCACGGCCTCCTCCGCTGCGCGCACCGCCAGCCGGCCGGTCTTCAGCTTCGCCTGCGCCGCGGTCAGCGTGAAGTTCCGCGCCTGATCCTTGAGCCAGGCGGCCTTGTAGGTCAGCAGCCGCGCGGCCTCGATCTCGGTCGCCATGTCGGCGAGCTTGCCCTGGATCGCCTGGAACTTCGAGATCGGCTGACCGAACGCGCGGCGCTCCAGGGCGTACTTGAGCGCCTCGTCGAGCGCGCCCTGGGCGAGGCCGACACCCATCGCGGCGACGCCGATCCGGCCGATGTCGAGCACCTGCAGGAACTGCTTGAAGCCCTCGCCGCGCGGGCCGAGCAGGTTCCCCTCCGGCACTCGGCAGTCGCTGAAGGACAGCGGCCGCGTGTCCGAGGCGTGCCAGCCCATCTTCCGATACGGCTCGCCCTGCTCGTAGCCCGCCGTCCCGTTCGCGACGATCAGGTTGGAGATCTCATTCTCGCCGGTCCGGGCGGTGATCGCGACGTGGCCGGTGATCTCGGTACCGGCGTTGGTGATGAACTGCTTGGCGCCGTCGATCACCCATTCGTCCCCGTCGAGCCGCGCGCGTGTCTTGACGTTGCCGGCGTCCGAGCCGGCCTCGGGCTCGGTCAGGCCGAAGGCGCCGAGCTTGCGACCCGCGCACAGGTCCGGCAGCAGGT
This sequence comes from uncultured Solirubrobacterales bacterium, assembly GCA_963838535.1. Classification (GTDB taxonomy): domain Bacteria; phylum Actinomycetota; class Thermoleophilia; order Solirubrobacterales; family Solirubrobacteraceae; genus Palsa-465. The sequence continues at coordinate 211,531 of CAWIRN010000025.1, forward strand.
CGGCCTTCTGCTGCTCGTTGCCGAACAGGTAGATCGGCTGCGTGCCCAGCGACGTGTGCGCACACATCGTGATCGCCACGCTCGAGTCGGCGCGCGTGAGCTCCTCGACCGCGATGGCGTACTGCAGCGACGTCCCCCCGGCACCACCGACCTCCTCGGGGAACGGGATGCCCATCCACCCGAGCTCGCCCATCTGGCGGACCAGCTCGTACGGGAAGGCCTTCGTCCGGTCGAGCTCCTCGGCCACCGGAGCGACCTCGGACCGAGCAAAGTCGCGCACCGTGCGCTGCAGCAGCGCCGTCTCATCGTCCAGATCGAACCACATGGCGCGCGTCAGAATACCGAAGCATCATTCAAAGTTCAAATGATCCGTTCAATCTTTACCGGTGATTAGACTCGAGGCGACTTCGTGTCCAGCACTCGCCCAACGCGTCCGGCCCTGCGGGCCCGCTACGACCTCAAGCAGCAGACCTTGGTCGATGAGGCAGCCCGCGTCTTCGCACGCAACGGCTACGACCAGACCTCCATGCACGAGCTTGGGGAAGCGCTCGGGATCGCCGCCGGGGGCCTCTACCACTACTTCGGCGGCAAGCAACAGCTGCTGATCCGCATCTGCGACGAGCTGATGGACCCTCTGCTCGCTCAGGCGCGAGAGCTCGTCGCCGACGGCGCTCCGGCCGGGGACCAGCTGCGCGGCTCGTGCGACTATGGGTCGGTCATGTGATCGCCCACCGCGATCACATGCTCGTCTTCCAGCAGGAGCGTCACGTGATCGAGCGGGGAGCACAGTGGCGCTCGGTGCGGCAGGATCGCAAGGAGTTCGAGCGCGTTGTCGAGGCGGTGTTACAGCGCGCCCGCAGAGAAGGCGCCATCACGGTGACGGAGCCCCGACTGGCGCTCTCGGCCCTGCTCGGCATGGTCAACCACACGGCGCAATGGTTCCGTCGCGGCGGCCGGCTGACCGCCGAGGAGGTCGCCGACGGATACGCCGACCTGCTCCTTGTGCGCCGGGTTGCAATCCACGAGTAGACCCGCGGACACTGGGGAACGTCCAGTCGCTCGTTGGGCCTGCGGAATCCGCAACCAATGTAGGTAGGCGATTCCTGTGACCGGTCACGACCAGTCCGGGCGGAGACCACTCGAGGAGCCGCAACCCGGCGACGTCTGATCCAATCGGCCAGACAGGAGCTGCCGCCGATGATCATCGCTCCGACGAAGCGAGCGTCCCTGTCCCGAGGGATCTCGCCGCGTCGCTGACCGAGCGCCATGACGCTCGGGAATCTGGCGTTATCGGTCGCTCCCGGCTTGCGCGGCGGCCACGGCGGCCCGCGCGATCTTGGCAACGTCGTCATCGCTCGCCACATAGGGCGGCATCGTGTACACGAGATCGCGGAAGGGTCGCAGCCAGACACCGAGTTCCGTGCCCGCGCGTGTTGCCTGCGGCACGTCAACCGGTCCATCGAGCTGGATCACGCCGATCGCGCCCAACACGCGAACGTCGAGAACCCCGGGCGCCCCGCGGGCCGGAGCCAGCCCGGTGGCCAGCGCTCGCTCGATGCGCTCCACCTCGTCGCGCCAGGATCCATCGCCCAAGAGCTCGAGACTGGCCAGCGCGACGGCGCAGGCGAGCGCGTTGGCCATGAACGTCGGACCGTGCATCAAGGCGCCGCCCTCCCCGTGCGAGATCGCCTGCGCGATCCGCGGCGAGCACAGAGTCGCCGCGAGCGGCAGGTAACCGCCGGTCAGCGCCTTGCCGACGCACATCACGTCCGGCGCCACGGCAGCGTGCTCACACGCGAACATCCGACCGGTGCGGCCGAAGCCGGTCGCGATCTCATCCAGGATCAACAACAGGTCGTAACGATCACACAGCTCGCGCAGCAGCCGCACGATGTCGGGGTTGTAGAAGTGCATGCCCCCGGCGCCCTGCACGACCGGTTCGACGATCACGCCGGCAAGCTCGCCGGCGTGACGATCGACGACATCCGCGAGATGCGCCGCATAGTCCTCGGCGAGCGGGACGCCAACCCCGGCCGGCGGGCGGTCCGCGAACACGTGCTGCGCGAGCGTCCCCTCGAACATCGAGTGCATGCCGCCGATTGGGTCGCACAGAGCCATCGCTCCGAACGTATCGCCGTGGTAACCCCCACGCACGGTCAGCAGGCGACGCCGCTCGGGGCGCCCCTGGGCCCTCCAGTGCTGGAGGCACATCTTGATCGCAACTTCGACCGCAACCGAGCCTGAGTCGGAGAAGAACACATGCTGAAGCGGCGCCGGCGTCAGCTCCACCAGCCTGGTGGCCAGCCGAACCGCCGGTTCGTGGGTGAGCCCGCCGAACATGACGTGAGCCATGCGGGCGAGCTGGTCGCGCACGGCGGCATCGAGCGCCGGATGCCGATAGCCGTGGATGGCACACCACCACGAAGCCATTCCGTCGATGAGCTCACGGCCGTCTCCCAGCCGGAGGCGCACGCCCTCAGCCGACACCACGGGAAGCGCCGGGACGCTCGCCGGCATCGGACTGTAGGGGTGCCAGAGATGCAACCGATCGCGCTCCACCAGCTCGTTCATATCCATTCGGGTAACGCTCATGGTTGCCATGTCTAAGTCGCTGAGGAGAGCCAGGACATCGGTGGGGGTCTCGGCCAGGCGGTCGGCCCGGCTCCACCAGTTCGTCTAGGCGCTCCCGGCTTGACAACGGCCCACACGCTGTCCGTCGGCCCTCGCCAGAGCCGCGAGCGCGCAGTCACCCACGCCCGTGTCCGTCCCCGCCACAACGACGATCCTCGAGTCCGCGAAGCCCACGACCTCCTCGACGATCGGGTTGCCGACGTTCATGGACATCGAGCCTAACTTCGCTGCCGAGCCCGTCAAGCCCAGGCCGCGATCGGTTCCCCGAAACTCCTCTCGGCCTGAGACACGTGGAGCGCCTCGACGATCTCCGACATCCTCTCGAGCGGGAGGCCCTCAGGTCGCGGGCTCCGAGTCACGGCTCACGTCGGCTGACACTCGATACCCGGTCGATCGACCGGTCGAAGGAGACGACCTCACTGATCCCCGTGGCCTCGGCCTGTGAGACGAGATACGCCTCGGCGAAGTCGAGCCGATCGAGCTCGTACACCTCCAGCGCGCGCATCAATACCGAGGTTCCGACTGTCTCGATCGACGCCAACGCGATCGCCGCGCGCATCAGCGTCGCGACCTTGGTCCGCTCGACTTCGTAGAAGGACTCGAGCACGTACACGCACTCCGCCAGCACCAGGTCCGTCAACAGGAGCGGCCCGTCGCCCGCGAGTACCGCAGTCGCGCCCGCCGCCATCTCGGGCGGATCGCCCGTCAGATGGCGGATCAGAACATTGGTGTCCAGGAACGCGGTCAGCGGCGTCGTCCGGCCCGCTCACGACGCGTGCGAGAGACGATCTCGTCCCACGAAGTGCCGCGCTTGCCGGCCGGAACGGGAACCGTCCCCGCCAGCGCGAGGAAATCGGGTGTCTTGGCGATCACCGCCCGGGAGCGCTCAACCCGGAACAGCAGCTCGTCCCCCGCGTGTAGCCCCAGCGCGTCGCGCACACTCTTTGGAATCGTGACCTGCCCTTTCGATGTGATCTTCGCGCGCGTATCCATTGCCCTTACACCTGTCTAAAAGTAAGGATAGCCATTGCGCCGCCAAGGTCTTTCAGTCAGAGCCAGAGCCGCAGCATTTCTTGTATTCCGGCCGCTCCCGCAGGGACACGGAGCGTTGCGTCCGGCCTTGGTTGATTGCCTCGGACGTATCGACGGCCTCGCTGCGTCGAGCGCCTCGACGATCTCCGTCATCCGGTCGAGCGGGAACTGCTCACCTTCAACGGTGGCAGTTGCCGTGTCGCGGACGACGACGCGGTCGCCGGCGTCCTTCAGGTCGATCGTCCGTCGGACCGTCACACCGGAGTTCGAACGCCTGATGGGCTTGGCCTCAGCTGCGAGCGCGTCAGCCTCCTCGGGCACGCCCGGTCTCTCGGTACAACAGCGCCAGCCGGTCGGCGATGTCCTCCCGGCTCCTGACGCCAGGCGTCGAGTAGCCGCGGCGGAGCAGTTCACCAGCCCGGCTGTAGTCCTTCGGCCGGCTGTTAGTGAAGAAGTGGAGGTCGGCCCAGCCGATCCATCCCCAACCCCAGCGAGGGTCGGCCGCGAGCCACTGCTCGAACAGCGCCTCGGCCTTGTCGGTCTCGCCGAGTTCGAAGTACGACTCGGCCGCCGCGCGGCGGCGGTTCTCGGCCATCAGCTCGTGCTCGTCCGGGAACCGCCGCAGCGCCTCCTCGCACACCGCGATCCTCGAGCGCAGGAGCTCTGGATCGTCGCGCCCGGCGTTCCACAGCGCGTCCTCCAGGTCCTGGCTCCAGTTGAACAGCGACTGGTACATCGAGAACCGGCCGTCGAACTCCCCGATCGAGTCGATCCCGGTCAGATCGCAGAGATGCAGGACGTCGGACCACGCGTCGAGCCAGATCGCGGCCGCGCTCGCCGCCTCCCGGCGCTCGAGCGCGTCGTAGCCCACCTGGATCTTGTCGCCGACGAGCTCGACGCAGACCCGCTCGGGCCACCACCGCCGCCACAGCTCGAGCAGGCACAGCCAGATCCAGTCCTCGTGCGGTTGCCCTGCCCTGGCCCCGGCACCGCAGCGGTCGACCAGTGGGCGCGCGACCTCCTCGGCCGACAGTGCCCCTTCGCACAGCCGCTCGAGCTCGGCGCGGTCCATCTCCTGACCGAACCCCTGCAGCTTCTCGAGGAGTTGCTCGTCGCTCAGCTTGGCGGCGTCCGAGCGCGTGGGCCAGTCGATCATCGCCGCGCGATCGTACTGACCCGGCCGGCGCGCCCCCCGGTGCGGGAGGCTCCCAGTGGCGGTTTCAGGAGACGCCTACGCGCGCGTCCTAAGGCGGCTGCACCTCTCCGCGGCGAAACGCCGCGGCGCACCGATGGCGCTGACGTCGCTGTCGCCGCGACCGTGAGGTGGTCTCAGCCGGCCTGGAGCTGTCCGTTGTACTGCTCGACGAACTCGTCGAGCGCCGCCGAGTCACTGAGATCGACGCCGGCGCTGTGCGCCGCGGCTGCGAACGCCTTCGCAGGCCCCCATGCGTCGGGGTCGCTGACGGCGTCGAGCATGTCGTCCCGATAGTCGGCGACTGCTTCGATTGCCTCGTTGAGCGCCGCCGATGGCACGTTCCGCAGACCGCCGGCGTACGCGACCCAGTCGACGAGCACGTCGGGCACTCGCTCGAAGAACGCAGGCTCGCGAATGACCCTTCGCGCGATCCAGCTGGTCATGAAGATCTCAACGACGACCGGGCTCCAGCGCAGCGGGCCGCCGTAGTTGTAGTCGGCGCCGAAGTCAATCGCGGTCGCCACCACGTCCTCAGCGTGCTCATCGCCCGCCCAACGCTCGCCGGGCGTCGAGGCGAGAAACGCCTCCAGCATCCGCTCGCGATCGGCCTGCGGGATGTCCTCGTACTCGTCGCCGAGCTGCAGCCCAGCGGGCAACAGATCGACCCGCGCTTCGATCAGCGCGCGCAACCGTGTCACGTCCTCGTCGACAGGAGGGTCGTAGGTGTGATCTAGCACCTCGAGCGCGGCCACGATCCGGGCGCGCGCCTCGGCGAGCTCGAGATCGCGGACCGCAAGTTGCACGCCGTTGGGCGCCCGCACGCTGAGCTTGGCACGCACGTCGCTCAGCGGTCCCGCCAAGAACACGTCCTTGACGAGCCCGCCCATGTTGTGGTCGATGTAGATCCCAAGCGTGTGCGGCTCCTCGCCATACCCGTCGAACTCGACGATGACGCTGACGCCGTCATCGAAGGCCTCCTCGTACTGCAACGCCGCCGCGACCGCCCTACCGGCTCCGACTCCGCTCGCCCAGCCCGGCTCGCGAACGCCGCCTGCCGCGAGACGGTGCGCGGCCTCCCGTGCACGCTCACGCTCGCTGCTGACGCCGACGCCGCTCAACGCCCGCAGCGTTGCCAGCGCCTCCGGGGACCCAAGCGCCTCGACCGCCGGCACGAGATCCGCTCGGAAGCGCTCCCGGATCCCGGCGTCGATGATCCGCCCGACGTTCAGCGCCCCGAGCAGACACGACGCCCAGTGCTCGGCCTCCAGCGCATCGCTCGGCTCATGCGCATCCCCGACAACGATCTCGGCAAGCCCGGCGAGCATCCCCTTGAGCTCCAGATCGACCGCGTCGGGACTCCCGAGCCGGACTCGGCCCGATCCGGCCGACCCTCGCCTGCGCCCAGCGGCCTGTCGCCGGGCACGTCGCTGCTGTTGACGCTGACGCTCCTCACTCATGCCCCGGGCAGCTTACGGCCGCGACCGGCGGGAACCTGCCGCATGGACGTCGAAGACCACTCAACAGAGAGATGGCTCATACAAAAACCCTGCAAAATTCTGAGGGGCGGGTCCAGGCCGCATGAGCGAGTTCTCTGACTGGCGAGACTGGGAGCCATCGCGGCCCTTGCCTGTCGACGGCGGGATCGCGGCCCGCAGCAAGCGCGGGTCGATCGGGGAGACCTGGTGGTCGCAGCGGTTCATCGCGCTACTCGAGTCCTTCGGCGTCGGCTCGCGGCTCCAGCGCGTGCGCAGCTACGCCCTCCGCGGGCAAGTCGTCGAACTCGAGGTCGAGCCCGGCGTCGTACTCGCCGTAAATCCCCTAAAAAAAGCCGACGCCCGGACTCGAACCGGGGACCCCTTCATTACGAGTGAAGTGCTCTACCAGCTGAGCTACGTCGGCGGTTTGGGGCTTGGGCAGTCTAGCGGGGGTCAGGTGGCGCTCTTGAGTGCGCGGGAGGCTTCTGTCCTGGCCCGCCACTCCTCGGCGAGGATGGCCCAGCGCTCGTGGTCGCGCCAGCGCCCGCCGATCTTCAGGTAGCGCGGAGAGAAGCCCTCCCGGCGAAACCCCGCCCCGCGGGCGAGCGCGATCGATGCCTGGTTGCCGGGCTGGATGTTGGCCTCGATGCGGTGCAGGCGCACGGTGACGAACGCGTGCCGGAGGACGAGCTCGATTCCCTCGCGCATGTAGCCCTGACCGGCGAACGGCTTGCCGACCGCGTAGCCGAGGTATCCGCTCTGGAGGCCGCGACGAACGATCTGCGAGAGGTTGAAGAAGCCCATGATCGCCCCGTCCTCCTGGCGGCAGGCGAGCATCGCCTCGAAGTCGGGGCGACGCGCGTCGGCGAGATAGGCGGCGAACCGCTCCTCGTCGGTGGGCGCCGTGGCCCAGGGACTGTGGAACGCGCGGCTCACCCGCATCAGCTCCAGGAACTCGTCCCGGTCGGAGCGCATCGGCGCTCGCAAGAACACGCGACCGTTGGTACTCACGATGCGAGCGCGTGCTCCAGACGGTAGGCGAGCGCCTCGCACGCGAGGTCTTCTGAGACGTTGAGCTGAAACCGCATCCGGGTTTCCTCCACCAGCTCGATCGCCTCTCTGAGTCGGTCGGGTGACCGGCCGACATCGTCCTTGAGCTCAGTCAGTCGATCGCTGTTGCGCGCCAACTCCTGGGCACCCGAGGCCAGGCAGATGAGATCCATGAACCACAGCGCGACCAGCTCTAGCGCGAGTTGCAGGGCGGCGGTCTCGACCCGGCGCCGCGTGCGCCGCCCTCGCTCGGACCACTCCCCCTCGATCCGCTTGCGGTCCTTCCGGGGCGAGAGCTCCAGCTCCGCCAGCGCCCCAGCCTCGATCTGCGCGCCCACTGCCTCGCCGCGGGCGCGCACCGCGGCGAGCAGCTCCGACCAGGGCCGAGCGCGTGACACCTCAGCGGCGAGTGCTGCCCTGGCGAACCGCTCAGCACTCGCGCGCAGCGCGACGCCGTCGTCACTGACCAGCTCGCGCGCGCGCTCGCCATCCCCCAACGCGAGCCGCGCGGAGGCGATCGCTGTGGCGGCCGGCACACCTTGCGCCTCGAGCCCGGCCGCTACGTCCGCGACGGTGGGCGCTTCGAAGCGGACCACCTGGCAGCGAGAGCGAATCGTGGGCAGCACCTCGCCCAGCCGGTCGGTGAGGAGGATCAGATGCACGAACGACGCCGGCTCCTCGAGCGTCTTGAGCATTCGGTTGGCCGCCTCGTCGCCGAGCTCGTCGGCGTGCTCGATCACGAACACGCGGCGGCTGGACTCGAACGGCGTCTTACTGGCGGCGGCGATCACGGGCTCCGCGATGTCACTGACCAGAAGCTCGTGCGCCCCGCTGGGCACGACCCAGGTCAGGTCAGGATGGGCGCCGGACACAACGCGCGCACGGGCACCATCAGGGTCCGGGGATCCCTCCGCCAGCAGCTCCGCCGCGAGCGCGCGGGCGACCGCTCGCTTGCCGGCGCCCCCCGGGCCGTGGAACAGGTATGCGTGCGAGGGCCGGCCTCCGGCGGCCAGCGCCGGCGCCAGGACCGCGCGAACGTGTGGGTGACGATCTAACTCTGCGAGCACTCGCCCCGATCCTAGTGACCGATAACGTCGAACCCGCGCATCATGCCTCGCGGACGGTTGATCACGATCGAGGGCCTCGACGGGGCCGGCAAGACGACGCTGGCGGCGTCGCTCGAGGCGGCCCTCGATGCCAGGGGGATCGACGTGCGCCTGTTGCGCGAACCAGGAGGGGTGCACGCCGCCGAGCGAGTCCGCGAGCTGGTCAAGGATCCGGACGTGCGGATCGGCGCGCGCGCGGAGGCGCTGCTGTATGCGGCGGCGCGCGCGCAGCTGGTGGAGGAGGCGGTCGAACCTGTGCTCGAGCAGGCGGTTTGGGTCCTCCTGGACCGGTTCGTAGACTCCTCGCTGGCCTACCAGGGCGGGGGCAGGGCGCTCGGGATCGAACCGGTGAGAGCAATCAACGAGTTCGCGACGGGCGGCCTGCGGCCCGATCGCACGCTGATGCTGACGCTCGAGCCGTCGCTGGGGCGGACGCGATCGCGGGCGCGGGCCGACCCGCTCGATCGGCTCGAGCGCGAGGCCGACGAGTTCTTCGCCCGGATCGCTCTGGCCTACGAGGAGCTCGCGGCGGCCGACCCCGCGCGGATTCGGTCAATCGATGCCGCGCAACCCCCCGAGCAGGTGCTCGCGGCTTCCTTGCAGGCGATCGCCGACCTACTCTGAGTAGCCGTGCGGGTGCGCCTGCGCGAACGCCCAGGCGTCGCCGACCATCTCGGCCAGCTCCGGCTTGCGCGCCTGCCAGCCGAGCTCGGATCGGATGCGGCCGCTGGCGGCGACGAGCATCGGCGGATCGCCGGGGCGCCGGGGCGCCTCGCGAGTCGGAATCTGCGCACCGGTGACCACTCGGGCGGCGTCGATCACCTCCCGCACCGAAAACCCGTTGCCGTTGCCGAGGTTGAAGATCTGGTGCTCTCCCGCGCGGGTAGCTTCCAGCGCCAGCAGGTGCGCCGCCGACAGGTCTTCGACGTGGATGTAGTCGCGGATCGCCGTGCCGTCCAGGGTCGGGTAATCGGTTCCGTACACGTCGACGTGCGGGCTGAGGCCCAGCGCGGTGCGCAGGATGTTAGGGATCAGGTGGGTCTCGGGATCGTGGTCCTCACCGATGCCGTCACTTGCGCCGGCGACGTTGAAATACCGCAGGCTGATCGCACCGAGACCGTGGGCGAGACAGAAATCCCCGATCATCGTGTCAACGGCCAACTTGGATGCGCCGTATGCGTTCGCCGGACGCGGCGGTGCGGTTTCCGAGATGGGCACCTCGTCGGGCTGTCCGTAGACGGCACAGGTCGAAGAGAACACGAGTCGTCCGATCCTCACCTGTCGCATCGCCTCCAACAGGTTCAAGGTTCCCACGACGTTGGTTCGGTAATACCGCTCCGGGTGACTGACCGACTCACTGACCAACGCGAGCGCCGCGAAATGAAGCACCCCGTCGAAACCTTCCGCAACCGTGTGCTCGAGCGCGTCACGGTCGAGCATGTCGGCAACCACCAGGCGGGCACCCGATGGGACAGCGGCGCGATGCCCACGTTCGAGGCTGTCGAGCACGACAACTTCGTGTCCCTCGGCCAGCAGCTGGCTGGCCACGATCGAGCCGATGTACCCGGCGCCACCGGTCACCAACAGCTTCATTGGGCCGGCCGGGAGAGGAAAACCATCGAGCGCATACGCGCCCGACATATAACAGACCTAGAATCGGGACAGTGCTGACCGACAATCCGCCCGCGATGGTGCTCGAGGAGTTCGAGCATGTCCTGGCGGCTCCGGGCACGGCTCTGCTCCGTGTCCTGGCGCATCGCCCCCCGCAGCGCGACTCTGACCAGCGGCCGACGCTGTTGGCCGCCGACGGGGAGACCGTTCACCGCTTCGCGCCACTGCCGGCGCCCGCGGATCCCAGCGGCACGCTGCGCGCCGCTTATCCGGTGCCGTTGCCGGTGCTTGGCCCGCAAAGCAGCTACGCGCTCGAGCTCGCAGGCGGCGGCATCGTCGACCTGCCGACACCGACGCCTGGTTCCCGGCGCGTCGCTCTCCGAGCGCGCCGCAACCAGGACCGCGAGGCAGCGGACCGGATCGAGCGCGAGGCGCTCCAGACGGCCGGGACGCTGGCCGACGCCGATGCCACGCTCGCCGACGCGGCTTCAGGAGCGGCCGCTTCGGCCCGAGAGGCCGCAGCGGCTCAGGCGCTCGCCGCGACGCTCGGAGTTCGCGTGACCGATCTCGAAGCCGGCGTGCTCGAGCAGGTCGAGCGCAATGACGCGCTCGAGCGAGGCGTTGCCGATACCGAGCGGGAGCGCTCACGGCTCGAGCACGAGCTGTCAACCGCCCAAGCGGCCAGGGCCCGGCTGGAGCACGAGCTCGACCACGCGCGCGACGGGCTCAAGGTGATGACGGCCGAGTGCGACGAGCTGACTCGACAGGTCGATGCCCACGATGCGGTGGCGATCAAGGCACGGGAACGCGCCAGGCACGCCGAGGACGCGCGCAACGACGTGGCCGCGGCGCTCCGAGAGCTCGAGACCTGGCCCGCGGAGCTCGAGCGGCGCCTGACCGAAACCACGACTGAGCTCGGAGTCGTCAACGAAGCCCGGCAAGAGGCGGAACGGGAAGTCAAGGACCTGGCGGCGGCGCTCGTCGACGCGCGGGCCACGGTGAAGGGGCTGCGGGGCGAGCTCGAGGCGGCCCAAGCCTCTGCCCATAACGCGAACGTCGAGGTGGTGCGTCTGACGGCCGAAGCCCAGGCCCGAGCGCAAGCCGAGACGGAGCTGCGCGACGCCACCTAGCCGGATTCGTTAGGCCGGCGATTGACCGGCCATGTCCCGCGTTAAGGGGCTCTCCTGAGGTATCCGTGGGGAGGGGCAAGCGTGCTGAAAGGTTCGTCACGATAGGCAAGAATTCAGCCCGGCCAGCCCCGGCGGAAACGGGGCGCCAGGGTTCAGCGGGCGATAGAATGAAGGGAGGAATCGGCGTCCGCGGATCGGGCGCCGAGCGGCTCTTCTCAGGTTCTTTTCCGTCCGAGCCATCAGCGAGGATTCGCTGTTCACCCCTCGGCCGATCAGGAGCCGAGTTCAAGCAGCTGACGCAGCGGAAAAAGAGAGGACAGGACGGTATGGCGAACATCTCGCGAACCCAACTTACCCCCGACACGGACGCGGACGGGGGCCTCTCGATTCGTCGTTATTTCACCACTCGTGGCACGCGTCCATTCGATGCCACCGAGTGGGAACTGCGTGACGCCAGGATCGGTCACGGCGACAAGGTTTCCTTCGAGCAGCGCGACGTCGAGTTCCCGAAGGCGTGGTCCCAGAACGCGACCAACATCGTGGCTCAGAAGTACTTCCGTGGCCAGCTCGGCTCGCCGGCCCGCGAGCACTCGGTGCGACAGATCATCGGCCGCGTGGCCGGGACGATCGCCGGCTGGGGAGGCGAGCGCGGCTATTTCGCCACCGACGAGGACGCGGCGACATTCGAGGCTGAGCTCACCCACATCTTGCTGCACCAAATGGCGGCGTTCAATTCCCCGGTCTGGTTCAACGTCGGGTTCGAGGACAGCCCGCAGGCCTCGGCCTGCTTCATCCTCAGCGTCGACGATGACATGGACTCGATCCTGGCGTGGAACACCAAGGAGGGGAACATCTTCCGCGGCGGTTCGGGCTCAGGGATCAACCTGTCGAAGATCCGCGGCTCGATGGAGCCATTGTCAAAGGGCGGCACGGCGTCGGGTCCGGTGAGCTTCATGCGTGGTGCCGACGCGTGGGCGGGGACGATCAAGTCAGGCGGCAAGACCCGCCGTGCGGCGAAGATGGTCGTGCTCGATATCGATCATCCCGACATCCGCGACTTCATCTGGTGCAAGGCCAAGGAAGAGGACAAGGCCGCCGCGCTGCGCGACGCCGGCTTTGACATGTCGATCGACGGCGAGGGCTTCTATTCGATCCAGTATCAGAATGCAAACAACTCGGTCCGAGTCACCGAGGAGTTCATGCGAGCGGTCGAGAACGACGATGACTGGCATCTGATCGCGCGTGTCACCGGCGAGCCGATCGGAGAGCCGATTCCCGCCCGTCAACTGATGAAGGAAATCGCGGAAGCCGCCTGGCGGTGCGCGGATCCGGGCGTGCAATATGACACCACGATCAACCAGTGGCACACCTCCCCCAACTCGGGGCGGATCAACGCGTCCAATCCGTGCAGTGAATATATGCACGTCGACGACTCGGCCTGCAACCTCGCGTCGCTGAACCTGATGAAGTTCCGGCGCGCGGACGGGACGTTCGACGTCGAGTCATTCGAGCACGCGGTTGACATCGTGCTGCTGGCGCAGGAGATCGTCGTCTCGCCGTCGAGCTATCCGACCGAGGGGATCGGACAAAACGCGCGGGCGTTCCGTCAGCTCGGTCTGGGCTACGCGAACCTCGGCGCCTACCTGATGGCCGACGGCGTTCCGTATGACTCCGACGCAGGCCGCGGGACCGCGGCGGCGATCACTGCCCTGATGACCGGCCGCGGGTATCTCGCCTCGGCGCGCATCGCCGCGGCGATGGGGCCGTATGACCGCTACGCCGAGAACCGCGGGGCGCACAACGCCGTGATGCGGATGCACCGCGATGCGTCATATGCGATCCCCGACTCGGCCTGTGCCGACCCGGCGCTGTTGGACGCGGCCCGCACGGCCTGGGATGACGCCGTGCGCGACGGCGAGGAGCACGGCTACCGCAACGCGCAGGCCAGCGTGCTGGCCCCGACGGGCACAATCAGCTTTTTAATGGACTGCGACACGACCGGCGTTGAACCGGACTTCTCGCTGGTCAAGTTCAAGGAACTGGTCGGCGGCGGGCAGATGACGATCGTCAACCGCACGGTTCCGCTGGCGCTGCAGACGCTCGGCTATAGCGACGAGCAGATCGAGCAGATCGTCGCCTACGTCAACGATCACGGGACGATCATCGGAGCGCCCGAACTAGCCGATGAGCACCTGCCGGTCTTCGACGTGGCGGTCGGCGAGCGGGCGATCTCGCACATGGGCCACATCAAGATGATGGGCGCCGTGCAACCGTTCATCAGTGGCGCGATCTCCAAGACGGTCAACATGCCGGAGACCGCCACCGTCGAGGACATCGCCGACGCCTACATCCAGGCCTGGCGGCTCGGGATCAAGGCGCTCGCGATCTACCGCGACGGCTCCAAGACCGCCCAGGCGCTGCGCACCGACGCTCAGCAGGAGGCGCCCGCGCCCGCCGCGAACGAGGCGGAGATCGAGCTTGCCGTGATCGATGCGCTGGCCAAGGCTCCGCCGAAACGCCGGCGCATGCCGCGCGAGCGTCAGTCGATCACCCACAAGTTCTCGATCGGCGGCCATGAGGGTTACATCACAGCGGGGAAATATGAGGACGGATCGATTGGTGAGATCTTCCTGACCGACATCGGCAAGGAGGGATCGACCCTACGCGGGATGATGAACTCGTTCGCCACCGCGATCTCAATCGCCCTCCAGTACGGCGTGCCGCTCGAGACGCTGGTGCGCAAATTCAGCTACATGCGCTTCGAGCCCGAGGGCATGACCTCCAACCCGGAGATTCCGTTCGCCAAGTCGATGCCCGACTACATCATGCGCTGGCTCGCGTCGCGCTTCCTCGACGTCGACCTCCAGGAGGAACTGGGGATCCTCACCAAGGAGGTGCGCGCTCGCAAGGCGGCGCAGGATGCCGCAAGTTCGCAGCTCGGCGATACCGCGGCACCATCGGACGGCGCGAACGGCAATGGTGGGGACGGTGCCAGCGGCCGGGCCGGCACCACCGAGGGCGGGAGCCTCCCCGCGGTCTCGGCCCTCACCGACGACCCCCCCGTCCTGCCGGCGGTTCGGAGGGGACTCGACCTCGGTCCGGCGTGCCAGCAGTGCGGAGGGATGATGCAGCGCACCGGGAGCTGCTACACGTGCTCCAGCTGCGGATTCAACACCGGCTGCGGGTGAGTGAGCTGGGCTATTTGCTCACTGGACGAGGCAGCTCGCGCCCGGTGTGGAGCGGTTCGGGAAGGCCGAGGCGAGTGCGCGGGCGATGAGGTGGGTCCGCGCCACGTAGCCGGGCGAGTAGTAGTGAATACCGTCAGGGATGAACCAGGCCCGCTTGGCGTGCGCGGCCCAGTCGTACACCCGCATCGTCGGGAAGTGGCTACACGCCGCGAGGAGGGCTGAATTCCACACCTGCATGTTGGCCTCTGAGTACGGACCGCTGCCGAGGAGAGTGATCGTGTCTATCCATAGCACCGGCTGGTGACCGATGATCGACATCATCCGCGCGATCCGCGTCGCCAAGCTGATCGTGGAGCCGGTGTGCACGTTGTCGACGTCATTGGTTCCGAGGGCCAGAATCCAGCAGCCGCGGAAGCCTTGTGAGATGTGGTCCTGGGCGACGGTCGCCGCGTTGGGCTGGCCCTCGAACGTCTCGACGATCGATCGGGCGCCCGAGATCTCCGGGAGGGTCGTCCGGACCCCGACGTCGGCCAGTTGGGCGGGCAGACGCTGCCGAGGGTTGGGGATGTAGTCCGTCGAGATCTCGCCCTCAGAGGTCGAGTCGCCGATGTAGACGACCGAACGGCAGGACGTCCGGGTGGAGATGGGGACCGCCGGCTTGGCCGGCCGCGCCCCCGCGGAGCGAGCGCGCGTGGCGGTGGTCAGCGCGGAGAGCTTCGGGGGCGGTCCGGCCGCCGCGACCGTGGAGGCGAGGCCCGGCGAGGCGCTGGGCAACACACCGGCCAGGCTCAACACCACGAGCGACAGGATCGCCAGCGTGGCACTGGCGAGAGCCAGCGTGCGACGGCGGTCGCTGAGCCGGCGCGTGCTCGAGGGCACCCGCCGCCACAGCCGACCCAGGGCGCCGTGACGAATCGGCTCCTCGACGTAGCGCCAGGACAGGCTGGCGATGAGCAAGGTCCCGGTCACCTCGAGGGCGGCCCGGCCCCAGTTGACCCGGCCCTGCGCCGAACCGGCCAGGACGATGATCGGCCACTGCCACAGATAGATGCCGTATGACCGAACCCCCACCCAGCGCAATGGGCGCCACCCCAAGACGGGCCCCAGCCTGCTCGTCGGGTTGACGAGGGCGGCCACCAGTGCTGCGGTGGCGAGCGAGAGCAGCACGAATCCGTACGGGTACAGGAAGGCAGACGTCGAGTTGGTTCTCCAGACCAGAACCAGGATCCCGATCAGGCCGGCCACCCCCAGCGCGTCGAGGACGTCGCGAGCAGCCGGGCCGGCCAGCGGACGCGCGGAGCGGGTGGGCCAGACCATCGCGAGCGCCGCGCCGATGAGGAGCCCGAAGGCGCGTGTATCGGTTCCCTCGTAGACCCGCGTCGGGTCGTAGCCGGGGTGATACAGGCGACTCATGGCGTACGCCGAGATCGCCGCGCCGACCAACGTGAGGACGGCCAAGCCCTTGCGGCTGCGCACCGTCCAGATACCGAGCCACAGCAACCAGGGCCAGACCAGATAGAACTGCTCTTCGATGGCCAGCGACCACAGGTGGTCCAATGGAAGTGGTGGGGCGAAGCGCGCGAAGTAGGAGCCGTGCTGGGCAATCGTCGACCAGTTGCCGAAGTACAGCGCCGCCGCGATCACCTGCCTGCGCAGGGCGGCCAGCTGCGAGGCGTCGAGCAACGCCACCCATACGCTGACCGCGGCGAGCATCAGAAACAGAGCGGGGAGCAGACGACGGGCCCGCCGCAGCCAGAACACGCCCAGTCCGAGATCCCCGTGCCGGTGCCAGTGGCCCAGCAGAAGGTCGGTGATGAGGTAGCCGGACAACGTGAAGAACACCCCCACCCCGAGCAGGCCTCCCTGGGCCCAATGCACGTTGAGGTGGTAGGCGATGACGCTCAGCACCGCCACCGCGCGGATGCCGTCGAGGCCGGGGATGTAGCGCCCGCCGGGCTGGACTGGTCGCGGCATGTCTAGACGCGCCCGCCGGTCCCGGCGGCGCTGGTAACGACGGTTATTTGCCCATCCCGGGCGGGTTCTGCGCCTTCAGCAGCCGCTCGATGTCGGCGGTGACCTGGCCGGCCTTCTCCGACGGAGTGTGCAACGCATAGACCTGGGCCTTGGTGGCCTCGTCCTGCTGAGCGCTGACCGCCGCCTTGGTGCCGTCGGTCCCGATCTTGACGCCGAAGTAGGCCCCGACGATCGAGCCGATCACGCCAATCGCCCCGGTCGCGATCGACCCGCCCGTGGTGTCTGGTTTCACGATCAGCGCAACGATCACCACGACGATCAACGACACAAGCCCGGCCGACAGCGCGATCAGACCTCCGATGATCCTCAACTGCTCGATCTTGCCCGTCTGATTGCCACTCTGAGAGCCGCCGTCGTTGGCTGTGCCGGCAACGTTCTGGGTCTGCGAGCCGCCGCCCGCGCCCCCGGTCGAAGGCGCGATCGGACTCGTCGGGTCGTCCGGGGAGGCCGTCGCCATCGGGCCAGTCTAGGTCGCCGTCTTGCCGGCCGTCAAGCGTGGCCCGGCCCCGCGGGTGACCGAGGTCGGCTCGGTGCCTCGGACGTGCCCGCGGTTGATTTGGGCTCGGCGTGGCCGGCGGCGGCGCTCGGACCGATCAGCGCACGGCCACCGTGTGCGAGGTGGCCAGCGTGGCTCCCAGAGCGTCGAGTGGCTGGACGGCGACGTAGCGCTGAGCCCCCCGGATCCCGATCTCGGTCTCGAACCGGTTCTTGGCGACCGTCGCCGCAGGGGCCAGATTCGTCGGGCTCGAGCCGGCGAGGACTCGCCAGGAGGCGACGTCGGTCGCTCCGTTCCAACTCGCGTAGACGATGGTCGTGTGGCCCCGGCCGGGCGTCGCCACCACAGCCGGGAAGGTCACCGGGTGCCCCGTCCAGGGAAGACGGTAGGCGCGGTAACTCGACGTCGGGGCGACGAAGTGGGCGTCGAAATCGATATTGCCGCCCGGGTCGAACTCCGAGAAGTAGGGCTGCTGACCCCAGCCGACGAACGTGTCGCCTCCCGCCAAGCCCTGCGCGCTGCCCTCGAAATCGGCCGTCAGCCCCGGGTGGTGGAAGTACTCGCCGGTCAGCGTCGCGGTCCGGGTGGCGGTGTTGATGGCCACCCTCATCGCGCGTGACTCCGAATGGACCTTGGGCGGTCCCGCGCCGTCGTCGAACATCGTCAGGGTGCCATCGGGCTGGACCACGGCGTCATGCTGGAGCGCGGTGTTGGTGCCGCGTCCCATCTTCAACGTGCTCCGCTTCCCCCCCAACCGCCATATCACCGCGCCCGTGGCGTGACTCACGTTGTACACCGTGTAGGTGTTGCGCGCACTGATGATCAGGTTGCCGTCGGGCTCGAGCGAGATCGAGTTGAGGTGAAACGGATCGAGCAGGTGGCCGGTTGCCCTGGGCGGGCCGAAGTAGGAATCACCGAGCGGGATGTGTTCGAGCGCGTGCCACTCGAACACCACCAGCCCGGTCCTGATGTCCACTTCTTGCACGACCCAGTCCAGCACGGGACGCCGGACCCCGGGCCAGCGTACCGGCGAGACGGCGAAGAAATACGCATCTCCCTGGGGGGTGACCAAGAACTCGTGCAGGTCCATCTGGAGACCGTCACCAGCCTTGACGACGCCGACCTGGCGGTAGTTGTCGTTGAAGATCACGCCTTCACCGCGCCCGCTGCCGTTGTTGGTGTAGCCGCGCCACCAGGTCAGCACGGGTTGGCTCCCCAACTGCTGGACGCGGAAATCGGTGGTGAGGATCTTGCTGGCGAACGAGGTCGGGTCAAACCAGATCAGGTTGCTGGCGGGGTCGAGCAGCATCGGTCCGTCCTGCGCAGGGCCGAACTGCGGGGCCACGAAGATGTCCCCCAGCCCCGTCGGCGCCGAGCGCTTGGTGACGCTGATCGACGGTGGCAACAGATCTGGTCGTGACTGGAAATGCTGGACGCCGTGCCGTCCGGTCGACACCCGCGGCAGGGGAGCCGGCGGAATCGCTCCCGCCGGGCGGGCGATCGTGAACTGAAACAGCCCGTTGGCGGCATCCCGGACATCGAGGCCGGTCCTGACCGTGACCGTCTCTCCCGGTGCGAACCCCTGGGCCGGAATGAAGCTCCCACCCTGACCATCAGAGTCAGCCTCGATCGTTCCGGCATGGGCCCCGCTGCGCGAGCCGACAACCTGAACGGTGCCGATGCTGGAGGCCGGAATCCCGCGAAACACGATTTGTGTGGCCGGGAGCGCAACCCTGGACCCAGGGAGCGGGAACACGCTGACCGGCCCCGGTTGGGCCAGCGTCCCGGCGACGGGGAACGCCAGCAGCGTCACGGTCAACAGGGCCGCGAGCGCGCAGCCTCTCAGGACCGCTGCCCGGTTGCCACCGCCCGTCGGCCCGTCTGGCGTTCGACGCATCCTCCGTACATAACCCACGATCGTGGCAAACGTTGCGCGCGGGGTCGCCGATCAGGGCCGCCCCCGACGTTCGCGCAGGATGACGTAGCCGTAACCGGCGATCCCCAGCACGATCAGCGCGCCCAGGGCGAAGAACCCGAAGCGTTCGATCACGCGCGCTCCGGCGGTCCCGAGAAAGTAGCCGACGAGCCCGAAGGTGATCGCCCAGGTGATCCCGCCCAGCGCGTTCCAGAAGAAGAACACGCGGAACTGCATTCCGTTGATTCCGGCTAACCACGCTGCGGCGAAGCGCACCAACGCGATCCATCGCGCGAAGAACACGGCCCTCGGCCCGTGGCGCTCGAAGAACCGGTCACCCGCGGCGATCGCCCTGATGCGGTGCTTCTGGAGCGGACCGGGTGCCTCGAGCACGGTGCGGCCGAATTTTCGCCCGAGCAGGTAGCCGATGTTGTCGCCGAGGATCGCCGAGGCGGCGCCGATCAGGATCACCAGCGAGATCTGCAGCTTGCCCTGACTGGCCAACACGGCCGCCAGCACCAGGGCCGTCTCGCCGGGAGAGGGAACCCCCAACGACTCCAGCCCGATGATCGCCGGCAATAGGTAGCCGAGGTTGCTCGAGATGCCGATGATCGCGGCGATGCCGACGATCACGCGAACCGCCGCGGCCCGCTCGACCGGCTCACGGGCCCGCTCGAGGGTTGTGCATCACCGCCATCAGCGACAGCCCGGCAGGAAGGGTGCGCCCTTCCGCGAGCCATTTCGCCTCGATCCGCAGCGGGAACTCAAGCGCCTGGTTCAGCCAGGGGGGGCCCAGCGTGAGGGCCGGCGTGTAGCCGTCGCTGGCCACGCGTCGACGCTGCGCGAGACGCACCACGGCGGCGGGAGCCAGGAGCAGGGTGTTGAACGAGGTGATCCGGGCCACCGTCCAGCCCGCCGCCAGCGCTGCGCAGCGCAGCGTTCGGCGCCCATAGCGGCGGTAGTGATGGTTGGCCTCGTCGTGCAGCGACCACAGTGCCGGGTAGGCGGGAACGGTGACCAACAGCCAGCCGCCGGGCCGGCACACCCGCCGCAGCTCGTGCAGCGTGGCGCGGTCGTCCGGGGTGTGCTCGATCACGTCGAGACACGTGATCAGGTCAAACGTGCCGTCGTCCCACGGGAGCTCCTCGAGCCGGCCGACGACCACCTCGCCTCGCCCGCGGGCTCGCGCGATCTCGGCAGCCTCGGGGTTGAGTTCGAGCCCGTGCACCTCGCCGTAGCGCCCGAGCTCTTCCAGCGTCCGGCCCGATCCACACCCGGCGTCGAGCACGCGCGCGGCTGACCCGAGCGGGATCCGGTCGAGCTCGGCGCGGATGATCCGCCGCCGTCCGCGGTACCACCAATGGTGCTCGTCAACATCGAGCATCGCTTTCATCAAGCGCTCGTCCATCGGATGATGCTGTCAGCTAGCCGACCGCGACAGGGTCGTGATCCGGCGCGTGCGCGGCGGGGAGCTTGAGCGTGAACTTCGCCCCGCAGCCCTGCGTGTCCTCGAGCACGAGCTCGCCCCCCATGCGCTCGGCGAGCTCTCGACCGATGGCCAGCCCGAGCCCGAATCCGCCCTGACCCCCGGTCTGGCGCCCACGGTGAAAGCGCTGGAAGATCTGGTCGCGCTCATCTGGCGGCACTCCTGGACCTTGGTCGCACACGCTCAGCGTCACCTCAGATCCACGTTTCAGCTCGACCGTGATCTCGGATCGTCCAGGGCTGAGACGAAAGGCATTGTCGAGCAGGATGCGCAGGATCCTCGCCACGCTGCCAGGATCGGCGAGGGCCCAGACGGGCCCGGCGGAATCCTCGAGCTGGGGGATGACCCCGCGCTCGGTCGTCCCGAGTTCGAACTCGGCGAGCACCGCACGGCTGAGCTCGCCCAGCTCAACCGGCTCGGAGCGCAGCTGCACCTCGGCGTCGAGCCTCGAAAGGTCGAGCAGGTCGGCCGCGAGGCGACCCAAGCGCCGCGACTGAGCGCGGGCCCGCTCCACCAGCGACCGCGCGTCCTCGAGGTCCGGCGGCTCGTCGAGCAGATCATCGTCGAGCAGCTCGAGCATCCCATCCAGCGAGGTGAGCGGCGTTCGGAGCTCGTGCGAAGCGGTGGCCACAAAGGCTCGTCGCGCCTCTTCCTGCTGCTGAAGCTTGCGCTGCATGATGGCCAGGGACCGAGCCAGGTCGCCGACCTCGTCGCGCGCGCGGTCGACCGGGACTTCCACCGCGGGGCCCTCGAGCGCCAGCCGAAGCGCGGCCTGTCGGAGCCGGCGGAGCCGACGGACGAGCGTGGCGGCCAAGGGAATGCCCAGGATCAGGGTCAGCGCGAGCCCGGCCAATGCAGCGGTGATGAAGGCGCGGCGGACGACCGCCACCGCATCGGCCACCTCGTCGATCGGTCGGCGAATGGCCAGGACGTACTTCTGCTTCTGGTGCCCGATGGTGATCGGCAGCGCCACCCGCGCGTACTGCGTGTCCCCGATCGAACCGAAGCTGTCGACGCGCCTGCCCGTGAGGAACACGCGCGTCACGTCGTCATACGGATCGACCGGCGCTCCATCCGGGTTGGATTGCGTAGCGTCGGTATCAACCGGGAGGAGGACCAGATAGCCGCGCCCGGACGCGTCCGGGTAGCCGAGCAGCTGGACCGTGGCGCCGATTCGCGTTCCCAGGGTCTGCTGCTGAACGAGCAGAACGTGGCGCTCGGCCCGTCCCTCTGTGAAGGCGAGCCCCTCGTTCTTCGAACGGTCAGCCACATATTTCAGGTCGAGCCGCCTGAAGTTGGCCGCGGCTCCTTTCACATCGCCCTCAAGCGTCTTCAAGGCCGCATTGCGGAGTCCCTGCTCGAGTGGACCGAGCAGCGCGAGCGCAGCCACAGCCAGTGTGGCCACGGTTGTCACCAGCACGGCACCGACGATCCGACCGCCGAGACCGAGCGCACTGAGCCGCGGTCGCCTCGGCACGACTAGTGGTCTCCAACGTAAATACGGTCGCACCGAGAGGTGCCACTGGTGGATGCCGGGCGAGGACGCAGAATGCGATGTGCACTAGAAGTGCATGAGCATTCGAGGACAAAGCCCGGCGCCGCCAGGGGTGCCTCGAATGCGAGCGCATTTGCGTTGGCGACCACTGGGTCCTCGCAGGCGGTACCCAGCGCCGCGAACGGTGAGGATGTACCGCGGCTTCTCGGGTTCGGGCTCGAGCTTCTCACGCAAGTGACGGATGTGCACGTCGATCGCGCGCGGATCCCGGTAGGCGCTGTCGCCCCAGATCGCCCGCAGCAGCTCCTGGCGGTTGAGCAACCGCCCGGGGTCAGCCATCAGCGCGTCCAGCAGCTCGAACTCGGAGAACGTCAGCCGTACGGGCTCGCCGCCGATCGTCACCTCACGCTGGGCGCGGTCAAGCCCGATCGGACCCACCACCAGCACCTCGTCGCCCATTGCCCGCGTCCCCGCGCGCCTCAGCACCGCGCGGATCCGGCTCCGGAGCTCGGCCAGCCCGAACGGCTTGGTCACGTAGTCATCAGCGCCGGCCTCGAGTCCGAGCACAGCGTCGGCCTCGGAATCCAGCGCGGTCAACATGATGATCGGCACCACATTGCGTCGGCCGCGCAGCGTGCGGCAGACCTCGTACCCATCGGGTCCGGCGCCGAGCGCGACGTCCAGCAGCACGATGTCGAAGTGATCGGTGCTGGCCCGGTCGATCGCCGCTCGACCATCGGCCACGGCCATCACGCGATGCCCCTCGCGCGAGAACGAGCGGGTCAGCATCTCCCGCAGATCAGACTCGTCGTCAACGACGAGAATGCTCAGCGAAGCCCCGGCGCTACGGGCCGGAGAGGGGGTTTCTGTGCGATGTTCAGCCGACATCCGTCGAGCGGTGGTGAGGTAGGCCGCACAGGCGATCGTAGCGAGAGGCGTGCCAATCCAGGCATTATCGGCATCGCGCGGCATGCAGGTTCGCAGGCGCCGTGATCAGCTGATCGCCGCACGGCAGCGTCCGGAGGAGCCGCCAGAGGTCACGTTGTCGGACCGTCAGCCGCCGATCGTGGTCACTCTCTGCTGCGCGATTACGGTGCAGGGCAGGCTCGAGCGCTCCGCGCGCCTGCGCTGGTCGGACCCAGCTCGCCCGCGCTGGATCAACATGAGCGGTCGCGGCCTCGACGATCAGCGGCGCGAGCTGTGGATCAGCGATCATCGGTCCGTATGGAGCCACTGTCGCGAGGCGACCGTTGAGGCGACCGAGCAGGAGGGTCATGTGCAGTTCCCAGGCCGCGATTCCCGACGCTATCGATGTTCCGTCACGGCGCAAGAGCGAGTACGCGATTTCGACGGGATCGCGGATCACCAGCACCGGATGCAGCTGTTCGGCGACGATCGGATCCCACAGCGCCATCATCACCCCGATCCGGGGGTCCTTGATGACGATCGGCCGGCCGGCCGCGTCGCCGACGACGCGCTGCACTTCGGCCCGCAGCACAGGAAGCATCCGTTCGACGGCGTTGAGCTGAACCTCCTCTGAGGGAGGATCGGACCACGTCCCGCCCAGCGCGGTGAGCACTCGCTCGTTGGCCAACAGGACGCCCAGGTTCTCGTGATGCCCGAGTGGATTCTCCGGCGTCGCCGGCAGGACGTCGTCGGGGTGTCCGGCGAAATACCCGGCACGCACGAACATCCCGGCTGCGGCGCTCGTGCCGCTGCGCCCCATTCCGAGGACCACGACGCCGATCGGGCCGGGCATCACGCCCACGCAAGGTGTGCCGGCCGCGGCAGCACGCCGCCGGTACCCCACTTTCGCTGCCACACGAGCGACGCCGCGACCCACGCGGCGCTCGCCTCCGGCTTCCACGTCCCGTAGTGGATTGCCTTCAGCGGCGCGACGAGGCAATCCCGTCCGCGCGCGCGGACCTGGAAGCAATAGTCGACGTCGTATCCGTGGAAGGATGGAGCGAACCGCTCGTCGAAGCGCACCTCACGTACCGCCCAGGGCGATAGCACGAGCATCAATCCGTCGACCGATTCGACCCGATGCCAGCCGTGTGGCACCGAGGTGGTTATCACCTTCTCGCTCGCGGCATTCGGCGCCACGACCCGGCCGAACGTCTCTCCCTCCCACCACGCCATGCTGCGTACGGCGCGAGCGCCGATCGGACCGATCACGGCGACCGACAGATCGACAAATGCGTTGCGGATCTTGGCAATCAGCTCAGGGTCGTCGATTTCCGTGTCCTCATGAACCAGCACCACAGCCTCGAGGTCGGCCAGCCGTGCCGCCTCGTCGAGAATCGAGTTGTACGGCCCCTGGATCGAGCCGTAGCCCCGGCGCGTCATGACAATCGAGTCCGATTCGAGCACGCGCGCAATGCCCGGCAGTGCCCAGCGGTCAAATCTGTCTTCATCGGCGACCGCTGTCCCAAAAACGATCATCCTGAGACGCCCCGTAGGATACCCACGATGGACCGCAGAACCGAGGATCCGGCGACCGGGGATCGGCTCAGACCGGCACCGGGACTCCTGTCGGAGGCGCCTTCTTCCGGGCCCACGCTGGAGGACTCACTCGAGGCGGGGGCGGTCCTCATCACGTGTGATTATCCGCAACTCTCCGCGCCAGACGAGCTGCTGTACCTCCCGGTTCGCGTCGGCGGCTGGGCATATTCGCTGCCCGGGATCGAGTCAGTCGTCGTCCTCATCAACGACGACGTCAAAGTGCTGGCTCGTTACGGGCTCTCGCGACCAGACGTCGCAGCCGAGCTCTCGGTGAGCGGCGCGGCCGGCTGTGGGTTCACGACACTGCTCGACCAAACCGTGTGCCCTCCCGGCACCCACAGGATCACGGTCATCGCGACCGACCGTGGCGGTCAGAGCGCGAGCGTGACCGGAACCATCGCGACGGCGCTCGAGGAAGAGGAGCTGGGGCCCCCAACAGATCTGGGGCCGCGCGGGCAACCGCCGACACTGAGGCTCGACAACGGCGGCGAGCGTTATGTGCCAGAGCTCCACAGGGCAGGCATGATCGAAGCCGAGCATCAAGCACGCTACGCCTGGGCGGCGCAGCTCGCCGAGGACCGGGTGGTGCTGGACGCTGGTTGCGGTGTCGGTTGGGGCACCCGGCGGTTGGCTCAGGCGGGCGCCCGGCGTGCAGTCGGGCTCGATCTCGACGCTCCGTCGATTGACAGTGCACGCGAGCGCGGCGGGGGCGAGGCGGAGTTTGTCCGCGGCGATCTGCTGAAACTTCCGTTCGACGATGCCTCGTTCGATCTGGTGGTTTGCTTCGAAGCGATCGAGCACGTCGAGCGGCCTGAAGACGTCCTCGATGGACTGCGTCGGGTGCTGCGGCCTGACGGGATTCTCGTGGTCTCCTCGCCAAACCGCGGCGTGTACCCGGCCGGCAATCCGTTCCACCTGCGCGAGCTCAGCTCGGGCGAGCTCGAAACGAACCTGCGGTCGCGCTTCGCCAACGTCTCGATGTATCGCCAACAGACTCATCTCGGCTCGATGGTCAGCGACGACCGGGACTTCGCGATTGATGACCCGAGCGTCCTGCTTGACGCCGGACTGCACAAGATCTCCGCCGGTGAGCCCGGCCAGGAGCTGTACACCGTCGCACTCGCCAGCGACGCCCCACTTCCGCCGATGAAGGGCGTTGCCTACCTGACTGATCCGCTGGACGCCAAGCACTTCATGGAGCAGATCGGCGTCCTCGAACATCGGGCGCTGCTCGCGGAGGCTGAGTTGTCGGCCAGCCGGGGCGAGGTTCACACGGTCGCGTTCCAGCACGAACAGATGCTGGCGCTGCTGGCCGAGGCCGAGCGCCATCGCGTCGAGGCAGAGGCCACCTCTGAGGCTGCGCAAGCCGCCCAGGCCGAGGCGGAGCGCCGGCAGACTGAGGCCGAGCACTGGCTGCGAGACCACCAACGCTCCGCGTCCTGGCGGCTCACTCAGCCACTGCGAGCCGCCAAGCGCGGAGTAATCGGGTTGCGCTCGCGCCGTAGGAGTCGATGAGCTCGACCGGCATAACCGCGCAGGCGTCCGGTCGCGCGGCGACGCCGAACGGAGTGTCACCCGAGCTGCTCCGGGAGCTGGACGGTCCAGCTTGGATGTACGAATGGCGGCTGACGCCCACCCTCACCACCGCGCTGCTCGGTCCGAACCTCCGATCGGTTCATCGAGCGCGCGAAGGAGATCATCGAGCCGGTTGTGCGGGGCGCCCTGACGGCTGCCGGACCGGGCGCATCGGCGCTCGACTTGGCCTGCAACGAGGGCTGGTTCTCGCATCGGCTGCTGGCTTGGGGGGCACACCGGGTGGTCGGGGTCGATGTACGCACGCCCAACATTCGCCGGGCCGAACTGCTGCGCGAGCACTTCGGCATCTCCCCGGATCGCCTCACGTTCCTCAGCGCCGATGTGCTCCAGATCAACCCGGACGAGCTGGGCCGGTTCGACGTCGTGCTCGTGCTGGGCCTGATCTACCACCTCGAGCGGCCGCTTGACGCGCTGCGGATCGCTCGCCGGATGACGACCCGGGTCTGCATCGTCGAAAGCCAGCTCACGCGGCAGAATCGCCCGATCCTGCGCGGCCAGGGGACGCCGAACTCCTACGCCCCGACTGCGGCGAGCTTTGCGGCGTGGGTGGAGAATCAGCCAGAGAACCGGCTCGCCTCGACCCCTGGCGTGATGAGCCTCGTCCCAAATCGTGCCGCGCTCGAGGCAATGCCCGTCTGGGCCGGGTTCGAGGGCGTCCAGTTCCTGAGTCCGCTCCCGCATCATGATCTCCAGTACATCGTCGGCGACCGAGCGATCGTGGCCGCGACCGTCGCAGGCGAGCCTGTCGGGCCGGTGACGGGCCTGCCCCTGCCTCCCCTCGCGCTTCAGCACCGGGTGGGGAGGCCAGACGGAAAGCTCGATCCCGCGTTGGAATACGAGCGGATGGGCAGTGCGTGGAAGACACGGATCCTGGAGCACCTGCCGGACGAATGGGCATGGCCAGGCAGACGAGCCCTGGACTTCGGGGCGGGAGCCGGGAGACTGTTGCGCCACTTTCATGCCGAGGCGAGCCAGGCCGAGTTCTGGGCCTGCGACATCGACGAGCCAAGCGTGACGTGGATGCGCACCAACCTGGCGCCTCCGTTTCACCCGTTCCTGGTCGATGAGCGGCCTGGGTTGCCCCAGGTCGACGGGTTCTTCGACCTCATCTGGGCCGCATCCGTGTTCACGCATCTGACCGACCATTGGGCTGGGTGGCTGCTCGAGCTCCATCGGGTACTCGGCGACCATGGCCTCCTGCTGACGAGCTTCCTAGGACCACGGACGGCGGCGGCGAACTTGCCGCTGCCGTGGGAGGAGGACCGCACCGGCATGTTGGTGGTCAATAAGGGAACGCCTTGGGAGCTGGGCGGTCCGTTAGTATTCCACTCACACTGGTGGCTGCGCGCACATTGGGGCCGCGCATTCGAAGTCCTCGCCATCGACCCAGATGTAGGTAACCACGGCTTGGTGACGTTGCGCAAGCGCGCGGTGTCGCTCAACCCCGCTGATCTCGAGCGACCCGAGCCGGATGAGCCACGTGAGTGGGACGCGTTGCGCCACAACGTGAACCAGCTGCACGCGATCGACCGGACGCGCTGGAAATAGGTCGTCGAGCGCCCGTTCATCGCCTCCCGAGGTGCGTAGACTCCGCGCCCGTGGCCTTGCCCTCGATGCCGGCAGAAGCCGCCGGAATGCCCGATCCCGGCGACGATCTCGTCATCCGTGTGGACGGAGTACCGGACAGAACGTGGTTCTACTGGAGTGGCCGGGAATCGGTGCGCGAGACCGAGCGCACGCTGGCCATCGCCGGGCGAGCTCTTGGCTCGTTCGAGTCGATTCTGGACTTCGGCTGCGGCTGCGGCCGGATGCTGCTGTGGCTGGAAGAACTTGGGGCAGCGCACACAGCTGCACGGGACAGACGTTGATCCCTGTCGCGATTGCCTGGGCTCGCGAGAACATTCCGTACTGCACGTTTACGGTGAACGACGCGGATCCGCCTCTGCCCTATCCCAACGGCGCGTTTGATCTGATCTACAACCACAGCGTCTTCACCCACATCGACGAGCGCCGACAGGACGCGTGGCTCGATGAACTATGGCGCGTGACACGCCCGGGGGGGATTGCTTGTCTTGACGACTCACGGCGAGCGGGCGGTGCACACTCAGACTGAGGAGGTGAGCCGCTTGTTCGAGAACGGTCCCCGCGACGTGCTCGAGGACGAGGGCATCGTATTCCTCGAATGGCACGGTCCTCAATCGCCGCACCCGAGCTGGTATCAGGTCACCTATCACACCCCCTGGTACGTGTTTGAGCATTGGGGTCGGTGGTTCGAGATCCGGGGGTATGTCCCGGGGGGCGCACTTGGACTGCAGGACCAGATCCTGCTCGAACGCACCGACGAGGATCAGCGCCCACGGCCGCTCGCGGTGCGTCCGGGGCGGACGCAGCGAGCGTGGCAACGCGCGGAGACGAGCACCGCGTCTGAGCGCGTGGCGGCCCGCCGCGCTGCGGTCGGCACCTCGCCGCAGCGGTTCGGCCCGACCGGTGACCTGATGCGCCGGCTCGTGATCCGGTTGATACGGCCGTACGTGTTTCACGAGGAGCGAGTCGACGACGCTCTCGCCGGCGCAATTGACGAACTCGCCGAGCGAGTTGACACTCACGCCGGTCGCCTGTCCGCGCTCGAGCGGCAGCGACGATAGCCACGGCCCGAGTATGGCTCAGCAGCGACGCAGAAGATCGACCACTTGGTCGATCAATCGATCGTCTAGCGCTTCCGTCCACGTGCGCGGCCATCGCAATCTGGCTCCGGCGATGCGAGCGGGGTGATCGTTGGCGGTCCGACCGCAACTCGGATGCCCTCCGTGATCGCTCTCACCGTCGGGTCGACGACGACGAAGTTGCGGGATTGCCGCTCGAGCCAGGCGTGATCCTTGACGCCGCAGCTGTTGGTCACGGTGCACATGGCCGCCGACGCCATCTCGAGCGAGACGAGGCTCGGGTGGGGTGTCGCCATCAGCGCGAGGCCCACGTCGTGGGCCCGCAGAAGCCTGGCATACGCCGTTGACTCGACGCGGTCGAGAATCACGAGATCGACCCCGGGGGCCAGTTCGATCGGTGACTGCTGGCTGACTGAGCCGACGCCGTTGACCTCCCAGCCGGCCAACCAGCCGGCTTCCGCGGCGCGGGCGAGGCCGATCGTCCCCAGCTCAAACATGTTCCCTGTGGCTTGCGCTTCCGCAGGACAGTAGAAAAGGAGGCGCCTCAAGGTTCTCGCCCGCAGGTCGTGGACGGTAGGCGGGTCAACCGGCGTGATCGCATTGTCAAAGCTCAGCGGTGCCACGTCGCCCGCGCAGCCATCGGCGAACACGCCGATTCCCATGGCGCGAAAATGATCTCGGACCGGCTCGGTGGAGAACACCGCGAAGTGCGGAAGGGCGTAACTCTCCTGCGCAGCCATCGCCGTGGCGCCGGCCGGGAACGTGAGCGGCTCATATTCCGGAATCAGGTACAGAAACCGGTCACGACCTATGACCCGGGTTGCCTCCCAGGCGATGTGAGCCGTCGACCATGTTGTCGCGACGAACGAATCGCTCGGACTCACCGGCAATTCAATCTGACGGTCCGAAGCATCGATGAACTCCAAGCGCCCGTGGTGAGCGTCGACGCTGAAACAGCCTTCCGTCCGCTGACGCCGGTCGGTTGGGCGCTTGTTCTGCGGCTCGGTGTCACACGCGACGATGCGCATCCGCACACCTCGTTGGCCCAACCGGGCCGCGAGGTTGAACTCCGCCCGAACGGCCGCCGAAGAAATCGTCGAGGTCGACGCGCGGCAGCAGCAGATTGGTCCGTTCCGGCTCAGCGGAGGACCGCTGAAGGGCAAGTGGCATGGTCTTCTCGGCGATCTCCCCGACCGACCGGACGTGACCCGTCGCACCCCGAGTCGGAGTTTCAGGGAATGTGCTGGTGAAGCGGATGTCGGCGAGCCGGGGCCGGTGGCGGCCGGCTCGCGACATCACCCGCCGCCAGACCAAGGCGCTGAGCAGATGACGTTCGGCCCCCAGCGTCGCGGACGTCGCCGGAGCGTCGGCCAGTGCCCGTAAGGCCAGGCGCGCGCGTGCTCTTGATGACGATTCAACCGCCGTCAGGCGACCCACCGCCCGCCGCTTATCGCCATCCAGGCGCGAGCCCAAGCGGCGCTCCAGCGTCCGCCCCAGCGTCACCATTCGCAGGAGGTCGTACCGGTACACCGCGCGGTTGTGGAGCATCCACGGACCGCGCTCATCGATGCCGTTCAGGCGCTGTCCGCTGAGAAACCCGACGCCGCAACCCATGTCGCACACCGCTTGCCGGGCTTGACGTTCAGGGCATCTGGCCGCGTGCTGCAATCCTCTTCCCGCTCGCGCACATCGCGCATCAGGCCAAGCGCACCCGCGTGGTGTCTGGTCGAGGGCGATCTGCCACCCCTGTTGCTCGGGCTTGGCCGGCGGGATCGGAGTCTCTTCGGCCGCCTCCTCCGCCACCCCCGGCTCGGCCCCTCGCAGGATGCCGACCAAGGCCACCGGCAGTCCCGTCCCTGCCGCTCGCGATCAGCCAGCACAACGCCAAAGTCAACGCACGCCATCGTGGACGTTTCATCATTTCAGTGATTTCAGTGCCGGTGGTTGCGTGTTGGGAGACGGCCCTGCCCTTTGCAGCCCTTCATCATAGCCCATCGTCCCAGCCGGCGAAGCAGACGGGCGGCAAAACCCGCCAACAAGGCGCCTCAATGCCCTGGTAGGTCAATCTGTCGGCCGCCGACGCCTGCCGCTACAATTCCACCCGGCCCTGCTCCCACCCAGGTTGCCCGCACCCGTCGAACCGCGCCTCAAGCGAACCGCCTGCGATGTCCACAACTCCCAAACAGCTAGCTTCGCCCGTGGCGGCGAGCCTCCCGGGTCCGCACATGCTCGATCATCCGGGCGTCCGCGAGCAATTCATTCCGCTGCGACAAGGCCGACCTGGTCGACCTGCTAGTCGGCTCGGCCGGGCTGTCCGGCGAGGATGGCCGGAAGTTCCGCCGTTTCTGCCAGCTCATTCAGTCGCTCGCGCATGCGCGACTTTCAATCCGCCCTCGAAGACCTGAAAAGCGCCTACGCCCCGTTCGATCCCGACGCCGACACCCACACGCTGGCGGACCACTCGGCGGCGGATCTCGCCATCGACACGGCGTACTGTTCGATCGCTTCCCCTGGCTGCTCGAACGCGCCAACTTCCCCCGGCTCGCGGGCCGGCGTCGATCACGCCCTCGACGCCGCAGCCAATGGGGCCTGCACCTCGCGATCGACTTCGACTTCTTCGACCGGCTCGACCTCTACTATCGCGGCGACGTCGTCGGCACTCGCTACCGCCGCCGGCTGCGAAACAGTTTTCCGCCCGGGAGGTGGAGGTGGAGTCTATCGCCGGCTGGTGATCATCTTCCGCCTGCACGCCGGGCCCGCAATTCCGGCAGGCTCGACACCCACGACGTGTTCATCAAGCTCTTCAAGGACATCCCCACGATGGACCTGGAGATGCTCCTGCCCGGCACGAAGGTCAAAATGGCGCTGTTGGACCGCATCAAGATCATCATGCCGACCGTGTCGGGCATTGCCGTCACGATCGCCAAGGTCGATCAAGGGGCGATGATCGCCGCGGCCGCCGGTGCTTCGCGTGCTGGCCTCTGGGTGCTCGGCGTGACGCTCGGCTACGGCGTGAAGTCGTTCTTCGGCTACCTGCGGACATGCAGAAGTATCAGCTCAACCTGACCGAGAGCTTGTACTATCAGAACCTCGACAACAACGCCGGCGTGCTCTGCCGGCTGCTGGACGAAGCCGAGGAGCAGGAGAATCGCGAGGCGATGCTGGGCTATTTCTTCCTCTGGCGCGCCGCCCGCCCGACGACGGCCGAAGAGCTCGACGGCCAGATCGAGCAGTTCCTCGCCAAGCTGTTCGGCCGGCAGCTCGACTTCGAAGTGAGCGACGCGTTGGAGAAACTCCTGCGTCTGGCGATCGTCGAATCGACCGCCGACCGCTCGCACACCTGCCGATCGACGAGGCCATCGAATCGCTTGAGCACACTCGCGCACGCCTGGCCTGACGGCCTACGTCAACTGCCCATACCCGCCGCGAAAATAGAGCAGCGGTTTGCCTTCGCCAATCCGCGAGGCTTCCACCTCGCCCACCACGATCGTGTGGTCGCCGCCGGCCAGCAGATCGACCGTGCGGCATTCGATCGCCGCCAGCGTGTCGGGAATCGGCGGCGCACCCGTTGCGCTTCGTGGTAGCCGGTCTCTTTGAACGGCTCGGGCTCGCGCGAAGCGAATCGCCGCGAGACCAGCTCCTGGCTTTCGGCTAGCAGGTTCACGGCGAAAAAACTTCCCTTTTGAAACCGATCGTGAAATTTCACCGCTTGTCGATGCAAACGAGCACCAGCGGCGGCTCGAGCGACAGCGACGTGAACGCCGTCACCGTGATACCGGCCAGCTCCCCCTGCTCGCTCTTGAGCGTCACCACGGTCACCCCGGCCGCGAAGTGCCCCAGCGTCTGACGGAATTCGGCTTTTTCGACCGGCATGATCCCCTCGCGGTTTTGCATTCGAAAGCGGAACGTCACCGCGCCCGCGAAGATACCCGAATCACCTGCCGCGGGACAGTCGGCCGGGCAGATTGTAGAATGGTTCCGGTAACCGATGGACTTCAGCGATCACACCGTGTTTCGCCAGCCAGTGGCCGA
Organism: uncultured Solirubrobacterales bacterium; assembly: GCA_963838535.1. Lineage (GTDB taxonomy): Bacteria > Actinomycetota > Thermoleophilia > Solirubrobacterales > Solirubrobacteraceae > Palsa-465. The sequence goes on from CAWIRN010000025.1 coordinate 244,171, forward strand.
CAATATCGCCGAGGGTTCAGCCGGCCTGCGCGTGGCGGCGTTCGAGAGCCGCCGCGCCGGCGAAATGGCCGCCTGATCGAGCGGTTCGGCGGCATGCCGTCGGTCAGCCCTTCGATGCGCGAAGTGCCGCTGGCCGAAAACCGCGAGGCCATCGATTTCGCCAATCGCGTGATCAGCGGCCAGATCGACATCGTCATCTTCATGACCGGCGTCGGCATGCGCCATCTGGTCGCCGAGATCGAGCGCCACGTCGATCGCGAGCGCTTTCTGGCCGCGCTCTCGGACGTGACGACCGTCGCCCGCGGCCCCAAGCCGGTCGCCGTGCTCAAGGAACTCGGCATCGACGCCGACCTTGTCGCGTGCCCGAGCCGAACACCTGGCGCGAAGTGCTGGCCACGATCGATCGCAACAGCTGCCGGTCGCGCAAACAGACGGTCGGCCTGCAGGAATACGGCCAGCCCAACGCCAGCCTGGTCGCCGGGCTCGAAGCTCGCGGCGCACGCGTGCGAGTCGACTCAAGGTCTACGCTGGGACTTGCCGTCGAGGACATCGGCCCGCTGGAAGCGAACTGCGCGCATCGCCGCCGGCGAGATCGACGTGGCGCATGTTCACGTCGGCCCACCAGGTCGTCAACGTGCTGCGCATGGCCGAGCAGCTGGCGTCGGCGGCCGCGCTGCGCGCGACATGGCGGCGTGGTCATCGCCTCGATCGGTCCGACCACGAGCGAAATGCTGCGCGAGTTGCGAGCTGCCCGTCGACATCGAGCCGGAGCACTCCAAGATGGGGCACCTGGTGGCGGCGCCGCGCGCCGAGAAAGCAGCCGCCGATCAGCCGGCAGAAGCGGGCGAGCGTCGGCGGCGACAGGCGTGACAACCACGAGTCGCGCAGCCGCGTCGCGTCAAGCTCGACCCAGCGCCGCCGGCCCTGGGACGACGGCCCTTTCATGAGGGCCTGCCGCTCGCGAGCCGGTCGACCGCACGCCGATCTGGCTGATGCGGCAGGCCGGCCGCTACATGCCCGAGTATCGCGCGGTCCGCGAGACAGCGTGCCGTTCCTCGAACTGTGCAAGAACCCGGCGCTATGCGCCGAGGTGATGCTCACGGCCGTCGACGCGGCTGGGCGTCGATGCCGCGATCATCTTCTCCGACTTGCTGCCGATGCTCGAGCCGATGGGCATCGAGCTCGAGTTCGCCGCAGGCGAAGGCCCGGTGATTCACAATCCGGTGCGCGAGGCGGCCGACGTCGATCGCGTGTCTCGAGCTGGACGACGTCGAGCCGCTCGACTTCGTGATGGAAACGGTGCGGCAGACGCGCGCCGGCCTGCCGCCGCGAATTCCGCGTGATCGGCTTCGCCGGCGCGCCGTTCACGCTGGCCAGCTACGCGATCGAAGGGGGCGCCAGCCGCAACTACCTGCACACCAAGACGCTGATGTACCGCGACCGCGGCGCCTGGCACGCGCTGCATGAGCCGGCTGGCCCGCGCGGTGACGCTGCTATCTGAACGCCCAGATCGCCGCCGGCGCGCAGGCCGTGCAGCTGTTCGACAGTTGGGTCGGCTGCCTCGGGCCCGACGATTATCGCCGCTACGTGCTTGCCGCACACGCAAGCCGATCATCGCCGGCACTCACGCCCGGCGTGCCGGTGATTCACTTCGCCACCGGCAATCCGGCGCTGTTGCCGCTGCTGGCCGAGGCCGGGCGGCGCCGTGATCGGCGTCGATTGGCGGATCGATCTCGACGACGCCTGGCAGCGCGTCGGCCACGACAGCGCCGTGCAAGGCAATCTCGATCCGGTCGTGCTGCTGGCCGACCCGGCCGAGATTCGCCGCCGCGCGCGCCGAGATCCTCGCCAGGCCGCCGGCCGGCCCGGCCACATCTTCAACCTCGGCCACGGCGTGCTGCCGCAGACGCCGGTCGACAACGTGATCGCGCTGGTCGAAGCGGTCCATGAACTGAGCGTCCGGCGATGAGTTCCAGGCGAATGGCCACTGCGATCTGGCCGCGGCTCACTTTGACTTCAAGTGCTCGGCGTCCAGCTTATCAAGGCTCCACAGCAAACCACGCCGTACAGTTCGCGGCTCCAGTTCCTCGGGGTCTTCGACAGTGCCGTTGTTGTGCCCCAGCGTGGTGGCGAACACTTGGTCTTGCCGTTGTACTGGTTGGTCCAGATTACGACCGGCTGGTCGGTAGCGGGCTTGCCGTCGCGGCGGGGCTGCTTGCCGGTCGCCAACGGCTTGGCCGTGTCCAGCAGCTTGCGGGTAATGTT
>CAWIRN010000026.1:0-60414 GCA_963838535.1 uncultured Solirubrobacterales bacterium
CGCGTCCACGAAGCGACTCATCGGCTCGAGCTGTCGCTCGATTTCGGCCTGTCCGCCGCCGTCGATCACCGGCAGCTCGGCGGTTACGACGAACTCCCGAGCGGCCAGCTTGCGCTCAAGGCGTGACATCCGGGCCCGCCACCCAGCCGGTCGGGACCTGCCGGTCGCGTCCGCTGAACAGGTTGAGCCAGGCCGAGCTGCCCTTCAGCTGGTTGTCCACCGGCGGGCGCAGGTGGTCGATGTGGCCCTTCCATAGCGGCAGGCGCTCGGAGCGCTCGTAGGCCTTCAGCCAGACGCATCGCATCTCCGGCTTGACCTCGCAGTTCCCGTTCGCCCGCACGCCGCCGCACGGCCCGTTGCGGAGCGTCTTGGGACAGTTCATCGGGCAGGTCAGCCCGGTCGAGTGCAGCACGCACTGGCCGCACATCTGACACCCCCACACAGGGCCCTTGATCGCGTGCTCGGCGCGCGCGATCAACCCTGCGACGCTCACGCCAGGACCTTCTCGCGCCGCAGCTCGATCAGCTCCTTGGCCTTCTTGACCGCCGAGGAGGCATCGGCCGAGTAGCCGTCGGCGCCGACCGCATCCGCGTACTCCTGGGTCACGGGAGCGCCGCCGACCATCACGATCACCTTGTCGCGGATCCCGGCCTTCTGGAGCGCGTTGATGTTCGCCTTGAACATCGGCATCGTCGTGGTCAGGAAGGCCGAGAAACCGACCACGTCGGGGTTGTGCTCCTCGATCTGCTGGACGAATTTCTCGGGCGGGACGTTGACGCCGAGATCGATCACGGTGAAGCCCGCGCCCTCGAGCATGATGTTGCACAGGTTCTTGCCGATGTCGTGGACATCGCCCTTGACCGTGCCCATCAGGAACGTCCCGACCTGCCGCGCACCGCTCTCGGCCAACAACGGTCGCAGGATGTCGAGCGCGCCCTGCATCGCCCGCGCCGCGATCAGCATCTCGGGGACGAAATAGTCGCCGCGCTCAAACCGCGCGCCGACTTCCTCCAGCGATGGGATCAGCGCGTCGTACAGCATCCGCTCGGGCTCGAGACCGTCGACCAGGCCATCCTCGACGCCCTCTCGTACGGCCGGCGCGTTGCCGACGAGCGTCTCTTCGTAGAGCATCTGCAGGATTTCCTCGTGGGTCATGCGGCGTGTTCTCCTTCCTCGCTGTGGCCGAGGCGGCGGCTCAGGGTTCGTGCCTCGTCGATCAGAACAGGTTGCAGTTCGAGGATCCGCAGCGGTGTCATCCGCACCGTCGGCCCCGACACACTGAGCGCGGCGACGACGTCGCCGCGCGACCCGCGCACCGGGGCGGCCATCGCCGCCAGCCCGGTCTCGAGCTCGTCGACGGCCGTCGCGCATTCGCTGCGGCGAACCACGTCGAGTTCGGAGCGCAGGCGCTGCGGGTCGGTGATCGTCCCCGGCGCATAACGGGCCATCGGCCCGGTTGGCAACGGCGCGCGCCCGAAGGCCATGAACACCTTGCCGACTGCCGTGCAGTGATAGTCGACCAGTCGTCCGAGCCATTGCCCGGTGCCGAGGAAGTGTCGGCCTTCGACCTGCGCCACATGCTCGACGCCGTGGCGGGCCGGCAGCGCGAGGTTGATCGTCTCGCCGGTGGTCTCGGCGAGCGCATCCAGCGAGGCCCGGGCGAGCTCGACCACGTTGCGCTCGAGCATGCCGCGCTCGGCCACGCGGAGAATCGCCGGCCCGGGGCGCAGGCGGCCCCGCTGTCCGTCCTGCTCGATCAGACCGCGGCGCTCGAGGGCACTGACCAACCGCGACACCGTGCTCTTCGGGATGCCGCTGGCGGACGCGAGGTCGGTCAGCGCCACCGGCTGCTCGGACTCGAGCACCCGGACCAGCAGGTCGGCGCCCCGGTCCACCGCGGTGGTGCCGTAGGCGGGAGCTTGAAACTCTTGTTCCACGGTAGGTATATTACGGGCGGACGCGGCCACGTCAAGCTCATCCTGGATTGGGCCCGTTGACCGCCCCGACCCGCAACCGAGGAGGAGGCCAGCTTGTTCGTAAACGCCATGCCCCGCTACGAGATCCTCAGCGAGGACGCGATGGAGGTGCTCGACACGGGATGGCGGCGCATCGTCTCGGAGCTGGGGATCGAGTTCCTGCTCCCCGAGGCGGTCGAGCTCCTGCGTGCCGCGGGCCAGATCGTCGAGGAGGAGAACCGCGTCCGCTTCGACCCGGACTTCATCCTCGAGCAGATGGCCAAAGCGCCCGCCGAATTCGAGTTGCAGGCCCGAAACCCGGCCCAGAACGCGCATATCGGCGGTGACCACATGGTGTTCGCGCCGGTCTACGGCTGCCCGTTCATCCGCGACGGCGATGTCAGGCGCGACGCCAAGATGGCCGACTTCGAGAACCTCGTCCGTCTCGCCCAGGCGTTCGGCGAGCTCGACTCGCCCGGCGGCACGATCTGCGAGCCCGAGGACCGACCGTTGGACTCGCGCCACCTCGACATGGTGTACGCGCTGCAGACGCTGTCGGACAAGCCCTACATGGGCTCGGTCACCTCGGGCCCCAACGCGGCCGACACGATCCGCATGGGGGAGATCCTGTTCGGAGGACGTGAGGCGATCGAGCGCGCGCCGGTCTCCATCTCGCTGATCAACGTCAACTCCCCGCTGCGCTACGACGATCGGATGCTCGGGGCGATGTTCGAATACGTCAAGGCCAATCAAGCCGTCGTGATCACCCCGTTCCTGCTCATGGGAGCCATGTCGCCGGTGTCGCTGCCCGCCACGCTGGTCCAGCAGATGGCCGAGGCGTTCGCCGGGATCGCGTTGGCGCAGCTGATCCGCCCCGGTGCGCCGGTCGTGTTCGGATCGTTCCTGTCCAATACCGACATGCAGTCGGGCTCGCCCTCGTTCGGGACGCCCGAATCGGGCGTCGGGGTGCTGTGCACCGGGCAGATCGCGCGCCGCTACGGCCTCCCGTGGCGTGGCGGGGGGGCGTTGAACGCCTCGCAGACCGTCGACGCGCAGGCGGCCTACGAATCCCTGATGACCCTGCTGCCGACCTTCCTCGCGGGCGCGAACTTCGTCATGCATTCGGCGGGCTGGCTCGAGGGCGGGCTGGTGTCCTGCTACGAGAAGTTCATCGTCGACGTCGAGCTGCTGCGCGAGCTTCGCCACGAGTTCACGCCACTGGAGATCGACGAGGCCTCACTGGCCTTCGACGCCCACCTCGAGGTGGGGGCCGGAGGGCACTTCCTCGGCGCGGTGCACACGCTCGAGCGCTTCCGCGAGTGCTTCTATCGCCCGCTGTTGTCTTCGACCGAGAACTTCGACCGCTGGACCAAGAAGGGCGGCCGCGACGCGACCGCGCGTGCGGGCGAGATCTGGCGGTCCACGCTCGAGACCTACGAGCAGCCGCCGCTCGACGATGCCATCCAGGCGGAGCTCGAGGAGTTCGTCATCCGCCGCCGCGCCGAGCTTGGCGATTAGCGAGAGATCTGCCTTCCGCGTTCTCGCACAGCCTCAGGGCAGCGATTCACAGGCGATGCCGTCATGGTCGCGGTCAAGGCCCGCCACGTCGTTGCTCGGTGAGCCGCCATGCGCCTTGAACCACTGCTGGGCGGCGGCGTGGGTGGCGAAATCCGAGCAGTTGACATCCGCGACCGGCCCGGGAGGGCTGCTGGTCGTGGGCGGCGACTGGTGCCGCGGCGGCGCTGGCCTGCTGGGGAGGTTGCGCCGCGCCCATGGCACCCAGCCGGTGGCAATGATGTGCTGAGCTTGCGCCAGGCGCATGGTCCGGTCGCACACGAGCCGGTGAAGCGCGTTCTCGACCGCGTCCTTTGGATTCGGCGAGGCGCCGGGCTCCGGCCACAGATTGCGGGCATCGTTGGTAGCGCCGCCGAGCTCCAGCGACACAAGATGGTCGTACTCGTATCCGCGCTTGAACGTGCCGTCGCCGTACGCGGCGAGGCTGGCGGACTTCTCCCGTTCGGTGATGCTCTCAGACGGCCGCACGGTCGTCGTCCAGCCGCTGCGGCAGATCGTCTGGTCGAGCGTCCGCGCGGTGACGTCCGGATTCAGCGCGCCGGGGGTGCACCGCGGGTCTGGCTCTGAATACAGCCCGGAACCAATCGCGTGACAAGAGCCCGGCGCGGGCTGGCGCTGCACGACCTTCGCGCTGGCGCTCGATACCGCCAGCCCACCGCGACGTGCGCTCACCGCGGGCGTTGCTACAGCGTGACTCATGTGGCTCGTTCCGCCGCGCTCAGCACGGCCTCCCGCCCGCTGGACAGCGGACGTGTGTGCCGCCGCGGGAATGGTTCTGGACGCCGGGATCGCCGACATCGATGACGATGCGTCCGTGCGTTCCCCGCACGCTGACAGCGCCCCCGCCACGAGCACGGCCAGAATCAGGACAGGCTTGCCGCCGGATGCATTGAGCGACCGTCTCATCAACCGCCGCCGTGCATTGACCCTCCCGGGAGCATCGTAATTGTGTATCGGCACCCCGCGCGACGGGCTGAACCCGTGACGTCAGATTTCAGTTGTACGTGAGTTAACGCCGGAGATCGCGCGCTGTTCGTTGAACGAGCGAGCTCTAGGAGTCGACCCGCTGCACGTGGTAGCCGGCGGCTTCCAGCGCGGCGATGATCGCGTCGCTGTGCTGGGCGCCGCGCGTCTCCAGCGCGATCTCGACGCCGGTCTCGCGCACGTGGAGCGAGACGGCCTCGCGGACGTGATCCGCGTGAACCACATTGCCGCCGGCCTCGGCGATCTGAGTCAACAGCGCCGCCAGGCCGCCGGGACGGTCCGAGATGCGGGTGAACAGGCGCATGCGGCGCCCCGCGGTGGTCTCGTGACGCTGGGCGATGGCCGCCAGCAGCCCGGCATCGACGTTGCCACCGGACAGGACGATCACGGTCGAGCCGGTGGCCGGCGGGGCCAGATCGCCCGCCAGCAGCGCAGCGACGCCGACGGCGCCGCCACCCTCCACCACGAGCTTGGCCCGTTCCATCAGCCACACCATCGCCTCCGCGATGTCGTCCTCGCGCACGACGACCAGCTCGTCGACCCAGCGCTCCACGAGCGGCAGCGTCACGTCCCCGGGACGCTTGATCGCGATCCCGTCGGCGATCGTCGCGCGGGCCTCGAACACGACCGGAACACCCGCGCGCAACGACACGGGAAATGACGCGCAGGCGTCGACTTGGACGCCGATCACGCGGACACCGGGACGCGCGGTCTTGATCACCCCGGCCACGCCGGAGATCAACCCGCCGCCCCCCACCGGGACGACCACCGCGGCCAGATCCGGAATGTCCTGCAGCAGCTCGAGCCCCAACGTCGACTGGCCCAGGATCACGTCCTGATCGTCGAAGGGGTGCACGAACCCGGCGCCGGACTCCTGGGCGCGCGCGCGAGCCGCCGCGACGCACTCATCGACCGAGTCACCGCCGAGGTGGACCACGCCACCGAACGCCTCGACCGCCGCCACTTTCGCGACGGGAGCCTCGCGCGGCATGAATACCTCGCAGGGGATCCCCTGAGCGCGCGCCGCATAGGCCAGTGACTGTCCATGGTTGCCGGCACTACCGGCGACAACGCCCGGCGGCTGTCCCAGCCGCGAGATCTTGTGGACCGCCCCGCGCAGCTTGAATGACCCGGTGCGTTGGAGGTTCTCGGCCTTCAGCAGGACGCGTCCGCCACACTTCTCCGACAGGCTGTGGGAGCTCAGGACCGGCGTATGGCGCGCGAGCGCCGACACGATACGCCGGGCACTCTCGGCCTCTCCCGACGCGATTCGCCGCGCGACTGACTCGGCTTCGGAGATCGCTGGTGTGGATGTCATCGAGGCGCCCAAGCCATAACGGATAAAACGCTGGCGCACGCTTTTCCGGTTGGTAGGATTTGGTAATCCATGACTCATATATCAGTCATGTGTGGGACGCGTCAAACCGGCCGTCGGACGTGACGACGCAGAGCACCCGCCGCACGCAGGCCCCGCGAGAGCTGCTCGCCGACCGCGCCTACGCTGACCTGCGCGACCGGATCCTCACGCTGCGGATCGCGCCCGGGGCCCCCATCGACGAGGACGGGCTTGGCGAGGAGTTGGGGATCGGGCGCACACCGGTGCGCGAGGCGATCAAGCGGCTGGCGCTCGAGAACCTGGTCAGCGTGTTCCCGCGCCGCGGGACGTTCGCCTCGGAGATCAACATCACCGATCTCGCTCACATCTCGGACGTGCGAGCCCAGCTGGAAGGGCATGCCGCCTACCGCGCCGCGGAGCGGATCACCGAGGCTCAGCGCGTGGAGCTGACCGGGCTATTGGAGGAGCTGGCGCGCAGCCACGGAAGCGACGACCTGGAGGCGTTGATGGCCCTCGATGCGCGGGTTCACCGGTTCATCTATCGCTGTGCCGGTAACTCCTATCTCGAGGCGACGTTGGGTCGCTACTTCAACCTGTCGCTGCGAATCTGGCATCTGGTGATCGATCGCCTGCCGCACCTGTTCGCCCGCGTGCACGAGCACGACGAACTGCTGCGCGCGATCGCCGCCGGTGAGGGCGATCGCGCGCGTGACATCCTCGCTGAGCACATCGCGACCTTCGAGCGCGAGATCCGGTCGGTGCTGTAACAGACACGTTCACAGCGCTGACGGGGCGATGTGCCTTGGGTGGGTCGGGCGCGCGCAGGGGTCCCGGCACGATGGTGGCCTCTCAAGGTCATATTTCTGACTTATTTACCTGTAAAACAGCCCAATCCAGGCCTCGAAAAAGTCGATTGGGATGTTCAACGGCTGGTGGCTGGGGAACGACCCGATCGCCGAAAACGAGACCTCCATTGGGGCGTTCCCCAGGTGCATGGCGATCCCGTCACATGTCCGGGGAGTGTCACCCCTCGCGGTCGGCGGAGCACCCCGGAGCCGGCAGGCGCCGTCGGAACCGTCCATCATTTTCGTGGGTGCCCTGGTGGGTCCCGCCGGGACGTCGGCGCGACCCACTAACTGATCTGGAAGATGAAGTCGTACTCCTTGCCGCCGTTCCGGGACAGCAGGCGCATCTGGCCGCGGGCGTTCCGGTAGGCACCGGTGCCGCCGGTGATCGCCAGCACGCTGTTGTGGGTGTCGTAGAAGGGCCCCTCGACCGTGATCTGGCCACCGGCCAGGAACGTCGTCCACATGCACTCCCAGCTGCCCTCGGGCGGGAAGATCCGTACGCAGACGCCCTGGTCGTGGCCGACGCGCTTGGTATTCGCGGTGTTGAAGACGAAGTTGTGGAAGGTGAGCAGGTTGCCCGTCTTGTCGCCCTTGCCGCCCGATTGGACCGATTGTGTCAGTCACCGCGTGCTCGATCACATGCACGGTCGTGCCGGCCGAGGCGTGAGATCGCGCCGCGCTGGCCGAGCTCACCGCCAGGGCGAGCGACGCGACGACCGCGCTTCCGGCCGCGACCAACGCCGTTGCCGCGCGGGCGGACCTTGCCACTTGTCGATGCTTCCCGTTCACAGAAACCCCTCCTCTAAGCCTGCAGATAGACATTGCGATTTCGGGCCGAGCCGCCCACATACTCGTCGAGTGGCCGGTCGTGGCCCAGGCGTTTGGACAACAGGTGCGCCTGCTCGAGCGTGACGCGCCCGAGCAGCCGGAGTCGCTGGGGCGCGAGCCGCAACGATGCGCCCGACGCGGCCAGCGCGGCGATCACTGCACCGCCGCGATCGCGGACAGGCGCGGCCACGGCGGAAAGGCCGGGCTCGAGCTCATCGACGATCGTCGCGTAACCCAGCTCACGAATCGTCGCGAGCTCCCGTCCGAGCTGATCGCGGTCGGTGACCGTCGCCGGCGTCAGACGCTCCAGCTCTCCGGCGGGAAGCTCGGCCGCGCCGAACGCGAGGAAGACCTTGCCGGCCGCCGTGCAATGCAGACCGAGCTCTCGACCCACCCAGTTCGTCGCCCCGAGCAGGTGACGGCCGTCGACCTGGGCGATCGCCTCTGTTCCGGCGGGACGCGGGACGATCAGGTTGGCGGTCTCGCCGCTCTCCTGAGCCAGCCGGCGCAGCCCCGGCTGGGCCAGTTCGGCCAGATCCTCGCGCCCGACCCCTGAGCGGGCAAAGCGCAGCGCGGCCGCGCCGGGACGAACGCCCGTACGCTCGGCGTCCCAGGCCACGAGCCCGTGGCGCTCCAGGGCCGACACCAGGGGCGGCACGTCAACGGCGGCGAGGCCGACTGCTTCGGCGAGCTCGGTCAGCGTACGCGGGGAGCGCTCGAGCACCACCGCCAGGAGGGCCGAGACTCGGTCGGCGGCCTGATCGGGCCCGTGGCTCGCGTCGTCCGGGGCGGCCATCAACGGCGACTGTCGGGCGTGAGCACGATCGTCTGCAACTCGGTGAACGAGTCCATCACGTGCGAACCGCCGACCCGACCGATCCCGCTGTCGGTTCCGGCCCGGCCCCCGAACGGCAGGTGCGCCTCCCAGTAGTTGCTCGACTCATTGATGTTCACCCAGCCGGTGCGGACCTGATCGGCGAACTCGAGCCCGGCCGCCAGGTCCGCCGTGAAGATCGCCGCGAGCAAGCCGTAGGGAGATGCATTGGTCAGCGAGATCGCGTCCTGCAGCGAGTCGATGGCCACCACCGGGGCAATCGGGCCGAAGGTCTCCTCGACCGCGACCCGAGCGTCGGCGGGCACTCCCGCGAGTACGGTCGGCTGCCAGTACAGCGACGTCGGAAAGCCGGTCTCGCGGGCGCCGCCGGCGGTGATGCTCGCGCCGCGCTGCACTGCGTCGGCGACGTGTTCGTCCATCTTCAACGCCACCAGTTCGTTGTTCAGCGGGCCCATCGTCGTGCGCTCGTCGAATGGGTCGCCCAGCAGGATCCGCTCGGCCACGCGCCGGCCCAACAGCTCGACGTACTCGTCATACACGGCGCGGTGGACCAGGATCCGCTCACCGGCGGTGCAGCTCTGTCCGGCGCACAGGTAGCACGCGGTCAGGGTCGCGTCGACCGCCGCATCGATGTCGGCGTCGTCGAGCACGACGAGCGGCCCGTTGCCGCCCATCTCGATCAACGTCGCCTTGCCGGCGGCGGCGCTGGCCACGATGCGACCAGTCGTGGTCGACCCGATGAACGCGATCCCGTCCGTGCCGGAGTTCCGGGCGATCTCGTCGCCGACCACCGGACCGGGCCCCGTGACCAGGTTGAACACGCCCGGCGGGAGGTCGGCGTCGGCGATGCACTCCGCCAGGGCCACCGCGCACAGGGCGGTGCTTGGCGCCGGTGTCCAGACGACCGCGTTGCCGCACGCCAGCGCGGGCGCGACCAGCTCGGCCGGCATCGTGTACGGCCAGTTCCACGGACTGATTACGCCGACGACACCGCGTGGGCGGCGAGTCAGGAGCACGCGCTTGCCCGGGGAGATGGAGTTCGGCAGCTCGCCGCCCAGCCGCTTGGCGTCCTCGGCCGCCATGCGCCAGTACTCGACCAGTTCGTCGACCTCGCCGAACGCCTCGGCCTGTAACGGCTTACCCTGGTCAAGCGTGAGCGTGCGGGCGAGCTCGTCGCGCCGGGACTCGATGATGTCGCCGACCGCGTGCATCTTCGCGGCGCGTTCGAACGCGGTCAGGCGCGCCCACCCGTCGCCCGCCCCGCGGGCCGCGTCGATCGCCTGGCGCGCATCGTCGCGGTCGCCCTGCGGGACGGTTCCGATCGGTTGACCGGTGGCCGGGCTGGTCGCGTCGAACGTCTCGCCGCTGGCGCTGTCCCGCCAATCTCCGCCCACGAACATCTGCTGCGCGGTGCCTGTGACCATCGGCTCGCTCCCGGATCAGGGCCGCGAAGGAGTTCGGGCCCGGGCTCTCGTTGACACAGTTAGACAACTGATATATAACAGGCCGATCAGGCCCGGGTCAATGAATTCGAGAGGTGAGATATGGGGCGCACGCAGGCCCGGCCGTGGTGTTCAACAAGCCGCGCAACGACGTCGCGTGGGACTGGAGGCTGATTGATGGCAACGGAGACCCAGGCGGGAACCGACAGTCAGGATCTCGCCGAGTTCGGCTACAAGCAGGAGCTCGACCGATCGCTCGGCAGCTTCTCGTCGTTTGCCGCCGGCTTCAGCTACATCTCGATCCTCACCGGCGTCACCGCCCTCTACTCGTTCGGCTACCTCAACGCCGGACCGGGCGTCTGGTGGACATGGCCGGTGGTGGTCGGCGGCCAGATCCTGGTGGCGCTGTGCTTCATGGAGCTGGCCGCCCAGTACCCGATTGCCGGATCGGTCTACCAGTGGTCCAAGCAGCTCTCCAGCGGGTTCACCTCGTGGATGACCGGCTGGATCTACATCGTCGGCGCGATCGTGACGATCGCCGCGGTGGCCGTTGACTGGCAGGTGGTGCTGCCGCAGATCACGACGAAGTTCCAGTTCTTCGGCACCTCGGCCGACGCGGGCACGTTCCTGACCAAGGGCGGGGCCCAGAACGCGCTGTTGCTCGGGGCCATCCTCATCGCCATCACCACCACCATCAACATGCTCGGCGTCAAGCTGATGTCGCGCATCAACAACGTGGGCGTGGCCGCCGAGCTGGTCGGCTCGACGCTGCTGATCATCCTGCTGCTGTTCCACCTCCACCATCCACCGTCGATCATCGTCCACAGCTACGGCTACGGCGCCGGCCACAAATGGGGCTACTTCGGCGCGCTGCTCATCGGCGGGCTGCTGAGCGCATACGTGATGTACGGGTTCGACACGGCGGGCACGCTCGCCGAGGAGACCAACAACCCCCGCAAGCACGCACCGCCGGCGATCATCCGCGCGATCGCGGCGGCCGCCCTGGTCGGCGGCCTCGTGATTCTGCTGGGGACCATGTCGAACAAGAACCTCGCCGACAAGAACATCGGGCTTCTCGGCCTGCCCTACGTGATCAAGAATGCATTCGGCAACACGGCCGGGAACGTGTTCCTCGCGGACACGGCGCTCGCGATCTTCGTCTGCTGCCTGGCCGTGCAGACCGCGACGATCCGGATGCTGTTCTCGATGGCGCGCGACAGCCGGCTGCCGTTCGGCTCGCAGGTCGCCCGCGTCTCGGGCCAGCGCAAGGTGCCGATCGTGCCGGCGCTCGTCACCGGGTTCCTGGCGCTGCTGCTGATGGTGATCAACGTGGGCAACCAGAACGCGTTCCTCGTGATCACCTCGATCGCGATCATCATGTTCTACATCGCCTACCTCGGGGTGACGGCCCCGATGCTCGCACGCCGGCTGCGCGGCGACTGGCCGAAGCCGAACCCGGGGCCGTTCTTCTCGCTCGGGCGCTGGGGGTTGCCGGTGAACATCCTGGCGGTGGCCTACGGCGCGCTCGTGACGATCAACATCGCCTGGCCGCGCAACTCGGTCTACAACGCCCTGGGTACGCCGCACTGGTACTGGCAGTGGTCGCCGGTCCTGTTCATCGGCGGTGTGGTGATCATCGGCTGCCTGTACTACTTCCTGGTGCAGGCCAAGAAGGGTCCGGAGGTGCTGGCCGAGCATCGTGCTGACCTGCCGCCCGATTCCTGCGCCACTAGGAGATGCGATGCCATGATCGAAGCGGGCGAGTTCGACTATGTGATCGCGGGTGGCGGCACCGCCGGCTGTGTCGTCGCGGCCCGGCTGTCCGAGGATCCCAACGTCAGCGTCTGCCTGATCGAGGCCGGCCCGTCGGACGTCGACGATCCGGCGATCCTGCGGCTCGAGGACTGGATGTTCCTGCTCGACTCGGGCTATGACTGGGACTACCTGATCGAGCCGCAGGAGCGCGGCAACAGCTTCATGCGCCACGCGCGCGCGAAGGTGCTCGGCGGCTGCTCGTCGCACAACTCGTGCATCGCGTTCTGGACTCCCAAGGAGGACCTCGACGAATGGGCGGCGATGGGCTGTGAGGGCTGGAGCTCGGCGGATTGCTGGCCGCTGATCAAGCGGCTCGAGACCAACGACGGGCCGGGCGATAACCACGGTCGCAGCGGCCCGGTCAACATCCGCACCGTCGCCGCCCCACGATCCCTGCGGCGTGGCCGTGCTCGAGGCGGCGGCACAGGCCGGGCTGCCGACCAGCCGCTTCAACGAGGGCTACACGGTGACCAACGGGGCGGGCTGGTTTCAGATCAACTCGGCGGCCGACAACACCCGGATGTCCTCCGTCGCACGCCTACCTGCATCCGATCATCGGCAGCCGGCCGAACCTCGAGATCCGCACCCACTGCTGGGTCAAGCGCATCGCGATCGAGGACGGCCGCGCGACCGCGGTCGAGTACCTGACCCCGGACCTGCTCACCCAGGCCTCGGTGAAGGCCCGTCGCGAGGTGATCCTCAGCGCCGGGGCGATCGATGCGGCCGAAGCTGCTGATGCTGTCGGGCGTCGGCCCGGGCGATCACCTGCAGGAGTTCGGGATCGAGACGCTCGTCGACTCGCCGGGCGTGGGGGCCAACCTCGATGACCACGTCGAGGGGATCGTCCAGTGGGACGCCAAGCAGCCGATGGTACCGACCTCGACGCAGTTCTGGGAGATCGGCCTGTTCGCGACCTCGCAGGAGGGGCTGGATCGGCCCGACCTGATGATGCACTACGGCTCGGTTCCGTTCGACATGAACACGGCGCGCTGGGGCTACCCGACGACCGAGAACGGCTTCTGCCTGACGCCCAACGTGTGTCGCGGGCGCTCGCGCGGGACCGTCCGGCTGCGCTCCCGTGATTACCGGGATCGGGCGCGCGTCGATCCGCGCTACTTCACCGACCCCGAGGGTCACGACGAGCGCGTGATGGCGTTCGGGATGCGTCTGGCGCGCAAGATCGTCTCGCAGTCGCCGATGGCGGAGTGGGCCGGCGCGGAACTCGCCCCCGGCCCGGACGCGCAGACCGACGATGAGCTGATCGACTACATGCACAAGACCCACAACACCGTCTACCACCCGGCCTGCACGAACCACATGGGCCCCGACTCGGATCCGCTGGCGGTGGTCGACCCGCGGCTGCGGGTGCGCGGAGTCAGGAGCCTGCGCGTCGCCGACGGCTCGATCCTCCCGTTCCTGCCCGCGATCAACCCGTGCATCACGACGATGATGATCGGCGAGAAGTGCGCGGACATGATCAAGGAGGATGGGTAATCGCCCAGGGGGCGATTACCTTTGGTGATTGCCCTGGGGGCAATCACCCGGGGGTGGCGGTGGGTCGTGCGGTGGCCAGGGGGCGATGACGTTGACGGATTGCCGGGGCGGCAATC
This sequence comes from uncultured Solirubrobacterales bacterium, assembly GCA_963838535.1. Classification (GTDB taxonomy): domain Bacteria; phylum Actinomycetota; class Thermoleophilia; order Solirubrobacterales; family Solirubrobacteraceae; genus Palsa-465. The sequence continues at coordinate 13,229 of CAWIRN010000026.1, forward strand.
CCCGGGGCTTCACGGCAACGTGCCGGTCCCACCGCCGCCTGGGACGATGAGCGTCGCCGCGGCGGCCGATATCGCCCGGTTCCTGCGCGACCGGCCCCCGTTCGATGCCCTCGATGTGCGTGACGTCGAACGCGTGGCCGCGGCGGCCGAAGTCGAGTTCTCCCCGGCCGGAACGACGATCTTCTCCCAGGGGGCGCGGGCCGTCGAGCACCTGCGCGTGGTGCGCAGCGGCGCGGTCGAGATCGTCTCCGACGGCCTCGTCCTGGACCTGCTCGGAGAGGGCGAGCTGTTCGGCCACGCGTCGATGTTGTCCGGTTTCCCGCCCGGTTTCGAGGCGCGGGCGGCCGAGGACACGCTCTGCTATCGGATCGCCGCCGACGCGGCCGAGGGGCTGCTGTCCGCCCCCGAGGGGCTGCGGTTCGTGGCCCGCTCGTTGCTTGAAGCGCCGGGTGACGCCGGCCCGGGAACGCGCGCCGGACCCGGCCGATCAACCGGTCGGGGCGCTGCTCCGCGGCGAACCGGTCGTCTGTGTCCCCGGTACGCCGATCCGCGAGGCGGCGCAGATGATGACCTCCGGGCACGCGACATCGGTGGTCGTCGACCTCGGCCCTGGGTCGCTCGGCATCCTCACCGACCGCGACCTGCGCACGCGGGTGGTGGCCGAGGGGCTGCCGGGGGACGCTCCGGTCTCGGCGGCGATGTCGGCGCCTGCGTACACATGCAGCCCGGACCGGCCCGGCGGAGAGGTGTTACTTGAGATGCTCGATCGCGGCTTTCGCCACTTCCCGGTTGTCTCGGCGACCGGGACGATCCTCGGTGTCGTGTCGGACGTCGATCTCGTGGCCGGGCAGACGCGCTCCTCGTTCTTTCTGCGCCAGAGGATCGCCACCGCGCGGAGTGTCACTGAGCTGGCCCACGCCGCTCGTGAGCTTCGTCCGGCGGTGATCGCGATGCACGACGCGCGCGCCGCGGCCGCCAGCGTGATGGCGGTGTACGCCGTCGTGGTCGACGCGCTCACGCGCCGCCTGCTCGAACTGGCCCTGGCCGGCGCGGGCGAATCCGGTGAAGGCTTCGCATGGCTCGCCTTGGGCAGCCAGGCTCGGCGTGAGGCGATGCCCAGCTCCGACGTCGACAGCGCGATCGTGTGGTTCGGCGACGTCGCTGAGGATCGCGTCCGGCCCGCTCTGCTGGAGGTGGCCAGGAACGTGGTCGCCGGACTGACGGCCTGCGGGCTGCGGGCCGACGCCCACGGCGCGACCGCATCGGACCCGCTGTTCGTCCGCTCGCTTGACTCCTGGCAGCGGGCGGTGCGCAGCTGGATCGCCGATCCGACCCAGGAGAAGGCTCTGATCCTGGTCTCGGTGCTCGTCGACAGCCGGCCGGTGTGGGGGCGTCACACGGGTACTCCGGTGGCCGACACGTTTCGCCTAGCACCGAGCAATCCTGCGCTCCTGCGCCTGCTGGCCCGCTTCGCGCTCTCCCACCGACCGCCGACCGGCTTCTTCCGGGGGCTCGTTGTGGAACACACAGGCGAGCACCGCGGTCGCCTCGACCTCAAGCAGGGTGGCCTGGTCCCGATTGTCGATCTGGCCCGCTGGGCCGGTATGGCAGCCGGCGTCACCAGCGCCTCGACGAACGAGCGATTGCGCGCCGCCGGCCAGGCCGGCACCCTGTCGCCGGCGGATGCACATACGCTGCGCGACGCCTTTGAGCTGATCAATGGCCTACGACTGGAGCACCAGGTGGCGCAGTTGCGGGCCGGCCAGGAGCCCGACGACCACGTCGATCCCGCCGAGCTCAGTGCGTTGATGCGCACCCACCTGAGGGAAGCGTTTCGCGCGGTCACCTCGATCCAGAAGCGGATCGCGGCCGAGCTGAGGCTCGGGATGCGATGAGACGCGGTCTGGGACCGGTAGGCTAGACCAGCCCGTGATCGAGAAACCCTGGATAGCTCGATGACCGCCACCGGCGACTGGCGCGACTACCGGCTGGCGATCTGGATGTTCATGCTGGGCATCGCTGTCGTGCTCGTGGTCAAGCCATGGTTCCTCGGCGCGATCTTCTTCGGTGCGGCGATCGGCATCGCAGCCAAGGTCTATCGAGGTCGTCGCCGGGCTCGCACCGCCGCCGCCGCGGCCCCGCAGCGCCGCGCCCGGCGCCGCTGATCTCCAACCCCGGTCGGCCGGGCGCTGAGCGCGACCGTCCGCCGCGCTTTTAGTTCATCTCACCCCGGGCGATGGCGAGGCACGCCTCGCAGTGCGGCCACGGGGGGTTCCAGGGAAATCCGGTCACGTCCTTGCCGCACAGCGCAGTGTCCGGATCGCGCTCAGTGACCAGGTGACAGAGCTCCTCGAAGCCGTCGTCGTTCGTGCGAGGCACGTTGATGCAGCCAGGGTGCACGTTCGGAGCCCTGACCGGCGCGGTCGAGCTGCTCGGCATGCCCAGCAGGATACCTCGACTCGGAAGCCACGCCGAACTCGGCGGCTCTGAGTCGTCGCCACCGGGGATACGGCTCGCCTGATCCATCCTACGTCGGGGCGAGGGGTTGGTCGCGCGGTTGCGCGGTCGCTTGTCGGCGGTCGGGTGGCGTTGGGTGGCTGGTGAGGGGTTGGTGGCGGAGTTGCGCGGTCGCTTGTCGGCGGTCGGTCGCGTCGGGCTGGTGAGGGGTTTGTGGCGGGGGTAGCGCGGTCGGTCGTCGTCTGTCAAGTAGCGTTGGGTGGCTGGTGGGGTGCGCGAGGCGGTGCGGTGTTGTGGAGAGTGGTGTGCGCTACTTGACAGCCGCCGCCCGCCGCGCTGGGTGGCCAGGAGGTCGGGCGCTGGGAGCGCCCGACTCCGGGCGGGAAACGGGCAGGGCTCACAGCCAAGCTCGCGCTCGCAGGACCGTCATGCCGGCCTGGGTCGGTGTTCGGCGGTCGGACGGGTGTTGTGTGTGTGGGTCCGGCGGCGGGGTTGTCTGTCGCTTGGGCCCGGCGTGGCGCGCGCCCGGGTTCGTGAAGCGTGCTCCGGATGTGTCCTTGCGTGCGGATGACGTAAGGGGACCCGTTGTCCGCGGTCGGCGATGGGGGAACGTTGACCGGCGCGGTGGCGGGAGGGTCCCGACGCAACGGGATGGGCTTCTGCAAGGTCGGATTTCTGACAGATTCACCTGCACGGGATCCCAAACTGAGGATCGGCTCGCGGGTATGGGGAATCGCGCATGGTGGGCATGCGCGATCTCCCGAATCGGTTTCGCTTGACGCACTTTGGGTGATAGTGCAGGTGGGGTGGGTCTGGGGAACCGCCCGAACGCCAAAAACGAGCGCCCCCATTGGGACCTCTCAGGCCTGTCTTCACGATCTCGTGACCGTTTCGGGTGTCGACGACCCCCGGCTCGTGCGGAGAGCCTGGCGTGTGCCACTCGGCCATCGCGCCGAGGCGATCGTCGCTCGTCGCCCGCCAGGCGGCGGACCCGGGAGGCCACGATGGCGTGGGGCCTCTCCTGCCCGGAGGTCGGGCGCTCCCAGCGCCCGACATCCTGGCCAACCAGCGCGGCGGGCGGCGGCTGTCAAGTAGCCCACACGACTCCCCGCAACACCGCACCGCCTCGCGAACAACATCACCCGCCCGGCGCTACTTGACAGCCGACGACCGACCGCGCTACCCGGCTACGAACCCCTCACCTCGACCAATTAGCCGATCGGCACCTCACGTGGCTGATTGCGTCCCGCGGACGGCGCCGGCCCCGGCCCCGCCCCCGGTGCCCGAGGCTCGCGGAAGCGGTCGGCCGTCGTTCGCGCGGTCTCCTGGGCCCAGCCGGTCGTCGATAGGAGGCTCAAGACCAGCACGATCACCCCCAGACCGACGATCAGCCACCAGCTGACATGGGTGGCCGAGGCGAACTTCGGGCCGAGCGATGATGCGACTGCGCTGCCGGCCAGTGAACCCAGGACCGCCACGCCCAGTGTCGCTCCGACCTGGCGGCTGGTGGAGGCGACCGCGGCTGCCACGCCGGCTTGCGAGGGCGGCATGCCCGAGACGGCGGTGTTGGTGATCGGTGGGTTGATCAGGCCGAAGCCGACGCCGAAGACCGAGTAGGCGAGCAGCAGGTATCCGAGCGATGTCGTGGTTGTCAGCCCGGTCAGCATGATCGCGCTGACGATCAGCGCCACTGCGCCGGCGACCAATGACGGCCGCGTCCCGTGACGCGCCACCAACCACCCGGACACCGGTGATAGCACCAGCGTCATCGCGGCCATCGGGAGTGTGTAGAGGCCGGCGTCGAATGCGGAGAGACCGCGCACGTCCTGCAGGTACAGGGTGTTGAGGAACAGAAACCCGCCCAGCGACGCAAATGCGCACACGGCGATCGCGCTCGCGCCCGAGAACGGAACGCTGCGGAAGAAGCGAATCTCGATCAGCGGCTGCTCACGACGCAGCTCGTATCCGATCAGGGACACGAACATCGCCGTTGAGAAGGCGAACAGCCCCAGGATCTCGGTCGACAGCCAGCCGTGCTCGGGGCCCTCGATGATCGCGTAGGTGAGCGAGGCGAGCGCCAGGAGCACGAGCACCTGCCCGACGGGGTCGATCCGGCGCGGGTGCGGGGCGCGCGACTCGGGCACGAACGCGCCGGTCAGCAGGAGCGCGAGCGCGCCGACCGGGACGTTGACCAGGAACACGGCGCGCCAGCCGACCGAGTCGACGAGTGCGCCGCCGACGACCGGGCCCAGGGCCATGCTGAGGCCGATCACGCCGCCCCACACGCCGATCGCCTGGGCGCGCTCGCGAGGATCCTCGAACACGTTGCGGATGATCGACATCGCCACCGGGTTGAGCATCGAAGCCCCGATCCCCTGCAGGACGCGGAAGGCCACCAGCAGGCCGAGGCTCGGGGCCAAGGCGCACAGCAGTGACCCCAGCGAGAACACGGTCAGGCCGATCTGGAACACGCGCCGACGCCCGACCCGGTCGGCCGTCGACCCCGAGATCATCAGCAGGCTGGCGATCGTCAGCGTGTAGGCGTCAATCGTCCACTGCAGGCCTGACAACGAGGCGTGGAATGAATGGTGGATCGCGGGCAGCGCCACGTTCACGATCGTGGTGTCGAGGCCAACGATCAGCAGGCTCATGGAGCAGATACCCAGGATCAGCAGCCGCCGGCGTCGGCTGTGACCGGTGGCCGTCCGCTGGGGGTCGGCGGGGCTGCGGGTTCGATCGTCCATCCGGCTTTCCGATGCTATCCGCGCCGCGTTGCTCCCCACGCAGGGGCGCGCTCACCACTCGCTCGCGTTGATCAGCGCTGCCTGTCAGAGTGCGCTACGCAACTGGGCCCTGTGCTGCCGTGAGCGACTCAAGCCGAAGCCTCGCTGGAATCCAAACGGCAGACGCAGCCGGGGGGTCCGGCGCTGGCGCACGGCGTCGGTTCGCCCGACGATCATCGGGAGTCGGGCCGCCTCACCGGGTGGGAAAGCACGCCGAAGAGGGGCACGATCTCGGTGTGAGGACCGGACTCGCGGCGCTCAGCCTCGACGCCCTGTCGAGTGTCGCCTACGGCCCGGAGGCGATGATCCTGGTCCTGATCATGGCGGGGACCGGCGCCCTGCGCTTCACGCTCCCGCTGACGCTGGTGATCGTCGGGTTGCTCGCGCTGCTCGTGATCTCGTACACGCAGGTGATCGAGGCGCACCCGGACGGCGGGGGCGCCTATGCCGTCGCCAAGCTCAATCTGGGCCGCGTGCCGGCCCTGCTGGCCGCGGCCTCGCTCGTCATCGACTACGTGCTCACGGTGGCGGTGAGTCTGGCCGCCGGCGCCGCCAGCCTGGGCAGTGTGTTCCCCTCGCTCGCCCACGACCTGCTGCCCGTGTCGCTGATCGGCCTAGTCCTGCTCACCGCCGTGAACATGTTCGGGATCGCCGAGTCGGCCCGGTTTCTCATCTTCCCCGCCACGGTGTTCCTGATCAGCGTCGTGGCGGTGATCGTCGTCGGGGTGACCCATCCCCACCCGGTGGCGGTCATCGGCACCAGCGAGAGGCCGTTCCCAGTCACCACGGCGCTCGGGATCGTGCTGATCTTGAAGGCATTCGCGGCCGGCTGTTCGGCGCTGACCGGGGTGGAGGCGATCGCCAACGGCGTCCCCGCCTTCCGCACGCCGAGAATCCGGACCGCGCAGCGGACCGAGATCTCACTCGGTGCACTGCTCGGGGTGCTGTTGGTCGGGCTGGCGGTCCTGATCCACCTCCATCATGTCGTGCCCCGGGGTGGGGTGACGATCCTTGCCCAGCTGACTGCTGGGGCGTTCGGAACCGGCTGGCCGTTCTACGTCTCCAACCTGGCGGTCACGGCTGTCCTGGCGCTGGCCGCGAACACGAGCTTCGGTGGCCTGCCGGTGTTGATGAGCTTGCTGGCCCGGGACCATCGCCTGCCTCACGTGTTCTATCTGCGCGCCGCCCGGCCCGTGTACAGGATCGGGATCATCGCGCTCGCCCTGCTGGCGATGGTGTTGCTGGTCGCGGTCGACGGCGTGACCAATCGTCTGATCCCCTTGTACGCGATCGGCGTGTTCGTCGGCTTCACGATCAGCCAGATCGGGCTGGTCCGCCACTGGCGCGAGAAGCGGCCACCGCGCTGGCGCCTCAAGGCCGCGATCAACGGGACCGGGGCGGTGATGACGGCGATCGCGTGGTGGTGTTCCTGGGGTCGAAGTTCCTCGAGGGCGCCTGGGTGGTGGTGATCGCGGTTCCGCTGCTGATGCTCCTGTTCTCGAAGACCGAGCACTACTACGCATCCGTCGCCCGCGAGCTGAAGCTCGGAAAGACGCCGCCGCAGCCGGGCAAGCGCGAGAGCATCGTGCTCGTTCCCACGTCGACGGTCAACCTGCTCACCGAGCAGGCGGTGAGCGCGGCGATGTCGCTCGGCGACACCGTGATCGCTGTGGCGGTCGCCGGGGACGAGGAGGAGGCCGAGATGATCAAACGGTCCTGGAGCGAGTGGAAGTGCAACATCCCGATCGAGGTGCTGATCGACCCCCATCGATCGCTGATCCGCACCGTCCTGCGCTACGTCGAGGACATCAACGACGAGGGCGTGACGATCACCGTGCTGATCCCCGAGATCATTCCGCGCAAGCGACGCCACGAGATCCTGCACAACCAGCGTGGCCGCCTATTGGCGGCGGTGCTCAAGGCGCGCACCGACGTGATCGTCGCCACGCTGCCCTTCCATCTGCACGATTAGGAATCAGCGGCGCGCCAGCGTGAGATGGCGCGCCCACGAAGCTGGGGGATGGGAATCACCGCGGCCGACGAACGCGGGACGCCGGTGGGGCCGTCGGGCAGGTTCGATCCATGGTTCCTCTCGTGAGCTCGGGCGCAGCACGACGATCTCTCCCGGGGCGTTGGCGAGCAGCCAGGCGACATCGTCGGGGACGAACCCCGGGCTGTCATGGGCCGCGGCGGCGATCACCATGCGCTCGAAGCGCTCGTTGGCGATCGTCTGCCGCAGCGCGTGGCGGTAGGTCCGACCGCGCTCGATGCGCGCGTCGACCGGGACGCCGAATGCGCTTGCCCGTTGCTCGATCGCCTCCTGCAGCGTGATCGCGATCGTGGACTGCCGCGGCAGCGCGGCGTCGAGCGGGAGGTGCAGCGGGACGCGGGCGAGAAATACGGGCACCAGCGTCGCATCCTCGGCGCGGGCCAGGCGCAGCGCGGCGTCGAGCGCACGCTTGGACAGGGCGGAGGCGACGAACGGGAACACGATCCGGCGCGCGGAGCCCGCGGGTCCGGCTGAGACCTGGCGGGCGCGATAGCCGCGGTATCGGCCGATCACCGCGGCGAGCGCCAGTGCCAGCACGATCACGAGCCCGATCAATAGTCCGGTCATGTGTCCTCCTTGGTCCGCTGGGTGCGGTCGGCGACGATCCGCAGGTCAACACCGGGAAGCAGCGCGAGCAACCGAAACGGCAGCGCGGGTTGCGCCAGGCGGCGCAGCGGGCTGCGTGGTTTGGGGGCGCCGATCAGCACGTAGGTGGTGCCGCGCTCGTGCGCCACGCGCTGGGCCACGAGCGCGACGTCGTCGCCGTGCTCGATCAGCAGGTGCGCGCCGAGGACGCTGGCCAGCCGGCGCAGCGCGTCGACCTGCTCCTGCTCGTCGCCGCTGGGGTCGTGGTCGGCGACCCACAGGAGATCGAGCTCCGCGCCGAGCCGCTGAGCGGAGCGCCAGGCCCGGCGCACCACGCGCTGGGACTGCGGCCGTGGCGTGATCAACGCGAGCAGCCGTTCGCCGATCGCCTGGGGTCCGGCGGATTCGATCAGCCGCTCGTCGCGTCCGCGGCCGTACGATTCGATCCCGCTCGACGGGATCCGTTTGGCCTCGATCTCCTCCGCCACCTGTCGCAGCGACACTTCGCGCAGCGCGGACAGGTTCTCGATCTTGAAGAAGTTGTTCAGCGCGGCCTGAATGCGCTCGCCGGGGTAGACCTTGCCGGCCAGGAGTCGCTCGATCAGCGACTCTGGGGTGATGTCGATCAGCACGACGTCGTCGGCGGAGCCGATGACGGCGTCGGGGACGGTCTCGCGGACGCGGGTGCCGGTGAGTTCGGCGACCTGGTCGTTGAGGCTCTCCAGGTGTTGGACGTTGACGGTCGAGTAGACGTCGATTCCGGCGCCCAGGACGTCGGCGATGTCCTCATAGCGCTTGTCGTGCTCAAGGCCGGGGGCGTTGGTGTGCGCGAGCTCGTCGATCAGGCACAACTCGGGCTCGCGACGCAGGATGGCCGGCAGGTCCATCTCTTCGAGGACCGTGTCGCGGTAGCTGACCCGGCGTCGCGGGATGGTCTCGAGGCCCCGGGCCTGAGCGACCGTTTCCGCGCGTCCGTGCGGCTCCAGGTAGCCGATCACCACGTCGCGGCCGGCCTCGGCCTCGGCCTGACCCTCTTGGAGCATCCGGTAGGTCTTGCCGACGCCCGCGGCCATGCCCAGGAAGATCTTGTAGCGGCCCTGGCGGGGCCCGTGACGGACCAGCGGGTCGAGCTCAGATGCGACCACTAGTGGTCTCCGAACGAGGGCGTGTGCGCCACGGCGACCACTACGCGCCCAAAATGTTGTGCACGATGAGGTCGATCAGTTTGATGCCGATGAAGGGTGCGATGAGTCCGCCGAGGCCGTAGATCCATAGGTTGCGGCGTAGGAGTGCGCTGGCGCCGATGGGCCGGTAGCGGACGCCGTGTAGTGCGACGGGGATGAGGAGGGGGATGACGATGGCGTTGAAGATGATGGCTGAGATGACGGCTGATTCGGGGGTGCCGAGGTTCATGATGTTGAGGACGTGCAGGGGGCCTTCGCCGCCCGGGGTGGTGGGGTAGGTGAAGAGGAAGATGGCGGGGAGGATCGCGAAGTATTTGGCGACGTCGTTGGCGATGGAGAAGGTGGTGAGCGCTCCGCGGGTGATGAGGAGTTGTTTGCCGACTTCGACGATCTCGATCAGCTTGGTGGGGTTGCTGTCGAGGTCGACCATGTTTCCGGCTTCGCGGGCGGCTTGGGTGCCGGTGTTCATCGCGACGCCGACGTCGGCTTGGGCGAGGGCGGGGGCGTCGTTGGTGCCGTCGCCGGTCATCGCGACCATCCGGCCTTGGGCTTGTTGTTCTTTGATGAGGGCGAGTTTGGCTTCGGGTGTGGCTTCGGCGAGGAAGTCATCGACGCCGGATTCTTCGGCGATTTTCGCGGCGGTGAGGCGGTTGTCTCCGGTGATCATGACGGTGCGGATGCCCATCGCGCGGAGGTGGTCGAAGCGTTGGCGCATGCCTTCTTTGATGGTGTCTTTGAGGTAGATGACGCCCATGACTTGCGAATCGCGAGCGACCGCGAGCGGGGTGCCGCCCTCGCGGCCGATACGGTCCAGCGCGGGTTGGAGCTCGGCCGGGGGGCGTGCCGCCTTCGACGGTGACGAACTTGATCACGGCGTCGCCGGCGCCTTTGCGCAGCCGGCGTCCGTCGAGGTCGACGCCGCTCATCCGGGTTTGGGCGGTGAACGGGACGAACTCGGCGTGGAGTTGGGCCATGTCGTGCTCGCGGATGCCGTACTGCTTGGCGAGCACGACGATCGACCGGCCTTCGGGTGTTTCGTCGGCGAGTGAGGAGAGCTGCGCGACTTCGGCGAGTTCGGCTTCGGTGACGCCGGGCATGGGGATGAATTCTGCGGCGAGCCGGTTGCCGATGGTGATGGTGCCGGTCTTGTCCAGGAGGAGCACGTCGACGTCGCCGGAGGCTTCGACCGCGCGGCCGGAGAGGGCGAGCACGTTGCGGCGCACGAGCCGGTCGATGCCGGCGATCCCGATCGCGGAGAGCAGCGCGCCGATCGTGGTCGGGATCAGCGCGACCAAGAGCGAGATCAGCGTGGTTTCGCTGATCGGGGTGTGCGCGAACAGTCCGAATGGGCGGAGTGTGGCGACGACGATCATGAAGATGAGGGTGAGCCCGGCGAGCAGGATGTTCAGCGCGATCTCGTTGGGGGTTTTGCGCCGGGCGGCGCCTTCGACGAGGGTGATCATGCGGTCCAGGAACGAGTTGCCGGGCTCTTGGGTGATCTGGACCAGGATGCGGTCTGAGAGCACGCGGGTGCCGCCGGTGACCGCACTGCGGTCCCCGCCGGATTCGCGGATCACCGGCGCGGACTCGCCGGTGATCGCGGACTCGTCGACCGAGGCGATCCCCTCGATCACCGTCCCGTCGCCGGGGATCAGCTCGCCGGCCGCGACGGCGACGATGTCGCCCTTGGCCAGCTCGGACGCCTGCCGGGTCGACCCGTCCTGCATCGTGGCGACGGTTTCTTGGCGCATCGCGCGCAGCGTGTCGGCTTGCGCGCGGCCGCGGCCCTCGGCGAACGCTTCGGCCATGTTGGCGAACACGACGGTCAGCCACAGCCAGAAGGAGATCGTGAACGTGTACCACGCGGGCTCGTGCCGCCGCCCAGGGGCCGCCGCCGAATACCTGGATCAGCCAGGTGACGGTGGTGATCACCGCGCTGAGCTCGACGACGAACATCACCGGGTTGCGGATCTGCACCCGCGGGTCGAGCTTGACCAGGCTGTCGATGAGCGCGCGGGTGATGATGTCGCGGCGGAACAGCGAGATCGCCTGGCGCTCGTGCGGCGCCGCCGCAGCGGCTGACCCAGCGGGCTCGGCGGGGGGTGTGGGAGTGTTCACGGACATTTAGTGGCCTGCGCTCGCGCGGTCCAGGGCAAGGTTGAGCTGCCAGCACGTTGACGCCCGGCTCGCCGGAGAATCCGAGCCCCCGACCGTGCGTGTACTGAGAGATCAGCTGCTGCACCTGGCCGAGCGGGAGGTGGCGGACCGCGCTGATGCGGTGCGCCTGGATGTTCGCGTTGGCGGGCGAGATGTCGGGGTCCACGCCGGACGCCGAGCTGTTGGCGGCGTCGACGGGCACCTGCGCGACGGTCAGGCCGGGGACGTAGGGCTTCTCCAGCGCGATGTAGGCCTGGATGTTGGCCGCGATCGCCTGCTCGGTCGCCGTGTTGTTGGGGCCGAGGTTCGAGAACGCGGTCGCGGCGGCGTTGTACGGCGGGACGGTCGCGGACGGCCGGCTCTGGAAGTACCGCGGGTCGGGGGTGGTGACCGGGTTGCCGTTCTTGTCGACCTGCGGCTTACCGTGCTTGACCACCTGGGTGGCGAACTGCTGGCCGATGATCTTCGACCCGACGAGCTTGCCGTTCACCGTGATCTGCTGGCCGTTGGCGTTGCCGGGGAACGCCACCTGGCTGATACCCGTGATCAGGAGCGGGATAGACGATTCCGCACAGCAGCGTCAGGACGACGATGCCGATGATGGAGGTGGTGATGTCGCGTCTCATAAAGTTCAGTGGGTTAGTAGAGGTGTCCGGTCAGGCCCTGCACGATCGGGCCGAGCAGCAGGGCGGGGAAGAAGGTCAGCGCGCCGACCAAGACGATCACGCCGATCAGCAGCACGACAAAAGTCGGGTTGTCGGTGCGCATCGTGCCCGAGGCCCTCGGGGCTGACCCGCTTACCGGCCAGCGAGCCGGCGACCGCGAGCGCGAACAGGATCGGCGCGAAACGCGCGAAGAGCATCGTGAACCCCCCGAGCAGGTCGGCGAACGTGACCCCGTGCGAGCCGACATTCCCCGCGGCCGGCTGGATGAACCCGGTGTAGCCGGCGAACGCCGACCCGTTGTTATTCGCCTGGGACAGGTAGGCGTAGAAGGTCTCCGAGAACCCCTGCGGGCCGGTCGCCGCCGCCGAGATCGACGCGCGACCCGCGTGACTGGCCGTGGCCAGCGCGGTGGAGAACAGCGCCGCCAGCGGCGTGATCAACAACCCGAGCACGACGAGCTTGATCTCCCTGGCCTCGATCTTCTTGCCCAGGTACTCGGGCGTGCGCCCGACCATCAAGCCGCCGATGAACACCGCCAGCACCACGTAGAGCAGAATCGAGTACAGGCCGGTGCCGACCCCGCCGAAGATCACCTCACTGGCGGACAGGTTCGCCATCGGGACGGCTCCGCCGATCCCGGTGAACGACTCGATCGCGCTGTTCACCGCGCCGCACGACGTCACCGTCGTGATCGTGTCGAACAGGGCCGAGCCGGCGATCCCGAAGCGCTGCTCCTTGCCCTCCATGTTCCCGCCCGTCGAGCCCGCGATCACGTGTGTGCAAGGCCAGCGGCGTGTTGTGCAGGCGACCCGTGCGCCTCGGCGATGTACGCGACGTACACGCGCCCAGGAACATGATCATCATCGTCGCGTAGATCGCGTACCCCTGCCGGCGGTTACCGGCCATCTTCCCGTAGGTGAACACCAGCGAGGCCGGGATCATCAGCACGGCGAACATCTCGACGAAGTTCGGAGAAGCCCGGACGGGTTCTCGAACGGGTGCGCGGAGTTGGTGTTGAAAAAGCCGCCGCCGTTGGTGCCGAGCAGCTTGATCGCCTCCTGGGAGGCGACCGGGCCCATCGCGATCTCTGCGGCCAATTCGGTCAGGCCGTTGAAACCCAGGTAGTGCGAGAAGTTCTGGATCGACCCCTGGAACACCAGCACATCGCGATCACCACCGAGATCGGCGATCAACACGTACAGCATCGTGCGCACCAGGTCAGACCAGAAGTTGCCCAGGCTCTTGCCCGCTACGGCCGACGATCCCGCGCACCACCGCGATCGCGACGCAGATCCCGATCCCGGCCGAGACGAAGTTCTGCACCGTCAGCCCCGCCATCTGGCTGAAGTAGCTCATCGTCGTCTCGCCGCCGTAGTACTGCCAGTTCGTGTTCGTCACGAACGACGACGTCGTGTTGAACGTCACGTTCCACGGCGCGGAATGGAACCCCATCGGGTTCAAGCCCGTGAAGCTCCCACAACGTCTGCGTCCGCAGAATGAAATACAACAAGCAGCCAGCCCGCGAGCGAGAAAATGATCACGCTCTTCGCGTACGCCTTCCAATCCTGACCCCGGTCAGGATCGACCCGCAGAATCCGGTACAGCAGCCGCTCCGGAACCCGGAACACCGGATCCAGGAACGTATGCTCGCCCGTGTAGACAGCGGCCATGTAGCTGCCCAGCGGGATCGCCCCGACGGTCAAGATCGAGACGAACAGGAAGATCGTCAGCCAGCCAAGAAACGTCACCAGATCAGAACCTCTCGCCCCGCAGCAGCGCGTAGAGCAGATAGCCGCACACGACCACCGACGCGACCAGCCCGAACAGATCCGCGCCGCTCATATGCGATCGATCCCATAGACCAACGCGATCAACACGGCGAACATCAGCACCCCAAGCAGGATTGAAATGACGTCCATGCCGAGGATGATCGGTGGGCGAACGTCAAGGCCCTATGCAGAAAGCCCACTTCGATATACAGATTCTGTGAAGGGCCGCGAGCCGGCGGGAGCGGCGACGGCTCGCCGCGATCGGGGACGGCCGTCGCCGACGGATCAACGAGCCCTAAGCTTCGCCACATGCCGGATCCGCGGCGGGTACGCCACTCTTCCACGCTCGTGTTCTCGACCCTGATGATCGTGATCGGGATCGTGCTGCTCGTGCGCACGATCGCCGAGGGCGGCGGCGTCGCGAGCACCGGTCTGCTCCTGGGTGTGCTGTTCGTCGCCGCTGGGGCGGGGCGCCTCTACCTGCAGTCGCGAGGCCCCTAGTGGTACTGGTCGCCAGTCACCGTCTGTGAACGAACGTCCGATCAGCTATCGCGCGCTGTTCGCGGTCGTCTATACGGCGTCGGTCAGTTCCGTCTACTTCGCCCTCGGCGTGGTGGCCCATCGAGCGAATGGCCTCACCCCGGTGGTGTTCCTGGCCGCCGGCATCTTCTTTCAGCTCACCGCGATGACCTTCGCCGAGGGCGCGTCACTGCACCAGGAGCGCGGGGGCTCGGCGGTCTTCGCCCGCTACGCATTCAACGAACTGGTCAGCTTTGTCGCGGGCTGGGCAATCGTGCTCGACTACACGATCCTGTTGGCGGTCACGGCCCTCACCGTGCCGAGCTATCTGGCCGCCTTCTGGGCCCCGCTGGGGCGTGGCGGGCTGGAGATCGCGGTCGCGATCGTGGTGATCGTCTTCGTGCTCGCCGACAACGTGACCGGAGTGAGCGCGCGCCGGCTCCGCGGCCGGGTCCTGATCACCGCCGGCGACCTCGTGCTGCAGGCGGTGGTGATCGTGCTCGGCCTGGCGCTGGCCTTTCACCCCGACCACCTGCGCGAGAGCATCCACCTGGGTACTGCCCCGACGGTCTCCGACCTCGCGTTCGCGCTGCCGATCGCCGTGATCGCGTTCACCGGGCTGGAGGCCGCGGCCAGCCTGGCCGGCGAGGTCGGCGGCGGCACCCGGCGGACGCTCAAACGCCTGATCCTGCCCTGGTCGTCGATCATCGTGCTCGTCTACGTCGGGATCGCGTTCGTCGGCGTGGCGGCGCTGCCCGTCCACCACGGCATGACCGAACTCGGGCAGACGCACATCAAGGCACCGGTGCTCGGCGTGGTCGAGTCCTTCCGTCCGGTGTGGGTCGCGGACGTGCTGAAGTACGCGGTGGCGATCGGCGGCGCGGCCGGCCTGGCGGCGGCCGCCGGCGTGGCGATGCTCGGGGTCTCGCGCGTCGGGTATTCGCTGGCCACCAACCGCCAGATCCCGAGCGTCGTCGGGCGCCTGCACCACCGCTGGGGAACGCCGTACGTGATCATGACCGCGGCTGCCGTGGCCGCCGCCGCGCTGGTGCTGCCGACGGATCTGGAGCTGCTGGTGGGTATTTACGCCTTTGGTGCCCTGCTGTCGTTCGGGATCGCCCATCTGTCGGTGATCGTGTTGCGTTTTCGCGAGCCGCAGCAGCCTCGCGGCTACCGGGTGCCGTTCTCGGTTCCGCTGCGGGGGGCAGCGTTCCCGTGCCGGCGGTGCTCGGTGCGTTACTGTCCTTCGCCGGCTGGGTGGCTGTGGTGGTGCTTCACACCGGAGCCCGCTATGTGGGCGCGGCGTGGCTGTTGGCCGGACTCGTCCTCTACGTCACGTATCGCAAGACCGAGGGAAAGCCGTTGCTGCGGCGCGTCACGATCCCCGAGCGGGCGCTTCGACACGAGGCGCTCGAGCCCGAGTTCGGGTCGATCCTCGTGCCTGTGTTCGGCAACCGTCTCGACGACGACATCATCCAGACCGCGGGTCGGCTGGCCGGCGAGACACGCGACGGGCTGCACGATGGGGGCTCGCTGATCGAAGCCGTGTGGGTGTTCGAGCTCCCGCTCTCGTTGCCGCTCGATGCTCGCCTGCCCGACGCACAGGTCGATGCGGCGCGCCAAGCCCTGGCCCGCGCCAAGGCGGTGGGAGAGGAATACGAGGGCGTGTCGGTCGCCACGACCATGATTCGGGCGCGCCGCGTCGGGCAGGCGATCGTCAATGAGGCCCGCGAACGCGGCGTCGAGGCGATCGTCCTGGCCGCCGAGGAGCCATCTCGGATCCGCGGCGGCGGGCTGTTCGGCGGTGCCGGCGGCCCGTTGGACAACTACGTGGGGGAGATCGCCAAGTACGTGATCCGCAAGGCGCCCTGTCGGGTGATTCTCACCGCGCCACCGGCGGATTCGGCGGCTGGCGCCAGGGCCGATGACGCCGCGCCCGCAGACGGCTAGGTGCACTGGGCAGCCACTAAAGTGCCGGCGATGGAAGTGAGCGTCGCGGGGACACACGCGCCCGGGTCTCGCTGATGGCCGAGCGACGGCTCGTCGGCCTGCAACGGGTGCTCGGGGTCAACGCGCTCGCCTCCACCGCCTACGGGAACGTCGGCTCATCGATCTACTACGCGCTCGGACTGGTGGCGTCCTACGCGCTCGGCCTCACGCCGATCGTGTTCGTGGTCACGGGCGTGATCTTCTACCTGACCGCGGCGACGTACTCCGAGGCGACGGCGATGTATCCCGAGGCCGGGGGCTCGTCGAGCTTCGCGCGTCACGCATTCAACGAGTTCTGGTCGTTCTTCGCCGCCTGGGCGCAGATGCTCAACTACACGATCACGATCGCCATCTCGGCGTTCTTCGTGCCGCATTACCTCGGCGGCCTGTTCTTCCCCTTCCTGAAGAGCTCGCCGGGCGACATCTTCTTCGGCATCGGCGTGGTCGCGCTGTTGTGCGCGATCAACGTCGTCGGCGTGACCGAGGCGGCCAAGCTGAACGTCGCTCTGGCCGTCACGGACTTCTCGACCCAGGTGCTGCTGGTCATCATCGGCTGTGTCCTCGTCCTCTCCCCGCAGGTGTTGGTGGACAACGTGCACCTGGGGACGGCGCCGACCTGGAAGAACTTCCTCATC
The DNA here is from genome assembly GCA_963838535.1 of uncultured Solirubrobacterales bacterium. Taxonomy (GTDB): domain Bacteria; phylum Actinomycetota; class Thermoleophilia; order Solirubrobacterales; family Solirubrobacteraceae; genus Palsa-465. The sequence goes on from CAWIRN010000026.1 coordinate 30,022, forward strand.
GCGATCCCGGTCGGCATGATCGCCTACACCGGGATCGAGACGATCTCCAACATGGCCGAGGAGGCCAAGGACCAGGCGCACACGATCCCCAAGGCGATCAACCGTGTGGTCATCGCCGTGTTCGCGATTTACGCGTTCCTGCCGGCCGTTGCCCTCTCGGCGCTTCCGGTCCGCTGTATCGGCACCCATTGCCAGACGCTGTTGGGCGTCAGTGAGGAGAAGGGAGGTTATGCCGCCGATCCGGTGCTGGGCATCGTCAAGCATCTGAACCTCGGGGCGTTCCAGCACGCCGGCGAGATCTATGTCGGGCTACTCGCCGCGACGATCCTGTTCATCGCCACCAACGCCGGAATCATCGGGGTCTCGCGACTCGTCTACTCGATGGGGTTACACCGGCAGGTCCCCGACATCCTGCGCCAGCTGCATCCCCGCTTCCGCACACCGTGGATCGGGATCATCGTGTTCGGAGCCATCGCCTGCCTGACGATGATCCCCGGGCAGGCCACCTTCCTCGGCAACATGTACGCATTCGGCGCCATGCTGTCGTTCACCATCGCTCACCTGTCGGTGATCCGGCTGCGCATGACCCAACCGGACCAGGCCCGCCCGTATCGCGGGCCCGGGACACTGCGGGTGGCGGGACGCGAGCTTCCGCTGTTCGCCGTGCTCGGCGGCCTGGGCACATTCCTGGCCTTCGTCACGGTGACCGTGCTGCACATCGCCGTCGCCGCGGCCGGGGTCGGCTGGCTGCTGATCGGGATCGCGTTGTACGTGACCTACCGTCACGGTCAGGGCCTCGATCTCACTACCACGACGAAGATCGCGATCGCGGGGCCGGCGGTCGATACCGAGGCCGAGTACGACTCGGTGCTGGTGGCGTTCGACGAAGGTGGCTACATCCCCGAGGTGTTGGCGACCGCGGCGCGGCTGGCGGCGCGTCGCCGTCGCGGTATCCACGTGCTCGTGATGATCGCCGTCCCCGCCAGCAGCCCGATCGACGCTGAGCTCCCCGAGCAGGAGGCAGCGGCACAATCGATCATCGAAGAGGCCAAGGTGCTCGGCGGCCGGCGCGTGTCAGGCCACTGGGACAAGGTCAGAGCCGGACAGACCGGCCGGCGGATCGTCGACGAGGCTCGAGCCATGCGCGCCGAGGCGATCGTGCTGCCGATGGCGCGCGCCGGAACCGGCTTTGGTCGGGCGCTCGAGACGGTGCTGCGCGAGCGGCCGTGTCGCGTGATCATCGAGTCCACCCCGACCAAGCCCAAGCGACCCTCTCCGATCGCGGCGTAGTCTCTCTCTGGAGGCTCGTATCACATGAGCAACCAGCACATGCCACGCCGACCACGTGGGCTCACGGCAGCCCAGCTGCGAGCCGGGCTCCCGGCCGCGCTCGAGGTGCTGGTCTCCGTCGGCGTCGCGACCGCGATCGTCGCCGCGCTCGACTCCAGCGCACCGGCCGTCGGACTCGGAGCCATCTACCTGCTGGCGGTGCTCGAGGTGGCGATCCGGCGGGGAGAGGTCGCGGCGCTGGCCGCTGCCGTGCTGAGCGTCTTCACCCTCAACTACCTGTTCATCGCCCCCCGCTACCGGCTGGCCATCGCCCATACGCAGGACGTCGTCGAGCTCGTCGTGCTGCTCATCGCGGCGGTCGTGGTTGGTCGGCTGGCCGCCACGGGTCGCCAGCGCGCCGCGGAGGCCGAAAGCCGTGCCCGGGTGGCCGCGGCCCGCGAGCGCGAGGCGACGCTGCTGGCCGAGGTGGCATCGGCGATCCTCGTCGGTCAGAGCCTCGAGGCCCAGCTGGAGAGCATCGGCAGCCGCGTTGCGTCGGCCACCGGGGCGAGCCGCGCGCGGGTGGCGCTCGAGCCGGCGCCGTCACCCGGGCCGGATGAGATCGCCGTGCGTCTGCGGTCTCGGACTCGCCGGGTGTGGCTGTACGTCTCCGACGATGCCGTGTGGGACCGCGCTCAGCTCGAGCGCATCTGCGAGCCGGTCGGTCGCCTGATCGATGTGGCCGTCGAGCGCGAGCGCCTCGCCGAGCGGGCGGCGGAAACCGAGGCGGCGCGTCGGGCCGAGGTGGCCAGGACGGCCATCCTGCACGCCATCTCCCACGACCTCCGCTCGCCGCTGACGGCGATCACTACGGCCGGGTCGGCGCTTCGCTCGGCGATCATCACCGACGCGGAGCGTTCTGAGCTGATCGACGTGATCGAGGGAGAGGGCGCCCGGCTCGCCAGGCTGGTGAACGACCTGCTCGATCTGTCCAAGATCCAGGCCGGCGCCGTCGCCCCCCAGGCCGACTGGTGCGATCTCCATGACGTCGTCGCGTCGGCCGCGGGCCACCTGAGTACGTCGCATCCGATCGAGTTCGCCGTGCCCGTCGATCTGCCGCTGGTCCGCGCGGACGCCGCGCAGCTCGAGCGCGTGTTCTCGAACCTGATCGAGAACGCGATCAAGTTCTCGCCGCCTGATTCGCCGGTCCGCATCAGCGGGGGTGCGGCCACTGGGCGGGTGACCGTCCGCGTGACCGACCACGGGCGAGGGATCCCCAGCCAGAGTCGGTCTCGCATTTTCGAGCCGTTCTTCCGGGGCCGCGGAGCGCAGGGCACCGGCTCCGGGCTCGGGCTCGCGATCTGCCGCGGCTTCGTCGAGGCCAACGGTGGTCGCATCCTTTTGCAGACGGGCGCCGACCGCGGCACATCGTTCGCCGTCAGCTTTCCCGTCGCGCGCCAGCCCGAGCCATCGGCTCCGGAGCCGGTCCCGCCCGCCGACGAGAGCGGTCCGATTCCCCCCACGCCGACCCGCTCGGATGACGCGCGGCTGCTCCGGTGAGCGCATCTCCGCGAGTCCTCGTCGTCGACGACGAGCCGCAGATCGTGCGCGGGCTGAAGATCATCCTGCGCAACGCCGGTTATACGGTCGAGGCGGCGGGCACCAAGGCCGAGGCGCTGGCCGCGCTGGCGTCTCGTCCGCCTGACGCGCTGGTGCTGGATCTGGTGTTGCCCGACGGGCAGGGGGTCGAGGTCTGCGAGCAGGTCAGGCGCTGGAGCGGCCTGCCCATCCTGGTGCTCTCGGCCATCGGCGATGAACGGGAGAAGGTGCGCGCGCTGGACGCGGGCGCCGACGACTACGTGACCAAGCCCTTCGGCACCGATGAGCTCCTCGCCCGGTTGCGAGCGGTGCTGCGGCGGTCGGCCGACGTGGGCGGCAGCCCCCAATTGAAGATCGGCGAACTGGTGATCGACGTCCTGGACCGGCAGGTCGTGCGCGGCGGGGTCGAGGTGCACCTCACGCCGATCGAGTTCGATCTCCTCAGCGTGCTGGCGCAGCACCACGGGCGGCTGGTCACGCACCGCCAGCTCCTGCACGAGGTGTGGGGGCCCGAATACGGTGAGGAGACCCATTACCTGCGTGTCCACGTCGCGCATATCCGGGCCAAGCTCGAGGCGGATCCCTCCAGGCCCCAGTATCTGGTCACCGAGCCTGGCGTCGGCTACCGGCTGCGCGACCCCGAGAGCTCATGACCGCGGCCTCATGGGGTCAGTGCGGGACTCCCGACACGCCGAATGGTCTCCTCAAGGTCAGATTTCTGACAGATCCGCCCGTATAACGCCCCACTCGGCCGCGTCCCAGAGTCGATAGGGCTGAAACCCAGCTGGGGGCTGTGGAACGTCCCACTCGCCGAAAATGAGGCCTTCGTTGGGACGTTTTCCAGGTCCGGCTGCGCTTGTCATAAATCATATTAATAGAAAATTGATTAACTACAATAACCACCCTTGGCCCGCAGCCCGTCTGGGGCCGATCGTCACCCCGCGAAGCGGTATCCGACCCCGGGGTCGGTCCGGATGAACTTCGGGCCGCCCGCGGGCTCGATCTTGCGCCGGAGGTTGGCGATGTGCGCGCGCAAGACCTGGGTGTCAGCTCCGTATCCGCTCCCCCAGACCGCGATCAGGAGGTCGCGGTGGGTCATCAGCCGCCCGCGATTGCGGGCCAGCAGACGCAGCAGGTCGAATTCGGTTGGGGTCAGGTGGATCTGCTCGCCGCCGCGTTGCACCGTGCGCGAGGCGAGGTCGATCGTGAGCTCATCGGCGGTGATCAGCGCCTCCTCGGGGTCGGGGTCAATGCGGCGGAGGTTGGCCTGCAGCCGGGCGATCAGCTCCCGCGGCCCGAACGGCTTGGTCACGTAGTCGTCGGCACCGGCGGCGAGCGCGCGGACCTTGGCGTCCTCGTCACCGACCGCCGAGAGCACGATCAACGGCATCTCACTCCATTCGCGCAGGCGGCGGCACAACTCGATCCCGTCGATGTCCGGCAGCACGAGGTCGATGATCGCCGCATCGGGTGCCCTGACCGCGACGAGGTCGAGCGCCTCCTCCGCCGTGCTGGCCGGGACGGCTTCGAAGCCGGCGTCGCGCAGGATGACCCGCAGCGCCCGCAGGATCTGCGCCTCGTCATCGACCACCAGAACTCTCTGTCGCGGTGATGCGCTCATGTCGATGACGCGGAATCGACCACCAGAACTCTCTGTCGCGGCGATGCGCTCACGCGCCCACCTCGACGACGTGCTCCTGGGTGATCGGGAGCGAGACGACGAAGCTCGTTCCCTGGCCCGGGAGGGACTCGACCGCGATCGTCCCGCCGTTGGCTTCGACGAACCCCTTGGCGATGGCCAGCCCGAGCCCGGAGCCGGTCCATGGCTCACCGGCCGCCCGGCGGCCGCGATAGAACGGCTCAAAGATCCGATCGCGCTCGGCTGGCTCGATGCCCGGCCCCTGGTCGACCACGCTGACCACGACGCGCGCGCCCGAGCGCCGCGCATGGACCGACACGGGCAGGCCGTCGGAGTAGCGACGCGCGTTCTCCAGCAGGTTGGCAAACGCGCGCTCCAGCTGAGCCGCATCGGCGCGCACCTCGGGAACCGCGTCGTCCACCGTGACCCGGACATCGCCCTCGGTGTCACGCAGCCCCTCGGTCGCCGCCATCACGACATCCTCGATCGAGACCCACTCCGAGCGCGGCTCCGCGCCGCCCGCCTGCAACTTCGACAGGTCAAGCAGCTTGTCGACCAGTGCCGCCAGCCGCGCGCCTTCCTCGACCACCGCGACGCTCAGCTCAGATCGCTCCGCTTCGCTCAGCGAGTCCGTGCCCAGCGCGTGGCCCGCGGCGACGATGGCGGTGAGCGGCGAGCGCAGGTCGTGAGAGACCGCACGCAACAGCGCGGTCTTGATGTCGTCGCTGCGCCGCAGCGCAGCCGTTTCCACGGCCTCGGCCTGCATCGCGTCGCGCCGTTGCGCGATCGCCACCAACGCCTCCAAGGCCGGTACCACCTGGGCCCGCAAGCGCTGCTCGGTCTCCGCCGGCAGCCGTCGCGGAACGAGCAAGGTCGCGATCTGGGTGCCATCCGATCCCGTCAGCGCGAGCGCCTGCCGACGCTCGTCCCCCTGCGCCGCGCCAAGCTCGATCGCCGCCGAGGGCAAACCCAGCGCCTGGGCGACCCGTCGCGCTGTCGCCCCGAGGGCGTTGCCCGTGTCGGCGCCAGAGAGCAGCTCACGCGCCAGCGCCGCGGCGAGGTCGGCTTCGCCGCGCCGGCGCTCGGCCTCGAGCGCGCGTGCGCGGGCCAGTTCGGCGATCGTGCTGGCCACCACCGCGACGGTCGTAAAGGCGGCCAGCGCGACCCAGTTGCGGCTGTCGGCGATCGTGAACTGGCCGGTCGGGGGGAGGTGGAAGAAGTTGAACGCGGCCGCGCTGAGCAAAGACGTCGCGAGTCCGAGCGCCAGGCCCCAGTAGGCCGAGACCAGCAGCACCGCGGGCAGGTAGACGACGCTCAGCGACACCACCGGAGCGAGCTGGCCCAGGGGGTAGATGGCGGCGGTGGCAATGGCGACCGCGCCGACTGAGACCGCGACGCCGATCGTCAAAGGCGGCCGGGTGCCTCGGAGCGTTCCCGCGCCCGTGGTGCCTCGGAGCGTCCCCGCGCCCGTGGTGCTCACGTGGTTCCGGGTTCTCCGTAGGTCGCGGGGGGGAGCGAGTCCCCGCGCGCCGAGGCGATTTCCGCCAGTAGCGCGGGCCCGCTCGTGCCGGCCAGGACGCGCAGCCGGGGCAGGCGGTACGGGTCGTTGGCCGGGCTGGAGATTCCCGGGATCGTCGTCGTCGAGCCGACGAAGCCGGCCCCGCGGACCGCTGCGATCACGGTCGCGTTGTAATGGCCGGAGGGGTAGCAGAACCAGTTCACCGGCACCCCGTAGCGCTTGCGCAGGATCTGGCGCGCGGTGTCCACCTGATAGTGCAGCGCCGCCGCGTCGAGCGTGACCAGGTCAGCGTGGCTGATGCCCTGCGTGTCGAGCTCCCAGCCCGCGGCGACCAGCCCGCGGACCTCAGGCTCGGTCAAGCCGCCCTGGGACGGCGGCAGCCCGCTGAGCTGGATGTTCTCGTCGGCGACCCAGCCCAGTCGCTTGAGCACGGGCAACGCGTTGGTGTACTGGGAGTGATAGCCGTTGTCGAACGTCAGCACGACCGGCTTGCCGGGTCCCAGCGGAACACCGCGGCTCCAGAACGCCTGGAGCTGATCGAGCGTGACCGGGTGCCAGCCGGCCGACTTCAGGGCCTGCATCTGGGCGGCGAACTCGTCGGCCGGCACGTACAGGCCCGGGAACGGGGCACCGGCCGGTGGCGGCGCGATCACGTGGTAGGTGAGGATCGGGACCGCGGTGCGACCGGGCTTGCCGGTGGCCGTCCCGGTCACGGTCGAGCCACCGTGGGCCTTGCGGGCGTCCTGCGGCGCTGCGGCTGGCCCGGGGGTGGGAGACGCGCGCCGTGCGGCGGGCGGGGGCCGTCCCGGCTGCGACGCGTCTCCGCCCGAAGAGGCCACCACGATCGCGGCGACGACCACCACGACGCCCGCCATGGCACCGAGTGCGGCCAGTCGCCGCCGGCGGACCCGTCTCTGTCGTTCGCGCGCCCGCGCGGCGCGGCGCGCCTGCACTTGGTCGGAATTCATCGACGAACGAGCGTATAACCTCGCGATGTCGAAACCGGCCGGCCTGGGCCGGCATCGACACCGCGCGCGTCGAATCTCCGCCTTCGTGTCCCGTCGGTCCGTACTTTCTTGAAGGAGTCCGCCGCGGCGGCGCGAAAACGGATCACCATGCTGCTCAGACACCGCACGCCCGAGATCGAGTCCACGCCAGTCCAGCCCAGCCAGGGGCTCGAACACCTCGATCAAAAATGGATCGCAGTGCTCCGCTGGTTGAACGCGAACAAGGTCGACTACGTCGTGGTCGGTCCGGTCGCACAGGCCATCCGCGGCGACGCCCAGGCCGCGGGACCGGTGGCGATTGTCCCGGCCCCCTACGGCCGCAACTTCGAGCGACTGTCGAGCGCGCTGGTGGGCGCGCGGGCCAAGCTGCGCGTCAGTCCGGGAACGCCCGGAGCCTCCGGAGCCCCCGGCATTCCCAGCACCGTCCCGGTCAAGCTCAACGCCGAGAAGCTCGCGCGCGGCACGCGCTGGACATTCCGCTGTGACGTGTACGACATCGACGTCGAGGGCCGCCCGGCCCGCAGTCGGGAAGGTGCCGCCGGCACGCCGCGCTACCAGGAGCTGCTGTACGAGGCCGGGCGCTTCGAGCTGGCCCCCGGGATCAGTGTGGAGGCGGCATCGCCGGAGGATCTGGAGCACTACGCGCACGTCCGTCGCACCGGCACCGCTCCGGAGATCCGGATCAGCCGCACGGCCGCGCCGGCGCGCGAGTCGGCCTAGCTCAGCAGCAGCCCGGGGGGCCGCCCAAGCTCCTCCGGGGGCATCGGGGCTTGGCTACCCTGGAGCCATGCCCCAACGAGCCAGGCGGGCCCTCCTCGGCGCCGGAGCTGGGGTGGTGCTGCTGATCGCGATCTGGTACGCCGCGTTCCATCTCGGCGTGTTCGAGCACGCCGATCAGTCGATTATGCGGGGATTCGTTGATCTGCAACGGCCGCGCCTGAACCGGATCACGCGGTTCGTGGCAGACCTGTGCAATCCGCGGCCGTATGTCTACTTCGCCGCGATCCCGGTGCTGGTCGCGTTGGCCCGACGCCGGCCCCGGGTGGCGGCCGCGGTGGCGATGATCATCCTGGGCGCGAACGTGACGACGCAGCTGCTCAAGCCCCTGCTCGCGGACTCACGCGTCGTCTCCCTGTCGGGATTTCCGGTGTTCTACGCCAACGCGTGGCCGAGCGGGCATGCCACCGCCGCGATGTCGCTGGCGCTGACCTCGGTGATCGTGGCTCCGGCGCGCTGGCGGCCGTACGTCGCGGCGCTCGGAGCCGCATTCGCGGTGGCGGTGTGCTTCTCGTTCCTTGAACTGGCCTGGCATTTTCCCAGCGATGTGTTCGGCGGCTTCCTGATCGCCACCACGTGGACGCTGCTGGGAGTCGCCGCGATCGAGGCCGCCGAGGCACGACGGCCTCGGCGGGCCGGCGCTCCGACCCACGAGCTCGTCCAGCCAGTGTCACTGGGCGAGGCGCTCGGACCGCCGGCCGCCGCGCTGCTGGGGGCCCTCGTGCTCGCCGGCCTGCTCGTGCTTGCGCGGCCTCACGCGGTGGTCGATTACGCGCGCTCACATGAGGCGTTCATCGTCGGAGCGATATCGATCGCGGCGCTCGGGCTCGCTCTGGCCACCGGGCTGATGCTGGCGCTCCGGCGCTGAGGACTTGCTCGCTGAGCTGCTGCGCGCGCTACGATCCCTGGCGTTCAAGGTCGGTGGTGAGGGGAAGCCGGTGAGGATCCGGCGCGGACCCGCCACTGTGATCGGGGACGCCGGCCGCAGTAGAGCCACTGGTGACGTGGAGTCGCCGGGAAGGCGCGGTCGGTAGGCCCGTAAGCCAGGAGACCCAGCCTCCGACCACCTAGCCAATACGCCCTCGCGGAAAGGGGTGGCCCTTATGCACCACCGAAAGTTCCTCGCTCTGACCGGAGCGACTCTCGCGTTTGTCCTGGCGCCGAGCGCAGTCGCGCTCGCTGCCAACAGCACCAAGGTAACCGTGCGTGTCGAAGGCAACACACGCACGCTGTTACCGCCGACCGTCGTACAGACTCACACCGGATCGATCACGAAGGGCAGCGCGAAGGCTGGGGAGTGCCCAGCCGCCAGCGCCGCCGGGGCACTCGACGTCGCCACCCACCACAGTTGGAACGGCACGTTCTTCTCCAGCTTCAATGACTACGAGATCACGACCGTTCTCGGTGACACCGAGAACGGCAAGAAGTCCTACTGGGGCATCTGGGTCAATAACGCCTACGCCACCACCGGCGCCTGCCAGATCAAGCTGAAGGCGGGCGACCAACTGCTGTTCGCGGTCGATTCGGTGGCCCATCACGAGCATCCCCTCGGCCTCACGGCGGCACCCAAAGCGAAAGCCGGCCGGTCCTTCAAGGTCACGGTCGTGTCGTACTCCGACGCCGGCGTCGCCAAGCCGCTCGCCGGCGTGCAGGTATCCGGCGCGGGTGTCAAAGGGGTCACCGACCGGAAGGGGATCGTGACGGTCACCGAGCCTCATGCAGGGACCGTCGTGCTGCGCGCCCATCGCAACGGCTACATCCGCGCGGCGCCGGTGAGCGTGCGCGTGTCCAGCTAGCCAGCGTGCATCGCAGCGCCCGAACCGCGCTCGCCGCGATCGCCGCTGCCGCGGCGCTCGGCGGGTGCGGTTTCGGGCCGGGCGCAGGCACCGGACAGGTCAGCCTGACGGTGACGCGCGGCTTCGGCACCCAGTCGGTCGGCTCGGTCACGGCCGAGCGGGTTCCGGGCTCTGAGACGGTCATGCGCATGCTCGAGCGCTCGTTCAAGGTGCAGAATCGCTTCGGAGGCGGGTTTGTCGAGTCGATCGACGGGCACTCAGGATCCGGATCGCGGCTCGATTGGTTCTACTACGTCAACGGAGTCCAGGCCCACCAGGGTGCTGCCACGACGGCCGTGCACCGCGGAGACCGGATCTGGTGGGACCTCCACGACTGGACCGCGACGGATTCGATCCCTGCGGTCGTCGGATCGTTCCCCGAGCCATTCGTCCACGGCGTCGGAGGCAAGCGCCTGCCGACGACGCTCGAATGTGCCACCAACGTCGAGCCGGCCTGCAAACGCGTCGCCTCGGCGCTGAGCGCGATTGGCGTCCCGATCGCCAGACAACTCCTCGGGACGGGGTCCGGTCCGGACACACTGGGCGTTGTGGTGGGGACCTGGCGCGAACTGCAGCCGGAGGTCGCCGCCAGCCTGATCGCCCACGGGCCGTCGGCGAGCGGGGTGTACGCGCGCTTCACCGGATCCGGGGGAAGCTCGTTGCAGCTGCTCAACCCGGATGGACGTGTCGCCCGCACGCTGGGCGCCGGTTCTGGTCTGATCGCGGCGACCGCCGACAGTTCCTCTGAGCCGACCTGGCTGATCACCGGCACCGATGTCGCCGGGGTGACGGCGGCCGCCCATGCGCTGACCCCCGAGGCGCTGCGCAACCACTTCGCCCTGGCCGTCCAGGGGAACTCCGAGCTACCCGTGCCGCTGCAAGGGGGACGGTGACCTACCGGCCTCGCTCCAGTCCGCTGCATGCTGCCCGAGCCGGTGCCGCGTGTGCCTACTGCCTGGCGCTGGCCTTCGCGGCGCTCACCCTCTCGAACCCGCTGGCGCTGGTAGCCGTCACGGTGGCGGTCGGGGCCGCCGCGATCGGCGCCGGGGTCGGGAGCGAGGTTCGCCGGGCGGCGCTGTTGGCGCTGCCGCTGGCGGTGACGATCGTGCTGGTGAACGCGCTCGTCTCGCGTGACGGGCTCACCGTGATCGTGCGGCTCGGCGATCTTCCCGTGCTCGGTCAGACCGACATCACGCTCGAGGCGACGGCGTACGGGGCGATTCTCGGGCTGCGGGCGTTCACGCTGATCCTCTGCGGCGCGTTGTACACGACCGCGGTGGACCCTGACGAGGTGCTCAGGCTGTTCCGACGGGTCTCGTTTCGCTCCGCCCTGACCGCGACGCTGGCCACCCGGATGATCCCCGTGCTGGTCCGCGACGCCAGGCGGCTGACCGATGCCCAGCGCTGCCGCCCGGGCAGACCGCCATCCCGGGTGGCGCTGATGCGTGCGGCGACCTCGGGCGTGCTTGACCGAGCGCTGGATGTTGCCGCCGCGCTCGAGGTCCGGGGCTACGGGGTGGCGCACCGACCCCCGCGCTGGCACAAGCCCTATAGCCGCCACGATCTCCATTTCGCCGTCGCCGCGGTGGCCGTGATCGTGCTGGCGGTCGGCTCGCGGGTCGGCGGCCTGGTGGCGTTTCACGCGTATCCGTCGCTCTACGCTCCGGTTGACGGGGACGTCCTGGCCGTGGCCGGCGGGCTGCTGCTCTGCGCGCTGCTTCCGTTCGCGGATCGCCGGGGGATCGAGCGATGACGGCGATCAGGGGGCCGGTCAGGTGAACGTGCTCGAGCTCGACCACGTCACGTACACCTATCCGGGTGCGTTGGTGCCGGCGCTGGACAACGTCACGCTGCAGATCGAAGCCGGAGAGCTGGTCGTGCTGGCCGGCGCCTCTGGCTCGGGCAAGTCGACGCTCCTGCGCAGCGCCAGCGGGCTCGTGCCTCACTTCCACGGCGGCGCATTCGCGGGGCGCGTCATGGTCGCCGGGATGGATACCTCGCAACACGGGGTGGGCGAGCTGGCCGGCGTCGTCGGCACGCTGTTCCAGGATCCCGAGACTCAGGTCGTGATGGGCACGGTGCGCGCCGAGCTGGCCTTCCCGCTGGAGAACCGGGGCGAATCACCCCAGGCGGTGGCCCGGGGGGTGGAGGAGGCGGCGCTGGCGCTCGGGATCGCTCATCTGCTCGATCGCCCGACGGGCGAGCTGTCCGGCGGCGAGCTGCAGCGCACCGCGCTCGGTGCCGCGCTGGCCGGCCGGCCGACGCTGGTCGTCCTCGACGAGCCAACCTCGCAGCTCGATCCGGTCGCCGGCGACGAGCTGATCGGACTGTTGCGGCGCTGCAACGAGGACTCGGACACCACGATCGTGCTGGCTGAGCATCGGCTCGAGCGCTGCCTCGGGGCCGCCGATCGGGTGATCGCGCTGATCGACGGGAGGATCGCGTGCGACGCCCCCCCTGACGCGTTCCTCGCCTGGGCCGCCGGCGCGGCGACCGAGCTGCAGACACCGGGCGCACGGCTGCTCAGCGGCGTCGGGGCTCCCCCGGTGCCCGGAGTCAAGCGCGCGCGCACGGCGCTGCGACAGCGTGGGCTGCTGCCCGAGCCGGTCGATCACGGCCGTGATTCCGCGCCGTCCAGTGAGACGGGCACCGCCGCCCGCGGTGGCATCGGCCGCCGGCGCCGTGCGCCCGAGTCGGCGCTCGAATTCACGCGCGTGTGGCACGAGCTCCCGTCGGGGCCGACCATCCTGCGCGGCGTCTCGCTGGGCATCCGCAGCGGCGAGCGGGTCGCGCTGATGGGTCGAAATGGCGCCGGCAAGTCGACCCTGCTGCGCCACGCCGCCGGGCTGATGCGCCCCACCCGCGGACGCGTGCAGAGTGCCGGACGCGTCGCGCTGCTGCTGCAGAACCCGAACGACTACCTGATCCACGAGACCGTGGCACAGGAGGCCTCGCCGGGCGCACTGGCCGCCGTCGGGCTCGCCGATCACGCCTTCGCCAGTCGCCATCCCCGCGATCTCTCCGGCGGCGAGAAGCAGCGGCTCGCGCTCGCCATCGTCCTCGGCGACGTGACGGGCGACCACGATGCTCCGCGGCGACAACGCCGCCGTCGGGGATGGCTCTGCCGGCGCAGGGCACGGTTTCGCCGAGTCGCGGGATGGCTCCGCCGTCGGCTTGGATGGCACCTCTGTCGGCTTGGATGTTTCTGCCGTGGCTGGATGGCACTGCCGCCGTCGTGTGTCTCGATGAGCCGACGCGGGGATGGACCGGGGCCGCAAGGCCGATCTGGCGCAACTGCTGCGCGGACTGGACGCCGCGGTGCTCGTCGCCACGCACGACCCCGAGTTCGCCGCCGCGTTCGCCGACCGGGTGATCCTGCTGGCCGATGGTGCGCCGATTGCCGACGGCCCCGTCGGGCAGGTGCTGGCCGGCGGGACGTACTTCGCCACCGAGACGGCACGCATCCTCGGGGGCGCCGGTGAGGCGCTCACGCCCGAGGACGGGCTCGTCGTGCTTCAGAGGTCGCTCGCCGCGGACGTGCTCGCATGAACTGGCAGCTCGACTCCTTCGCGATCATCGCGTTGGGCCTGGCGAGCGGGTTCGCCTGGTACGAGCGCGTCCGTCCCGACGCGCGGATCGTCGCGCTGGTGGGCACATTGGCCGCATTTGCGGCTCTGGGCCGAATCGCCTTCGCGGCCCTGCCCAACGTCAAGCCGACGACCGACATCGTGCTGATCTCCGGTTACGCGCTCGGCGGCGCGCCCGGCTTCGTCGTCGGCGCGCTGGCGGGGCTGACGTCGAACTTCTTCTTCGGGCAGGGGCCGTGGACGCCGTGGCAGATGGCGGCGTGGGGGGTGGTGGGCGTGCTGGGAGCCGGTCTCGCCGCTGATCACGGCGCGGCGGATCGGACGTTGGCCGCTGGCGATCGTGTGCTGTGTCGTCGGTTTCGCGTTCACGGCCGTGCAGGACGTGGGCGACTGGGTCAACTACAGCGATCACAGCCTGGCCTCGTTGGGGGTATACGTGGGCAAGGGCCTGGGGTTTGACGCCGTCCACGCCGCCGGGTGCTTCGCGTTCGCACTCGCGTTCGGGCCGGCGCTGACGCGGTCGATCCAGCGCTTCGCGACGCGGCTGCAGGTCACCTGGTTGCCGTCCACCGGCGCCGTCGCCCCGGTGCTCGCAGTGGGTCTGCTGCTCGCCCCGATGCTCGCCGGGCGGGCGACGCCGGCGGCGCGAGCCGCCGGCACCCCCAGGGGCTACCTGTTGGCGGCCGAGAACCGCGACGGCGGCTTTGGCGGCGCGCCCGGGCAGGCGTCGTCGCAGCTCTATGCGGGCTGGGCGGCGCTCGGACTCGCGGCAGCGGGTGAGAACCTGCGCGACGTCGCGCGCGGCGGCCACGGTGTCCTCGCCTATTTGGCCGGGGGCGTCCGATCGCTGTCGGATCCCGGATCGCTGGAGCGGACGATGCTGGTCGTCGGGGCCGCCGACCTCTCGGCGCGCAGCTTCGGAGGTCGGGACCTCGTGGCCGCACTCGATCGCGACAGTCCGACCTGACGGCTCGGTGGCCGGTCAGGTCAACCTGACGGCGTTTGCCATGCTCGCGCTCCGCGCGGTCGGGATCGCCCCGGCCCGGCGGACCGTCGCGTGGCTGGTGCGCCAGCAGGATCGGGACGGAGGCTTCAACTTCGCGGCGGCGGGCGGGAGCAGCGACATTGACGATACGGGCGCGGTGCTGGAGGCGCTGGCCGGGCCCGACAGTCCGCCTGCGCAGGTGCGCCGGCGCGCGGTCCGGTTCGTGCTCGCCCAGCAGAACCGCGATGGGGGCTTCCCCTCCCAACCGGGTGGCGAATCCAACGCCCAGTCGACCGCCTGGGCGGTGCAGGGTCTGCTGGCGGCCGGGATCGATCCGAGCTCGCCCCATCGCGGCGGCGCAGTCTCGCCGCTGCGCTACCTGGGCTCGCTGACCGGCTCCGATGGGCATGTCCGGTACGCACGGGGCATCGATCAAACGCCCGTTTGGGTCACCGCCGAGGCGGTGATGGCGCTGGCCCGCAAGCCGCTTCCACTCGTGCCGGCGCCGGCGCCGGCACGTCCGCCTGCGCCTGCGCCTGCGGCGGCCTCACCCAGCCGCGGGACGGCGCCGAGGGGGGCGAGCACGCACCACGCGGGCCGGAGCGGACCCCACCCGGCGACGGCCGGTTCGCCTCATCGGGCTGTGCCGGGCGCGTCCCCGGTCACCTCGCCGAGCGCCCACGCCGTGTCTGGCTCGTCCCCGCGTGCAGCGGTCGGGCGTACAGGCAGGGGCGGCGCTGCGTCGGGTGGCGCCGGCTCACGCCGCGGGGAGGTTCGCGCCCAGGCCCCGCAGATGCTCACGTTCGCCACCTATGCTGCGCTGGCCACCGCGCTCTTGCTGGCCCCCGTCGGGCTCGGTTAGGCCTGATCCGGCGAGCGTGCTGAAAAACCCCGGCCCATCCGCGCTTTTTCAGCGCGCCCCCATTCACACGCCCGTGCGCTGCAGGCTCGGGGCCGCCCGAGCGCAAATGGATTCGAGGCCGCCACACGAGGGGGGGCTGCAAAACCCGACAATTAGGCAACGCTTTCCGCCCGCTCACCTCACGTTCCCGAGCGCAGCGGGGCCTTGGCAGGCGGGGAGCGCGTCGGACAACCAGACGACCGGGCGGTCATCTGCGTGCGGCAACCTATACGCTCCGAGCGCGCATGCTGATTGGTGTTCCGAAGGAGTCCGCTGAAGGTGAGCGGCGCGTGGCCCTGGTTCCAGAGGTTGTGCGCAAGCTGACGGACTCGGGGCTTGACGTGGTGGTGGAGCGGGGTGCAGGTGCTGGGGCGTTGATTCCGGACGCGCAGTACGAGGCGGCGGGCGCGAAGCTGGTCGACGGCGCGGCGGCACCGTTTGCAGCGGATGTGGTGGTCAAGGTGTCGGCGCCGAGTGCCGGAGGAGACCGCGCGCCTGCGACCGGACAGCGTGCTGATCGCGTTCCTGGGTCCGTTGACCAACGGTGAGGGTGTGCGCGCGATCGCGCAGACCGGAGCGACCAGTTTTGCGCTGGAGGCGGTGCCGCGGATCAGCCGCGCGCAGTCGATGGACGCGCTGTCCTCGCAGGCGAACATCGCGGGCTATCGGGCGGCGTTGATCGGTGCGCAGGAGCTGGGACGGTTCTATCCGATGTTGATGACCGCGGCGGGGACGATTCGTCCCGCGACGGTGCTGGTGTTGGGCGCCGGTGTGGCTGGATTGCAGGCGATCGCCACCGCGCGCCGGTTGGGGGCGGTCGTGCAGGGCTTCGACGTGCGAGCGGCGGTGAAGGAGCAGGTCGAGTCGTTGGGCGCGCATTTCCTGGAGTTCGATCTGGGTGGTGACCTGGAGGGGGCGGGCGGCTACGCCAAGGAGCTCACGCCCGAGCAGCAGGCTCGTCAGCAGGAGCTGATGGCGGAGGCGATCGGCAAGGTGGACGTGGTGATCACCACCGCGCTGGTGCCCGGTCGGCGAGCGCCGATCCTGGTCACCGAGGAGGCGGTCAAGAAGATGAAGCCGGGCTCGGTGATCGTCGATCTGGCCGGCGAGGCGGGCGGTAACTGTGAGCTGTCAGAGCCCGGGCAGACGGTGATCCGCTACGACGTCAAGATCCTGGCGCCGTTGAACGTGCCCTCGACCCTGGCCGAGCACGCCTCGCAGCTCTATGCGCGCAACATCCAGGCGCTGCTGGGGCTGATGATCGAGGACGGCGCGCTGAAGCTCGACTTCGAGGATGAGGTGATCGCGGGCGCGTGCATCACCCGGGGAGGGGAGATTGTTCACGAAGGTGCAAAGCAAGCCGCCGGCGGTCAGTAGGAGGCGCGAAGAACCATGAGCATCGTTACCGAGCTGGCCATTCTTGTCCTGGCGGCGTTTGTCGGCTTCGAGGTGATCTCGAAGGTTCCGAACACGTTGCACACCCCGCTGATGTCGGGGACGAACGCGATCCACGGGATCGTGGTCCTGGGTGGCGTGCTGCTGATGCACGAGGCGGTGGGTGTGCTGGAGCACGTGTTGCTGGTGATCGCGATCACGTTCGGGACGATCAACGTGGTGGGCGGGTTTCTCGTCACCGACCGGATGCTGGGGATGTTCAAGAAGAAGCCGGACCCTGTGAAATCGCCTGGGGGCGATTCGATTGGGAGTTCCGCTGGGGCTGAGCTCCCGGCCGGGGCACCGAAAGCAGGTTCCGGTGGCTCGGAACTCCCGGCGGTGTCCACTCCGGCCGAGTCCGCTGGTGGCGAGGCTGCGAGCCGGGGGAACGGCGGGACATGATCGCTCAGGCTGTCTTTTTGCAGGATGAGAATTTCGTTGATCTGCTGTATATCGTCGCGTTCTCGCTGTTCATCTATGGGTTGAGTGGGCTGACGGGGCCGCGGACGGCGGTTCGCGGGAACCAGATCGCGGCGGTGGGGATGGCGATCGCGTTCATCGCTACGCTGCTGACCCGCGGGGTGCTGAGTGGTGCGAGCACGCCGTGGCTGATCGCGCTGGGGGTCGTGCTGGGAACGGCGGTGGGGATCCCCGCCGCGCTGAACGTTCGGATGACGGCGATGCCGCAGATGGTGGCGTTGTTCAACGGGGTCGGCGGCGGGGCGGTGGCGCTGATCGCCTGGGTGGAGTACCGCCATCACTTCGGCGGCGATTTCGCCTTGAAGGTCGAGATTCCGTCGTTGTTCGCCGCGATCGTGGGGTCGATCTCGTTCTGGGGGTCGGGGGTTGCCTTCGGCAAGCTCCAGGAGATCCTGCCGGGCCGGCCGATCAAGCTGCCGGGGCAGTCGTGGATCAATGCCGGGCTGCTGCTGGTCTGCGTGGCCAGCGCGGTCGTGCTGACGGCCGGGACGCACTCTCAGGCGCTGTTCTTCTTCGGGATCCTGGTGGCGGCCGGGGTGTTGGGGCTGATGGTGGTGCTGCCGATCGGCGGTGCGGATATGCCGGTGGTCATCTCGCTGCTGAACGCGTTCACGGGCCTGTCGGCCGCCGCGACGGGGATCGCGCTGAATAACACGGCGTTGATCGTCGCCGGGATGATCGTCGGCGCATCGGGCTCGATCCTCACCAACCTGATGGCCAAGGCGATGAACCGGTCGGTCCCGGCGATCGTGGCGGGCGGCTTCGGTGGCGCTGTGGATGCGCCGGTGAGCGCGGGCAGCGACGGCGGGACGGTCCGCTCGACCAGCGCGCAGGACGTGGCGATCCAGCTCTCCTACGCGCGCCTGGTGGTGATCGCGCCCGGATACGGGATGGCGGTCGCGCAAGCCCAGCACGCGGTGCGTGAACTCGAGCGCGCGCTGGAGGCCAAGGGGGTCGAGGTCAAGTACGCGATCCATCCGGTCGCGGGACGGATGCCCGGACACATGAACGTGCTGCTCGCCGAGGCCGACGTGCCCTATGACCTGCTGAGAGAGATGGACGACATCAACCCCGAGTTCTCCCGCACCGACGTCACGCTGGTGATCGGCGCCAACGACGTCACCAACCCGGCGGCGAAGAATGAGCCCGGCTCGCCGATCTACGGGATGCCGATCCTCGAAGTCGACCGGTCGGCCGCGGTTGTCGTGCTCAAACGCTCGATGGCCTCAGGGTTCGCCGGCATCGACAACCCCCTGTTCTACGATCCCAAGACCTCGATGCTGTTCGGCGACGCCAAGTCATCGGTCGGTGAGGTCACCGCCGAGGTGCAGGCGCTCTAGCGCCCGTCGCGCTCGGGTTTGCCCGGAGCGTCGCGCCGGCCACCGACCGATCAGCGAGGATCGCCATGGACCCCGATCGGCTGACCGCGATACCCATCTTCTCCGAGCTCTCGCCCGAGGAGACCAAACGGCTCGCGGCGTTCGCGACCGAGACCAGCGCGCCCAGCGGACAGGTCCTGATCCGGGAGGGCGACTTCTCAACCGAGTTGATCGCCATCGAAGAGGGCACAGCCGACGTGTTTCAGGGCGGACAGAAGATCGCCTCGCTGCATACCGGCGACCTGATCGGCGAGATGGGCCTGCTGGCACGAGAGCGCCGCAACGCAGACGTGATCGCCACGTCGCCGATGCGACTGCTCAAGCTCACCCACTGGGAGATCAGGCGGATGTCCGACAGCACCCTGGGCCGAATCAAGGACATCATCGCTGAGCGCCGGAAGGCCGGCGTCGCGGATCGCTCGTACTCACCTCGTGGCCCCGAGACCTGACTGGAATCTCAGTCCGGTGCTCCCGATGGCCGCACAGTTGACAGTCACAAAATAACTATTTGCGGGACGCCCTCGCGTCGGCCGACCGGAAACGTCCTGGCTGGTAGGTAGTCCTCGCATTAATTCGGGCGAAAACGACCCATCAACACGTGCGCATCCTTCGCCGGCCGGGGCCGAGACCTGCCGGACGGAAGTGTCCGTGAGTAGGTTTCGACAGGTCTCGGAGGGTTCTGATACTGTCCGGCTCGCCGAGTCTCCCGGGAGAGCCAACCCAGGAGAGCGGGGAACCCACATCGTTGGGGCGAATCTTGCGGTGATCCGTGAGAAGCGCTCGATTTTCGAGCGCGAGCCCGTCAGCTAACCCCGCAGGCGAACAGGCACTGACGTCAAGGCCGCACTGACCATGCCCCCGCGTCGTCGCGCTGGGCAGGCTCGGTCGACCGACAAACCATGCTTCGCCGAACAACCACACTGCTCATGCTCGTGCTGCTCTCCGGAGTCGGCGGCGCAACCTTCTCCAGCTCCGCACAGGCCGCAGGCTGCGATCGCTACGCGTCTCCCTCGGGCTCTGACGGTGCCAGCGGAAGCAGCTCCAGCCCATATCGCACCCTGGCCAGGCTAGATCACTCGCTCAGTCCCGGTCAGACCGGCTGCCTGATGGCTGGCACATATGGCAATACCAGCACGTCGAGCTATCTCAGCAACTCTGGGAATGCATCGGGCCAGATCACGATCACGTCATACCCGGGCGCGACGGTGACGGTGGTTGGACTGATCGACCTGGCAGGTTCGTACACGACACTGAACGCGTTGAATATCGATGGATCGAACACCACCTACTCGTATCAACGACCCGACACGACGTGTTCGTATCCGGTGTCCAACGGGCTGGAAATTGACGGCCAGAACGACATTCTCCAGTACAACAACTACTACCAATCAGTCGCGAGCCTCCGGGGTAACGGCTTCGGCATCGGCTGGAGCGGGCAGGCTGACAACACGATCATCCGTTACAACAGGATCCACGATGTGGGCGGCTGTGATTTCTACGACCATCTGATCTACCTGGCCGACGGCGACAACGTTCAGATTTACGACAACTGGCTGTGGAACGACTGCACACGGCTGGGGGATCAAGCTCGATCCAGGGCCGACGAACGCCCGCATCTGGGCAAACGTCATTGACAGCGCGGGGTCGGGGTTCAACTTCGGCAACAGCAGCGGCGGCGAGCCCGACCGCTGGCAATGAGGTCTTCGACAATGTCGTGGTGAACTCCGTCGGAGTGTCAAACCCAGACATCGATTGGTCCAATCCCGGGGTGGTCGTCACCTCTCCCGGACTACTGTCCTCGAGTACCGGCAACCAGGTTGACGACAACGATTCCTATCAACAACCCGGGTGGCTCACGGATGTCGTCGGGCGTCAGTCCGTCGCAGCTCTCGGTGACCAACAGCGTGAGTGTCGCTCCGGGTTTTGTCGACCCAGCGGCGCACGACTACGCTGTAGCTGCCGGGTAGTCCCCTCGCTGACTGGGGTCTGTGGAACGGGGGTTGCCAGCGACAATCAACGCCGCTCGCGAGCGCCAGTCCGGTGGCCCCGCCAGTGGTACAAGCGAAGCCGAAACCGGCGAAAAGCGTGCCGCGGTGAAGAAAACGACAGTCGAAGCCTGACACGGCCAAGAAACGCAAGCGACGCGGAAGCATCACAAAGAAGCGGCCAAGCACAAGGTGCACCGGCAGCGGAAGGCCCACAAGGCGCTCGCGCCCAAGCCCAGCGCGCCGAAGGTCGCCGCGGCAGGTCGCGCCTGGAGCGGCTCGCCACCACCGGGCGTTCGTCACGCTGGCACACGACTGCGCGATCTCCGGCTACTCTGACGGGGATGCTCACTCGCGACGGAGCGGTTGACACGCTCGCCAGCGAGCGGTTCGACATCGCGGTCATCGGCGGCGGTATCACCGGTGCGGGCGTGGCGCTCGATGCGGCGTCGCGGGGCTACAGCGTGGCTCTCGTTGAGCAGGCCGACTTTGCGTCGGGAACGAGCAGCCGATCGTCGAAGCTGGTTCACGGTGGGCTCCGCTACCTGCAGAAGTTCGACCTCGGACTCGTTCGTGAGGCGTTGCTCGAACGTCAGTTGATGGTCAGGCTGGCGCCGCACCTGGTGAGGCCGTTGCGTTTCGTGGTTCCCGCATTTAATGGAGCCAGGCCCGACCGCTTGGTGGGAATCGGGCTGAACATGTACGACGTGATGGCGGCGCCGTCACTGCGGGCGCGCCGCCACGCGCGGCGCGCTGGAGCGGAGACGGGGGAGGCCGATTGGAGTCCGGCGCGACACCGCGTCATCTCCGGCGCCGAGGTGGTCGAGCTCCTCCCGGCGCTGGGTGGGCGCCACCCCACCGGCGGATATCTGTTCTACGACTGCCAGACCGACGACGCGCGGCTGGTGCTGACGGTGCTCGGCGAGGCGGAGCGCTTCGGCGCCATCTGCGCGAATCGACTCAGGGTCGTCGAGCTCTGGCGTCCGGACGGCCGCGGCGGCGGACTGAGGGTTCTCGACCAGGAGAGCGGGGGTGACTTTACGCTCCGCGCAGACAACGTGGTGAACGCAACCGGGGTGTGGGCCGACCGCATCCGGCCCGAGGAGCTCCACTCCGAGGCGGAGGTCCCGACGATCGTCCCCAGTCGCGGGAGCCACATCACGATCGACCCCGCGGACCTGCCGCTCAATGCGGGATCGATCGTGCCCGCCGGGAAGGGTCGGTCGATTTTTGCGCTGCCCTGGCTCGGCCGCAGCCTGATCGGGACCACCGACAACAATTACGCGGGCGACATCGACCATGTCCGGCCGTCGGAGACCGACATCGAGTACCTCCTGCAGGCCGTCAACCAGTTCTTCGGCACCAGCCTTGGCCCGGGCGAGGTGACCGGCGCCTACGCGGGCGTGCGCCCGTTGATCTCCAGCCGGGACTCCCGCAAGTCGGTCGACATCTCACGGAAGGCCGAGTTGTATGAGACCTCGAGCGGATTGATCACGATTACCGGCGGGAAACTGACGACCTGGCGACGCATGGCGAAGCTGACCGTTGACCGTCTGGTCGAGCGCGACGGTCGCCAGGCGCGGTGTCGAACGCACGAGATCCCGCTGGGCGCGGCGATCGACCCTGCCCGACTGCCCCGCATTGAGGGAGTTCCGCCGCCAGCGTATGAATCGCTCGCGTCCCGTTACGGCCACGCCGCCTCAGCGGTGCTCGGGACCGCATCCGAGCGCGGCGAGTTCGCGCAGGCGATCCTCGCCGGCGCGCCCGACCTGCTGGCCGAGGCGCCGTTCGCGGCCCGCCACGAGCAGGCCCGCAGCGTGGGGGACGTTCTGCTGCGACGCACTCGCCTCGGACTGATCGCGGGTCGTCGGCTGCACCCCCACAACAGCGAGGCGCCGCTCCGTGTCGCCCGAGCGATGGGCACCGAGCTCGGCTGGAGCGAGCAGCGAATCGCTGTGGAGGTCGAGCGCTTTCGGCGGGAGGGAGAGGCTGAAGGGCTCTTCGCCGACTCACCCAGCTCGCGCGATCAGCCTGCCGGGAACCATTAAGCTGGGCTGGCAGATGGACGAGTTGGAGGCTTTGTGCGTGCGGATTCTGGGCAGCGGCGATGCGGCTACCCACGCTGCGCTGCGGGCACGCTCGGTTGGCGGTGAGGATCGCGGTGCGCGGCTGGCGGCGGCGGTAGCGGCGTGCCGCGCCCACGGGGACGCGGGCGAGATCGTAGGGGCGGGCCCGGCCGCGCCAGAGCTCGGCGCCGCCGACGCACTGCCGGACCCGGCGGCTACCGACTCCGGGCTCGCCCAGACGGTGGCGCGTGAGCTCGAAGCCGCCACGGCGCGGCTACCGCACAACCAGCGCGAGGCGCTCGCGTTGCGTGAGCTGCTGGGGCTCTCACACGAGCAGATCGCCGGCGCGATCGGCCTGGAGACGACGGCGGTCGCGCCGCTGTTGGCCGCAGCGCGGTTGCAGCTGCGTACCCAGGTGCGAGGTCCCGTCGACCAGGCCGCCGCCTGCGCTGAGCGTGACCGGGCGGTACGGATGATGGCGCAGCGCCAAGACTCCGAACCGCTCAGCGATGCCGAAGACTCGTGGCTGCTCGAGCACCTCGGCGAATGCGTCGGATGCAAGGAGGCGCACGCTGCGATGCTCGAGGCCTCCGTCTGTTATCGGGCATGGCAGGTCGACGATGGGCAGTGGGAGGGCCGCCCGTCCAGCCCGGTCAGCCAACCGGCGGGCGCCGACGCGGTTCAGTGAACGCCCCCGCGCGGCTGCTTCGGACCAGCAGCGGAACGCTCGAGCTCGGTGGCCGTCCGTGGTTGATGGGAGTGGTCAACGCGACGCCGGACTCGTTCTCCGACGCGGGGGAGCACCGGACGTTGGAACAGCGGGTCGCGCTCGCGGCGTCCTTGCTGGCCGCTGGGGCGCAGCTGATCGATATCGGCGGAGAGTCAGGGGTGACCAATCGTCCGGCGGTTGGGCCAAGCGAGGAGATCGCCCGAGTCGTGCCCCTGATCGAGCGTGTGGCCGGCGAGCTGGGGGCGGTCGTGTCGGTCGACACCTACAAGCCGGCGGTGGCACACGCGGCGATCGCCGCCGGAGCCTCGATCGTCAACGACGTCAGCGGTTTGCGCGATCCGTTGCTCGCCGAGGTGTGCGCCGAGACGGGTGCCGGCCTCGTCTTGATGCACACCCGCGCCGCGCCGAAGCAGAAGTTGCTTGATCCTTCGCTCGACGGACGGATCGTGGCCGATGTGGAGCAGTTCCTCCACGGACGGATCGAGCTCGCGATCTCGCGCGGCGTCGCGTTCGAGCAACTGATGCTGGATCCAGGTCCCGACTTCGCCAAGACGCCGGCGCAGACGATCGAGGTGCTGAGGTCGCTGAGCTCGCTGCACGCGTTCGCCAGGCCGCTGCTGCTGGCGGTGTCGCGCAAGGACTTCGTCGGGGCGGTCACTCAGCGCGCTCCTCGGGAACGTCTGGCCGGGACGCTGGCGGCCATTGCGCACGGCGTCGATGCGGGCGCGCACGTCCTGCGGGTGCACGACGTCGCCGAGACGGCCGATTTCCTGGCCGTTCGAGCCGTGCTCAGCGCCGAGATGGATGTCGACTCGGCGCTTGCGAGTCCCGGACGTCCTGCGCTGGAACCAGGGCGACGCGTGACCACCAACGGCCCGAGCGCCGCACATCGCGGCGGTTAGGCCAGGCCGGCGCTGGCGGGTCCGTCCAGCCCGTGCGTAAGATTGATGGACCGAGAATCGCCGGTCGCTGGCTCAACGCGACCGGAGCCCACCGATCCACCACCTGAAGGAGCACACATGTCCGTTCTCGATCGCACCGCGCTCGAAGAGAGCCCACTGGCCGACCTGCACGAGATTGCCTCCGAGCTGTCGATCGACGGCTACCGGCGCCTGCGACGCGCGGAGCTAATCGGCGCGATCCTCGACAAGCAGGGCGGGCCCGAGGAATCCCACCGCGAGAGCGAGGACGCTCCGACGGGCGCCGTCCAGGATCGCGACGACGGCCGGGCCGCATCGACGGACGACCGGGAGCACCCCTCCTCCGCCGAGGACGAGGTGCCGGCCGAGTCCACTGCTGGCCGAGAGGGCGATGGCGAGGCGGCGGCGTCCGCTGGCGATCAGGAAGACGATCGCGAGCCGTCCGCGGCCGCGAACGGCGAGGAGCGTGACGCTGAGGCGACCGAGGCCTCAGACGCCGACGCCGACGAGGTCCCTGCGCCCAGGCGTCGCCGCGGGCGTCGAGGCGGCCGTGGTCGCTCCAGCGCGCGCGAGGAAGCGGTCGGGAGGTCGAGCCGAGGCCGAGACGCCGGCGCCCGCCGAAGAGATTGAGAGTGAGAGCCCGCCCGAGCCGGTTGACACCGCGGCCGAGGAGCTCGTGGAAGGGGTGGTCGAACTCCTGCCCAATGGCTCCGGTTTCGTTCGCGTCGAGCCTCCCGAGCCGTCGGACGACGATGTGTACATCTCTGCGGCCCAGGTCAAGCGCTGTGAGCTCGTCACGGGCGATCGAGTTTTGGGCCCGAAGCGGACGCCACGCCGGTCCGAGCGGTTTGCCTCGATGATCCGCATCGACACGATCAACGGACGCCCGGCGGCAGAGCTTGCCGACAGCGTCCGCTTCGATGATCTCCCGGCGGCATTTCCTGACGATCGCTTCCGGCTCGGCTCGGAGGACCCGACCGTGAAGGCGATCGAATGGCTGACGCCGTTCGGAAAGGGCTCGCGCGTGACGATCGTCGGGCAGGCACGATCCGGAAAGACCGAGGCGCTGCGTCGGTTGGCCTCTTCGCTCGCGGGCCATGACGAGCTCGCGCTCACGGTCGTGCTGGCCGGGGTGCGGCCGGAGGAGATCTCCGAATGGAGCCAAGGTCCGCTCGCGCCCGCGGTGGGCCTCAGCTTCGCGGCCTCGCCGGACGCACAGGGCAGCGCGATCGAGCCCGTCATCGACCAGGCTCGGCGCCTCGCCGCCCGCGGCGCTGACGCCGTCGTCCTGATCGACACGCTCGATGGCCTGGCCCCGCAAGTCGCTCGCAGGCTTCTGGCCAGCGCCCGCAACATCGTGGACGGGGGATCGCTGACCGTGATCGCGACCGCGTCGTCGCCGATCGGCGGCGAGACCACGGTGATCGCGCTCGATGCGTCGCTGGCCAGCACGGCCCGGTTCCCCGCGCTGGACCTCGTCGCCAGCGGCACGATCCGCCCCGAACTGCTCGTCGGCGAAGCCGGGGCCGAGGCGATCGCCAGGGCCCGGGCCGACGCATTGGACGATTAGCTCCCCCTCAATACGCGGTGCTCCGCGAACGATGGCGGGCCGATGCCTTGTAGCGGGGTTGCTGCCCGCGGTTCCATAAGACGCGGTCGACCTCGGCCGCGCAGCTTCCGGGCCGGTGGGCGACGATCAGCTCTACCGCGTGCAATGCGCACGCTCGGATCTCGACCTCCTCGGGCGACTGGTGCTCGATCAGGATGCCACGGTCGATACGGCTCACCAGTGCGGGATCGAACGTCAAGATCCCGTCCAGTCGCAACACGTGTGGCACGAGGTTGTCGGCGAACAAGGTCAGTGCCCCGAGGTCGTTGAACACCGCGAGGCCTGCGTCAGCCAGGTCGGCCGCAACGATCTGCGCCCGTTTACGGAACGGAACCTTGAGGTCGTCGTAGGGTGAGGTGTCGGTAAACGAGTTCCAGCCGGCGAGCAGCTCGGTCAGCGCGATGGCGGAGCCGCCGGCGGAATCCAGCACGGACTCGAAGCGCCCGTCGAAGTCGTGGAGAACGTGTTGGCCGAGGTCGCGCAACGAGGCAGCGAACAGACCCATCAGCTCGTGGTCCGGATCCTGCCCGAGCGTCTCGGCCACCTCGCGGCCGTCGATCTGGGCGAGCTCGGCCGCGCTCCAGGGCCCGAGCTGGTCGAAGCGCTCGCGGAGCCCGATCGCGACCGTGAAGTACCCCGATCGACCCGCCCTCTTGCGCAGCGTCGGAAACCATCCCGAGCCGAAGTTGATCGCGTCGAGCGTCAACCAGAACGCGATGAGCTGTTCCCGTGTGCCGTGCACCAGATGTGGTTCGGCATCCGGGGCGGGCGTCGGCGGATCAAGCCGCAGCGCCTCGGCGTAGGGCGGGATCGCCGCTCGCTCGATCGAGACGAAGCGCGCTCGCTCGGCGACCCTCGCGCACGCGACACGAAGCTCTCTCATGGTGCAGAGGATGACGCCGGCGCGCGCGCGGGAGCCCTCCGGTCGGGCCGCTAACGTAGAACCTCCGACGATGCCCGAGCTCACATCCGACCTCGAAGCCCTGCTCAGCGGGCTCAACGAGCCTCAGCGCGAGGCCGTGACCTACGGCGAGGGGCCGCAGCTGATCCTCGCCGGGGCGGGCTCGGGTAAGACCCGCGTGCTCACGCACCGGATCGCCTACCTCGTCGCGACAGATGCGGCGAAGCCAAATGAGATCCTGGCGATCACCTTCACCAACAAGGCGGCGGGGGAGATGCGCGACCGCGCCGAGTTGCTCGTGGGGCGTCGCGTCCGGGCGATGTGGGTGATGACATTCCATGCGGCCTGCGCCCGCATGCTGCGCGCCAACGCCGACCGGCTCGGGTACACGCGCCAGTTCACGATCTATGACCAGGCCGATTCCCGCCGACTGGTCAAGCGCTGCCTCGACGATCTCGGCATCGACCCCAAGCGCTTCACTCCGGCGTCGATTCAGTCGCAGATCTCCGACGCCAAGAACAAGCTGCGGGACGCCGACGCCTACGGCAAGCTGGTCGGCTCCTACTTCGAGCAGACCGTCGCCGACGTCTACCGCACCTACGAGCGCGAGTTGCATCGGATGAACGCGATGGACTTCGACGACCTGCTCGTCCGAACGGTCAACGTCCTCGAGCTGTTCCCTGAGGTCCGCGAGCGCTACGCGACCGGCTTCCGTCACGTCCTCGTCGACGAGTATCAGGACACCAACCACGCCCAATACCGGTGGCTGCAACTACTCGCCGGCGAGCACCGCAACCTGATGGTGGTCGGCGACGATGCACAGTGCCTCGTCGAGGGCACCCTGATCACGATGGTGGACGGCACGCGTCGTCCGATCGAAGAGGTCAACGCCGGCGACGCCGTGCTCTCGGGCTACGGCAGCGGCGACTTTCGTGCCGCGAGGGTGCTTCGCGTGCATCAATCAGAGCGCAGCGACGGCATCGAGATCACAACGACTGGCGGGCGTCGGATCGTCAGCACGCCCGACCACGTGCATTTCGCGGGATATCTGCTCGGGCGCACACCCCAGCTGTATATGACCTACGTGATGTGGCGTCGGGACCGAGGGTTTCGGATCGGCACGTCGCGCACGTACACGAAAGGGCAGGTCAAGCCTGTGGTCGGGGTTGCCCTTCGCACGCGCGGAGAGCGCGCGGACGCGTCCTGGGTCGTCTCGACGCACCGGTCGGAAGCTGATGCGCGCTATGCCGAGGTTCTGCTCTCGATCCGCTATGGGCTACCGACTGTCCCGTTCATAGCGCGGCGGCGCGACGGCCAGGAGGGTCGGTCCTGGTTGGAGATCAGGCCCTTCTCGACCGGCTAGTTCGCTGAGCAGGACACCCATCCTGGCGGGCACCAGCTCCTGACGGATGCGGGCCTTTCGTTTGATCGTCCGCATTTTGTGGCCGGCACATACACAACGACTGAAGTGCGTCGGCGACGACTGGCGATTTCGTTGTGCGGAGACCATCGCGGTCGCACGCCGATGCATCGGATCGCGTTGTTCGGCTACGACAACGAAGGCAAGACAACGCTGCAGGATCTGGGCTTCAGCGTCCGTCCCGCCCGCAGGGACTCGGATGGCTGGCGGTTCGAAACGGTATCCAAGGACATCGGCACGATTCAGCGAGTGGCTGATCAGATCGCCACGGCACTCGGGGATGTGTCCATACGTCCCACCGCGCGTTTGGGGTCAAACCGCGACGAGCTGGCTGGCAACTCCCTCCCCTTCATGCCTGCTTCGTCCGTGCGGCCGGGAATGGTCATGTTCGACGAGCAAGGCGGCTACGACGTCGTCGAATCAGTCCAGCAGGTCGAGTTGCGTCGACCCGTGTATGACCTCGACATCGAGAACACGCACAACTTCGTCGCCAACGGCATCGTCACCCACAACTCGATCTACGGCTTTCGCGGAGCCGACATCACGAACATCCTCGAGTTCGAGGACACGTTTCGAGGACGCGCATGTGGTCAAGCTCGAGCAGAACTACCGCTCGACGCAGACGATCCTCGACGCAGCCAACGCGGTGATCCGCAATAACCGCGGACAGACGCTGAAATCGCTGTGGACTGAGCTTGGCCAGGGAGATCCGATCAAGATCCGCGAGCTCGAGGACGAGCACGCGGAGGCGCGGTTCGTGGTCGGCGAGGTCCAGCGGCTGCTCGACGAGGGCGTCTCGCGGGCTGAGATCGCGGTCTTCTACCGCACCAACGCCCAGTCGCGCGTCCTGCAGGACACGCTCGTGCGGGCCGAGATCGCCTATCAGGTGATCGGTGGCACCAAGTTCTACGAGCGCGCGGAGATCAAGGACGCGATCGCCTACCTGACGGTGCTGATCAACCCGCAGGACGTCGGCGCGTTCACGCGGATCGTCAATTCCCCGCGCCGGGGGATCGGCTCGACGTCGCTCTCTCGCGTGCTGGCGTTCGCGAACACGATCGGGATCTCGATCTGGGAGGCGGCCTCCGAGCCTGAGCAGGTGCCGGGTTTGGGCGCGGCGGCCGTCAAGGCCCTGCGGAGGTTCATGGGCACCATGCAGGTCCTGCGAGAGCGCGTCGAGTCAGGCGCGGGGATCGCCGCGCTGTTGAAGGAGATGCTGCAAGAGACCGGCTATCTGGAGGCGCTTCAGGCTGAGCGAACGATCGAGGCGCAGGGCAGGATCGAGAACCTCGAGGAGCTGGTCAATGTCGCCGTCGAGTACGACGCGAGCGACTCCGCGGAGTCGTCGCTGCCGGAGTTCCTGCAACAGATCGCGCTCGTCGCCGACGCGGACGCTCGCAGCGACGATGACGGCCTGGTCACGCTGATGACGCTCCATAACGCGAAGGGTCTGGAATATCCGATCGTGTTCATCATCGGATGCGAGGAGGGCGTCTTCCCGCACTCGCGAGCGCTTGATGAGGGGGGCCTCGAAGAGGAGCGCCGGCTCTGCTATGTCGGGATCACGCGGGCTGAGCGCGACCTCTACCTGACCTACGCGCGGACCCGGAACGTATTTGGTGCCCGAACCTACGGGATACCCAGCCGCTTTGTGGGGGAGATCCCGGGGGAGCTGACCGACCGCGAGCACCAGCAGCCCCGCGCGTTCGGCGGCATCCGCGCGCGGGCAACGTCCTGGAGCCCCCCTGAAGTCGAGCTTGACCCCGATCCGCCGATCGCCTTCCGGATGGGCGACGACGTCGTCCATGCGGCGTTCGGCGAAGGCGTGGTCACCGGCGTCGAAGCCGGCGGAATCGTCGTGATCCGGTTCAGCAAGGACCGCTCGGAGCGAAAGCTGGTGGCGGACCTGGCCCCGATCTCAAAGCGCTAGGCGGGCCACATGAGCGATCCGTCACGCGTCAGGCAAGCGAACCGCCGGCTCGATCCTCTAGCGTCTCCGGCATGACAGCGACGATCATCGACGGCCGGGCGGTGGCGGCGCGGGTTCGCGCGGAGGTGGCGATCGACGTCGCCGCTCTGACCGAGCAACTCGGACGCCCGCCGGGACTGGCGACGCTGCTCGTCGGCGATGACCCCGCCTCAGCGATCTACGTCGCCAACAAGCGCAAGGCGTGCGTCGAGGCAGGCATCGCCGACCGCCACCGGCATCTGGCGGCCGACGCGACACAAGCGGAGGTCCGCGAGCTGATTGAGGCGGGCAACCGCGATCCCGACGTGAGCGGCATCCTGCTCCAGCTACCGCTGCCGAAGGGCCTGGACGCAGCGGCGCTCACGGGTCTGATCGCCCCTGG
>CAWIRN010000027.1:0-49375 GCA_963838535.1 uncultured Solirubrobacterales bacterium
CCGTCCTGGGTTTGATGGAGGCTCTGGCGTTTTGTGATTGTCGGCCTGCCTGGTCGACCTGGGGTGCAGCGTAGTCGTCGTCGGCTGTGTGGTTTGATGTTGTTGTTGATGTTGTTGTCAGTCAGCCATTGCTCTGTCCCGGGCGGCGCTCGCGGCAGCAGGGCGTCGGCGGTCGGCGGGGTCGCGGTCCTCGGAGGGGCCTCGAGGAGCCGATCGGCGGTGATCTGCCCTCGATCGCGTTGAGGTGAGGCTGTGGGACGCGTTCTGCGGCCCTGCGAGCCGGCTCCGCGACCGATAGCACCCCCGGATCAGGGCCCGGCCGGGCGGCGTGGAGCTGCTTCGAACTCGGCGGGCGGGAGGTC
This sequence comes from uncultured Solirubrobacterales bacterium, assembly GCA_963838535.1. Taxonomy (GTDB): domain Bacteria; phylum Actinomycetota; class Thermoleophilia; order Solirubrobacterales; family Solirubrobacteraceae; genus Palsa-465. The sequence continues at coordinate 363 of CAWIRN010000027.1, forward strand.
GCCGAGGTAGCCGTGCAGCCGCTGGGTGTTGTGCCAGTGCACCCAGCCGAGGGTGGCGAGCTCGACCTCCTCGATCGTCTTCCACGGCCCCGGGCGGGCCGGCCCGCGGATCAGCTCGGCCTTGTAGTAGCCGTTCACGGTCTCGGCCAGTGCGTTGTCGTAGCTGTCGCCGACCGTGCCGATCGACGGGATCGCGCCGATCTCCGCGAGCCGCTCGCCGTAGCGGATCGAGGTGAACTGCGACCCGGCGTCGCTGTGGCAGCGCAGCCCGCGGTGGTGCAGCCCGCGGTTCCAGCGGGCCATCTCGATCGCGTCGAGGACCATCGGGGTGCGCATGTGGCCGGCGACGCGCCAGCCGACGATCATCCGGGAGAACGCGTCGACGATGAAGCACACATACGCCACGCCGGCCCACGTCGCCACGAACGTCAGATCCGTGACCCACAGCTGGTTGGGCTCCTCGGCGCGGAACTGGCGCTTGACGAGATCGGGGTGCCGACCGGCGCTGCGGTCCCGGCGCGTGGTCCTGACCCGCTTTGAACGCAGCACGCCCTGGATCCCGGCCTGGCGCATCAACCGGGCGGTCTGGTCACGACCGATCTCGATCCCGGAACGCCGTGCGGCCTTCCACAGCTTCCGCGACCCGTAGACCTCGTAGTTGTCCTTCCACAGCTCCACCAGCCGCGGGATCAGCTCCGCGTCACGCCGGGCGCGCGCGGACAGCGGCCGGTCCCTGGCCGCGTAGTAGCGTGCTCGAAGCCACCTGCAACGTCGTCGCAGATGGGCTCGACTCCGAGCCTGCGGCCGTCCACCACGTCGTCCTTGTTGGCCTCGATGAACGCCACTATCTCCGCTGGCTGGCGGTCGAGCTCCGCCCCGAAGAAAGCCGCCGCACGCCGCAGGATCTCGTTCGCGCGGCGCAGCTCCCGGTTCTCCTGCTCAAGCTCCCGCATCCGCTCCGCCTCACTCGTCGTGACCCCCGGCCGGACACCGTCATCGATCTCGGCCTGCTTGACCCACGAACGAACCGACTCAACCCCATACCCAAGCTGCTCGGCCACCCGGCGCACCGCCCCGTGCGTCATCCCCGTCTCGGCCTGCAACGAGCGGACCATCCTCACCGCCGCCTGCTTCTCCTCAGGCGAGTACCGACGCGTCGTCGGCTTCCCAGCTGTGCGATCTGTCGGCATGAACTCCGTCCTTGATTTTCCAAGGCCAGGAGTCTCCACGCACCCCAGGACGGTTCAGGTTCGTGCGAGCGGTGAGGGGAGGCTGGTCTTGGTGGCGGGCGAGGCTGGGGGTGGCAAAACGGCTTTGCTCCGTTGGTTTTGCGAGTCGCAGGGTGGTTCGTTGCGGGTGCTGTGGGGGGCGTGTGTGAGCCGTTGCTGACGCCGGGTCCGCGCTCGGCCGCTGTTGGATGTCGCTGAGTCGGCGGGAGGCACGTTTCGGTGAGCTCGTGATTAGACTCGATCGGCGCCTAGGGGTCGTTTTGCCTGGGCCATGCGGGTAGGAGCTGCATCGGTTTTTGGGCGGTTGGATGCGCCATCATTGACAGTGATGGGACCGAGCGCGTTGTCTCCGTTGTTGCTGCGCGTCCGACGGCCGTCGCCGGTTACGGGCGCGCTGGTCTCCTTGGCGTGCCTCGTGGCGGCCACGGTGGCGATCTATCCGCTCTCGCGGGTCGCGCCTGTGGTTTCGCTCAGCGTGGTGTATCTGCCTGCGGTCGTTGTGGTGTCCGCCTTCTGGGGGCTATGGCTGGGTTTTGGCACCGCGATCGCGAGCGCTACGGCGTTCAATTTCTTTCACTTGCCTCCGGTCGGGGAATTCACGATCGCGGATAGCCGCAATTGGGTGGCGTTGGGTTCGTTCACGGTGGTTGCGATCGCGACGGGGCTGATCGGCGAGCTCGCCCGGGCGCGAGCGGAGGAGGCCGACCAGCGGCGTCGCGAGGCCGATCTCATGGCTCAACTCGCGCGGCTCTTGCTCGGCGGGCCAGATGTCGAGGACGCGCTTGCGCTTGCCGGGCAGCGGCTCGCTGTCGCGATCGGTGTCAGCGCCGCCGCGATCGAGCTACAGGAAGTCACACCAACCGATCGGCAGGTCGCGTTCACGCTCAGGCAGTCAGGCCAACGGATCGGAACGCTGGTCCTCCCGGCTACGCTCACGTCCGCTGACCAAGCGCGGGTGGGCGCTCGAATTGTGCCGCCGCTCGAGTCGGTCCTTGCTGCCACGCTGCATCGCGCCCAGTTGCAGTCTGAGGTGGTTGAGACGGCAGCGCTGCGACGCAGCGACGAGATGAAGACCGCGGTCTTGCGATCTGTATCGCACGATCTGCGAACGCCGGTGACGGCGATCCTCACGGCCATCGCGGCCCTTGATCCCACCCAACCGACAGCTGAGAACGTCCTTGAGGTGCGCGAGGTCGTGACATATGCCGGGACACGGTTGGCGCGGCTGATCGAAAAGTTGCTCGACCTCACGGCCCTTGAGTCTGGATCGCTCGAGCCGCGCTGTGAGTGGTACTCGATCGAGGAAGTGCTCTCAGAAGCGATCGAGAGCGTCGACTCGGCATCTGACGTCTTCCAGCTCTCGGTCGATGCTGGCATCCCGCTGCTGCAGGGGGACCCGGGGCAGTTGGAGCGGGCGTTCGGGAACCTGCTCGAGAACGCTGGGCGGTATTCGGGTGGAAAGCCGGTTTCGGTTCGGGCGCGTTTGATCGGCGCGCGCGTGCGTGTGCGGATCGTCGATCAAGGGCCTGGGATCAGCCCGCGCGAGCAGCGGCGTATCTTCATGCCGTTCTATCGTTCGCAGGATCCCGGCTCGTCTCACCAAGGATCGGGGCTCGGGCTCGCGATCGCCAAAGGGTTCATCGAGGCGGGCGGCGGAGCGATCGGCGTCGAGTCGCTCCCCGGCCAGGGGACGAGCTTCGTCGTGGACCTTCCCATCGGCGCAGCGGCGCTGGCTCTGGCGGCGGCTGACATTCCCGTGAGGCAGGAGCGGTCAAACGGGCCGACGGCCGCAGCGGTGAGCGAGCGGGTTTCGAGCAGCTGACGATGAGCGAAGGGCGCATTCTCGTGTGCGACGACGACCACCAGATCGTGCGGGCGCTCGGCCTGATGCTGCGCGAGGCGGGTTACGACGTTCTGACGAGTCACACCGGCGAAGGGGCGCTTGACCGCGCGGCGGTCGACGGGCCGCACGCCGCGATCGTCGACCTGATGCTGCCAGACCTGCCTGGGATCGAGGTGTGCCGCCGGCTGCGCGAGTGGAGTGACATTCCGATTCTGGTGTTGTCGGCGGTGGGCGACGAGGCGGCGAAGATCGAGGCGCTGGAGAGCGGTGCCGATGATTACGTCACGAAGCCGTTCGGGCCTGGCGAGCTCGTCGCGCGAGTCGCGGCGATGCTTCGTCGGGCCGGGCGCACGGCAGCCGAGCCGCAGATTGAATCCGGCGGGCTTCTGGTCGATCTGGCCGCTCACCGGGTCACGCTCGACGGCGAGGAGATACGCCTCACCCCGATCGAGTTCTCGCTGCTGCGGGTGTTGGTCAGCAACCGCGGGCTGCTGATGACGCATCGGGCGCTTCTGACCGAGGTTTGGGGCCCGGAATATCACGACGCGACGCCGCTGCTTCGGACACACATCGCCAATCTGCGTGGCAAGCTTGCTTTGGGCGGTCAGCGGCGAAACTTCATTCGCACCGACGCGGGCGTCGGCTATCGCTTTGTCGGCTGAAAGCGTGCCCGGCTGCGCTGACGCCGAATCTTGATGAAATCCTGATAGCAAGCCACATTTTCTTCATGCGGGCTTGACGTCGGCGCGCCTAGCGTTGTGGCTGTCATGGACGTCCTGTCGATCCTGCTTGGGGTGCTGATGTTCGCCGTGTTGATCGCGTTGGTCTATGGGATCGATCGCATATGAGCGGCGCTGATCTGTTCGGGCTGGTCGCGTCGGTGATCGTGTGCGGCTATCTGCTCTACGCGCTGCTGCGGGGCGAGAGGTTCTGATCTGGTGACGTTTCTCGGCTGGCTGACGATCTTCCTGTTCGTCTCGATCTTGACCGTCGGGGCGATCCCGCTGGGCAGCTACATGGCCGCTGTCTACACGGGCGAGCATACGTTCCTGGATCCGGTGTTCCGGGTTCCGGAGCGGCTGCTGTACCGGATTCTGCGGGTCGACCCCGACCGGGGGCAGGATTGGAAGGCGTACGCGAAGAGCGTGATCATTTTCTCGCTCGCGGGCTGGCTGCTTTTGTATTTCATTCTGCGTACGCAGACGTTGTGGAGCTTCACGGGCTTGAACCCGATGGGGTTCCACTCCGCGCCGTGGAACGTGACGTTCAACACGACGTCGTCGTTCGTGACCAACACGAACTGGCAGTACTACGGCGGCGAGACGACGATGAGCTACTTCAGCCAGATGGCGGGGCTGACGGTGCAGAACTTCGTCTCGGCCGGGGTCGGGATCTGCGTCGCGGTCGCGGTGGTGCGGGGGATCGTCGGCCGCAGCGGCAAGAGCCTGGGCAACTTCTGGTCTGATCTCGTGCGCACGATCCTGTACGTGCTGATCCCGATCTCGTTCGTGATCGCGATCGTGCTGGTGTTTCAGGGCTCGATCCAGAACTTCTCGCACTACCTGACTTACACGAGCCTCACCCACATCGGCCCTCAGCAGATCGCGATGGGCCCGGTCGCTTCGCAGGAGGCGATCAAGGAGCTCGGCACCAATGGCGGCGGCTTTTTCAACACCAACTCGGCGCACCCGTTCGAGAACCCGTCGGGCTTCTCGAACTTGGTCGAGATGTTGGCCGTGCTGATTATCCCGGCGGCGCTGGTGTTCATGTACGGGAAGATGGCCGGTAAGCGCCGGCAGGGGTACGCGATCTACGCGACGATGATGGTGATGTTCCTGGGCGCTGTGTGCGTCGCTTACATCGCCGAGGCGCACGGGTCGCCTGCACAACACGCCGCTGGCCTTAACACACACGTGATCGCGGGCTCGACGGGCGGGAACATGGAGGGCAAGGAGCAGCGCTTCGGGATCGCCGGCTCGGCCCTGTTCGACACGATCACGACGGTGACGTCGTGCGGCGCGGTGAACAGCGCGATCGAGTCGTTCACGGGGATCGGCGGAGCCGTCCCGATGGCGAACCTGTCCGCCAGTGAGGTGATCTTCGGCGGGGTCGGCACCGGCCTGTACTCGATTCTGCTCTACGTGGTGCTGGCGGTGTTCATCGGCGGCTTGATGGTCGGGCGCACGCCCGAGTACCTGGGCAAGAAGATCGAGGCCAGGGAGATCAAGCTGGTCGTGCTCGGGTTGTTGATCACGCCGCTGGCGGCGCTGTTCTCCACCGCGCTGGCCACGGCCAGTCACGCGGGTCGCGCGTCGATCTCGGCGGCGGCGACCGGCCCGCAGGGGTTCTCGGAGACCTTCTACGCCTATCTGTCCCAGGCGAATAACAACGGGTCGGCGTTCGCCGGCTACACCGGGTTCATCCAGCCGGCCGCGGGGAACGTCGGCTCGCACGGGGTCACGTTCGCCGACTTGCTGGGGGGGTTCACGATGCTCTTCGCGCGTTTCGCGCCGATCCTGTTCGCGCTCGCGGTCGCCGGGTCGCTGGCCGGTAAGCGGGTCAGCCCCGAGGGCCTCGGGACGATGCGCACCGACAACCCGACTTTCGTCGTGCTGCTGATCGGCGTGATCGTGCTCGTCGGCGCGCTGACCTTCTTCCCCGCCCTGCTGCTCGGCCCGATCGTGCAGGGCCTCACCGGACACCTCTACTAACCCACTGAACTTATGAGACGCGACATCACCACCTCCATCATCGGCATCGTCGTGCTGACGCTGCTGTGCGGAATCTTCTATCCGCTCCTGATCACCGGTATCAGCCAGGTGGCGTTCCCCGGAAACGCCAACGGCCAGCAGATCACGGTGAACGGCAAGCTCGTCGGGTCGAAGATCATCGGCCAACAGTTCGCCACCCCGGTGGTCAAGCACGGTAAGCCGCAGGTCGATAAGAACGGCAACCCGGTCACCACCCCCGATCCGCGGTACTTCCAGAGCCGGCCGTCCGCGACCGTCCCGCCGTACAACGCCGCCGCGACCGCGTTCTCGAACCTCGGCCCCAACAACACGGCGACCGAGCAGGCGATCGCGGCCAACATCCAGGCCTACATCGCGCTGGAGAAGCCCTACGTTCCCGGGCTGACCGCCGGGAAGGTGCCCGTCGACGCCGCCAACAGCTCGGCGTCCGGCGTGGACCCCGACATCTCGCCCGCCAACGCGAACATCCAGGCGCACCGCATCAGCGCGGTCCGCCACCTCCCGCTCGACCAGGTGCAGCAGCTGATCTCTCAGTACACGCACGGGCGGGGGCTCGGATTCTCCGGCGAGCCGGGCGTCAACGTGCTGGCAGCTCAATCTGGCCCTGGACCGCGCGAGCGCAGGCCACTAAATGTCCGTGAACACTCCCACACCGCCCGCCGAGCCCGCTGGGTCAGCCGCTGCGGCGGCGCCGCACGAGCGCCAGGCGATCTCGCTGTTCCGCCGCGACATCATCACCCGCGCGCTGCTCGACAGCCTGGTCAAGCTCGACCCGCGGGTGCAGATCCGCAACCCGGTGATGTTCGTCGTCGAGCTCAGCGCGCGTGATCACCACGGTGACGTGGCTGATCCAGGTGTTCGGCGGCGGCCCGCTGGGCGGCGGCAGCGAGCCCGCGTGGTACACGTTCACGATCTCCTTCTGGCTGTGGCTGACCGTCGTGTTCGCCAACATGGCCGAAGCGTTCGCCGAGGGCCGCGGCCGCGCGCAGGCCGACACGCTGCGCGCGATGCGCCAAGAAACCGTCGCCACGATGCAGGACGGGTCGACCCGGCAGGCGTCCGAGCTGGCCAAGGGCGACATCGTCGCCGTCGCGGCCGGAGAGCTGATCCCCGGTGATGGGACGGTGATCGAGGGGATCGCGTCGGTCGACGAGTCCGCGATCACCGGCGAGTCCGCGCCGGTGATCCGCGAATCCGGCGGGGACCGCAGTGCGGTCACCGGCGGCACCCGCGTGCTCTCAGACCGCATCCTGGTCCAGATCACCCAAGAGCCCGGGCAACTCGTTCCTGGACCGCATGATCACCCTCGTCGAAGGCGCCGCGCGGCGCAAGACCCCCAACGAGATCGCGCTGAACATCCTGCTCGCCGGGCTGACCCTCATCTTCATGATCGTGGTCGCCACCCTCCGCCCGTTCGGACTGTTCGCGCACACCCCGATCAGCGAGACCACGCTGATCTCGCTCTTGGTCGCGCTGATCCCGACCACGATCGGCGCGCTGCTCTCCGCGATCGGGATCGCCGGCATCGACCGGCTCGTGCGCCGCAACGTGCTCGCCCTCTCCGGCCGCGCGGTCGAAGCCTCCGGCGACGTCGACGTGCTCCTCCTGGACAAGACCGGCACGATCACCATCGGCAACCGGCTCGCCTCAGAGTTCATCCCCATGCCCGGCGTCTCGGAAGCCGAACTGGCGGAGGTCGCGCAGCTCTCCTCGCTCGCCGACGAAACACCCGAGGGACGGTCGATCGTCGTGCTCGCCAAGCAGTACGGCATCCGCGAGCACGACATGGCCCAGCTGCACGCCGAGTTCGTCCCGTTCACCGCCCAAACGCGGATGAGCGGCGTCGACCTCGACGGACGCCGGCTGCGCAAAGGCGCCGGCGACGCCGTGATCAAGTTCGTCACCGTCGAAGGCGGACGCCCCCCGGCCGAGCTCCAACCCGCGCTGGACCGTATCGGCCGCGAGGGCGGCACCCCGCTTGCGGTCGCTCGCGATTCGCAAGTCATGGGCGTGATCTACCTCAAGGACACGATCAAAGAAGGCATGAGCCAGCGGTTCGACCACCTCCGCGCGATGGGCATCCGCACCGTCATGATCACCGGCGACAACCGCCTGACCGCCGCGAAGATCGCCGAGGAATCCGGCGTCGATGACTTCCTCGCCGAAGCCACACCCGAAGCCAAACTCGCCCTCATCAAAGAACAACAAGCCCAGGGACGGATGGTCGCGATGACCGGCGACGGCACCAACGACGCCCCCGCCCTCGCCCAAGCCGACGTCGGCGTCGCGATGAACACCGGCACCCAAGCCGCCCGCGAAGCCGGAAACATGGTCGACCTCGACAGCAACCCCACCAAGCTGATCGAGATCGTCGAAGTCGGCAAGCAGCTGCTGATCACGCGCGGAGCGCTGACCACCTTCTCGATCGCCAACGACGTCGCCAAGTACTTCGCGATCCTCCCCGCCATCTTCCTCTTCACCTACCCCACCACCCCGGGCGGCGAAGGCCCCCTGCACGTCCTCAACATCATGAACCTCGGCACCCCCGAATCGGCCGTGATCTCAGCCATCATCTTCAACGCCATCGTCATCCCACTGCTGATCCCGGTCGCTCTGCACGGCGTCCGCTACCGGCCGATCGGCGCCAGCGCACTCCTACGCCGCAACCTATGGATCTACGGCCTCGGCGGACTCATCGCACCCTTCATCGGCATCAAACTGATCGACCTGATTGTCCACAACATTCTCGGCGCATGACAGCGCACTGGCGATGATTCCCATCGTGATCGACCCCGGCTCAATCCCGTCGAGTGCTCACAGCCAGCACGGCCGGCCGCACGGCCGCTACAAGATCTTCCTCGGGATGGCGGCGGGCGTCGGCAAGACCTACCGGATGCTCCAAGAGGGCCAAGCCGAAGCCGAGGCCGGCCGCGACGTCGTGATCGGCTACCTCGAACCGCACGGACGCGCCGAAACCCTCGCCCTCGCCGAACGCCTTGAGGTCGTCCCGCGACGCCGAGTCAGCTACCGCGACACGACGCTCGAGGAGATGGACCTGCCGGCCATCCTGCGTCGCGAGCCCGAGCTGTGCCTGATCGACGAGCTCGCGCACACCAACGCCCCCGGCGTCGAACACGACAAGCGCTATGAGGACATCGCCGACGTCCTGAAAGCGGGAATCGACGTCTACTCGACCGTCAACGTCCAACACCTCGAGAGCCTCAACGACCAGGTCGCCGAACTCACCGGCACCCGCGTCCGCGAGACCGTCCCCGACGACTTCATCGGCTCCGCCGACGACGTCGTGCTGATCGACATCACCCCAGAGTCGCTGATCGAACGGCTCCTGGCCGGCAAGGTCTACCCCGGCGAGCGCATCCAGGCCGCGCTGAACAACTTCTTCAAGATCGAGAACCTGTCCGCGCTACGGGAGGTGTCGCTGCGACAGGTCGCCGAGGAGATCGAGCACAAGCGCCTCCCGGCCGCCTCCGGCGGGCGGGCCCGCGAAGAGCGGCTGATCGACACCGCGGCCCCCCAGGCGATCGGCGAGCGGCTGCTGGCTCTGATCACCCCAAAGCCACAGTCCCAACGCGTAGTGCGGCGCGCCTGGCGCTCAGCGCAGCGCCTCAGCGCCGAGCTCGACCTCCTGTGGGTCGCAGACCACCAGCCCAACGCAGGAAGAGCAGGAGCAGGTCGACGCGCTGCGCCGGCTCGCCAGTGTCCTCGGCGCCCATCTGCTGATCGAGCACGGCGACGACGTCGCGCTCGTCACACAACGAGTCGCGCACGAGCGCGGCACCACCTACGTGCTGATCGGCGCCCCCAAACCACGCAGCCCGCTGCGCCGCCTCGCCCGGCCGGCTCTGCCCTACCGGCTGTTGGGGCTGCTGCCCGGCGTAGACCTGCGGATCGTCGCCGACCGCACCCAGCGGACCAAGGAGGACGTATGACCGGACTTTTGATTGGGCTCGTGATCGTGCTGGCGCTGGCGCTCGGCGCGGTGGTCGCTCGATACCGCGGTGATCGTGGCCGTCAAGCGTCAGCGGGACCCGCGGGCTCGGCGCGCCGGATCTTGTTCCCGTTCGTCGCCTCCGCCTTGTCTCGGCGCGCGCTGGACGCCGCGCTGCGCCTCGCGTGCGCCGAGGACGCGACGCTGGTACCGGTGTTTCTCGCCCGGGTGCCGCTGCACCTCCCGCTCGACGCGACGCTGCCCCGGCAGTCGACGATCGCGCTCTCGCTGCAGGAGGCAGTCGAGCAGCGAGCGGCGGCGTTCGGGGTCCCGGTCGACGCGCGCATCGAGCGCGGGCGCACCCACCGCCACGCGCTCCGGCAAACCATCGCCAACGAACGCTTCGACCGGATGGTCGTCGCAGCCGCGGCCCAGGGCTGCCCCGGGTTCGCTCCCGATGACGTCGCCTGGATGCTCGCCAACGCCCCCGGGGAAATAGTCGTGCTTCGTCCAGACCAAGACGAGCAGCTCGTCCCGCCCACCCCGAAGTCGCGCCGACGCGCACGCGCGCGCCAGCCGCGCGCGCGCGGAGCTGAAAGAGAGGTCCCGGGCAGGCTCCTGGCCAGGACCAACCGTTAGACCCGGAATCCCCATGGAAGCGCGGCGGCGTCGACGCAGAGCCGCGCTCGCACAACTGGCCGTAAGGGGTCGTCCGGCCGGAGAGCACCCTGATATTGGAAGCATTCGCTGGCTAGCTGCCGGGTTACGCGTGAAGCACTACTCGCAGTAAGGGTTGTTGATCGGACGCCGGCATCGAGCCAGTGGACCAGCCGCCGCGTCGGGACCTGCGATCGGCGAGCTGCGATGAGCTCCTCGTATAACCCCGGCGGTACGTTGGGGTTCATCAGGCAGCATCGCCTCACGGCGAGCGTGTTCACGCTCGCAGTGTGCCGGCCTGCTCGTTGCCGGCTGTGGAGCAGGCTCGTCGAGACGCGCCGCGGCCACCCGCTTCGCTACACGGTGCGCGCCTGCTCGATGGTCGGGCTTGGCGGTCTGCCCGCCAGCTATCGCCGCAGGGCGCTGAGCTTCGGACCGTTGGCGCTGGGCAATCTGCGGATCTACACCGCGGACCAGTCGCTGCCGGGACGGATTGCTGGTCGTTACCGGGCGCACGAGGTGATCGCGATCGTCAACGCCGGCGCCACGCCCGTGCTGAGCCTCCCGCGGTCCGAATGGCGGACAGTTGGCTTGCTGTATGACCCGAGCAAGGTCCGCGACGACGGCGCCTAGGGGATCCAAGACCTCGCTCAGATCGTCACGCCTGCGAGTCGCCGAGCTTCAACCACGGCGTCAGCCAATCGACGGTGGCGTCGGCGGGCGGTCAACAGCAACGGGTCTCGCCGCACGAGGGCCAGCAACTCACCCACCAGCCGGTCGTGACGTCCGAGCGCCAGATCCGCTCGACGCGCTCCTCGACCGCGTCCTTCGACTCATCAAGCTCAGCGATCGCCGACTGCGCAAACGGACGGTGCCGTCGAGCTGGCCGAGTTCAGACGACGCGCGACCAGCAGGCCAGGCACGCATACTCCGCGGTCTCCTAAATGGCGCTGATTCTGTCGCGACCTCCCGGTACCTATGGTCCGAGGTGAACCTAGCTGCGTGCGGGCACAAGTCCTGCCTCCGCAGATCGACCTGCCCGACGTCCTGCGCATTGCGCTCGCGTGCCGCCGAAGCGTAGAGGCGGCCGTTCACCTCGACGCTGCTGCGGTCGACGATGCGGCCGCTGCCGCGAAGCAGATCGATCCCCGAGTCCGCGAGCCACTGGGCCTCGCCCGCGTCGTCATAGCCGGAGACCATGTAGTCGCGCCAAGCCAGCTCGCGGATGCATCCGCGTCCCCCTGAACGGCCTGCGCGGCGCCGGGCGCGGCGAGCGCGGCATCGAGCGCCTCACCGGGGCGCAGCAGCGTCTTGGAGGGAATGCAGGCGTAGTAGGAGCACTCGCCGGCAACGAGCTCACGCTCGACGATCGCGACATCGAGTCCTCCGGCCGCGAGCGCTCCTGCACAGTGCTCGCCGGCCGCGCCGGCGCCAAGCACGATCACGTCGTAGTCGCTGTTCACCTCTCGCTCCTTCCGCTCGTGTACCGCAGCAGCGCTTTTGGCACGGCGCGCTGTGGCTCCGCCTCCCGGCGCGAGGTCCCAGGACGGCAGCCTGGATGCGATCAGTGGCCGGCGGGGGACGCCGGCTCGGCTGGGGTCGGGGAGGCCTCGGCTGGTTTGTCATGCACAATGAGTCGGCTCGCACACCGATCCGTTACGCCGCCCCACGCAAAGCGCACGCACTGGGGTCGCGAGCGTCACGCCTGCGGCGCGCGCCGCGTCAGGCGTGTGCGCTCAGGCCGAGCCGGTCAACCAGCCAGCGCGACTGCCAGGCTCGCTCGGTGGCATAGCCGGCCGGGCCGGCGAGTCGCCGGGCGGCGTGAGCCGCGATGTACGCGCTCGTCGGAGCGGCCCCGGAGAGCGCGCGGACCGCGCCGTCGCCGGCGATCGTGAGGCTGATTCGGCTGTCCGGCATGTCCTGGGCGAACTGGCGCGCGGCGACCAGCAGATCCTCGAGTGCCGAATACGTTGTCAGCCGGGCCGCCGCGTGTCGATGGCCTGCGCGCGTGAGCGCCTCCACGGCTCGATCCCGCGCGCGCCACGCGCAGGCGTCCGCATACTCCTGGCCGCACGCGGCCGTCCACCCCGCGACTCGCGAGCGCAGGCGTCCGGCTGGCGCCGAGATCTTGTGGTCGTCGACCTGGACCTCGCCCTCGAGCTCGATCTCCCACAGCTCGTCGGCGAGCCACCACGGGAGGTCCTGGGTTCGGCAAGCATGAATACCGCGCCGGCACGGGATCACCTCGGTGCCCGTACGCACCCATATCCCCGGTGTCGGGCCACTCGAAGCCGCTGAAGGGCCCGGTCCGGCCGGCCCGGAGGAACTTGTAGGCGATCATCTTCCGGCTCTCTGCTTGGCTCGCCAGGCCGAGAGGACAGCCGGGGACGGCTCGACCGCAATCGGTTCTGACAGCGCCCGGAGCGAGGAAACTGTCGCCTCCATTTGATCCGCGTACGTGACGCACCAGTCGCACATGACCAGGTGCTCCTCGACCTGGCTCACCGTTCGCGGAGTGAGCGCGCCTTCGCAGTAGTCGGTGATGAGCTCGACGAACTGCTGGCAGGTGACCTCGTCAGCGCTCCTCCCGAGCGGGTCGGTGGAGCTTGCATGCTGGGGGGGGCCCAAGCGTCGCACGAACATAGGTATTCCTCGCTCGGGTCCCGTTACACGTCGCTGCGCTCGACATAGCGCTCGAGTTCGGCGCGCAACCGCGATCGCCCTCGATGCAGCAGCACGCGCTGGTTCTCCTCGCTGAGCCCGAGCAGTTCGCAGACTTCCTCGGCGCGCAGACCCTCGACGTCGCGCAGCCCCACGATCAGCCGCTGGCGCTCGGGCAGATGCTGCAACGCTCGTTTGAGGTGCTCGCGTGTCTCGAGCGAAAGCAAACGGCGCTCAGGCTTCTGCCACGGGCGCGGCGGGGTGGCCCAGTGGCCCGGCCATGCCTCATCGTCGCTCTGAAAGCGGTCGGAGTCGACCACGGGCCCGTCAGCTTCGGACGGCCTGAGCGAAGAGAGCGGCAGCGCCCGGCGCTCCCGCGTGTTGTGGGTCTTCGCCTGGTTGGTGAGGATCGAGAACATCCACGTGCCGAGCGCCGAGCGCCCCTGGAACCGGTCGATGCCGGTGACGATCGCCAACCAGACCGCCGCCGAGTTCTCCACGACCGAGATGCCGAGGCTGACGTACGCGGGCGCACAGCGCACGGCCGAGGCGGTCGCATCCGAGTGCGCCAAGCGCGGAGTGGAGCCCGTGTGCGCAGTCGTCGACGCCGGAGGCGATCTCCTCTACCTGTGGCGTCCCGACGGAGCTCAGCTCGCCAGCGTCGCCGTCGCCACCGACAAGGCCCGCACGGCCGCGATCTACCGACGCCCAAGCAAGGACTTCGAGGAACACGCGGCTGGTGGCCGGGCGTCGGCGCTTCACCTCGCCCGCGCCGTGCCGCTCCAAGGTGGAATCCCGATCGTCGAGGACGGCCAGGTGATCGGTGCGGTCGGGGTCAGCGGAGCTTCCTCGGCGAACGAGGACCAGGAGCTGGCGGTCCACGGGTCCCAAGCGCTCGCGGTCCTCAACGGGTCAGCCAACGGAGCGCTGATGTTCGACCACGAGGCCGTGCGAGCCAAGTTCTCCACCGGAGGCTTGCTGCTCGACGCGGGCGCCTACAAGCTGGACGCCGGGCGGCGCGATACGTGTTCGACATGACCGGCGCGGACGGCGAGGACGCGATCGACGGCCTCAAGGTCGACCAGGCCGGCAACGTCTACGCGTGCGGACCCGGCGGAATCTGGGTGATTTCCCCCGCCGGCCAGCACCTCGGAACGCTGGCACTGCCGGAGGCTCCGCACAACCTCGCCTGGGGCGACTCCGATGGCCGCACCCTGTACGTGACCGCACTCACCAGCGTCTACCGCATCCAACTTCAGATCCCCGGCATCCGACCCTAACCAGGAGGTTCACGACAATGGCCGAGAAGCTACAACCCGGAATGACCGTGCCCGACTTCGTGCTGCCCGACGAAAACGGAGACACGCACAGGCTCTCCGAGCTCCAGGACGAGAATCCGATGATCCTGATGCTCGGCCGCGGCGAGCACTGTCCCCGCGAGCGCCAGCACCAGAAAGAGCTGATCAAGCTCTACGAATGGTGCGCCGTCGGATTCGCCAACATGGTCACAGTACTGCCGAACGACCAGCACGAGACCTACAAGCTGAAGATCTCAACACCGGCCGCCTGGACCTACCTGTGCGACGAGAACCTCGAGGTCCAGCGCACCCTGGGTATCGACGAGTACACCGACCCCCACCACGACGCGACAGTCCCGCACACGCTCGTGCTCGCCCCCGGCCTCGTGATCGACAAGGCCTACGTCGGCTACTGGTTTTGGGGCCGCCCCTCCGCCTACCGCCTGTGGGAAGACCTCGAGGTCCTATTCCGCCGGATCAAGGACGACTACGACCCGTCCCTGGCAAACGTGCGGGCAGCATGGGAGGCCAGCGCGGTGGTCGCTCACTAGCACCGCGTCCCTGAAGCGTCCTCTCGTTTGATGGCCTTGTCGAGAACCAGGTCTCCGGTCTTGGTCGGTCGGGCCGGCCGGGGCGGGTTGTGCGCTCGATCAGTTCGGATCGGGGAGGCCGCGGAGCAGCGCGTCCAGTCCTCGCTCGAAGCTGCTGTCGGCGTCGACGGCCGCGAGCTCGTCGACTCGACCGTTGAGCACCGGAAAATCGTCCGCGGGAAGCGTCCGGAGCCGCTGTCGAGCTTCACGATCCGCGGCGTCGACGGTGAATCCGGCGACCTCAGCCAGCGCGTATCCCCGGGCGTAGCTCGCGACCGAGCGGTACACCGTCAGGGCCTGGCCGGGGGAGAGGCCGTCGTCGACCAGGCTTCCGAGGAGGATTTCGATCGGCCGGAGGGCTAGTGGCGTTTCGAGTGGTTGGAGCCCCACGAGTTGAAAGGTGGCCGGCCGGGTTACCGCGATACCGCGCAGGGCGTTGGCGAAGCGCCGGCAAGTCTCCCGCCAGTTCCCCGCCGGCTCGATCGCTTCGAGGGGGCGAAACAGGCGCTCGCTGAGCTCGCGCAACAGTTCGCCGCGACCTTCGACGTGGTGGTAGAGCGACATCGCTTCGACGCCCAACTCGCCGGCGAGCCGGCGCATGCTGAGCGCCGCCGCGCCGTCACGCTCGAGTAGCGCGATCGCCGCATCCAGAATCCGCTGGCGGCTCAGCGGTTCCTGGCGAGGCGCGGTGCGGCGCGTCACTGCCTCGCCCGTGTCTCTCACGATCTCATCTTACACTGTAAGGTAGGGCAGGATGGCCGATCGGTCCCGAGGTCCCGGCGCAGCTCCGGCCGGGTCCGTGAGCGCTGCGACGCCGGATCCCATCCTGCGCTCGCCGCCCCGCAGCGCCTCAACATGGTTGGGGGACGCGCGGCTCGGCCTGGCCCTGATGGCGCTCATCGTGGGGGCCGGCGCGGGCCTCGCCGCTGCCGCGTTTCGATGGCTGATCTACGCGTTCACATGGCTCGCGACCGGATATACGCAATTCGGCCAGCAGGGCCATGCGCCGAGCCTGCACCTGCCGGCACTCGGAATCTATTTCGTGCTCGTGGTCCCGGTCCTGGGCGGGTTGCTCTACGGACCGTTGATCCAGCGGTTCGCGCCCGAGGCCCGGGGGCACGGCGTCCCGGAGGTGATGCTCGCGGTGGCCCAGAACGGCGGGCAGATTCGCCCCCAGGTGACGATTGTCAAGGCGCTCGCCTCGGCGATCTGTATTGGCGCGGGCGGGTCGGTGGGACGCGAGGGCCCGATCGTCCAGATCGGATCTGCCCTCGCCTCGACCCTCGGCCAGCTCGTGCGGATGCCAGCGAGCCGGTTGCGCATCATCGTCGCCTGCGGGGCTGCGGGCGGGATCGCGGCGACGTTCAACGCGCCGATCACGGGACTGTTCTTCGGGTTCGAGATCGTTCTGCGGGAGTTCTCGCTCGACGCGCTGTTCGCCACCAGCCTCGCCGCGGTGACCGGCGATCTGATCAGCCGCGCGTTCTTCGGCTCGGCGCCGTTCTTGACCCAGGTGCCGCACGGCCTCGTCCTGGCCCACGACAGCGCCTACCTGCTCGTCGTTGTGCTCGCGCTGGCGGCGGCGTTCGTCGGAGTGGGCTTCAAGACCTTCCTGTACTGGCTCGAGGACTTCGTCAACGACGTGTGGAAGGGCCGCCCAGAGTGGGCACGGCCCGCGGTCGGCGGCATCGGGCTCGGGATCGTGTTGCTCGTCCTGCCGCAGATGTATGGCGTGGGCTATCCGGTGATGGGCAAGGCCATCGCCGGGCAGTATGCGCTCTGGTTCGTCACGATCCTGATGCTGGGCAAGATCCTGGCCTCAAGCCTCACACTCTCGATCGGCGGTTCGGGAGGGGTGTTCGCGCCCTCGCTGTTCATCGGCGCGATGGCGGGAATGGCGTTCGGCACCGTCGCCCACCACCTGTTCGGGCCGGCAATCGGTCCGCCGGCGATGTACGCGGTAGTCGCGATGGGGGGCGTGTTCGCCGCCGCGACGCAAGCGCCCCTGACCGCGATCGCCAGTGTGGCCGAGATGACCGGCAACTTCAGCCTCACCCTCCCGATCATGCTCACCGCGGCGATCGCCGCGGCGGTATCCAAACAGCTTTCCTACGGCAGCATCTACACCACCAAGCTATTGCGACGCGGAATCGACATCGAACGACCCAAAGCAGCCAGCGTCCTACAAACGCTGACCGTCGCCGATGTCATGCAACCGATCCCAGAGTCCAACGGCGACCCGCGGCCGGTCTCGCGCGGGGCGGCCCAGGCGGAAAACGGCCCTGTCACCGACGAGCGGTGGGAGCGTCTCGCGGGCCCGGTAACCCACATCCTTGGACCTCAGGGTCTGCTCTGCGACCAGACACTCGAAGAGGCGGCCCGGCAGCTCACCCAGTGGCGCCGCACCGGTCTGCCGGTCCTGTCAGACGACCGGCAGCACGTGCAGGGTTGGCTCACCCGCCACAACGTGGTTCGGGCGCTGGCCCACAACGTGAACCCCTCTACCCGCAACACCGAGCAGACCGCGATCGCGGCCCACCCCGCGGCTAACGGCCCCACATCACACGGCCGCCAACACGACACACCCTTGGCCGGGTTCGAGATCATCGAGCTGCACATCGGCGCCGAATCCCCCGCGCTCGGCCGCCGCGTCAGCGAGATCTCCTGGCCGGCCGGATCGCGGGTGCTCGCCGTCACCGAAGCACAGGAGATCGTCCCGCTGCACACCGACACGAAGCTGCGCGCCGGCGAACAAGTCATCGTGCTCACACCCAGCCTACCCGCAGAAACCGCACACGGCCCCCACACGGAGACCTGAGTGAGCCAGCCACGTGAGCGCGACCGCACGTTCGGAAGAGACGAACCCCGACGCGCGGCCGGTGCACGATCGCCACGTTGATCGCGAGGACGCGGCAACGCGGGCGCGCCATAGCGCCCTGCTAATCGGGCAACGGCGTGAGCGAGGGTCACCGGTACTTCGGAACGACGCTGATATACGCACCCGCGATCCAGCCGGAGTAGGCCCTGACGTGCGCGACGGACGCGGAGGTAGAGCAGCGTTGGGGCGGTGGGCACGTCGGTGAGTGGGTACAGCCTCGATGCGGTGATGGGCTTGCGCTGTAGGTGGAACTCGCGGCTCAGCGCGGGCTCGAGGAATCGCGCGTCCCAGGGGCCGTCGAGCACGACGGCCTGAATGTGGTCCGCGTCGAGCGCGCCGGCAAGCGACGCGCGAAGTGCCCGCGCGCCTCGCGTCGAGGCGGAGCGCAGCACGTCGCCGATCGCCTCTGCTTGCGCGAAGGTGCCCTTGCTGGCCTGGGTCGCGTACCAGGGGTGGCGAAGGACGATCGCCGGTCCGGGGAGTGCGCGCAGCGCAGCGCTCAGTTGGGCCCCGGCGGCGCGATCGGCGGCGGTCGGGATCTGTGCATCGAGGGGGTAGACGAGCAGGCCCAACTGGACCAGCAGCATCGCCGCGAGCAATAATGGGCCGGCGATCAGGCGATGGGGTTCCTGGTGCAGCGCACCGTAGGTCAGCCCGGCCAGCAGCGCGACCGCCGCGTAGGCCGGCATGAGCACATTGGCGTATCCGCCGGTGTGCAGGCGAGACACCCACGCTGAGCCGATCAGGCCGGCCGCTGCCGTCGCGTAGTACACGGGCGGCGAGGCGAAGCCTGGGGGCTGGCGAGCGCGCCAGGCAAGTGTCAGTGCCCCGAGGAGGAGCAGGACCACCTGGGGCCACTCGCGCTGCAGGATGTCGTCGGCCCAGAATCCAACCCACAACGGCTGGGCCACCGGTTGGTGGACGAGCTCGCTGACGACGTAGTACGCGTACCACCCGTTGGTCGAGGCATCGAGCGCCACGGTCGAGGCGAGCACCAACGCGATCAGGGTCAGCAGCGCCGGGATGCCGACCCGGCGACGCGTGACTGCGAGATAGCCGAGCGCAGGCAGCAACGCCAGCAACGCGGTTTGCTTGGTGAAGAAGGCCAGGAACGCCAGCACTCCGAGCCCGATCCCGCCGCGAAGTCCGCGTGCCCAGCGGCCCCAGGCCACGGCGAGCAGGGTGAGCGCCAGGAACAGCGAGTCGACGCGTCCAGTGTCGAACCAGGCGCCGGAGATCCGGAACGTGGCGGCGAACAGTCCCGCGGCCACGAGACCGGCGATCCGATCGCCGGTCTCGCGGGTGACGGTCCAGGCCAGGGTCGCCATTGACACGAGCGAGGCGATGAGCGAGACCAGGCGCAGGGGCAGGAATCCCGACGCCGGTCAGTTTCGCCACCGCGGCGGCGATCCAGTAGTAGAGGGGCGGATACGTCCATCCGACGAACGCCGAGCGAGGGCGCCGTGTACAGCGAGTGACCAGCCACAGCACGCGCGGCGAGCTCGACTGAGCCGCCCTCCATCCAGTCGAGCTCGTACGGATAACCGACGCGGTGCAGCGCCACCCACAGATAGGCGGCGATCGGCGTCGCCACCGCGACGCAGACCAGAACGCGAACCGCGACGCTGGTCCCACGGCCTATGGGTGCAGCCGACCGGGCGCCTCGACGGCGGTTTCGGTGCCGCGACCACTGGCGTCACGCGCGCACCCCCGCCCGGTAGAGCGTCACATTTCGGTCGAGCCGGTCGCCGGCGAACCCCTGTGGCCTGCCGCCCTGGGCGTCCAGATAGGCGAGCTGGCGCGAGATCGTGCCGAGCTCGCCGGGGAGGACGTGATCGAGCATCCAGGTCTCGATCGCCACGCCCCCGTTCTCGGTCGCGAGCACGCGCAGCGCGCGCGCCTGCTGTGGGTAGTCGATCAGCGACGCGGTGCTGATCAGCCAGTAGCCGCCCGCCGGGGTCGGGCGGGCGACGATCCGGTTGCGATGGATGTGGCCGGAGATCGCCGCGATCACGCGGGGATGGCGGTCGAGCAGCGCGAGGATCCGTCCGCCGTCCTCCGAGCTGGTGAGCGGCTGGTGTGAGATGACGAGGATCCAGCGCCGCCGGCAGCGGCGAGCTCGCCGGCCAGCCAGTCTGGCTGGCCGGGGTGGACGAGGCCCCCGGAGCCGCCTTCGCGGCGTGCGAGATCGAGCACCAATGCGCGGACGTGCGGTCCGATGTCGGTGCGGTAGTCGAGCCGTGGTCCGGTGCCGGGTTGTCTTGAGGCGGCCCGGAGGCCGCTGAGGGCTTGTTCGGGGTTGAGCTCGCGGCGGGCGGGATCGGGCGGTACGCGGACCTTCGGTCCGCTGAGCGCCTGCTCGAGGAAGCGTTCGACCAGCCCCGGGCTCGGCGGGCCGTCCGGCGAGTACCCGACTCCGCTGGTCGCGTCCCGACCGGCCGAGAGCCCGGGCGGCGTGGTCAGCCCGGGCGGGAGATCCCACAGCGCCTGGTCGCCGAGCGCGAGCGCCCGCGTCTGCGGCGGTCGGCGCGATTTCGCCCGCGACGAGGATGTCGTGGTCGCCGAGTACGGGGTACCACGCGCTGCTGACGCCCGGGCTTGTGAACCCACGCGTGGCCGCCTGCAGCAGACCCGGGTGGCGCGGCGCGTCGAGGTCGGGCCGGTAGTAGAACGGGTCGGCGTCGAACGGGAGACTGGACGCCGAAGTAGCCCGGTGCGCCGCTTCCCGGCCTGGCCCGCCCGCCTTTGAGGACCGCGAGCGCGAGGGCGAGCTCGTTCGCCTGGTCGTTGTCGATCAGGTCGCCGCCCTGGATCACCGCGTCGGGTGACAGCGCCCGGATCGCGTTCAGCGCTCCGGCCAGGACCTGCGCCGTCAGCGTCTCCTGCGGGCGGAAGGTCGATTGGAACGGCGGGCCGAGGCGATCGAGGAACGTGACTCGGGCGGGGGACTCGGCATCGAGCACGTGGGCGTCGGTGACGTGCGCGATCGTGGCCAGAAGGGCGACGGCGCGCGCCTGGCCGTCCGAGTTCGGTGCGAGGCCGCAGCGGCTCGCCGCGCGCGGGCGTGAGGAACGCCCGTGCCGTCGGGGTCCTGATAGGTCGTGCGCAGCGTCGAGCCGTCCGGGTCTGGCCGCAACGGGTTCGAGGTGCCGCAGCCGGCCGCGATCAGAGCGGTTCCTACGAGCAACTCGCCGAGTCGCCTGGCGGCGCGTGACCCGCCTGGTCATGATCCGGCGAGCCCTTCGACCACCGTCTCCCGCGTCGCCTGTCGCGTGACCCACAGCACGGCGACAAGCGCCCGCGACGAGAAGTCCGGCCGCGACGGCAGCCATCTGTCGCCAGCCGGCGCTGAGCTCGAGGCTGGCGTAGCTCGCGGCGAGGTGGGCGAGCGCGGGACCGAGCACGAGCTGCTCGATCAGGATGCCGAGCCCGGCCGCCGGGATCACGAGCGCGAGCACGACTCCGGCGAGCAGCCGCCGCACGGCGGCGGCGCCCGCTCCGGTCGCGCGTAACACCGCGACGGTTCGCCGTCGCTCCTGCAACGTCAGCGCGCAGGTCTGGATCAGCGCATACAGGCACACGAGCCCGTCGACGATCGCGACCGCCCGCAGGAGTGTCCGCAAGGTCTCGACGAGCGGCACCCCGCGAGCGGTCGCGCCGCTCGCCGCGGTCGGGAGGGCTCCGAGCGCGGTGAGCGCATCGCTGACCTTGGTCTGATCGGTGCGTGGGTACAGGCGAACGGCGATCTGCTCGGGCGCCGCCGGATCCGCCCTCAGCAGGGCGGCGGCTGGGATGTAGGCGACCCGGCCGTCGTGATCGAGCGAGCTGACGATGCCCTCGACGCGCAACCGCAACTCGACCCCTGAGGGCAGCGCGATCGCGAGCGTCGATCCCGGACCCAGGCCCAACGCGTCCGCCAGGCCGCCGCCGACCTCCGCCTCATCGGCGCCCTTCAGCCTCTGCCCGGCGGTGAGCGGGGGCGCCTCGAAGATCGTCTGATCGCCCGGATACGCGATCACGTCGATCGTCTCGCCGAGCGAGAACGAGTCGAGCGCCTGCACCTCGTATCGTGGCGCGGCAGCCTGGACGCCGGCCACGGCGCGCACTTTGCCGACGCTCGCGGCGGGCAATGACGCGGTCAGCTGATAGCGCTTGCCCAGTGCCCCGGGGTCGGTTTCGAGCGCGCTGAGTGCGGACGCCAGGGCGAGCAACAGCAGCACGAACGCGGCCGAGGTGCCCAGCGTGAGAACGGTCGCGGCGAGGCGTCCGCGCCGAGCGGCGACGAGGCGCACGCCGAGCCCGGCGAGGCCGGCGCGCGGCGAACCGCGCGCCCAGCGACGCCGGGAGCCGCGACCCGCCGCGAGCCCGGCGCCCTGCAGCAGGTCGACCGGCGGCCGTCCCGCGGCGCGCCACGCCGGCCACGCGGCCGCCAGGACAGGGATCGAGACACTGACCGCCCAGCCGCCGGCGAGGGGCAGGATCAGCCCGGACCCGGCCGGGGGCTCGTTCAGCATCGTCAGGAGGTGGTCGCTCGAGCCCACGGTGGCCAGCACGCCGGCGAGGACCCCGATCGTCGCCGCCGGGACCGCGACCGCGGCCGCCTCGACTGCCTGCACGGCCACCAGATGGCCCCGCGACGCGCCGACCGCGCGGCTGATCCCGATCGTCTTCAACCGCCGTTGCACCTCGGCGCGCGCGGACGCGGCGAGCATCACGCCGGCGGTCGCGAGCGCGAACACCGACAGCGCGACGAGCAGATCGATCACGATCCCGGCCGCCTGATCGAGCAGTACGCGGACCCCGGAGCGAGTGATGAAGCGCAGCCCGCGCAGGCCGTAGCTGGTCGTCCGCGCCTGGACCAGCACGGCGTTGAGGTATCTGCGGTCGCGCAGCCAGATCTCGGCCACGCTGACCTGAGGCTTCGGATCCGGCCCGAACCGGGCGTCGAACCCCGCTTGTGAGACGTAGAACCGCGGCACCGCGAGCGGAAAGCCGACGTCGTCGGGAGCCTCGCCCAAGCCCACCACGCGCAGCGGACCGACTCCCCGCACGAAGAGCGTGCCTCCGAGCCGGATGTCCCACGCCTGCGCCAGCCCAAGCTCGACCACCACCTCGCCGTAGCGCGATGAGACATCCCGACCGGCGACGATCGCGTACCCACGGCGCCCCGCACTGACCACCTCGGCCGACGCCCGTCCGCTGCTGTGGCCGTGGGCGGCGATGCTGACGTTGGTGAACTCCTGGCGCGTCGAGAAGGCGGCGATGTCCGGCAGCGCCCGGATCCGGCTCGCCACGCGCGACAGCGCCTGCGGGTCGAAGCGAACGATCACGTCGGGGAGGTCCGCGGCGCGCGCCGCGCGGGCGAAGCCGTCGCCGAGGCCGTCGGCGATCACCAGCGCGGTCGACAGCATCGCCGCCGCGAGCGCGATCCCGACCGCGGTCAGCAGCGCCCGGCGCCGTCGTGGCCGCAGCCCACGGCGGATTTCGCCGCAGCACGGCGCTCACGAGCCGGATCTGCGGATCGTGTCGGCCGCCGGCGCCTGGCCGGCGGTGCCGCTCAGGTCCCTGCCGGCCTCGGCGACGAGCCTCCCCTCACGCAGCTGGAGCACGCGGTCGGCGATCGCCGCCGCCTCGGGCTCGTGGGTGACGATCACCACGGCACGCCCATTCAGGTTGCGCAACAGCGCGAGCACGGCGGCGCCGTTCTCCGCGTCCAGGTTGCCCGTCGGCTCGTCGGCCAGGACGAGCTCCGGGTCATTCACGAGCGCCCGGGCGATCGCGAACCGTTGCTGCTCTCCTCCGGAGAGCTCATGCGGAAGGTGGTCCGCGACATCCACCAGCCCGAGCTCGTCGATCAGCCGCATCGCCCGGCGCTCGCCGCCTGCGGGCGCGCCGGGAAGGCGTGCCGGCAGCATGACGTTCTCGGCTCCGCTCAGCTCCTCGACCAGGTGAAACGACTGGAACACGAAGCCGACGTGACGAAGCCTCGTCCGGGCCAGCGCCCGCGGCCCCTGGGCGGTGAGCTTCTCGCCCGCGAGCACGATCTCGCCCGCGTCGGGCTGATCGAGCCCTCCGAGCAGATGCAGGAGCGTCGACTTGCCGCTGCCCGAGCGCCCGAGCACCGCCACCACCTCGTTGGCCTCGACATCCAGCGCGACGCCGTCGAGCACCAGACGCTGAGCCCGGCCGCGGCCGACTGTCTTCGTGATCCCGCGGGCCTCGAGAACGGGCACCAGTTCACGGTACCGAGCCGATGGCGGCACTCCGCCGGCCCGGGCGCCGCGGACGCCATACCAGGGCGGGATCTTCGCGGCGCAGGCGCGCGAACCACCGGCCGGACAGGGGCCAGGTCTCGGTGGCCCGGAAGCCGCCTGCCCGGGCGATCGGCGCGATCGCCGATGCCGCTACGCGCGCCCACGGGAACCAGGCGCTGGCCACGCCGTCGCTCTCGAGCCGAGCCTGCGTCGTGCCCGTCCACGCGCCCGGGGGCTCGAGCTCCACCAGCAGCTCGCCGGCGTCCTCCAGCAACGCTCCGATGCGCGCGAGCAGCCGCACCGGCGAGCCCCCGATGCCGATGTTGCCGTCGAGGAGCAGGGCGCTACGCCACCTTCCGCCCGCCGGTAACTCGTCGAAGATGTCGCCGACGATCGCCCGACCGCCGCCTCCCACGGCGAGCTCGACCGCGACCGGCGAGAGGTCGACGCCGAGCGCGAACACCCCACGGGCGGCGAGCGCAGCAGGTGGCGACCCGGTCCGCAGCCGACATCGAGCACCGGACCCGCGCAGCCCGTCGAGCAGTTGCTCGTCGGTCGCATCGGCCGGCCCCAGATAACGCTCCAGCGCGAGCGGGACGGCCGTGCCGTCGATCAATCGCGCGTGTGGCCGGATGCCGGAGCGAGGCGCCCCCGCGCAGTCCGTCGCCATACATGCGCAGTGCGCTGATCACCGCATCGCCGACGAGCGCGTGCGAATCGCGTGTGCGGAGCCGCGGACGCGACCGCGCGCGCGTCCTCGATCGTGTCGACGTCGCGCAGCAGCGGCTGCTCGTGGACGCGCAGCCCGAGCTGACCCAGCCGCGCGCGCTGCCGGATCCAGGTCGACTCGCAGCTCATCGGTACGCCGGTGAACGCGCCCGAGACGCGGCGTGCTGAAGCCCACGCTCCAGTAGCCGCCGTCGAGGGTCGGGCCGAGCACCGCGTCGACGTCGGGGGTGGCCAGCGCGCGCATCCCCTCGAGCAGCAGCGGCGGGGTCAGCTGGGGCGTGTCCATGCCGACGAGCAGCGCCGGCGACGCGACGTCGTCGAATGCGGCGGCCAGGCGCTCGCCAAGTCCGGCTCCGCGCTGCGGAATCAGCTCGAAGCCCTCGACGTCGCCAGCGCCGAGGCGTCGCCGTCGAACACGAGCACCCTGCGGGCCGCCGGCGTGCGGGCGACCACGTCGAGTCGTGTCGAGCAGGGAGGCGTGCGCCAACGCGGCTGCCTCGTCCGCGCTGCACGGCGGAGTCAGCCGCGTCTTCGCGCGGCCCGGCAGCGGTTCCTTGGCGATCACGAGCAACGCGACGGGCTTCACCCACTGAAGCTAATCCGCTTCGCATTACGAAAAACGAAACGTGCAGCCACGGACGTGCTCCGTAAGACTCTGTTCACGACTTGCGCGCCGCGCTGGCAGCTGTGAACAGCGACTTAAACCGACGCTGAGATCGTGCTCTCAGCCGGCTGTGCGTGTGTCAGTCTCAACCGCGTGCGGCTGCTGCGCGTCGATCCTTCGAAGCCCGCCGCCCGGGCCGTTCCGGGCGGAGATTCTGGCGCAGTCCGCTGCGGGGACCGTGGCTGACCGCGGTGCTCGGACTGGTCCTGCTGATCGGCCTCCCGATCGTGATCGTGACCGGGCTGCTGTCGAACGACGCCTACCAGCCGGGCCTCGGCGCGAACGCGCTCGGCCGCAACATCGGCGGCCCGCTCGACTTCTACCTGTTCGGGTGGCCGACGCACCCATCCTGGCTGTACGCGCTCACCCAGGGCCTGCACGTCTCGATCGGGCTCGCGCTGTTCCCGGTGCTGCTGGCGAAGCTGTGGTCGGTGATCCCGCGACTGTTCGAATGGCCGCCGGTGCGCAGCCCGGCGCACGCGCTGGAACGGCTCTCGCTGGCGCTGCTGGTCGGCAGCGCGCTGTTCGAGTTCGTCACCGGCATCATCAACATCCAGTACTGGTACGCGTTCCAGTTCTTCTTCACCCAGGCGCACTATTACGGCGCGTGGGTGTTCATCGGGGCGTTTCTCGCCCATGTGACACTCAAGTTCGGAACCATGCGACGGTCGCTGAGGACCCGCGCACTCGTGTTCGAGTCAGTCCGGGGTGAGCGCGACGGGGCGGGCGCGGGTGTGGGCTCGCGACTCGAGCGCTCCCTCGCTGAGCGCAGCGTCCCCCGCGCCGGCGACGATGTCGCGCCGGGCGCTGCTGGCCACGGTGGGGGCGGGGTCGATCCTGTTGCTGCTGCAGGGCGCGGGCCAGTCGGTCGGCGGGCCCTTCCGCGCCGTTGGCCTTCCTGCTCCCGCGCGGGCGCGCACCGTCCGGGCCCGCTCGGCTTCCCGGTCAACAAGACGGCGGTGGCCGCCGGTATCTCGGCTCCAGAGGTCGGAGCGAGCTGGCGTCTTGACGCTGGTCGGCGCACCGCAATCTCTCGCTTGTCGCGCGAGCAGCTGCTGGCCCTGCCGCAGCACACCTACGACCTGCCGATCGCGTGCGTCGAGGGATGGTCGACGACGCAGCGGTGGAGCGGCGTGCGGCTGCGCGACCTCGCCTCGCTATGTGGTGTCACCCGGCCGGCCACGGTCACCAGCCGGTCGCTCGAACACGGCACGTTCGGCCACGCGACCTGGGTCACGAGCAGGTGGCCGACGAGCGCTCGCTGCTGGCGCTGCGCGTCAACGGCCTCGACCTCTCGCTCGATCACGGCTACCCGGCGCGCGTCATCAGCCCAGCGGTGCCGGGCGTGCACTGCACGAAGTGGGTGTCGAACATGACCTTCCGCCCGGTGCCCGAATGAGCCCGCTGAGGCGGTTTCGAGCCCTCTACGGCGCCGGGCCGCTGCACCTGCTCGCGTTGCTGGCGAGCTTCGCTATCGCCGGGGCGGCGGTGGTCGGTTGGTTCGAGCGACCCCGCGACGTCGTCAACGTGCTGGAGTGGTTCGTGGCGGCGATCGTCATCCACGACCTGGTGCTGCTGCCGCTGTACTCGTTGCTCGACCGGATCGCCTTCGGTGGGCGGTCGCCGCGAATCGATCGCGCGCACGCCACGGCGCGCGCGCCGGCTCGTCAACCCCACGCCGTACCTGCGCATCCCGGCGATCCTCAGCGGCCTGCTGCTCGCCGTGTTCTTCCCGGTGATCCTCGGACTCGGGAACCAGACTGAGCTGTCCGCCAGCGGAATCCCCGAGAGCGGATATCTGGCGCGGTGGCTGCTGGCCACCGGCGTGATGTTCGCGCTGTCGGGGATCGCGCTACGCCGTCGCGGTGTCGCGCGCCGGCGCGCCACGCGATCCCGGCCCGAGCCGACGCTCTCGGACCCCGAGTCCGCGATCTCCGGTTCAGAGCTGGTGCCCGGGGGTGCCGAGCCGGCGCTCCCGGCTCCTGCGCCGACGATCCCCGCTCCTGAGCCGGCGGCGCCGGACGCCAAGCCGGCGCTCCCGGATCCTGCGCCGGCGACCCCCGGTCCTGAGCCGGCGGCCCCGGATGCCAAACCGGCGGTCCCAGGTCGGCAGTCGGCGACTCCCGATCCAGAGCCGGCGGCGGCGAGCGATGGCGCCGCACCATCGCCACCGTCGCCGCCGGACTAGACGGCTCGCAGCGGCGAGCGGCTGAACTCCGCCATTCCTTGGTGAAAGTCCTCGGTGGCCATGAAGCCGAGCTCTCGCTCGGCCCGCTCGCGCCGACGCGAACACATGCCGAACGTCCCCGAGCCTGAACTCACCGGTGACCAGCGGCCGCGGCGCATCCTGACCGGCCGCGTCCGCCAGCGCCTCGGCCATCTCGCCGACCGTCCGCGGCGTCCCGCTCGCGACGTTGAAAGCGCCGACCCGTGGATCCGCGCACGTCAGCGCGATCGCGTTCGCGCGTGCGACATCGCGCACATGGACGAAATCCCGCAGCTGCGCGACCATCCTCGAACACGCGCGGCGGCGCGCCCGCCGCCAGCGCGCTGGCGAAGATCGCGGCGACACCGGCATACGGCGTGTCGCGCGGCATCCGCGGCCCATACACGTTGTGGTAGCGCAGCGCAGTCACGGGCACTCCCGTCTCCCGCGAGAAGGCAAAGCAGAGATGCTCCTGATGCACCTTGGTCGCCGCATAGACGTTGCGCGGGTCCAAGCGGCGAGTACTCATCGACGGCGATCGGGCTGAGCTCGCCGTCGCACTCCGGGCACCGCGGCGTGAACCTCGCCGCCGCGAGACCAGCGGGATCGCGCGGCGGCGGCGCGACGCCGCCGTGTTCAGCACAGACGTACGCGCCCTCGCCATACACCACCATGCTGCTCGCAAGCACCAGGCGACCGCGGAACCGGTTCGCCGCGAGCTGTTTCAGCAGCACCGCGGTGCCGAGGTCGTTGTGGCGAACGTAGTCGGCCACATCGAGCATGTCCAGGCCCAAGTCCCACCATCGCCGCCTGATGGCAGACGGCGTCGACTCCCTGCGAGCGCTTGGCGACCGCGCCGAGATCCCCGACGTCAGCCTCGACGAACTCGGCCGGCGGGTTCAGGTAGTCCGGGTGCCGGCGTGCGCCGCGGGCAACAGCGAGTCGAGCACCCTGACCTCATGGCCCGCGTCGACGAGATCGTCGACGATGTGTGAGCCGATGAACCCGGCGCCTCCGGTGACGAGGATCATGTCGGGCACGGTACGCGATCCGGGGCTCGGTCGCCACGGCTTGTGCGCTTGTTTCGCTCCCCGTAATGTTTTTTCGGCTAGGTTGCGATGAGTGATCGAGGTCATCCTGCCGGTGCTCGATGAGGTTCAGGCGATTCCCGGTGTGATCGCCGCCATGCCCGCGGGCTTTCTGCCGCTGGTCGTGGACAACGGTTCCCGAGACGGATCATCGGAGGTGGCGGCCTCGTACGGCGCGAGGGTGGTGCGCGAGCCGCAACGGGGCTTCGGGGCGGCTTGCTTCGCGGGCCTGCTCGCCGCGAAGTCCGAGATCGTCTGTTTCATGGACTGCGACGGCTCGCTCGATCCGGGCGAGCTACACCGGGTCGCGGACCCCGTGTTCAGCGGCGCAGCCGATCTCTGCCTCGGCGCGCGTATGCCCGAGCCCGGAGCGTGGCCATGGCACGCACGGCTCGCCAACCGGGCGGTCGCGTTCGAGGTCCGCCGTCGCACCGGGGCCGCTTTGACCGACCTCGGGCCGATGCGGGCCGCTCGGCGTACCGCGCTGCTCGGACTGCGGCTCGAGGACCGTCGCTCAGGCTGGCCGCTCGAGATGGTGCTGAAAGCCGCCGCCGAAAGCTGGCGCATCGCCGAGGTGCAGGTGACCTATCGCCCTCGGTCGGGGGGGCGGTCAAAGGTCAGCGGCAGCGTGCGCGGCACGGCGCGCGCAGTGCGCGACATGAGCACCCAGCTTTCGTAGACCGACCGCGGCATGCTGCATGCTGCATTCCAGCAGCGAGCCTGTCGTTCAGCGTGGGGGCGTCGGCCGTCGGCCAGTTTGCCCTCAGTAGGCCCGGTCGCTGCCAGTGACCAGACCCGAGATGTCCCCTCGGCCAGCGCTGCGATGGTCAACTGGCCGCGTTCTTCCCGGAGGTTCTCGGCGCGATTGTGGCGGCCCCGGCGAGACGTTCAACAGCAACACGATCAACCTCGCCGCTGGGGTGACCATCCCGGCGCTGCTCGTCACCTTGACCGCCGCGTCCACGGTGGCCAGAGTCGATGTCGCGTGGCTGCTCGTGACGCGCTGTGCGGTGCGTCTACTCGGTTTGGTGCAGGCGCTGACGGTAGATGGCGAGGATGTCGCGCTCGGAGATCCAGCCGACGATCGTTTGATCGGCCCGGTCCAGGACCCGGAGGCCGTTCTGGCTGGTGTGGCCGAGGGCTCCGATCGCGTCGTCGAGCGGGTCCTCGGGGTGGATCAATGGGGGTGCGTGGGTGAGGTTGCCGGCGGTGAGCGGAGTTGGGTGTGGTGGTCCTGTAGCGCGGTTTCCAGGTTGGTCGCGGTGATGACGCCGAGGAGTCGGTGTTGTGCGTCGATGACCGGTAGCGCGGTGCCAGGGCCGGTCGCGAAGCGTTCCAGCACGGCGTCGAGGGGGCGTCGCCCGCGACCGGGTCGGGCGGCGCGCTCATCGCGTCGCTGACGAGAAGGTCGGCCAGCAGCGGGCGGGCCTCCGGGGCGCAGCCATTCCGGTCCGTGCTAGACCCGGTCAGCGAGATCTTCTGATCCGTATAGGACACGGATGAACGCAACCCCCCAGAAGGCGGCGAGCACACCCAGCAACGCGTACAGCGGATACTCGAAGCTCGAAGCGACACCAATCGCGGGCAGGTGCAGAAACGCGTGACTGCCGAACGCGCCGCGCCCGACCGCCGCGGCGGTCACGGAGCTCAGCACGACGACACCGAACGATCGCGTCTCGAAGTCGCGCAGGATCACCTCCAACGCGAAGAACACCCCCGCCAGCGGCGCGTTGAACGTCGCCGAGATACACGCCCCCGCGCCACACGCCACCAACAGCCGCAGCCGCTGCTCAGGCACCCGGGCCGCTTGACCGAGCGCGGAGCCCAGCGCCGAGCCGATCTGCACGATCGGCCCCTCGCGCCCCACCGAACCTCCAGTACCGATGCACAACGCCGACGCGATCGACTTCACCACCGGCACCTGCGAACGGATCCGCCCACCCTACACCGCAAGCATCACCTCCGGGACACC
This sequence comes from uncultured Solirubrobacterales bacterium, assembly GCA_963838535.1. GTDB lineage: Bacteria > Actinomycetota > Thermoleophilia > Solirubrobacterales > Solirubrobacteraceae > Palsa-465. The sequence continues at coordinate 31,131 of CAWIRN010000027.1, forward strand.
ATGACCCCGCGCCTCAGGCGCGAGCCGCGCGACCAGCGGCCCACACAAAGCCCCCCGATCACCGGCACGAACAGCAGATACCACCCCCAGCCCCGGGAGATGAGGATTCCCCACCCGTCCGGCGATGCTCGGAGCAGCGCGCCCGGTCACCCCCAGAATCATGTAACGAAACGCAACCGCGCCGAGCCCACCACCCACACCGATCAGCAGCGCCAACACAACCAGACCCCCCGGATGCGCCGCCACCCACTGACGCACCCGCGCCACCGGACCATCAACACCGCCCGCCGGTCCCGCCACCACACGCGAACTATGCGGCCGATCCTCCGGTGCGGCCCTGGTCTCAGTCATCTCAACCACGAGGATCCCACGCGCACCAGCCAACACGACGGAAGGCCCTCCGCACCCCGGGCTCCACGATGCCCACGGCGCTGGGCGCCAGTCCGCCCACCGCGATCACTTGGCTGGCCCGGTCGACTCGCCACGAGACCCCTGTGTCCCGCTCTGGATCGCCCGAACGGCCAACACCTGATGCTGGATGGTCCGCAGGGCCTCGGGATCAGCGTCCTGACACGCGCCTGCGAATCAGGCCGCGTCGGACGATGGCTGCATACGGGACCAACATCGCGATGAGAACCTATGACCAGCTCGTCGATAGGATCCGCTCGCTTGGAATCTCTCGGCCGCAACCAGCGAAGACGATGAGCGCTGACCGCTCATCTCAACGCGAGCGCACCAGTTGGCCGCGCCGCATATTCCGACGGCCCGATCCGAGCCCAGCGACATGACCGAGCACGTCGCCGAAGAAGCGACCGGGTTCGGCGCAGGGCGCTGGTCTGAGCTCGGCGCCGTCGTACTCCTGTCGCTGGCGACATTGGCAACCGCCTGGAGCGGCTATCAGGCTGCCCTGTGGTCCGGTGAGCAATCACAACGCAACGCCCAGGCGTCGGCACTACGCATCCAGGCCAATCAGCAATCGATACTCGGAGGTCAAATCCAGATCGGTGACATCGTGCTCGTCAACGGCTGGTTCAACGCGATCGAATCGGGCAATCCACAGCTCGCAGCCGACTACCGAAGCCGCTTTCGCCCTGCCTTTCGGCCTATCTTCAATGCATGGCTCGCGGAGCATCCGCTGAGCAACCGGCGGGCGCCTCCCGGTCCCACGTACATTCCGCAATATCACCCGGCGCCGTTCACAGCGTCCGCGGCGCTGGACGCGCGCGCCGATCAGCTGTTCCTCGAGGGGACGCAAGCCAAGACCAGCAACGACCGCTACATCCTCTCGACCGTGTTCTTCGCCGCTGTCCTGTTCCTGGCTGCCGTGTCGCTGCGCCTGGAATGGAAACCACTGCAACTCGCGGTGCTCCTATTCGGGACCATCATGTTCCTGGGAGCGCTCGGCTTCGTGGTAACACTGCCGGCGGCGCCTTAGGCGAGAGCGGTAACGGCACGACCGGATGCGCTCCTCGTTGTACTCGCGCAGGATCCGGTCACGTTTCCGCGTCAACGGCAGGAGCGCCCTGCGCCGGCACTTCTCGTTTGCTGAAAACCAACAGCCGTTTATCAGCCGTCCCGCCCGGTGTGATGTCCGATTCGACTGGGCTCCGCGAGCTCCCGGCGGTGCCCGCGTCGCCTCGATACCGCAAGTCCTGGCGCGAGGTCACGCGGACGCCTGTCTGCGTCGGAAGCACGCCGACGTAGAAGGAGAGCTGTTCAGTGTCCAGGAAGTCCCTTGGTTGCCCGGTCTTTCGATCCGCCATCGCGCGAGGTGGGGTATCTTCCGCCGCGTGGCTGATCGTCGCACCGAAACCCACATCTTTCTTGAGCATGCCCACACGTTTGACGGCGTCGGTAGCCGAGTTTCGGAGATCGCCCACGAACTCGCCGAGCAAGGCTGTGTCGTGTCAAGCGTCTCGCACACCATCGACCGGGACGACCCCGCCGGGCGCTACCAGGTCATCGTTATCGACCTGCCCGTCGACGCCTCGTTAGCTGCCAGCTGACATCGCCCCTGACGGCCATGAGTGAACGAGAAGCGGGCCTCCACGCCCGTAGGGTTGGGTCACGCCCGAATGTGGAGCAGTATCACGGCGGACTGCAGGGTGAGTGCGAGCTGGCACCTCGGTAACCCATCGGCGCTATTGCGCGGATCGGGTCTTGCCGATAGTGAGGTATGGAAAAAGAGCGGCCCTTCGACGCTGAGGGACGGCGGCGGATCCTGCTGCCGTCTCTGGTTGCGGGGTTCTTGCCGTTTGTGCTGTTGTGGTTGCCGCCGGCGCGGTGGCATTCCGGTCTCGTGGTTGCCGCCGGGGCGCTGACGCTGGTGATCGCGGTGATTGGGGTGCGCGCACCGTGGGAGCGGCTGCCGGGCTGGGCGCCGTGTGTGCTTGCCTTCGCGTATCTGGTCGTGGTCGCCCTGCTGCGCACCGCGGGCGGTCCTTCGGGGGTGGCGCCGATGGTGCTGTTGCCCGTGTTCTGGCTTGCGTTGTCCGGGACCCGCCGGCAGCTGTGGTGTCTGCTGATCGGAGTGACCGCGGTGTTCGTCCTCCCGCTGATCCTGGTGGGCGGCGCCAACTATCCCCCCAGCGCGTGGCGGGCCGGGATTCTCTTTATCGTGCTGTCGGGAATCGTCGGGATGGCCGCCCAATCGCTCGCGGTCCGCGTCCGCGACCAAGAACACGCCCGAACCCGGCTGCTGAACCAGCTTGACGATCTCGCCCACACCGACGCGCTGACCGGTCTCGCGAACCGACGCGCGTGGGAGGTTGAACTGAAACGCGGGTTGGCGCGCGCGCGGCGGACCAGCGAGCCCGTGAGCGTTGCTCTGGTTGACATCGACAGCTTCAAGGCCGTCAACGACGCGCACGGACATCCGGGCGGAGATGCGCTGCTGATCGACGTTACCCGCAACTGGTCCGACGCGCTGCGCCCCGACGACGTGCTGGCACGAATCGGCGGCGACGAATTCGCCGTCCTGATGCCCGCCTGCACCGAAGCCGACGCCGCCGATGTCATCACACGCCTGCGTGCTCGCATGCCAGGCCCCTACAGCTGCTCGGTCGGAGTCGCCACCTGGGACTGCACCGAGCTCGCCGACGGCCTGATGGTACGGGCCGACGACGCCCTCTATGACGCCAAGCGCCACAGTAAAGATCGCGCTGCCACGGCGAGCCTGGCCGACTGATACGTCCCGTTGGCGCGCGGTCGCACTGCTGGAGGTCGCTGATTCAGTGAGGCCCGCTGAGGCACCGGGAAGCGGGATCCAGCGGGTGGCGGGATCGCTCAACGGCGGCCTACGTCACGAACTCCATGCGTCGATTGTGCCGTGGGGGTCGACCGTCATGGTCGCGCTCAGCGGTAGTCGGGGTTGGCGAAGTCGAAGCGGCATCCGGCGTCCCACAGGCTCTTCTGGTTGCCGTGGGCGGGGATGCCGCCGGCGTCCTTGAGCATCCGCGCGAGATGCATCAGGTTCCAGGCCAGGAAGGTGGTGTTGCGGTTGGTGAAGTCGTTCTCGGGTCCGCCGGAGCCGGGATCGAGATAGCTCGGGCCGGGTCCGGCCTCGCCCAACCAGGCCGAGTCGGCCTGCGGCGGGATCACGTATCCGAGGTGCTGGAGGGAGTAGAGGATGTTCATGGCGCAGTGCTTGGCGCCGTCCTCGTTGCCGGTGATCATGCATCCGCCGACGCGACCGTAGTAGGCCCACTGGCCGGCGTCGTTGAGGAGGTGGCTGTTGCCGTAGAGCCGTTCGATTACCTGCGTGCAGACCGAGGACTTCTCGCCGAGCCAGATCGGCGAGAGCACCACCAGGATGTCGGCCGCGAGCACCTTCTCGAAGATCCCGGGCCAGTCGTCTCGTCTCCCAGCCGTGCTCGGTCATGTCGGGATACACGCCGGTCGCGATCTGGTGGTCGACCGCGCGGATGACCTCGACCGAGACCCCGTTGCGCTCCATGATCGCGACCGCGAGGTCCGCCAGGCCACGCGTGTTGGACACCTCGGGTGAGCGCTTCAGCGTGCAGTTGATGAACAGCGCGCGCAGGTCCGAGAAATCCCATGTGGACTCGGTGGCCAGCTGCTCGTGACGTTCGCTGAGATTCGCCATCGGTCATCTCCTCATCGGTTCGAGTCGGTCATGGTGGGCAGTCCCGGAGCGGACCGGCTGTGACACCCCGGGGTCAGACCAGTTCGGGATCGGTGAGGATCTCGATCAGCGCTGGTCCATCGTGGGCGGCGGCGGTGTCCAGCGCGGCGTCGAGCTGTGACGCGTCGCTCACCCGGATTCCGAGCGCACCGCAGATCTCGCGCGTACTGGGAGAAGTTCGGATTGTGCAGCGAGGTCTGCCACACCTCCCAGTCGCCGGCGCGCTGCTCTTTGGAGATCTTCCCGAGCTGGCCGTTGTTGAGCAGCACGTGTGTGATCTTCATGTCGATGCTTGACGGCAGTGAGCAGCTCGGCCATGTACTGCGCGAAGCCGCCGTCACCGGTGACGGCGAAGATCGGCCGGTCTGGAGCGGCGGCCCAGGCGCCGATCGCGGCCGGGTAGCCGAACCCGATCGAACCCAGGTAGCCCGACATCAGCACTGACTGGCTGGGCCGGCACTCGAAGTAGCGGCCGAACGAGTAGGCGTGGTTGCCGACGTCGACCGCGATCACGGCGTCCTCGGGAACGTGACGGCCCAGCGCTGCGAACACGATCGCGGAGTTGATGCCATGGCCGCGGTCATCGCGTTCGCGGCTGGCTTTCTCCGCGCGCCAGATCGCGCCGGCGCTCGGCCACCTCGGGGCGCTGGTCGACCCGGTCGGCCGGCGGCGCGGAGATCCGCTCGCAGCAGGGTCTCGAAGGACGACGCCGATCTCGCCCCACACGGGCACGGTCACCGGGTGGAACTTGCCCAGCTGCAGCGGGTCGAGGTCGACCTGGATGATCGGCTTGCCCGGGTAGATGCCGGTGTGGTTCGAGAACGACGCGCCGAGCACGACCAGCAGGTCGGCTCTCGTTCATGAACCAGCTGGCGACCGGGGTGCCGCTGCGCCCGAGCACGCCGCAGGCGAGCGGATGGTCGTCGGCGATCTGCCCCTTGGCCTTGAACGTCGTGATCACCGGCGCGTTGATCCGTTCGGCCAGCGCGATCACCTGTTCACGGTGAAAGCGGGCGCCATGGCCGACGATGATGACCGGCCGCTTGGCCGTCCCGAGCAGGTCGATGGCCTGCTCGATGCGCAGCGGCCGGTGGGCTGATCTCCAGCGGCGTGAGCCGACCCTCGGGCCCGAGGCTTCGCCCTCGCCGGCCGGCAGGGTCTGCACCTCGTCGGGGAAGATCAGGTGCGCGGGCCCCTGCTGGAGGATCGCGTGCTTGCAGGCCAGCGTCATCAGCTCGGCGTGCTTGGAGGTCTCGAGCACCGGCTGGGTCCACCGCGGCGACCTTCCCGAACGCGGCGGCGAGGTCCACCTCCTGAAACGCGCCGGGGCCCAGCACCTGCGTGTCGACCTGCCCGGTCAGCGCGAGCACCGGCGAGCGGTCGACGTTCGCGTCCCACAGCCCGGTCAGCAGATTGGTCGCGCCCGGGACCGGCGATCGTCAGGCACGCCGCCGGCCGGCCGGTCAACTTGCCGTAGGCCGAGGCGGCGAACGCCGCCGCGCCCTCGTGGCGGATCCCGATGTACGTCAGCTTGCCCGCCTGCTCCTGACGGCGCAGCGCGTCGGCCAGCCCAAGGTTCGAGTGCCCGACCATCCCGAACACGTGGCGCACACCCCAGTTGACCATCGTCTCGACCATCACGTCGCTCACCGTCCGCGCGTGAGGCGGGTCGGGCTCGACGCCGACGTACACGCCGTCGTCACGGACCTCAATCGGGAATGTCGGCACGCCGTCGCCGAACGGAGAGCTCCCGTCCAGCGGGCAGTAGTCGTACCCGTGCCACGGGCAGCGGAGCATCCCCTTCTCGATCGACCCCTCCCCGAGCGGGCCGCCCTGATGCGGGCAGCGATTGCTCAGAGCGGCATAGCGCCCGTCGTAGTGCGTCACGGCAAAGCTGTGGGGGCCGGCCGACACCGTCTTCACGCGCCCCTCGGGAAGCTCGTCCACGGACAGCACGCGATGCCAACTCAGCGCATGGTTCGATGCAATCGTCATGAACGCGTAGTCTCGCGCACAGCGAAAGCGTTACAGCGAATCTCGGGGCGCTGTAACGAAACGTCGCGACGCGGGACTATGGAGCGATGGCACCGAACCCAGTTCACGCACCTCCGGACAACGACAGTGCACGAGACGGCATGAACGCGCGCGCTGAGGCCTCCGAGCGCGTCGAGGGACGCTACGAGGCTCGCGTACTCGAGCCGTCCCCGCCCGCGGTCGCCGACGGCCCGTGGTTCGCGGACGACCCCGTCGCGCGCGGTGAGGCGCCGGCCGGCCGCTTGATCGTGTCGCCGGTCGGGACCGGAGATCTGCGCTGGACAGACCTCGCGGCGGCCGACCCCGCACTGGCCGGATGGTGCGCCGAGCGCTGGCTCGGCGCCTACCGCCGACTGGGGCCGGTGCCATCGAGGCTCGTCCCCACCCGTGTTGCGCTGCACCGACTCGCGGAGCAGGTCGTGGCGCCCGCCCGGCGCCACGTCAACGGCAAGATCGGCCTGCGCTACACCCGCGGCGGCTTCGGCACGCCATTCTTCGGCGCCGACGTCCAGGTTCGCGTGCGCGGCACAGAGCTCGTCGTGCAAGACACGACCGGCGAGCGGAGCGCCCCGATCACGACACTCGACGCCGCGGCCGACCATATCGGCCGCCGTCAGCTCCCCGACGACGTCCAGTTCGATCGCACACCGCTCGACGTCGACCCGGCCGCCGCCGCGTTCCTCGGCGACTGGTACGGGTTCGCCGCCTCGGTGCTCGAAGAGCTGCGCGCGCGGGCGGGAGACCGCGCCGACCCCTCGCGCGTCCAGCTGTGGCCCGAGCACTTCGACCTCGCCGTCGACCTGGGCCCGGAAGCCGCGGGCGCCCGCGCCGCGTATGGACTGTCTCCCGGAGACGACAATCACCCCGAGCCGTACCTGTACGTCGCGCCGTGGGTGCCACCCGCCCGCGGCGAGCTCTGGCAGGCGAGCGGATTCTCAGGCGCCGAGCTTCGCTACGCCGCTCTTGCTCGACGCCCCAGACCAGCGCGAAACCGCGCTGGCATTCTTCCGCGCCCGGTTCGACGCGCTCGTCGGGTGAGCGGGCACGGCGTCGCCGTCAGGCCCGCCGCCCTCGCGAGAAGCGCGACCGCCTCACCTCTCGCGGGCGCCCGCGTGAGATTGCGATGATCGAGGTCGGTCGTGTAACGCTGGGGCGCCGAGGCCGACTACCGGTCATGTCCGAAGTTCACTTCACCAACCTGTTGATCGTGGTCACGATCGCGCTGGTGGCTCCGCTGGCGCTCGGCTTCTTTCCTCGCGTCCGCCTTCCGGCGATCGTGCTCGAGATCGTTCTCGGCATCGCCGTCGGCCCTTCCGGGCTGGGGTGGGTCACGCCCGACCTACCGGTCACGATCCTGGCTCTGATCGGGCTGGCCTTCCTGCTGTTTCTCTCGGGTCTCGAGATCGATGTTGAACGCCTCCGCGGGAGGATCCTCAAGCTGACGGCGCTCGGATTCGCCCTGTCGTTCGGGATCGCGATCGTCGTCGGCCTGGGGTTGAAAGCGGGTGGGTTCGTCAGGTCGCCGCTGTTCGTCGCGATCGTTCTGGTCGCCACCTCGCTGGGGGTGATCGTTCCGGTGCTGAAGGACTCCGGGAACATCAGCTCCAGCTTCGGACAGCTCGTGATCGCCGCTGCCTCGATCGCCGATTTCGGCGCCATCATCCTGCTGTCGGTGTTCTTCTCGGGCAGCGGCTCCACCGACACTGCCGGCACGCTCATCCTGCTCGGGCTGTTTGGGCTGGTGGTGGCTCTCGTCGGGCTGGCGATCGCCGGGGTCGAGCACTCCATCGGCCTATCCCGGGTGCTCGTGCGCCTCCAGGACACGACCGCGCAGATCCGCGTCCGGGCGGCGTTCGTGCTGCTGATCGGCTTTGCCACGCTTGCCCAGACCGTGGGGCTGGAGACGATCCTCGGGGCGTTTGCCGCCGGGGCGCTGCTGTCGCTGATCGACCGCGACACCGCGATGACGCATCCCCAATTCCGGATCAAGCTCGAAGCGGTGGGGTTCGGCGTGTTCATCCCGGTCTTCTTTGTGACCAGCGGCTTGCGTTTTGATCTGAACGCCCTGTTCGCCAGTGCCTCGACCGTGGCCCGCGTCCCGCTGTTCCTGCTGGCGCTGCTGCTGGTGCGCGGCCTGCCGGCGCTGACCTACACGCGGCTGGTGGGACGCTCCCGCGCGCTGATCGCCGGTGTGCTCCAGGCCACGTCGCTGCCCTTCATCGTCGCCGCCACACAGATCGGAGTCCAGATCGGTGTCGTCACCCGGGCCAGCGCCGCAGGCCTCGTGGCCGCCGGACTGCTCTCGGTGATCCTGTTCCCCGCCCTCGGCCTGGTGCTGCTGCGCCGCGAGCAGCCCGACACCGGGCAGCCGCGTGAGGCGGTCGACTCCGGTGATGCCGGTGATCACGGCGGAGGATCGAGCGCTCTGCCGCGTGGGCGGCGCACCCTCGGCCGCATGAGGCGCCGGCGTGCCGCGTGTCGGGCAGACCAACGGCTACCCCATCGCGCTGACCCGCAGCTCCGGAGCGCCGGCGATGTCCCACCGCACGCGATGAAGCTCCGAGCTCAGGCCCTGATCCCCGTGATGATCGCCGCGCTCGCGGTGGCGGGCTGCGGCGCCGCGGGACACGCCGGCGAAGCGGGGACCACAGCGTCCGCCGCGCCTGTGTCTCAGCCCCCGCCGCGGTCGACCCCCGAGCCCGGCAAGAAGCCCTCGGCCTCTGCCAGGCAGCGCGGGCAGGTGGCGGTCCGCGTCGCGCGCACCGCGTACGGACGCGCGCTCGTGGACCGGAGGGGATTCGCGCTGTACCAGTTCACGCATGATGCGCCCAGCACAAGCCGATGCTTCGGGGCGTGCGCGGCCGCCTGGCCTCCGTACCTGACCCGCGCCGCGCCGAGCGCCGCGGCTGCCGGCGCGGACGCCCGGCTGCTGGGCAGCGTGCGCCGTCCGGACGGACGCCTCCAGGTCACCTACGCCCGCCACCCGCTCTACTACTACGTGGGCGACCGGCATCCTGGCGAGGTCCGGTGTCAGGCGGTACTGGAATACGGAGGGACGTGGAACGTGGTGGCTCCCGACGGCCACGCGATCCGCTGAGCGTTGCGGGGGAAATAGACTGCCGAGCTCGTGTCGGCGCAGGCGCACGCGCCACTGCTTGCCACGAAGCTCTACGCCCCGGACCCGAGGGACCGGCTCGGGCGCCCGCTGCTGCTTGACCGTCTGACCGGTGCCTCCCGCGCAAAGCTCGTTCTGATCCGGGCGCCGGCGGGATGGGGCAAGTCGACGCTGATGTCGCAATGGCGGCGTGCGGAAGTGGGCCGGCGCGAGTTCGCGTGGGTGACGCTCGACCGGTGGGACAGCGACCCGGTTCGCTTCTGGACATATGTGATCGCGTCGCTGCGCCGGTTGGCTCCTGAGATCGGCGCCCGCTCGCTGGGGCTCCTCAGCGCTCCGGGAGTTGATCTCGAGGCTGACATGCTGCCCGTGCTCGTCGATGAGCTGAGCGACCTCGCCGCCCCGTTGGTCGTCGCGCTCGACGACTACCACCTGATCGAGGGCGATGCCGTCCACGCGACGATCAGAACGCTGCTCGACTATCTGCCGGCCACCGTCGCGATCGCCATCGCGACGCGATCGGAGCCGCCGCTGCCGGTCGCCCGCCTGCGCGCTCGTGGAGAGCTGGTCGAGGTCGACGTGCGAGCGTTGCAGTTCTCGCTCGAGGAGAGCCGGGCGTTTCTCAACGTGCTCCTGGGACTGGGGCTCGGCGACGCTGAGGTGTTGCGCCTCCATGAGCGGACCGAGGGATGGCCGGCCGGCCTGTATCTCGCGGCGCTGTCGCTGGGCGACCGCGTGGATCGCAGCGAGTTCGTCGCCGGCTTTGCCGGCACCGACCGCCACATCGTCGACTATCTGATGGAAGAGGTGCTGCTGGCCCAGCAACCGGCGGTGCGTGAGTTCATGGTCCACACCTCGATCCTCGAGCGGATGACGGGAGCACTGTGTGACGCCGTCGTGGGCACGCAGGACTCGGGCATCATGCTGGACCGCCTGGCGCGCTCGAACCTGTTCTTCGTCGAGCTCGACGACAGTCGACGATTGGTACCGCTACCACCACCTGCTGCACGCGTGCCTGAATGCCGAGCTCGAGCGTGGCGATCCTGCCCTCGTGGCGGAGCTGCATGGTCGCGCCGCGGCCTGGCACCTGGCTCGAGGACAGGTCTCCGAAGCGGTTCACCACACGATCGCAGCCGGCGATCACGACGCCGCTTGCGAGCTGATCGCCCAGCACTGGGCGCCGATGATGATGGTGAGCGCGGGGGATCGCACGGTCGAGGACTGGTTTGCCGCGCTCCCGGACGCGACGATCGAGCGTGATCTGCGGCTGTGCGTGGCGCGCTCGTACATCGCGCTGAGCATGGGTCGGATGGAGGTCGTGGCGCACTGGCTGAGGGCGGCGGAGACTGCGCCGCTGCCGGCGCCGTTTCATGACGGGTTCTCTTCAGCGCGCGGGGCGATCGCCTGCGTGCAGGCGGCTTATTACTGGCAGACTGGGGACGTCGGAACGGCGATGGCAGCGGCCCAGGACGTGCTGGCGACAGAGGCTTCAACCTCGCCGTGGCGCGGCATCGGACACGCCGTGGTGGGCCTTACGCAGGCTGCGCACGGTGAATGGGAGCACGCGCGCACCAGTGTGGAGAGGTGGGTCGAGATCGGGCGCCGAGCCGGTCAAGCTTTGCCCCAGATCTCCGGCTTGGCCAACTCGGCCGCCTGGTCGACGGAGCTTGGAGACTGGGACCAGGCCGCCTCGAGAGCCGAGTCCTCGCTGAAGCTGGCGGCCGAGCAGGGGTACCGCGAGCACTGGATCTGCGCCGGCGCGCATTTCGCTCGGGCGCGGGTGTTGGAGCGCTCGGGCGCACCGGGAGACGCGAAGGTGGAGATGCGCCGCGCGCTCGAGCTCGCCAAACGCGGCGCTGGGCCTGTCACGACGGCGTGGCTGTTGACGCATCTGGTTCGGCTGCTGGTCATGTGCGACGATCCCGCGGGAGCGCGGCGAGTGCTTGGAGGAGGCCCGGACGGCGCTGGCCGGCGCGCCGGATGCCGCCGGCGTCAGCGAGATGGTGGCGCTCGCCGAGCATCAGCTCGACTCAGGACGACGCGCCCGCGCCGCCGACGAAGGGCTCAGCGAGCGCGAGCTCGGGGTCCTCCGGCTGCTCGCGACTGATCTGACCCAGCGCGAGATCGGAACCGAGCTGTACCTCTCGTTCAACACGGTCAAGTCGCACACCCGCAGCATCTTCCGCAAGCTCGGAGTCTCGGGCCGGGAGCAGGCGGTGGCGCGGGCGCGCGAGCGCGAGCTGATCTGAGTCATCTGTAACGCGACGCCGGCTGGGGCTACCAATGCCTGAGCAGACCGACCGACGATGAGGAGGACTCATGTCAGCGACGATCACGAACGCCAGGCAGATCGAGCCGATGCCGGGCGTTAAAGGGAAGGGCGTCCTGGTGACCGGCGGTACGTCCGGGATCGGGCAAGCGATCGCAGTCAAGTTCGCCGAATACGGCGCGAACGTGGCGATCAATTATCTGCGCCAGGCCGACGAGGCGAGCGACACCGAGCAGCAGGTTCACGCGTGTGTCAATCGCGTCCAGCAGGAGGGCGTCCGCGACGTGCTCGTGCAGGGCGACGTCTCGAGCGAGCAGGACGTTGTGCAGATGGTCGGCCAGGCGGTCAGGGAGCTGGGTGGCCTCGACGTGCTGGTCAACAACGCCGGGATCCAGATCTCGCGCCACAGTGACGAGCTCTCCAGCGCGGACTTCGACAGGGTGCTGGCGGTCAATCTGCGCGGCGCGTTCCTGTGCGCGCGCGAGGCGATCCGCCATTTCCTGGCCGAGGGGAAGCCGGGAGTGATCATCAACGTCTCGAGCGTGCACCAGTTGATCCCCAAGCCCGACTATCTCGGCTACTCGGTGAGCAAGGGCGGGATGCAGAACCTCACCCGGACGCTGGCGCTCGAGTACGCCGGCCGGGGGATCCGCGTCAACGGCATCGGCCCGGGTGCGACCGTGACGCCGATCAACCGGGCGTGGATCGATGATCCGATCAAGCGGGAGATGGTCGAGAGCCACATTCCGATGGCGCGCGCCGGCACCGCCGATGAGATGGGTGCAGTGGCGGGCTTTTTGGCCAGCGACGACGCGGCCTACATCACCGGCCAGACGATCTTCGTCGACGGCGGGCTGACGCTGTTCCCGAGCTTCCGCGAACCGTGGTCCTCAGAATGAGTGTGGACACCGTGACCGTCTGAAGCGGGAATCTCAACCCAGCGCGAGCCCGTCGCGAATGCGACCGGACAGGCCGGGCAGGACGAGCGCGACCGTGATTCCCAGCACGAGCCATCCGGCGACGATGTACGGGAACAGGTCGTACGGGAACGCCGGCGCCGGCACGAGGTTTCGATACAACACGTACAGCGCGACGATGGCTCCGCCGATGGGCAGGATCATCGCCAGGCGCGACTTCAGACCGGGAGTGCTCATCTGCAGGCGCAGCGCGCTGGCGCTGACCAGGACATAGAGCACCAGGACGCTGAGCGTGCCGATCGTGGCCAGGTAGAAGAACGCGTTCAGCGCGGTCGTGCCCGCGAGTCCGAAGCCGACCAGCAGGACCAGCGTGAGGGCCATGCTCGTCGTGACCGCTCCGGTCGGAGCGCCCGTGTCGGTCGATACGGTCGCGATACCCGATGCGATGATCCGGTCTCGAGCCAGCGCGTACAGCGTGCGTGACGCGACCGCGACTCCGACGAGCGCCGCCCCCAGCGAACTGAGGACCGCCGCGATGTCGAGCAGGTCCGCCATCGCGCGCTCCCACATAGGCGTGCGCCAGGTCTCCGAGCGGTGCGCTGGAATGCGCGAACTGCGACACGCCGGCGCTGTCAGTACCGAATCCGAGCACCTGGCCGCTGATGCAGAACACGTAGAACACGGCGCCGAACGCCACGGCGGCGATGATCGATCGCGGGATCACGTGCGTCGGCCGTTGTGACTCCTCACCGGCCGAGATGGCCGACTCAAAGCCGCCGAACGAGAGGATTCCGAACGTCCCCGCGAGTGCGATCGTCGCCAGGCTGACGCCGGGCGGGATCTTGACGACGTCGGCGCTCAGCCTCTGGCGTCCGGGACCGTGATCGAGCCCGAGGCGCACGAAGATGATCGTGATCAGCGCCGTGATCAGCAGCAGCGAGACGGTCTCGACCGCGATCACCGAGCGTGCGGTCAGTGTGATGCCGCGTGAGACGAGCAGCCACACGAGCACCCACGAGATCACCGCGATCGGCAGCCAGTCGGTGCCGATCGCGATGCCTGCGTGTCGCAAGAAGGCCTGCGTGAAGGCTGCCATACCGAGCACCGATACCGGCGGGAACACGATGTAGGTCCCGATCAGCATCCACGTGGCGAAGAATGCGGCGCGCGGTCCCAGGGTCTTCCCGATGAACGCGTACACCGAGCCGGCGTGGCTGAACGCCGAAGAGAGCCGGACGAAGCCATAGCCGATCAGAACCATCCCCGCGCCGGCGAGCACGTAGGCGAGCGGGGCGGCGCGCCCGAGCAGGCGCGCCGCCTGCACTCCGGTCACCGACATCGCGAGCGTGGGGGCCATCCCGCCCACCGACAGCGAGGCGGTGCCCCCGAAGCCCAGCTCCCGTCGTAGCGTCCCTCGCGCCGGCCGCGTTGACGCGAGTCCGGCCGCCAGCTTTTGCGACTGAGCCAACTCAGCCCCCGGTTAGGTAGCGAGGATACCATACCGTCCATCGCAGGTGGGCGCAGGTTCTGCGAGCACGAGGGACAACACCATTACGATCGAGAAGATCCCGGTAGCGCCGGCGCGGGTCGACGGTCTCCTCGTCGCCACGAAGCTGCACATTCCGGCGCTCCGACCCGAGCGCAACGCGCGTCCCGCGCTCGTGGCAGCGTTGCGCGAGGCGGTGCATGCGCGGCTGATTCTCGTCTCGGCTCCCGCCGGGGCGGGTAAGACCACGCTGCTGGCGAGCTGGCATGCCGATCGTCAGGAGCATCGACCCTTCGCCTGGCTGTCATTGGATGATCGCGACAACGACCCCGTCCGTTTCTGGGGCGGCGTGCTGGCCTCGGTCCGGACCGCCGTGCCCGGGTTCGGCAGCCGGATCGACGGCGCGCTGCGAGCCCCGGGCGCCGACATCACCGAGCTCGCGATGCCGATGCTCGTCAACGCTCTGGTCGAGTTACGGAGTCCGATCGTTCTCGTGCTCGACGATTACCACGAGATCGAGAGTGCCGACGTTCATCGATCAGTCGAGTTCGCGATCGATCACCTTCCCGAGTCGACGCAGATCGCGCTGGCCAGCCGCAGCGACCCACCGTTCCCGCTCGCGCGGTTGCGCGCCCGAGCCGAGCTGCTGGAGGTGCGCGTCGACGACCTACGGCTGACCACCCAGGAGGCGGCGGCCCTGCTGAACGGCAGCTTGAGCCTCGGCCTCGAAGACGAGCAGGTGCGCAGCCTGCACAGACACACCGAGGGCTGGGCCGCAGGACTTCAGCTGGTCGGATTGTCGCTGCGGGGCCGCGAGGACCGGGAGCAGTACATCGCCGCCTTTGCCGGCGACGATCGTCAGATCGTCGACTACCTGGCCGCGGAGGTCATCGACCGCCAAGCAGCCGAAACGCGCGCGTTTCTGCTGCGCACCTCGATTCTCGAACGGCTCTGCGGACCGCTCTGCGACGCCGTCCTCGACAGCCAGAGCTCGGCCCGGGTGCTCGTCGCTCTCGAACACGCGAACCTGTTCCTGCTGCCGTTGGACGGACAGCGGATCTGGTACCGCTACCACCATCTGTTCCGGGACCTCTTGCGGCACGAGCTGTGCGTCGCCGAACCGGCGTCGATCCGGTCGCTTGCACGAGCGTGCCTTTGACTGGCACGTCGCCGAGGGCTTGATCCCCGAGGCGATTCGACACGCCACGGCGGCCGGTCACCACGACGCGGCGGCCGAGCTGATCGCCGCCAATTGGCTGAAGTACGTGAATCGCGGTCAGCTCGAGACCGTCGAGGCGTGGACCGGCGCCCTGCCCGCCGAGGTCGCCGACGCGGACCCCCGCCTATGTCTCGCGCGCGCGTGGATGCTGCTCGTGCTCGGCCGCCCGATGGAGGTGGAGCCAGCCGTGCGCGCGGCGGAGCAGGGCACGCTGCCCGGACCGATGCGCGACGGCTCACGGTCGATCGAATCGAGCGCCGCCATGGTCCGAACATCGGCGCGACTACTCCTCGGCGACGTCGGCGCGGCCGCCCAGTCGGCGACGCTGGCCGCGGAGCTCGAACCGGACACCACCGCGCCGTGGCGCCCGATCGTGACGAACGCGCTGGGCATGACCGCGTACTGGTCCGGCGCGACCGACGCGGCGATCGAGGCATTCCGCAACACCGTCACCGCCGGCGAGCTCGTCGGCAACCACACGGCCAGAATCTACGCGCTCGGCTACCTCGCGGCGATCTCCGCCGAACGAGCGCAGTACGACGAGGCCGAGCGCCACGTCGACTGTGCCCTGTCGCTCGCCAGCCGTCAGGATCTGGCCGAGCACTGGGTCACCGTCATGGCCCACTACGCCGCCGGTCACTGCGCGCGGGCTCGGGACGATCTCGCAGCCGCCCGCGCCGCGACCGAGCGCGGCCTCGACCTCGCCCGGCGGGGCGGGCTGCGACTGGACACCGTGTACGGGCTGCTGGCGCTGATGCAGCTCGCCGTCCTGGCTGGAGACAGGCCTCAGGCACGGGACTTGTCCGAGCGCGCCGAGCGACAGCTCGCGGCCTGCGCTGACCCGGGCATCCTCGGACACATGGTCGCGAACGCCGAGCGGGTCAGCGCCAATCACAAGAGGCCGGCGAGCCGGGCGCGCCGCGGACGATCTGTCGGCGCGTGAGATGGCGGTCCTGAGACTGATGCCCAGCCAGCTGTCCTTACGCGAGATCGGCAACGAGATGTACGTGTCGTTCAACACGGTCAAGACTCACGCCCGCAACATCTACGCCAAGCTGCGCGTCGGAAGCCGCGTGGACGCCGTCGCGCGCGCGCGCGAGCTGAATCTCCTATAGCGGTCAGGGCATCTCGTGCGTGACCGCCGCGCTGGGCGCGGCCGGATTCACCCGGGTGAATCCGGCGCCTGGGTGATGACAGCTCACCCAGGCGCCACCGAAGCTTGCCGTCGTGAGCAATCCCGTTTCCTCGCGGCAGAGCTACGAGATCGTCATACGCGGTCGGCTGAGCAAGGACGACGAGTGCGCGTTTGACGACGTCACACTGGTGGCTCGTAGCGGGCAGACCACGCTGCGCGCGGAACTCGCCGACCAGTCCCGGCTGTACGGGCTGCTGAACCGCCTGCGCGACTTCGGCAGTGAGCTCATCAGCGTCAACCGGGTGCCCGAGGCTGACGATGGCGGCTGAGCAGGTCATCGCCGCTCACTCGCCCGAAGCCGCCGGGGATGAGGAGCTCGTCGCGGCACTGCGCTCGGGTGAGGAGCGCACGTTCCGCGCGCTGTTCGCGCGCTACTCCCCGATGATGGAGCGAGTCGCGCGCAGCTATGTTGACTCCGACGCCGTCGCGGAGGACATCGTGCAGGAAACCTGGCTGGCGATCGTGACCGGGATCGACCGGTTCGAAGGTAGGTCCGGGCTTGGCACGTGGATCTTCTCAATCCTCACCAATCAGGCTAAGACCCACCACACGAGGGAGCGCCGGGCGCTGCCGCTCTCATCGATCGTGACCGGACAGGACGACGCGTCGGCGGTCGATCCCGACCGCTTTCAGAAGGACGACGAGGCTTGGCCGGGTCATTGGGCCACGCCGCCACGACCGTGGCAGAGGCCCGAGCGACGGCTGCTCTCGCTCGAAGCCCGCGAACAGTTCAAGGCGGCGCTGACGCAGCTGCCCGATCGCCAGCGCGTGATCGTGATGCTGCGGGACATCGACGGCCTCTCAGCCGAGGAAGTCTGCGATCTGCTCGAGCTCAGCCAGGAGAACCAGCGGGTGCTTCTGCATCGTGGGCGGTCCCGATTGCGCGCTGTCCTCGAAGCGTATTTCGAAGGCACAGACGCGTAACGAAATCTTGGTCAGGCAGACACAGGTAGGTGCACACTTCGGACCCGCGCAACGATGGCCTTTCGGCCAGCGACTTCGGGGTGACCGCTGACGAGGTCACCTGCCAGGAGTTCGTGGAGCTCATCACGGACTACTTCGAGGGAACGCTCACCCCTCGGACGCAGAGCCGTGCAGAGGAGCACCTGGTGATGTGCGACTGGTGCGTCACCTACATGGATCAGATGCAGGCGACCATCGCCTTGCTTCAAGCGCTCAGGGAGACGCCTGCGGCAGAGCCACCTGAGGTCGTTCTCTCCGCGTTGAGCGCGCACCGGGGTGGCGGCCGATGATCGCGTACAAGTTCCTGCGCCCGGGCCGCACGGGACCGTTTAGCGAGTTCGAATGGCCGGAGCCAGGGGTATGGGTACGCGCCGCCAGCGGGACGATCCCGTGCCGGCACGGCATCCATGCCTGCCGTACCCACGACCTGCCATGGTGGCTCGCAGACGAGCTGTGGGAGATCGAGCTCGACGGCCAGCTCCAGATCGACGAGCACAAGATCGTCGCTCCTGCGGGTCGCCTGCGATCACGAATCCAGGGGTGGTCGGCCGGGTGCGCTCAGGAGTACGCAGACGCGTGTGCATGGCGTGCACGCGATCGCGCGATAGAAGCGCTCACGCGAGCACGGCACCGACGCGCGGAACATCAACTCGCGGCGTGCACGACGCTCGACGAGCTGCGAGGCACTGCGCGCCAGCTCGCCGAGGATGTACCGGACTCCCGTATCAGCCTCACGATCGCGGCTGATGGCGCAGTCCGCGCGCTCTCTGGGGCGCCCGCGACCAGCGGATACATCGCCGCGCACGCCGCCCTCCGGCTCGATGGGCCCGCCGGCTACGCCGCTGAGCGGGCCTGGCAGTCCCGATGGCTCGTCGAGCGACTGAGCCTGCGCGCATACGGCTA
>CAWIRN010000028.1:0-181925 GCA_963838535.1 uncultured Solirubrobacterales bacterium
GCTTCACGCCGGGAGAGACGCTGGCCTTCACCCCCGAGCAGAACGAGATGGTGGCCCAGGATCACGTCAGCTGCCTGTACCGCCTGCGCTCCTGCGACGTCGACGAGACCGTAGCGCACGATCGCGTCGGCGGCCAACTCGCGCTGGCGAAGTTCATGCTGGAGGCCGACCGGCCAGAGTCGATCGACCCCGAACGGGCATGGGCCGCCTTCAGCGCACTGGCGGGGCGCGTGCGCGCCGCCATGGACGAAGCGTTCGGCGCCCGCGCGCTGATCGTCAATCGCGTCCTCAACGAGGTCGAGTGCGAGCCGGTCGACGTCGAGGGTCAGCGGCCGATCGGCATCCTGGAGCAGACGACACGCGTCGGGTACATCGAAGCGTATTTCGATCACCGGCGCTGGGGTGAGGAAGCGCTCGGGGGTCTGGTGCGGGACGGCGCCCTACGAGATCCAGCGCTGGTCGACGTCAACCTGCTTCAGCTGGAGGAGTGCGCCCCGCTCGACGTTCGGTAGCGAGCCCGCCGGAAGCGGCGCGCTGATCCGACGAGCGTTCCCGCACCTTCCGGGTGCGACCTGGTCAGGCGGTCACGTAGCCGCCGTCGATCGGCAGGGCGACGCCGGTGATGTAGGAGGATTCGTCGGAGGCGAGGAACACCACGCCGGCCGAGATCTCCTCGGGACGGCCATCGCGCCCGAGTGGGATCTGCGTCTTCATCGCGTCAACTGCGTCGGCCGACGCGGTCTCGGTCATCCCCGTGACGACCAGGCCGGGGCAGATCGCGTTGACGCGAATGTTGTCCCGTCCGTACGTGACGGCCGCTCCTCGCGTCAAACCCAGGACCGCCGCCTTGCTCCCTTGATAGGGGATCGATCCCCGTAGCCCGACCAGCGCGGCCACCGAGGCGATGTTGATGATCGACCCTCCTTCCTGTCTGAGCATCCCGGGGATGACGGCCCGCATCCCTAGGAACACGCCGCGCTGGTTGACGGCCGTGACGGCATCCCATTCACGCTCGTCCGCCTCGATGCCGGCCGAGCGCACTTGGACTCCGGCGTTGTTGACCAGGACGTCGATCGGACCGTAGGCCTGCTCGACGTCCGCCACGACATCCAGCCAGCTCATGGGATCGGTCACGTCATGGCGGTGGAAGGAGACCTCGCTGCCGGCGGCTCGGAGCTCCGCGGCCAGCTGCGCGGCCGTATCAGCGGCGATGTCCGTGATGGCCACGGTCGCGCCCTCACGCGCCAGGGCCCGGACGTGCGCGGCGCCCATCCCGCTGGCGCCACCCGTCACGAGGGCGACCTTGCCGGCGACACGGGAGCCAGTGTTCACGATTCTCTTTGTTCTCAGCTTGTTGAAGCGAAGTCAGCTTATCGCTATTGCGCCCCTCTGGCTTCTCGGCGCACGCGCGATCATACGGACGACCGTTGGCAGCTCGGGATCCAACGTTTGCCAGTCCGAGGCGTAACGTGTACGATTCAAGCTGAATTCGATTCAGGGCTGCCGGCACTCCCCGAGCAACCGGCGCGGAGGAAGTGGCGCAGCCGAGTCCGAGCATCGAGGGAACCGCCGATGGCCGCCGCTGACGAGAGGTGCAGATTTGCCGATGCTCGGTCCGCAGACGGCCGCCCTGGACGCCGCCTGCTGGGATCGGTTCGATGACGGATAGCACGATGCGCGCGCTCCGCTTGACGAACTGGGAATCCATCCCAGTGCTCGTCGAGGTGGCGGTCCCTGAACCGCACGGGTCGGAGGTTCTCGTCGAGGTGACGGCGGCAGGTCTGTGCCGGTCGGACCTTCACATCATGAGCAGCCCTCCGGGCGTGTACCCGTACACACTTCCGTTCACTCTGGGTCATGAGACCGCCGGCCGGGTCGCCGCGCTTGGGCCGGCGGCGTCCGGCGTCGCCGAAGGAGATCTTGTCGTCGTGTACAGCCGGTGGGGCTGCGGCAGCTGCTGGCAGTGCGCCAACGGCCGCGACAACGCTTGCTCACGGACCCAACGCAGCCCACACGGCGCCGGCTTAGGGCGTGACGGAGGCCTTGCCGACTATCTGCTTGTCCCTTCGGCACGCTACCTCGTGCCCGCGCCGGGACTCGATCCGGTACACGCGGCCCCGCTCACCGATGCCGCCCTCACGTCCTATCACGCCGTGAAGCTGTCGCTCGCGCAACTGCGGCCGGGCAGCAGTGCGCTCGTCCTTGGCGTCGGAGGCCTCGGGCACATGGCGATCCAGATTCTCAAGGCGATCACCTCAGCACGAGTTCTCGCCGTTGATGTGCGCCCGTCCGCACTCGACCTCGCCCGCGCGGCGGGAGCCGACGCGTGTCTCGCCGCGGATGGGCTAACGCCAAGCGATGTCCGCGCCGAGCTCGGGGCGGACGGAGCGACGGTCGCGCTCGACTTCGTCGGCAGCAACGCCACGCTGGAGCTTGCGGCTGGATCCATCGCGCCAGGCGGAGACGTCGCGTACGTCGGGCGCGCCGGCGGCGAGCTCCGAGTCAAGCCGGGACTGATCGCGTACGAATGCACCGTCCGGATGCCGACCTGGGGCACTCTGGCCGAGCTGGCCGAGGTGGTGGAGCTTGCCCGCTCCGGCGCCATTCACTCCGAGGCTGAGGTGTACAGCCTGGCCGAGGCAGTCACAGCCTACGGCCGGCTGAAGCAGGGCGAGGTGATCGGCCGCGCAGTCATCAGCGCCGAACCGGAGTCCGCCCACGCGGCGGCGTCTCGATAGCGCCTTGACATCACTGATGCCTACGAGCCGACGCATGGCATCACGGTGCGATCGGAGGAAGGAGGAAAGGGCAGATGGGACTCGTTGACGGGAAGGTGGCGCTCGTCACCGGCGCCGGCCGCGGGCAGGGACGCTCGCATGCGGTGCGGCTGGCAGCTGAGGGCGCGGACGTGATCGCCGTGGACATCTGCGCGGACAGCCTCGAGACCATTTCCTACCCGCTGGCCACTGAAGACGATCTCGACACGACCGTCCGAGAGGTGCGGGCCGCCGGCCGTCGCGCGATCAAGGCCGTCGCGGATGTTCGCTCGCTCTCAGAGCTTCAGCAGGCAGTGCACGACGGCTTGGCAGAACTCGGGAAGATCGACATCGTCTGCGCGAACGCCGGCATCGGCTCGTGGGCGGTCAGCTGGGAGATGACCGAGCAGCAGTGGAACGAGATGATCGACATCAACTTGACTGGTGTCTTCAACACGGTGCGCGCCGCCCTTCCGTCGATGGTGCAGCGCGGCGAAGGCGGCAGCGTGGTGCTCACGAGCTCGACCGCCGGCCTCCGCGCGTATCAGAACACGGCGCACTACACGGCCGCCAAGCACGGCGTCATTGGCCTCATGAAGGTGCTAGCGCAGGAGCTCGGCCCGCATCGGATTCGCGCCAACGCCGTCTGCCCGACGACCGTGAGAACGCCGCTGGTCATCAACGACTCGACCTTCGAGCTGTTCGCTCCCGACGTCGCGAACCCCACCGAGGACGACGTCCGAGAGGCGTTTGAAGGCCTGAACATCCTCCCGGGTGTGGCCTGGATCGAGCCCGGCGACGTGTCGGATGCCGTTCTCTTCCTCTGCTCGGACGCCGCCAAGTACATCACCGGCGTCGCGCTCCCGATCGATGCGGGCAACACCGTGAAGACCTGAGACACCGACGGGCAACCGGTTCTCACACGGTGAGCACGGTGCAGGCGCTGACGCCGGGAGCGCCGTAGACCTGGGTGAAGCCCACGCGGCATCGTCCCGGCACCTGTCGGTCGCCGCCCTCCCGACGCAGCTGGAGCACGATCTCGTGCACCTGACGCAGCCCCGATGCGCCGATCGGCTCGCCGCAGGCGATGCAGCCACCGTCGGTGTTGACCGGCAGCCGCCCGCCGAGATCGGTGGCGCCGCTCTGGATCAGCGTCTCCTGCTCTCCGTGCTCGCACAGCCCCGTCTCGGCGAGGTGCATGACCTCAGCACCAGACTCCGTGTCCTGGACCTGCGCCACGTCGACATCGCCGGGCTCGATCCCCGCTGCCTCGAAGGCAGCCGTCGCCGCCTCGGTCGTCGCCGACGGCGCGGAGTGGATCGGGATCGACGGACTGAACACCTCGAACGATCCGAAGCGTCGGGTCCGGAACGCCACCGAACGCAGGTAGACCGGCGTGCGCGTCAGTGCCTTGATGCGGGAGCCGCGCGCCAGGACAAGCGCAACCGCGCCCTCGCCCGGAGAACAGAACATGTATTGCGTCAGCGGGTGATTGACCATCTTCGAGGAGAGGATCTCCGCTTCGCTGAGCGGCGTTCGGCGCCACGCGTTGGGGTTGCGTGACCCGCTCGCGAACGCCTTCGCCGCGACCTTCGCCAGGGTGGAAGCGGTGATGCCGTAATCCCTCATGTAGCGCTGGATCTTCATGGCGAAGAACTGGGTCGTGAGCATCAAGCCGGTCTCGCCGTACCAGGCGCCGATCCCCCAGTCCTCCGGCAGCGGGTTGAACGCCCCGCGCGGGTGCTTGTCGAAACCGACGACGAGCGCAACCTCGGCCGCGCCGGAGACGAGCATCGCGTGGGCGGTCATCAGTGCGGAGCCACCCGTGGCGCACCCGTTCTTGACGTTGATGAACGGGACGCCGGTCAGGCCGAGCATCGACACCGACGTATCGGCGTTGCCGGCGGCGTCCGATCCGCCGGCGGCGAAGTCGACATCCGGCCACTCGATGCCCGCGCTGGCCAGCGCCCGCCGGGCGGCAATGGCGCCCATCTGAAGGCCGGAGACCCCCTCATGGCGTCCGAACGGATGGATCCCCAGCCCGACCACGGCGACCTCTTCGCTGCTGATCACGCGTCCTGCACCACCGGGCGGAAGGCGAATGTGCGCGTCTCGCTTGCCCCCGGAACGGGGATCAGCGTCAGCTCCATCGGCATGCCGATCCGCAACCGATCGGGATCGTTCTCGGTCAGCCGAGCCTCGACGCGGACTTCGCCGGGCAGCTCGATGTAACCCACGCCGTATGGCTCGAACTCCTCCACGCCGCCCTCAAGGTACGGCGGCGCCTTGGGCGCGAAGCACTGGACCGTCCAGGTCCACAGCTCGCCGCGAGTAGCCAGCTCATGCGGGTGCACTGCTTCGGAGGTGCACCGCGGGCACGACGATTGGGGCGGGAACGTCACGGTTCCGCACCGTTCGCAGGCCGAGCCGATCAGTCTCGGCTCCTGCTCGGTGCCCCCGATCAGGTCCGAATCGATCACCTGGACATGGCGTGTCTCGGTCATCTCTGGCCTCCGGGAAACGCGAGGGCGGGTGAGCGCGCCACCATGTACCGACGCATCCGACCCGCCTCGTCGAGTTGTGCGACGGCGAGGAACGTTCCGATGCGCTCGCCGCTGTCCCACCGAGTCTCGCCGAGGGCGAACTCAACGTCGCCGCTGACGCCGCTGTTGACCACGTAGTGAGCCCACCCCTCCATGTCACCGGCGTCAATGAAGCCACGCAGCTCCGTCAGCCCGCCGAGGAACTGGCTGCTTTTGCGAGAGGCATCTGGTGCCCATTGGATGGAGAACTCCACGTCTTCAGCCACCAGTTCCAGCGAGCGGGAGGGGTCTGGGCCGTCAAGGAGCTCGAAATACCGCTCGAAGAACGTCATCTGGCGGTCTCCTTCAGCGCACACGGTAATTGACTTGAAGTCATTTCAGATGTGATGGTACCCGAACACTACCCCGGGCGCGCTCAGCGGCGACCGAGGCGTCAGCGCCTAAGCCGTGACCGCGGACCGCTCAAGGATCTTCTTGACGACGTCCCCCTTGACCACCTTGAGCGACGGCGTCCGCGGGAACTCGTAAAACACCTCGACCGACTCTGGCCACGTGTACTTCGCCACGCCCTCCTGATCCAGGAACCGCTGCAGTTCCTCGAGCGTGGGCGCCGGCTTCCCCTCCGTCGGAATGATGGCCGCGCAGGCTTTCTCTCCGAGTCGCTCGTCAGGGAGCGGCACGATCGCCACCTCCCGAACCTGCGGATGCCGAAGCACCACGGGCTCGACCTCCGACGGGACGATGGTCACGCCGCCCCGGCGGATGATGTCCTTGCTGCGCCCGACGTACACGAATTCACCGTCCTCGTCGAGATAGCCGAGATCGCCGGTCCGGTAGCCGCCCCACTCCGTGAGGGACTCGCGCGTCAGTTGGTCGTTGTTGAGAAAGCCGAGAAACCGGCTCGGTCCGTTGACGATCACCGAGCCGGTCGTCGTCGCGGGCAGGGTCTGCTCGTTCTGGTCGACGATCCGGATCTCGGTGCCGTCGTACGGGGGCCCTTCGGTGAGGAAGATCTTCTCGTCCGGCTCGTGCAGTCCGTGGGCCGCGTGTCCGGGAACCTCGGAGAGGCCGTAGTCCCCGAGTGGGGGCACGCCGAAGGCCTCCCGCATGGCGATCCTTCGCTCGTGCGTGAGCCCTGGGGCCGCCAGGACCCGCATTGACGGCAAGTTGCGGTTGCTCTCGGACTTGGCCTGGATCAGGTCTGCCGAGTGCGTGGGCATGGAGAGGACGTAGGTGCACCGATGCTCTTCGATTAACCGCAGTGCGTCCTCGGCACGCCAGCGGTTAACGAGGACTCCCGTCGCGCCATTGAACAGAGGCGGGAAGTAGCCGAACACCAGACCGCCCACAAAGCCGAACTCGCACACGACGAGGTAGATGTCCTCCCCAGTCAGCTCCCACCGCTTACAAATGCCTTCGGTGGCGTAGCGCAGCGTGTTGCTCGAGTGCGAGATGCCCTTCGGCGCCGACGTCGTGCCGGAGGAGTGGAGAACCATGGCCAGATCGTCGGCGTGACGCGGGACGTGCTCGTCCGGTGGATCATCCTCGGCGAGACGATCGACGAGGTCAGGCTCGATCGGCAGGAAGAACGGGACCTGGTCGGCGACCCGCTCGCACTTTGCCAGCTCCTTCTCCCCGCCGAAGCCGAGCAGGGCGGTCGCCCGCGTCTGGGCGATCAGGGCCGACAGCTGAGCCTCGTTGAACATCGGCGGTAGCGGCGCGATGACGACGCCGCGGTGCATGCAGCCGAGCATCGCGACCGCTGCCTCGATCGAGTGGCGTCCCAGCAGGATCACGACGTCGCCCGGTTGGACGCCCCCCTTCACGAGCCGGAGCGACACGCCGACCGCGGCGCGTCGGAGCCGATCGAATGTAAAGGCCCGATCGTCGAGGATCAGCGCCGGCTTGTGCGGGGTCCGCTGCGCATGACGGGCAAAATCGGTCCACAGGTCTCCCTCGCGCCAGTACCCCTCGGCGTAGTAGCGATCAGCCTCAGGCTGGAACGTCAGAGTTGACATCGCCTTCCTCCGGTTTGCATGTTGTCGAGTCGTGATGAAGCGGCCGTGACGCCGGGACGGGGTCAGGCAATTGCCATTCCCCCGTCAACGCTGATCACGGTTCCGGTGACAAAGCTGCTCCCAGGACCGAGCAGGAACAGCACGGCGTCGTTGAGCTCGCCGCGGCGGCCGCCGCGGCCCAGCGGCGTGCGAGACAGCATGAACTCCGGAAACTGCTCCGGGTCCTCGCCGAGCTCCGCCGTCATCTCCGAGACGAAGAAGCCCGGGGCGACCGCATTCACGCGGATGCCGTAGCGCCCCCACTGCGAGGCCAGCTCCCGCGTCAAGCCGATGATGCCGGCCTTGGAGGTGACATAGGCTGCATCGGGGATCTGCCCGATCGAGCGCAGACCCATGATCGAGGCCATATTGACGATCGAGCGACCTCCTCCGTCGCGCATCCGCTGCGCGGCCAGGCACGAGAGCGCGAACGGCGCGACGAGGTTCAGATCCAGGATGCGGGCAAACGTCTCGGTCGAGGTGCGAAGAGCGGGAGCCGTGGCTCCAGCGCCGGCGTTATTGATCAGGCCATCGAGCCTCCCATGCCGCTCGAGGACGCCGTCGATGAGCCGCTGGCGGTCCGTTTCGTCGGTGACATCACAGGTCACGGTGTCGGCGCCCGGAATCTCCGCCCCGAGCGCCTCGAGCCGCTCGGCGCGCCGGGCGGCCATGACGGGGATCCCGCCTGCCTCGCTGATCGCGCGCGCGAGCTGCGCGCCGAGGCCGGAGCTGGCACCCGTGATGATGACCACATGACCATTCAACCGCTGCATTCTTCTCTCTCAGCTGAAGTCAGTTCAACTGTAGCGAGCGGGCCCCTCGGGCGCAACCGCGAGACCTGCGCGGGCGGCCTGTCCGACGGTCGGGACAGACCCGCGGGGGCGCTGGGGAGTCGCTGATAGAGTTGGCTTCACTTCAATTGAAAGAGGCATGGTGGCCAAGAACGTGCACAGCCCGGCGAATGAACGGACAAGAGGTCCATCGAGTTCGCGCAGCAAGCGCCAGGAGATCCTGACATCCGCGATCGAGAATTTCGGCCACCGCGGCTACGAGTACACGAAGTGGGCTGACATCGCGGCTGACGTCGGTCTCGGCTCCACCGCGCTGTATCACTACTTCGAGTCGAAGCTCCATTGCCTGTACGAGATCCATGCCGAGGCGCTCGAAGCGGAACGGGATCGCTTCGAGCAGCTCACGGCGGGCCAAGACGAATTCGGCCCGGCGCTCGTGCGCCTACTCAATGGGCTGTTCGATCTCAGCGAGCACGAAGTCCAGCGCAACCGCGTGCTCGTCGCCGAGGCGGGGCTCCTCGCCGTCCACCGAGAGTCCCCACGCGAGGAGGAGGCGCGACGGCTGGCGCGCTCGCGCATGCGGGACGTCGAGTTTGCCTGGGCCGCCTTCCTCACGCGCGGGATGGAGCAGGGCGCGATTCCGAGGACGGACGCCCGCCTGCTGACGCAGGCGGTCCTCGGCTTGTACAACAGCGTCTGGCACTGGTATCGCCCCGGCGCCGGCCTGTCCCTGGAGGACGTCCGCGACTTCTTCGTGGAACGCTGCCTGGCCGTCGCGGGTTACCACCAGGCAGTCTCTCTCCAGGCGAACCCCGCGCGCAAGCCACGTACCGCCCGCAGGGCGGCCTGAGTACCGTCGGCACGCGGCTGGTCGGACACGACTAGGCGATTCGCACCAGCGTCTTTCCCGTGGTGTCTCCCGACAGCATCTGCACGAGTGCGTCCGGGGCTCGGTCGAGACCGTCGAGGATCGTCTCCCGATAGCGCAGCCGGCCGTCGGCCAGCCAGCCGCCGAGTTCTCGCGCCACGTCCGGCAGCCGGTGTTGATAGCTGCTGCCGCGGAATCCGCGCAACGTGAGGTCATTGGCCACGGCTTGGAACAGGTTGCTCGGCCCCGGGGTCGGACCGACCGACTCGTACTCGGAAATGGCTCCGCAGAGCGCGATCCGTCCCCAGCGCCGGACCGTCGCCAGAGCGGCTTCGAGGTGATCGCCGCCAACGCTGTCGAAGTACACGTCGATGCCGTCGGGCGCAGCTTCCCGCAGGCGGTCGACGACGGGTCCATCCCGATAGTTGAACGCGGCGTCGAGACCGAGCTCGTCGAGCAGGTAGCGGACCTTTTCCTCGGACCCCGCGCTGCCGATGACACGGTGACCGCGCAGCTTGGCGATCTGCGCAGCGAGGCTGCCGACCGCCCCCGCGGCCGCCGAGACCCAGACGACATCCCCATCCCGCAGCTCCGCCGCGTCGATGAGCCCGGCGTACGCAGTCACGCCCATGGCGCCGAGGGGCCCGAGGTAGCTCTGCGCCGGAGCCACCGAGGTGTCAATCCGGGACAGCGTGGCGATCCCGGACAGCGCAGGCTCGCCCGCCGTCACGATCGCGTATTCGCGCCAGCCCGTGGCATGCCACACGAAATCACCCGGGTCGAATCCCTCAGCCCGCGAATCGATGACCTCCCCCACCGTGAAGATCCCGTCCATCGGGGCATTGAGCGGGAAGGAGTTGAAATAGCCAGCGGGTCCGCTCTCCCGTAGCCGTAGGCGCAGGCCGGGGTCGACGGAGGTGAACGTGTTGCGCACGAGCACCTGACCCGGGCCCGGCTCCGGAATGTCAACCTCGACGGTGACGAAGTGGGCTGGCGTCACCTCACCGACCGGGTACTCGACAAGGCGAACCTCGCGACCGCGGCGGGCCATCACGATGGCAATCTGGTCGATCTCACCTGAACCCCCGGGGCTATCGCACAACCTTGTAGCCGACACTCTCTCGATCCCAGACGCCCTCCGCCTCGGTTCCTTCGGCCTTCAGCTCCTGCTTGAGGATGCGCTGGGCATGCGACTTGGGCAACGAATCTACGAACCGCAGATATCTGGGAATCGCGAAGTGCGACAACTTGCCCTGGCAGAAATCCAGAACTGCTTCCGGAGTGAGGCTGGAGTCCGGTGTGGTGACGATCGCCGCCATCACCTCCTGTCCGCCGATTGGCGAGGGAACGCCGTAGACCGCGGACTCGAGCAATTCGGGATGCAGCGCCAGGACGCGCTCCACCTCCCAGGCGGAGACGTTCTCGCCCCGGCGGCGGATCGAGTCGGTCTCCCGAGCTTTGAAGAAGAAGAATTCGTCCTCGTCGCGGTAGCCGTGGTCGCCGGTATGGAACCACAGGTTGCGCATTGACTTGAGCGTCGCCGAGTCGTTGTCCCAGTAGCCCGCCATCATCACGCTCGGACGTTGCGGGCGAATGCAGATCTCGCCGGACTCTCCGACGGCGACCTCGTAGTCGTTCTCGTCGAGGATGCGGACCTCGTACCACGGGACAGGAACGCCCATCGAGCCGGCTTTGCGCTGATCGAAGCGATTGAAGGTGATCGGCCCGGTTTCGGTCAGGCCGTATACGTCAAGGATCGCCAGGTCAAACCGGTTCTCGAACTCGAGGACGAGATCGCGCGGCGCGGCAGCGCCGATGACCACCCGGACGAGATTGTCCGCGTCATCGGGGCGTTCCGACTGCTTGAGCAGAATGCGCAGCATCTCGCCCATGCCGTTGAACGCCGTGACGTTCTCCTGGCGGCATTGGTCCCAGAACCGGCTGGCCGAGAAGCGACGGTTGATGATCACCTTGGCGCCTACGACCATCGCGGCGATGGTCGTCATGTACTTGGCATTGGCATGGAACAGCGGGAACACGGACAGCAAGACGTCGTCCTCGCCGTAACCGGCCACCTCGGCCGTGCTCGTTCCGAGGTTGATGTTGTGGTTGTGGGGCAGCACCACACCCTTCGGGGGCCCTGTCGTCCCTCCCGTGAACAGAATCGACGCCGGCTGATGGGGCGCGACGTCCAGCGTGTCGACTGATCCCGGGTTGGCCAGAAGATCAGCAAAGTCATACAACGGTTGTCCCCCGTTGATGTCGGCCGAGCGTTCCCCGAGCAACACCACGTGCTCGACGCTCGGCGCGTCGCCGAGATACGGCTGGACGTGGCCGAGGAACACATCCTCCACGATCACCATCCGAGCACCGGTCGTGTTGAGAATGTGTGAGATGCCGGGCCCCCGCGCAGCATCGTGGATCGGGACCTCGATCGCCCCCAGCTTGAGGATCCCGAACCAGGCGTAGAGGAACTCGGACCGGTTTCCCATCATGATCGCGACGCGATCACCGGGGCCGACACCCAGCTCGCGAAGGCCTGCCGCGACGTGGCCCGCGCGCTGCGCAACCTGGGCATACGTCACCGTGTCGTCGTCGAACATGGCGAGCACTCGATCGCCAAAGCGCGCCGCTTGCTCATCGACAAGAGCCGCTAGATTCATGTGTGCCTCACGTTCCCTCTGGCTTTTTCACCGTCTGTGTCCGTCTATGTCCTGAGCAGCAGGCACGACGCCAGCGGCCCCGCACCCGCCGATACCGCCGCCACCTTGGTGCCCGGAACCTGACGTTGACCCGCAGCCCCACGTAACTGGAGGCACGCCTCGTAGAGATGGCCGAAGCTATGCAGCCGACCGGCCGACAGCTGGCCTCCGCTCGTCGCCAGCGGCAGCTCTCCGGTCAGGCTGATGCGCTCTCCGCCCTCCACGAACGCGCCGCTCTCGCCGCGGCCGCAGAACTGCATCCCCTCCAGCCAGAGCAGCGTGAGGATCGTAAAGCCGTCGTAGAGCTGGGCGACATCGACGTCGCCCGGCGTCAGATCGGTCCTGGACCACAGATGAGCGCCCGCGCTCATCGCTGCGGTGGTCGTCATGTCCTCCCACTGATCCCATGAGGCGCGGCCATGCAGTGCGCTGCCGACCGCCTCGAAGTAGATCGGCGGATTCGGCGTGTCCGGGGCGTGAGCGGTGTCCGAGATCACGATCGCCGTGGCACCGTCGATGGCGATGTCGCAGTCGTACAGACACAGGGGATCGCTGATCATCGGCGACGAGAGATAGTCCTCCATGGTCAGCTCGCCGGTCAGCACCGCCTTGGGATTGAGAGCTGCGTTGCGCCGCGCGTTCAAGCTGATCTGCGCCATCTGCTCACGGGTGGTCCCGTATTCGTGCATGTGCCGGCGCGCGTATAGCGACATCCAGTTCGGCCCGGAGAAGGCGCCGAACGGCAGGATCCACTGCATCATCCCGGTGACCCCGCCGGCGTCGGTGGCCACCCGCTCCGTGCTCGCGCGCCACGCGGTGTCCTCGTTGAGGGCGCGGTAGACGAGTACGTGACGACACAGGCCGGTGGCGACGGCCATGCATCCGTGGATGACGGAGGCGAGCATGCCCGGCGTCTCCGGCCCGCCGTAATGCCAGTTGGTGCTCAGCCGCAGCGCGTCGATGACGGCGTGGACGCCGGGCCCGGACGATCCGGGGCCGGGAGGCGCGAGGCCCTCCGCCCGAGACACCGCTCCGGGCCACGAGACCACGCCGTCGATCTCCGCGGGTGTCAGCCCGGCATCCACGATCGCCTCTAGGCAAGCGTCGAGGGTCAGCGCCAACACACCCCGTGTCACGCGACGCCCAACCTCCGACTGGCCGATGCCGGAGATGATGCAGCGCTGCTCGAAGCTCTCGGACATCGCTACGCCGGCCTGAACACCGGCGCGTACACGTCGCCCTGCTCGCGGAACTCGACCCGCACCGGCATGTCGATCGCCACCTCGCCCGGGGGGCAACCGACGATGTTCGTCATCAAGCGCAAGTCGGCCTGCTCCTCCAGCTGCACGATGGCGATGACGTACGGGACCTCCAATCCCGGGGCCCAGACGCGTTCATTCACGGTGAAGGTGTAGACCGTGCCACGTCCGCTGACCGGCGTCGGCGCGACGTTCTCCCCCAGACACCGCGGACAGCGTGGCGACGGCGGGTGAATGTAATAGCCGCAGTCGTTGCACTTGACGATCAGCAACTCGCCGTCGCGGCCGCCGGTCCAGAAGGCTCGATTGTCATCGTTGACTTGCGGTGAGGGCAACACGCGGTCGAATCCGAAAATGCCAGCTTTGAGTTGAATTCGGCTCAGGAGACTACCAGACCAGGGACAGGAAGCAAGCTGCACAGTGAGCCCCGTCATGAGGATCGCTCCCCTCTCCGCCCCGCTCCGGCTGAAGGGCTTGACTCAGCGACCGCCCGGACTACCATTATCGAATCGACTTCAGATCAAGCGTGACCCAGTCCCAGACGAGGAGAGTCCACTTTCATGCTGCCCCGCGAATTCCCCAATCTGTACATCGACGGCCGCTGGCAGGAGCCCGACTCGAAGGAGCGCTTCGACGTCATCTCGCCGGCCACCGGCGAGCAGATCGGCTACGTCCCCGCGGCCAACGCGACCGACATCGATCGCGCCGTCGAGGCCGCGCGTAAGGCGTTCTACGAGACGGACTGGCCGACTCGGCCGGTCGAGGAGCGTGCGGAGATCATGGAGCGACTGGCCGCCCTGATCGCCGAGCATCAGTCGGAGTTCGCCGATCTGATCGTCGACGAGCTCGGGCACACGAAGCTGACCGCCGAGGTCTACCACTCGGTGGCACCGACGCTGCATTGGAACTACTACGCGAAGATGGGCCGCGAGCACCAGTTCGCCGAGGTGCGCGAGTCCGACCTGTCGCCGCTGGCCGGCAACTCGGGCGGGCTGATCATGAAGTACGAGACCAAGAGCCTGCTCGTGCACGAGCCGGTCGGCGTCGTGGCGGCGCTGTGCGCGTTCAACTTCCCGCTGCCGGGCATCGCCCAGAAGACGGCGCCCGGCCCTGGTCGCCGGCTGCACCGTCGTGGTCAAGGCGCCGGACCCCGACCCGCTCTCACTGTTCGCCATGGCCGACCTCGTGGCGCGAGGCGGGCTTCCCGCCCGGCGTGGTGAACATCGTCGCGGCGAGCCGGGAGGGCTCGGAGCATCTGGTGTCGCATCCCGACGTCGACATGGTCACGTTCACGGGCTCGACCGAGGTCGGCAAGAAGATCGGCCAGGTGTGCGGCGAGCAGATCAAGCACTGCGTGCTCGAGCTCGGCGGCAAGTCGGCGGCGATCATCCTGGAGGACGCCGATCTCGACGCGGCTCTGCCGATGGTGGTCGGCAGCAGCGTCGCGACCACCCAGGGTGAGAACTGCACCTGCATGAGCCGGATCCTGGCTCCGAAGTCCCAGTACGACGAGATCGCCGCTCGGCTCACTGAGGCGTTCGCAGGGACTGAAGGTCGGCGACCCGAACGACGACGACACGGTCGTCGGCCCGTTGATCACCGAAGCGCACCGCGAGCGCGTGCTCGGGTACATCCAGAAGGCGATCGACGAGGGAGCCACCGTGGCGACCGGCGGCGGGATTCCGGACGCACCTGGACAAGGGGTGGTACGTCGAGGCGACGCTGCTGACCAACGTCAGCAACGACATGACCGTCGCCCAGGAGGAGATCTTCGGGCCCGTCATCGCGCTGATTCCCTACGAGGACGAGGAGGACGCGATCCGGATCGCCAACGACAGCCGCTTCGGCCTGTCGGGCTCGGTGTTCACCGGCAATCCCGTGCGCGGGTTCGAGGTCGCCCGGCGGATCCGGACCGGCACGTTCCGCGTCAACACCATGTCCGCGGACTTCAACTCGTCCTTCGGCGGCTACAAGGAGTCCGGGATCGGCCGCGAGCACGGCCCGTACGCGATCGACGAGTACCTGCTGAGCAAGACGATCTCGATCGAGCCCTCGGACGAGTTCCCCGAGGAGGTTCTCGCGAGCGTCCAGGGGGCCCCGGCACGTGCCTGAGACCCACCGAGTCACTGCGGTCACGGAAATCGACGGAGATCCCCAGGAGGAGGCATGATGGACAGGCGCTTGGTCGACAAGGTGATTGTGGTGACCGGAGCGGGCGCGGGCCTGGGGCGCGCAGCGGCGCTGCGATTGGCGCAGGAGGGTGCTCGGCTCTCGTTGGTCGACGTCAACGAGCAGGCGCTGCAGGACACCAGGGAAGCGATCCTCGCCGAGGCGCCGAACACGGATGTATTGCTGACCAGGGCGGATGTCTCGATCGAGGACGAAGTGAAGTCCTATGTGGAGCAGACGATCCGGCACTTCGGTCGCATCGACGGCCTATACAACAATGCGGGCATCGAGGGCAAGCAAGACCCGGTCGAGGCATACGGCAGCGAGATGCTCGACAAGGTACTCGGCGTCAACCTCAAGGGTGTCCTGTACGGAATGAAGCACACGCTGCCGCATCTCAAGGCGCAAGGGTCGGGCGCGATCGTGAACGCGGCCTCGGTCGGGGGCATCCGAGCGGTACCGAACCTCGTCGCGTACGTCGCGAGCAAGCATGCGGTTGCCGGCATGACCAAGCAGGCCGCCATCGAGTACGGCGAGTACGGCGTTTCGATCAACGCCGTCGCGCCGGGCGCAATCATGACCGACATGGTCAGAGGCTCGCTGATCCAGATCGGCGGCGAGGACGGCTGGGAGGAGGCCGGCGCCGCCTTTGTGAGCGTCAATCCGATGAAGCGATTCGGTCAACCGGACGAAGTAGCCGGCCTCGTCGCCTTCCTTCTGTCGGACGAGGCTCGGTTCATCAACGGCGCGGTGGTGCCGATCGACGGCGGACAGTCACAGGCGTACTGACGGCGCGCGACGCTCACGCACCTGCGCCCAGAGGTCTGTCAGGGGCTGTACGGAGTCTTGGTGAGGAGCGAGAGGATCTCGCGGTCGGCGATCTGTCGCGAGCTGCGCGACGGCCTGCACGAAGTCGGGATCCTCATAGGCCGCGGCAAACGCCGTCGGTACGGCGTTGGCGTCCTGCACCTCCCAGAGGTCGTGTACCTCGTGCAGGTCGCCGATCAGCGTCGTCCAAGCTCCGACGAGTCTCCACCCGTGACTCTCCATCACCCGCTTGACGGTGACCATCGCCTCGTTGAAGGCGGCGAGCTGGCCGTACTTCACCTTGACGTTCGCGTAGACGTACAACATCGCGTCAGCTCCTTTCGTCCACGACGTGGTTGAGCTCCGGTCGGCGTAGGCCTCGCGCAGCTGACGCTTGAGCACCTTCCCGGCCGCGTTGCGAGGCAGGGCGTCAACGACGACGACCGCGGAGGGTTTCTTGAAGCCGGCGAGGCGGAGCCGGCAGTACGCGATCAGCTCCGCCTCGTCCACCGCGAGCGTCACCGTGACCCACCACGACCGCCAGCGGCGCCTCGACCCACCGAGGGTGCGGTACTCCGACCACCGCGGCGTCGGCCACCGCAGGGTGCGTGAGCAGGACACGTTCGATCTCGGCGGGGTAGATGTTCTCGCCACCGCTCACGATCAGGTCCTTCTTGCGATCGACGAGCCAGAGATACCCGTCGTCGTCACGCCGGGCGAGATCGCCACTGTGGAACCAGTCGCCCGCGAACGCCTCCGCGGTCGCCTCAGGCTGGCGGTGGTAGCCCGCCATCACGTTCGGCCCGCGGTAGACGATCTCACCGACCTCGCCAGGACGGCGTCGCGCAACTCCTCGTCGACCACGCGGAGCTCGACGCCCAACATCGGCTTGCCCACCGAGCCCATCTTGCGCGTCGCGTCGGCGCCCTTGAGCAGCGTCGTGGCGCCCGCCATTTCCGTCTGTCCGTAAGCGCTGACGATTTCCGCCTGCGGGAAGGTCTCGGCCATCGACTCAAGCGTTCGCCGCGGCGCGGGCGACGCCCCCCACATGGCGACCCGCAGCCGTCGACGATCGATCTGCCGCACGGCATCGCTGCCACAGATGACATCCCACTGCGTCGGAACGAAGATGCACATCGTCACCGCGTGTGCCTCGATCAGCCGCAGGGCCGCGCCCGGGTCGAACCTCGTGCTTGGGGTGATGATCACCGTCGCCCCGAGGGTGAGAAACGGCAGCAGCCCGTTGATGCCCCCGATGTGAAACAGCGGCTGGCCTGAGAGCCAGACGTCATCCTGGTCGGCCCGCATCTCGTGGATCCAGCTGAGCGTGCTCGCCACCAGGTTGCGATGCGTAAGCACCGCCCCTTTGGGCCGGCCGGTCGTGCCCGACGTGTAGCACATCAGCGCCGGATCGTCCTCGAGCAGAGCGGCGGGCTCACCCAGCGCGGGCGCCGACCCGATCGCCGCCTCGTAGCCCTCCCCCACCTCGAGCAGGCTGCGGAACTGCCTGCCCTCCGGCGCCGCGCAATCGCCGATCAGCGCCACCGCCTCCGAGTCGCCAAGGATGAAGTCGACCTCGTCCGGCGCGAGGCGGAAGTTGATCGGGACGGCGACCGCACCGAGGCGATGGCAGGCGAGGAGCGCCTCCGCGAACTCGATCCGGTTGTGCAAGAGCAACGCGACACGGTCCGTCGCACCGACACCGTCGGCCGCCAGCGCGGCGGCCAGCCGAGCCGCCCGAGCGTGCAACTCGGCGTGGGTCCGGTGCTCATCTCCGAACACGACGGCGTGACGGTCAGGGTGACTTCGGCACGCGCGTCCCGTAAGCTCCGGTAGCACCAGTCGGCGTGCCCGTTGCAGTGCGGATCCCATCGGTTTAGCTTGGCGATCCGTTCTGAGCCGCATCGGGCGGCACGCCGGCCACAGCCAGCATCCGGGTGATGAAGAACTCGGCGACGACGGGCAAGAGCAGGGTCTGGTCGGGCCTATACCACTGCCAGACGCTGTTGTAGAGGCCGAGCATCGCCCGGGCGAGCATGCGCGGATCGCGCTCGGGGATCGCGCTCTGCTCCATCGCGTCAGCCAGGAACCGCGTCCAGGCAATCTCGAGCGCGCGCGTTTGCGCTCGCCCGGCTTGTCGAGCCTGCTCTTCTGGCGGGGAACTGCCCTCGCTGCTCAGGAGCCCCTGCTCCGCGACGAGGACACGGTTGCGCAGGACGTCGCGCTCGGAGAGCTCGAAGCAGTCGCCGCAGACGGCTCGTAGTGCCTGCCGTGGGTCGGTATGGCTGGTGGTGATCGCGGCGAACCGCTCGTGCAAGTCCTTGATCGCCTGGTCAAGGATCACGTACAAGCAATGCTGCTTGGAGTCGAAGTAGTGGTAGAGCGCGGTGGGGCCGATGCCCACGTCATCCGCGATGTCTGCCCACTTCGTGTTCTCATAGCCGTTGCGGCCGAACCGCTCGATTGCTGCGTCCAGAATCTCGGCTCGTCGAGAGCCTCTTCTGGGGGACCGGCGGGTTGACCGCGATGCCCCCGCGCTTGAGCCCTGATTCGAACTCACGTCAGGTCGGACGTTAGCACGACAACTGCTGAGGTGACAACGCAAATCTGCCGAGATTTGGGGCTCACGCAGCCCATGTACGAGCGACTGTAGGACAACTTCAGCTGATACGATCTCAGTTCGATGCAGTTGACTGAGACTCCCGCCGAGCGCGCGCTGGCTCACGAGGTTCGCGCCTTTCTGGCCGGCGAGGAACTCGTCTCTGCCGACCTGCCGCGCGCGCTCGGTGACCGGATGGACGTGCTCCGCCGCTGGCAGGCGGCTTGCCACGCGGCTGGTTTCGTGGGGCGCGCGTGGCCGGCCGAGTTCGGCGGCGGTGGCCGCCCGCCGGTGGAGCAGATCGTCGTCGACCAGGAACTGGCGGCGGCCGGCGCACCGGAGTTCGTCAACGTGGTCGGCCTCGATGTCCTCGGCCCCTCGCTCCTGCGCTTTGGCAACGACGAGCAGCGCCATCGGTACATGCCCTCGATCCTGTCGGCCGAGGAGATCTGGTGCCAGGGGTTTTCCGAGCCCGAGGCAGGCTCAGATCTCGCCAGCCTCCGCACTCGCGCGGTGCCGGATGGCGAGACGTTCGTCATCAGCGGCCAGAAGACATGGGTCTCGTGGGGTCAGTACGCCAGGTGGTGCGGCGTCCTGGCGCGAACCGACGAGTCGGTACCGCGCCACCGCGGCATCTCGATGCTGATCGTCGACATGTCCTCACCTGGCGTCGAGGTTCGGCCGATGACGCAGATCACGGGCCACGCCGAGTTCTGCGAGCTCTTTCTCGACGATGTCGTGGTCCCGCGCGCGAATCTGCTCGGTCAGCTCGGCGACGGGTGGAAGATCGCGATGTACACGCTGGGACATGAGCGGGGAACCGCTGCGCTGCCCCGGCAGGTCAAGTTGCACACGTGGCTCCAGCGAGCGGTCGCGGCTGCACGGGATCGCTACGTCGACGGGCACGCGGTGCTCGAGAGCGGTGAAGCGCAGACAGCGCTGGCTCGGGCCCTGATCGGGGTCGAGGTGCTCCGCCACCACGCATATCGGACGGTGGGCGAGTTCCTCAACGGCGGCGCTGTCGGCCCGGAAAGCTCGAGCGTGAAGCTGCTGATGGCGGAGGCCGAGCAACGGCTGGCGGCCACGGTTCTGGAGGTTCTCGGCCCGACGCTGCTCGATGGCGACCCGGACGAGGCCCTGGAGAACGACTTCTGGTACGAGACGTATCTGTATTCCCGCGCCGCGAGCGTCTACGGTGGCACTCAGCAGATCCAGCGCGACATCATCGCCGATCGAGTCCTCTCGCTTCCCAAGGATTAGCCGTGGACCTGGAGCTGAGCGACGAGCAGGTATGGCTGGAGGAGTCGATCACCACCCTCCTGGATCGCCAATGGCCACCCGCGGAAGCTGCCTGGCAGGCGGGCGAGACGGAGCGCGCGATTCTCTGGAGCAAACTCGTCGATTTCGGGCTGCTCGGCGGCGCCGAAAGCCGGCTCGGCGCGATCGAGCTCTGCCTGACTGCCCGGGCGATCGGCAGCCACCTGGCGTCCGTGCCGTTCCTGGGCAACGTTGGCGTCCGTTACGCGCTGGCGCCGTTCGTGTCCGAGCTCCCAGACGGCTTCCGCGCGCTGTTGGACGGCGAAGCTGGTGTCTCGATCGCATGGCTCGAGCCCGGCGGTGGCTGGTTGGTATCCGACACTCGCGCCCCGGTCCGATCGAACCGGCTCACCGGCGTCAAGGTCGCGGTCGAGCACGCGGTTGACGTCCAGAACCTTGCCGTCGTGGCCCGCGTGGGCGGCCTACCGGGACTGCTGCTCGTGCCGGGCGGATCACGACGCGTCGAGATCGCGCCGCAGTCGAGTCTCGATACGACGGTGCCGTTTAGCCGCGTGACGTTCGCTGACGTGGAGGTGGAGGCCATCATCGAACACGAGCTGGCTGACACGATCCTGCATCGCCTGGCCAGCGTCGGCGGACTGCTCGCCGCCGCCGAGGCCGTCGGCGCGGGGGCCAGGATCTTCAGCGAAGCCCGGCGGTACGCGTCTGAGCGCCGCCAGTTCGGACGGACGATCGGCAGCAATCAGGCCCTTCGGCACCTCATGGCCGACCTCCACGTGCGGCAGGCGAGCAGCTGGTCGACGACGCTGTACGCCGCCGCCGCGTTGGACGACGGACTGCCCGGAGCGCAGCAGACGGCGTCAGTGGCGAAGGCGTACGTCTCGCGAGCCGCTCGCGAGGTCGCACACGGGTCGATGCAGGTGTTTGGCGGCGTCGCGTTTACCGAGGAGCACCCAGCCCACCGCTTCCTGCGGCGGATCATCGTGCGCGAACAGCAGTTCGGAGATGCGGCTCACCACGAGCGGGAGCTGGGCCGAAATCTGGCCACTGTCGCGGCACCGCGCGAGCTCGCGGCCGACCCGGACCCGACCGTGAGCATGCGATGAAGGAGGGCGGCAGCCTGACGGACGCGGAAGAGCTTGGGTTCAACGATCCCACCGCGCAGCGGCTGGAGCCCATCACCACTGGCGCCGACCCGGCGATCGTCGGGCCGATGCTCGTCGAGATCCTCCACGACCCGCGTTGGCTGACCTGTGACGTCGCTCTGATCGGGGGCGGCAAGTCCAACCTGACCTACCGCATCGCCTGCGA
Source organism: uncultured Solirubrobacterales bacterium (assembly GCA_963838535.1). Lineage (GTDB taxonomy): Bacteria > Actinomycetota > Thermoleophilia > Solirubrobacterales > Solirubrobacteraceae > Palsa-465. Next base: position 21,141 of record CAWIRN010000028.1, read on the forward strand.
TGCGGGCGAGGTCATTCTGCGGCGTCCACCTCTCGGCCACATCCTGGCCACCGCGCACGACATGGGCCGCGAGCACCGGGTCATGAGCGCGCTCGCCGATACGGCCGTTCCGGTTCCGCGGAGCTTTTACCTGGGGACCGCCGACAGTCCGCTGGGCTCGCCGTTCTATGTGATGGAGCGCGTGCTCGGCCACATTTGCCGCAATGCCCTCCCGACCGGATATGCGGAGGCCCCGGAGGATCGCCGCCGGATCGGCAACGCGCTCATCGACGTCCTGGCGGACCTTCACCTGGTCGACCCCGCCGCGGTCGGACTGGCGGAGTTCGGCCGCCCGGCCGGGTTCATGGAGCGACAGCTGCGGCGCTGGTCGCAGCAGTGGGAGGCGTCGAAAACCGACGACCTGCCTCAGCTGGAGGCTCTGCGCGACGACCTCGTGGCCGCACTCCCCGAGCAGCGAGCCGATGCTGTCGTGCACGGCGACTTCCGCCTCGACAACGTGATCCTGCATCCGACTCGGCCCGGGACGATCGTCGCGGTGCTCGACTGGGAGATGAGCACGCTCGGCGACCCCTTGGCCGACCTCGGAGCCATGCTGGCCTACTGGAGCGAAGTGGGTGACGCCGGGGTCCTGCAGCGGGCCCGCATCGTCGCACCCATCACGGCCGCCGAGGGATTCCCGTCCCGCGCCGAAATCATTGAGCGCTACACCCGCCGGACCGGCATCGATCCCTCCGACGTCGACTGGTATCAGTCGTTCGCCTGCCTCAAGCTCGCGATCATTTGCCAGGGGATCGCCGCACGGGCCGCCGGCGGCGCGATGGTGGGCTCTGGGTTCGACCAGGCGCAGCGCCTCGTGACGCCACTCGTGGAAGCCGGCCGGCACCTGCTTGACGCTCGCCCCGCCGCCTGACGGTTTCGGTACCTGCGCGGGCCAGCCTCCCGGGTCAGGAGGTGGCGACCGGCTGCGCTCGGAATCGCCGCGTCTCGCGCCGCGCGATCGCCATATGATGGACCTCGTCCGGTCCGTCGGCAATCTGGAGGATGCGGGCAACCGCATACAGCTCAGGGAGGACCGTGTCCTGTGCCACGCCCGCGCCCCCGTGTGCCTGGATCGCTCGGTCGATGACCCACGTCGCGACCTCGGGCGCGGCCACCTTGATCGCTGACACCTCGATCCGCGCGCCGCGGTTGCCGACCGTGTCCATCAGCCACGCGGTCTTCAGCACGAGCAGGCGCACCTGTTCGATGCGAACGCGGGCTTCGGAGATCCAGCGCTGGACGACTCCGTGATCGATGATCGGCACCCCGAACGTCGAGCGCTGCGCGGTCCGCTCGCACATCATCTCGAGCGCGCGCTCTGCCATGCCGATCGCACGCATCGCATGATGGATCCGCCCCGGGCCGAGCCGCTCCTGAGCGATCCGGAACCCGTCGCCCTCCTCGCCGAGCAGGTTGGATGCCGGGACGCGGACGTTGTCGTAGACGATCTCCGCGTGGCCGCCGTGAGGCCCGTCGTCGTAGCCGAACAGGCTCGTCGACCGCTGGATGTTGACGCCGGGTGTGTCCTTGGACACGAGGATCATGCTCTGGCGACGGTGTCGGTCCGCATCGGGGTCGGTGACGCCCATGACGATGAGCAAGGTGCACCGGGGCGACATGGCTCCGGATGTCCACCACTTCCGGCCGTTGATCACGTAGTCGTCGCCATCACGCTCGATCCGAGTCGCGATGTTGGTCGCGTCCGAAGAGGCAACCCCAGGTTCGGTCATCGAGAACGCCGAGCGGAGCCGTCCGTCCAACATCGGCTCTAGCCATGTCTGCTTCTGTTCCGCGGAGCCGAACAGCGACAGCAGTTCCATGTTGCCGGTGTCCGGCGCCGAGCAGTTGATCGCCTCCGGACCCATCCACGGGTTCCAGCCCGTTATCTCGGCCAGCGGGGCGTACTGCAGATTGGTCAGCCCCGCGCCGTACTCATGGGTGCGGGGAAGGAACAGGTTCCACAGCCCGCGCCGACGGGCCTCCAGCTTCAGTTCCTCGATGACCGGCGGGGTCCCCCACCGGTCATCGGGCGAACTCGCTTGGACCCGGAACCGCGGTTCGGCCGGGAAGACGCATTCGTCCATGAAGGCGAGCAGTCGCTGCTGGAGCTCGAGCGTCGTGTCATCGAAGGCGAAGTCCATGAGGAGGCGATCGTCGGGCCGCGGGCCTAGCGATGCTTCCAGACCGGAGCGCGCTTCTCCAGGAACGCCTGCACGCCCTCCTTGGCGTCCTCGGACTGGTGCGCCACGTTGCACGTCATGCTCTCGAGGGCGATGAGCGTCTCCGTGTCCCCGTCAAGGCCGCGGTTGGCCGCCAGCTTGGTGATCCGCATCGTGAAGGCACTCTTGTCGAGCATGGGTGCGGCGAAATCGGCGATGGCCTGATCGAACCGATCTGTCGGGGCCGACACATTCGCCAAGCCCCACTCGACGCACTCCTTGCCGGAGAGCAGCTTCCCGGTGAACAACAGCTCCTTGGTCTTCCGCAGGCCGATGTAGCGCGGCAAGCGGTAGATCGGCCCCGCGCCGCCGAACAGGGCGCGGCGGATATGGAAGTCACCGATCTTCGCGTCGTCAGCGGCAATGCAGAAGTCACACGAGATCGACAGCTCGAACCCACCGGCCACGGCGTACCCCTCGACGGCGGCGATCGTCGGCTTTCCCAGGTTGAAGGCGCGGTCGAATGTGCGCGCTGACACCTGGGCGATCTTGACTGACTTGTTCGTCGTCCCGAGAAACTCGGAGTCGAGCATGTTCAGATCAGCACCGGCAGAGAAGGTGTGGCCCCGGCCCCGGATGACCACGACCCGCGCATCGTCATCATCTTCAGCGCGCTCGAGGGCGGCGCCCAATGTGACGAGCTGCTCCCAGTTGAAGCAGTTCTTGACTTCCGGCCGGTTCAGCCAGATCGTCGCGATGCCATCGCTGACCTCGTACTGCACGGCGCCGGTCTTCTCTGGACTCGTCTGCTCCTGAACCGTCATCGGTCTTCTCCTTCTGGATGGCTAAGCTGAATTCAGATCATATCTTCCCGCGAGCACTTTTGCGACCGAAACTCACCCTCCATCCGGAGCCTCACCGTTCTGGGAGCCCGTCGGCAGTTGCGCAGTCGTCATGGCCGGCGTATGGCATACTGAACTCGATTCAGTTCTAGCGCTTTGCCGCGTGAGCTGACTCGGAGCGACATGGAACATACCGTTCAGATCTCAGCACCTCTGCCGCACATCCGTTCGGTCAACATCTGGCTGCTGCGCGGGACGCCGCTGACCCTGATCGACACGGGCCCGCGCAGTGACGAAGCGCTCACTGCGCTCGAGGACGGTCTGCGGCGGGAAGGTCTGCGCATCGAGGACATCGAGCTGGTCGTTCCGACCCACCACCACCTGGACCACACGGGGCTGGTGGCCACGATTGTGGCCCGGTCGGGTGCCACCGTGGCCGCGCTTGATCGGGCCGCTGACTACGGCGCGCGCTACATCGAGCGCTCTGACTCCGATCGCGCCTTCTCATGCGAGCTCATGCGCCACCACGGGGTGTCAGAGTCAGTGATCGAGTCCACCGAGGGATTCTGGGAGAACATCCGTGACGGCTCGGAGCAATTCCGTACCGATGTGCGCCTGTCGGATGGCGACCTCATCACTGCGGGTGGCCGGGACCTCCGGATCCTGGCTCGCCCGGGCCACAGCACGACCGACTCTCTGCTCGTCGACGAACGGAGTGCCACCGCCTTCGTGGGCGACCACCTTCTGGCGGGCATCTCATCGAACACCGAGGTCGTTCCGGCGGCCGAACCGGACGGGTCACGGCCGCGAGCGCGGATCGAGTACCTGAGCAACCTCCGCCGCACCGCGTCGATGCCGCTGGATCGGCTGCTGACCGGCCACGGCGACCCGGTCACCGATCACGCTCGGCTGGTCCAGCGCCGCTTTTCCGAACACCGGCGGCGTTGCCGGCGCATCCTCGAGGTGCTCGACGAGGGTCCCACCACCGCGTACGGCATCGCCAGCCACCTATGGTCGGCCCGCACGGTGGCCCAGCAGCCGGTGCTCGTCGTGTGGGAGGTACTCGGCCACCTCGACCTGCTGCTCGACGCGGGCACGGTCGCCGAGGAGATCGTTGATGACAGCAGTCGCTACGGCAAGGCGTGGTTTTCGTTGCGCTCCAGAGCCGGCGACCGTAAGTCGGGCACCTCGAACCGGATGGGTTCGGAGCCACTCGTCGGCTACCCGGGAGGACAGCGCTCTGCCGAAAGCAACTGACACCCACTCCGCGCCGGTCGGCGTCGGTGCCGCGCGTGACCGGTTCGACCTGACCGGCCGCGTCGCCGTCGTGACCGGCGGCACGCGCGGGCTCGGCCTGGCCATGGTGCGCGCATTCGCCGCGGCGGGAGCTGACGTCGTCGTGGTCAGCCGGAAGGCCGAAGCCTGCGCTGAGGTCGCGGCAACGCTGCGGGCCGAAGGGATCCGAGCGGCGGGTTGGGCGTGCCACGTGGGCCACTGGGATGAGCTCGAGTCGTTGGTCGAGGGGGTCTACCGCGAATTTGGCCGCATCGACGTGCTCGTGAACAACGCGGGTATCTCACCGCCCTACGGGAGGCTGTCCGAGGTCACGGAGGAACTGTTCGACAAGGTAATCAGCGTCAACCTCAAGGGGCCGTTTCGCCTCGCGGCGATGGTGGGCGAGCGGATGGTCGCCGCCGGCAGCGGCTCGATCATCAACGTAAGCAGCACGGGGGCTGTCCGTCCGACCAGTGACATCGTCCCGTACGCGGCTGCCAAGGCCGGCATCAACGCGATGACGATTGGCCTCGCCCACGCGTTCGGCCCCACCGTGCGCGTCAACGCGGTTATGCCCGGGCCGTTCCTCACGACGATCGCCCGTACCTGGGACATGAGCCTGCTCGCCGAGCGTGCCAAGACCTTTCCCCTGCGCCGCGCCGGCCAGTCAGAGGAGATTGCCGGGGCTGCGCTCTACCTGGCCAGTGACGCCTCGAGCTTCACCACGGGGACGATCCTGACCGTCGATGGCGGGGCTCAGTGGAGCATGGCCGGAACCGGCGACGGCGCCCCGGAGGCTCCACTTGAAGTCAACTCAGGTTCGCGATAGCGTCGATTGACATGCCTGCAGATCAGCCCCTCTGGCTGCGAGTCGTGGTTCGTCTGGAACGAGCCGTCGGCCAACCGGTCGAAGCGGTCGTCCGCTCCGACACCTACTTCGACGTGGTCAGCAAGACAACCCGCCTGCGCCGCAAGGCGGTCGGCGCCGCGGAAGGGGTTTCGCGACGGTGCCTGCACATGGTGAACCTCCCCGCCGGTACCGACATTCGCGGCATGCGCCACCAGCTGGCGCGGATGGAGCGGCGACTCAACGAGCTGTCCGACGAGGTCGCAGAGATTGATGACACCCGGCCGAACTCCGGCGTGAAGTAACCCGACCGATGCCGCCAACGCTCAACCCGACCGACCTGCTCGCGCGCCTCAATCGCGACGTCGAGCGGTCGATCCTGCGCGGCCGCAACGGCGTGCAGTACATCCGGGGCACGCGGCGGCCTGCGCTCGGAGCCACACCGAAGGACGTCGTGTGGAAGAGCGGAAAGGCGGAGCTGTGGCGCTACAAGGGCGGCGAGCGCCGCTACGCACCACCTGTCGTCATCGTGCACAGCCTCGTCAGCCGGAGCTACATCCTCGACCTGCGGCCCGGCAACAGCACGGTCGAGTACCTCATTGGTGCCGGCCTCGACGTCTTCATGCTCGACTGGGGCGTGCCGGACGAGCTCGACGCCGACAACGACCTGGAGCGGTACGTCGACTGGTACCTCCCCCGCGCGCTCGCGGCGGCCCGCCGCGTGAGCGGCCACGAGGAGGTGACGCTGGCCGGTTACTGCCTGGGTGGTGTCCTGGCGGCGCTGTATGCCGCCGGGCATGAGGAGGCGCATGTGCGCAACCTCATCCTGATGGCGACGCCGGTCGATTACAGCGAGATGGGAGCCATGGTTGCACTCCTGCGCGAGGGTCGGCTCAATCCGGAGGACCTGATCGACGAGACCGGGAACGTTCCGGCCGACGCGCTCTACAGCGGCTTCTACATGCTTGCCCCCACGAGCGAGGTGGCCCAGAAGGCGACGCTGCTGGCGAACCTGTGGAACGACGAGTTCGTGGAGGGATTTCAGGCAATGGCGACATGGTCGCGCGACCATGTGCCGTTCCCCGGAGCTGCCTTTCGCCAATTGGTGGAGTTGCTCATACGCCAGAACATCCTGATGACTGGCTCGATCCCGCTGGGGACCCGACAGGTGGACCTCGTCAACGCACAGGGCAATGTCCTCAACGCGCTGGCTGAGCGGGACAACGTCGTCCCACCGGCTGCAGTGGAACCGGTGATGCAGCTCGTCGGCGACCCCGCGCGCCGAGAAGAGTTGCGGCTGCCCGGCGGTCACGTCACGTTCGGAACCGGCAGGTCCGCTTTCAAGCACACGATGCCGAAACTGGCCGCTTGGATCATCGACCACAGCGACCAGTCGTCCTGAACGGGGAGCCACATGGAGATCCGACCTATCAAGACCGCCGATGCGCCGGCGTTAGCCCGCTTCTTTCAGCGCATTCCCGAGAGCGATCGGACGTTCCTCAAGGAGGACGTCGAAGATCCCGGCGTGGTCGAGGACTGGGTCCTGCCGGGCCAGGCACGCTCGATCGCCATCGAGGCAGATGAGGTCGTCGGATTCGTCGCGGTCGTCCGGCTCCATGGCTGGTCCAGCCACGTGGGCGAAGTGCGACTAGTGGTTGATCCCGATCACCGCGGTCGCGGCCTCGGCGGTCGGCTGGCGCGGCAGGCCGTGCTCGAGGCGGTCGACATCGGGCTGAGGAAGCTGGTGGTTGAAGTGATCTCGGACCAAGCGGCGCTGATCGCGATGTTCCGCGGCCTGGGCTTCGAGCCCGAGGCGCTGCTCAGCAACCACGTCCGTGACCGCACAGGGGAGATGCGGGACCTGATCGTGCTCGCCAACTCAGTCGATGAGCAGTTCGCGGCGCTGACCACGGCCGGCGTGGCCGAGCAGTTGCGATGAGCGGGGGCGAGCGGCAGGCGGCCGGACCCGATCCAACTTCAGTTAAGGCTATGATGTCCAGAGACGTCACCGTCCGGATCATTCGCTCAGCGGACCGGCAGCGGCCACAGAACAGGATGTCGAGGGCAGCTTTCATGGATGATGGTTTTGCATACACGGTAGACGCGGTAGCCAGGGTGGCCAAGACGGCAATGGCCCCGTGGGGCGGTGCCGAAGCGTGTTTGGACGCGTACGAGACGGCCATCCGCGCAGCGACGGACCATCAACTGAGGGTTGCTCGCGCGGTCGAAGTTGAGCCCGTGCGGTGGTACCTCGCATCGTGCGCGAACCTGACCCGGGACATCGGCGCCACGCATCTCTCAAGGGTGCGCTGGCTCCTGAACGTGTGAGCTCTCAGTCTGGCATCGCCACGGGTCTCGACGGACGGACGCGACTATATTGGGAGAGCACCGGAGCCGGAGAGCCCGTGCTTCTCATCCACGGGCTCGGTCTCAGCGGGGGCGCGTGGTGGCGGACGGTCGATGCATTGGCACCGACGATGCGCGTCATCACGTTCGATCATCGCGGGATCGGGCAGTCGGGGTCGCTTACCCACGCGTACACGACCGAGGCCATGGCCGACGACGCCGTCTGCATCCTCGACGCGCTGGCTATCGACCGGGTTCACGTCTACGGATTCTCGCTCGGCGGGATGGTCGCCCAGCAGGTCGCGCTCCGCCACCCCGCGCGGGTGCGAGCTCTCGTGCTCGGCGCCACCCATTGCGGCGGACGTCGCGCATCGTTCCCTGATCCGGACGTCTTGGAGTTCTTCCAGCGGCGCGCGCACATGCCGTCCGTGCAGGCGGCGTGGGCATCGGTCCCCTACAACTACGGCGCCCGCTGCCGCGAGGAGCAGCCGGATCGGATCGCGGAGGACATCGAGCGAAGGCTCCAGAACCCCTTCAGCGAGCATGCCTACCAGGCGCAGCTGCTGGCTGCCTCTCTGCACAACTGCTACGGACGCCTGAAGCGGATCAAGAGCCCGACGCTCGTCGTCCATGGCGGCCAGGACCGGATCATCCCGGTCGCCAACGCCCACCTGACCGCGGAGCAGGTGCCGGAGGCCCAGCTGAAGATCCTCCAGGACGCCGGCCATCTCTATCCCACCGAGGAGCCGGCGGTGGACAAGGCCATCGGCACCTTCCTGGCCGCGCACTGATGAGCAGAGGATGACTAGCGGCAGTGGCGCGTCAGCGTTCACGGCCAACCGGTGAGCAGCGCCCAGCGAGACCGTCTCTTTTGCTTGAATTGACCTCAATGCAGGTGCTGGAGGACCTCAGAGTCGCGGATGTCGTCCGCGAGCACGGAGCCAGTCGACCGGACACCGTGGCAATCCGCTGCGGCGCCCGTGCCCTGACCTACGCGCAGCTGGACGAGCGCTCGAGCAGACTCGCTCAGGCGCTGCTCTCGGCGGGCGTGCGGGCGGGAGATCGGGTCGCGCACCTGGATCGCACCGCGACGGAGGTCGTCGAGCTTCTGTTCGCCACGAGCAAGATCGGTGCCGTCGCCGTCCCCCTGAACTGGCGACTGGCGGCGGCCGAACTCTCGACGATCGTCGCCGACGCGGGCTGCACGGTGATGATCGCGGGACCGAGCTACCGCGAGATGGCCCGCCAGATCGCCGGCGAGGTCCCACAGCACCTCCAGGTGGTCGACGTCGGCGAGGACTATGAGCGTCGCTTGGCCGCCCACGCGGCCTCGGATCCCGGCCACCGCGGTTCCGCGGGCGATACCGCCGTGCAGATGTACACCTCGGGTACCACAGGGCTGCCGAAGGGTGTTCTCACCACGCAGCGCAATCTCGCCGCGGCGTTCCTGAGTGCTGAGCTGTGGGGGTTCGACTCCGAATCGATCAGCCTGACGCCGCTGCCGATGTTTCACATCGGCGGGATCGGCTGGGCATATCTCGGACTGGTGAGCGGGGGGACGACGATCCTGGTCAGTGAGTTCGATGCCGGGCACGTGCTTGATCTGCTCGAGCATGAACGGGTGACGAACGCCGTGTTCGTCCCGACGATCCTGCAGATGCTGGCCGCGGTTCCGGGCGCCGCCGAGCGTGATTACTCTCGCTTGCGCTCGATTGCCTATGGCGCCTCGCCGATCACCACTGCCGTCCTGCGCGCGGCGCTGCGAACCTTCCGTTGCCCCCTGTTTGGCGTGTTCGGCCTGACCGAGACGACCGGTGGCGTCGTTCAGCTGCGTCCCGAGGACCACGACGCCGACGGCCCCCGGCAGCACCTCTTGCGATCCGCCGGGCGTCCACTGCCCTGGGTCGAGATGCGCATTGTCGAGACCCTCAGCGGGCGCGACTGCGCGGTGGGCGAAGTCGGCGAAGTGTGGCTGCGGGCGCCCAACGTGATGGCCGGCTACTACGGACGGAATGCGGACACCGCCGCCGCCCTCAGCGCAGACGGATGGTTGCGGACGGGGGACGGTGGCTACCGCGACGAAGACGGCTACCTGTTTCTCACCGACCGGATCAAGGACATGATCGTGAGCGGCGGCGAGAACATCTACCCCGTCGAGGTCGAGGAGGCCCTCTCGCAGCACCCGGGTGTCGCGGAGGTTGGCGTGATCGGCGTCCCCGACGAGCGTTGGGGGGAAATCGTCAAGGCTCTCGTCGTCCGGGCGCCTGGTTGCACCGTCGCCCCCGAAGAGCTCGTGGCCTTCGCCCGCCAGAGGCTGGCGGGGTACAAGCTACCGCGTTCCGTCGAGTTCGTGGCGGAGCTTCCGCGGACCGCTGCCGGCAAGGTGCTCAAGCGCGAGCTGCGTGCGCGCTACGGCTCGCCGCCGGACGCTGTGGCGGCCGCGCGCGCACCAGACGGAAGCTGACCAGCCCGAGGCAGCCTACATCTGAATTGACATCAGGTCATTAGCTGTGCTAGCTTGTTTCTAGCTAATATCTAGCATCTCAATTGACCTAAGGGAGCCATCATGCCCACGCAAACCCAGTTCAGCCCGATCGCCGATTCCGTCCAATCAGCCACGGAGCGCGTCTCGAAGCTCGGCGAGACGGCCGCCGCCGCCCACAAGCAGGCCAGCGAGGCCTATCTGTCGTCGTACGAAAAGGCCGTCGGCGCGCTGGCCGACACGCAGGAGAGGGCCGCTGGAGTGACGAACATCGATTGGATCGCCAGCCTCGGCAGCGTGCAGGCCAACGCGACCCGAGAGATCGCCCGCGCCTATACGAGCGCCGCGCGCGAGCTCGTCGCCTAGAGGACTGTCTGGATGACCGCGGCGCGCCTCTGCGCCGCGGAGAGCCGGCGAACGGCGGAAATCCAGCGAGCGCCATGAACGAGCATCACTTCAACTATCCCACCGTTGTGCCGCTCGCCCAGGGCACGATCTCGGGTCACGCCGGTGGGCCGTCGAGGCCGGCCGTCTCGCGCGGAACGCACCACGCTAGTTGGCCGAGCGCCGGGGAGCGCGTGCTCCAGCCGAAGCGGTCGGGCGTTTCTCCAGCAACGTGGGGGCGCTCGGTTGACCCGCATCTGCCAGCTCGGGCGGGAGACCGAGCACGGCCAGCTGTCGGCGAATGAAGAATTCGGTCACCTCGTTCAAGGCGATCGGGCCGCGCGGTCGATACCAGTGCCAGATGCTGTTGTTCAGCCCGAGGAGCGCCCGGGTCAGCAAGCGCGGATCGGCCTCCGGAACGAGGCCCTGCTCCATGCCGCGCACCAGGAATGTCGCCCACGCGAACTCGACGTCCCGGATCAGCGCGCGAGCCAGCACGCGGGCCTCCTCCTCGCGGGGAGACTCTCTCCGCACGCCCACCAATCCCTGCTCCGCGACAAGCACGCGGTTGCGCAGCACGTCCTGCTCGCTCAGGTCGTACGCCCCCCGGAGCACCGCCATGAGCGCGTCTATGTAGTCGTCGTGCGCGCTCGTGAGACGGTCGAATTCGCTCCGAAAGAAGCCGAGTGCATCCGCCATGATGACGTACAGACAGTGGAGCTTCGACTCGAAGTAGTGATAGAGGGCGGTCGAGCCGATCCCGACCGCTGCCGCGACGTCGGCCAGCTTGGTCGCCTCGTAGCCGTTCTCGCCGAAATAAGCGGTCGCGGTCCGCAGTATCTCCTCGCGCTTGCTGCGCGATGATCCTGCGGGCGAGCCGATGTTCGCTCTGGGTCTGGGCCCCGGTCGCGGGGAGGGCACACTGTCTCCTCGATGCAGCGGACGTCTTCCCAGGAATCATAAGCACAAGGGCTAAGGCTGGCGACTGTCGCCGCCGCCCGAGTCAGCGCTCGGCCTTCCCGGGCTGCGCAGCGCTCGGCCGACCGGTGAGCGGAGGCTCCTCGCTTGCGACCAACCTGAATTCATGTCATGATGGCGGTGGCTGAGCTCACTCATGTCAGGTGCTGTACCGGCGCCCAACCCCGGCTCAGGCCGCACCACTGCCTGGGACTCTCCTCTCCTCTCCACTCAGGCAACGTGGGCGGGCTCAGCCCCCGGGTCGGGCGATGATCGACGAAGCGTCGGGCGGAGGGCTCGTCCAGCGGCGAGGGAGTGCAGGGCCCGCCGGTGCACGACCGACGTGGTGCACTTTGACCTGAAACCGGCTTGGTCAATAATCTGCCACACTGGCTCGCGAGCGCAACGAGGGAGCTGTTCCCCGCCGCGGGAAGCGAGGAGAGTGAAATGAGAACACCGCCGTCTCGGCAGCTGGGTGATCAGCCCGTTGGCGTGACCCTGAGTCCTGCTTTGGCGAAGGAGGTTGCACGCGCGCTGAGGATAAAGCTGGCGTGCGAGCTCGACCGGCCTCTCCACGAGCCACTGCCGAGCCGAGAGGACGCGGGGCGTCTGCGCACGATCCTTGACCTGTGCGTCGATGGGCTCGAGATGCTCGCCTGGGGCGACGTCACCGCTGAGGTGCGGATGATGGCGCCGCGGCTCATGCTGGAGATGATTGCCCAGGATCTGCTCGACGGCGGCAACGAGAGGCTGGCGCACCCGCTGGGCTGGAATACGTCCGAGGTTCCGAACGTGCGGCGGCAGGCACGGCGGATGATCCGCGCCGCCGGCGTCATCAACGGAGCCCTGGCCTCCGAATCGCCCTACGAGATGGCGTTGTAGACCAGGCGGCCGAAGGCGCACGCCTCGCCGCGACGCGGATTCCCCGCCGCCAGTCGTCCGCCCCGGGGCGCGGGCGCGTGAGCTCCCGGACCACCTTGAAGCACTGCTTACTGACTTGATATAAGTTCAATAACTGCGCGCCCTCGCGCGACTCCCGTTAGGAGAAGATATGCCTGAGACGCTCCAGCAGAACCTCTCTCCGACCACGATGGTCGGCTGACCTATGCGGTTCACGGGCCAAGTGGCAGCGGTCACCGGAGGCGGGTCAGGGATCGGAGCAGCCATCTGCCGGCGGCTGGCCGACGAGGGCGCCATCATCGCTGTGCTCGACGTCGCCGTCGACGCGGCCCAGGAGCTGGCCAGCAGCCTGCCCCGAGCCGCCGCGATCTATGCCGACGTCAGCGACAGCGCCTCAGTCGAAGACGCGCTGGCGAAGGTGGAGACCGACCTCGGTCCGCTGGCGATCATGGTCAACAATGCGGGCGCGCTGGCGATGGACCACGTCGCTCGCGTCACCCCGCTGGTCGAACAACAGCAGGCGGAGCAGGCCGTCGGGCCGGCGCAGACCGCGCTCGACGCGCTCGTCCGGCTGACCGACGAGGAGTGGCGGTTCGTGCTCTCGGTTCATCTCAACGGGACGTTCTACGGCACGCGGGCGGCCGTGCGCAGGATGGTGCCAAGGCGCGCGGGCACCATCATCAACATGGCCTCCGTGTGCGGGATCGAGGGTTGCACCGGCCATCCGCACTACTCAGCCGCCAAGGCCGGCGTCCTCGGGTTCACGAGGGCCACGGCGAAGGAAGTGATTGTCCAAGGGATCAGAGTCAACGCGGTCGCTCCCGGATTCATCGACACGACGCGGCAAAAATCTGCGGTCGGCGCAGCCCGGCGGGCCAACGTCGCCCGGACACCGGCGGGCCGACTTGGCACGCCCGCGGAGGTGGCGGCGACGGTCGCGTTTCTGGCCTCCGACGATGCCGCCTTCTTCGTCGGCGCGACGGTCAGCCCGAACGGCGGCTTGCTCACCGCGGTCTGACGCCGCGCGTCGTCGCGAGCGCGCAACCGCGGCGTCCACGGCCGCGCGAGCCGCCGCTCAGCGTCCGGTCACCCGGTCTTCGCCGCGCTGCACGAGTTCGGTGATGCTCCGCGTGATCGGAGCCCACAGCGCCCGGGGGAGATCGTGCCCCATTCCGTCGAGCACGAGGAGCTCGGCGGCGGGGACGGCGCGGGCGGTCGCACGACCGCCGCTCACGCTGACGAGCGGGTCCTCGGCCCCGTGCACCACGAGGGTCGGCACCAATACGGACCGCAGCGCGGGGGTCCGGTCGCCAGAAGCGGCGATGGCCACAAGCTGTCGGGCGACCCCGACCGGATCGTACGCGCGGTCATAGGCGAGCCCGGTCCGCAGGCGTATGTCGGCCTCGTCGAGATCGAAGCCCGGCGAGCCGATGACCCGGACGATCGCGAGCGTTCGCTCGATCGCCGCTTCGCGCGTCGCCGCGGGTGGCGACAGCAACGCGGTCAGCGCTGCCGGAGTCGGCTGGCCCACCGACGGATCGCCGGTGCTCGACATGATCGAGGTCAGGGAGCGCAGGCGCTGCGGATGCTCGATCGCAGCGGTCTGGGCGATCATCCCGCCCATCGACGCGCCGACGAGGTGCACGTTGTCCAGCTCCAGTGCGTCGAGCAGACCGACAGTATCCGCGGCCATGTCGGACAGCGTGTAGGAGGCTGATGATGTAGAGCCGAGAAGCGCCGCCTGAACATCGGGGGCAGGCGCGTGCGTCATGTGACTCGACAAGCCGACGTCCCGATTGTCGAATCGAATCACGTGCAGCCCGTGGCCCGCGAGTGCCGCGCAGAATCCGTCAGGCCAGCCGAGCATCTGGGTGCCCAGGCCCATCACGAGCAGGACCGGGGGCGACCCGCGCTCGCCGAACCGCTCGTACGCGATGTCGACGCGCGTGTGCCCAACGCCGCGCGCCATCTCCACGCTCATCGCCCCCTCCGTCCGCACGGTCCCCGTCGTGCAGTCACACGGGCAGCGCAACCGCCCGCTCTCACGGTCGGACCACCCAGTACCGGAGGCGGTTGTCAAACCGATAGGTGCCGTCGGGTTGCCGGTACGGCGAGGCCGCCGCGATGAGGTCCATGTCGGCTGGTGGCGCGTGTGGATCAGCCTCGATCCCTGCGCGCATCAGCGCCACCTCCAGCGCCGCCTCGTCGGCCATCTGGATCGGAGCCGGGACATCTCCCGTGGCCAGCAGGTCGAGACCCGTCGCTCGTAACGCATCCTCGAGCGGGTCAGTCGCGGGCAGCCAATCGCCGCGGACGCCGTTGGCGCCGACGGCCACCAGAAAGCCGAAGAACTCATTCTGGGCGGGCGGTCCCCACTTGCAGATGGCGATCCGTCCGGTGGTTGGTCGAGCCACGCGGCCCGCCTCGGCGAGCGCCAGTTCAGGGTCGAGGGCGTACTGAAACGCGTTCAACCCGGTCACGACGTCGAGGCAGCCGTCGGCCCACGGCAGGTTCTCCATCAGTCCCAGCCGGAAGTCTCCGCGGGGCACCGCTTCCAGTGCCTGGGCGATCGCGTCAGGGTCCGAGTCGAGGCCGTGCACAATCGCCCCGCGCTGATCAGCGAAGGCGCAAAACCCCCCGCTTCCGCAACCGAGATCGAGCAGCGAGGTCCCTTCACCGATCCCCGCGGCGTCTGCAACTGCGTCCCAGGCAGGTCGGAACGGAGATACGCGCGCGGGCATGGGTCGGACGGGCGGATCTGGCTCTGTCTGCTCTGTCTCTGGGCCCGGGCGCTCGCGTGCCTACGCCTGCGCGGCCACCTCTTCGATGCTGGCGAGCGGACGGTGGACGTACACCGTCCCGAAGCCGGACAGCTGCGCCTCCTCTGCGGGGGTCGGGATGCCGTAGTAGTGCAACGGCGAGATCTCCACCAGCTCCAGCAAGCGGCCCGCCAGCTCGAGATTGAGCTTGGCATAGTGGTCGAGCATCGCCTGCGGACTTTCATACTCCTCGATCACATGGATGACCAGCGGGTCGTCGTCGATGAAGTAGTGGTACGTGAGAACGCCCTGGTCCTTCTCCTGCACGTCCTTGATGAACGTCTTGAAGATGCCGACGACCTCGTCGAGGTCCTTCTTGTCCAGCGTCATCGTGCAGGTGGTTCGCACAATCGACATGGTCCTCCTCAGCGTGTGATTGACAGGAGATAACCGTCAGCGTCGCTGCCAGATTTTCGGCCCGCGACCTCCGAGGGTCGACAGGTAGCCGCTGTCGGCCTTGGACTCGGCCCACAGCAGCTCCATGACACGCCTGCTGATCTTCCAGCCGGCCGGCGTGCGTCGCAACTCGTCGTGGTACCTCGCCACCAGGATGATGGCGGCGTCGGGGTTCTCCTCGAAGACCTGGTAGGAGGTGAGGTACGAGAGCGTCTTTGCCTGATCGCCATCGACGGTGACGTGGTAGACGTTGAGCAGGTGGTGTTGCCAGATGACCGTCGCTGTCGCCTCAACGATCCATGCCGCCAGCTTGTCGCCACCGAGAACCGGCTCGCCGTTCCCATATTGGGCCCAAATGTCGTCGGCCAGGACGCCGCGCAGGCCCTCGTTGTCGAACGAGTCAACGGCGGACGAGTACCGGTAGAGGACGTCGGCGATGTCCGTCCGGTCCTGCAGCGCCCGGATGCTTGCGCTCTCGACGGTCGTTTCATTGGTTGCGCTCATGGCTCCCCTTTGTTCGACTGTGGCTTCAACGTGAGCGGACAGCGAACTCCCGCCGGCACGTGTTCTCAAGTTCGCGCGCACGATCGAGCCAATCGACGAGCGCATGAGCTTACTTCGATTCAGTTTATGCTCGCGCTCCCACACCGTCAAGCCGCCTCGCGGCCGGAGCCGACCCAATCGCAGCGCCAGTTGGTGCTCAGCGGGAGGTGTAGCCGGCATCGACGGCCAGCACGGCACCGGTCACGTAGGAGGACTGGTCGGAGCACAGCCATAGGCTCGCCTGCGCGACCTCTTCTGGGTGCCCGAAGCGCCCGAGAAGACTGATCAGGGGGGCGAATTCCTCCTCCGTCATGCCGACGGTCTCGAGCGCCCCGCGGACCATCGGGGTGTCGATCGCCCCGGGGCAGACCGTGTTGACGCGGATCCCCAGCGGGGCGTTCTCGAGCGAAGCCACCTTCGTAAGGCCGATTACACCGTGCTTTGCCGCGACGTACGCCGCGTTGTTCGGCTGCGGCCGGAACGAGCTCACGGAGCCGATATTGACGATGGCCCCGCCGTCGCCCTGCTCCAGCATCTGCGCGACCTCATACTTGAGACAGAGAGCAACGCCTTTCAAGTCGACCGCCAGGACGCGATCGAATTCCGACTCGTCGAGTTCGGCGATCGGATGCGTGTCAGGCGTGACCGCGGCGTTGTTGACCGCGCAGTCGAGTCGCCCGTAGCGCTGGATCGCAGTGCGAACCATGGCTTGGGCGTCTGCCGCCTGGGAGACGTCGGTCCGGCAAAACGAGGCAGAGCCGCCGTCGCGCTCGATGCGCTCCACGGTCGCCTGGCCGAGTTCCGAGTTGACGTCGCTGACGAGCACTCGGGCCCCCGCCGCGGCAAACACGCGGGCGGTCGCCTCGCCCATTCCCATCGCGGCGCCCGTGACGATCGCGACCTTGCCGTCGAGCGGTCCTGCGGCCATGGCTGCTGCACCTTCCTCCCTGGATCAAAGCATCATCGCCGTGGGCGAGACACGTGCTTCAAAGTGAACTCAGCTCGATAGCTTACACTCGGAACGGCGATTCTGAGCCGCCCGGGACCCCTATCCCATGCACCGGAAAAGGCTGATTTTGGCGCAGGACCATAAGGGCCGCACATTGACACGTCCCAGCCGCCGTTGCTACCTTGTACCCGACCTGAACTTAGTTCGACTCTATGCGCAAGGATAAGAGGTGATCCGGTGGCCGATTTTGACGTGATCGTGTTGGGCACCGGGGCCGCCGGGCTGACAGCGGCGGTTACCGCGGCGGAGTTGGGGGCGAGCGTCGGCCTGTTCGAGAAGGGCGCGACGATCGGCGGCACGACTGTCTACTCGGGGGGGATGATCTGGATCCCGCTCAATCAGCACGAACCGCCGGAGAAGGGCGACACGCGCGAGAAGGCCCTGGAGTACCTCCGTGCGCTGTCGAACGACACGATCACCGACGAGATGGCCGAGACCTACATCGACGTGGGCCCCGAGATGGTGCGCTGGCTCGATGAGCACACTCCGGTGAAGTTCAGGACCGTGCCCGACTTCCCCGACTATCACCCCGAGCAGCGCGGCGGACTGGCTCGAGGCGGCCGGTCGCTGGAGACTGCGATCTTCCCCTACGGCGAATTGGGCGGGTGGAAGGACCGCGTCCACATCTCGCCGTACTACCCGAGCTACCACCTCACGATCGGCGAGACGACGCTCGGCCAGGCGATCCCGCAGGAGCTCTCCCCCGACGAGATGCAGCGCCGAGCCGACAACGACGAGCGAGGAATGGGGCTTGCCCTCGGAGGTCGGCTGCTGAAGGCATGCCTCGATCGAGGTGTCGAGCCGCAGACGAGCCACCGCGGGCTCGAGCTGATCATGGAGGACGGCAAGGTCGCCGGTGTCGTGTTCGAGACTCCGGACGGACGCCAGTCGGTGCACGCGCCGAACGTCGTCATCGCGACCGGCGGCTTCGAGCACAATGCCGAGCTCAAACGGGCGTTCTTGCGCGGGCCGTGCACGCACACGGTCGCGGTCGAGACCAACACCGGAGACGGGCTGAAGATGGCCATGCGCGTTGGCGCAATGCTGGGAAACATGCGCGAGGCGTGGTGGATGCCGATGATCGAGATGCCGACGGACATCGTTGCCACAGGCCAGCAGCTGCTGACCTACGAGCGAACGTTGCCCGGCGCGATCATGGTCAACCGGGACGCCAAGCGCTTCACCAACGAGGCCGCCAACTACAACGCGTTCGGCGCAGCGTTCCACGAGCAGGACACGATCATGGGCGTCTACCGCAACCTGCCGTGCTGGCTGGTGTTCGATCAGACCTGGCTCGACAAGTACGGCTTCGCCGGGGGCCTCGGCGGAACGACCAAGGCGCGGACCGATTGGACCACGTCCTCCGATACGGTCGCCGGCCTGGGCGAGAAGCTCGGCATCTCGGGGGACGCGCTCGAAGACACCGTCGAGCGGTTCAATGCCAACGCGCGCGAACTGCACGATCCCGACTTCAGGCGGGGGTGGAGCGCTCAAGACCAGTGGTGGGGCGATCCGACGCTCCGTGACGGGACCCCGAGGGCGTCGCTCGGCCCGCTCGAGACGCCGCCGTTCTACGCGATTGAGGTCTTCAGCGGCACGTTGGGGACCAAGGGCGGACCGCTGACCGACACCCGGGCGCGCGTGCTCGACCTCGACGGCGATGTCATCCCGGGGCTGTACGCCGCCGGGAACGCGATGGCGTCACCCCTCGGAATGACCTACGGCGGCGCCGGCGGCACGCTCGGGCCGGCCATGGTCTTCGGCTACCTCGCGGGGCGCGATGTCGCGGGACAAGTTGCCGAGAGCCACCCGGCAGCACTGGCCGCTTCGCACGGCGGCGCATGACGACGCCGCGAACGGGCAGCGAGGACGGCCAGCTTCGGCTCGGGCGCCCTCGCCCCGGCGTCCGGCCCAGGCGCCCTACCCCATCGGACAAATCACAGCTGACGGCGAGAGAAAGGTAATCGAGAGATGGAAGCCAGCGTCATCGCGGTGCGGCACGGGACCGAGGTCACCGGTTGTCCGGTGCTCAATCACGACTTCTCCAGGTCTCGCGAGTTAGGCGCCTACTGGGCGCTGGCCAACGATCTGCGCGAGAGCTGCCCGCATTTCTACAACAAGTACTCCGACGGCGGCTATTGGGTGTTCACGCGGCACGACGCCGTCCGCGACATCTACAAGACGCCTGAGATCTTTTCCAGTGAATCGATCACGCCGTGGGAGCCGGATCCGATCTACCGGTTCGTACCGACCCAAGTCGACGCTCCGGATCACATCAAGTATCGCCGCATCCTGAACCCGTGGTTCTCGCCGAAGGCGATGGAGGCGGCGGCTCCGATGATGCGGGACATCTGCCGCAGCTATATCGAGCCGCTCGTCCCCAACGGACGGTGCGACTTCATCGAAGAATTCGCGCTGCTGTTCCCGACCGCCGCGTTCCTGACCGTGATCGGTGTGCCGATCTCGTATACCGAGCAGTTCGCGAAGTGGGTCGATGAGTTCTTTGGCGGCTTCGGTGGGGACCCGGCCGGCGCTGAGGCAATGGGCAGGGCGCTGGCCGAGATGCGCGTGTTCTGGACCGAGCAACTCGACGACCGCCGTGGCAAGCCCCAGCGTGACGGCGACCTGTTCTCGTACCTGCTCAATGCCCGGTTCGACGATCAGCCGCTCGACGATGATGTGCTGCTCGACATGTGCACCGTGCTCACGCTCGCCGGGCTCGACACGACACGTGCCGAGCTTGGCTACATGTTCCACCACCTGGCCCAGCATCCGGAACATCGTCGGATGCTGATCGACGACCCTGAGCTCTTGCCGTTGGCGGTCGAGGAGACGCTGCGCTATTACACGATCATCTTCGGCGACGGCCGCAAGGTCACCCGCGACATCGAATTCCACGGCGTGCAGTTGAAGCAGGGTGACATGGTGTACGGCCTCGTGTCGGGGGCGAACCGCGACCCGAGACATTGGGAGCGCGCGGATGAGTTCGACATCGCTCGCAAGCGCAACAACCACTTTGGGTTCGCCAGCGGCCCGCACCGCTGCCTCGGAATGCACCTCGCGCGGCGTGAGATGGCGATCGCCGCGCAGGAATGGCTGTCGCTGATCCCGGATTTCGAGCTAGACACTGAGACACAGCTGATGGAGCGCGGAGGCGGCTCGATGATGGCACTGGACCGGCTTCCGCTGCGCTGGGAGGTCAAGTCGTGAAACTATGCGTGAGCACGCAATGCACCGGCCACGGGCGGTGCTACACGCTGGCCCCGCAGCTTTTGAGCTGCGACGACGAGGGTTACGTGACGATTCGCGGCGGCGACCCGATCGACATCCCAGACGACCAGCGTGAGCTCGCTGAGGAGATCGCGGGAACCTGCCCGGAGAGCGCCATCAGCGTGATCGAGGAGTAGCGCACATCGGCGCTTGCGGCGCCCGGCAGCGAAACGTCAACCCCCCGCAGTCCAGCCGGTCCAGCGCTCCACGTCGACCGCGAGCACAACGCCGGCCGCCCTCTGCTGCGGGTAGCGCCGCGATAGCAGCGCCACCGCTCGTCGCGCCTCCGTTTCGGTCGGGTCCAGCACGCGACCCTGGCCGTCGGCGCGGACCCACCACAGGGCGTCCCAATCGGTGTCGTCATAATGGTCGACAAGCAGGGCCACGGCCGGGTTCTCGCGGACGTTGGCCAGGCGCCGCAGCAAGGTCGTGCGCTTAGCCTTGGCGTCGACGGCGCTGTAGATGTGTTCGCCATCGACGGCGAACACGAGCGCCACCAAGTGGGGCCGCCCGCTCGCATCCGCGGTCGCCAGCCGGGCGACCCTCGCGGCGGCGAAGCGCTCGCGAGCCTCTGCCTCGTTCACTCCCACACCCCGCTCACGCCAGGTCGACGGTCACCCCAATGTCGCGCGGAGCGGGCGGCCTGGGCCGCTGGGGCCGCTGGGGCCGCTGGGCCGCTGGGCCGCTGGGGCCGCTGGGCCGCTGGGGCCGCTGGGGCCGCTGGGCCGCTGGGGCCGCTGGGCCGCTGGGGCCGCTGGGGCCGCTGGGCCGCTGGGCCGCTGGGGGCACGCGGTCGCAGGCTTGCTCACGCCTCGCCGGTCAGCTCGGTGATCGCCGACTCCCAGCGCTCGAGTGCCTGTTCGACTCCGGGTAGGCCGACGGACGGGATCCAGTGGACTACGCGACGAGCGCCGGCGCGTTGGAGGTCCTCCAGGACTGCCGGGTCGGGTGGCACGCCCATGACCATGAAATCAATCGGACGCTCGGCACGCGAACGTAGCTCCTCGGCGTTCTTGACCAGGTCCGCGCTGCGCCCATAGTTGGGAAACCACGCGTCGCCGAACGCAAGCACGCGGTCGAGGACGGTCGGGCCGTTGCCACCGACGAGCACCGGCGGATGCGGACGCTGCGCCGGCTTGGGCCAGGACCAGATGCGGTCGAAGTCGACGAACTCGCCGTGGTAGCTCGCCTCATCCTGCGTCCAGATGACCTTCATGGCGTCGATCCGCTCGCGCATCACGCGCATCCGCTTGCGCGGGTCGGTCCCGTGGTTGCTCATCTCCTCGCGATTCCAGCCGGCGCCGACCCCGAACTCGAACCGGCCGCCGGACAAGTGATCGACCGACGCGACCTCTTTCGCGGTGGTGATCGGGTCACGCTCGATGACCAGGCAGATCCCGCTGCCGACCCGGAGCCTCGACGTCGCCTCGGCGGCCGCGGTCAGCGCGACGAACAGGTCATAGGTATGCAGATACTTGCGGGGGAGCTCCTGACCACCGGGCCACGGGCTCTCACGGCTCGCCGGGATGTGTGTGTGCTCGGCGAAGAAGAGCGACTCGTGCCCGTGCTCCTCGACCAAGCGAGCGAACGCACCCGGCCGCACGGCGTCATGCGTGGGGAAATATCCGATTCCGAATTCCATGGCGCGAGTTTATGGACACGCCTCGCGGCGTGCTGACTATGAGCCCATGGCGGCGCAATTCTCAGCACTCCTCCGGAAACGGGCGGGCGTCATGGGATGACCGGTGCGATCTGCCGGTCTGGAGAAGCGGCGTCGTGAGGGCAATCCCGTGGTACTCGCGCCCGGTGACTCGCCATCGACGCGACGCCGCTCAGAACCGCTGATACGTTTCGGACGTGCCGAGCGTGGATGTGATCGTCGTGGGTGCCGGCCCCGTCGGGTTGGTCACCGCCTACGGCCTGGCGCGGGCCGGTGTTTCGGTGACGGTATTGGAGGCTGAGCACGATGTGGTCGACTCGCCCCGGGCGATGGTCTACCACTGGGCCCTGCTCGAGGACCTCGAACGACTGGACCTGCTCACGGAGATCGACCGTCGCGGCTTCCGCAAGGACGACTACGGCTACCGCGTCCATGCCACCGGCGAGATGCTCACCTACACGCTCGACTCGCTGGCCGACGAGACTCCGTTCCCCTACAACATCCACCTCGGCCAGGACGCGCTGTGCAGGATCGTGCTCGAGCGGCTGAAGTCGTTTCCCCACGCGACGGTCCACTGGGGGGCGCCGGTCACCGGCCTGGACCAGGACGCGGACGGGGTCCGGGCCACTGTCACGAGGAGCGACGGCGACGGCGAGGGCGACGGCGACGGCGACGGCGAGGGCGACGGCGAAGGCGAGGGCGAAGGCGACGGCGAGGGCGAAGGCGACGGCGAGGGCGACGGCGAGGGCGACGGCGAAGGCGAGGGCGAAGGCGAAGGCGAGGGCGAAGGCGACGGCGAGGGCGAAGGCGACGGCGAGGGCGAGGGCGAGGGCGAGGGCGAGGGCGAGGGCGAGGGCGAGGGCGAGGGCGAGGGCGAGGGCGAGGAGCAGCATGACGCGGCGTGGCTGATCGGCGCCGACGGTGCCCGCAGCACGGTCCGCCGCTTGCTGGCGGTGCCGTTCGAGGGCATGACGTGGGAGCAACGGTTCGTCGCCACCAACGTCTTCTTCGACTTCGGGGCGCACGGCTACACCCGCTCGGTGTTCTTGATGGATGACGTCCACGGGGCGGTGATCGCCAAGATCACCGATCAGGATCTGTGGCGGGTCACGTATTCCGAGCCGCTCACCGAGCCCGAGGAGCAGATCGGCGATCGGATTGACGCGCGTTACGCCGCGATCCTGCCCGGCGGAGGTCCCTACGAGCTCGAGCGGTACGCCGGCTACCGGCTGCACCAACGGGCGGCCGAACGGCTGCGCGTCGGCCGTGTGCTGCTGGCGGGCGACGCCGCCCACGCCACCAACCCGACCGGCGGCTTCGGCCTGGCCGGCGGCCTATGCGGCGCGTTCGCGCTGATCGACACCCTCGCCTCGGTGATCGCAGATGGCGACGATCCCGACCTTCTTGACCGATGGGCCCGGGAGCGGCGCCGGATCTTCCTCCAGATCGCCTCCCCCGCCGCGACGCGGATGAAACAGACGGTCTACGACGCCGACGCCCGCGCCGGGCACGAGACCATCGAGGCCTTCCGCCGGATGATGGCCGATCCGCCCGCACTGCGAGAACGGCTGATGTTCCCCACCAAGCTCAAGAGCGCCACGCCGACTCTCAGCGAGCGGTAGCCAGCGAGCCTCAACGGCCGAGCACCCGGTTGATGTCCGAACCTTGCGTTCGGCGTCCGACGGGTGGACGTGATGCGGCCGGTATCCCGGATCGTCTCGCCAACTTTGGCGTTTGGGGTCCGGCGGGTGGACCTCAAACGCCAAGGTTCGCGTGGTGCGGCCGGTATCCCGGATCGTCTCGCCAACCTTGGCGTTTGGGGTCCGGCAGGTGGACCTCAAACGCCAAAGTTCGCGTGGTGCGCCGGCGGTATCCCGGATCGCCTCTCCAACCTTGGCGCTTTGGTTGCTGATCAGCTCGCGCCGAGCGTCATGCGTGCCTCACCGAGTGATTCCCGGTCCATAATCGCCTCAGTCGCGTTCCGCGGCCGATCCGTGCGAATTCGGTTTCCCACGCGTTGACTCGCGTGCATGGCAGCCTTGACGACCCTCGGCCGCGTGGTCACCGGGAGCAGCTGATCGACGATCAGGGTGACGTCCCCGACCATCTTGGCCACTGATCGGTTCCACAGCAGCTCGGTCCACTCGCGCATCCGGGTGCGCACGGTGAGGCCGACCGACGCCTGGGTGATGCCGAGTGCGCCGGCGACGCTGGCCAACAGCGTCGCGACGCCCGTCGCCGCCAGATTCTCGCTGTACCAATGGGAGATGTCGTGCAGATGTCCGGCGGCCAAGATGAACGCGGCGACGATCGCGGCCAGAGCGGGCACGCAGGGGAGGTAGCGTTTCCACACCAACTTCGCCAGCTCGCTGCCCAGAGCCGCCCGCTGCTCGCGATCGAGGAACGCCTCGGGCTCCTTGTCGCCCGCCAGCAGCTGTCGCCACATGATGGTCTGGCGGCGCAGCAGTCGCCGGACCGAGGCCAGCGTCGGAGTCGTGAAGTCCTCGCATACCGATACGCGGTTGTGCCAGGCGTCGAGATGGTCCGAGACGACGGTCACCGCGCGCCGGTCCAGGCGCGACTGAAGATCCTGCAGATGATTCTTGAGGCGCTGGATCCGCTCCCCGTCGAAGACCTGCTGCCACTCCTCGGCCACATCGATGTTCTGGTCACGATAGGCGCGGCAGATCCTGTTGTAGGTGTCAGACAGGCCGTTGCCCAGCTCGTACGCCTTCGCCTCGGATTCGGAGCCTGCCCACAGCGCCATATCGATCTGGACGTGACAGCTCCGCAGCCCGCTCCGGAACTCCGCACAGCGCGCGTCGGATTGAACCGCCGCGCGGGCGTCCGGGACCAGGGCCTCCAGCGCGTCGGCGGCCTCGGTGATCCCGATCCGGCGTGCGTCGCCGGCCGCGGTGCGCACCTGCAGCTCGAGCTGATCCTCGTGCTCCAGGCTGTCGTGCAGCGGCAACATCGTGTCGGCCAGCGGCGGATCGAAGTCATCCGCCAATGCGTACAGAGTCGCGATCCGCCAGCCGAGCTCGATCGCACGGGTGAGGCGCGTGTCTATCGTCCCGGCGGTTACCGACATCGTTGACTCCCTTCCTCGTCGCGCGCCGCAGTCGCAGTTGACTCGGTGCTGCGCAACGACTTGTGTACGACGAGTGTGACGCGCACCCGCGGATCCGTCTGTGACAGTCATCACGAGCGAACTGGTGAGCATCTGCGCCGTCCGCGCCCGTCACACGCCTCCGATGGGCCCGGCCCGCGGGGCCACCGAGAGCCGATCCTCGAGGACGGGTTGGCGTGTTTCGCCGGGCCTATGCCGAGGCGAGGGCCTCGCCCCCCCATCGGAGCATTCCGGGCCGGTTCAACTCCGGCGGGGTTTAGGCCGATAACAGGAACGCCGAGGATCTCTCGGAATCCCGCCCGGCGCACCCACTCACGAGCAGCCGGAGTACCGGGCCATCTCTAGGAGCGTTGGCGTGATCGGATTACCCCGCAGTTTTATGTTTGGCGCACTCGCGGCGGTCGCTCTGGCCGGATGTGGCACGGCAACCGTGACCACGACATCGTCGACTGCTCCCGCCGCCACCACGACAGCGGCCAGCTCGACCCCATCGGCCACGTCGACGGTTACCCCCACACCCGCGTCGACTCAGACGACACCGAGCACGGGCGCCGCCAGCGTGGGAGCCTTCAGGAGCGCCTTCGTCGCCGAGAAGGCCCGTTTCAGGACACTTGGGTCCGATCTCGAGAAAGCGGTCGGGGGTGCGGCCTCAAAGTCCAATGCGCAGATCGCGGTCGAGTTTCAGTCACTCTCAACTCGCGCCGCTCAGCAGGCAGTCCGCCTGGCCAAACTCGATCCGCCCGCCAAGTACCGGAAGGACCTGGCTCAGCTCACCGCCGCCTTTGCTGCCGTCGCTTCCGACCTGAGCACGATCGCGGGCGCCGCAACGAGCGGAGAGCCGCAAGCCGCGCGCTCGGCGACCATAAAACTCGTCCGTGACGCCACCCAGGTGAAGGCACATGACAATGCGCTCACGGCGGCACTCGGTCTCCCTCAGACGCAATGAGAAGTCGGCAGCACGTGATCCCAAACGCTCACCACTGGTAGGGCAGGAACTTGCCGTCGAGCGTGATCCGTACTCGATCCCCGTCCTCGTGCTCGCGCCGCACGATGTCGAGGTTGAAGTTGATCGCGCTCATGATCCCGTCGCCGAATTCCTCGTGGATCAGCGCCTTGATCGCCGTGCCGTAGACCTGCAGAACCTCGTACAGACGGTAGATCGTCGGATCGGTCGGCACGCCCGGGCTCAGCGCACCTCGCAGCGGAACCTCCTGCAGAAGCGCGACCGCCTCGGGGCTGTCGAGGCCGAGCAGCTCCACGAGCGCGGCGGCGTCGGCCGCCTCGAACGGATGCTGACCGAGCAGCGCCGCCGTCAGCCACACACGGTCACGCCCAAGCCGGGACGCGATCTCGGTAAACGTCAGTCCCTGGGCACGTTTGGCGCCGAGGATCTCCTCCGTCAGCTCGGCGCGGGTCATCGGCGGTAAACGCTACCGCAACAAAGCGGATCCAAGGCGGTGAGAACCGCCTACGCGAGCGGTATCGCCTCGAGGGCGTCCCCACGATCAGCGATTTCGTGCAGCGCGACGATCGACGGTCCGTTGGCGCACCGGGAACGGCGCTGCTGCGATGTCCCGCCGTGCTCTGGGAACCGGAGAGTTCGGTAGGCCCGTGCTGAGGACCGGCCGCCGACGCGCAGTCATACGAGACAATATGGCCGTGGCGATCCATCCCGCGGCGCACGGCTTTGAGGCGGGTGCGGGCGATTACGAACGCGCCCGGCCGGACTACCCCGCTGAGGCCGGCCGCTGGCTGGCCGAGCGGCTCGATCTCCGCCCGGGTCGGAAGGTCGTGGATATCGCAGCCGGAACCGGCAAACTGACGCGAGTGCTGGCGGCCACTGGCGCGAACGTGGTCGCTGTCGAACCGGTGGCCGGGATGCGCGCCAGGCTGGCGGCGGCGCTGCCTGACGTGGAACTGCTCGACGGCGTGGCGGAGGCGATCCCGCTGCCCGACGGTTCGGTTGACGCCGCGACGGTCGGACAGGCGTTTCACTGGTTCGACGGCGATCGGGCTCTGACCGAGATCCATCGCATCACTCGCCAGGGCAGCCGGCTGGCGGTCGTCTACAACCGCCGCCCGCTCGAGCATCCCCTCCAGGCCGACCTGGACGCGATCCTCCGCCCACTGCGGGGCCAGACCCCCGCCTACGCAGGCCGGTGGCGCGACGCGTTTGTCCGCACGCGCCTGTGGGGATCGCTCCAGGAGACAACGCTTCCGCATGTCCAACTGCTTGACCGCGAGGGCGTGGTGGCGCGGGTGGCCTCGACCAGCTTCATCGCCGAGCTGCCGGACGAGCCCCGAGCTGCGGTGCTCGACCAGGTCCGCGCGCTCGTCAAGGGACGCCCAGAGCCGATCGAGCTGCCCTACCTATGCGAGCTGTTCGTCTGGACGCGGCTCCCGTAGGTCACGGTGACCGGGCTCACACGTTGGATACCGGACAGCGGTTAGGGTTCCGCGATCGGGGCCCTCCCGAGCGCACCCAGTCGGCTAGAGGGCCTCACATAACCGCGGGGATTTGGTGGCATGGATGCGGGTCTCGCGATCCCCAAAACCGAAAGGATCGTCATGCCAAGACGGGTCGGGCTTTCATCGCAGGTCACGGCGGCAGATCAGCTCCAACACGCTCGCCAGCCCAGCGTCGGGATCCAGCCGCTGCCCCAGGGGCAGGCGGGCCGCGCCGCCGGCTCGGCCGTCGGGATCTCCGACAGCTCACCGATCACGCTGCTGGTGATCGGCGATCACGGCGGCATCAAGGATCCCAACCCGCAGAACGCGGTCTCGAATGCCATGCAGGCCCGGGCCGTGGAGGACCCGCGGCCGGCGTGCGTCTACACCGTCGGGGATGTCGTGTACTTCAACGGCGACGCGACCGAATACACACCACAGTTCTACGAGGCCTACGGGCACCTTCAGCTGCCGATCGTGGGGATCCCCGGCAACCATGACGGCGATACCACCGACGATCCCTCGCGCCTGCCGCTGGACACCTTCATGGCGAACTTCTGCGCCCCGAAGCCCGTGCTGCCAACCGGAAACGAGGAGTACAACCGGGACGTCGAGACCCAGCCGTACTGTGACTGGACACTCGCGCTGAGCGCCGTGACGATCGTGGGCGTGTACACCAACGTGCCCGACGGCGGTCATCTCGCACAGTCTCAGATCGACTGGCTGTCGGGTGAGCTCGAAGCGGCCCCCACCGATCGGCCATTGATCGTCACGCTGCACCATCCCCCGTACTCGATCGACGCCATGCACGGTGGATCGCAGAAGATCGGAGTGGCACTCGACGCGGCGTTCACGAGCGCCAATCGGACCCCTGAGCTGGTGCTCTCAGGCCATGTCCACGACTACCAACGCTTCACCCGCACGGTGAACGGAAAGCAGCTTCCGTACATCGTGATCGGCAACTCGGGCTATCACAACCTGCACCGGCTGGCCAAGGACGCCGAACCGGGCGCACAGCTCACCGATGAGGTTGTGTTCGAGTTCGGAGATGACACGCACTGGGGTTTCCTCGAGCTGACGATTGAGGCACACACCATCTCCGGTAGCTACACGGCGGTCACCAAGGACGGCCAGGTGACACCGCACGTCGACACGTTCACGATCGGCGGGCCTGCTCCCCCGGCCTCCTAACCCCGATACCCGAGGCCGGGAGCTGCCCGGCCGCCGGTGGATATCGTTGCCCGCTATGAAACGGAACGGCGAGCACAACCTGGCCCGTCTCGCAGAGCAGGCGTTCGAACGCCGAGGCGACTATCCATCGTTGCTGTTCGAGGAACGATGGCATCGCTCCGCAGAGTTGTTCGAGCGGGCCGGGAAGCTCGCGGGCGGACTCGTTGCCCTGGGGGTCGGGCCGGGCGAGCGCGTCGTCGTGACAATGGCGAACTGCCCCGAGGTGGGGATCACCTACAACGCTCTGTGGCGCGCCGGTGCGGTGGTCACACCGGCGACCTTTCTCCTCCCGGCGGACGAGCTTCGGCACGTGATCTCCGACGCCGAGGCGTGTGGCGTTGTCACGACGCCCGAATTCGTCGACAAAGTCCGAGAGGCCGTGGTCGGGATCGACAGCGTCCGGTTCGTCGCTTCCAGCGGACAGAGCGACGGTGAGGTCCTGTCCCTCCAGGCACTCCAGGCCGCGGAGCCGGCGGCAATCGTTGACCGCAGGGACGACGACCTCGCGGCACTGCTCTACACCGGCGGGACGACCGGCCGCGCCAAGGGCGTCATGCTCTCGCACGGCAACCTGCACTACTCCGGCGAGCGCAGCGCACACGGCCGCCTATGTGCCCGGCCTCAACCGGGGGCTGACGACGCTGCCGTTGTCGCACTCCTACGGGATCATGCTGACGATCGCGGCGATGCACAATCCGGAGCGGGGGATCTCCGTCCTGCTGCGGTGGTTTGACCCCGAGCTGTTCCTCAGCCTGATCGCCGAGCATCGACTGCAGCTCGCGGCGGTGGTTCCCTCGATGCTCCAGATGCTGCTCGGCCAACCGCTCGAGCAGCACGACCTCTCCACGCTTCGGTACGTCACGTCGGGGGGCGCGCCGCTCGCGGCCGAGGTCGAGGCCGAGTTCGTCCGGCGCGTGCCGTCGGTCACCATCCGCCAGGGCTACGGACTCACCGAGACCGCCGCGCTCATCTCCACCAATCCGACCGGCCGCGAGAAGCCCGGCTCGGTCGGCCTGCCGGTGCCCGGCTGCACGGTGCAGATCCTCGACGATGATGGCCGCGAGCTGGCGGCCGGGGAGGCCGGGGAGATCTGCTGCAGCTCACCCGGGGTGATGAGCGGCTACTGGCGCTCGCCGGACAGCGCCGCGCAGGCGCTGCGCGACGGCGCCCTGCACACCGGCGACATCGGCTACCTCGACCAAGACGGCTATCTGTTCATCGTCGACCGCAAGAAGGACCTGATCATCCGCGGCGGCTTCAACGTCTACCCCCGAGATGTCGAGGACGCCCTGGTCGAGCACCCAGCGGTCCAGCTCGCCGCCGTCGTCGGCCGACCGGACCGCATCCACGGGGAGGAGGTCGTCGCGTTCGTCTCGCTGCGCTCCGATGCGCACCCTCACGGCCGAGGAGCTGATCGCGTGGGCGCGAGAGCACATCGGCGGCTACAAGTATCCGCGTGAGCTGCAGATCGTCGACGCCATACCGCTCACACCCGTGGGGAAGATCGACCGGAAGGCGCTACGAGGTCAACTGCTCGAGCTCAGCTGAGCCGCCGCCACCGTGGGGCCGTCTCCCTTGTGCTGGCAAGACGCTGCGTCGTCAGTGCTGGCAGACCGGGCACCAGTAGGTGGTCCGACCGCCGATCGTGGCGCGCTCGAGGCCGTGGCCGCAGTTCGGGCACGCGCCGTCGCGACCGCGAGCCTGGACGAAGCGGCCGGTGTGGGCGCCGCCCTTGCGGATCGCCGAGCGAACGGCGGAGCGCAGCTCGCGGCGCAGCCGGTCGAGCTCCTCGACGGACAGGTCCGAGGTGAGGCGGTGGCGGGGCGATCCGGGCCTGCCACAGGACCTGGTCGGCGAGCAGGTTGCCGACGCCGGCGATCGCTCCCTGGTCGAGCAGCCGCGCCTTGACCGGAGCGCGCCCGCGGCCGATCAGCCGCCGGAACTCGTCGCGCCCGACATCGGCGGCGTCGGGGCCGACGTGGCTGAAGTCCGGGTTGAGGACCGCGCGGCCGAGGCGGCGCCTGTCGCGCAGCGCGAAGCGCGTGCCGTCGTCGAACTCGACGGCGAAGCGGTCCCACCGGGGCGTGTCGCCGGGGCCGTCGAGCACGATGCGACCGGCCATGCCGAGGTGCAGGCCGAGCGTGGGCCCGTCGTCGGTCTCCAGCCACAGGAACTTCCCCCGGCGGTGGGCGCTCGTGAACTCGATGGCCGATCAGCGCGTCGGCGATCTCGCCGGGCGCGTGCGGCCGGCGACACGTAGGTGTCGCCATCATCGACGCGCGACGATTCGGCGGCCGAGTACGGCTTCCAGGGTCTGGCGGGCGCGTTCGGCCTCGGGCAGCTCGGGCATGACATCCAGCCTAGGACGCGCGCGCGGTCAACCGCTGTCGACGTCAGTTCAGCCGCGCCTGGAGCGCCACGAGTTCACTGCGCAGTTGGTCGCGCAGCTGGCGTGAGGACGGCAGCGCCAATCGCATCCGCGCCGCGCGGATCGCGGGGCCGTACTCACCTCGCCGCTGATAGCTGCCGACCAGGTTGTTCAGCATCCGCATCACGATCTCGTGGTTGCGCCACGGCCGGTTGGAATCCGGCCCGGCGTCCGTGTCGACGATCGTTCCGCCCGCGAACGGGTCGATCAGCAGCGGTGGATCCGGCCCGAAGTGCCCGACGAGGAAATGGCCGGAGAGACCGACCCCGGCCAGCGGGATCCCGACGCGCCGCGCCACCTCGACGTAGACGACCGCGAGCAGGATCGGCAGCCCGCGGCGGGTCTCGAGCACCAAGTCCAGCATCGAGTTCGCCGGGTCGTCGTACTGCTCGCGGTCGCCGGTGAAACCGTGCGTCCCGCCGAGGACGCGGACGCAGGCGTCGACGTCGCTCTCGGCGGCCGGCGGGCTCGGCGTGCGGTGCCTCAGGTGCGCCACCTCATCCCCGAGGTCGTCGAGGGCCTGCAGCGCGCCGGCGGCGTCGACCTCGCGAAACTCGGAGGCCAGCGCCAACGCGAGCAGGTCCAGCGACGCGTCCGGCGCCGCCGCCAGGTCAGCGAACGATGGTAGGAACGACATCGCCTGCTCGCGCTCGGCCTTGGCCTCCGAGGTGGGAGCGCGGCCTACAGGTGAACCGAGGCCATGCCGGCCTCGTCGTAGCGCTCGCCCGATGCCGTCGGGCAGCTCGGCCTCGATCCGCGCCAGGTCATCGGCGGTCAGCTCGACCTCGACCGCGGCCGCGTTCTCCTCGAGATATGTCCGGCGCTTGGTACCCGGAATCGGGACCAGATCCTCGCCCTGGGCCAGCACCCACGCGAGCGCCAGCTGCGCCGGAGTGATCCCCTTCTCCTGCGCGATCTCAGCCACCTTGGCCGCAAGCTGCAGGTTGGCCTCCAGGTTCTCGCCGGTGAACCGCGGGCCGTTGCGGCGGAAGTCGTTCTGGTCGAGCTCCTCGGGCGACTTGAACCGCCCCGAGAGGAAGCCCCGCCCCAGCGGCGAGTAGGGCACGAACCCGATTCCCAACTCGCGGCAGACCGGCAGCACCTCGTCCTCGGGGTCACGCGACCACAGCGAGTACTCCGTCTGCACGGCGGTGATCGGATGCACCGCGTGGCCGCGGCGGATCGTCTCCGGCGCCGCCTCGCTGAGCCCGATGTGACGGATCTTGCCCGCCTGCACGAGCTCCGCCATCGCACCCACCGTCTCCTCGATCGGCACGTTCGGGTCGACACGATGCTGGTAGTAGAGATCAACGTAATCGGTGCCCAGCCGCTTCAGCGAACCCTCGATCGAGCTGCGGACATGCTCGGCGGAGCCGTCGAGCGGGCCGAGCGTCGAGAGGTCGCCCGGCTGCGTGGTCGGCTCGATCCGCCGCGCGAACTTGGTGGCGATCACATACTCCTCGCGATGTCCCTTGATCGCGCGGGCGACCAATTCCTCGTTGGTCATCGGCCCGTACAGCTGCGCGGTGTCCAGGAAGTTGATCCCCAGTTCCAGAGCGCGCTGGATCGTCGCGATCGCCTCGTCGTCATCGGCGGACCCGTAGAAGGCGGACATGCCCATGCATCCAAGCCCGAGGGCAGACACCTCGAGCGTTCCCAGTTGGCGCTGTTTCATTGCTGCTCCAGTCGTTCACGGTAGAGATTGATTTTCCAATCGATGAGGTCGAGATTTCTGGCGGTCTCCTCGAGTCGGATCAGGACCGCGGCTCGGTGCGCCTCCAACAGCGCCAGCCGCTCCGCATCCGTGCCTTCGCCCTGCCTCATCAGCTCGGCGTAGCGGCGGACCTCGCGGATCGGCATCCCCGTCGATCGGAGCTTCATCAGGAACCGGATCCGTTCCAGATCCTCTTCCCGATAGCGGCGATGGCCACTCGCATCCCGGTCGATCGGATCCAGCAGCCCGGCCCGTTCGTAGTAGCGCAGCGCGTGCGCACTCAGTCCGGACACCTTGGCCGCATCGGCGATCGTCAGGGTGGTAGCCATTCCCTGCACGATACGACTTAGAGCGCGGTCTAAGTCAAGGATGGTTGCGGTCTGCGACGAATAGCGTTAAGGCGATGAGCGAAGCCGTCGAACTCGTGGTCGGAGGCCGGACGGTGCGGATCTCCAATCCCGACCGCGTCTACTTCTCCGCCCGGGGTGAGACCAAGCTCGACCTGGCTCGTTATTACGAGAGCGTGGGCGACGGGATCGTGCGCGCGCTGCGGGAGCGACCGTGCATGCTGCACCGTTTCCCCAGCGGCGTCGACGGCGAGAAGGTCCACCAGAAGCGCCTGCCCCGCGGCGCCCCTGAGTGGGTGGACACCGTGCGGGTCGATTTTCCGTCCGGCCGGCACGCCGATGAGCTCTGTGTCACCGAGCTCGCGAGCGTGATCTGGGCGGTGCAGATGTCAACCGTCGAGTTCCATCCGTGGAACTCTCGGCGCGCCGATGTGGAGCGACCGGACGAGTGGCGTATCGACATCGATCCGATGCCCGAGTGCACGTTCGACACGGTGCGCCGCGTCGCCGTCGTCGCGCACGAGGTCCTCCAGGAGCTCGGGGCGGTCGGCTGGCCCAAGACCTCGGGCGGATCGGGCCTACACATCTACGTCCGGATCGCGCCGCGCTGGGGGTTCGGCGAGGTGCGCCGGGCGGCCCTGGCCTTCGCCCGCGAGGTGGAGCGCCGTGTCCCGGCCGACGCCACCACGACCTGGTGGCGTAAGGACCGCGCGCCCGACAAGGTGTTCGTCGACTACAACCAGAACGCCCGCGATCACACGATCGCCAGCGCGTACTCGGTCCGCGGCGTGAAGGAGGCCACCGTCTCGACCCCGATCGCCTGGGGCGAGATCGACGACGTCGTCCCCTCCGAGCTGACGATCGCGACCGTGCCCGCCCGCTTCGCCACGCTCGGAGATCTCCACGCCGGCATCGACGAGGCCGAGTTCTCGCTCGAGCCGCTGCTGGAGTGGGCCGAGCGCGACGAGCGCGACAACCTGGAGGATCCCGGCGGGCCCGATCCGGCCACCGGCGCCTAGCCGCATGGCAATGCTGAAAAACCCCGCGCCATCCGCGCTTTTTCAGCACGCCTGGCTTGCGACACGCTGGCGAGGCGCCTAGCCCGCCAATACGGCACCGGGATTGAGCAGGTTGCCCGGGTCGAGCGCGCGCTTGATCGCCCGCATGGCCGCAACCTCGGCCTCCCCCCTGGCGCGCTCCAGCCAGCGTGCCTTACTGATCCCCACGCCGTGCTCGGCGCTAATCGTCCCACCGCATTCGAGCACCAGCTCGAGCACCGCGTCGTCGACCCGAATGTCGTCGGGGTCAGGGCCGAGCACGTTCACGTGGACGTTGCCGTCGCCCAGATGGCCGAACAGGATCGTCCGTTCACCGCCGGCCGCCGTGACGACGCTGGGGACCCGCTGGAGGAAGCGGCTGAGCTCGTGCAGCGGCACGCCGACATCGAGCTTGTGCGGGATCCCGACCGCGTTGATCGCCTCGGTGTGGCCCTCGCGCAGCGCCCATAGTCGCTCCCGGCTGGCGGTGTCGTCGGCCACCAGCGCGTCGCTCGATCCCGGCGTGCCCCAGCGCCTGCGCGAGCTCCTCGGTCGGATCCGAGCGCGCGGCACACTCGGCCAGCACGTAGAACGGCGCTCGCGGGCGGATCGGCGATTCGCGGCGCTGGTGGTCGAGCACGAGTTGCAGGCCCTCATCGAGAAAGAAGTCACAGCTCTCCAGGGAGGGGGCGTGGGCCCGCAGGACCGCGAACAGGTCGGCCGCCTCCGCCGCCGAGCCCAGCGGCACCAACGCGGCGACCCGCGCGGTGAGCAACGGCTCGAGCTTCCAGCGCACCCGCGTGATGATCCCGAGCGTGCCCTCCGAGCCGACCAGCAGCATCGGCAGGTCGTAGCCGGCGTTGTCCTTGGTCAGCCCGGTGAGTCGCGAGACGACCGAGCCGTCGGCCAGCACCGCCTCGAGCCCCGCCACGTGAGCGCGCGCCGTGCCGTGGCGCAGTGCGCGGGCACCCCCGGCGTCGCAGGCCACCACTCCGCCCACCGTGCACGAGTCGCGGGCGGCGAAGTCCAGCGCCGCGTCTTCGCCGGCCGCGCGCGCCGCCGCCTGCAGCGCCGCCAGCGTCGCTCCGGCGCCGACCGTCACCTGCCCCACGGCCGTGTCGACGTCGCCGATCTCGCTCAGACGCCGGAGCGAGACGACGACCTCGCCGCCCCGCGGCACACTTGCCCCCACCAGGCCGGTGTTGCCTCCCTGCGGAACCACGGCGGCTCCGGCGCCGGCGCACGCCGCCATGACGCGGGCCACCTCGCCGGTGTCCTGGGGCCGGACCACGAGCCGAGCGCGGCCTTGGTAGCGACCGGTCCAGTCGCGTTCGTAGGAGGACGTCAGGTCGGGGTCGCTGAGAACATTTGCCTTGCCGACGATCTTCGCGATAGCGTGCTCAAGCTCCATTGTGGGTAGTCAGCTACCCAGAGGTCGACTCACGCGAACAGAGGAGAGAGCGCCGATGGGTTCCAGCCACGAAACGATCTTCACGATGGAGGCCACGCCGGTCAAGTACGGCGCCGGGGCCTCCCAGGATGCCGGCTGGGAGCTCAAGCGGCTCGGTGTCAAGCGCGCGATGCTCGTCACCGATCCCGGCGTCGCGGCGCTCGGTCACCCAGAGCGAATCAAGAGCTTGATCGAGGCGGAGGGAATCGAGGTCGTGCTGTACGACCGCGCCCGCGTGGAGCCGACGATCGAGTCGCTGCAGGATGCCGCGGATTTCGCGATCGAGCACGGGGTCGACGGCTTCGTGTCGGTCGGCGGTGGCTCAAGCATGGATACAGCCAAGGTGGCAAACCTGGTCTCCACCCACCCGGCGCCGGTGATGGACTACGTCAACGCGCCGGTCGGAGAGGGCAAGAAGCCACCCTCGCCGCTGCGCCCCCACCTGGCGATCCCGACCACCTCCGGCACCGGCTCGGAGGCCACTACGGTAGCGGTGCTCGACATTCCCGCGATCAAGCTCAAGACGGGGATCTCGCACCGGTACCTGCGCGCGACCCAGGCGATCGTGGATCCGGAGATGACACGTTCGCTGAACGCCGAGGTGACATCGTCGACCGGGCTTGACGTGGTGTGTCACGCGGCGGAGTCGTTCCTGTCGAAGCCGTTTGACACGCGTCCGCGCCCGGATTCCCCTGATGACCGGCCGCCCTACCAGGGTTCCAATCCGGTCGCCGACGTGTGGTCGGCCAAGGCGCTCGAATACGGTGGCCGCTACCTGCGCCGGGCGGTCGCCGACGCCGACGACATCGAAGCGCGCGGTTACATGATGCTGGCGGCGACGATGGCCGGCGTGGGCTTCGGCTCAGCGGGGGTGCACATACCGCATTCGTGCGCGTATCCGATCGCGAGCCTCAAACACGAGTACCAGCCGCCCGGTTATCCGGACGACCACGCATTCGTCCCCCACGGTCACTCCGTCATCGTCACCGCGCCCGCGGCGTTCCGGTTCACCTACGACGCGATGCCCGAGCGACACAATCAGGTCGCGGAGCTGCTGGCCGGCGAGCCGATTGCCGACCCCGGGCCCGACACGCTGCCCGACATCCTGCGGCGACTGATGCAGGATATCGACGCGCCGCGCGGCGTGGCCGAGCTGGGCTATGTGGAGGATGACATTCCCGCCCTGGTCGAGGGGGCGCTCAAACAGCAGCGCCTGCTGGCGGTCGCGCCGAAGGAGGTCACCGGCCAGGACCTGCATCACATCATCACCGCGTCCATGACCAACTGGTGAGCGGCTGAACGCCACCGTCCAGCAGAGAGGGGATCAATCGAATGTCAACCGTTGCCAACGGGGTGAAGCTGCACATGTTCGAGTGCGGCACCCTGAAATGTCACGTTGAGAACATCAAGATGAACCAGGGGCTCGGGGAGGAATACGAGATCCCGGTCCCATGGTTCCTGGTCGAGCATGCCCGCGGGTTGGTCGTCATCGACGGCGGCAACGCGGCCGAATGTGCGACCGACGCGCGCGGTCACTGGGGCGCGATCTGCGACGTCTACTGGCCGACGATGACCGAAGCGCAGGCGTGCGTCCCGGCCATGAAGGCCGCCGGCTTTGACCCGGCCGACGTGCGCTACGTGATCCAGTCCCATCTGCACCTCGATCACACCGGCGCCCTGGGTGCGATCGACCAATTCCCCAACGCAGAGGTGATCGCCACGCGCAAGGAATACGAGTACGCGCACGCGCCCGATTGGTTCGCGGCGGGCGGCTACATCCAGGCCGACTACAACAAGCCCGGGGTGCCGTGGTCGTTGCTCGAGGACAGTGAGGACGGCTACGACGTATTCGGCGACGGCACGATCCGCTGCTGGCAGACGCCCGGGCACGCTCCGGGGCACCAGTCGTTCGAGATCAACCTGCCGAACTCCGGCGCGTTCCTGCTCACCGTCGACGCGGCCTACACGATGGACCACTGGAACGAGACGGCGCTGCCGGGTTTCCTGGCCTCAGCGGTGGACGCGGTGCGCTCGGTCAAGAAGCTGCACCACATCGCCCGCCGGAGCGATGCCACGGTGGTGACCGGACACGACCCCGACAAGTGGCCGACGTTCAAGCAGAGCCCGGAGGCCTACGACTGAGTGTTGAATATCCCGGAGGGATATTCAATTGGGGGATTGGTGTAAATCGCCCAGGGGGCGATTACATTGGGGGCAATCCCCCGGGGCATCGTTGTCCGGAACTGAGGAGAGAACATGAGCGTCTACGACGAGCGGCCGTGGCTCAAGCTCTACGCGCCCGGGTTGCCACATGACATCGAGCCCGAGCACGCCAGCATGCTGGCCGCGTTCCGGCACACGGCAGCTCGTGTGCCGGAACAGACGGCCGTCCAGTATTTCGACAGCGCGATCAGTTACGCGGAGCTGGACGCGATCACCGACGCGCTCGCCGCGGGCCTGCAAGCCGAGGGACTGAGACCCGGCGAGCGGGTCGCCGTCTACCTCCAGAACGTGCCGCAGTTCGTCATCGCGATGGTGGCGACGTGGAAGGCCGGCGCAATCATGGCGTCGGTCAACCCGATGCTCAAGCGCACCGAGCTCGCCGAGTTGTTGCGTGACTCTGGAGCCAGCGCGCTGATCACATTCGAGTCACTGTGGGATGAGGTCGCGCGAGAGGTTGTCCCCGATTCTGAGGTGCGCACGGTGATCACCACCTCGGAGCTCGATTTCCTCGAGCAGGTGCCACCGATGTTGGCGAGCGCCAAGCGCAGTCGCGATGGGCAGACGCTTGACCTGCTCGAGCTGGTCGAGCGCCATCGCGGCGAGAAACCGATCGGCCCGACGCTGGGCCCTGAGGACACCGCGGTTCTGACCTACACCTCGGGTACGACCGGGCCGCCGAAGGGGGCGATGAACAGTCACGGTAACTTCGTCTTCAACGCCCAGACCTACCGGGAGTGGATCGGGCTGAGCGACACCGACGTGGTTTTGGGCGTGGCGCCGTTCTTCCACATCACCGGCATGGTCGGGCATGTGGCGGTGGGCCTGCTGGTCGGGATGCCGATTGTCATGAGCTACCGGTTTGACGCGGACGCGACGCTCGAGCTGATCGAGCGCCACGGCGTGACGTACTCGATCGGATCGATCACCGTGTTCATCGCGCTCATGAACGCGCCCGCCGCCGGCCGCCACGACCTCTCGAAGTTCACCAAGATCGTCAGCGGCGGCGCGCCGATCGCGCCCGCCACCGTCGAAGCGTACGAGCAGAAGATGGGCGCCTACATTCACAACATCTACGGGCTGACCGAGACGACCTCGCCATCGCACTGCGTGCCGATCGGCCGAGCGCGCGCCGGTGGACCCCGACTCCGGCGCGCTGTCGGTCGGAGTCCCGGTGTTCAACACGATCGTCCGCGTGATCGACGAAGCCGGCCACGACCTCCCAGTCGGCGAGGTGGGCGAGTTCGTCACCACCGGCCCCGAAGTCGTCTCCGGATACTGGCACAAGCCCGAGGAGACCCAGCACGCGCTGCCCGGCGGCGCGCTGCACACCGGCGATGTCGGCTTCATGGACCACGACGGCTGGTTCTACCTCGTCGACCGCAAGAAAGACCAGATCAACGTGTCCGGCTACAAGGTGTGGCCCCGCGAGGTCGAGGACGTCCTCTACGCGCATCCCGCCGTCCGCGAGGCCGCCGTCGTCGGCGTCGCCGACGACTACCGCGGCGAGACCGTCAAGGCGTTCGTCAGCCTCAAGCCCGGCGAGTCCGTAACCAGCGACGAGCTGATCGCCTTCTGCAAGGAGCGGATGGCGGCCTACAAATACCCGCGCCAGGTCGAGTTCGTCGACGAACTGCCCAAGACCGCCAGCGGCAAGATCCTCCGCCGCGAACTACGGAACACGCAGAGAAGCCCGGCGCCGGGGTAAGCGGGAGCGGTTCGACAGCCAGGGCGGTCCGTCGGAGGTGCCGCCGCGTCGCCGTCGCCTCAGCGCCCGCCCAGGCGCGCGAGCGCTGCGCGCACCTCGACGTCGCGAGCACCCGCGGCGGGGTCAGTCCACCGCCAGCTCACGCCGCCTTCGATCGCGAACGTGGGTCGGTTGTGATCCTGCACTCGCTCGACCGAGATCTCGACCGCTGCCACCCCCTCAACCAGTCGCTCGTCAACGACGCGTCGCGTGGCCGTGGGCGGTGAGGGCGACGTCGCCGGCGCACAGGATCGTGAGGGCGACGCGCGGATCCGCCCGGATTCGCGCCAGCGAATCCCGGCCGGCGGCGAGCGCCAGCAGGACGCGGCGCGGCCCGACGCGCAACGCCGCCGAGACCGGGATCGCGTGGGGTGCCACGCCGCCCGTCGACAGGATCGTCACCGTACCCACTGGCCACTCCGGCAGCACCTGACCAAGCTATCCGTGCCACACGCCTCATGACAAGCCCGCCGAATCCGGACCCGCCCGTCGCGGCACGCTGATCTGCGCCCTGGGCATCGCCGCGCTGGTCACCGGCGGCATGGTCGGCGCCGAACAGCTCGACGAACTTGTCAGCGACGCGATCGCGCACTTCCTCCGTGGCTCACGGGTCACGGCATAGGCGAGGGGACGCACGCCCACTCGTGCTGGCCTCGCCCGGCTGCGAGCGTCACCGGCGAGTCAAGCGTCGCAGCTCGACGACGTTGGCGTCGATGTTCTGCGCGCCGAGCGCGCGGGAAACCGACACGCGGTGATGTCCGTCGATGACAAAGTGCCGGCCGCCGACCCGGAACACCGAAATCGGTGGCAGCGAATCGCCACGGGAGGCGGCGGCCCACATCCGTTCCCAACGTCCGCGCGACCGGATCGGTGGGCGGAAGGCACCGTCAAAGGACGCGGCCTTCTCCGGTTCGACGGTGCCCGTGATCGAGCGCAACGGGATTCTCTGAGTGCCGAGATCGCGGCGGCGGGCGGTGGACAGCAGCTCATCGGACAGGAGCTCAAGCCGACCACGC
Source organism: uncultured Solirubrobacterales bacterium (assembly GCA_963838535.1). GTDB lineage: Bacteria > Actinomycetota > Thermoleophilia > Solirubrobacterales > Solirubrobacteraceae > Palsa-465. The sequence continues at coordinate 61,836 of CAWIRN010000028.1, forward strand.
GTGTGGCTGGGTAGACCGACCGCCGAGCGACGGCGCTGCCACACGAGTCGCTGAAAACTGTGTTCGGCGTCATGCCGCGGGACGCCGGTGCTGGGGACGGCCCGATCGAGCATCAGCAGAGCAGCGGCGAAGGCGGCGCTGATCGTGACCAGTGTGAGGCCGAGCAGCGCGAACGCGCCGGCCAGGCACACCGCCACGATCGCGACAGCCAGCCGCGGGATCGTGGCCCGCGGCAACGTGAATGAGCGTCGCTGGGGCTCGTTCAGACAACCGCTCACGGCTCTTCCTGCCTTGTCCAGATCGCGCACACCGTGCTCACCGCGCCGGCTCCATCGTGGCGGGGCGCTCGTCCTCGGCCGCCGCCTCGGAGTGCGTTCGCGGCGACAGCGCGGCCACGACGTAGCCCACGATCGTACGGGCGAAGCGATCGGTGAGCGGGGCGTGGCCCTGCAGCATACGGTGGTAGAACGGGCCGTAGAGGAGGTCGGCGGCTGCCTCGATATCGGTGTCGGCCGGGATCTCCCCGCGATCGATCGCGCGGGCGAAAATGACCCGAGCCGGGCCGCGGCGCGGCTCGATGAACCGCACGCGATATTCCTCGGCGAACTGGGCATCCCCCCGCGCCTTGGTGACCAGCGCCGCGATCAATCGTCCGTACGGCTTCGCGGCGAGCTTCCGCGCCCACGGGAGCATGAGCGCGAGCAGGTCGCCGGCGAGCGCACCGGTATCCCGCGTGGCCGGCTGGCTCGGCTCCCATTCGCTGAACAGCGCGTCGAGGGCAAGCAACTCCTTCGAAGGCCACCACCGATAGATGGTGGCCTTGCCCGTTCCCGCCCGCTCGGCGACCGCGTCCATGCTGATCGAGTTCAGGCCGCGCTCCAGTAGCAGCTCGCTGGCGGCCCGCAGGATGGCTCTCCGCGCGGTCTCGCTGCGCGGACGCCCCCGGCGCGGGGCATCGGCGGTCGCTTGCTCTGCGGTCGCTCGGTCTGCGGTCGCTCGGTCTGCGGTCGCTTGCTCTGCGGTCGCTTGCTCTGCGGTCGCTCGGCCTGCGGTCGCCTGGTCCGCGGTCGCCTGGTCTGCGGTCGCCTGGTCTGCCGCCGCGATCATGCTGTTGCCACCGCGGCGCCGGCGATCGGCCCGCCTGATGCGGCCAGGCCTTCGAATCGGATCGTCGTCATCGCTGGCTGCCCTCGAGCTCGGCGGCGTCGTCGTCTGACAGGTCGAACGTCGCCGCTGCGAGTAGCTCGTCGACCTGATCGGGCCGCCTCAGCCCGACAATTGCCGCGTCGACGGCGGGGTTACGCAGGGTCCACGCGACCGCGACCGCACCCGGCGCGACACCCATCCGCTCGGCCACCGAGCTGACCCGATTCGCCGTCGCCAGGTGATCAGTGAGCTGCGGCTCCTGAAAGCGAGCGTCGCCCTTGCGCCAGTCATCGTCCGGGAGGCCCTGAATCCGCTCGCGCGTCATCTTGCCCGCCAGCAGCCCTGAGCTCATCGGCGAATAGACGATCACACCAATGCCCTCGCGCTGAGCGAACGGCAGGATCTCCGGCTCAGCGTCACGCACGACCAACGAGTACTGCGGCTGCAGCGTCTCCACCGGAGCGATCGACTGGATCCGTCGCATCTGCTCGACGCTGAAGTTGGACACACCGATGTGGCGGACCAGCCCCTCTTCCTTGAGCTCCTGCATCGCCGCGAAGCCCTCCTCGATGTCGGCCTCGGGGTTGGGCCAGTGAATCTGGTACAGATCGATCGCGTCCACCCCCAGCCGCTTTAGGCTGGCTTCCGCCTCACGGCGGACCGAGTCCCGCTTGAGGTTGTGGACCACCTTGCGCCCGGGGCCCTCGAGCAACGAGCACTTCGTGAACACATACGGCCGCTGCTCGACGCCCTCCAACGCGCGGCCGACGACCTCCTCCGAGCGACCGAAGCCATAGCCGGCGGCGGTATCGATCCAGTTGACCCCCAGCTCGAGCGCACGGTGGATCGCGGCGATCGATTCGTCGTCGTCCTGAGGTCCCCAGCCAAACTCCCACTCGCCCCCACCGATCGCCCACGCGCCGAACCCTACTCGGGTGATCTCCAGGCCCGTCGAACCAAACTGCGTCGTTGCCAGCTGTGCCTGGGGCATCAGTCTTCCTCCATTGCGGGCCCTCTGTTGGGGCGCACTGTCAGTATCAACAACTCAGATCCTATCAAAAACGAGACGACTCGTTTCGTTTTAGTCAAGACAGGTGCCGATGATCGCGGAGACGGCTGTTCACCGCACGGTCGCGAGTTGGCGTCCGTCGCCCCACCTACTCTGAATCGCAATGGTGACCGTCGAGTTCTCCGGAATCGTCTACACGCTCACGGACGACCAGGCCAGGCGACTGGCGGAGAACCTCCGTCACTACGCCAAGGGCACCTTCCCGGCCGTCGTGACAAGGGTCGCCGAACTGAGCGGCAACCCCCACTGGAACGACGGCGCCCTCGCGGCCGCCGACTTCATCGAGGAGATCCTGGTCGAGAACCTCGACGGACCACTTCCGCTCGAAGGCAAGGCGGCGGAGGCGACATTCTGGACGCTGCGTATCACGCATGGTCTCGGCGAGTCCACCGGCGCGGCCGACACCGCGGCGCTGCGTGACGCGCTGGCGAAACAGTTCACCGGCGAGCAGCGGCGCAGAGCGGCCTGAAGCACGGCCCTCGCGAGGCTCGCTGACGAAGGGCGCGCCGTCCTCACGTCATCGTCGGCCGATCATCGCGAACCGGCGGCAACAGTCACCGTCGGACTCGGTCGTGCGAGCCGCGATCACCGCCGAACGGCGAGCCCGTCGGGCGCGGTCAGGCCTCACCCTCGGTCGCGCTAGCGACGACCGCGGGTGAGCGGCGAGCCCGCCGGGCGCGATCGTAGGCGAGACGGAACAGGCCGATCGCGCGCTCCACGTCATCCGGCTCCCCGATCGAGAAGGTGACCCATCCGGACTCCGGCAGGACATGATGCGGCCGGGCCCGGCCGGCCGCGATCAGCTCGTCGCGGACGCGACGAGGGAACGGAAGGTCGGCGATCCGGTCGCCATGCAGATGCCCGAGCTCGCGCCGGCCGAGGCGAAACTCGACCCCGCCAAACCGATGCGGCCCGACTTCCACGTCCGGCCACGACCGCACCGTGGCGGCGATCCGCTCACCTGCACCAATTACCTGGTCATTCATGGGCTTGCTCCTACGTCGACATCGGCACCAGCGTAGGACGGCGCCGTCCCAACTACCACCGGCAATTGGTCCTAAGACCCCCGAGGCGGCGGTCGCCCGGTGCCCGGTGCGTGCTCTCGTTGCCCCCGGCGCCCGGGTGTTTGAGAGCTAGGCGTGCTGAAACCTTGCCCAAGACGACTGCTTCTTCAGCACTCCCGACGCCGGGCCGGCCTCAGCCGCGGTCCGATGTGCTGAGCGCTCCCATCACGTCGAGCAGCTGCGCCGTGTCGACATATTGCTGGAAGCGCGTGACCTTGCCGTTGCTCAGTGTCCACACGTGGCAGGCCTGGGCATCGAGGCTCTTGCCCGTCACGTTGTGAACCCCGCTGTAACGGCATTCGACGACGACCGTGTCGCCGGCGTCATGAAACGTCTGGGGGGAAACGGCGAAGCCGTCCCATTCCGACTCGAGGTTCGCGAACAGGTTCTCTCGGACCGTCTCCGCCCCCACCCACGGCTTGCCGTCAGGCTGGTAGGGGTGGCCTTCCGCCTCGCGCCATTCGATGTTCGCGTCGAAAGCCGCGATGACACTCGGGATGTCATCCCGCTCGGCTGCCGCGTAGACGCCCTTCAGGACCTGCACATTTCCCACCGCTGCCGCCTCCTTGAGAAGTTCGCCCCGGGCGGACCATCCTATCCGCCTCATCAATGAGTCACAGGGGTCTGACCCGCCTCTCAGCCAGTCCGACCTTCGGCCATGTCCGCGCTGTCCGATCGGGACGCGGAGGGGTCGCTCGTAGCGCGCGCGAGGGTCGCTCGTGGGGGCGCGAAACGGTCGGGCGTTAGCGGACGCTGCTGCGGCCAGCCGTTTCGGCGGACCGCAACGCGATGAATGCGGCCAGTGAGCAGGCGGGCATCGCGACGGCCATCGGTATCGCGGAGCCTGCGCCCGCGATCCCGACGAGCGGGGCGACGGCCGAGCCGAGGATGAACTGAGTAAAGCCGAGCAACCCCGAGGCGCTTCCGGCCCGCTCAGGGTGGTCTTGCATCGCGAGCGCGGTCGCCATCGGCATGATCGCGCCGACGCTGCCCACCGCCACGAACAGGCAGATGAGCAAGGGCACGAGACTGGGGTCGAAGAGTGTGAAGCCCAGGACGCCGACGGCGGCGGTGAGCTGACAGATGAGCCCGCCGCGCATGATTGCGCTCGGGCCGAGGCGCCCCACGTTGGACGCGCCGATCTGCCGCGCGACGAGGATCGCGCAGCCATTGGCGGCAAACACAAGGCTGAAGCTCTGGGCTGATAGCCGGTGAATCTGTTCGAGCACGAAAGGTGACGCCGAGATGTACGCCATCAACGTTCCGAACGCGAGCGCGCAGGCGAGCGTGTGGCCGACGTAGCGACGATCGTGGAGGAGGATCCCGATTGCGGCTCGAGTGGTCGGCAGGCCGCCGCTGTGTCGAGCCTGCGGGGACAGGGTCTCAGGGATCAGCACCGCGGCGCCGACCAAGATCAGCGCGCCGATCGCGGCCAGCGCGACGAAGATGCCGCGCCAATCGGTCACGTGGAGCAGCAGCCCTCCGGCAATCGGCGCCACGATCGGCCCCAGGCCGGTCACCACCATCAGCATCGCGTACGCGCGGGCCGCGGCGACGCCCTCGGAGCGATCGCGCACGATGGCGCGAGCGATCGCGATCCCAGCCGCCCCCGCGAGGCCCTGGACGAACCGCGCCGCGAGCAGCACCGCGATCCCGGGCGAGACCGCGCACAGCGTGGATGCCGCGACATAGGCGACCAGCCCGAGCAGCAACGGCTTGCGGCGACCGAGCGCGTCGCTGAGCGGCCCGGCGATCAGCTGGCCGATGGCGAGCCCGATCAGGCACCCCGAGAGCGTGAGCTGCGCCGTCGAAGGCGACACACCGAGGTCGCGGGCCATCGCGGGCAGGCCCGGGAGGTACATGTCGGTGGATAGCGGCCCGAACGCCGACAGCGCCCCCAGCACCACCAGCATCCCCGGGCTCAGACCGGTCGAGAGCCGCCGCTGGGTCGGCGCACTCGCCGTCGTCATGCCCATGATGATGACGCGCTTCGCCTCAGCAGCGCGCTCATCCTCGCTCCGGAGCTGACGATCGCCTGAGGGTAATCCCTGCAATCGACCTGATCTCAGGAGAATCCGCGAGACGGGATCCTCATCCTCGACACCTGCCCCACCCGCGAGGCGTTCCGACCGGGGCTGGACGGACACAGTAACTGGCGCTAGGTTGGATGAGGTGAGCGCCGTGGGACCAGGCGAACCAGACAACGACAGCTTCCCCGAGCCGGAGTTCGACGACGAACTCGACGAAGAGTGGCTGGCGGAGTGGGATCAGGTCGACCAGGACGCCGTCGACCTGCTCCGGGGTGCGCTGTCGGACCACCGCGGAGCTCCGCCGCCCGCCGAACTCGCAGCAGTGGCAGCGGCCGTCCGGGCTGGACTCGCCGATGATCGTCATTCGCTGATCTGGGTCGGCAATGCCGCCGGTTTCGAGCACGAGCAGCCTCCCGACGATGACGCCGAGCTGCTGATCAGTTGCACAGCCGCGACGATCTCACCACGCGAGGAGACGGGCCTCGACGTCGAGGAGGAGGCACTGCTGCTCTCCCTCGAGCACGCCGACTGGCTGGGGGCGATCGTCAGCCTCGTCCGCGCCGGTCCCGGCGCCAACGCCTCACCGGACAGCCTTGTCGACGGCATTCGGACCTGTCCCGAAGTCGAACTGGAGTCCGAGATCGACATCGACGAGGAATCGGCGCTGGACGCCGCGTTCTGGATGATTGTCGTGCCATGGCACCTGCTCGGGCTCACCGACCGCGACGAACGCCTGACAGCACTCGGGACATGGGTCTTGCCCCGTGCACTCGCTCGGGCCTGGCAGGGAGACTTCGATCACGAGCCGCCCGAATGAGCGAGAGTTCGGGCCGACCGAGCAGCTGATGACGCAACGGTCGACGGCCGCACCACAGTCGAGCGTGCCGCCTACGTGTCGATCGAGGCGATCAAGCCGGACCGGGATTGGTGGGATCCTCGGGATCGCGACGCACAGGAATCGTCTCGTCAGGGAACACGGCCTGGACCTCGATGTGGCCGCCTAACGCGGCAACGTAGCGGCCGAGCGACCCAAGATAGAGGTCGTCCTCGGGTTCCGCCTCGGAGTCGTCCAGCTCGCTAACGGCGAGCGCCTCGTCGATCGTGGAGTCGCTGACGCCGCGTCGGGAGCGCGCTTGTGCGATGCGTTCCTGCGCGTCCATCAGCCGGACATAGGTAGCCACGCGCTGTTCGTTCAGCGATCTCTCTCCTCGGACGATCTCCCAGTTCCTCGTGAATCTGGACGCCACGGTCCCTCCTTTCCCATCGCTCGCAGGTGTTCGTCGTACAGCCTGTCAGCCCGCGGGATGTTGTCCTTGTACCAGCCTTTCCAGTGACCACTCTTGTCGCCACCCACGAGCACGACAGCCGACCGGTTTGGATCGAAGATGAACAGTGCCCGGAGATTGCCGCCGCTCGACCGCATTTCCTTCATGTTGTGGTGCCGTGAGCCCTTGATCGAGTCCACGAACGGTCGGCCAAGGAGCGGCCCGGTTTCCCGCACGCGGTCCATCGCAGCGGTGATGCGATTCGTGTCCTCGGCATTGAGTCCCTTGTACCACCTCTCGGCCTCTGCAGTGAACTCGATCTGCCAACTCGACTTTCGCGCAGGAGGCATAAGTCACTCCAGCTCAGACCCAGCGGTCATCCGGGGCGCCGTTCCCAACTGACACGGCCGGCCCCGGGCTCCCTGCGACGCGCCGGCTCGGCCGCACGCTGCAGATCGGTCAGCGCACGCGAGCTGCTGTCGGCGAGCAGCGCGACCGCGCTGCGCACCGACGCCTCGCCCGCGGCCCGAGCCGCCGGGCTGACCGTCTCCGTCAGCATGGCGAGTACGACCTCGATCATCGACTCGCCCGGAAAGGCGTCTTCAGGCACGCTCTCGATCAGATCGTCGAGCAGCTCGAGGAGCATCGACCCGGTACGGAGAACCTCCTCGACGAAGTCGCGAACGTAGTCACCGGTTCCCGTTGCTTGCATGCCATTACAAAGCCTCCGCAAGCCGGGAATACGCCCCCCACCCGCAGTGAATTCCGGCTGTAGCCTCGATCGGCCGGTAACACGTGGGTAACGCCCCACTCGACCGCCTCTGAAAGTCGATAGGGCTGTTCCCCAGCCACCAGCTGGGGAACAGCCCAACGGAGTTTTCAACCACCTCGATTGGGTAGTTACCCAGGTCAGACGGGACGCGGCCACGAGGCGCAGACCGCTCCTGTCCCTGTTGTCGGTAAATCAAATTAATGGATAATTAATTAACTAACGAATGGAGAGTCCGCGGTCAGAAGTGAGCCGGTCTCAGTACCCCTGCGGGCGGATCACCACCGTCCGGGCCAGCGCCGAGATCGGCCCCGCGCGAACTCTCCAAAACGACCGGCGCCGACGGTATTGTCGCGGCCATGACTTTGCCGCCGCGCCCCGATGATCCACTCGAGCTGCTCGTCGCGCCCCCCGACGGCGAGTACGCGCTGCTCGAGTTGAACCTCGAATGGGAGGGTCTCGTCGACGCCGAGGCACAGCTCGCCGCGGCGCTGCGACTGTTCGTGGTCACCCGCGACCCGCTCGACTGGCTGACAGACCGCAGCGGCGTTTGGGCCACCGCGAACGCCAATGGCGATGTCCTCGAACTTCCCGTGTACGTCGTGCGCGACGATGCGCAGCGCCGCATGGAGACCAGCGGAGGAGATCTCGCGACAGCGATCGGGCCGATCGGCGAGATGGTTGTCACGGCCGCTGCTCGGTGCCAGGGCATCATTCTCGCGGGCGCTTATCCGGAGTTGGCGTTCAGGGGTGAGGTCCCCCGCCTGCTTGAGCAGCGACCCGATGCCGCGAAGCTCGGAACGCCGCGATCAGCGTTCGATCAGGGGGTTGGGAGCCGATGGGCCTCGGTGCGATCCAGGACCTCGTCCAAGACGCTTTCGGCCCCGTCGATCTGGATCGATCGTCCGTCGCCCTCCAGCCCGCCGAGGAATCGCACGCCGGCTGTCCCGCATGCGCAGGAGATCGCTTTGGTTTCCCCGCCGATCTCGGCGAGGCACAGGCCGCGATGTGCGAAACGCACTGGGCAGAGGCGAACGCCGTGACCGCGTCCCGGATCGAACGGGCCCGCGTGAGCAATCCGGCAGGCTGGCGCGCGATCGGCAAGGGTTCGGCACGCGTCAGCGGCGGTCCTGACCCGCCCGGCAACCCGGCGCCGCAGCGTCGCGGCGTGCCTCAAGGACGCAACGACCCCTGTCTGTGCGGCAGCGGCCGCAAGTACAAGCACTGCTGCGGGGCGTGACCGCCATCCGCCGTGGGAGCACAGCGCGTGGACGCGCTCGTCGTGCTCGGCGTAGCGCTCGAACGACTCGCGGTCACAACTCCTACGCCTCGGCCCGCCGGGCGGAGACTCTGCTGCGTGCTATGCCGCCGCCCGCCGCTCCAATTCTGAGAAGCGCTCGAGCGACACGACGACCGCGCGCATCTGGTTGCGCTGCGTGAGCACGACCTTCTCGAGCTCGCCGCTCTCGAGCGCGGCGATGAGTCGGTTGAGCTCGCGCATCGCCTCGCGAACGGTCAGGAGCTCGTCGTTGGCGACGCGGACGGCGACCGGAGCGGGATCCATGAGGCGACGGAATGTAGACGGCGCACCGGACGGCACTCGGCCGCCGGCGTCGCGACAGACGCGACGAAAGCCGTGACAAATTCGTCGCAGAGGTTCCGTCCGAGCCTCGGTTCACGATGTGCGCCCGATGGCGCTCCACGCTGCGCACAGCCACGCCGATCCGGCCCCCGGGCCGCGCCCCACCCAGGCCGCGCTCGCCGCGGCCGAGAGTGAAGCGCCCCAACCCGCCGGACGGGTCCGCGCGTTCGCGTACCTCGACACCGAGAGCACCCATCGCTACCGCCAGCTGATGGGCGTCCTGCTCGCCAACAAGCGCCGGTTCGGACTGCGACTGGCGCCCGCGCAGCTGACGACCCGGCTGTGGGAGCGCTTCTCGATCCGCTACGAAACGACCGAAGCGCTCGAGCGCGACCTCGAGGCGCTGTGCGGCTGGGGCGCGGTCGACCGCTACCAGGACAGCTCGCGCGCGTCCTCGACCCGCGAGTTCAAGCGCAAGCGCTTCACCTACGACATCACGGCCGCCGGCGAGATCGCCGAGCGCGCCGCGCTGCAGGTCGATCGCCTGTCCGAGCGGATCGGAGCGCTCGAGCGCTCGCAGCTCCCGGAGCTGCTCGACGCGCTGATCGCCCTGTCGGTAGAGGCCGAGCGCACCGATCCCCGGGCCGGCAAGCTCGTCGCGCTGTTCAACGACGTCGCGGCCAAGCTCGAGCGGCTGCGCTCCGACACGGGCGACTTCATGCGCGAGCTCGGCGCGGTGATGGCCGACGAGCAGGCGGTCGAGCTCGAGCCCTTCGAGCGCTACAAGCGCCGGGTGATCGACCACCTGGAGGGGTTCCGGGCCGAGCTGCGCCGGCTCGACCCTCAGTTCAGCTCGGCGATCGACCGCGTCGAGACGGTCGGGCTCGCGCGCATCATCGAGATCGCGGCCGACAGCGACGAGCCTCCGGTGTGGGGGCTCAGCGACGAGGAGGTCGCGGCGCGGCGGGCGGAGCGGCTGGCCGAGGAGTGGAACGGGGTCCGCCGGTGGTTCCGTGGCGCCACCGGCGAGGCGCCGCCGTGGCACGAGCTCGACCGCGCGCTCGGCAGCGCGATCGAGTGGATCATCCAATCCGCCCAGCGGCTGATCGACCGCCGGACGCGCCGCGTCGACCGCGCCGCCGAGTACCGCGCACTGGCGCTGCTGTTCGATCGCGCCGAGACGGCGGAGGACTGCCACGCGCTGTACGCGGCGGTGTTCGGCCTATACCAACCCCGGCATTTCGCGGTACCCGAGGCCGACCCCGAGCTGAGCCCGTCGACGGCCTCCTGGTGGCAGGCTGAGCCCGCGCCGGTCGAGGCGACGCTCTACCGCCCCGGCTCGCGCCCTCCCGGCGCCGGGCGCGCGTCGGAGCTACCGGACCACACGATGGCCCGCCAGGCGCTCGCCGCCCGCCGGGAGCGCGAGCGCGTCGAGCTGCGCCGGGCGCAGCGGCGCTTCACGGCTGCCGGCCCGCTGCGGCTTGATCAGCTTGGGCGCCTCGACGCGCTCGAGTTCCGTCACCTGCTGCGCTGGCTCGCCCGCGCGCTCGACGCCGCCGCCGATCCGCACGGCACTCGCCGAGCCGAGTCCCACGACGGGCTCGTGCGACTCGAGCTGCGGCCCCCGCCGGACGCCGATGGGCTGGTCGAGATCGCCACTCCGGAGGGCACGCTGGCCGCCCCCAACTACGAGATCGAGGTGGTCGCGTGCTGAGCGCGCTGGACGACCGGTTTGCCGCCGAGCGCGAGCAGACAGCCAGGGCGCTGCTCATGCGACCGCTGCTGACCGCCGAGGCCGATCCCGAGACGTTCACGCTCGCGCGTCGGCACGGGGAGTGGCTGACCGACCGCTTCCGCCACCTGCTCGGCTACCGGCTGGCCATCCGCGCTGACCACGCGCGCCTCTACAAGCGTCCCCGCCTCCCCTACCGCGACCGCCCCGCCCGGATCCGGCCGGGCTCGGTCCGCCCGGGTCCGGAGGACGGCTGGGCTCCGTTCGGCCGGCGCCACTACGTGCTACTGGCGCTGGCGCTGGCCACGCTCGAGGGGCATCACGGCCGCTCGCAGGCGCTGATCGGCGGGCTCGCGGGAGAGGTCGCCACGCTCGGCGCTGAGCTCGGGCTGCGCGTCGACTTCGACCGCCGCGACGAGCGCAAGGCGTTCGCTGACGTGCTGGAGCTGCTCTGCCGGCTCGGCGTGCTGCGCCAGCGCGACGGCTCGCGCGAGGCGTTCGTCGCGCGCGACGAGGCGCTCGAGGAGGCGCTGTTCGACATCGAACACGGACGGCTCGGCGACCTCAAGGCAACGCCGCTGGCCCTCACCGGGATCGAGCAGGTCGACGAGCTGCTGGCCGAGGATTACGCCGCCAGCGAAGACGGCGAGCGCGCGCGGCGCCGGCACCGGATCGTGCGAACGCTCGTCGAGGAGCCCGTGCTGTACGTAGACGAGCTGGACCCCGCCGAACAGGACACCTATCGCTCGCAGCGCCACCGCCTCGAGCCCGAGCTCGAGGCGCTCACCGGCCTGCAGGCGGAGCGCCGCGCGGAGGGGTCGGCACTGATCGATGCCGGTCGGCGCCTGACCGACGTCCGCTTTCCGACCCGCTCGAGCGAAAGCCTGCTCGCGCTGCTCGCCTGTGAGCGCTTGCGCAGCGCCGCCCATGACGCGGAGCGCAACCCGCTGCCGCGCAGCGAGGTCGAGGCGCTGCTCGCCGACTTGCGTGCGATCGTGCAGCTCGACGCGGGCCCAGAGCTCGACCGCGCCGCGCTGGCGCTGCTGGAGGCCCATCGGCTGATCGCCCCCGAGGAACCGGCGCAGGTGCGCGTGCTGCCGGCCATTGCCCGATTCGCCCGGCCCACGCTGCGCACGAAGGAGCCCCGGTGAGCGTCACGGTCCTGCACCCCGCTCCCGTCGAGCCGGTCGAGCGCTTCCGGCTGCACCGCGCGGGCCTGATCGGGCTCTACGAATACGAGGACGAGACGTTCGAGTTCGAGCGCGGCCGCCTGCTGCTCCGCGGTCCCAACGGCAGCGGCAAGTCGAAGGCGCTCGAGCTGTTGCTGCCGCTGCTGCTCGACGGCGAGCTGCGCGCCGAGCGACTGGACCCGTTCGGCGGCCGCGGCCGCTCGATGCGCTGGAACCTGATCGGCGATCAGGAGTCGCGCGCCCCCGCGACCGGCTTCTCCTGGCTCGAATTGCACCGCCGCGACGAGCACGGGATCGAGCACTTCCACACGCTCGTGCTGATGGCCCGTGCCAACAAGGGCGAGACCGGCGTGCGCTCGTGGTTCGCGCTGCTGGCAGCGCGGCAGACGCCGGACGGGGAGCTGCACGGCTCGCGTATCGGCATCAGCGCGTTCCTCACCCAGGCGCACCACCCGATCAGCAAGGCGGCGCTCACTGAACTCGCCGGCGAGCTGATCGAGTCGGCTTCGATTTATAGGGAGCGCGTAAACGCGCTTTTATTTGGCGTCGCCCAGGACCGCTACGACGCGATCGTCCGCCTGCTCCTGTCGCTGCGCAAGCCCCAGCTCTCGCAGACGCTCGATCCGCAAGAGCTCTCAACCCGGCTGACCGAGGCGCTGCCCGAGCTCGACCGCGACGCCGTACTGCGCGTCTCGGGCCGCCTCGACCAGCTCGACCGGTTGCGCGCCGAGGCGGCCGAGCTGCGCGAGGTGCGGGCGGCGGTCGCGACGTTCGCGCGGACCTATCGCGACTGGGCCCGGGCCGCGTTGAGTCAGCGGGGCCGCGTGCTGGTCGAGTCCGTCCGCGCGCGCGATCAGCACGCCGAGTCGCTGGCGCGGGCCCAGGAGGCGGTGCGGATGGCGGGCTTTCGACGGGCGGCGCTCGCGCAACGACGGCAGGAGCTCGAATCCTCGCTGGCCTCCGCGCGCGGAGCGGAGCGCGAGCTGCGCGCCTCTGAGGACTGGCGCGCGGCCGAGCGACTCGAGGAGCTTCGCCGGCTCGCCGAAGGGGCGCGGGCCGCCGCAGCGGCGGCTGCGACCGAGCTCGAGCGGGCTGAGGCCGAGCAGCTTGAGCTGCAGGGCGCAGCGGAGCGCGCCGATGCGGCGCTGTCCGAGCAATCCAGCGTGGTGGGCTCGCTGCTCGCGCTGTGCGCCGGGGACGCCGACCGGGCCGGGGTCGCCGCCCACGAGGCCGCTGTCGAGGGGCTCGTCGAGGAGGAGCGCGACCTCGCCGCGGTCAGATCGTTGCTCGATCAACTCGCGGGCACACGAGCGCGGGCGATCTCCGCGCTGGCCGAACTGGCGCGGGCGCTCGATGTCGCCGACCAGGAGCACCGGGCGGCTCGGTCGCGCTTCGAGGACGCCGAGGCGGGCCAGCGCGAACGCCAGGCCGAACGCGCGGCGGCGGCCGAGCGCCTGGAGCTGGTACGAAGCGAGCTGCTCGACGCGTTGGAACGCTGGCTTGCGGACGTTCAGCAGCTGCCGGTGGACGACGCCTTCGCCGACGAGCTGGCCGCGCGGATCGCGCGCGCCGGCGAGCCGGGCGCTGCGGCCGCTCGCGAGCTGGCGGCCGACCGCGCCGGGACAGCCGAGCAGCGGCTGCGCGAGCAGCTTGCCGACGTGACCGCGGGGCGCGCCGCGCTGGCCGTCGAACGCGAGCCGCTCGCCGCCGAGCACGCACGGCTCTCAGCGCACGAGGACCCGGTCCCCGAGCCGCTGCCCTTCCGTACCGCCGACCGCGCCGACCGTCCGGGCGCGCCGCTCTGGGCCCTGGTCGACTTCGCCCACGGGCTCGACGACCAGCGCCGGGCGGGGCTCGAGGGCGCGCTCGAGGGTTCGGGGCTGCTCGACGCCTGGGTGATGCCCGACGGCGAGGTGCTCGACGCGGACGATGCAGTCCTGGTCCCGGCGGCCCCGGGCGCGGCGGCGAGGATCGGAGCTGGGTCGAAGCTGACGGAAGCGCTCGTGCCGGTTGCCGATGGGCCTGTCGCCGCGCGTGTCGTCGAAGGGGTGCTCACGCAGGTCGCGCTGGCTGAGATTGATGCGGGGTCCGTCGCGGGTGTGGGTGTCAGTGCCGATCCGAGTGCCGGTGTCAGTGCCGATCCGAGTGTCGGTGTCAGTGTGGGGCGGGGTGCGGGTCCGGTTGCGGGTGGGGGTCCACTAGCGAGCCCGAGTGCCCCGGGCGATCGGGCGACGGTCAGCTTCGACGGCAGCTTTGCGCTTGGCCCGTTGCGCGGCCGGCGTCGGGTCGATGCGGCGCGCTACATCGGCGTCGCCGCCCGCGCCGCGAACCGTGCCCGCCGGCTCGCCGAGCTGGCGCGGGCGCTGGCCGAGATCGAGGAGCGCGACCGCGCGCTCGAGACGCAGGCCGTCGAACTGGGCAGCGCGGTTGCGCGGCTGCGCGAGGAGCTGCGCGCGCTGCCCGATGACACGCCGGCGGTCCGCGCGTATGTGCAGCTCGACCGCGCTCGCGCCGAAGAGCAGCGCGCCGCAGTGGTGACGGCCGCCGAGCAGCAGACGATGACGGCGCGAGCGGCGGAGCTGACCGCAGCGCGGGAGCGCGCCATCGCTCACTCGCGCGAACATCGGCTGCCGTCACCGACGGACGACGCCGGGCTTATCGCCGTCCGCGAGGCGCTCGCCTCCTACCGCACCGCGGCCGGCGAGCTGATCGGCGCCGAGCGTCTCCGGCGAGCGCGTCGCCAGACCGCCAGCGACGCGAGCGAAGCCGCGGACCGAGCCGCCCGGGCCCGGACGGCCGCGGGGGCCCGCGGCCGCGTCTGTCGTGAGGAGGCCAGCGCTCGCGTCGGGGCCCACGAGGCGGCGGCCGCCGCCGTCGGAGCCAGCGTCGAGCAGCTCCGCGCCCGCCTGGCGTCGCTGGAGGTAGACGCGGCGAGTGCGGAGCAGGGCCTGCGCGATGCGCACGAGCAAGACGTCGCCGCAGCGTCGCAGGCGGCTGCTGCCGAGCGTGATACCGAGCATGCGGCGGCGAGCTTGTCGGATGCCGAGCAGGACGTCGCGTCGACGCACGCGCGCATGGCCAGCGTAGGCCGGCTCGGCGCGTGGTCGCTCGCCCTCGGCGAGGACGCGCCGGACGATCACGCTGAGCGCCGGCAACTGGCCGCTTGAGCGCACGCTCGCGGCGGTGCGAGGCGTGTCCCGCGAGGCACTGGCCACTCGACGGGGGTTCGAGACGCTGCTCGCCGACGTCGATCGTGAGGCCGACGAGCTGCGCCACCGCCTGTCCGCCAGCGCCGACTTCGAGGTCAGCCGCGAGCGGGTGCCCGACGACCCGGAGCTGACGCTGGTGCAGGTGCGCCACGGAGGACAGAGCCACCCGATCGGCGAGCTCGACCGCTGGCTCGAGGGTGAGCTGCACGCCCGCGACCGGACGATCGCCGAGGAGGACCGGCGCCTGTTCGAGTCGTTCCTGGTCGGCGGGCTGGCCGACGCGCTCCGCGAACGGGTCGCCAGCGCCGGCACGCTCGTCGCAGGCATGAATGCGGCGCTGACGGAATGCACGACGAGCTCCGGGATGAGCATCGAGCTCGAGTGGCGTCCGCGCGAACACGACCAGGACGGGCTGCGCGAGGCGGTCTCGCTCCTGCGTCGCGACGTCGCGCTGTTGACCGACGACGCACGGGCGCGACTGGTTGAGTTCCTGCGCGGGCGGATCGAGAACGCCCGGCACTCCCTCGAGCAGGGCTCGAGCACCGAGCACGTGATGACGGCACTCGACTACCGCGAATGGCACGAGTTCCGGGTCATCCAGCGCAAGGAGGGCCGCCGTGAGGTCCTCACGCGCCGCCGACACCAGCAGGGCTCGGGCGGTGAGAAGGCGGTCGCGCTGCACCTGCCCCTGTTCGCCGCCGCTGCCGCCCAGTTCGCCGCCGCCGAGCCGACCTGTCCGCGCATGATCCTGCTCGACGAGGCGTTCGCCGGAATTGACGAGCGCATGCGCGCCCAGCTGCTCGGGCTGCTCGAGCGCTTCGACCTCGACTTCGTCTTGACGTCACACGAGCTGTGGGGCTGCTACCCGGAACTGTCCGCGCTGGGCATCTACCACCTGCACCGCGAACCGGGGATCCCCGGTGTGGCAACCGCGCACTTCCGCTGGGACGGCCGCCGCCGGGTGGAGGTCTCCGAAGCGGCGTGAGCCAGGAGACGGTCACCTACCTCTCCCGCCCCGGCCTGCGGCGGCTGCTATTCGCCGCGCGCGAGCGCTTCGAGCGTAACGGTGGGCCGTACGGCAAGCTCGCGCTCTCGTCGCTGTCGTTCGACGAGGCGCACGCTCTCAACGGCCTGCTCACACCCCACCGCCCCTTCGCGCCGGGCGGCGAGGCGCGGATCAAGCTGCCGCGACTTGACGCGCAGCTGCGAGAGTCGCGGTTCGCGCTGTCGCTCGAGCAGGCGCTCGTCGAGGTCGACGGTCCCCTGGGCAATCGCCGGGCCGAGCGCGCGGCGGCCGCCGCGGCCCGCGAGGCGGCCTGGCGGCGCGTCCTCGCCCATCCGCAAGCCCGCAGGCCGGAACTCGCACCGTGGCTCGAGCACGTCCGGATTCGGTTCGGCGCGGCGACCCCCGAGCGGACGGCGCTCGTGCTCCAGGCGCTGGACGTGCTATCGGCGCTCCCGGCCGACGGCCAACCGCTCGCCGCGCTCGCCGCCTCGGACGCCGGCGGCGACGCCCACGCGCTGGACCGCGCGCGGCCACTCGGCCGGCTGGTTACCGCAGCGCTGTTCGCACTCGAGCGCTCGCCACCCCGCGAACCCGCGTCAGCGGACGAGTGGCGGGCAGTGTGGGCCCGGGTCGGGGTGAGCTGCGACGAGTTGTCGTGCACGGCGCTGACGCTCGGCCTGCGGCCCCATCGGCTCGCCCGCGGATATCTGGCCGGGCGACTGCGCGCCGCTGCCCGCGCCGGCCGGCCGTTGGTGCTCACGCTCGCCGAAGTGCGCGCCGAGCCGCCACGACTGGCCGGCAACCTCCTCTTCGTCTGTGAGAACCCGTCGATCGTCGCGGCCGCGGCCGGCAGCCTCGGCGCGCGCTGCCCATCGCTGCTCTGCACCGCCGGATGGCCCAACACCGCCGTCGCCGCGATCCTCGACGCCGCCGAGCGCGCCACCATGGAGATCCTCGTGCACGCCGACGGCGACCCCGCCGGCGCCGCGATCGCCGCCCTCGTCCTGAAGCGCACCGGCGCTCGGCCGTGGCGTTCCGTCGACGCGAACGCCGGGATCCACGAAGAGTCACTGCTGGACGAGCTGCTCGACGACCTCGGCAGCGGCTGTGTCGGCCAGCGCCGGCTCGTCTAGTCTCAGGGTGACCCTCGATCCGCAGCCCATGGCGCCAGCCGGGGTTGACTCAGCATCGGACCTGGCCCGCGGTAGGCCGGCCGTTTGTGGCGCCCGCGTCAATCGCCGTCGCTGCGGTGTCCCGCTCTCGCGCCACGAGCTGAACGAGCCGCGCGGTCTCTGCCTTGCTCACCCCCAGCCCACGCGCGATCTCGCGCGGGGCTAGTCGGACCGGTGACTGAGGACCATCGTCGCCCAGTCAACCGCCTCGCCGGCCACCGTGACGGCCCCCGCGCGGTTGAGTGAGGCAGCCGAAGCGCCATACCGTGCAGCCACAGCCCATGGAGTGAGCCAATCCGCCTGAGCCACGGATTCGGGTGTTCTCACGGCTTGCTCAGAGGCGAGGTCGAGGAGAAAGCCGAGATCGTGCGTGTATGGAATTTCCACCCCTGACACTACAAGCACCGATTTGATCGCTTTCTCGACCGCCTGCTGCGCATGGAATCCAATGACCTCGTTCGCCTGGTCGGCATCGGTCGCGAGAAGCTTCGCTGCGCGGAGGTCCGCGCGAGCGGCCACGAGCAGCCGGCCCGCCTCCTCTGACTGTTCAGGCGTCAACGAGGACCCGCCCCTCTCGGAGGGCTCGCTCAACGACCGTTCCTCGGACCGCCGCGCGGCGAGTTGCCTCGGCTTCGCCGACGACGAGAACATCGATCGGCACCCCGAGACCGCGCAGTAGACGCCTCAGCCGGACGGATTCGCGGATCGGGTCGCTGACGGACGGCTCGATAACCAGGACATCGACATCGGAACCGGCGCGCTGCTCTAGCCGAGCTCGGGAGCCGAATAGAACGATCCTGGACCGGGCCGGTGTCGCCTCCACGAGACGGCGACCTATCTCTTCCACCGTCGCGTCATCTACCACGCGCTGACAGTAGCGTTTCGACCAAACTGAGACCAATTACCTACGACTGAGACTTAATCAGGCCTACAATTGAGGTCAATCAAGAATAGCTATTCCTAAATGATCATGATTGAGACTAATCTAGCCTACGGAGTATGGTTTTAGCGCCTCAGCCTGACGATCCGGCCGGTCAGCGACGGAGGACCCGGCACCCAACGCCAGCACCGTGCTAAGGCCACCCCGCCGAACCGAGGCGCCGCGTCGCCTTGGCCGGCGTATCTTGGCGGCGAGCGGTCAGCGAGGGGATGTCGACGATCGATAACGACTCAACATTGAAGTCACGAAGTTGGAACGCAATCGGCACGTCTGCGTCTAGATCCGTCACATGTCTTTGGGCACCATGGCCACATGGCATCGCTCGAACAACAAATGGACGCCGAGCTCAAGATCCGCGAGCTGCTCGACCAGGGTGGGCTACCTCAGCCTGACCGCGTTGAGTATGGCTACACGTGCATCAGGCTGTTCTGGGACGACACTAAATCCGTGGTCGTGGTCGACATTGACGAGCCCGTGGAGCCGGCGGCGCCGCGACGCACGCGGCCAGCCGCGGGGGACGTACAACCGTGATGGCTCAGAGTTGCCGTGAGGACCAGAGGATCGCCGACAACACCACTGTTACGACGGAGATCACGAGCCCGATGATCCACCCTTGGCTGTTGTTGGCGGCCATGATCGCGCCAATCACGACGCCGACTCCGACGACTCCGGCGGTCGCGATGAGCCGTACGAAAAGTCGCTCCAGCGCAGATCGCCGGCGTTCCCGCCCGGGCAGCATGTTTGGCGCTGTCTGCCTCTGGGCCTGGCCGGGCTCCGCATATTCGTGGTCGAGGGGTTCCGCCGGAGTGCTCGACGTGTTGGAAGCGACGCCCGCCTCGTGCGGAAGCGGTTCTTCGCCTGGGCTGGCATCGCCCTCCAGCGGAGGCTCGCCCGCGCCGGCGACACCTGAGTCGTCGGCGCCCCCTGTGCCGCGAGCCGGATCTCGATCGGAGGTCATCGTGTAGTTGTCTTATCACCCTTCTGGGTCAACGCCAAACCGAGCTAAGCACAAGAGGCAGGAGCAGCGGCTGTTCTGGCCCTGCACTGGCAGACCGCGGGCGATGGAGCGCCCGGCCGCTGAGAGAACGCCGTGTCTGATGCTGAACGAGCGTCGGACACGATGACGCGGCCGATGGCGCTTGCCGAAGCCCAGCGAAACTGGACGGCCCACCCCGACGACCTGTGGGATGATCCGCTCGTGACGAAGCCGGAGGGCATCGGGGCGCGTCGATGACGGCCGTTCGGAGCGCGCGCAAGTTGTCGGTGGCAGACGTGGTCGGCGCGACCGTGGCCGCTCAAGGTGTCAAGGACGCGTTCGGCGTCCTGGGCAGCGGCAACCTTGTTGTTACCAACGCGCTCTGCGCGGGTGGCGTCCGGTTTCATCACGCGCGCCATGAACAGGGTGCGATCTGCATGGCGGACGGCTATTCGCGGGTCAGCGGACGCGTGGGGGTGTGCAGTGTCCACCAGGGGCCGGGTCTGACGAACACCATCACCGCGCTGACGGAGGCGGCGAAGAGCCGAACGGCTCTGCTCGTTCTCGCCGGCGAGACGCCGGCCGCGGCGCTGACGTCGAACTTCCGGATCAACCAACATGGGCTCGTTGAATCCGTCGACGCGATCGCCGACCGCGTCCACAGTCCAGCCACGGCCGCGGACGACGCGCAGCGCGCGTATCAACGGGCGCAGATCGAGCGTCGGCCTGTCGTGCTGATGCTCCCGATCGACATCCAGCCGCAGCCAGCGGCCCAGACGCAACCGTCGCGGGCGCCAACACCCGACCTCGCTCCTGCGGAGCCCGCCGCCGAAGCCATCGAGGCGGTCGCCGACATGCTCCAGAATGCAGAACGGCCGGCGATCATCGCTGGTCGCGGCGCCGTGCTCGCCAGCGCCGGTAGTGAGCTGGAACGACTCGGCGGTCGGATCGGCGCGCTGTTGGCCACCTCGGCTCCCGCAAATGGATTGTTTGCCGGTCTCCCCTATGCGCTCGGCATCGCTGGTGGTTTCGCACCTCCATTCGCTGCCGAGCTCCTCCCCCAGGCGGATGCCGTACTGGTCGTCGGTGCCTCGGTCAACCACTGGACGACCAAGCACGGAGCGCTGATCGGGAAGGGCGCCCGACTCGCTCAGATCGATACCGAGGCCGCCGCGATCGGACGAAACCAACACGTCGACATTGCGGTGTTAGGCGATGCGAGGGTGTCCGCCGAGAAGCTCTCGGCTGAGCTCGAGCGCCGTGGACATGCGAGCACTGGCTTTCGCACCGATGAACTCGCCCAGCAAATAGCCCGTCGTCGCTGGCCTGCGGAGACCTACATCGACGCGTCCACCGACCAGTGGATCGATCCTCGCACCCTGTCGATCGCGCTCAATGAGCTCCTTCCGGAGGAGCGCGCGGTCGCGGTCGATTCGGGCCACTTCCTCGGTTACCCATCGATGTACCTCGACGTACCGAACGCGCACGCGTGGATCTTCCCGAACGGCTTCCAGGCCGTGGGGCTCGGCCTGGGGAATGCGATCGGGGCCGCGATCGCGCGTCCGGATCGCCCAACCGTGGCGGCGATCGGGGATGGGGGCGCGTTCATGGCGTTGGCGGAGCTCGAGACCGCCGCCCGGGTGCACGTGAAGCTGCTCGTGCTCATCTATGACGACGCCGCATATGGCGCCGAGGTGCACCACTTCGAGCCGATGGGCCACGACGTCTCGAGGGTGCGCTTCCCCGACGCCGACCTGGCGGCCATCGCACGAGCCGCTGGCACGAGCGCCGCGACAATCCGGAGCACGAATGACCTCGAGGTTGTCGCGCAGTGGCTTGCCGAAACCGGGCCCGGGCCGCTGGTGCTCGACGCCAAGGTCAACCCGACGATCGTTGCAGAATGGCTCGAGGAGGCGTTCCGCGCCGGTTGATGCACTCCGCCTAGCAAACGCGCCCACAGGGCACCAACCAAGGAGCAGAGATGTCAAGCACCCAGACCAGTCAAGTCGCCGCCCTCCTCGACGGGATTGCCTCGGGCTCGGTCGAGATCATCGACCTCACCCAGCCGCTCACCGAGACGACACCGGTGATCCAGCTGCCGCCGCCGTTCGCAAATACGCCTGGCCTGTCGCGGACCGAGATCAGCCGTTACGACGACCGCGGCCCGGCGTGGGCGTGGTACACGCTGACGATCGGGGAGCACGTCGGTACGCACCTAGACGCTCCGATCCACTGGATCACCGGCAAGGACGGCGCGGACGTCGGCTCGATTCCGCCGCAGACGCTGGTTGGCCCCGCGTGCGTGATCGACAAGACCGCCGAGACCGAGGCCGATCACGGCACCCTATTGACGGTCGCGGATCTGGAGGCGTGGGAGACCGAGAACGGCCGCATCCCGGATGGCGCATGGGTGCTGTTTCGCACCGGCTGGGGCTCACGGGCGCAGGATCAGGAGGCGTTCCTCAACACCGGCGAGAACGGTCCGGAGACGCCGGGCCCGGATGTTGATGCGTCACGTTGGCTGGCCAACGAGCGCGCGATCTCAGGCTTCGGGGTCGAGACGGTCGGCATCGACGCCGGTGCGGCACATAGCTTTGACCCACCGTTCCCGCTGCACAACTTCCTGCTCGGGGCCGGGCGCCTTGGCCTGACCCAGCTCGCGAACCTGGAGCGCCTGCCGCTCACCGGTGCGCTGCTCGTCGTCGCGCCGCTGCGGCTGGTCGGAGGGACCGGAAGCCCGAGCCGCGTGTACGCGTTCCTCCCCAAGGGATAGATCAAGCCAACCGCGGTCACCGGTCGCGCCGCTCCCGGGAAACAGCCACGAACCGCCGCCTTCGCCCGACCGCGGTCACCTGGCCGGCCGGTCCGCTGGAAAGGGCCACGAAACCGGTCGCATCCGACCGGCCGTTACCCGAGGACCGCCTCGTAGGCTGCCGTGACTGACTCGAAATGGCGCTGCGACGGCTCGGCCAGCCGTGCGTAGAGCTCGTGGAACGTTTCGACCGCCTGCTGGCGCGGCCCTGACATCGCTGCCATCTCTTCGGGAAGCTCGGGGTCGAGGAGGGGGAAGCCGCGGAACTGATGGACGAGGCGCGTGCGCACGAGGAACGCTTCGGCGTCGCTCAGTCCCGCCCGGACGCGCCCCGCAAGAAATGGTGAGAAGTCGGACTGAAACGCCTCGTAGCGATCGACCAGCCCGCTGAGGTCCCAGGCCCGGGAAACCAGGGCGCTGAGCCCGGCCACGGCTCCCACTCGAGCCAGGAACGAGGTTGCGTGCTCGGCCACGTCGAGTTCGGCCAGCAGCTCCTCGACCTCCCCCGAGTGGTCGTGGGGCGACACCCAGACGCTGTCCTGCGCCGACCCGAACCCGAGGAAGCGGAGCCGGCGGGCCAATCGGCTGCGCTCGAGTCGGCGGTCCTCGGGGATCTGGTGCCACAGCAGTGTCCAAGTGCTGCCGTCGTCGCGCGGGTGTCCGAGCGAGAAGATGCGCCCGTCGCCTTCGGCGAGCAGCCGCTCGGCGCGTGGGGTGACGCGGTAGTGCACGAGCCGGCCCTCGCGCATGCGCGCGATCAGCCCGCGCCGGACGAGCCGGGTCAGTGCCACACGCGCCGCGCCGTGGGAGAAGCCGAGCTCCCCGAGCAGTACGACCAACCCGCCCGACCACACTCGGTCGCCGTATGGCCGGACGTATGTGCCGAGCATCGTGATGACCAGATCCTGCGGCTGGAGCTGCTCACTGGCCGGCAGCGGGCCCGGCGCCAGCGACTCTCTTACGACCACGACCTAGGCGGCGGGACGAGCTCCTCTACGGTCAACTCGCCGTGGCCGTCCGCTCCGGACGATGACACAGGCTCAAAGGTTCGCTGCAGTTCCTTACGCACTTCGTCCCCCCGACCGGTCGGCGGCTTGCGCGACCCCGCCTGGTATTGCGGCACCCACTCGACGTTCGCGAACCCCTGCTCTGCCGCCGCGTGTAGCGTCCAATTGGGGTCGTAGAGATGCGGCCGCGCGAGCGCGCACAGGTCGGCCCGGCCGGCGAGCACGATTGTGTTCACGTCGTCGTAGCTGGCGATCGCCCCAACCGCGACGGTGGGAATCCCCACCTCGTTACGAATCCGGTCCGCGAACGGGGTCTGGAAGCTGCGTCCGTACGCAGGGCGCTCCTCCGGTGACACCTGCCCGGAGGACACGTCGACGATGTCGCAGCCGTGGTCGCGGAGCATCCGTGCGAACTCGACCGCCTGATCCCCGTCAAACCCACCATCCACCCAATCGGTGGCGGAGAGCCGCACGCTCATCGGCTTCTCCGCCGGCCACACCGCCCGGCAGGCGTCGAACACCTCCAGCGGGTAACGGGCGCGGGCCTCGAGTGATCCTCCGTACTCATCCTGACGCTGGTTGGTCAGCGGTGAGAGGAAGCTCGACAGCAGGTACCCGTGGGCACAGTGGAGCTCGAGCAGGTCGAAACCGGCCGCAATGGCTCCCTCCGTGCTCCGGACAAATTGGGCCAGCACGGCGTCCATGTCGTCGCGCGTCATCTCGCGCGGCACCTGGTTCGCCACGCTGTAGGGGATCGGCGACGGCCCCATCACCGGCCAATTGCCCTCGGGCAGCGGCTCATCGATCCCCTCCCACATCAGCTTCGTCGAGCCCTTGCGTCCCGAGTGGCCGATCTGCGCACCGATCGCGCTGCGGCCGTATCCGTGCGCGAACGCGACGATCCGGCGCCACATCTCCATGTGTTCGTCGCGATACATACCCGCGCACCCCGGCGTGATCCGGCCGACGTCGGACACGCAGATCATCTCGGTCATCACGAGCCCCGCACCACCCAAAGCGCGGGACCCAAGGTGCACGAGGTGGAAGTCGCCAGGAGTTCCCTCGACGGACGAGTACATGTCCATCGGCGACACCACGACGCGGTTCGTGAGCTCGAGCGAACGCAGTCGCAATGGCATGAACATCGGGGGTCTCAGCGATCCTCCCACGCCAGCCAGCCCCGCCGTGGCAGATACCCCGTCTACACCCGCGGCCGCCGTGACGCCAGCCGACCCGGTTGCGTCAACCGAACCCGCCGGACCTGCCGACCCGTTGACGGGCACGGCCCCAGCGCCCGTCAGCGACTCGCCGCACGGCAGCAGCAAACTTCTCGTCCACCGCCTCGACGAACGCGGGGTCGCGCAGGCGCAGGTTGTCGTAGGTGACCCGCCGGCTACGCGTGAGCAGGTTGAACGCGAACTGCATCCGCTCCTGATTGACATAGCGCCCGATCCCCTCAAACCACTCCAACGACGCCTGGGCGGCGCGCTGGGTGCTCTCGACGATCGGCCGCCGCTCGGCCTCGTAGGCGAGCAACGCCTCCGGCACGTCCAACCCGTAACAGCGGAACGCCCAGGCCAGCGCCACAGCATCCTCCATCGCGAGCTTGGTCCCCGAGCCGATCGAGAAGTGGGCGGTGTGGGCGGCGTCGCCGACCAAAACCACGTTGTCCGCGCACCAACGCGAGTTGCGCACGGTCACAAAGTTGAGCCACTTCGAATTATTCGCGACCAGGGAGTGACCCTCCAGGGCATCCGCGAACAGGTCAGCGCAGAAATCCAGGCTCGCCATGTCGCTCTGACCCGGCGCCAACGGACCCGGAGTCAGCCGGTCGAGCCCGGCCTTCCGCCAAATCGTGTCGTGCGTCTCGACGATGAACGTGCTCATTCGGTCGTCGTAGGGATACGCGTGCGCCTGGAACACGCCGTGCGGCGTCTCCTCGATGAAGAACTTGAACGCGTCGAACACGATGTCGGTGCCGAACCAGACGTAGCGGGAGTGACGGTGATCGAGCGAGGGACCGAAGTCCGCCTGACGCGCTGCCCGGACCGCGCTGGAGGCGCCGTCCGCGCCGACGATCAGGTCCGCCCACTCGAGCTCATCGAGCCCGGGCGCCTCACACTGGAACCGCACATTGACCCCGAGCGACACCGCCCGAGCCTGCAGGATTCCCAACAGCTCGCGGCGTCCCAGGGCCGAGAATCCGTGCCCACCGGACCGCGTCCGCGTCCCTCGATGATGGATGTCGATGTCCGTCCAGTGCGTGAAGCGCTCGGTGATCGCGCGGTAGCTCTCGGGGTCGGCGTGCTCGAACACGGTCAGCGTCTCGTCCGAGAACACCACCCCAAAGCCAAATGCGTCGGTGGCCCGGTTGCGCTCAAACACGGTCACCGAGCAATCCGGCGCGACCTTGCGCATCAGGATCGCGAAGTAGAGACCGCCTGGACCACCGCCGATTACCGCAATTCGCATGCGACCCTAGCCCGGCCGTAGGGCTGGACAGCGCATCGAAATCTCACACGCCGACGTCGCTCAGGTGCTCGTACCGAAGCGCCAGGCCGTTCACCACGTTGTGCATCAGCGCCAGCGCTGCCCGAACGTTCGCGTGCGCCAGCGGCGGCAGATCCTCGTCGCACAGCGCCTTGAGCTCCTCGTAGACGGCGAGCAGGCGCTCCTCCGAAGGGGTCAGCTCAGAACCGAGCAGGTCGAGGGTCATGGCGCCGCCCCAATCGGAGCGTCGCGCCTGTCAACTGTGCGCTTGGCCTTGAGCTCAAACCGCGGCAGCTCGCCCTCCCCGGCCTGCTCGACCCTGAAGTTCAGGCCTTCATGGGCGAGCGCCAATCGGTTGTGGAGCGCCTCGGACAGCGCATCCCACCCGTCCGCACCCCAGCTCGGCTTCATCTCGACGCGCAACGTGATCTCGTCGCGGACCCCTTCGCGCGAGATGACGCACTGGAACTCATCGACGTCGGCGAACTCGCGCACGATGGCCTCGATCGCGCGTGGGTAGACATTCGTGCCGCGGATGATCTTCATATCGTCAACCCGGCCGAGAATCCCGCCCTCGTAGATGTCAAACCCCCGCCCACACGAGCACCGTTGGGCCGGCACCCGAGAGACCAGGTCACCGGTGCGATAGCGGATCAGCGGGATCGCTCCGCGCCCAAACGACGTCACCACCCGCTCGCCGCGCACCCCGTATGGCACCGGCTCAAGCGTCACCGGGTCGAGCACCTCCTCGATCATGTGGTCCTCGATGATGTGGGTACCGCCCGGCTGATGCTCACACTCGAACACCATGATCGTGCCGATCTCGGTCATGCCGGCGGTGTCGAACGCCTTCGCCCCCCACTGCTGCTCGATCAGTGACTTGGTCTGGGGGATCGACCCCGCGGGCTCGCCGGACAGGATCAGGCGCTCCACGCTCGAGCCGGGCAGGTCGATCCCGAGCTGCTCGGCCTCCTGGGCGAGCCGGAGCGCGTAGGTCGGCGTTGAGGCGACGACCGTGGCGCCGAAATCGACGATCTGGCGCACGCGCGCCTCGGTGGTCTGGGCGCCGCCGGGCACGTTGAGGACACCGATCTTCTCCATCGCGTAGTGCAACCCCCAGAAGCCGATGAACGACCCGTAGCCGAACGCGATGTAGGCCGTGTCGGTCGGCCGCGCGCCGCAGCCCCACACCGCGTAGGCCCACATCTCGGCGATCCACGCCCAGTCCTTGCGCGAGTCCAGCGCGCGCAGCGGCCCGCGCCCGGTGGTGCCCGAGGTCGTGTGGACCCGGATCGCCCCGTCGCCGCCGATCGTCGGCAGCTCGCCATAGGGTGGCTCGGCGAACTGTGACTCCATCCAATCGTCGCGGGTCAGCGGCGGCAGCCGCCGCAGGTCGGCCAGCGAACGCACCTGCGACGGATCGAACCCCTCGGCAGCGAACAGACGGCGGTACCATGGGCTGCGTGCGCCGGCCCACTCGCACTGGACTCGGAGCTTGGCCAGCTGTAACGCCTCGAGTCGCTCACGGCGGAGCGTCTCGGTCTTGGGATTCCAGTACGGGCTGACTTCGGCCAAGGGCTCCTCGGGGGTCGATAATACCTAACATTGCTGCGTAGTTCTCTGTCGACTATTGTCGCATCGCGATGAGCCCGTTCCGCGCCAGCGCGCCCCTCACACAGGACTGGCAGCACTTCGACTTGAGCGTCAGCGAGGGCGTCGCGACGATCAGATTCAACCGCCCGAAGAAGCTCAACGCGCTCACCTTCGAGGTCTACGCCGACCTGCGCGACCTGCTCGCCGAGCTGCCCCAGCGCGGCGACGCGCGCGTGCTGGTGATCACCGGCGAGGGCCGCGGCTTCTGCTCGGGCGGCGATGTCGAGGAGATCATCGGCGCGCTGCAGGAGTTCGAGACCGCGGAGCTGCTCGAGTTCACCCGCATGACCGGCTCGGTGGTCAAGGCGCTGCGCGAATGCCCGCTGCCGGTGATCGCGTCGGTCAACGGCATCGCCGCCGGCGCCGGGTCGGTGATCGCGCTGGCCAGCGACTTTCGCCTGCTCGCCGAGTCGGCGTCGTTCGCGTTCCTGTTCACGCGCGTCGGACTGGCCGGGGCGGACATGGGCTCGGCCTACCTGCTGCCGCGCATCGTCGGCCTCGGCCGGGCCACCGAGTTGCTCATCCTGGGCGACAAGCTGAGCTCAGAGCGCGCGTATGAGATCGGCCTGGCCAGCCAGCTCGTGCCCGACAACGACCTGCCCGACGCCACCGAGGCGCTGGCCCGCCGCCTCGCCGACGGACCGGCGTTCGCCTACTCGACGACCAAGGCCCTGCTGACCCGCGAGCTCGACATGGACCTCGGCGGCGCGATCGAGCTCGAGGCGATCACCCAGGCGCTGCTGATGCAGAGCCACGACCACGGCGAGTTCTACCGCGCCTGGAGCGAGAGCCGCGGCCCGGAGTGGAAGGGCCGGTGAACCGGATCGTCAACGCGCCGGAGCTGGGCGAGCCGGTCGGCTTCTCGCACGCGGTGCTGGCGGGCGCGGGCGACACGATCTACCTCGGCGGCCAGACCGCGCAGGGGCCGGACGGGAGGATCGTCGGGGCCACCTTCGTCGAGCAGTTCGACCAGGCCGCCGGCAACCTGGTCACAGCGCTACGGGCAGCGGGCGGCGAGCCCGACGACCTCGTCAGCTTGCAGGTGTTCGTCACCGATGTCGCCGAATACCACGAGTCGGTGGCCGGTCTCGGCCGCGTCTGGCGCCGGCACTTCGGCCGCCGCTATCCGGCCATGGGTCTGTTCGGCGTCAGCGCGTTGTTCGACCCCCAGGCCAAGGTCGAGCTGATGGGCGTCGCGGTACGCCAGCAGTGAGCCAGGCGCTCGACCGCCACCTGACCCCAGAGCAGCGCGAGCTCTACGAGCGCACCTGGCGCCTGGCCGCGCAGACCCTGAAGCCGATCGCCGACGCCGGCCCGCCTGACCGGGTCAACCGGCCCCTGATCCACGCGCTCGCGGAGCACGGGCTGCTGGGACGGTTGTTCAGCGGCGACACCGGGGCAAGCGCGATCGATCTGTGCCTGATCCGGGAGGCGCTCGCCCGCGCGTGCACCGACGCCGAGACCGCGTTCGCGCTCCAGGGCCTCGGCGCCTACCCGATCGCCCAAGCCGGCCGCCCCGAGATCCGAGCCGAATGGATACCCCGCGTGGCCGCCGGAACCGCGGTCGCGGCGTTCGCGCTGACCGAGCCCGACGCCGGCTCCGACGTGTCGGCGATCGCGCTGCGCGCCGAGCCCGACGGCAAAGGCGACGGGTACCGACTGACCGGCGAGAAGCTGTGGATCTCCAACGCCCCGGAGGCCGACATCTACACCGTGTTCGCGCGGACCCCAGACGGCGGCGAAGCACGCCATCCCACCCGCGACCTGACCGCGTTCGCCGTCCCGGGCGACAGCGACGGGCTGAGCGGCGAGCCCAAGCAGCTGCTCGCCCCCCATGCGATCGGCTCGCTCACCTTCGACGGCGTGCCGGTCGCCGCCCGCCAGGTGCTCGGCGAGCCGGGGGCCGGCTTCCGCGTGGCGATGCGCACACTCGACCTGTTCCGCCCCAGCGTGGGCGCGTTCGCGATCGGGATGGCCCGGACCGCGCTCGAGCTCACGACCGATTGGGCACTGCAGCGCCACACCTTCGGCACACCCCTCAGCCACCATCAGGCCGTCTCGCATCGCCTGGCCGACATCAGCGCCCGGATCGAAGGCGCCCGGCTCCTGGTCCACCAGGCCGCTGCCGCCCACGACGAAGGAACGCCCGACCCCGCCCTGGCTGCGATGGCCAAGTTGCTGGCCACCGAGACGGCCCAGGAGGCGGTCGACGCCGCGGTGCAGTTCCACGGCGCGCGTGCGCTCGAGTCCGGTCACCCGCTCGAGCACCTGTACCGCGAGGTCCGCGCCCCGCGCATTTACGAGGGCGCCACCGAGATTCAGCGCGAGATCATCGCCCGCCAGTTGTTCCGCGCCGCCGAGCACCGTCAACAGTTGCGCTAGGCCGACAAACTCGACACACTGGTGGGGCGAGGTGTTTGCTATGTCCCCCAGCGCGAACGGGTAGTCCACGAGCGATGGACTTCGGAGTGTTTCTCCCCGTCTCCGGTGGCGCTTCCACTCGCGCCGGATTGCGCCATGCGGCCGAGACGGCGGAGCGCCTTGGGTTCACCACGGTGTGGGCGGCGGACCGGATCATCATCCCGTGGCAGATCGAGTCTGACTACGCCTATAGCTGGTCGGACAAGTTCATCGTCCCGCCGGACAAGCCGTTTCTGGAGTCGATGACCGCGCTCGCCTTCCTCGCGGGGGCGACCGAAACGGTCAAGCTCGGGGTCAGCGTGCTGGTCACGACCTACCGCGACCCGATCCACTTCGCCAAGGTCGCGGCGACGATCGACTGGCTCTCGGAGGGTCGCTTCATCCTTGGCGTCGGGATCGGCTGGATGGAGGAGGAGTTCGCCGCGCTCGGCCGCGCCGATATCTACCCGGTTCGGGGCAAGGTGGGCGACGAGCAGTTGCGCGTGGCGCGCAACCTGTTCAGCGAGGAGCACTGCAGCTTCGACGGCGACTACTACCGCTACGACGACATCGCCTTCTACCCGAAGGCCTACGAGTCGCCGATCCCGATCTGGTGCGGAGGCGAGAGCCGCGGCGCTCAGCGGCGAGCCGGGGTGCACGGCGACGCCTGGTTTCCCTACTTCCCCCGCGTCACGCCCGAGGAGCTCGCCAACCGCTACGACAACGTCCGCCGCTCTGCTGAGGAGGCCGGACGTGATCCCGACCTGATCACGCTCAACTGCTGCCTGTCGGCGGAGGTCACCGACGCTCCGGTCGCGCAGGAGCCCGACCGGCTGCGCGGCACGCCTGAGCAGGTCGCCGAGCGGCTCGAGCGCTTTGCGGAGATCGGCGTCGAGCACCTGGCACTGCAATTTCTGGTCGGGCGCTACCCCGAGCGGCTGCATCAGATGGAGCGGCTCGCGCCGGTGATCGTGCCGTGAGCCGCACCGTCGTGGTCACCGGGGGCGCCAAGGGGATCGGGCGTGCCGTCGTGGCACGGTTCGCCGCGCTGGGCGACGACGTGGTCGCGCTCGGACGCGATCAGGCGGCGCTCGAGCAGCTCGAGGCCGACCTTGCGGTGCGCACGATCGCCTGCGACGTCACCGACGAGCGGGCGGTGGCCGAGACATTCGCGCAGCTCGACGAAGTCGATGTGCTGGTCAACAACGCCGGCTTCGCGGAGAGCGCGGCGCTGGCCAAGACCACGCTCGAGTCGTGGGCGCGCCACTTTGACGTCAACGTGACCGGCCCGTTCCTGTGCATGCGCGCGGTGGTCCCCGGGATGCGCGCGCGCCAGGCCGGCGCGATCGTCACCGTCGCCTCGACCGCCGGCCGGGTCGGCGCCCCCTACACCTGCGCCTACACCGCCTCCAAGCACGCCGCGGTCGGGCTGACCCGCGCGGTGGCCAGCGAGCTCGCGGGCACGGGCGTACGGGTCAACGCCGTCTGCCCGACCTACGTGCGCACCGAGCTGACCGTCCGCGCGATCGCCCGGATCAGCGAGATCACCGGCCGCTCGCAGGCCGACAGCCAGGCCGCGCTGACCCGCCACTCGCCGCTCGATCGGCTGCTGGAGCCCGACGAGGTGGCCGACGCCGTCGTGTTCCTGGCCTCCCCCGCGGCAGCGGCGATCAACGGCCAGGCGCTGGTCATTGACGGAGGCGGAATCCAGGCCTGATGTGATGTTCCTCGCCTCGCCCCCGGCACCATCGATCAACACAGCCCGGCGCCGGTGATCGACGGGGGTGCCGTCCCGGCTCGACGTGATTATGGCCCCGCTGACGCGGGGTTTGTTGTCACGACAGAGGCCCCCGCACTCAGGTACGTTCACCTCAAGGCGTGAACGAATCTGGTCTGGAGGGCATGAATAGCTCGTCGTCGCACCGGTGGGTATGGATATCCGCGGCACTTCTGGCCGTCGCGGTGCTGGCGGGAGCGATCGTGCTGATCGCGTCGGGGCAGTCGAGCACGGGCGACGGGGCCAGCGCGCGGGCCGCCGACCCACCGGGCGGCAACGTACTCACCGTGCAAAGCGCTGCGGTCGGCCCCGCGATCCCGCCGTCGTTCGTGGGTCTGTCGATCGAGTTCCCGGCCTTGCTGCAATACGCGGGACGCAATCCGACCGCGGTCAACCCGATCCTGTTGACGCTGATCCGCAACCTCGCGCCGGGGCAGCGGCCGGTGCTTCGGGTGGGCGGCGACAGCACGGACTGGGCCTGGTGGCCGGTCCCGCACATGCGCAAGCCACCGGGCATCCGCTACGTCATCACTCCGCGCTGGGTGCGGAGCATCCGGGGGATCGCCCAGGGGACTGACGCCCACCTGATCCTGGGCGTCAACCTGGAGGCTGACAGCACCCGACTGGCCGCGGTCGAGGCGCGGTCGCTGGTGAACGGGATCGGGCGCCGATCGATCGAGGCGCTCGAGCTTGGCAACGAACCCGAGCTGTACGGCCACTTCGGCTGGTACACGCCGAAGGGTGGACGACCGGTCCTCGGGCGCCCCCGGAGGTACGACATCGCGGCCTTCACACGTGACTTCTCGCGCTTTGGCGCCGTGCTGCCACAGCTGGCATTAGCCGGGCCCACGACGGGCGCTCCGGTCTGGGTCCGGTCGCTGAAGCCGTTCCTGGCCGCCGAGCCGAAGGTGCGCGTGGCGACGCTTCATCTCTATCCGCTGCAGCACTGCGGAGTGAAGCCCAGCTCGCCGATCTACCCGACGATCCCCCACCTGCTCCTGCCCTCCTCGACGCTGGGTCTCGCCGCACGCGCCGCCCCGTATGTGGCGATCGCGCACGCCCGCGGGGTGGCACTGCGGATCGACGAGATCAACAGCGTCTCCTGCGGGGCCACACCACAGGTCAGCCAGACGTTCGCGGCCTCGTTGTGGTCACTCAATGCGTTGTTCGCGCTGGCCCGCGTGGGGGTGGACGGGGTGAACATCCACACCTACCCCGGTGTCAAGCACGAGCTGTTCCGGTTCACGCAAACCGGCAACCATTGGACAGGGTCCGTCGCTCCCGAGTACTACGGCATGCTGATGTTCGCCCAGGCCGCCCCCACGGGCGCAAGGTTCCTCCACCTCACCGGCTCGGCCGGCGCCCACGTCAGCACCTGGGCGACCCGCGCACCCGACGGCCAGATCCGAGTCGTGCTGATCAACGACTCGACCGAACGGCACACCGTCGCGGTGCGTGTGCCGACCGCGAGCTCAGCCGCGGCGATGCTCGAGCGGCTGCAAGCGCCGAGCGTCCACTCACACACCGGCGTGACACTGGGAGGCCGGACGTTCGGTGCGGCAACCACCACCGGTCAGCTCGCGCCACCGATCCCCGACCCGGTCACTCCGACAGCCGGCATGTATCGGGTCACCCTCCCCGCCACCAGCGCCGCGATGCTGACACTGTCCCCAAACTGACCCCCTGCTGCGCCGCGGGCGGGTCAGCCAGCCGTGCTGAAACCCTGCCCAGAGCACGAATCTTTCAGCACCCTCCCCACGGGACCCCGACCGCCCGATCAGGCGGAGCGATGGGCGAGCAGCGCGCGCGTGGCTTCGATCCCGTCGAAGACGTCGACGAAACGCGTGGTCAGGGGTGAGAGGCCGAAGCGGATCACGTCTGGTGCGCGGAAGTCGACGATCACGCCGCGCTGCACCAGCCGCTCGCACAGTGTCCGCGCGTCCGCGTGGGCCAGCGCGACGTGGGCGCCGCGGCGAGCCGAGTCGCGTGGCGAGGCGATCGACACCCCGAACTCGGTCAGTGTGGCATCGGCCTGCGCGATGGCGAACTCGGTCAGGGCGATCCCCTTGGCGCGGATGGCCTCGATGCCCGCCTCGGCGACGAGCCGCACGCCCTCGTCGACGGCGTTCAGCGCGAGCACCGGCGGTGTCCCCGACAGCAGCGCGCGCACGCCCCCGGCGGGCTCGTAGCCGGGCGCCATCTCGAAGGGATCGCGGCGCCCGAGCCAGCCCCAGATCGGCTGGCGCAGCCCGGACTGGAGCTCGCTGCGCACGTACATGTAGGCGGGCGCGCCGGGCCCGCCGTTGAGGTACTTGTAGGTGCACCCGACCGCGAGGTCGGCGCCGTCGGCGTCCAGCGCGAGCGGTACCGACCCGGCGCTGTGGCTGAGATCCCACAGGGTCAGCGCACCGGCATCGCGCGCGGCCCCGTTGATCGTCGCCATCTCGGCGATGTGCGCCGACAGGTACGACACGTGCGAGAAGGTGACCAGCGCGGTGCTCGGGCCCAGCGCGCCGGCCAGGTCCGCCGCCGTCGGCCCGGCGTCGCGGTCGAACTCCAGCCAGACAATCTCCAGCCCGCGCGCGCGGGCCAGCCCCTCGAGCACGTAGCGGTCGGTGGGGAAGTTGTCCACGTCGGTGACGATCTGCGACCGATCCGGGCGGGCATCCAGGGCCGCGCTGACGAGCTTGTAGAAGCACACCGTGGTCGAGTCGCCGACCACGACCTGCCCCGGCGCGGCGCCGAGCACGGCGGCCCCGATCCGGTCGCCGATCTGGGTCGGCAGCTCCATCCAGCCCTCCTCCCAGGCGCGCACGACGCGCCTGCCCCACTGCACCGCGGCGACCTCGTGCAGGCGCTCGAGCGTCGCCCGGGGCAGGCGCCCAAGCGAGTTGCCGTCGAGGTACACCAGATGGTCGTCGGTGATGAACCGCGCTCGGAAGGGACCGAGGGGATCGGCGGCGTCGAGCGCGGCAGCGGCCTCGCGGGAGCTGTCCCCGGGGGCACTCACGGCCGGCCTCGCCAAGGGCCGACGTCTTGACTTTTGATCATTGATTCGGATACTAAGTCCTGGATGGAGTCGCCACTTGCCGTGCTTGCCGAGGGAGACTCGAACCGCGGCCATCGCACCCTCGCGGAGAAGGCGTTCGAGACGCTGCACTTGGCGATCATCACCGGGCAGCTGCGACCGGGCACGCGCCTGCCGATCGAAGAGCTCGCCGAGGTGCTCGAGATGAGCCCGATGCCGATCCGCGAGGCCGTGCGGCGGCTCGATGGGGCCGGCCTGGTCGAGAACATTCCCCACCGCGGCGCCCGCGTGACCGATCTGTCGGTGACCGACCTGTCGGAGGTCTACGAGGCGCGTCTGGCGCTTGAGGTGCTGGCGATCCGCCGCGCCGCACAGCGGTTCGACGCGGCGCACGAGGCATCGGCGGGCCAGCGCCTGGCCACGCTCAACCACATGACCGACGACAACTCAGCCACCACGTCGGCCGCCCATGAGGCGTTCCACTTCGCGCTCTATGGCGCGGCGGACTCGGCTTGGCTGCTGCGCCTGATCCGTCCCGTGTGGGAGACCAGCGAGCGCTACTGCCTGGAGGTGCCGGAGTGCCGCCAGCTCGCAGCGCGCGTTCCCGAGCACGAGGCGATCCTGGAGGCGTGCGCCGGCAACGATCCTGACCGCGCAGCGGTCGCACTGCACGACCACCTGGCGACGACGGCCAACCACGTCTCAGTGGCGATGGGCGGCGAGCCACTGTTCGAGCTCGGCATCACGGTCCCGTAAGGACGCCCCACGCGCGCGCACGTCACACATGGGACGTGGTCACAGCGCCAGCCTGCCTGCGCTGCCCGCAGCGGTCACCGACCGAGGTAGGCCCGCTTGAGATCGTCGCTCTGCAGCAGCTCCGACGCGGGGCCGGAGAGGACGATCTCGCCGGTGGACAGCACGTAGCCGCGGTCGGCGATCGACAGCGCCATCGTCGCGTTCTGCTCCACCATCAGGATCGCCACGCCCGATTCGTGGACGTCCTTGATGA
Organism: uncultured Solirubrobacterales bacterium; assembly: GCA_963838535.1. Taxonomy (GTDB): domain Bacteria; phylum Actinomycetota; class Thermoleophilia; order Solirubrobacterales; family Solirubrobacteraceae; genus Palsa-465. The sequence goes on from CAWIRN010000028.1 coordinate 97,162, forward strand.
TCCGGAAGTTCTGCTGCACGAGCGCCGGGCGACAGGCCCATCGAGGGCTCGTCCATCAGCAATAGCCGCGGTCGCGACATCAGCGCGCGCGCCATGGCCACCATCTGCTGCTCGCCGCCCGACAGCGTGCCGGCGAGCTGGGCGCGGCGCTCGAGGATCCGGGGGAACAGGTCGTGGACGCGGTCGAAGTCCTCGTCGAGGTTCTCGCCGCGTCGCAGCACGGCGCCGAGCTCGAGGTTCTCGCGCACGGTCATCTGCCCGAACAGGCGGCGATTCTCGGGCACGATGGCCAGCCCGCGGGCGATCCGCGTCGGCACCTCCCAGCGGTTGACCTCCTCGCCGTCGATCAGGACCCGACCGGATCGCGGCCGCACGATCCCCAGCACCGTCTTCAGCGTGGTCGACTTTCCCGACGCGTTACCGCCCAGCAGGGAGACGAGCTCGCCGTCGTCGACGTGGAGCGAGATCCCCTCGAGGATCCGCATCTGACCGTAGTAGGTGGTGACGTCCTCCAGCGCGAGCAGCATCGTCACTCCTCGGCGAGCGCCGCCGGGTCGCGGCCCAGGTAGGCCTCGACCACGGCCGGGTGCTCCGCCACGGTCTCGAACGTCCCCTCGGCGATCTTGACGCCGTGGTCCAGCGCGATGACGCGATCCGAGATGCCCTCGACGACGTGCATGTCGTGCTCGATGACCAGGATGGCCAGACCGCGTTCTTCACGCAGCCGTCCGATCAGCTCGGTGACCTCGTGGGTCTCGTTCGGATTCATCCCCGCCGCCGGCTCGTCGAGCAGCAGCAGACGCGGCTTGGTGGCCAGCGCCCGCGCGATCTCCAGCCGGCGACGGTTGGCGTAGGAGAGCACGTACGCCGGCTGGTTCCAGCGGTAGCCGGTCAGCCGCTGCCCGAAGAACGACAGCACCTCCTCGGCCAGGGCGTCCGTCTCGCGCTCCTCGCGGCGGGCCCTGGGCAGACGCAGAATCGACTCGACCGGCGTCGCCTTGGTGTTCCCGTAGGTCGCCGCCTTGACGTTCTCCTTGACCGACATGTTCTGGAACAGGCGCAGGCTCTGGAATGTGCGGGCGATCCCGAGCTGGGTGATCTTGTGCGGGCGCTTGCCGGTGATCGAGACGCCGCCGAGCCGCACGTCGCCCTCGGTCGGCTCGTACACGCCGCTGATCACGTTGAACACGGTCGACTTGCCGGCCCCGTTGGGCCCGATCACGCTGACGATCTCGCCGTCGTCGATGTGCAACTCGAGCTCGGTCAGCGCGCGCAGGCCCCCGAACGACAGCGACACCCGGTCGAACTCCAGCAGCGCCATGGCTAGTGGTCCCCCGCCCCCGGGCACGACGAGGCGATCTCCACGCGACGCACCCTCGGCAGTCCGTTCATGGCCTCCGCCGTAGCTGGGCACCCCTAGAGCACCTCCACCCGACGCGTGCCGAGCAGCCCGTTGGGCCGGGCGGCCATCGTCACGATCAGCACGGCCCCGATCATGATCTGGGTCGTGATGGCCGGGTTGACGATCAGCCGGGCCTCCCAGCAGCACGCTGCGATGTAGATCGTCACCACCACGGCGATCAGGCGGCGGATCCCGTGCAACTGCACGATCGCGATCAGCATGCCGATCAACACGACGTACAGGACGTTGCCGTAGTTGGCCGGGTGGGTGGGAACGATCACGAATCCGTTCAGCGCCGAGCCGATCCAACCGGTGCTGCCCGTCGGACCAGCCACGGCCGACGGCGAGATCACCCTGACGATCTCGTGCGCGGCATAGCCGAAGGCGATCACGCCCGGCGATCACCGGCCAGCAGGTGCGCCAGGGTCGGACACGCGCACGATCAGCGCGATCAGGATCAGGCCGTAGAACAGGTAGGCGGCGTCGTGGGGACTGGAGAGCATGTTCTCCGCCACGGTCACCACGATCCCGCCCAGGATCGCGCCGGCGATGCTGCCGACGCCGCCCAGCACAAGACAGGCGTAGATCAGGATCAGGATGTTGGCGGTGAAGTTGGTCGGGAACACGTTGTCCTGCTGGGCGGCGAAGATGGTGCCGGCCAGCGCGCCGACCATCGCGGCGATGGCGAAGGCCATCACCTTGAGCTTGTTGACCGGCATCGACATCGCCGAGGCGGCGAGCGGATCGTCGTTCAGCGCGCGCCACGATCGCCCGGTGCGTGAGGTGTCGAGCAGGTGCAGGCCACCGGCCAGGATCGCGGTGATGATCAGCGCCAGGTAGTAGTAGCCGAGCGGGGACACGATCTTGAGCCCGAAGCTGTGCACCGGGTCCAGGCCGAACAGCCCGTTGACTCCGCCGAGCGTGCCGGGATCGACGTTGTTGACGATCTCAAAGAATGCCTGCCCGACGAACAGGGTGACAATCGCGAAGTAGTCACCCGATAGCCGCAGGGCGACCAGGCCGATCAGCACCCCGACCCCGCCGCAGGCCACGACGACGATCGGCACCGACAGGATCGCCGGCAGGTGGGCCCCGGCCGAGCCGTCGGTCCCGAGCGCGTTGGAGGAGAAGATCGCGTAGCCGTAGGCGCCGAAGCCGAAGAAGGCGATGTAGCCGAGATCGAGCAGGCCGGCCCAGCCGACGGCGATGTTGAGCCCGAGCGCCAGCATCGCGTAGAGCAGGCTGTTGAACGCGACGGTCTGGATGTTGACGTTGGTCGAGATCTGACCGAAGATGACACCGACCAGGGTGACCAGCGCGAGCCGCGGCCACCAGCCGACGCGGGCATCGGCCACCGCGACCCACTTCCGCCAGCCCGTCTCCTCGCCCCGGCGCTCGCCCGCTCGGGCGACCCACTCGTCGACGCCGATCGGAGGCATCGGCGTCTCCGGCCGGCGAGTGGCGATCGGGGTGGGATGCGATGGAGGGCGAGGAGCACTTACACCTTCTGCAGCGGTGGTCGGCCGAAGATCCCCTGGGGCCGGATCAGCATCACCGCGATCAGGATGCCGAACACGATCAGGTCGGAGTACTGGCTCGAGACGTAGCTCTGGGTGAACGACTCGCACAACCCGATGAAGATGCCGCCGATCATCGCGCCAGGGATGCTCCCGATGCCGCCGACGACGGCCGCCGTGAACGCCTTGAGCCCGGCGAGAAAGCCGATCGTGTTGGTGATCTGATTGAAGGCCAGACCCGACATCACACCGGCGATGCCGGCCATGGCGGACCCGATGAAGAAGGTGAGCATGATCGTGCGGTTGACATCGACGCCCAGCATCTCGGCCGCCTCGCGATCGGAGGCGACCGCGCGCATCGACTTGCCCAGCGTGGTGCGGTGGACGATCTGCAACAGGGCGAACATCATCGCCAAGCTCAGCACGATGATCATGATCTGGACGATGTCGATGTTCAGCGGCCCCCAGCGGATGGCGATCGAGAATGGGAGGAAGGCCTGCGTGTCGTAGTTGCGCGGGAAGCCGCCGAACAGCAGCAGGATCGAGTTCTCCAGCACGAACGAGATCCCGAGCGCGGTGATCAACGGCGCGATTCGTGGCGCGTCGCGCAGCGGCCGATACGCGAAGCGTTCCATGGCGACGCCAAGCCCTCCACATCCGAGCGCCGCGAGCGCGAACATGATCAGTAACAACAGGGGCACCGGGATCGTCAGCGCCGTGGGACCGCCGAACAACTGGATCACGACGTAACCGATGTACGCCCCGATCATGTACACGTCGCCGTGGGCGAAGTTGAGCAGCTTGAGAATCCCGTAGACCATCGTGTACCCGAGCGCGATCAGCGCATAGAGACAGCCCGTGGTCAGGCCGTTGACGATGGTTTGGATTAACTCCTTCACTTCTCGATCCCGACGGACCGGCTAAGCAGCGACGCCGCCCACGCGAACGTGGGCGGCGTCGTGCAGCCTAGTCGTGATCCTTACGGGGTGCTACTTGGGGGGAATCGCGACGTACGTGCCCTTGCCGTTGACGTGGAACAGGTAGCCCGGGCTGCCGGCCAGGTTCCCGTTGGACGCGAACGCGATCGGTATCCCCAGCAGGTTCGCCGACGCGGGGATGTTCGTCTTCTTGATCGCCGCGAGCACGTTCGAGCGACTCGGCGTCTGCCCGGCCTTGCACACCGACGCGATCGCCTGCATGACGACCTGGGTCGCCGCGTAGGTCGGCACGCCGAAGGCGCCGTAGGGGCCGTACTTGGACACGCCGGCGACGATCGCCTTGTCCAGTCGGGTTGGTGGAGGTGGAGATGTCCGGTCCGAACGTCGAGATGTAGGTGCCGGGGATCTTGAACTGCGACGGCGAGTTGGTGCCGTCGGTGCCGAACAGGATCACCTTCTTGTGCTGCTGTTGCGCGTCGAGGCCGAACTGCTGCGCGTTGGACGCTGACTGCCACGGCAGTATCGCGACCGTCTCATCCGGGGTGAGCTGCGAGGTGACCAGCGACGAGAGCGCGTTGGCGGCTGTCGCGCCGGTGTCCGTGCCATTGAACGTCTGGTGGTTCACCTTGATGCCGGCCTTGGTCAGGATCGGCGTCATGACCTTGACCAGGCCCTGCGAGTACGCCTCGTCATCGTCGACGAGCAGCACGGCCTTGGGCTTCAGGTGAGTGACGATGTAGTTCGCGTCCTGCGGCCCCTGGACGTTGTCGTCCGGCACCACGCGCAAGAACGTCGGGTTGGCACCGCTGGAGGTGAGCGCCGGCAGCGTCGCCGAACCGGTCACGGCGGCAATTCCCGCCCGGCCCAGCAGCGGGCCGACCGCCTCGACCTCCTGGCTACCGGAGGGACCGATCACCGCCACCGCGGGCGACGCGATGATCGCCTGGGTCTTGGTCGTGGCGATCGACGGGGTCAGCTGGGTGTCGTCCTGGTTGAGGGTGACATTCGTCCCGTTGGCCTTGTTGAAGTCGGCTACGGCGAGCTGGGCGAAGTGCAGCTGCTCGAGGCCGACCTGCGCGACCGGACCGGTGAACGGCCCCTCGATCGCGATCGACGTGGCGCACTTGCCACTGGCCGATCCGCTGCTGGCCACAGCGGTTGTACTGCTGCTGGCCGCGGCACTGCTACTGCTGCTGCTACTGCTACTGCCGCAGCCGGCCGCGATGAGCGCCGTGAGCGCCATCGCGGCGAATAGGGCGTGTTTCTTCATTGGTGTGACCTCCTCCTCTGGAGATGTGTCTCGGTCGTCATTGCGCTTCCGAGTCTGGTTGGGCGACGTAAGCGGGAGTCCCGTCGGGGTAATAGGCGGCGGCCGGCGACCCGGCCGGGCGGAACACCGCGACGACGCGCATCGGTTGCTCGCCCGTGTTCTCGAGGCAGTGGACGGTGCGAGCCGGGAGCTGGATGCAGGCTCCGGTGAGCACCGGAGCATCGACACCCTCGGAGTGCAGCACACCCTCGCCGTCGAGCACGTAGATCACCTCGTCATAGGTGTGAAAGTGATCCGGCGCGCGGGTGGTCGGGATGTAACCGACGAAATGCGTGGCCGAGCGCAGCCCGCTGTCGGGATCCGCGACGATCCGGAATTCGCGCTCGGATGTCGCGGCCCCCACCGACAGCTCGGCGAGACGGCGCACAGCGGTGGCGCTGGCCGCGTCGGCCGCGGGAGGCTCGGGATCGGGGATGCGCACGGCGACGACGCGGAGCAGCGCGGGGCCGGGATTCTCCAGCTCGTAGGCCTGTCCCGGCGCCACATAGACGCCGATCTCCGGTTCGAGCGCGTACGCCTCTCCGGCCAGATGCAGCGCGCCGGTCCCCTCGAGCACGAACAGCGTTTCCTCGGCGGCGCCGGCCGTCCGGCGCTGCGAGCGACCCGGGGCGCACTCGAGCACAGCCTGCTCCAGCGCCGCGAATCCGGTCTGCGGACCGAGCGTCGGCCGCACGCTCAGTACGCCCGCCGGGTCGGCGCGTGAGGGCACGCTCGTCCGCGTGGACGACCCGCGCGGTCACGGTCACGACGGGTCTCGGTGCATATCGATGAGGTGTGAATGCCGCACTTGATCTCAGTGGTCGGCCGAACGCGCCGGGGCGCGAAGCAGGCGCCACCCTCTCAGATTCGGCTCGCATGGGTCAATTGCCTGCAATGTCCTCCGGTCAGCCTCCGACAGTGCTCGCCGTGAGCACGATCTCGGTCCCGGCCAGGGCCAGCGACACCGGACAGGTCGCTTTCGCCTGTTCGGCCAGCGCGGTGAACGCGTCGGCATCGACGCCCGGCACGTCGCCGACTGTGCTCAGCTCGATCCGGGTGATCCGGAAGCCCGCCTCGAGCTGCTCGAGCCGGACCCGGGCGGTCGTCCGCAGGTCGCGCGGCGGGTTTCCCGCGTCGCTGAGCAGACTGGCCAGGGACATCGTGAAACAGCCTGCCTCCGCGGCGGCGATCAGCTCCTCCGGATTGGTCGAGCGCTCGACATCCTCCACGCGCGCGCGCAGCGTGAACGGACCTTCGAACGCGCCGCTGCCGACCGCGATCCTGCCCCCACCCTCGGGAACGGTGCCTTGCCAGCTAGCTTCCGCGCTGCGGGTGACCCTAATGCTCAACGGCCCCTCCTGATTGACTTACCGAGCGACGTCGGTTCCGCCCGACGCAGCACGGTACCGGGTCAGGTTTGATTTTGTACTCTTGATCAAATCACTGTCGCTGAAGCCGCGCAACCCGTAGCTGCTTGTGATTTGGTTAGCGCTGGCTGAAGTGTGTGCGACCGCGTGGTGCCGGTAACGAGCTAACGAGGAGCAGCCGATGGCCGAAGTGCTGAGTAGAACGACCGACCTCGGCAGCGTGCGTCAGCGCTTCTCCTCGCTGCAGAACGGGTTCGCCTTCTTCGATGCCCCCGGTGGATCGCAGGTGCCCGACGAGGTGGGCGACGCGATCGCCCGGGCGCTGCGCGAGGCGAGCGCGAACCTGGGCGCCGGATACGCGACGAGCCTGCGCGTCAAGGCGATCCTCGAGGAGGCCGAGGGCAAGGCCGCCCGGTTCCTGGGCTGCGACCCCCACGAGGTCATCTTCGGAGCCAACATGACCTCGCTGGATTTCATGCTCTCCCGCACGGCCGGCCGGGAATTTCTGCCCGGGGATGAGATCCTCGTCTCCTCGCTGGATCACGACGGCGGCGTGGCGCCGTGGCTCGAACTCGCGCATGACAAGGACCTCGTCGTCAAGCACATCGAGCTTGGCCCCGACACCACACTCGACCTGGACGACCTTCAGCGCAAGCTGAGCCCGCGCACGCGCGTCGTCGCGTTCGCCTGGGCATCCAACGCGATCGGCACGATCGTCGATGCCCAGCGCGTCTGCGAACTGGCCCACCAGGCCGGCGCGCTGGCCTGGATCGATGCGGTCCACTACGCCGCCCACGAGCCGATCGACGTGCGCAAGATCGGCGCTGACGTGCTGATCTGCTCCCCGTACAAGTTCTGCGGGCCCCATCTCGGCATGGCGTTCGGCGCCGCGGAGGTGCTCGAGACCTGGCGACCGTACAAGGCCCGGCCCGCGCCCACCAGCCCCCTGTCGCGGAGCTTCGAGACGGGCACGCTGCCCTACGAGCTGCTCGCCGGCTTCAACGCGACGATCGACTACCTCGATTCGATCGGCGGCTTCGACACGATCGTCCCCTACGAGCGCGAGCTGGGCGAGCGCTTCGTGGCCGGCATCTCGGACGCGGTCACGATCTACGGGCTGCCCGGGATGGCCGGTCGGGTGCCGACCTTCCTGGTCAACGTCGAGGGAGTCCCGGCCGCGCAGGTCGCCGCCCACCTCGCCACCCAGCAGATCGGCGTCTGGGCGCACGACACCTGGTACTCGCTGGACCTGTACAAGCGCCTGGGCTACGACCAGGACGCGGTGCGGATCGGCTTCATCCACTACAACACGACCGACGAGGTCGACCGGCTGATCGCCGCGCTGGAGTCCGCGCGCGAGGCCTGACCGAGTCAGTCGGTCTCGCCGTGCTCGGCGTCGAACAGCTCGACCAGCCGGCTGCGCGCGTCCCACAGCTTGGGGATCTGGCGCTGGGCGATCAGCTTGCCCAGTGTCTGGACGGGGATCCCCTGGATGCCGGTGGTCTGCTCTCCGAGCGCGCGGACGACGATCGTGTAATGGCGAATCCGCCAGACCCAGATCCGCTCGTCCCAGTCGGTCAGCAGCTCGGCCAACTCGTGGAGCTGCTCGAACTCGCGGCGGCGGCGGTAGAGCTCGGTCAGCTCGAGTCCGGCCCGCTCGAGCAGGCGGTCGAAGGCCACCGAGACCCGCTGGGTGACGCGGGGGACCTGGCGAAAGCCGGGCGAGTCAAAGCCGCTGCCGTGCCCGAGCACGACGCGGATCTGCTGGTAGTCCCAGGGATCCATCTGGTTCAACATGTCGAGCTGGGCGGTGATGTATTGCAGGCACAGCGTGGAGCGGCGCAGCAGCCGGAGCGCGGGCGCCACCTCGTCGGCCTCCAGGTGCGCCGCGGCGGTGTCGACCTCGGTGGTGGCCAGCTTCAGCCACAGCTCGGAGGATTGATGCACGGTCTGAAACAGCAGCTCGTCGTGGTGCGTCTGCTCCGCGGGCGTCTTCTGCAGCGAGAGCAATTCGTCGGTGCGCAGATAGCGCTCGTAGTCGCTGGCGCCGGCGCCCGGTAGCACGGGGCCGCGCAGGTCGTCGGTCGCCTCGCTCATCCGCCACCTCCTGGCGGGCGCTCTCGATCAGCGGGAGCGGTCAGGATCTCGGCCAGCGTGGCCAGGTTGATGTTGCCCCCGGAAACGATGCACACGACCTGGCCGGTTCCCGCGCGGCCGGCCAGGGCCGCCGCGGGGGCCAGCGCTCCGGCGCCCTCGGCGATCACCCTGATGCGCTCGGCCAGCGTGCGCACCGCGTCGGCGGCGTCGGCGATCGGGACGGCGAACGCCCCGTCGACGAGCGGCTCCAGGCGCGGCCACATCGTGTCGAGCACGCGCCGGCTCCCCGAGCCATCGACAAACGAGGCCTCGTAGGGGATGTCGACCGGCTCGCCCGCGGCGAACGCCGCGCTGAAGGCGGCTCCGGTCTCCGGCTCGGCCGTGTAGATCTTCGTGTCCGGTGACAGCGCCTTGATCGCGCTGGCGATCCCGACCGTCAAGCCGCCGCCGCCGAACGGGATCACCACCGCGTCGGGGTGGGGCAGGTCCTCGAGTATCTCGAGCCCGATCGTGCCGTTGCCGGCCATCACCCCCTCATCCTGGACGGGGTGCACGAACAGCCCGTCCATGCCCTCGATCCGGCTGGTGACGATGGCCTGCCACCAATCCTCGTAGGGCATCGGCAGCACGCGTCCGCCGAGCCGCTTGATCGCCGCGAGCTTCGCCTCCGGGGCGTGCTCGGGGACGGCGATCGTCGCCGGCAGGCCCAGCTCGCGCGCCACCCAGGCGACACCCTGGGCCATATTCCCGGCGCTCGCGGTCAGCAGACCCTGGCTGAGCGTCTCCGGCGCCGCGCTGCGGATCGCGTTCGCGGCACCGCGGATCTTGAAGGAGTTGATCGGCTGCAACGTCTCGAGCTTGAGGTAGATGTCAGCCGGCGCGTCGTCGGTCCGCAGGCGAACCAGCGGGGTGCGCACGGCGACGTCGGCGATCCGCTCACGGGCCGCTTCGATCGCCGCCAGCTCGATCACAGCTCGACCTCGGCGCCGAGCCCCATCCGTCGGGCGCTCGCCACCGCATGCTCGGCGGCGGCCAGGTCCTCGACCGCCAGACCCAACGAGCGGAACAGCGTCAGCTCGGTCGGATCGCGGCGGCCCGGTCGCGTCCCTGCGAGCACCTCGCCGAGCTCGCCGCGGACGTGATCCTCCCCGGAGATCAGCCCCTGCTCGAGCGCGAGCCGGTACTCCCCGGCCTCGTTGCGCAGCGATTCCCGGCTGTCGCAGAACAGTGCGCTCGCCGCCACCGTCTCGACGTCGATCTCCCGCGCGCTCAGCGTGCTCGCGCCGACCGCGTTGACGTGCGTGCCGGGCGCCAGCCACTCCCGCCTGAGCACCGGCTCGCGTGAACTGGTGCTGGTGACCACGACGTCGGCGCCGCGCACGGCATCCTCGGCGCTGGCAGAAACGGTCACGGTCGGGCCTCCCGCGGGCGCGCGTGCCACGAGCCGTCGCGCGTGGGCCTCGGTCGGCGCGTACACCCTGATGCTGTCGAACTCGCGCACGCCGAGCAGCGAATCGAGGTGGGCCTTGGCCTGGACTCCGGCACCGAGGATGGCCAGCACGCGTGAGTCCTCGCGGGCCAGCAACCGGGTCGCCACCGCGGTCACCGCGGCGGTGCGAACCTCGGTGATCGCCGACGCGTCGAGGATCGCGGTCGGCACGCCGATGTCGCCGTCGAACAGGGTGACGATCCCCTGGTGCGCGTCGAGCCCGCGCGCCGGATTACCGGGCATCAGACAGATCGCCTTCAGGCCGAAGCTCGCCTTGGCGCCCTCGCCCGCCTGACGCCAGCCGGGCATCAGTCCCATGAACCCCTCCGCGCCGGGAGGCATCATCACCGACCGCAGTGGCATGAACGCCTCGCCCCGGGCGTGCGCGGCGAGCACCGCCGCCATCGCCTCGGCGCATTGCACCGGCGGCAGCGCCGCCAGCACATCGTCGTGACTGAGCACCAAGACACGCATCAGCTGAACATACTCCCGACGCGGGCGCGCTCGTCGCCGCTGAGCGGGTGCGCCAGCGCTTCGCGCAGCGGTTCGAGATGCTCGGGCCGGCCGGGCCCGAGCACGATTTGGGTGACGCGATCGTCCGCCAGCAGCCAGGCCAGCGCGACGCCGGCCATCGACATCGCCCGCTCGCCGGCGAACGCCTCCAGTGCCTCGAGCGCGTCAAACGTCGCGTCATCGACCAACGGCGCATACGGCTCAGGGCGCTGGGTCATCCGCGACCCCTCCGGGTAGCGCTCGCCGCGGCGGTACTTGCCGGTCAGCCATCCCCCCGACAGCGGGCTGAACGCGAGGTAGGCGAGCCGGCTGCTCGGCCGACAGCGGCAGGACCGCGCGCTCGTCGCCCCGTTCGAGCAGCGAATGGGCGTTCTGGACGGCCTGCGGCGCCCCGACGACGAACGCCTGCTCGAGCTGGCGGGCGTCGAAGTTGCTCACCCCGTAGGCGCGAAACCGGCCCGCCGCCGCCTGGGACTCGAACTCGCCGAACGTGTCGGCGAGCGGAACGTCGGCATCGAAGTCGTGGGCGAGATACAGCTCGACCGATTCCACGCCCAGCCGATCGAGGCTCGAGCTCAGCTGGCGGGCGATGCGCTCGGGCGCCAGGCCGTGATCGCCTCCGTCGCTCATCGGGTTGTACGTCTTGGTGGTCAGCGTCGGCCGGTGCCCGCGCGAGCGCATCCAGTTCCCGATCATCTGCTCACTGCGCCCGCCGCCGTAGGCGTCGGCGGTGTCGAAGTGCGTGATCCCCAGCGCCCACGCCGCGTCCATCAGCTCCCGCGCCTGCGTCTCGTCGAGACCGTGCCCGAACCAGGCCGGCGACGAGCCGACACCACCGAAGTTGCCGCAACCCAGCGCGACACGCGGAATCGTCAGGCCGTCGTGCCCGAAGCTCCGGCGCTCGATCTCGAGCGTTCCCAGCATCAGGCAGGGACTCCACCACACATAGACACAATTAATATTTGATCAAACCGGGGCCCCCCGCTGCCTTGCGACCACCCGGGCCCGGCGCGAGATCCGGCCCGACCGGCCCGCTCAGCTGACCACGGTCTCGAGCGTCTCGATCGGCTCGAGCTGCGCGATCTCGGACCGGCGGTCCTCCCAGTGCGGCGGGATGCACATGTGCGTCCCGAGCTCGTCCTCCGCTTCGTCGATGAGAAAGCCCTCGGGCGTCGAGTAGGCGAGCTCGATCAACGCGCCGCCAGGACTGCGCATGTAGACCGAGAAGAAGTAGCCGCGGTCCTTGACGTCGGAGACGTCGGTGAAGCCGAGCCCGACGAACCAATCCTTGACGACGGCCTGGTTCTCGGCCGTCACCGCATCGAGTGCGTGGTGGTGGATCGTCCCCTCGCCGAACTGCCAGGTGCCCTGATGCAGGCCCGGCTCCTCGACCAGCTCGAGCATCCGGCCGTGGCCCTCCGCGTCGCCGATCTGGAATTGGTGGTGCTTGCCCTCGGAGCGCAGCAGCTTGCCGCCCAGGCCCTCGGTGATGAAGAACGACATCGGCTCGGGCTCACGCACGGAGGTGGTGGTGCCGTAGGCCCCGCGGATCGCGAACTCGGCGCTGACGATGTCGTCGTATGGCTCGCGCGAATCGGGCTCCGGGTCGCCGACGATCGTGTAGTCGATCCCGCACGGGTGCTTGAAATTGAGCCGCTCGGTGCCGAACAGCTGGGCGCGCTGGTGCTGGACCCCGAACTCCTTCAGACGATCGGTCCAGAAGCCGAGCGCGTCGACGGGCACGGACAGGTTGAGGATCTTCAGCTGGTTGGTGCCGCGCTTGCCCATCCAACCGGCCTGGCGATACGGGAAGGCAGTGAGCAGCGTGCTCTTCTCACCGACGCGATTGCCGTAGTAGAGGTGGTAGATCGGGATCTCGCCGTCGAACAGCACGGTCTTCTTGACGCTCTTGAGGCCGAGCAGCCGTACGTGGAAGTCGTAATCCTCTTGCGCACCGCCGACGCAGAACGTCAGATGGTGGGTGCCCCGGACGAAGCCCCGATTGGGCATGGTTACTGCTCCTCTCCTCGGTACTTGAGCGTCCGGCCAATCGTACTTGAGTCCCCCACCGGCGCCGAGCGCGTCGGCCGGGTCACACGCGTGGCGAGCCGCGCAGCGCCGCGGCGAACCGCCCGCCGGGCACGACCCAGCTGCGGCGGCTCTGGGCGAGCTCCCCGATCAACCCGAGCAGCCGCTGCACACCGGCGAACCATGCGTCGTCCAGCATCAGGAACGGGTGCAGGATCAGGGTTCGCTGACCCTCGCGGGTGCTCAGTGCCGCGAGCCCTTCGGCCAGCCGATCCGCCACCCGGTCGGGGTGCAGGACGGTAGCCGGGTCGCCGCGGCGCGCGCGTAACTCGCTGAAGCGCTCCATCAGGTGATAGGCGTCGACCAGCGGCCACTCGAACGGGACGTAAGCCAGCCCATCGCGGACCTCGCTCGGGCCGCCCGCCGGGGAGCACCAGCGCAGGCCGGCGTCGCGCAGCAGCATCGGGGAGCTGTGCGTCAGCTCGCCGCCGGGCGGGCGAAAGCCGGTCACCTCCAGCCCAAGCGCTGAGAAGGCCTGCATGCCGCGGGCCAGCGCGTCGCGCTCCTGCGGTGCCGTCAGCCCACCCCACGCCTCATGGCGCCAACCGTGATGACCCACCTCGTGGCCGCGTCGGGCGATCTCGCGCAGCGCGTCGGGATATAGCTCGCAGTTGATCGCCTCGACGAAGAACGTGGCCTGCAATTGGTGGGCGTCGAGGGTGTCGAGCAGTCGCGGCAGCACGTCGGTCACCGACGGATGGCTGCCCAGTGCCTCGCCGGCCGGCCACGTTCCCCGCTCGAGCTCGCTGGCCTCGCCCAGATTGTCGAACGTCAATACCAGCGCGCTGGACAGCCGCTCGGGCCCGAATCGCGACACGAACGCCCCCCTCTGGATCGTCGCACCGTTGTACCGTTGTACGACGATCATCGAACGTTTGCTACGGTGTTCGATAGTCATCGTACCAACGGCTCTTTGAAGGCACATGGGCGAAGCACCCGGTAGATCAGAACATCCCCATCTGCGCGCCACGCTGTTCCTGGCGTGCCTGGCACAGTTCATGGTCATCCTTGACGTCTCGGTCGTCAATGTGGCCTTGCCGGCCATTCGCAACGGGCTGCACTTCTCCGAGCAGGACCTCCAGTGGGTGGTCAACGCGTACACGGTCACGTTTGCCGGCTTCCTGCTGCTGGGCGGACGGGCGGCCGACCTGCTCGGGCGCCGGCGGGTGTTCGTCAGCGGTCTGGTGTTGTTCGCGGTCGCCTCGCTGGCCGGCGGCCTGGCCGACACACAGGGCTTGCTGATCGCCGCCCGCGCGGTCCAGGGTCTCGGCGGCGCGGTGATCGCGCCGGCGTCGCTGTCGATTCTCACCACGACGTTTCCCGAGGGCCCGGCGCGCAACCGGGCGGTGGGCATTTGGGGGGCGATGGGCGGGGCCGGCGGGGCCGCAGGCGTGCTGCTGGGCGGCGTGCTGACCGACCTGCTCGGCTGGCGCTGGATCCTGTTCATCAACGTGCCGATCGGGCTGATGGCGGCGTTCGCCGCGCAGCGCCTGATCTCCGAGTACCGCGACCCGGTGCGCACCCGTAACTTCGACCTGAGCGGCGCCGTGGCGGCGACGCTCGGCCTGTCGATTCTCGTGCTGGGGATCGTCCGCACGGACGTCACGGGCTGGAGTTCCGCCGGCACGGTGGCGCTGATCGCGGTCGGCGTGGTGCTGCTGGTCGCGTTCGTGGCGATCGAGGGCAAGTTCGCGACGGCCCCGCTGATGCCCCTGCGGATCTTCGCCTCGCGCACGCTCAGCGCGTCGAACGTCATCGTCGTGCTGATCGGCGGTGCCACGTTCGGAATGTGGTTCTTCGTCTCGCTCTACCTGCAACAGGTGCTCGGCTACTCCCCGATCAAAGCCGGGCTGACCTTCCTGCCGATGACGCTGTGCATCGTTGTCGGTGCGACATCCGCGTCTCGCCTGGTGGTCAGGTTCGGCGCCAAGCCGCTCTTGGTCACGGGCATGACCCTCCAGACGATCGGCCTACTGCTGTTCACGCAGATCTCCGTCCACGACACCTTCGTCGCGACGATCCTCGTGCCCGGACTGCTCGTCGCGGCCGGGCTCGGACTCGCGCTCGTACCCGCGACGATCTCCGCCGTGGCCGGCGTCGCCCCGAAGGAGGCCGGGCTGGCCTCGGGGCTGGTCAACACGTCGCGTCTGGTCGGCGGAGCGCTCGGCCTGGCGATCCTGGCCGCCCTGGCCACCGCTCGCACCAACACCGACCTGCACAACGCGGGCATCAGTCTGCATGACGCGCTGGTCAGTGGCTTCCAGCTTGCCTTCGCCGTGGCGGCCGGGTTCGCGCTGGTCGGTGGACTCGTGGCGATGTTCGGACTCCCCCGGGTTCCCGCCCGCGCGAGCGCCCCGCAACCTCAGGCCACACCCGTCGAGACGTCCGTATAGGCTCATTCGGCAGAGCGCCGGACGCGCGACGCCGCCCTTCGCTGGCCGATTGGTGAGAATCCCGCTCCGTGGCACGCTGCTTTGTCACTCGCCAGCTTCCGGGTCCCGCGCTCGATCGACTGAGGGCGGCCCACGAGGTCGAGGTCTGGCCCGGGCGCCTGCCACCCAGCTACGACGAACTCAGGCACGCCGCGGCGAGCGCGGAGGGACTGCTCACCCTGGTCACCGATCGGATCGACGCCGCGTTGATCGACGGCGCTCCGCACCTCACGGCCATCTCCAACTATGCGGTCGGCTACGACAATGTCGAGGTGCCCGCCGCCACGGCCCGGGGGATCCCCGTCGGCAACACTCCTGACGTGCTGACGGAGGCCACTGCGGATCTCGCCTTCGCGCTGCTGCTGGCTGCCGCGCGCAAGCTCCCGCAGGCGGTCGACTCGGTCAAGACCGGCAATTGGCTGACCTGGGACCCGGCGCAGTATCTCGGTTACGACGTGCACGGCGCCACGCTGGGGATCGTGGGAATGGGGCGGATCGGACGCGCGGTGGCCAAGCGCGCGTCAGGCTTCGAGATGACGGTGCTCCACGGTGGCGGGAGAACCGGACAACCACTCGAGGTCGTCCTGGAGCAGGCGGATTTCCTGTCCCTGCACTGTCCGCTGACGCCGGCCACCCATCACCTGATCGACGCCGCGGCCCTCTCCCGAATGCGCCCCACGGGGATTCTCATCAACACCTCCCGCGGCCCCATCGTCGACCAGGACGCCCTCGGCCGGGCGCTGAGCGACGGCACGATCGCCGGCGCCGCGCTCGACGTGACCGACCCCGAGCCGCTGCCGCCGGATCACCCGTTGCTGAGCGCGCCCAACCTGATCGTGGCTCCACACATCGGGTCGGCCACGTACACCGCTCGCAAGCAGATGGCCGAGCTCGCCGTGAACAACCTGCTCGCTGGGCTCGACGGGGCCCCCATGCCCCACCAGGTCAACTAGTGGGTCGCGCCGGAACGTCGCGCCGGAATGGACGAGGTCCGCGGGCCGCGGGCCGAGGACGCAGGAATCGATGCGTGGCCCGTGAAGAGGGATCTTCGGCCTAGTGCGCGTGGCGGTCGTCGACATCGGGACCAACTCGACGCGGTTGCTGGTGGCCGACGTGGCCGGCGGGCGCATCGCCTCCGAGCTGGAACGGATCACCACAGTCACCCGCCTCGGTGCGGGCGTCGACGCCGACGGGCGCCTTCGTGAGGACGCGATGCAGCGCGTGTACGCGACGCTGGACGGCTACCGGGTCGCGATCCGTCGCCTTCAGGTCGACATCGCCCTCGCCGTCCTGACCAGCGCCGTGCGCGACTCGGCCAACGGAGCCGAGTTCGCCGACACGGTGAGCGGTTGCTACGGCCTCACGGCTCACGTGCTCAGCGGAGACGAGGAGGCCCGGTTGACCTACCTCGGCGCGACCAGTGAACGTGACCCGCTCGACCGCACCCCGACGTTGGTGCTCGACATCGGCGGTGGATCGACCGAGGTGGTGATCGGCTCAGGAGCCCGGGTGGGCTTTCACGTCTCGACTCAAGCCGGCGTCGTGCGACAGACCGAGCGCCACCTGCACTCCGACCCTCCCGGTGCGGCCGAGCTCGACGAACTCGCCGAGGATGTCCGCTCAATCCTCGACCGCGGGGTACCGGCCGACCAGCGCGACCGCGTGCGACAGGCGATCGCGGTCGCCGGCACCGCGACCTCGTTGGCGGCCATCACGCTGGAGCTGGAGCCATATGACCCCGAGCGGGTTCATGGCTACGTCCTGCGACGCTCGGAAATCGAGCAGATCCTCGTCCGTCTCGCCGGGCTGACGCTCGAGCAACGGGCTGCCGTCGCGGGCCTCCAGCCGGGCCGCGCGCCCACAATCGTGGCCGGAGCGGTGATCCTGCTCGAGGTCCTCAGCCTGTTCGGCCTCGAGCAGGTCGAGGTCTCAGAACACGACATCCTGCGCGGAGCCGCGCTGGGACTCACCGGGTCCGCGCCCGAACCGCGGGCGCCGGCTGATCCGGGGTAGAACCGGGCTCAATCGCCGGGCGAACGCCGGCGCCGGCTGATCCGGGGTAGAACCGGGCTCAATCGCCGGGCGAACGCCGGCGCCGGCTGATCCGCGGTGGGACCGGGCTCAACCGGTGGGCGTTGCCGAATGGAGTCGCCCGGTGATGTCCGCGCATTCGGCGCACACCGCTTCGGGCACCAGGCCGACGGCCATCAATGCCCCGAACACCTTGCAGCCCAGGCAATAGCCGAGGATCGACTCGAGGCCGGCGGCAACGACAAACGCGATCAAGACGGCATCCGCCGCAACATGGTCTCCGAGGATCAGCGCCAGCACAACGGCGGCGGTGGACATCGCCGCGCCCATACCCTGTGCGAAGCGCTTCGGCGGCCCCGCGACGGGTTTCGCCGGCCCCAGCCGCGGCGCGATCACGCGCTGCGCCAGAGTCCCCAGCGGGCTCAGCGTCGGGCCGGTCAGCACCCGCGCCCAGAACCCGTAGGCCAGCGGAATCAGCAGCCAGTACCAGCTGGTGGCGAGAATGACCAACACGGTTACCAGCACGAATCCGGCGACAACCCGCGCCGCCTTTTCGTTCACCGGATTGGGGAAGGAGAACAGCTCCCGCATGACCCGAGTGTAGACGATCGATCTATAAACCCAACTAGTTCAGTTGAATTTGTGTCGGGGAGGCTCACCCCGCGTGAATCGGGGGGGTGCTCAGGATTTGTGTCGCCCAGCGGGCTCTGAGGCACGACCCCCCTTGAATCGGGGAGTTGGGCTGGATTTGTCCCACTTCGCCCGGCGGAGGCGCGGGCGCGGGCGCTGTGCGGTGCGCGCCCCCACTCGCCCACTGAGAAACGTCAGGAGAACCGGTTTTTGGGGGCCTCGGTGGCCGATCCCCGAGCCGGTTCGATCGAGTGTGAGCACCGGCTCGTCAGGAGTGCTGCGCGGTGACAAACCACCCTATCGTTGTCGTTACCTCACTACAGCTACTAGAACATTCGTCCAGTCCTCACTGGATATGAACTAAACGAATGTCCGATTGCTCTCCCCTGATTGAGGATAGATCATCTTGGGCGGGGTGAGACTCGCCTAGCGATTCGAACCCTGACATAGGCTCGGGCGAAGCCGCAGACATCGGCGCCTCCCGCCGCCCGGGCCACACTAACGGTCCTCTCTGGCACGTACCCCTGCCCGTCCCGAGGGGGCCAACCTGGATCGGAAGCCGCCCGCATAACGCGGGCGGTTTTCGTTTGGAGCGTCCGTTCGTGTGTAGCGTCCGCTCAGGCCAGGTTGGTCCGGCGCGGATAGGCCACGTTCGGGTCGGTGAGCACATTGACCAGCGCCGGCTTGCCGGAGGCAAACGCCCGCTCGAGCGCCGGCCGCAGCTCGGACGGCTCACGGACGAGCTCGCCGTATCCGCCCAGCGCCTCCACGACCTGGTCGTAGCGGGTTTCGGGTCGCAGGTCGGCGGCGACCGAGTATCCGTAGAGAGACTCCATTGGATGCTTCTCGAGCGCCCAGATCCCGTTGTTTCCCATCACAGCGACGATCTCGATCCCGTGCCGGGCGAGCGTGTCGAACTCCATCCCGGAAAAGCCGAACGCGCCGTCTCCGACGAGCAGCACGACCTGGCGTTCCGGGCGCGCGAGCTTCGCCGCGAGCGCGTACCCCGGCCCCGACCCCAAGCAGCCGAACGGTCCCGGGTCAAGCCAGCAACCAGGCCGGTAGGAGTCGATCATCCGACCCGCGAACGAGACGAAGTCGCCGCCGTCGCCGATCACGATCGCGTCCCGGTCAAGCAGCTGCGCGAGCTCGCCATAGACCCGCATCGGATGCAGCGGCGCTCGCGGGTCCGACAGCTCAGCCACCTCGGCGCGGCGCTTCTCATCCTCGATCTCACGCAGCGACGCAATCCAGGCCTCGCGCTCGATCCCCGAGCCGGCGGCTCCGAGGCGCAGCGCATCGAGCGTGGCCGGGAGGGCTCCGTAGCACTCTGCGGCCACCGGCCGCGGATGATCACGCTCGGGCTCGGCCGCGTCGAGTCGTGATGATCTGGGCGTCGGGCGCGAATGCCGCGCCGAACCCCAGCCGAAAATCGAGCGGCACGCCGATCACCAGCGCCACGTCCGCCTGGCTGAGGGCCGCGCTGCGCGCGCGGGCGAAGGCCAGCTCGTGGTCGGCCGGCACGCAGCCGCGGCCCAGGCCGTTGAGGAACACCGGCACGCGTAACGCCTCGGCGAGCGATTGCAGCTCTCCCTCCGCTCGCCCCCAATACAACCCGGTACCGGCCATGATGACCGGAGACTCAGCGTCGCGGAGCAGCGCGGCGGCGCGGTCGAGCGCGCGCGCATCCGCGCCCGGGCCGCGCCAGGGCTCCGGCAGCGGCTCCGGTGGCTCGGATTCGGCGGCCGCCATGAACACGTAGTCCAGCGGGAAGTCGAGAAACGCCGGGCCTGAATGCGGCGTGACCGCCGCGCCCATCGCCTCGTCGAGCAGGGTCGGGATCTCGGCGGTGGCGTCGAGCGTGGCGGCGAACTTGACCAGGGGGCGGACAAACGGCACATGGTCGATCTCCTGCAGCGAACCCTGCCCCCAGCGGAACGCCGGCGCGCGTCCACCGAGGACGAGCATCGGCGAGTGATTCTGACTCGCCGAGGCCAGTGCGCTGATTCCGTTCGTGACGCCCGGGCCGGCCGTCAGGGCGCATACACCGACCGAGCGGGTCACCTTGGCCCAGCCCTCGGCGGCGAACGCGGCGGACTGCTCGTGGCGTACGTCGACGATGTCGATGCCTTCGGCGCGGCAGCCGTCATAGATGGAGAACAGATGACCGCCGGAGAGCGTGAACAGCTTGGTCACGCCCCGCGCTCGCAACCGCCGAGCGATCAGTCGGCCGCCGTGCAGCTCAGTGTCGGTGTCGCTGGCCAACGGGCGGGACGCTAACACCCCGCTACCCGGGGCGGCCCGCCAGTCGCAGCGCGTTGACGATCGCGCCGCTCAGGATCGTCAGCGCCAGCAGGTAGAACCAGCCGAGCATGAGCAGTATGAACACGATCGTTGTGCCGAATTGCGCGATCGTCGAGATGTTCGACAGATACAAGGGGAAGGCGAAGTCGATCACCCCGATCGCCACCGTCGCACCCAGCGCTCCCGGCCATACTCCGCGCCACGGCACCCGGCGGTTGGGGACGCGCGAGTAGATCACCGCGAGACAGGTGAAAACCAGGACCAGCCCGACGGCCAGCGAGCCCGCGTACACGACCGCCCCGACCCGGGCGAGGTCGAACGGGAGGTCGTTGGCCCCGGCGCGCAGAATGCTCTGGGCCGTCGGCACGGCCACCGTGGCGAGCATGAACACGAGTACCACGCCGAGCATCGCGAAGGCGAAGCGCTTCTGCTCGAGCCACGTCCGAGCGTGACAGTCGTAGATACGGCCGAACGCCGTGTCGAGGGCGCCAAAGAACGAAGATCCGAGCCACAGGCTGGCCAGGAGCGCCAGCACGCCCGTGCTGGTCGTCGAGGTTTTGATCTGGGCCAGCAGCGAGTTGAGGGTGTGTTGATCGGCGCCCGGGAAGATCCCGCGCAGATCGGTCAGGATGCTGGTCTGGATGGCCGGGCTGGCCAGGACCTGACCGGCGATGAACAGGCCCAGCAGGGCGATCGGGACGATCCCGAGCAGCATGTTGTAGGCGAGCATCGCCGACTGCCCGGTGATGTTCGCGTCCATGGCGATCCGCCAAAAGCGGCGCAGGGCACCCGGGACCCGCCATCGCCGCCGCGTGAGCGCGGGGACGGGTGGGTCGGCAGGTTCGATCATTTCCATAGTCTGGCAGTGGTTTTCGCCGTCAACCGCAGGGAACCTGGGCGGACCGGCGATCGAGCCGTCCGAGCTCCGGCCCGTCGTGATCGTGCGTGGCAAGCGGCTCCCGGGGTTGTGGTCGTCCGTTATTCTGAAAAGACGGTCATTAGGTTTCATCACCTCTGAGGGGTTCCAGATTCCGCACGTCCCGCCCCCAAAACGCCATCCGTACGACCAATGGTCACCCGATGCCCGCGCGCTGGATCTGGTGGGCGATAAGTGGACGCTGCTGATCGTGCGTGATCTCGCCGCGGGTCCCCGGCGGTTCGTCGAGCTACAGCGCGTTCTGCCGGGGATCTCGACCGAGCAGCTGCGCTCGCGGCTGAACCGGATGGTCGCGGACGAGATGCTGACCCGCAAGCGTTACCGCGAAGTGCCGCCGCGCGTCGACTACGAGCTCACCGAGCGCGCGCGCGAGCTGATGCCGGTACTCGGCGAACTGGCCCGGTGGGGCTATGAGTGGGCATGGGGACCGCCGCACGCCTCCGAGCGTGTCGATCTCGGCGCGATCCTCAGGCTCACACCCGGCCTGCTCAGCGCGAGCAGCGAGACGCGCGGAACGGTCGAGCTGACGGTCGAGGATGCCAAGACAGACGGACCCGCTTCATATGCCGTCACCGTGTTCTCCGGCGAGGCAACGATCGCCGAGCGTGCCGCCGAGACGCCGGACGCTCGCGTGACCGGGACGACCGCGGCGTGGATCGAGGCGTTCTCGCCTGACGGGAACCGCGGTGGGCTCACGCTCAGCGGCGATCGTGAGCTGGCGGATCTGCTGCTCGACGAACTGGCACCGAGCCTCGCCCGCCATTCCGACCACCGGGCGGCGACCGCGTAGCGAGTCCAGTCTCGCGGCGCCCCTCGCCGCGGGCCGACGAGTGTGGCGATGCGATCGGGGAGGCGCTAGCGTTTTGGCACCCGCCCGGGTGGTGGAATTTGGTCAGACACGGTCGCCTTAAGAGCGACTGCCCTAGTGGCGTGAGGGTTCGAGTCCCTCCCCGGGTATCGCTCGCCTGGCGAGCACACGCCGGCTGCTCCCCGGCACGGCGCGTTATGCGCGCGCGTAAGTTCTGGAGAAGAACACGCACACTTGAGCCCGTCAGAGCGCAACTAATCCGCTGCTACGGTGTCCCCTTTTGTAGCGAGGAGTCTCGCCACCGAGCCGGATGGAAGTCTCAACCCTCAAATACTCGCGGGGAATAGGCCTGCACGGGCGGTCGCCCCTGCTCAGGTTGCAGCCCGACGATCGACTGATCAGCTTCACCAGGAAAGGCAACACGGCCGCCTTCGAGGCCCTGGTGGCGCGCTACGAGAGCCGCCTGCTGGCCTTCTGCCGCCATCTGCTGGGCTCACGTGAAGACGCTGAGGACGTCCTGCAAGAGGTGATGGCCGCCGCGTTCAACGCGATCCTCGCCGACGAGCGCCCGATCAACGTGAGGCCATGGCTGTATCGGATCGCGCGCAACCGCAGTCTCAACCATCTGCGACGGATCCAGGCGGTGGGCGTGGATTCGATGGACATCCATTTCTCGGACAACGGCGCGAGCACCGCCGACAAGGTCCACGAGCGCGATGAGTTCCGGCTCCTGGTCGGCGACATCCACGAACTGCCCGAGACGCAGAAGACAGCGTTGGTGTTACGCGAGATGGACGCGCTGTCGTATGAGCAGATCGCGGAGGCCATGGAGACCACGGTCCCAAGCGTGAAGTCGCTGCTCGTGCGCGCCCGCGTCTCGCTGGCCGAGGCATCCGAGGCGCGCCTGCTGTCCTGTTGCGAGGTCCGGATCGAACTGGGCGAAGTGGCTGAGGGGCTCCGCCGTCGGCCAAGCGCTCTGGTGCGCCGGCACCTGCGGGGATGCAAGCGCTGCAGCACATTCCGCACGCAGCTCAAGCAGACCAACAAGGCGCTGGCCGCGCTCCTGCCGATCGGACCGATGATGATCGCGAAGAAGCTGTGGCTGACGCACCTGGGCCATTCGGCCAGCGCCGGCTCAAGCGCCACCGCGGCGGGTTCCGGGGCCGCCGGATCGACCGCGGCGGTTGGCTCGACCGTCGCGGCCGGGTCGGCGACCAGCGGCTTCGTCTCAGCGGGCGTCGGAGCGATC
The DNA here is from genome assembly GCA_963838535.1 of uncultured Solirubrobacterales bacterium. Taxonomy (GTDB): domain Bacteria; phylum Actinomycetota; class Thermoleophilia; order Solirubrobacterales; family Solirubrobacteraceae; genus Palsa-465. The sequence goes on from CAWIRN010000028.1 coordinate 120,273, forward strand.
GCCACCAAGACCGCCGCGACGCTCGCCGCCGCCGCTCTGGTCACCGCAGGGGCGGTGGAGGTCGATCACCACACCGCTCGGCACCACCTGCAGAGGCACCCCGTCGTCGCGGTCAGCCCGCAGGCGATCGCGGCGGCCGCCCAGCCGGACAACGTGCCCGTCCCGGCGAAGCCGACCCGGAGCGGTGCGATCAGACTGCACAAGCGGGCGGACGACGCGGATGCGACGCACGCCAAGCACGCCGCCGTTGCCAAAGCCACTGCAGTGACCGCGGGTGCCGACAAGGCAGCAGCCAAACCGGGCACCAAGCCGCTGCTCGCCGACGCGACCCAACCAGCCAACGCCAGCGTCGCCACTCCACTCGGGCACACCCAAACGCAGTCCGACCCTACGGTGCTGCCCACCACGCCCACGGCGTCGACGCCCGCGGTGCCCGCCGCCACCACAGACTCCACAACGAGCACTCCGGCACCCGGCTCCACCGCTACTACGACCACCGGCGTACTCGGCGCCACCGACCCGACCGGCACCACTGACCCGACGGACAGCACCGGCTCCACCGGCAGCACCGGCTCCAGCGGCAGCACCGGCTCCACGGGCAGCACCGGCTCGACCGGCTCGACCGGCTCCACGGGCGACACCGGCAGCACCGGCTCCACGGGCGACACCGGCAGCACCGGCTCCACGGGCTCCATCGGCAGCACCGGCTCCACAGGCGACATCGGCTCGACCGGCTCCACCGACTCGACCGGCAGCACCGGCTCGACTGGCAGCACGGGCTCGACGGGCTCCTCGAGCGGCACCGAGCCAGCGGGCAGCTCCACGGGCGCGACGAGCTCCACCGGGCCCACGGGCAGCTAGATCCACGGGCGCGACGACCTCCCACCGGGCCCTCGGGCAGCTCCGCGCGCTTTACGGCCTCCACAGGGCCAACCGGCGGCAGCGGGTGCACCGGCGGCAGCGGCTCCGCAGGCAGCCCCGGTTAGCCCGGAGCCACCAGTGCAACGCGCACGCCCTGCACCGGCGCGAGCTAGGATCCACCGCCCGTGACCCCGCCACCGCTTGGCCAGTGATCGACTTCGAGCAGTTCCAAGCGGTGGACATGCGGGTCGGCCGGATCGTCGCGGTCGAGGATTTCCCCGAGGCGCGGAAGCCGGCCTGGAAGCTGAGGATCGACTTCGGCCCTGAGCTGGGCGTCAAACGCTCTTCGGCGCAGATCGCCCACTACTCGCGCGAGGAACTCGAGGACAGCCTGGTGGTCGCCGTGGTGAACTTTCCGCCGCGTCAGATCGGCCCAGTCTCATCTGAGGTGCTCGTCCTTGGCGCGCTGGACGATGAGAGCGGCGTCGTGCTGTTGCGCCCGGACCGGGACGCTGCGCCCGGCTCGCCGATCGGCTGACTTCGGCTTCAGGGGCCGGGCTGGGCGCCGATCGACAGCGCGCCACGCGTGGCCCCGTCGACCTCGATCACGTACTGGCCTGTCCGGAGCCCGGGAATCAGAACCGACGCACGGCCGTGTGCCGGGACCCGGAGCGAGTACGGCTTGGGCGTGTGAACCAGCACGCTGTGCGCCCGGCCGTCTCCTGAGATCACCGTCAGCGCGATCGCGAAGAAGCCAGGCGCAGACACCGACTGGGGCTCGAGCGCGCCCCCAGTGTGGATCGTGAACGTCGCCGGCACCCGGACATTCGTGTCAGCACCGGTCGGCTTGGTGCGCGTCGCGGTGCCGGTCGAGGCCGAATGCGAGCGGCGCGTGGGCGCCGGCGGCGGCGGCCGGCGCGTTGAGGTTGACGGCACCGCCGCGCTCGACGAGGGGGTCTGGGTGGTGCTCGACGTCTCGGTGGCGCTCGACGTGGACGCGGTACTCGACGCGGGGGTGGTGCTCGAGCTCGTCGCGGAACTTCCACAGGCGACCAACAGCACGACCGTCGGCATCAGGGCAAGCACGGTCAGCCGGCGGCGCATGCGCGCAGGATAGTTCCCCAGACCCCGCCGAATCCGAACCGCCATCGCATGATCCGGGAGCGCTCAGGCTCGGTCCGCCCCAGCCGCCACACAGGGGCCCTGGGCGTTCCGTCGGCCTCTCCGACCCGCGGAGCAGATCCTGGCTCATACATCAACATAACGTCGAACAACCAAACCGGCACACTGCACGCGTATAGCGCCGACCGCCTGAGGTCAGGCTGTAAAACGTCCCAACGGCGGCCTCGTTTTCGGCGGTCGGGCTGTTCCCCAGCCACCAGCTGTGGAACAGCCCAATCGAGTTTCTTGAGCCGTCGATTGGGTCGTTAGACAGGCGGATCTGTCAGAAATATGACTCTCAGGCGCCATCTAATCGCGTCGTGACCGCGCCGGAGCGCGCCGGACCGGCCCGGACCCACTCGCCCGCCCGCCATGGCCCCAACGCACCTTCCTGACGATGAGTCAGACCCGACGCAGCGCAACGTGTGCACGAGCCCGGTCGCTCACCCACCCACTGAGAAACGTCCGTAGCGCCCTAATTTTCGTAGGTGTTCTCACCCCTCATAGACCTCCATCAGCCCCTCGTAGTACCGATCCTCTCCGAACTGCTCGCGCGCACGAGCCAGCAGGCTGGCGCCGCGCTCGCGTCGTGTCGCGGGGCTGCGCCACAGCCGGGCGAGCGCCCGCGACCATGCCGTCACATCATCGGGGGCCAGCAGCGCCTCGCTGCCCACCAGCTCAGGCAGGCCTCCCCGGTCGCTGGCCAGCACCGGGACGCCTGCCGCGAGGGCGTCCAGAGCCGCATACGGGCACGGCTCCTCCCACCGCGAGGGCACGAGCACGACGGCCGCGCGGGCACGGACATCGGCGAGCGCGCCATGATCGAGTCGTCCGGTGAAGCGCACGTCGGCGCCGGCGGCGAGCGTCCGCAGCCGGACGGCGTCGGGGCCGTCGCCCGCCACCACGAGCGGCACTCCAGCACTCCGCGCCGCCGCGATCGCCGTATCGACGCCCTTCTCCTCCACCAGCCGCCCGCTCACCAGCGCATACTCGCCGCGATCGGCGCGCGTGTTCGAGGCGAAGCTTGCCGCGGATACGAAGTTGGGCAGCGAGGACGTCGGCCCGGCGGGCAGTCCCAGCTCCACCAGCCGCCGCGCGCTCGCGTCGCTCACCGTGATGTATCTGTCGGCATGGGCGAGCACCCGCGGCTGCTGGAAGCTGAGTCCGGCCGCATACACCGCTGCCTCGGTCAGCGACCCGCGGCAGCGCAGTCGCAGCCCGGGCCGCGTGTCGGTTCCGCGACAGCGAAAGCACGGGGCTCCGTCCCGATATCCGATGGCCACCGCACAGAACAGGCGGAAGTTGTGCAGGTGTAGGACGGTTCTGGCCCCGGCGGCCCTCGCCGCCGCCAGTGCCCTCCAGCCGAACAACGGGTGGAGGTTGTGGGCGTGCACGACATCGGCCCTCAGGCGCCGCACGGCGTCGGCGACCTGTTGCGAATCGACCCCGCCGAACAGCAGCGCATGCGCGGCCGGCAGGTTTCCCAACTGCTCGCTGGATCGCTCGAGCACCTCGACCACGTGGCCGCGCCTGCGCAGCAGCCCGGCGATGTCCGCGACCGCGCGCTCCTCGCCTCCCTCGGCGCGATAGCGGTTGTGCAGGAGAAGGACGCGCATGGGAAGGCGTTTCGGGGTGGCGTCCGAGGCGGCGCGCGAGGGCGATTCTGTCAGCGCCGGGCTTGACCGTCGTCCGACCGCCATCATCCCTCGCCGTGTCGATCGCGCTTCTCACCACCTACCTGGCCGGCTACCGCATGCCGCTCTATCAGCGACTGGCCGCGCGTCACGGCGTCGAGGTGCTCTGCTACGGCGGTGGCGATCGCTACGTTCCGGCCTGGTTCAGCGATCTGGACGGCCAGTTGGCCGCCGCCGAGTTCCCGGCCCGTCGCCTCCGTGGTGCTCGCGAGGCGCTCGACGTCGGGCGCCGCTATGACGCGGTCATCGCCCCGTTTGCCGGCGGCTCGATCCTGCCCGCGGCGTACCTGGGCGCGAAATTGACCGGCACGCCGTTCATTCTGTGGGCCTCGGTCTGGGCGCAGCCGCGCTCCGCGGCTCACGCCGTCGCGCTGCCGGTCACCCGTCACATCTACCGTCACGCCGACGCCATCGTGGCCTACGGCGAGCACGTCCGCCGATTTGTCGCCTCGATCCGCGGGCGCGACGACGACGTGTTCGTCGCGCCGCAGGCCGTCGAGCCCGATCTGTTCGCGCGCCAGGTGAGCGCTGACGAGATCACGGCGTTTCGGGATCGACATGATCTGCCATCCGGATCGCTCGTTCTCTACGTCGGACGCCTGGTGGCCGAGAAGGGCAGCGAGGTGCTGCGCGAGGCGTGGCCGCAGGTTCGCGCCCCCGCGACGCTGGTGTTGATCGGCGACGGCCCATTGGCCGCGCGGGTCGTGCAGGCTCCGCGCACCCGTCTACTGGGCCCCTTGCCCCGCGCCGAGCTTCCCGTCGCCTACGCGGCCGCCGAGCTGGCACTGCTGCCTTCGATCCCCACCCCGCGGTTCCGCGAGCCCTGGGGGTTGGTGTGCAACGAGGCGATGCTCCAAGCGCGTCCGGTGATTGCCACCAGCTCGGTGGGAGCCGTGGCGGGCGGGCTCGTGCGCGACGAGCAGACCGGCCTGGTCATCCCGCCCGGTGACGCCCCGGCGCTGGCCGGGGCGATCGATCGACTGCTGGACGACCCATGGTTACGGGCGCAGCTGGGCTCCGCGGGCCGGCGCGCCGCCTCCGCCTACACCTACGACGCGATGCTCGCCGGGTTCGATCGCGCGCTGGCCAGGGCGATGAGCCCGTCGCCGACCGGACCCTGAAAGACGCGGTGGCTGGCCCGGAGCAGCGGGTTGAAGATGAGCCTGCCCGCGGTACCGGCCACTGGCGCAAAGCAGGAGGCGATCCCGTCGAGGTCGTAGCCGGCGCCGTGCAGGGTGCGCTCCAGCGTGCGCGGCCCGTAATAGACACGATGGTCCGGATGGACCGACTCGCGCCCGGCCAGCGAGCGCAGGCCGATCTTCGGGCAGCAGGCGTTTGGGACCGTCAGGCATAACCGCCCTCCGGGCTTGAGCAGCGCTCCACAGCCGCGCAGGAACCGGTCGGCGTCGGGGATGTGCTCGAGCACCTCACCCGCGAGCACCAGGTCATAACGACCGCGCTCTGGCTCGGGCACCTCGACCGTGACGTCGGCGAGCACGAAACGCTGGCCGGGCAGCTCGCGCTGGAGTCGCTCGAGCCCCTCGGCGTCGATGTCGAACCCGGTCACCGCCGCAACCCCCACCAGGCGCGCGTGGAGCAGCATCCCGACGGCCAACAGCTCTTCGGTGTACGGGCTGTCGGTACAGCCCAAGTGGGCAACCTCGCCGCCAGGCTCGGTCGCGGCGCAGAGCCGCTCCAGCCACGCCGCCCGGTCGTCCACCAGCGGGATCCTGAGCCGCTCGCCGCCGTGCATCTGCGCCGAGCACGATCCGCTGGCCACCGGGCCGGCGCCCTCGCCGCGCGGGAAGCTCGGCCCGGTCCAACCGCCAACAGTTCGACGCAGTCGAACTGCACTCATTGGCCCACCGAGAAGAGCGCCTCCAGGTCGTGGCGCGAGTAGACCTCGAAGGCGACCATGGTCTGCGTTCTGCGCACCCCGGGCAGCTGGGAGATCTGGCCGGTGACCACGCGCGCCAGCTGCTCGTGCTGGCGCAGGCGCAGCATCGCGACGAAGTCCCACTCGCCGGTGACGGAATACGCTTCGGCGACGCCTTCAATGTCGGCCAGGTCACCGCCGAGGTTCGCCAGCGCCGTGCCCTCGGCTTGGATCAAAACGATCGCGTGAGTCACGTGGAATGCGCCTGGCCGGGCTCGAGCACGACGACGTTGGAGCTGGTCGCGGACTCGACGTCGGACTTGAACGCCGCGGCGTCGGTCTCAATCGCCGGGAACGTGTTGTAGTGGCACGGGATCACGGTCTTGGCACCGACCAATCCGGCCGCGTCGACGGCATCCGAGGAATCCATCGTGTAGTGACCGCCGATGCACATCAGCGCAAAGTCGATCGGCGTGCGCTTTCCCACGAGCTGAAGATCGGAGAACAGACAGGTGTCGCCCAGGTGGTAGACAACCGTGTCGTCGAAGCTGATCAGCAGGCCGGCCGGCGTGTTCACGGTTCCCTTCGGCGTCGTCGAAGTGTGCCAGGCCGGCACGAGCTTGACCCAGCCCCAATCGAACTTGACCGTGCCGCCCAGATTGGGGTCGCGAACCTCAACCCCCTCGGCACCGATCTCGCCGGCCAGCTCGACAATCGCCACGACCGGGGCTTCTGTGCGCTTGGCGATCGCCACCGTATCGCCGATGTGGTCGGCGTGACCATGGGTGAGCAGGATCGTCGTCGCCGCCACGTCTCCGGCGGCGATCGCCGCCTTCGGATTCCCGGTCAGGAACGGGTCGATGAGCACCGTCGTGTTGCCATCGGAGAGGGCGAAGCAGGCGTGGCCGAGAAAGCGCACTTCCATCGTCGATCAATCCTCCTGTGGGTGTTCGTTGCCGGACGGTTGGTTGAGGGCTCGCGATAGCTCAAACCCGACGGCGACGCCGACCAGCATCCCCAATCGGGTTTCTTCGGCGAGCAGGGTGCTCACCGCGAGCGCCCGCGCGTGGGGGTCTTCGTCGCTCGTCGCCTCGCGGACCGCCTGCTCGTGGGCGGCGTCGAACCAGCCGCCGTCGGCGATCGCCGCGTCCAGCACACGTTGCAGCGACGGTGCCGCCCGGGTGACGACGTCCTGCGCCTCACGCAACCGACCCGGGTCGGTGATGGCGGCAATCGCGGCATCGAGCTCCACATCGGTGTAGGCGCGCTCCGGCACTGGGTCGGGTGATCATACGGGCGCGGCGGTAGCGCAACGTGGTGGACGCCACCGCAGCGGGGTACCAGGACGCCCTGCGCGCCACCGCAGATGCGGTCGCCGGACGAGCTCAGCGCGGGCGCAGCCGGAACCGCGCCAGCGGCAGCCCGATGGCGAACCCGACGAGCACCCCGACGCCGTCGGCGACCCAGCTCGCGTCTCTGACCACCAGCGGCATCAAGGCCACGACGGTGGCTATCGCCGCGGTGCCGATCAGGTCGCCCTCGATCTCCTCGCCGGCACGCAACGCGAGTAGGTCCGCCGTTACCCAAGCGCAGAGCAGCGCCAAGGCCGCCCCGTTGCCGCCCAGCGCGATCGGGACGGCGTACACGGCAGCGGTGGCGGCCAGCCCGCCGACCCCGCCGACCAGGAACAGCACGATCACCGCAAGCGGGCCATGACGGCGCTCCATCAGGCATCCGAACAGCGCGATCGTGACCAGCGTCGCGAACGCGTAGCCGGTGTTGTCGTAGGTGAACGTGGCGGTGAACAGCCGCCACCAGTCCGACCCGGGCTTGCCCACGATCGCCAGCTGCGAGAGGTTGACCAGGGAAGTGCGCCACACCAAGCAGCCGACGAGCCCGAGCGCGACGAGGAGCATCGTCGCGTACGGACGGGAATCCGGACGGATCCCCGGGATCTCGTCGCTGCGCAGCCGCGGCAGCGAGGGCGTGGGCGGCCGGCGCCGGCGCTTCTCCGCGACGCGCCCGTCGCGGTCGATTTTCGGCGCGCGCTTTCGCAGCCGGTTGCCGCAGTACGGGCACTCGGTTATGTAGGGGCTGACTTCCGATCCGCAGCTCTTGCAGATCACGAACAGGTCTGGACCACCAGCGCTCACGAACCGATTGTAGAGGGGGTCTCCAGAGCCGCCAACGCCCTAGGCGACCGAAGTGGTCGCCGTAGCGACTCCGGCGCGTTCGTTGCCCGCCCGACGGCAACACAACGCACTGGGAGCCTCCCGCCCCCTTAGACTCCGAGCGAGACATCCCTTAGATCGGAGGACGGTGCCATGGCGCTCGGTTACGACGAAAAGCTCTACATCCTCGCGTTCGACCATCGAGGCTCGTTCCAGAAGAACATGTTCGGGATCCAGGGCGATCCGACGCCCGAGCAGACCGAGACGATCAGCGACGCCAAGCGGCTCATCTTCGAGGGCGCGGTGGCGGCCGTGGCCGATGGCGCCGAGCCTGCAGCGACCGGAGTTCTGGTCGACGAGCAGTTCGGATCGGACATCCCGGAGCGCGCTCGCCAGCACGGGCTGAAGCTTTCGATGCCCGTCGAGAAGTCCGGTCAGGAGGAGTTCGACTTCCAATACGGCGAGGATTTCGGCGCGCACATCGAGAAGTTCGATCCTGACTTCTCGAAGGTGCTTGTGCGTTACAACCCAGAGGGCGACCGGGCGACGAACGAGGAGCAACTGGTTCGTCTCAAGCGGCTCGCCGATTGGCTTCATAGCCACGACCGGAAGTTCCTCTTCGAGCTGCTGGTGCCGGCGACCAAGCAGCAGCTCGGGACCGTCGACGGCGATGTTGACCGCTACGACCTGGAGCTGCGCCCGAACCTCATGCGCCGCACGATCCAAGACGCGCAGCAAGCCGGTATCGAGGTCGACGTGTGGAAGATCGAGGGCGTCGATCGGCGCGAGGACGCCGAGATGCTCGCCGAGCAGGCTCGCTCAGGCGAAGGCCGAGGCGGTGTCACCTGCGTGTTGCTCGGGCGCGGGGCCTCGATCGAGAAGGTCGAGCAGTGGCTCCGGGTCGCTGCCAGTGTCGACGGATTCATCGGCTTCGCGATCGGACGCTCAATCTGGTGGGACGCGCTCAAGGGCTTCCTCGCCAAGGACCTCGATCGGGAGGCGGCGGCGGCTCAGGTCGCCGCGAACTACATGCAGTTTGTGCGCGTGTACGAGCACCAGGAAGTTCATTAAGGGCCGAGGCCGGCCCCTGCGCAGATTCGCGACTCCCCGGTAGGCCCGCCCCGTCGTGGCGGGCCCACCGGGCTGGTAGGCTCGACACCCATGGCATTGAAGATGCGGCAGAGCCTTGCGCAGCTCGAGCAGGAGTTCCGCCACGAGGCGCAGCTCGACCGAACCCGGGGCGAGAGCCTGCGCCGTCACGCTGTCCGGCGCACCCGAAAGCGGACCCACGAGCGACAGAAGAAGCGCAGCTCGCTGCACTTCTGGATGCTCGTCCTGTCGCTGATCGCCACCGCGGTGATCGTGACGATCGCGATGTTCGAGAGTCTCTATTACCTGCTCGGCTGACCCGGCTCGGGCGGTCCGCGGTCAGCGGCCCCCGGGGCTAGGTATCGCCGAGGCCGCGCAATGCGGCGTCGACCTCCTCGCGCGCGCCTTTGCTGTCGCTGACGCGCTCCTGCTGGATCTCGAGATAGACCTCTTTGCGAAACACGGGGATGTCGCGCGGCGCCTGGATCCCGATCCGCACTTTCTCCCCCATGATCGCCAACACCGACACCTCGATGTCATCGCCTATCATGATGCTCTGGTTGGACTTACGAGTCAGCACCAACATGGGAATTGCCTCCTTGCTCGACTGCTTGAGGTGAAGACATGTCCGGCACAACTCCGTCTCTATGAGCAGCCGGTCCGCCCGGGTGGCAGCATAGCGTGATTGCCCTCATTACGACAAGTAATAGTGTTTCGCAGCGTCGGGCGCAAGTGCCGCCGTTGCCTGTAATAGTCTCAGAGCTCTGATGGCCAGAAAATCCCTCAGGCCCGAGCTGAACCGGATCCGCGCATGGGTCCGTCAGGGGCGAACCGACGCGTGGATCGCCCATCAGCTCGAGGTCACCGTTCAGCAGATCCAGGCGTTCAAGCGTGAGCAGGCACTCGAGCCCGGCGCCGAGGCGGACGGAGCCGCCGCCGTTGCCGATTTCGACGACGAGATCGATCTCCGCGCCGAAGATGACGCGCAGATCGCCGCCGAGCTCGACGCCGCACAAGCCGAGCGCTCCGAAGACGAGGACGAGGACGAGGAGAGCGAAGGGGAGGACGAGGAGCGGCCCGCTCGTCGTCGCAGGGGCCGGCGCGGAGGCCGCAGCGGACGAGGTCGGCGGACGGCGTCAAACGCACTCGAGGCGACCTTCGATCACGGCGAGGAGGGCTACGGACTGTGGCTCGACCCCGCCGTACAGGACGACCCCATCTACGCCGAGTACTGGGCGGGGCACCGTCCGGTCGAGGTCGCGATCGAGGAAGATCAGATCATCATTCGGCGCGCGGGCGCCGAAGAGTCCGACGATTCGGACTAGCTAACCCTTCCCTGGGGGGAAGAGAAACGACTTCCGGAACCGGCCGTTCCTTTCCGTGCGGGGGAAGGGGACGATACGCAGGTGGTGTGTCGGTTCGGTTGCTCGATGCTCATGGTTGTGTGTGAGATGGTTTCTGTGCGACGGGTCGGAGAGGCCGGGAGAGCGGTCGAGGCCCTGTGAGGCGGCTCGCGCGGCCTGAGCCGGGGCGCTCGGAGGTTCAAACGCCCGAGATGGGCTCGCTAGGTCAGATTTCTGACACTTCTGCCTGTAAAACGCCCCACTCGACGGCCTCTCAGAGCCGATCGGGCTGTTCCCCAGCCACCAGCTGGGGAACTACCCAATGGAGTTCTTGACCACGTCTAATGGGACGTTCCCCAGGTCGGGGCGGGGGGCGGCAGCGGGGACGGGGCCAGGCCGGGCCGAGACCGCGACCGGCCGGGACCGCGACCGGGCCGCGACCGGGCCGCGACCGCGCCGAGCCGAGCCGAGCCGAACCGGGAAATCGCATGGCGGGTCGCCCGAGCTCGGTCCAGAGGGCCTAGCTCTCTTCGATTCGCCGACCGACTGCGTAGTCGACGGCCTCGCGGGCGTAACGGGCGAATGCCGCCCCCGCGACGGTCGTCAGGTCCCAGGCGGCCGGGGTGCGTGGCGCCACTCGCGTGGCGATATCGAAGCACCAATCGGTTCCCTGATCGGTGTAGAGCTGCGCGAGCTCCTGAACGCTGAACGAGCCTCCGAGCCGGCGCCTCAGCTCCAGCACGATCTCGTCGGTGACGCGCTCGAGCGCGACACGGTCGCTCGGCGCCGCCTCGGCGAGCCGACGTTGGCCCTCCTGCCACAGGCCGATCAGCTGCTCGAAGGGAACGTTCACGGGCCCAGCCGGATGCTGGGCCGGCCGCCTACGGGTTCGGCAGGCCGGTGATCACGTACGGGCGCTCGCCCGGGCGGACCATCCCGAGGGCCCGGGCGTCGTGGACGATCGTCGCGGGATTGTTGAGCGACTGCGCCTGTTTGACAAGCTGCGCGTTCTGGCGCGCGAGGCGCTGGACGATCGCTTGCTGTTGGTCGGCCTGAGCCCGCGTCGAGAAGTAGGAGAGCGTGTGCTGGACGTAGAGGCCGACCACGACGACCAGCACAACCAGCAGGCCGACCCGACCGACGCGGTCCCAGCGAACGCGGACCTTGGACCCCCGGCTGGCCACACGGCGCGGCCGAGCCGGCGCGGTACGCGGATGTCGGCGGGGGATTGCGGTGGCGGAGCGGGCTGGCGGCATCCCTTGCGCGCTTCGTTCGACGCGCACGCTCTCCTTCCTCCTGCATGGCGCGTTGCGCTCCCACCGCGACCGGGCGCCACCCGAGCGGCCGGGCCTTCAACAGCCGCCAGGAGCGCGATGCGGTCACCCGAGGCGCGGCGCGGTCACCCTCCGTCAGGACCGGAACGCCGACCGGCCCGGGAACCGGGCGTCGGGGCCGAGCGCTTCCTCGATCCGCAACAACTGGTTGTACTTGGCCACGCGGTCGGTGCGTGACGGCGCGCCCGTCTTGATCTGCCCGCAGCCGGTCGCCACGGCCAGATCGGCGATCGTGACGTCCTCGGTCTCTCCGGACCGGTGTGACATCACGACGGCGTACCCGGCTTCCCGGGCCATACGAACTGCCGCGAGGGTCTCGGTGAGGGTGCCGATCTGATTGACCTTGATCAGGATCGCGTTGGCCACACCCATGTCGATGCCGCGCTGCAGACGCTCGGTGTTGGTCACGAATACATCGTCCCCGACCAGCTGCAGCCGGTTGCCGAGACGATCGGTCAGCGCCTTCCAGCCGTCCCAGTCCTCCTCGGCCATGCCGTCCTCGAGTGAGACGATCGGGTAGCGCCCGACCAGCTCCTCCCAGTAGGCGGCCAGTTCCTCCGCGTTGAGCGTGCGGCCTTCGTGCTCCAGCACATAGGCGTCATCCCGATAAAGCTCAGACACGGCGGGGTCCAGCGCGATCGCGATCTGGTCCCCGGGTACGTAACCCGCCGCCCGGATTCCTGCCATCAACGCCTCGAGCGCCTCCTCGTTGGACTTCAGGTCAGGCGCGAAGCCACCCTCGTCTCCGACCGAGGTTGACAATCCCTGCGCGTGCAGCGTGTCTTTGAGGTGGTGGAAGACCTCGGCGCCCATCCGCAGCGCGTCGCTGAACGTGCGCGCCCCCACCGGAACGATCATGAACTCCTGGAAGTCGATCAGGTTGTCGGCGTGGACGCCCCCGTTGAGCACATTCATCATCGGCACCGGGAGCACGTGCGCGGTCTGGCCCCCGAGGTAGCGCCACAGGGGCAGCCGCTCCTCGGCGGCTGCCGCATGGGCGGCCGCGAGCGAGACGGCAAGCACGGCATTGGCGCCGAGGCGCGACTTGTTGGGCGTCCCGTCGAGCGTGATCAGCAGCCGGTCCAGCGCCGCCTGGCTGGAGGCGTCCTGTCCACGCACCGCGGTGGCGATCTCGCCGTTGACGTTGTCCACGGCTTTCGTCACGCCCTTGCCGAGCCAGTTCGAGCCCCCGTCGCGCAGCTCGGTGGCCTCAAACTCGCCGGTGGACGCGCCGGAGGGTACGGCTGCGCGGCCCCATGCCCCGGACCGCAGGCTGAGCTCGACCTCCACGGTCGGATTCCCACGGCTGTCGAGAATCAGCCGGGCGTGGACGTGCTCGATCTGGCTCATCGGTTTCGACGGTCTCCTTCGGTCAGGCGCGCGCGGGCGTAGTACAGGAGCTGGTCATCAGGCGGGAGATCGTCCCAGCTTCTGCCCTCCGATGCCGCGAGCTCGCTCGCGGCGAGGATGGCCGAGCGGAAACGGTCCGAGGAGGCGCGCAGGGCCAGTTCTGGGTCGAGCCGCAGTTTGCGCGCGATGTTCACCGCCGCGAACAGCACGTCGCCGAGCTCGTGAAAGCGATCCTCGTCGGTGTGGGCCGCTTCGAGCTCGTCGATCTCGTCGCGCAGCGACTGCAGCGGACCCTCGACCCCGGGGAAATCGAACCCGCGCGATGCGGCGCGACGCTGCATTTTGCGTGCGTAGAGTGGCGAGGGAAGGTTCTCCGGCACTTCGCCGAACAGACCGGGCTCCCGCCCGGCCTCGCGGCGCTTGATCGCGTCCCAGTTCTGCAGCACCGCTTGAGCGGTTTCGGCCTCCGCCTCGCCGAATACGTGTGGATGTCGGCGAATCAGCTTCTCTGTCGTGTGCTCAGCGACCTGGCCGAGGTCGCCGGCGCCGCGTTCCTCCAGCAGCAGGGCCAGGAAGTACACCTGGAACAGGACGTCGCCCAACTCGTCGAGCAGTTTCGCGTCATCGTGTCGATGGGCGGCGTCAGCCAGCTCGTAGGCCTCCTCGACCGTGTGGGGCACGATCGATCGCTCATCCTGCTCGCGGTCCCACGGGCATTCCTGACGTAGGCGCCGGGTGATTGCATCCAGGCGCGCGAGGGACTGCGCCGAGTCCTCCGGCGACCCGGAACCCACTAGCCGGTTGTCGAGGTGGCGGGCGCCGTCGAGGTGGCGGGCGCCGTCGCGGTGGCGGGCGCCGTCGCGGTGGCCGAGGCCTTGGGCGCCTTGTAGCCCTTGCAGTCAGCCATCGCGTACAGCGCGCGACATTGGGTCTGGGTCAGCCAGTCCTTCTTGGCATGGTTGTCAACGGCAGTCTGGGCCGCGGTCGAGAGCTGGCTGGTCAGTGTCTTCTTGATCGAGGCGCTCGCGTCCGCGAGGCTCTTGGAGGTCGCCGGTGTGATCTTCGTGACCTCGAACACGTAGTAGCCAAACTGTCCCTTGACCGGCCCCAGGACCTTGCTCACCGAGGCTGAGAAGGCGGCCGAGTTCAGCGCCGCGTCCTGCTGGCCCGAGGTCACGCCGGTCAACACCCCACCCTTGTTCTTGGTGGTGGGATCAATCGAGTACTTCTTGGCCACCGCATCCCAGCTCGAGCCTGCCTTCAGGGCGGCCTTCGCGGCCTGCGCCTGAGCAAGTGTCTTGGTCAGCACGATGCGCAGGTTGCGGGCTTCCGGCGTCCCGAACTGTGACTGATGGGCCTGGTAATAAGCCGCAATCGCCGCGGCGGTGACGGTCGAGGGGTGCTTGGCGATCAGCTTCATGTAGATCTGGTTGACCCGGACCCGGTAGATGATGTCCTGCTGCGTCTCTCCGCTGGAGGTCAGGAACGATTTGAACTCCGCGGGAGTCGAGAACTGCGCGTTCTTGGCCGTCTCGAATGCCTTCTGGACCTGTGCGTCGGTGACCGTGATGTGCTGCTTGGTGGCGTCCGCCTGGTACCAGTAAGCCTTGATCAGGAAGTCCATCACCTGACTGGAGAGTGACGTGAAGAGCTGGCTGCAATCGCTGGTCAGCTGCTTGGTGGGAGTCTTGGCCAAGGTCGGGATCTGCTTGCGCACCTGAGCGACGCAGCTGGCGAAGTTGGGTGGGTCATTGGGGACGATCACCGGCTGGCCCGGGCTTTGCGAGGCCTGAGCCTTCGCCGCCACGTACATCCAGTGGTTGAATGCCTGAGTCGTGATGGGGTTACCGGCAACGTCGGCCACCGAGTTGCCCTGGATGCCACTTCCGCACGCCGACAGCACGCCGGCGAGCACAAAAAAGGCGCCGAGCGCCAGGATGTTTCGAGGACCCTTCATCAGACTGGGGTGATGGTAGCGAGCGTACGCTCAAGGCGAGCGGTGTGTCGGCTAAGAAGTGTCTAAGCCGCCTCACGCGTGATCGAGAGCAGCACGTCGGCCGCCTTGACGAGGGCCGGGAAGCGTTTGACCGGGTCGGCGGGCACTCTGACCGACAGCTGCGACTTGCCCGCCTCGTACAGAGCCTCGGGAATCTCCTGGCGAATCCGCTTGGCGCGGACCGAATCGAGCTCGATCGGCGTGACCGCTAGGCGATCGCCCCGGAACGTGACGGCTCTCGCCCCGGCCTGTCCGAGCTTGATCCGCGCCTGCTGCAACGCGATCAGGTTGCGCAGCGGCTCGGGTAGCTCGCCGAAGCGGTCCTCGAGCTCCTCACGCAGCAGGACGAGGTCGGCGACCTCGCGCGACGCCGCGATCCGTCGGTGCACGTCAACCTTCGCCTGTTCATAGGGGATGTAGTCGGCCGGAACGTAGGCGTCGACGTTGACGTCAAGGCGGACCGGCTCCCAATCGTCATCCGCGTCGCCGTCAGACGCCGCGACTGCCTCATCGAGCATCTGCATGTACAGCTCGAAGCCGAGTGCCGCCACGTGCCCTGACTGCTCGTCGCCGAGCAGGCTCCCCGCGCCCCGGATCTCGAGATCCCTCATGGCGATCTTGAAGCCCGCGCCGAGCTCGGTGAAATCCGACAGGGCCGACAGCCGCTGTGCCGCCTCGGCGGTCAGCGCCGCGGCGCTCGGATACAGCAGGTAGGCGTAGGCCCGCTCGCGCGAACGCCCGACCCGCCCCCGGATCTGGTACAGCTGGGCCAGGCCGAACACATCGGAGCGCTCGACGATCAGCGTGTTCGCCTGCGGGATGTCGATGCCCGACTCGATGATGCTCGTACAGACGAGCACCTCGGCATCGCCCCGGAGGAAGCTGAGCATCCGGCGCTCGAGCGTCCGCTCATCCATCTGCCCGTGGGCCACCTCGAACTTCATGCCCGGACACAATGCCCGCAGACGCTCCGCGGTCTCGTCGATCGACTCGACGCGATTGTGGACGAAGAACGCCTGGCCACCCCGCTCCTGCTCCCGGGTCAGCGCACGGCGAACCAGCTCCTCGTCGTATTCGCCCACGTAGGTCTTGACCGGGCGCCGGCCCTCAGGCGGAGTCTCGATCACGCTGATGTCACGGACCCCGGCCAGCGACATCTGCAGCGTGCGCGGAATCGGCGTGGCGCTCATCGAGATCACATCGACCCTCAGCTTGAGCTGACGCAGCAACTCCTTCTGCTTGACCCCAAAGCGCTGCTCTTCGTCGACGACGAGGAGGCCGAGATCCTTGGCGCGCACGTCCCGGGAGAGGAGCCGGTGGGTGCCGATCAGGATGTCCACCTCGCCGGTCGCAAAGCGGGCGACGGCGGCCTTCTGCTCGGCCGCGGGCCGGAACCGCGACACCTGCTCGATCGTCACCGGGTAGTCCTTCAGCCGCTCGGTAAACGTCCCGTAGTGCTGCTGGGCCAGGATCGTGGTCGGCACCAGCATCATCACCTGCTTGCCGTCTTGCACGGCTTTGAACGCGGCGCGCAGCGCGACCTCCGTCTTGCCGTAACCCACGTCGCCGCAGATCAGCCGGTCCATCGGCCGCGGCGCCTCCATGTCGGCCTTGACAAACTCGATCGCGTCGCGCTGGTCAGGCGTCTCGGTGAACGGGAAGTCGTCCTCAAATTCGCGCTGCCAGTCGGTGTCGATGGGGAATGCGTGACCCTCGCGCCGCTTGCGCTCGGCGTACAGATTCAGCAGCTCGCCGGCGAGCTCCTGGGCCGCTCGGCGCGCGCGGGCCTTGATCGTGTCCCAGCGGGTGCCGCCCAGCTTCGACAGCGGCGGGTGAGCGCCGCCGGCGCCCACGTAGCGGCTGATCTTGGCCAGCTGATCGACGGGCACGAAGACCCGGTCCGAACCGGCGTACTCGAGGTATAGGTAGTCGCGCGTGACGGACGCGACGGTCTTGGTGTCGAAGCCGGCAAAGCGGGCGATCCCGTGATCCTCGTGGACGACGATGTCGCCGGTGCGCAGATCGGCGAAGCTGCGCAGCACGCCGCGGCGGCGCTCGCGCCCGGGACGGTCGGGTGCCCGGCGACGGTGAAACAGCCGATGCTCGGGGATCACGGCCAGGTGGAACTGCGGCGCGATGAAACCTGCCTGGAGCCTGGCTTGGACGAAGGTGATCACGCTCGCCGACGGCGGGCCGCCCTCACCGGAGTCGAGCCAACGCACCTTCAATCGCCCCAGGTTGTAGGCCAGCCGCTCTCCCTCGCCCCGGCGCGCGAACGCGATCACCGGCCGGTAGCCCGACCGCGCGAGCTTTTCGAGCTCCGGCTCGGCTTCCTTCAATCCACGCGCCGCGATCTCGGCGGCTTGGGCCCGGAACTGGAACGGCTGGTCCTGATCGATGCTCGAGAGGCGGATCCGCGCCCGCTGCTCGAGCGCCTGACCGATCTCATCGGGCGGGACGTAGAGATGATGGGCATCCTCATCGTGGAACGCCGCGGTGACGTCCTGCCAGTGATCGGCCAGCACCGGCGCCACGTCCTCCTCGCCGGCGATCAGCACGGTCGCCTCAGCCGGGGCGAGCTCGAGGAAGGAGTGGAAGTTCTCGACCGGGAGCAGCTCGGCGATGTCGGGACGGTCTGCCTCGTCCTCGAGCGCAGCAATCTCGGCCAGCTCGCGGTATTCCTCGGCGAGCTCCGCGGCGGGTGCGACCTCGACCAGCTCAGCGTCGCCGAGCGAGCGCTGCGTGAAGGTGGAGAACCAGCTCACCGACTCGATCTCGTCGCCGAACAGGTCGACGCGCACGGCGCGATCCTCGGTCGCCGGAAACAGATCGAGCAGACCCCCCCGGATGGCGAACTGACCGCGATCCTCGACCTGGTCGACACGCTCGTAGCCGGCGCCGACCAGGTCGCGAGCGGTCTCCTCGAGGTCGAGCAGCTCTCCGGTCTGCAGCGTGAATCCATGCGGGCGCATGGCGGGATCCGGGACCTTCTCGGAGAGCGCGACTGCGCTGACGACGACGACGGGCGCCGCGTCGGCGGACGGCTGCGCCATCGCCGATCCGTTCGTGCCCGCGCCTGTCGCCACCGCCGAGGACGCCAGCAGCGCGTCGAGCGCGGCGATCCGCAAGCCGACGAGGTGCGGCGGCGGGGCGAGATGCGACTCGTACGTGACGCCGCGGCTCGGGTAGTAGCGGACGGTTCGCGGCTCGAGCCAGCTCTTCAGGCCGGCGGCGAGATCGCGCGCCGCCCGGTCGTCGCCTGCCACCACGATCGCCGGACGGCCGGGCTCGCGGTCCAGCAGAGCCGCCAGCAGGTAGGGCCGCAATGACTGGGAGACGAACGCGCGGCCGCCGTCGCGCACCAGCGCGGCGGTCTGCGGGTCATCGTCGGCGTGGGCCAGCAGGCTGCGGAGCATCAACGCTCCAGTCTAGGTGGGCGCCGTTTCTGCTTCGACGAATTGTTCGGTCGCCCGCGCAGCGTCGTCGATCAGCGACTCCACTTCGGCCCGAGGCTCGCGGAAGCGGCCGAGGACGTATGCCGCCACCCGATCGGGATCGCTCGTCGGCGGCCGGCCCACGCCCACTCGGACCCGCGCGAAGTCCGCCGACCCCAGTCCCTGCTTGATCGACTTCAGGCCGTTGTGGCCGGCCAATCCACCGCCGACCCGCACGCGGATCTCCCCAAATGGCAAGTCGATCTCGTCGTGCAACACGAGCACGCGATCGAGCGGAACTCCGAGCGCTCCCCGGGCGGGACCGACCGACCGGCCGGCGTCGTTCATGTAGGTCTGGGGGAGCAACACCGCGACTCGCGGGCCGCCCGGTGCGATCCGACCCTCGCTCAGTAAGCCCTGGTAGGCGGCTTTGGGCTGCGGTAGCGCCCACCGGTCCGTGAGCCTGGTGGCGATCTCGAAGCCAACGTTGTGGCGGGTGCCTCGGTACTCGGATCCCGGGTTGCCCAAACCCACGATCAGCCAGTCGACGGGACCGCCGCGACGTCCCGGGAGTGGCACGTCGGGCGCCTAACCGGCGCCGGAGTCTGCCTGGCCCCCGCCGTCGCCCTCGGACCCTGCACCGGCATCCCCTGCCGCCTCCCCCTCGCCCACGACCCCAGTCTCCTGCTCGATCTCATCCGTGTCTTCGGTCTGCAGACGCGGCGGCGACAGCGTCGCGATCACCGTCTCCGGGTCGTCGAGCAGCTTGACGGTGGCCGGCGGCGTCAGCGCGTCCAGCGTCAGCGTGTCGCCGATCTGCATCTGTGAGACGTCGTGCTGCAGGTTGTCCGGGATGTCGGTGGGCAGCGCCTCGATCGTCAGTTCCCGCGTGACGTGCTCCAACACGCCGCCGTCCTTGACCCCGGGGGCATCCTCGGTGCCGGTCAGCTCGAGCAGGACCGTGGTCTCGATCGCCTGGTCGAGCCGGACCCGCAGCAAGTCGATGTGGACCGTATCGCCGCTGACCGGATGGCGGTTGAGCTCCTTGACCACGACTGGAGTAGCAGGTGCGCCACCGATGCTCAGATCGAGCACCGCCCCGGCGTTGGCCAGCGCCTGGCGCAGCGTGCGAGCCTGAACCTGGAAGGACACGGGACTCTCACCGCCGCCATACACGACGCCGAGAACGTTGCCCTGGCGGCGCAGACGACGCGCCGCGCGCGAGCCCTCTGGCTCCCGCTCGTCGACCGTCAGTGCTGTGGATTCTCGGCTCGCCATGGGCGGCGACCGATGGTAGCGACCGCGACTGCGAAACGCTGGCGCGGGAGGCTAATCGTGCGCTAATCTTTCGTTCATGTCGGGCGAAACCCAGCTCATGCTGTGGATCGCCGGAGTGCACCTCCTGGGACTGGGGTGCGTCGCGGTCCTGCTCATACCCGCGCTGCGCGACAATCCTGAGTCCCCACCCCGGCGCTCCGAAGGGGAGGGCGATGACGGCTGGGGGCGTGGGCCGAAGCGGCCGCCGACCCGCCCTGGGCCTCCGCGCGGCGGGATTCCGCTGCCCGACGCAAAACCCGCCCGAATCCGGCTCCGCGGGCCGGAGCGGCTGAGCGAGAGGTTGCCCCGGCGTTCCCGCCGGCCCGCGCGCGAGCCGACCCGTCGACCGGTGCGGACCCCTCAGCGGTCTAGAACCGGGACGGGCAGTCGGCGTCGGTCTTGATTCGCCGGCTCAGCTCGAGCAGTTCGACGTGGATTCCGTGCAGCGCGTCGCCCGCGTGTCGCACGCGCACGCACTGAACGATCGGCAACGACGAGCCGACCGTCCACACGACGCGCGCGACGCCGAGCGTGCCGGTGAGCGAAAAGCCGGTCGACGGGTTGATCTGAATGATCGACACGCTTCCCGGGCGCGCCAGCGCGGCGATGTTCTGTGCCACTCGCGCACGACACGACGGATCACTGCGACAGCCGAGAATCTGCGCCACCCCGGCGGACTGGTCCCCGTGGGCCTCAGCCTTGACCAGCGCGGTCAGCGCCGAGGTCTCGGCGCCGTCGGCGCTCCAGACCCTGGCCAGCACCGTGCTGATGGCCAGGAACACGACAATTCCGACGACGATAGGAACCAGGTAGAGGCGGCGCACCGCCCCGAAGCTAACGAAAGCGCCTGCCGCCCGCCTCGGTCGAGCTAGGAGTCGCTCAACTCCAGGAACCGCTCGACTGAGGCCTCCTGATGCTCGAGACGCTCGGCGAGCGCCATGGCGTGCTGCGCGGCGAGCACGAGGAAGTCCTCGACGCAGCGCTCGGGATCATCGGACAGCGGATACACGCGCGTCAGGTCCTGTTGAGCACACGCGATCCCCATCGGGGGGCGACCCTCGGCGAGCGTTCGCGCGCCGCAGACCGGCGTGACCACGAGCTGCGACTCGGTCGCCACCAGGGCGGTGGGAAGCAGTCGGGGAACACCCAGGCGCACGGATAGCTCCAGCGAGTGATCGACCGCGACCCGACTGCCGGCGAGGTCGCTCAACGGTTCGCGCCAGACGTCGAGCACGGTGTCCGCCCCGACCAGCGCGTCCCGAAGGGCGGTCGCCTGCTCGACGTAGAGCCGCTCGGCTTCCTCGCGGTCACCGGCATCCGCGAGGTCGAGGTCGCAGGGCACCCGCAGGAGCTCGTGTGCGGCAACCGTCGCGCCCGCCCCGCGGCTGCCCCAGGTCACATAGGTCTGCAGTGTCCCCAGGTCGCGCCGGCCGTGAAAGATCACCGTCACCGCATCGCTGACCGGGAGGCCGCCGACGCGGAGGGAGACCGCGACCGCCGATGAATCGTCTAGCAGCGCTCGGCGCAGCAGGTCTTCGCCCGCCTCGCCGTCTGGACTCTGATCCGCTTCGAGCATTTCGTGCTCCTTCGGAGTCGGCCGTGTGTCGTTGACAATTTATTCGAACCGATGCTCGTTCACCAGCGACATCTGGAGCATCACGGAGGCTGAGGACTGGCCACACGTCGGGTGGGCGACGAACGGGTAGGCTGCAGCCAGATGCAGTTCCTCTACACACCGTTCCGGATCATCGCGGCGATTATCGGCGCCAAGCTCGGCCGTCTGGTGTTCAAGGGTCTGTGGTCGAAACTCGACGACGCCGACCCGCCGGCCACGACCAACGTCGAGGCCAGCTGGAAGAAGGTGGTGGGTGCCCAAGCGCTCGAAGCGGCGACGTTGGCCGGAGTCGCCGCGGCCGTCGAACGGGCCAGCGCGCGTTCCTTTCACCACTTCACCGGGATCCGGCCTGGCGAGCGGACCAAGCCGTCCGCCAGCGACTAATGCAGCACTAGGTCGCAGGCTCGCCACCACCCGGTCCACCCGCTCCTCCGCCGCGCAGCAGGAAGCCTCGCTCGGCGAGCTCGGACAGCGCGTCCTCGAAGGCGGCGAAGTCTCGCCGCTCCAGCGCGTCGATGGGACGGCCCGAGGGCCCGGAGGCCCGTACCCAACGGCGCATCACCGCGGGCCCCGCGCGCTCAGCCGCCTCGTCGAGCATGGTGAGCAGGATCGGCAGCTCAGAGCGGTGGTCGAGCTGGCCTGAGAGCAGCGTCAGCGGATCAACATCGAGCGTCCGGCAGAGCTCGTCTTCGCTGAGGCCCAACAGCTCCATCAGTCGCACGGCGCGATCACTCTGTACGCGCCAGCCGAGCTGAGGATCATCGCGCTCGCCCATCGCCTCCGGCCGTGCCTGACTGCGAACCGCTGGTTCGCGCGAGCCCGGGCTGGGACATGCCGATAGTCCCCGGCCTAGACGCGGGTGGCATTGGATTGGAAGAGGCCGGTGAGGCTCGCTCCAAACAGGACCGCACCGGCGATCACGACAACCGCGATCAACGCGGCCAGGACGCCGTATTCGGCCAACGTCTGAGCATCCTGGTTGCGAGCCCGCACCCAGAGCGTGCCGATGATTGCCACAACGTCATCCGACATCGCTGGTCACGCTTGCCTCAATGTCAAGCTGTTCAGAGTCACTGCCCCATATATCGGCAGTTGAGAGTCCCAACACAAGACAGGACACGAGGGGGGCGACCGGACGGCCATCATGGCCGGGTCCCGGACGCCCCGCGCGTCGCTCAGAACAGCTGGTTCTCGCCACCGAATACGTCGCTCACCGATCCGTCGGTGAAGATCTGGCGGATCGAGTTGGTGAGCAGGTCCGCGCAGGAGAGGACGCGCACGTTGTCGGGAGCCCCGGGCGGCAGCGGCAACGTGTCAGTGACGACAATCTGCTCGAAGTTGGCGGCGGCCAGGTTCTCCCACGCGTTCCCCGAGAACACGCCGTGCGTGGCCGCCGCGTACACACGCCGGGCGCCGGCATCCCGGACCGCTTGGGCGGCTGCCTTGAGCGTTCCGGCCGTGTCGATGAGGTCATCGACGAGCACGGCGGTCTTGCCGGCCACCTCGCCGATCACGTACCCGATCTCGGCCACCTGCTGCGCGGGACGCTCCTTGTTCAGAATGGCCAGATCGGCGCCGATCTTGGAGGCGAACTTCTTGTTCAGCTTGACGCGGCCGGCATCTGGAGCGACGACCACCAGATCCTCGAGGCCGAGGTCGGCGAAGTACTGCGTGAGCATGAACAGGGCCGTCATGTGGTCACAGGGCTTCTGGAAGAAACCCTGGATCTGCCCGGAGTGGAGGTCCATCGTCAGGATCCGATCGATCCCAGCCGACTCGAACATGCGCGCGACCAGGCGGGCGCTGATCGGCTCCCGCGGGGCCGACTTCTTGTCCTGACGCGAATATCCGTACCAGGGGGTGACGGCGATCACGCGGTGGGCGGAGCCCCCGACCGCGGCGTCGATCATCTCCAGCAGTTCGATCAGCGCATCGTTTGCGCTCAGCCCCTCCTCGGCGTTGCCGCATGTGGGCTGGACGATGAAGACGTCAGCCCCGCGCACCGACTCGTCATAGCGGCAGTACACCTCGCCGTTGGAGAACGTCTTGAGCGTGACATGGCTCAGATCGACGCCGAGCTTGGAGGCAATCTTCGCGGCCAACTCGGGGTTCGCGCGGCCCGTGACCAGCATCAGCCGCTTGTTGTACTCGACTCGCATGTCAGTCTGCACGGCACGCGTCGGCAGCACGCTCATCGTGCGGGCGAGTCTACGCCCCGTTGGAGACGGCTTGGTCGTGCTCACGCTGGCCCCGCGGCGTCTGCGGCCCGCTCCGCCTCGCGCTGCTTGCGGCGCTCAGCGTACCCCTCGATGTTCTCCTGGCGCGAGCGCGCGACACCCAGCGCGCCGGCCGGCACGTCCTCGCCGATCACCGACCCAGCCGCGGTGTAGGCGTCGTCACCAACGCGCACAGGGGCGATCAGTGCCGTGTCGACACTCAGCTTGACTCGAGAGCCGATCGTCGTGCGGTGCTTGCGATAGCCGTCGTAGTTGGCGGTGATCGTGCCGGCGCCGATGTTGCTGGCCTCCCCGATGTCGGTATCCCCGATGTAGGACAGGTGCGGGACCTTGCTGCCGGCTCCGATGTCCGAGTTCTTGATCTCGACGAACGTGCCCGCCTTCGCCCCCTCTCGCAGGACGGCTCCGGGCCGCAGATAGGCAAACGGGCCGACGCTCACGCGGTCGCCGACGACTGCCTCCTTCGTGTACGAGTGCAGGACCGTCGCCTGGTCCCCCACGCGCGTGTCGATCAGCGTTGCGTTCGGCCCGATCGCCGACCCCTGGCCGATCTTCGTCGCGCCCAGCAGGCTGGTGAATGGCGCCACCAGCGTGTCCTGGTCGACCTCCACGTCCACATCGATCACGGTCGCTGCCGGGTCGACGATGGTCACCCCGGCCAGCATGTGGCGCTCGTGGATGCGGCGTTGCGCGATCGCCCTCACCTCGGCCAGTGCGCGACGGTCGTTGACCCCGAGCGTGTCGTCAGCATCCGCGATCTCGTACGCGACCACGGTCCGCTCGCGTTCGCGCAGGATCGGCAGCACGTCGGGCAGGTAGTGCTCGCCCTGGGCATTGTCGGCCCGAACCTCATCGAGGGCCGCGATCAGCGCCGCGCCGTCGAACGCGAACACGCCGGTGTTGACCTCGCGAATGTGGAGCTCGAACTCGGTTGCGTCCCCGGGCGCCTTCGTCTCGACCACTCGCTCGACGGTGCCATCCGGCGCTCGGACCACACGCCCGTAGCCGCTCGCGTCATCCAGGACCACGGTGGCGATCGTCGCCGCCGCGCCCGACCGGGAATGGGCGTCGACGAGTCCGCGGATCGTCTGCGCCGTGATCAACGGTACGTCGCCGTTGAGCACCACGACCGTGCCGTCGGGGTCGATGTGCCCAGCGGCCGCCCTGACCGCATCGGCGGTGCCCAGCGCCTGCTCCTGGACAGCGAGCACCACGTCACCGTCCAGCGATGCCTCGAGCGGGCGCTGGGGAGAATCAACGACAACGATCTTCGCGGCGCCCGCCTCCCTGGCAGCGGCGATCGGCCAGGCCACCATCGCGCGACCGCACAGCGGGTGCAGCAGCTTCGGCACCGCCGAGCGCATGCGGGTCCCCTGCCCGGCGGCGAGGATGACAACGACGGGCGCGGCCACGACGGGATCGTAGGGGATCGGCCACCTGGCGGGTCAATTTGAGTCGATCTGGCCGGTCAGACCAAGCACGAGGATCCGAGCGCAGGTCCGTTCGACCGGCTCAGGAAAGACTCACGGGGAGCCGGGACTCGTAGACCAGAACTTGGACTTGCCAACCGATGAGGGCCCGTGCTGCCATTGACGACCTACGTCCCCGCAGTGTATTGATCTCGGGCGACCGGTGATCACGGTTATCTCATCCGGCCCTCGGCGCCACGGTGACGGACGGCGCGCACCGACGTCGGAGGCGAGGGGCAATCGGGGCGGGTCCGCGGAGGGCGGCGCGGACGTCGTCGGGACGATGGAGCGCACGTTCGACCCTCAGGATTCCGACCTCGAGTCCGACGTCCCGCGCCGCGGCGATGGCAATCGCCATCACGTCCGGGCTGCGCCAGGCCTGTTCGGGCAGCGAGAACAGCGTGGGCAGCGGCCTGGCGATCGCGATCAGATAGAAGCCGCCGTCGATCGCCGGTCCGAGGGCGACGTCGCAGCCGGCCTCCAGGTCATCCAGCGCCCCGGTTGCGTGCTCCGAGCGCCAGCGCGGCAGGTCAGGCCACATGACCAGGACCGGCCCTGCGCTGCGGGCGAACACCCGCGCCGTCGCGTCGGCCAGACGGCCGGAAATCCCGTCGCCGTTCTGAGGGAACAGGTCGACCTCCGGGCCGAACAGCGGGCGGAGCTCCGGACCGGCGTCGGGTGGTTCGTGGGCGACGTGCAACGCACCCGGCGCAACGGTATTGGCCCACGCGGCCGCCGCTTGGATCAGCGCCACCTGAAGCTCGGCGCAGCGCTCGGGACCGAGCAGCGGCTCGAGAGCTCGCCGGACGGTTCCAGCGACGCGGAGCGCGGGCCATCATCAGGACGGAGGGCCGCCTGGCCGGCTCCACCGCCACCGTCACCTCAGCCCTGCTCGAAGCGATACATCGTGCCGGCGGGAGTGGGCTGATCGTTGGCCAGCCGCACCACGGCGCGGCTCAGCACCTCAGCGAAGATCGCCGCGCTGCTCCGCATCAGCTCGATCAGCTTCGCCACAGGAGTCGGCTCGCCGGGTCTGACCTCGTTCGCGTAGTCGGTCACGAACCCGATCAGGGCGAAGGGCAGTTCGAGCTCGCCACACAGCACGGCTTCAGGCCCAGCCGTCTGGCTGACCGCCGTGACGCCGCAGCCGGCCAGCTGGGCGATCTCGGTCGGCGTGTTGAAGCGCGGACCGTCGACGTGGCCGTAGGTACCCCGGTCTCGCGCCGGGTGTCCTGCCTCGGACGCGGCGACCAGCAACGCGCTCCGAAGGCCACCGGAGAACGGGCCTCCGTGGAGGATCCAGTGCCCGCGCGCGGGGTCACCGGAGACCGTCGAGAACGTGCACAGCGAGCCGTCCGGGAGGCGGTTGGAGATGAAATGAAGATCGTCGAACACCACGAGCGATCCGAGCGCGAGCGTTGGATCCACCGCCCCGCAGGCCGTGCAGCCGATCACCGCGCGCGCGCCGAGTTCCTTCAGCGCCCATATGTTGGCCCGGTGAGTCACGTGATTGGAGAGCCGGACATGGCCTTCGCCGTGGCGCGAGACATGGAGAACGTCGACGCCCGCATAGCGGCCACGCGAAACGTCGGCGACGCCGAACGGGGTGTCGGCCGCGAGCGGTTCGCCGGTCTCGAACCCGGGCAGAGCGTGCGTCCCGGAGCCGGTGATGATCCCGATCGACATGGCGCGCGATCCTACTGAGTCTGTGATCCCACCCGACCCCGCAGACGAGACCATCTGGATCGTCATCTACGACCCCGAATGTGGCTTCTGTCGCTGGTCGCTGGCGCAAGTGCTGGCGCTTGACCGCGAGCGTCGGCTGCGGCCGGTCGCGCTCGGAACCGCCGAGGCCGATCAGCTCCTGGCCGATATCGCGCCCGCCGAGCGAGCCGCGTCCTGGCACATCGTCTCGCCCGACGGCAGGCGCGAGTCAGGTGGAGCTGCAGCGCCACCGCTGCTGGCACTCCTGCGCGGCGGCCGCGTCCCTGCGGCCATCCTGTCGCGTGCCCCACGGCTCACCGAGCACGCCTACCGCTGGGTCGCCGACCATCGCTCGACCTTCAGCGCCGCAATTCCCGCCCGCGCCAAGCGGCACGCCACCCACCGCATCGAGAGGCGCACGCGGTCGGGGCCCGGGGCGGATGGAGCGCCCGTCCGCGGATAAGCGCGCCCGTCGGCGGATAAGCGCCCGTTGACGGATGGGCGCGCCCGGGGTGCGCCCGCCCTTCGCCCCCAGATCGAGCTCGCCGACGGCTCTTTCGCTCGCCTCAGCTCCCGTCACCTGCACCATTTCCCAAACCTCGTCGGCCGGACGCGATTTGGGTGATCACGCACGGCAGGCATGCGCGATCGCCCGAACCCACAGCCCGCGCCTCGGTTTGGGATCTGGTACATGTGCACGCGAGTCCTGGCCGCGAGTCCTGGCCGCGAGTCCTGGCCGCGAGTCCTGGCCGCGCGTCCTGGCCGCGCGTCCTGGCCGCGCGTCGGCCGTCGACCGACGGCCGACGGCCGCACAGGTCGAGTCGGAATTCCCCCGGCAGAGCAGCCTCGGCGATCCGGCCGTCGAGCCTGAGGTGGCTGGGCGCTCGAAGCAGCTAGTGCGGGACTCGGCCGCCCTCGGCTCCGGGCTCCGAGGCGGGACCGCGGGGTGCGGCGATCCCCAAAACGCGCATCGCCTTCAGCCCGAGCGAGAGCTTCTCGCGCCCGTCGGTCGAGGAGACGTCGAGGCCGGTGAGCTCGCGCACGCGCTCGAACCGGTAGCGGATCGTGTGGCGATGGGTGATCAGACGGGCGGCGGTGGCGTTGACGTTGGCATCGCACTCGAGGAACGTGGACAGCGTCCCGAGCAGATCGGTCTCGTACTGCTCGTCGTAGACGACCAGCGGGCGAACCGTCTCATCGTAGAAGCGGTTCAGCTCGGCGGGGTCGCTCATGTAGGGGAGCAGGAGCTGGTAGGTGCCGGTCTCCTCGTAGGCCAGCTCGGAGCGCTCGCCGTCGCCCTCGACCACATTCAGCGCCAGCAGCGCTTCGTTGCGGGCGCGCTGCAGGTCCAGCGGGTCCTCGGCGCGACGGCTTCGCCCGATCGCGAAGGCAAAGCCGGCCAGGCCGGACTCGAGCTCGCGCAGCACCGCTGAGGACACCCGACGCCGCGTTTCGCCGTCGGCATCGGGGACCAGGACGACCACCTCGCCCGCCTCGGCCTCGGTCGGCGCGGAGATCGAACCGGAGGCGATCGACCTCGCACCCCGGGCCGCCACCGCGAGCAGCCGGCGCCGCCAGTCATCCTCGGTGGGGTTGCGCGCGTGGGCGCGCACCACCACCACGGCGCCGCCCGCGGACAGATCCGTGCCCAGCTCCTTGCCGCGCGCGATCAGATCGTCGCGATCGACGATCAGTCGCTCCAGCACCGCGCGCTGAAAGCTGATCGCGGCCTCTTCGGAGGCCCGCTCGGGCGCGCGGACGCGCTCGACCTCCGAGGCGATCAGCGTCGTCACCAGCCGCAGCACCGCCCCGTCGGGGATCCGCTCCCGCGCGCGCATCCGCAGTTGACCGACGGACACATCGGCGACCTTCAGCTCGAGCGTGGTGACGTCGTCGGTGTCGCGCATCAGCGACCGCTCATCGGCCGGAGAGCGGGCGGCCACGGCGAGCACCGAGGCCGAGCGGTCGATCAAGATCAGGCTGGCATCGAGGGCTCGTGCCGCCGCGCGGAGGATCTCGGGCAGGCCGGCGCCCCCTTCCACCGCATCGGTGATGGCGGCGAACGCCCCGAGGTCGGGCGCCTGAGAAGCACCGCGCGCAGCACTGTCGGCCGCTTCGGTCAACCTCGGGCCGGGACTGGAAGAGCCGGGCACGCGGTCAAAACACCCGCGGCCACTCGAATACGATCAGCGCGCCAGCCAGTACGCCAATGCCCACGAGCGCCGCCAGCACGTACAACGAGAGCACGACGGCGGCCACTCGCTCGAGCGGCCGCCGGTAGGCGGTGACCGCGGGCACGAGCACGAGCATGGCGAACGCCGCCAGGCCGAATACGCCCAGACACGCCCCGACGAGATACGTGACCGATTGATTGCTCATGGCTTCGCGCCATAAATTGTGACCGAAGCCGCCGACAGGCGAACCCCGGGGCCGGGCGGATTCACGGAAACTGCGAGCGCCGACCCTCACTGACCCCGGTCGCGGCCACGCCGTCGACGGGAAGCGCGGCCGCCGCCGCGCTGTCGACGGGAACCGCTGCCGCCGCGCCGGGGAATCGATCGCCCAGCGCGTCCGCGGCCTGGGTAGCGCGATCCAGCGCGTCAGCCCCCCAGAACACCCCGGCGACCGTCGGCCCGGACCCGCACACGATCGCGCGCCCCGCGCCCGCTTCCCGCGCGGCCTCCAGAGCGCCGTCGATCTCCGGGCACAACGAACGCGCGGCCCGCGCGAGGTCGTTGACGAGCAGGCCCGCCGCAAAATCCGCCCCCGACCCCAATGTCGCCACCAGTTCCTGGTGGCGGGAGCGGAGATCCTCCGCCGGGCGCGGGAGCCCGAGGCGGTCCGCCTCGCGATACACCTCCGCGGTGGCCAACCCCACCGGCTGGGGGAGGATCAGGAACGCATGGGGGCCCAGCGCCCGCAACGGATGGACGATGTCCCCCGCGCCGGTGCCCAACGCGAGGCCGGGCGCGAGCTGGCTCGGAACATCCGCCCCGAGCCCCACCGCCAGCTCGGACAGCACGGAGTGGGAAACCGGCTCCAGCCGCGCCGCCAGGCGCAGCGTCGCGGCGGCGTCCGCGGAGCCCCCTCCCATCCCGGCGGCCACCGGCACCCGTTTCTCGACGGTCACCCGGACCGGCGGGGCGCTCCAACCACGGGCTCGCAACCCTTTCAGGGTGCGCGTGACGAGGTTCGGTTCCGGCACGCCCGCGCAGACCACCTCATCGTCGGGGCCGTCGGCCGGGCTCATGACAAGCTCGTCGGCGAGCGAGACCGATTCGAACACGGTCACCAGCTCATGGCGGCCGTCGTAGCGCACGCCGCCCAGGAGCAGGCACAGGTTGACCTTGCCAGGCGCCAGCGCGCGCAACCTCACCGGGCCAATCTCCGCGCGAGCGCGCGGAACTCCTCGGGCGAGAGCCGCTCGGCGCGTTGATCGGCCGGGTGACCGAGCGCCGCGAGCGCCGCCCGCGCTCGCTCGCGGATGTCGGGCGCGGCATCGCGGGCGAGCGCCAACGAACTCGACAGCGCCTTGCGGCGGTGGGCGAAGGCCTGGTGGACCAGCGCGTGCAGGGCCGGGTCGGCCGCCGGTCCGCGGCGCCGCAGGCCCAGGAGCACCGAGTCGACGTTCGGTACCGGGCGAAACACGGTCCGGCCCACGGGCCGCAGAACCTTGACCTCGCAGGCCAGTTGGGCGAGCACCGACGGCACCCCATAGGCACGCCCACCGGGCGTCGCGGCGAACCGCTCGCCGACCTCGCGCTGGACCATGACCACCCAGTCGCTCACGTCGGGCAACTGGTCGATCGTGCGCAGGATCACCGTGGCGGCGATTCCATACGGCAGGTTCGCGACAACCTTGTCGGGTGCCGGCGCCAGCCGCCCCAGATCGAGCTCGAGTGCATCGACCAGGTGCAGTGTCACGTTGCCCAACGGCGCCAGCGACTCGCGAAGCCGTGGCTCGAGCCGGCGGTCGACCTCGACCACGTGCAGATGCGAGACCCGGGCGGCCAGCCGTTCGGAGAGCACGCCCAGGCCGCCGCCGATCTCGAGCACGATGTCACGCTGATCGAGCTCGGCCAGCCGCTCGATCACGTCGAGGATGTTGCGATCGACAAGGAAGTTCTGGCCCAGCTCACGTGTCCGGCGCGGCGTCCGCGCCCGGCGTGCACTCACCATCCGAACGCGGCGGCGGCGCTGCGCTCGATCGCCTCCTCCAGCTCCGCATACCCCACGCGACGCTCGACCGCCAGCGCGCGAGCGGTATGGACGACGTTCGCCGGCTGGTTCGGAGTCCCGCGCACGGGCTGCGGGGAGAGGTACGGGGCGTCGGTCTCGACCAGGAGCCGGTCGGCGGGGACGGCCAGCGCGGCGGCGCGCAGCGCGTGCGCTTTGGGATAGGTCGCGTTGCCGGCGAACGAGAACCACCAGTTCGGGTGGGCAAGACACTCCTGCACCCGGTCCGCCATCGAGAAGCAGTGCAGAATCACGCGCACTTCGCCGGCCCGCTCGCGCAGCAGCGCCAGCGTCGCGTCCTCCGCGGCGCGGGTGTGGATGACCAGCGGCTTGCCGGTGGAGCGCGCGAGCTCGATCTGGGCCTCGAACGCGCGCCGCTGATCGGTGTGCGGCGCGTAGTCGCGGTAATAGTCGAGCCCGGTCTCGCCGATCGCCACGCACTTCTCGTGGGCCGCCAGCGCCTCGAGCTCGGCGAGGTCGGCGTCGTCAAAGCCGGTCGCTTCGTTGGGGTGACGGCCGATCGCCACGAACACCTGGGGAAAGTCCTCCGCGGCGGCCAACGCGGCCCGGCACGAGGCGCCATTGGTACCCACCGTGACGAGCCTGGTCACACCGGCCGCCTCGGCCAGCGCGACGAGTTCGGCGTTCGGCGGTTCGCAGAAGTCGAGATGGGTGTGGCTGTCGACCATGCCAGATGCGCTCGAGGATTCAGACGCGCTTGGGAAACAGCGGCTCGAGCGCGACCACCGATCCGCCGCCCCCGCGCGCGGCGAACGCTGCGCCGTCGAAGCCGACCTCGGGGGCTCCCAGCGCGCCCAGCAGGCGCTCGGTGCTCGACGGCATATAGGGGTGCAGCAGAACGCTGATCACCCGCAAGCCCTCGACCAGTGAGGCGAGCGTCTGATCCAGCGTTCCCGCGGACTCCGGATCCTTCGCCAACTGCCAGGGCGCGCGCTCCTCGACGTACCGGTTGAGCCGGCGTACCCGCTGCCAGATCAACTCGAGCGCCTGGGTGGCCTCAGCTCGGTCGAGCAGCGCGGCGACCCGGGTGGACAACCCAGCGAAGTCCAGGGCCAGCGTCGTGTCAGTGTCGGTTTCGGGCACCGTCCCCTCGCGGTAGCGAAGCACCATGGCAATCGTCCGGCTGGCCAGGTTGCCGTACTCATTGGCGAGCTCGGTGTCATACCGTGACCTGACCGCATCCATACCCACCGCGCCGTCACCCCCGAAGGCGACATCGCGCATCAGGTAGAAACGCAACGCGTCGGTTCCGTACTCCTCCATCACCTCGAACGGATCGAGCACGTTGCCCAGCGACTTGCTCATTTTGCGCCCGTCGGCCCCGAGCAGGAAGCCGTGCACGAACACGTGCTGCGGAACCTCAAGGTCCGCCGCCATCAGCAATGCGGGCCAGAAGACCGTGTGGAACTTGAGGATGTCCTTACCGATCACGTGGTATGTGGCGGGCCAGAAGCGGGCGGTCAGATCTTCGCCGGGCCGCGCATAACCCAACGCTGTGTAGTAATTCAACAGCGCGTCGAACCACACGTAGAACACGTGGCCGGGGTCCCACGGGACGGTCACTCCCCACTGCAGCCGAGCGCGCGTGAGTGACACATCCTGCAGGCCTGACGCGATGAACGACCGTGCCTCGTTGAAGTGATGCGACGGCATGACGAAATCCGGGCGGTCGGCAAACAGCCGCTCAAGGGGCGCTTGGAAGGTCGACAGGCGGAAGAACCAGTTCTCCTCCTGGTGGCGCTCGAGCACGATCTCGTGGATCGGACAGCGGTTGCCCTCCAGGATCTCGTTCTCGACCTTGAAGTCCGCACAGCGCGGGCAGTACCAGCCTTCGTACAGGCCCTTGTAGGTGTGGCCGTTGTCGTGCACGCGTTGGAGGACCTCTTGCACCCTGACCTTGTGCTGCTCGTCGGAGGTACGGATGAAAAAGTCGTTCGAGGCCTCCAACCGGGGCATCAGCGCCTTGAAGCGCTCGGCGTTGCGATCGGCCAGTTCCTTGGGCTCGAGTCCCTGCGCCCGCGCTGCGTCGGCCACCGGCTCGCCGTGCTCGTCGGTGCCGGTGAGGAAGAACACGTCCTCACCGCGCTGGCGCATATGGCGCGCCAGCACATCGACGGCGATCGTCGTGTACGCATGGCCCAGGTGCGGCTGCGCGTTGACGTAGAAGATCGGTGTGGTGACGTAATAAGACATGAGACCGACGATGAAGGTTAGTCAGAGGTCAGCGCTCGATAGAGCGCATTGGCGCTCGCCCCGGTCAGCTCCGCCACCACCCCGGCGGCGGGCCTCGGCTTGGCGCCGGCTTGCACGAGGCGCCGCAGCGCGTCGAGCGCGGGAGCCAGGTCGGCCGCGACGGCAGGCGCCGGTCCGACGACGAGCACGATCTCTCCTCGGGGCGGCGAGGCGGAGTAGCGAGCGGCGAGCTCGGCCGCGGTTCCCCGGACCACCTCCTCGTGAACCTTGGTCAGCTCGCGGCACACGGCGACCTGACGCTCGGGATCCAGCGCGGCGAGTACACCCAGCGACGCGGCCAGCCGACGCGGGGATTCGAACGCGACCAGTGTTTCCGGGGAGCGGAAGGCCGACTGCAGCTCGGCGCGCTTGCGCGGCAAGAAGCCCGCGAATCGCCAGCGGTCGGCCGGCAGTGCGCTGGCCACCAACGCGTTGAGCGCGGCCGACGGCCCGGGGAGCACCTCGACGGCCAGGCCCGCGGCGACGCACGCCCGCACCAGTACGAATCCGGGGTCTGAGACCAGCGGCATCCCGGCGTCCGAGACGAGCGCGACGACGTCACCGGCGCGCATCCGCGCGACCAGCTCGTCCGACCGCGCCTGCTCGTTGTGCTCGTGGTAGCTGACCAGCCGCGCGTTCACGCCGTAGCGATCGAGCAGCACGCGCGTGCGCCGCGTGTCCTCACAGGCCACCACGTCCGCCTCCCGCAGCGCGGCCAGCACCCGCAGCGTGATGTCCTCGAGATTGCCGATCGGCGTCGGGCACACGACGAGGCGGCCGGTCGCCCCGAGGCTGGCCACGCTGACCGAGCCCGAACTCATCGTCCCAATCCGGCTGAGCTGGCTCCGGTGCGCCCAGCCAGGCCATCGTAGGCGAGCGCAGCCGCGCCGATCATCCCGGCCTCGACGCCGAAGCGGGCCTGCACGATGCGCACCTCATCGCGCGAGGGTGGCAGCGCCCGCGCTGCGACGACGGCTCTGGCCGGCGCCAGCAGCAGCTCGCCGGCCGCGATCACGCCGCCCCCGATCACGATGACCTGAGGGTTGAAGATGTTGACAAAGCTGGCCAGCGCGACCCCGAGCCGTGAGCCGATCAGCTCGATCACCTCGAGCGCCGCGGCGTCGCCATCGTGGGCCAGCTCGGTGACCAGCGGCCCGGCCAGCTCGCGCCCGTGCTCGTGCGCCCGCGCCAGACCCGGAACCGGGACGTTCGACGGCGATCCGCCGAGCCTCACGGGCGAGCGCGGTGCCGGACGCGAGCGACTCGACGCAGCCTCGGTTGGGGCAGTTGCCCTGGCACGGGGGCCCGTTCATGTCGATCACGACGTGACCGAGCTCCCCGGCCGCGCCGACGCCGCCGCGATACAGCTCGCCCCCGAGGATCAGACCACCGCCGATGCCGGTCCCGATGGTCAGCAGCACGACCTCGCTGGCCCCCCGCGCGGCCCCCGCCCGGTGCTCGGCCAGCACCGCCGCGTTGCCGTCGTTATCGACGAATACGGGCAGCCCGAGGCGCTCGGCCATCACGTCAGCGAACGCGACATCGAACAGCGGCAGGTTGACCGCGATCACCGCCGTGCCCGTGCGCTGATCCATGAGGGAGGGAATTCCGAAGCCGACGGCGACGACTTCCCCACCCGCGGAATCGCGCGCTTCCTGGACGGTATCGACCGTCAGGTCGAGCAAAGCCGCCTGGTCGAGCCCCGTCACGATCCGCTGCGCGCGGTGATGGACTCCCAGACCCGAATCGACCGCGCCGGCCAGCAGCTTGGTTCCGCCGAGGTCGACGCCGATGATCCGCCGCGCCGGCATGTCGTCACTATATGCAGTGCTCGATGTCGAACGAATCCCGCAATCCGACTCAGTCCGAGGACCCCCCCTACCGGACCTACCGCGGCGACGCGCCGAGTCGGCCTGCGGCCGATGAGCGCCCGTACACGCTCTACCGCGCC
This sequence comes from uncultured Solirubrobacterales bacterium, assembly GCA_963838535.1. Taxonomy (GTDB): domain Bacteria; phylum Actinomycetota; class Thermoleophilia; order Solirubrobacterales; family Solirubrobacteraceae; genus Palsa-465. Next base: position 155,364 of record CAWIRN010000028.1, read on the forward strand.
GCGCCCCGCGGCCTGCTGGCCCGCCTGCGCGGCGAACAGGACTCCGAACTGCACGATCCCGGGCCGCCGGGCGGGAAACCGCCTCGCCGCGGCGACGGATCCGGGGGTGGAGCACGACGGATCACGCCGAGAGGGGTGCTCAAGTACCTGGCCATCGCGGTCGTGGCCTGGCTGCTGCTGTCGCTCGTGCTGTTCGTGGTCAGCGCGCAGATCGAGAGCGGATCGATTCCGGCCTCGGCGCAGGCGGCGCTGACCTCGGGGCCGAACATGATCACCTCAACCGACACGGTGCTGGTGATCGGGACCGACCAGCGCCCGAAGGGATCAAAGGAGCCGGGTGCCGACACCAGCGACGTCGGCAGCCGATCGGACACGATGATGCTGTGGCGGATCGGCGGCGGCGTCTCGCGTCGACTCTCGATTCCGCGCGACACGGTCGCTTCCATCCCGGGCTACGGCACGACCAAGATCAACGCCGCCTACGCCTATGGCGGCCCGGCCCTCGCGATCAAGACCGTCGAGCAGTTCACGGGCGTCAAGATCAACCACATCATCATCATCAACCTGGCCAACTTCCCCAAGTTCATCGACGCGCTGGGCGGAGTCAACGTGAAGACGGGACGGATCTGCTCGCAGATCAGCGGCGGCGCGGCCAACGGCGGCTTCTCCCTGTTCCTCAAGCCCGGCACGCACCACCTGAGCGGAATTCAGGCGCTGACGTTGGCGCGTACGCGCGAGAACCAATGCAGCGCGGCCAGCAACGACCTCACGCGCGACGCGTACCAGCAGAAGATCTTGAACGCGATCAAGTCCAAGCTGCTCTCGCCGACGACCTTCTTCCGACTCCCCTGGGCATCGTGGTACGCGCCGCAGACGCTGCGCACCGACATGGGCGCATTGACGCTGCTGTCGCTGTTCGCCGCCTCGGAGATCGGTGGCTCAGCGCCCACGCAGATCCTCAAGCCCACCGGCTCCGAGACCCTCCCGGACGGCGAGTCGGCCCTGGTCGCCTCGCCCAGCGACGTGCATCGCGCGGTCGCCAAGCTGATCCACGGCTGACGCGGCCAGCCGCTCAGGCGCGCGCGCCTGAGGTCAGTCTTTCGACGCGGTCTTCTTCTTGTCTGACTTGGGGGCGCTCGCGTCGGACTTCGAGCCCGTCGAATCCGAGCTCCCGGAGCCCGATTCCGACTTCGAGCTGGCCGAGTCCGAACTCGAGGATGCTCGCACCGTCCTTGGCGCTCCCGTTCTTGCTCTCGGCGGCCTTGCTCGCTTCCTTCTCGCGCGAGCGCTTCTTGGTCCCGTAGTCGGTGTTGTAGAAGCCCGAGCCCTTGAAGTGCACGGCGATCGGGTGAAACACGCGCGAGACCGGGGCCGCGCACGTCTGACACGAGGAGACCGGGTCGTCGGCCATGCGCTGCATCACTTCGAACTGATGTCCCTGCTCGCAGCGGTACTCGTAGATCGGCATTGCTTCACGAAGTATAGCTGAGTCCCTTGGCACTCTCAAGGCGAGAGTGCCAAAAGCCCACCAGCTCCCCCGTCGAGGCGGCCTCTCCCGCCGGGTGGCACCCGCCTGGCCACAGCGGATGGATACCATCAGCCGCGCCATGGCCACCGATGTCGTCACGATGGACAAGATCGTCTCGCTCAGCAAGCGGCGGGGCTTCGTGTTCCCCAGCAGCGAGATCTATGGCGGGCTCGGATCGAGCTACGACTACGGCCACTATGGGGTGCTGCTCAAGAACAACGTCAAGGAGCAGTGGTGGCGGTCGATGCTGCAGCAGCGCGACGACATCGTCGCGCTGGACTCGGCGATCATCCAACACCCGACCACCTGGAAGGCCAGCGGTCACCTGGCCGGGTTCACCGATCCGCTGGTCGACTGCCGCACCTGCAAACTGCGCTTTCGCGCCGACCGACTGCAGGACGCGCGGTGCGGGCGCAAGCCCTCCAAGCACCCTGGCGAGACACCCGAGTGCGACCTGACCGAGGCGCGGGAGTTCAACCTCATGTTCGAGACGACCGTGGGGCCGGTCAAGGACGAGGGCGCCACCGTCTACCTCCGCCCCGAGACGGCCCAGGGCATCTTCCTGAACTTCAAGAACTACCTGCAGTTCTCCCGCAAGAAGCCACCGTTCGGGATCGCCCAGATCGGTAAGAGCTTCCGCAACGAGATCACGCCGGGGAACTTCATCTTTCGCACCCGGGAGTTCGAGCAGATGGAGATGGAGTTCTTCGTGCCGCCAGATGAGGCGCCGCGCTGGTTCGACCATTGGCTCCAGGAGCGGATGAACTGGTACCTGCGGCTCGGGCGTCCGCGCCGATCACCTGCGGCTGCGCGCGCACGACCAACAGGAGCTGTCGCACTATTCGAGCGCCACCAGCGACGTCGAGTACCTGTTTCCGATCGGCTGGCAGGAGCTGGAGGGAGTCGCCAATCGGGGAGACTTCGACCTCACCCAACACGCCGAGTACTCAGGTCAGAAGCTCGAATACGTCGACACCGCGACGGGGGAGCGATACGTCCCGCACGTGATCGAGCCGGCCGCCGGGGCAGACCGCGCGACGCTGGCGTTCCTCGTCGATGCCTACGACGAGGACGAGATCGGCGGCGAGCCGCGGACGGTGCTGCGGCTGCACCCGCTGCTGGCTCCGGTCAAAGTGGCGGTCCTGCCGCTGGTGCGCAAGGACGGCCAGCCCGAGCTCGCCCACGAGGTCCATCGGGCCCTGCGCGAGCGCGTCCAGGCCGAGTACGACGAGGGCGGGGCGATCGGCCGCCGGTATCGCCGTCAGGACGAGATCGGTACGCCCTGGGCGGTGACGATCGACCACCAGTCATTGGAGGACCGGACGGTAACGCTGCGCGATCGCGACAGCCTGGCCCAGGAGCGGATCGCGATCGACCAACTCGAGGCCGAGCTCGAGCGCCGTCTGCGGACGCCCTGGAGCTCGCCGAAGCTCGAGCCGGAGTAGTGATGGGCCTGCTGGCGCAGGCTTGTTTGGTGAACCCCTGACCGGGAGCGCTGCGATGTAAGCTTGCGCGGCCGTGTCCGTGCTCACCCGAACCGAGACCGTGGCGATGCCCGACGGGGGCGAGATGGGGGCGTATGTCGCGCTCCCCGAATCGGGCTCGGGCGCCGGGCGTGCTCGTGTTGATGGAGATCTTCGGGGTCGGCAGCTACATCCGCCGCGCCGCTGAGCGCCTGGCCGAGCTCGGCTACGTCGCACTGGCGCCCGACCTCTACCGCCGGAGCGACCCGGGACTCGAGCTCGCGCATGACGAGGCCGGACTGAGTACGCAGGCGTTCACCGCCGTCGGGCGGCTCGAGCACTGTCGAGGGCGCGGTCGGCGATTCGATCGTCGCGCTGGAGCATCCGGCGCGGGATCCCCGAGGTCAGCGGCCCCGTGGCCGTGCTCGGCTTCGCCTGGGCGGCACGCTCGCGCTTGCCGTCGCGGCGGCCGGCGACCCGGCGGCGACCGTCGCCTACTACGGCCCGGGCGTCGCCGACGCGCTGGGCGACAGTGACGGATCAGCCCCCGGTGTGTTTCACTACGGCGCGCAGAATCCCCTACATTCCGCCCGAGCACTCCGAACGCGTCGCGCGCCGCCGCGCCTCCCGGCCCGGCTGGGAGGTCCAGTCCAACCGGACGGAGGCCCACGCGTTCGACAACCACGACGCGCCAGGAGTTCAGCCGCCCCGAAGCCGCGGCGCGGGCGTCGGGGCTGACCACCGACTTCTTGGCTCGCAACCTGCGCTGAGCCGTCAAACACCGAAGGCGCCCGGGGGGCGCCTTCGCCAAAAGCTCCCTGATGACCTGCGGGCTACGCCGCGCTCACCGGAGAAGCCGGCGGCGCGGCCGGCGAGGGCGGCGGCGGTGTGTACTCGAACTCCTCCTCGGCGCCGAACAGGGTGTCGAGCACCTTCGAGCGCAACTTCTCACTCCCCGCGAGCGCCAACCCGGCGACCCACGCTCACGAACAGCAGCTTGCGGCCCCAGTCGAAGCCCCTTGCGTGCGCGCTTCTTCGGCGCTTCCGTCAACGCCGTGGTGGCGTCACGGACCGCCTCGACGGCCTCCTGGATGTCCTTGTGGAGCTTCTTGTCCTCCAGCAGCGCCTTGGCGGGAGTCTTGCCGTTGGTGACGCGCCCGTAGGCACTCCTGGAGGAGTCGAGCGCCGCGCGAAGGTTGTCGCGTAGGCGGGCGTCCTCGATCAGACGCTGGACGTAAGGGCTGACCTTGTTGATGTTGGCAACGTCGGCCGCACTGAACGGGACCGCCTTGGCTTTCTTGTTTAGAAATGACATTGAACTCCCTCGGTGCGTGGGGCGGGTCAATAGGATACGCGATTGGCCGTGACTCGCCGACGCGCGAGCGGCGGCTCGAGTACCTCGGTCGATCGTCGAGACGAACACGAATTCGAGGTCCTTGCGCAGGTGGGCCGGGATGTCGTCGGCGTCCTGCTCGTTGAGCGCCGGCGCGATCACTCGACGGATGCGGTTGCGTTGCGCGGCGAGCGCCTTCTCCTTCAGGCCGCCGATCGGCAGCACCTGCCCGCTCAACGTGATCTCCCCCGTCATGGCGACATCGGAGCGGACGGATCGCCCATCAGCAGCGAGACCAGCGCCGTCACCATCGCGACGCCGGCGCTCGGGCCGTCCTTCGGGAGTGGCGCCCGCCGGCACGTGGATGTGGATGTCGTGGGTGGCGAACTAGTCGTCGGGGAGGTCGGGAACGATGCTCGCCGGCGTTGCTGCGCACATAGGAGAGGGCCGCCTGGGCGGACTCCTGCATCACCTCGCCGAGCTGGCCGGTGATCGTGCAGCCGGCCCCGGCCGGGCATCGCGGTGGCTTCGATGAACAGCACGACGCCGCCGACCGGAGTCCACGCCAGCCCGGTCGCCACCCCAGCCCGCGAGGTCCGCCGGCGCGACTCGGAAAGGAACTTGCGCTTGCCCAGCAGTTCCAGGACGCGCGGCTCGGTGATCGTGACCTTGCGCTTGGCGGTGCCTTCGGCCACCTGGCGGGCCACCTTGCGCACGACCGTGCCGATCTCCCGTTCCAGCTGACGGACGCCGGCCTCACGCGTGTAGTCGGCGATGATCACCCGCAGCCCCTTGTCGGTGAAGGAGATCCGGCTGGGCGTCAGGCCGTTGCGCTGGATCTGCCGGCGCACCAGGTAGCGCTTGGCGATCTGGAGCTTCTCCTCCTCGGTGTAGCCCGACGAGCTGGATCAGCTCCATCCGGTCGCGCAACGGGCCCGGAATCGTCTCGAGCGTGTTCGCCGTGGTGACGAAGATGACGTTGCGAGAGATCGAACGGGAGGTCGAGGTAGTGGTCGCGGAACGAGTCGTTCTGCTCGGGATCGAGCACCTCGAGCATCGCGCTCGAGGGATCGCCGCGGAAGTCGGCGCCCATCTTGTCGATCTCGTCGATCATCAGCAGCGGGTTGTTCGCGCCGGCGTCGCGCAGCGTCGCGGATGATCGCGCCGGGCAGCGCGCCGATGTACGTCCGGCGGTGGCCGCGAATCTCCGCCTCGTCGCGCACCCCGCCGACACTGATCCGCTCGAACTTCCGCCCCAGCGCGCGGGCCATCGAGCGCCCGAGCGAGGTCTTGCCGACACCGGGCGGGCCGACGAACAGCAGGATCGACCCCGGCGCGTCCGGATTCAGCGATGCGGACGGCCAGGAACTCGAGGATCCGGTCTTTGACCTGCTCGATGTCGTAGTGATCCTCGTCCAGGACCTGGCGCGCGTGAGCCAGATCCAGGTTGTCCTCGGTCGACTTATCCCACGGCAGCGAGGCGATCCACTCGAGGTAGTTGCGCACCACGCCGTACTCCGCCATCGCCGGCTGCAGCCGCTCCAGCCGGGCCAGCTCGCGGTCGGCCTGCTTGCGCACCTCCTCGGGCAGCTCGATCGCCGCCAGCTGTGCGCGCAGCTCGTTGACCTCGGCTTGGACCTCGTCGGCCTCGCCCAGCTCCTCCTGAATGGCTTTCAGCTGCTGGCGCAGGAAGTACTCGCGCTGTCCCTTCTCGAGCTCGGACTGGACCTGGGACTGGATCTTCGAACCGATCGCCACCACTTCCAGCTCGCGGGCGAGAATCTCCGAGAGCCGGCGCAGCCGCTTGGCCACGTCCAGTTCCTCCAGCAGCGCCTGCTTCTCCTCGGTGCGCAGCCGCAGCGCACTGGCGATCAGGTGGGTCAGGGCACTCGGATCCTCGACGTTGGCCACCATGATCTGGAGCTCCTCGGGCAGGTAGGGCACCTGCCCGACGATGTTGGTGAACGTCTGCTGGACGTTGCGCATCAGCGCGGTCAGCTCGTTGGTCTGCTTGACCACGTCTGGCGCCTCGGCGACGTGTGCCACGAGGTAGGGATCGGTGGACGCCCAACCTTCGATCCGGACGCGCTGCCCGCCCTGGACCAACACGCGCAGGGTGCCGTCGGGTAGCCGCATCATCCGCGCCACGACGCCGATCACGCCGACCGAGTACAGGTCCTCGGGCCCGGGGGACTCCACTTCCGGCTTGCGACTGGCCACCATGACAATCGAGCGGTCACCGCGGAGCACCTCGTTGATCAGCTCGATGCTGCGTTCCTGGCCCACGTTGAGCGGGATCAACATGTCGGGGAAGGTGACCGTGTCGCGCAACGGCAGCACGCCGATCTGCTCGGGCAGTTGGCGGGCGTCTTCGATCGGCACGTCTTGCGCGCCGCCCGCGGGAACCCCGACCTCGATCACCGCTGCTCGCCGCTCTCAATCTGGACCGCGCGAATGCGCAGCTCCTGGCTGGCCAGGGGCAGCTCGACGCGCAGGATCCCGTCCTCGTAGCGGGCGGTGGCCTGATCGGCGCGCACCTCGGCGCCCAGCTCGATCACCCTGCGAAACAGGCCGCGCTCGATCTCGATCTGCTGGTAGACGTCGCCCTTGGGTACGGCCGGCCCGCGGCGGCCCGCCAGGATCAGCTTGCGATCCTCGATGTGCAGCTCGAGCCCCTCGATCTCCACCCCGGCCAGCTCGGCGGTGACAATCGCCCGCGGAGGGTCAGACGCGTACGCGACGTCGACCGCGGGCGAGAAGCCGGTGCGCCGGCGGGCGAGCCCCGCACGCTCGAACACATCGCCGAACAGTTCGTCCATCTCGCGACGCATGCGGTCGAAATTGGCAAACAGGTCCCGTTCGGACATCGGCTCAAGGTTATATCCGCTGGCCTGCTCCTGCCGCGCCCGTCCCGTCGCGCGAGCTAGACGGTGTAGGTCGCGCCCTCCTGCGCCAGCTCCAAGGGACCACCGTACGCATCCACGGCCTCGGCCCGGACCCAGTCGGCGTCGAGTTCGTCGGAGTAGTGAGTCAGCACGAGGCGCTTGGCCCGGGCGCGCTTCCCGTGCTCGCCCGCCTCCCGCGGCGTCAGGTGACCCCGGTCGCCCGTCCGCTCGGCGCGCGGCAGGGTGGCCTCGATCAACAGGACGTCGGTGTCGCTGGCAAAGCGCACGAGCTCCTCGTTGGGGCGGCAATCGGCGCCGAAGGTAATCCGCCCGCCACCGTTACGGGACAGCTCGACGGCGAACGTGATCGTGAAATGCGGCACCTGGCAGAAGCGAATCGTGAACGGCCCCACCGAGAGCTGATCGCTGCCATCGTATTCATGGAGAGCGAACGCGTTCTCGATCAGGTCGTCGTTACCCCAGGCACCGACGACCCGGCGAAAGACCTCCTTCGCGCCGGCCGGTACGTAGAGCGCGGGGCGGGCGGGCGAGGCGGTGCCCGGCCAACCGGCCACCGGGACGGGCTGCTGACGCGGCGCGTAGGTGAGCGCATAGCTGAACGGCACGAGATCGAGGAAGTGATCGGCGTGCAGATGGCTGATCAGGACCGCGTCGACGTCGACGTAGTCGCACGCGCGCCGCAGCTTCGAGAACACCCCGTTGCCGCAGTCGAGCAGCAACGTGTATCCCTCATCCTGGACCAGATAGCCGCTGCACGCCCCCGCTGCGTCCTGCCAGGCCGGTGACTTGCCCAGCACCGTGATCCGCACACTGCTCCTCTCAGGTCGCTTCTGACACTCTAATCATCGGAGGCGCGGCCCACCTGCCGATACCAGTCCGACGCGGACTTACCCCAGGGCCGGTCAGTGCCCGTCGTGGCCGGCGTCGCCGTGGCGGGACGGGTCCAGCACCCAGCCGAGGAGCACGGCGAGCAGGACGAATAACACGAAACCCACGATCAGCGGGATGAACATGCCCAGACGATATACGTTTAAGCGTGCAGGGCCTGCTGTTCGCTGGGCGAGGGGAACGCCCAGGCCACCTGGAGCCGGCGCTCCTGACGGAACACGAAGCGCAGCTGGCTGGGTGGGCGCAGCCCGTCCGGATGGGCGGGACGGAACGTCGCGCACGGGCCGGTCTCCGATAGCGCGCAGAGGAGGTTCTGGTGGAAGTAGCAGCTCTCGCAGCTTGCCTTGGAAACTCCGGCGCGTCCTGTTGCCATGCGTGACTCGATCCCGTTCGTTTGTGCCGCTCGGCGCGGCGAAGCAGGCATCAAAGCGAACTTCACCCCCCTCGTGCAACGACGATTCCCGGAAAACGCAGAAAGTTGTGACCCAGTGGTAACTGCCTGCAAATTGCGGCACTTTTCCGTCTCCGGCGCAGAACCTGCCGCATTTTCCGTAGCTTTCCGAAGCTCATGAACGTCCTCGTGACGGGCATCACGGGCTACGTCGGCTCCCGGCTGGCGCCGCGGCTGCATCGGGACGGACACACCGTGCGTGGGTTTGCCCGTGATCCCAGCCGGGCCGCCCCCGGGATCCCCGTCGTGGCCGGCGACGCCGTGGCGGGAACCGGGCTGGGGCAGGCGCTGGAAGGCATCGATGTCGCGTACTTCCTGATCCACTCGATGGAACCCGCCGCCGAAGCCGCGTTCCCGGCCCGCGAGCACGCGGCGGCGCGCCGCTTCGCCGATGCGGCGCGAGCGGCCGGCGTGCGGCGGATCGTGTACCTCGGAGGCCTGATGCCCGCCGACGGGCCGGCGTCGGACCATCTGGCCAGCCGTCTGGATGTCGAGCAGATCCTGCTCGAGGCCGCGCCCTGCGCGGTCGCGTTCCGCGCCTCGATCGTGATCGGAGCGGGGTCGCGATCGTTCCGGTTTCTCGTGCGGCTGGTGGAGCGTCTGCCGGTCCTGGCGTTGCCCGCCTGGCACGCCAACCGGACCCGCCCGATCGATGAACGCGACATGGTTGAGCTGCTGGCGCGGGCAGCCACCAATGACTCCGTGTGCGGCCAATCCCTGGACGTCGGTGGCCCCGACCTGGTCTCCTACGGCGAGCTCATCCACCGCATCGCCGATCACATGCTCGTCAGCCGGCCGACGATCAACTTCTCGCGATTGACGGTGACGCCCATCGCCAGCCGGATCTCCGCCTCCATCGCCGGCGAGCAGCATGAGCTGATCGGCCCGCTGATGGAAAGCCTTGACCGCGACCTGCTGCCCCGCGATGACCGCGCCGCCGAGCTCCTCGAACGTCGCGCCTTCACTCGCTCGACGCCGCCATCGAGCACGCGTTGCGCGAGTGGGAGGCCACTGAGCAGTTGGCCGCACGGTAGACGCCGTCGGCGGGCCAGAACGTTAGTGTCTGCATCGCGATGAGCATCGTGCACGTCAAGATCGACATCGACGCGCCGATTACGCGCGTGTGGGAGACGGTTATGGATCCCTACCAGTTCAAGGACTGGGTGACGATCCACCGCTCGGTCAGGCACGTGTCAGAGTCGCCGCCCCGCGACGGCACGACCATGGATCAGATGATGCACATGCGTGGAGTCACATTCCGCGTTCACTGGACGCTCGTGGCCGTCAGGCCTCCGTACCACGCCGAATGGGAGGGTCGAGGACCGGCTCATTCTCGCGCTCGCATCCTGTACGACCTGTCCGGCAGTGACGACGGTCCCACCACATTCGAGTACACGAACGAGTTCACGCCCCCGGGCGGGCGGCTCGGAAATGCGGCCAGCCGCATGATCGTCGGGACGGCCTCAGATCGTGAAGCGCACAGTTCACTTGCGCGCCTCAAGGCGCTGCTCGAGCGCAGCTAAATCGCTGCCCACGAGTCACGCTTGTATCGTTGTCATCCACGATACGTCTAGAACAATCGGAGGTGGCTTCAAGTTGGCAGACTTTGTTGACAGTACGGTGAAGGACATCGACAGCCGTTTGCGTGAGCTCAAGGAGGAGGTCAGCCGGTTGGAGGCCGCTCGTGCGGCGCTGGCCGGTGGGCGCCGCGGGCCGGGACGCCCACCGGGCTCCAGCTCGAGCGCGGCTCCCACCACTCGGCGGCGCGCTGCGCGCCGACCGGGACGGCCACGCGGCCGTCGGAGCGGTAACACGCGCGCGAACCAGGCGCTCGAACTGGTGCGCTCGCAGCCCGGCATCACCATTCCGCAGATCGCTGAAGCGTTGAAGATCGAGCCGAACTACCTGTATCGCGTCATGCCCAAGCTGGTCGAAGATGGTCAGGTCAAGCGCGAAGGACAGGGCTGGCACGCAACGTCGTGACGGTCGGCCCGGATGGCCGCGCGAGTAACCGCTGCGGGAGGCGGTTACACGAGCGCCCCGGGATTACGCTCCCGCGGTCACCATTAACCGCGGTCGCGCATCCCGCGTAGCGATTAGATCAGCCCGAGCTGCCTGACCGCCTCGCGCTCCTCCTTCAGTTCGTTCACCGTCGCGTCGATGCGTGACCGTGAAAAGTCGTCGATCGCGAGGCCCTGGACGATCTGGTAGGTTCCTTCTGAACAGGTGCACGGGTAGCCGGAGAAGATGCCCTCCTGCACCCCATAGGAACCGTCCGACGGGATTGCCATCGAGACCCAGTCACCGGCCGGGGTGCCGAGCGTCCAATCGCGCACGTGGTCAATCGCCGCATTGGCCGCCGACGCCGCGCTCGAGGCACCGCGCGCTTCGATGATCGCCGCCCCGCGCTTCTGCACGGTGGGGATGAAGTCGCCCTCAATCCACGGCGAATCGTTGACGGCCTCGGCGGCGTCGCGGCCCTGCACCTTCGCGTGGAACAGGTCCGGGTATTGCGTAGCCGAATGATTTCCCCAGATCGTCATGTTGGTGATGTCCTTGACCTGCGTCCCCGTCTTGGCGGCGAGCTGCGCGATGGCCCGGTTGTGGTCGAGGCGCATCATCGCGGTGAAGCGCTGTGCCGGAATGTCGGGTGCGTTGCTCTGGGCGATCAGGCAATTGGTGTTGGCTGGATTGCCGACCACCAACACCCTGATGTCTGAGGCGGCGTGGCTATTCAGAGCCTGGCCTTGGGGCGCAAAGATTCCACCGTTGGCCTCGAGCAGATCGCCGCGCTCCATGCCCTTGGTGCGGGGGCGAGCACCGACGAGCAGAGCGATGTTCACGCCGTCGAACGCCTGGGTTGGATCATCGTGAATGTCGACTCCCGCGAGCAGTGGGAACGCGCAGTCGTCGAGCTCCATCGCCGTGCCCTCGGCGGCCTTGACGGCCGCCGGGATCTCCAGCAGTGAAAGGTGGATAGGGGTGTCGGGGCCGAGCAACTGGCCGCTCGCGATACGGAACAGGATCGCGTAGCCGATCTGCCCGGCGGCGCCGGTGACGGCGACCTTGACTGGGGAATCACTCACTGGTTGTTCATCTCCTTGAGCCTGGCGGCGGGGAGCCGTGAACTCGCCGCCGCGCTCGATCGTTACGGGTTGGCTAGGTCATATGTCACTGTCTGCCTGCGTCTCGCGCCAAGGCTCGACGGCGCCGTGCCGTCGATCCTATACGCGCTCACTGCTCAGAGCCGGCCAGGTCCAGTCCGTAGACGTCGCCGAGCTTCCGCTTGAGGTACGTCGTGAACGGAGCCACGGTGATCGGCCCGCCGACGACGCGCTGCAGCAGCTCCGAGGTCGTGAACTTCGACCCGTGCTGATGGACACGGTCGCGCAGCCACCCGCGCAACGGAGCGAGCTCTCCCACGGCAAGCCGCTGATCGAGATCGGGCACGTCGAGGTGCGCCTGTTCCCACAGCTGACCCGCAATCAGGTTGCCGAGCGCGTAGGTCGGGAAGTAGCCGATCAGCCCGGCCGCCCAGTGCACGTCCTGGAGGACGCCGTGGGCGTCGTCCGGGACCTCGATCCCGAAGAAATCGCGAAAGCGGTTGTTCCATGCCTCGGGCAGGTCACTCACCGCGAGCGATCCGTCGATCAGCTGCTGCTCGAGCTCGAAGCGCAAGACAATATGCAGTCCGTACGTCGCCTCGTCGGACTCGACCCGAATTATAGGAGGGGTCGACTCGATTGACCGCGCGATACAGCGTGTCAGCGTCGAGCCGGGCGAGCCGACCTCCGAACAACTCAGCAATCCGGGGGGCGAGCACGCCACAAAACGGACGGCCGCGGCCGACCATGTTCTCCCACATGCGGCTCTGTGACTCGTGCATACCGAGCGACTCGCTCTGGCCCAGCGGCGTGCGTTCCAGAGTGGCGGAGATGCCCGCCTCATACAGTCCGTGTCCGCACTCGTGCATCGCGCCGTACAGTGCGGTCCCGATGTAGCCCTCGTCCCAGCGGTTGGTGATCCGGACATCGCCGATACCGATCCTGGTGGCGAACGGGTGCACGGTGTCGTCCATGCGCCATCCGTCGCGCTCGAAGCCCATTCGCTCCACCACCTCCGCGATCAACTCACGCTGACGCGCCACCTCGAACTCCCCATGCAGAGCGCCGGCATCGACCCGGTCTCGATGCTCAGAGATCGCGGCGATCAGCGGTACCAGCTCCGCTCTCAGCTCCGCGAACAGCTTGGCCACCGTGGCGGTCTTCATCTGCGGCTCGAAGTCGTCGAGCAGAACGTCGTAGGCGCACGCAAAGCCGTCCGCCCCATCGAAGCACGCGACGTACCGGCGGGCCAGCTCGATGTTGTGCTCGAGATACGGCGCGAAGGCGGAGAAGTCCGAGCTGGCCCGGGCGCCGATCCACGCCTCCTGGCCAACCGATGCCGCCCGCGCCAGCTCAGACGCGAGCTCGGTGGGGACGCGACGGGCCTTTCCCCACTGCCGCCGGACCAGTCGGATGAGGCAGGCGTCGTCTGAGTCCTCTGGGGCGCCGTCGAGCTCCGCAGCGGCGCCCTCCAGCAGCCTGCCCGTCTCGTCGGCGACGAACATGTCGTGACTCACCCGCTCGAGCGTGGCCAGCGACTCGGCGCGCCCTGTGCCCCCCCGCGGAGGCATCATCGTCTGCTGGTCCCAGTGCAGCAACGCGCTGCTGTTGCGCAGGTCCACCAGTTCGGCCATGCGCTCCCTCAATGCTTCCACCCGCTCGCTCATGCGTATCTCCTGAAGTAACCGTCTGGCGCCCGGGCAAATCCGCGTGGACGCCTATGCGACTATTGCAGCATGTTGCGTCGCTCCGGCTCGATCAAGCTGATGGACGTGTTCGGATTCCGGATCGGAGTCGACGCCAGTTGGTTCCTGATCCTGTTTCTGCTGATCTTCACGCTGTCGGGGCCGTTTCGCTCGACGCTGCACAGCTCCGACGGGGTGGCGTACCTGACCACGGTGGTCAGCGTTCTGCTCCTGTTCGTTTCCCTCATCGTCCACGAAATCGGCCACGCGGTCGTCGCCCGACGCCAGGGCATCGAGGTCACCCGGATCGATCTGTTCCTGTTCGGCGGCCTGACGCAGATGAGCCGCCAGCCACAGACGCCGGGCGAGGAGTTCAAGATCGCGGTCGCCGGGCCGCTCGCCACGCTCGGCGTGATCGTCGTCTGCGTGGCCGTCGATCTCCTGATCGTCGGGGGGCATCGCCTCACCCATGCCATCGTGCTCGACAGCGATATCCGCATCACGCCGGTGTTGTTGTCGCTCAGCTGGCTGCTGCCGATGAACGTGCTGCTGCTGATCTTCAATCTCATCCCGGCGTTCCCGCTCGACGGCGGGAGAATCGCGCGGGCCATCGTCTGGCGTGTCACCGGGGATCAGCGGCGCGGCACCCAGATCTCGGCCAACCTCGGCCAGGGGTTCGCGGTGCTCCTGGCCGGCTTCGGAATCTGGCTGCTGGTCGGCTACGGAAGCTTCAGCGGCCTGTGGCTCGTGGCGCTGGCCTTCCTGCTCGGTCAGTCGGCCCGCGGGGCGCTCGCCCAATCAGCCCTGACCCAACGGATCGAGGGGGTCCGCGTGGTGGACATCATGGACACCCAGCCGGTGGCGATTCCCGCGCAGACGCCGGTCACGATCGCGCTCGACGAGTACTTCCTGCGCTACCGCTGGTCGTGGTTTCCCGTCGTCGACGAGGCGGGACGCTTCGTCGGCATCGCGCGCCAGGAGCGTGTCCAGGCCGCGCTGGACCGCGACGAGGGATGGCTGTCGGTCGGCGCGGTGCTCGAGGCGGAGGAAGCTGGCAGTTGGCGCGTGAACCAGGACCGCCCGCTCACCGAGGTCCTGGGCTCCGAGGCGCTCGGGCGCCTCGGCGCGCTGATGGCGGTCGACGGCGAAGGCGTGCTCCGCGGCGTGGTCACGATCGAGCAGGTCCGCCGCGCGCTCCAGTCGGCCTTCGGATCCTCGGCGGCCTGAGCACTGAATCGAAACCACGTCGTCGAGTCGGTCTTCCGTGAGCAGCGAGCCCAGGTCCTCGCCGCGCTGGTTCGCAGCCTCGGCGACTTCGAACTGGCCGAGGACGTCCTGCAAGAGGCGTTTGCCGTCGCGCTCGAGCGCTGGCCGCGGACGGGCACGCCGCGCTCGCCGGCCGCTTGGCTGCTCACGGTCGCTCGCAATCGAGCCCTGGATCGGCTGCGCCGACACCGGACCGGAAACGAGAAGCTCGCGCAACTCGGCCACGATCTCCAGACGACGTCGATGATCGACCCCCTGCCCGACAGCCTGGCGGAGCTGGGCGACGAGCGCCTGAGCCTGCTGTTCACCTGCTGTCATCCCGCGCTGGCCCCCGAGGCGCGGGTGGCGCTCACGCTCCAGGCCGTGGGGGGATTGACCGCAGCGGAGATCGCTCGCGCGTTCCTGGTGCCCGAGGCGACGATGGCGCAGCGTCTCGTGCGCGCCAAACGCAAGATCCGCGACGCCGCGATCGCCTTCGAGGTGCCCGCCGACAGAGCGCTCCCGGACCGCCTCGGCGCCGTGCTGGCGGTGATCTACCTCGTCTTCAACGAGGGTTATGCGACAACCGCCGGGGAGAACCTGCTGCGACCCGAGCTGTGCGCCGAAGCGTTGCGACTCGGAAAGCTGCTGGCGGCGTTGATGCCCGACGAACCCGAGGCGTTGGGGCTCGTGGCGCTGATGCTCTTGCACGACTCGCGCCGACGGACTCGGATCGGCACCGACGGGGAGCTCGTCCTGCTCGAGGACCAGGACCGGTCGCGCTGGGATTCCCGCGAGATCGAGGAGGGAGTGCGGCTGCTCGAGCGGGCGATGCGTCGCGGCCGCCCGGGGCCCTACCAGCTCCAGGCGGCGATCGCCGCGCTGCACGCTCAGGCCGCGAGCACGGCGCAGACCGACTGGCCCCAGATCGCCGCGCTGTACGCCGAGCTCCATCGCGTCCGGCCCACCCCGGTGGTGGCGCTCAACCACGCGGTCGCGGTGGCCGAGACCGGGCATCTGGATCGGGCCCTGGCGCTGATCGACGCCGTCGACGGGCTCGAGCGCTACCACCTGATGCACGCCACACGCGCCGATTTCCTGCGCCGCCTCGGGCGACGGGACGATGCCGGCGCGGCCTATCGGCGTGCGCTGTCGCTGACTCGCAACCCAGCCGAGAGACGGTTCCTGGAGCGTCGGCTGGCCGAGCTGGCGAGCGGCTGAACACGTTCGCGCAGGACCCCGGGACCCCCCACTGCCGGGCCCTCAAATAGAATCACCTGTAGTGCCGTCCCACGACGTATTGATCATCGGCGCCGGGCTGGCGGGCCAAAGGGCCGCGCTGGCCGCCGCACAGGCCGGCGCCACCGTCGGAATCATCTCCAAGGTTCACCCGGTCCGCTCGCACTCGGTGGCCGCCGCCGGCGGCATCAACGCGGCGCTGAATCCCGAGGACAGCTGGGAGTCCCACGCGTACGACACCGTCAAGGGGTCCGACTACCTGGGCGATCAGGACGCGATCGAGATCATGTGCCGCGAGGCCCCGGACGAGATCCTGTACCTGGAGCACATCGGCGTCACCTTCCACCGCGACGAGACCGGGCATCTCGGCACGCGCGCCTTTGGCGGTGCCTCGGCGGCCCGCACGTACTACGTCGCCGACATCACCGGCCACGCCATCCTGCATGTGCTCTATGAACAGCTGATGAAGCAGGGGGAACTGGTCGACCGCTTCGAGGAGTGGTTCACGACCGATCTACTGCAGGACGACGAGGGCCGCTGCGTCGGCGCCATCTGTCGCAACCTGCGCGACGGACGGCTGGAGGTGTTCAACGCCAAGACGGTGATCCTCGCCGCAGGCGGCGCCGGCCAGGCCTACACGCCGACCACCAACGGGTTGATCGTCACCGGCGATGGGATCGCCCAGGCGTTCCGGATCGGCGCCCGGCTGATGGACATGGAAATGGTCCAGTACCACCCCACGACGCTGGCCGGCAACGGGCTGCTGATCACCGAGGGCGCTCGCGGTGAGGGCGCCTGGCTCCTGAACGCCGAGGGTGAGCGGTTCATGGAGCGCTACGCGCCGAACAAGCTCGACCTCGCCTCGCGCGACGTTGTCTCCCGCGCCGAGCAGACCGAGATCAACGAGGGTCGCGGCTTCCCGGACGGGACCGTCGCACTCGACATCACCAAGGTCCCGCGCCGGCGCGTGCTCGAGGCATTGCGGGAGATCGTCAACATCGGACGCGACTTCGCCGGCGTCGACATCACCCGCGAGCCGATCCACATCCGCCCCGGTCAGCACTACATCATGGGCGGGGTCAAGACCGACGTCGACGGCCAGACCACGGTCGCGGGGCTCTACGCGGCCGGCGAAGTGGCGTGCGTGTCGGTCCACGGCGGCAACCGGCTCGGCGCCAACTCGCTGCTCGACACGCTGATCTTCGGCCGGCGTTCGGGCGAGCACGCCGCCGGCCAGGCGATGCACATGCCGATGCCCTCGACACGCCCGACCGTCACCACGGGAACCCAGGAGAAGATCGACGCGATCATCCGGCGTGAGGGAGGCGGCCGCCGCGTCGCGGCGATCAAGAACGAGCTCGGGGAGACGATGAACGAGTATTGCGCCGTGTTCCGCGACGCCGAGGGCCTCGACAAGGCCCACGAGGCGATCCGGCGGCTCAAGGAAGAGGCGCCCAAGGCGGCGATCGACGACCGCGGCCTGGTCTTCAACCAGGACGTGATCGGCTGGATCGAGCTCGGATACATGCTCGACGTCGCCGAGGCGATCGTCGTTGGGGCGAAGGAGCGAAAGGAATCCCGGGGGGCCCAGTTCCGCACCGACTTCCCGGAGCGCAACGACGAGCAGTGGCTCAAGCACATTGATATCTCGGCCAACGGCACCGACGTGCCGAAGGTCAGCTACTCGCCGGTCACGATCACTCGCTGGGAGCCCCAGGAAAGGACGTACTAGTTGCCTGAGTACACGTTGAGGATCCGCCGCTTTGACCCGCAGTCCGGCGAGGCCGCGTATTGGGATGAGCACAAGGTGGAGCTGGGCGAGCGCAACTCGGTCCTGGACGCGATCTTGAAGGTGCGTGACGAGATCGATGGCTCAGTCGGGATCCGCTGTTCGTGTCAGCAGGCGATCTGCGGATCGTGCGGCGTGCGGATGAACGGCAAGCCGGGGTTGGCGTGCAACACGCATTTGCAGCAGGCCGCGGATCGGGGTCACGGGGCGGGTTGGCACCCCCCCGCCGACGGCGAGTACAACGACGTGATCACGGTCGAGCCGATGGGCAACATGCCGGTGATCCGCGACTTGATCGTCGACATGGATGCGGTGCACTGGAAGAAGATCCAGCGCGTCACGCCGTGGCTGCTGAACAAGGAGCCCGTGCCCGAGCGCGAGTACATCGTGCCGCACGAGAACATGGTCGACATCACCCAGCCGATGGCCTGCATCCAGTGCGGAGCCTGCGTGTCCGATTGTCTCTCGATGGAGATCGACCCGCTGTTCATCGGGCCGGCCGCGCTCGCCAAGGCCTACCGGTTCGTCGGAGACCCCCGTGACGCCGATCACTACGAGCGGTTGAAGGACCTCTCCGAGGACGAGCACGGCCTGTATGACTGCACCCACTGCTTCAACTGCATCGACGCCTGTCCCAAGGACGTCGCGCCCATGAGCCAGATCATGCGGCTGCGGCGCAAGGCCGGATCCGACTACGAGATCAAGGACCGCAATAACGGCTACCGCCACGAGCACGCGTTCGTCAAGAACGTGCGCCGCAACGGCCTGCTCCACGAGGCCGACCTGCTGCCGGACTCCTACGGCGGCAAGTTCCATCCGCGCGCGGTTCCGGAGCTGCTCAGCTCGCTGCCGACCGCGGCCACGGCGATGGCGCGTCGCAAGATGACGGTGACCAAGGTCCTGACCCATCCGCACAAGGCGCCCAAGGAGGTCAAGCAGATCTTCGACACGATCGAGGGACAGGATCAGCGCGTCGAGCTCAACCTGTACGTGACCGGCTACGAGGACGATCCCGAGCCCCCGAGCGAAAGCGAGCAGTCATGAAGGTCGCCTACTGGCCGGGCTGTGTCAGCCGCGGGTTCACACCGGAGCTGCACGGCTCGATGGCGCAGGTCGCGCCGCTGCTGGACATCGAGCTGATCGAGCTCGACCGCGCCGCGTGCTGCGGCGCCGGCGTGATCGCCGAGCACAACCAGGAGCTCGCGGACACGTTGAACGCGCGCACCTTCGCGCTGGCCCAGCAGACCGACGGCGAGCTGATGATGAACATCTGCTCGACCTGCCAGGGCGCCCAGTCCGAGTGCCAAGAGCGCCTCGACGCCAACACCGAGTACCGCGAGTCGATCAACGCTCACCTGTCCGACGAGGGCCTGCGCTACGACAAGGGGCTGACGAACAAGAACTTCCTCTGGCTGCTGGTCGAGGAGATCGGACTCGACACCCTGAAGACCAAGGTCACACGCCCGCTCACCGACCTGAAGGTCGGCCCGTTCTACGGCTGCTACATCGTCCGGCCGGTCGAGCGGCTCGGAGTCGACGAGGAGCATCCCCGCGACCTCTACCTCCACATGGTGATCGAAGCCCTCGGCGGCACCGTGATCGACTACGCCGGCGTGTACAAGTGCTGCGGCTTTCCGATCATCACGATGAACAAGCACGCGTCATTGGGGATGGCCGGCCGGCACCTCGGCGACGCGGTCGATGCCGAGGCCGACTGTCTCGTCGTTCCCTGCCCGCTGTGCCACCTCAACCTCGACCTCCAGCAGCCGGCCGCGGCCAAGGTCGTCGGCCGAGAGCTCGGGATGCCCGTGCTCCACCTACCCCAGCTCGTCGGCCTCGCCCTCGGGCTCTCACCCAAGGAGCTCGGGATGAACAAGCATGTCGTGCGCCCGACCTCCGTGGTCGATTGGTCGACCTCCGTCGTGGCCGCCACCGCGGCCTGACCTCAGGTTTTCGTGCGCTCGGCGCGCGTCAGGCGCCGGTATCCAGCCAGGGCTGCCCGTAGCGCTCACTGAAGGTGAACTGCTCGACGGGGTTGCGGCGCAGCCGCTTGGGCCACGGCTCGGCGCGGTAGCCGACCGAGATGTGGCCGGCCAGGGCCACCCCGTCGGGGATCTCCAGCAACGCGCGGACCTCGTCCTCGACCGGCGTCAGCAACGTGGTGAACGCCGCCCCCAGACCTTCGGCGCGCAGGCCGAGCAGCACGTTCTGCACGAACGGGTAGATCGACGCACCCCCGACGATGCTCGGCCGCTGCAGCGAGCTGTCGACGATCGCCAGCGCCTCCAACTCGACGCACGGCAGCAGATGCACCGGCACCTGGTCGAACGTGTGGGCGAACTCGTCGGCGTCGCGCAGCATGCGCAGGCGACCGGCCGGCAAGCCGCTGGCCCCGCCGGCGTGTAGCGCCGCCCTCCCGCCCGTCTGCTCCATGTAGGTGTTCCAGGGCTCCTCGTAGCACTCGCGCAATCGGCGACGGATCTCGGGGGCGGTGACGACGATCACCCGCCAGCCCTGACGGTTGCCGCCGCTCGGGGCGAAGCGCGCGTTCTCCAGCACGCGCTCGAGCAGCTCGCGCGGGACCGGATCGTCAGTGAAGCGGCGCGTCGACGGGACGCACCGCATGAGCTCATACAGATCGTTCGACAAGGCGGGTCTCCCCCGATCGCCGACCACCAGCTCGGCGATCTGGACCGCATTGGTAGCGGCCCCCTTACGGAGGTTGTCGCCGACTACCCACATGTTCAGCGTGCGCGGGTTCGATTCGTCGCGGCGGATCCGGCCGACGAACACCTCATCCCGGCCCGAGACCTCCGAGGCGAGCGGATAGAGCCCCGCGGCCGGGTCGTCGACGACCACGACCCCGGGCGCGTCGGCCAGCAGCCCGCGGCACTGCGTCGGGGCTCAGGTCAGCGCGCGTCTCGACGTTCAACGCCTCCGAATGGCAGTTGATCACCGGCACCCGGGCGCACGTGGCCGTGATCCGCAGCTCCGGGCAGGCCGAGGATCTTGCGGCTCTCGGCGATCACCTTGCGCTCCTCGGTCGTGTAGTCATCGCCGTCCTTGAACGTCTCCACCTGGGGGAGCACGTTGAACGCGATCTGGTGCGGGTAGACCTGCGGGCGCCGGCAGAGCTCGTGCCGTGCAGGATCGCCTCGGCCTGGCGCTTGAGCTCCTCGATCGCGCGTACGCCGGTGCCCGACGTCGATTGATAGGAGCTGAACACGATCCGCTCGAGCCCGACCACGTCGTGGATCGGCTTGAGGACCACCAGCGCCTGCATCGCCGAGCAGTTCGGGTTGGCGATGATGCCCGTTGTGACCCGAGATCGCCTCGGGATTGACCTCGGCGACCACGAGCGGAACGTCCGGCTCCATCCGCCAGCACGATGAGTTGTCGATCACGACGGCGCCGTGCTGGCGACGAACCGCGGCGCCCACTCGCGCGAGACGCCCGAGCCGGCCGAGAACAGCGCGATGTCGAAGCCCGTCGATGTCGGCCGCCTCGTCGAGGCCGCGCACCGTGAGCCCGTCGAGCCGGGCGCCGGCCGAGCGCGTGGACGCGAACGGCACGATCTCGCTCGCCGGGAAGTCACGCTCGCGCAGCAGCGCCAGCATCGTCCGACCGACCGCGCCCGGTGGCGCCGACGACCGCGACGCGCGGATCCGGCGTCACCGCGGACCACTGTTCCGGCTCGATTCCGCCCTCGCCGAGCTCGAACGCGCTGTGCAGCGCACGGACGGCCTGCGGCACGTCGTCGGAGCGGATCACGCACGAGATCTTGATCGGCGAGGTCGAGATCATCTCGATGTTGATGCCTTCGGCCGCGAGCGTCGAGAACACCTTCGCCGCGACGCCGGGGTGCGAGCGCATCCCCGCGCCGACGATCGATACCTTGCCGATCTCGCGATCGGTGTCGACCTGCCCGATACCCCAGCTCAGCCCGGACCGGCTCGAGTGCCGACTCGGCCGCGCGCAGATCCTCGGTCGAGATGGTGAACGAGACCTCGGCCTCGCGGCCCTCCTCCCGCGGCTCGTTCTGGATGATCGTGTCGACGTTGCAGTTCGCTTCGGCGAGCGCGGTGAAGATCGCCGCCGCCGCGCCAGGCCGGTCGGGAACACCGATCAGCGTGATCCTGGCCTCGTCAGTGGAGTGGGTGACCGCCGTGATGAGTGGATGTTCCATCGTCTCGTCTTCTCCGAGCACAACGGTACCTGGGCCGGGGTCGAAGCTGGAGCGACAGTGGATCCGCACCCCGTGCGTGCGGGCGTATTCGACCGCGCGCAGCTGCAGGACCTTGGCCCCCGAGGCGGCCATCTCGAGCATCTCCTCAAAGCTCACCTGCGGCAGCTTGCGCGCGTCGGGCACGAGGCGGGGGTCGGCGCTGAACACTCCCGCCACGTCGGTGTAGATCTCGCACACCTCGGCGTCGATCGCCGCGGCCACGGCGACCGCGGTCGTGTCCGAGCCGCCGCGGCCGAGCGTGGTCACGTCGTGGCGGGTCGAGACCCCCTGGAAGCCGGCCACGAGCACGATCCGGTCCTCGCTCAGCGCGTCCCGGATGCGGTCTGCGCGGACGTCGAGGATCCTCGCCTTCGTGTGCGAGGTGTCGGTGACGATCCCCGCCTGGGATCCGGTCAACGAGATCGCGCGGTGGCCGAGATCGTTGATCGCCATCGCGCACAGCGCGCACGAGATCCGCTCGCCGGTCGAGAGCAGCATGTCCATCTCACGGCGGTCGGGGTTGTCCGAGACCTCCTCGGCCATCGCGATCAGGTCATCCGTCGTCTTGCCCCGCGCTGAGAGCACGGCGACGACGCGCTTGCCGGCCTCGCGCTGGGCGACGATCCGGCCCGCTGCGTGCTTGATCCGCTCGGCGTCCGCGACGGAGGTGCCGCCGAACTTCATGACCACGATTCCGGGAGTTGCCACGGTGACGGAGGTTACGCGTTGAGGCCCGTGGGTCCTGCCCCAACGGCTCACCGACCATTGCGCCACCCGGCACCCAGCGGTGCGCTGAGAAGCGAATCTCGGCCCCGCCGCCGGCGGGAGTAAGATTCGTCAAACTTGCCGAGCGTTCGCTCGCGTCGGGGCACCCGCGGAGATTGACTCCGGGGTTCGGAATGGAGGCTAAACCTGTGTCGCCGTCAACTTTAAAATCCGGGCGTGTGCCGTCTTGGGAGGGTCTGAGCTCAGACCACGGCCCCTACGAGATCGTGCTGGCCGAGGACGACCCATCCACACTGGCCGTCGTGAAGCACGCCTTGGAGAGCGACGGCTTCCGCGTGGTTGCCGAGGCGCATGACGCCGCCGAGGCCGTCGCCGCGGTCGTGCGCCATCGGCCGGATGTATGCCTACTCGAGGTGGATCTGCCCGGCGACGGGATCAAAGCGAGCCAGGCGATTTCGTCAAAGCTCCCGGACGCGCGGATTGCCATGCTCGCCAGCTCGGTGGCGGAGGACAACGTCGTGCGCGCCATCAATGCCGGCGCCGACGGCTACCTGCTCAAGAGCAGCGCTCAGGGTCGTCTCGCGCCCGCCCTGCGCGCGGTGGCGCGAGGCGAGACCGCGCTGCCGCGGGTGTTGACCGGCCGTTTCGTGGACCAAATGCGGCGGGCCAGCGTTGCCGAAGCCCAACATCGCGAGCACGGTTCGATCGGGGGAACACTGCTCTACGTCCCGCGCTTCACGCGACATTTCTGGCGGCGGCGCAGGCGCATGCCGACATCGGTGGCGTGGTCCTCGGCGCGCGAGCGCATGGACTCGTACCGCTAACCGATCCTGACCCGGTCCGGGCGCGGGCCGAGCTCGGGCGGTTCCGGCAGCTGAGGGCGTGGCGAGCCCTACACCGCGCGGCGACCGGACAGCGCGCGTCCCAGCGTCAGCTCGTCGGCGTACTCGAGGTCCGCGCCCACAGGGAGGCCGCTGGCCAGCCGCGTGACCGACAGCCCGGGCACGCGCGAGCGAAGCCCGTCGGCGATATGCAGCGCCGTCGCCTCGCCCGTGGTCGTCGGGTTGGTTGCGATCACCACCTCACTCACCCCCCCGCTCTGAACCCGTGCATACAGCTCGGAGATCTTCAGATCCTCCGGGTCGATCCCGTCGATCGGCGACAGCGCCCCGCCCAGCACGTGGTAACCGCCGCGGAACTCATGCGTGCGTTCGATCGAGATCACGTCCGAGGGCTCTTCGACCACGCAGATCAGCTCTGGGTCGCGGCGCTCATCTGAGCAGATTCGGCACCTCGGCCCATCGGCGAGGTTGAAGCACACCTCGCACAGCCCGATCCGCTGTTTGACCTCCCGGATCGCATCGGCGAGCGCGAGCGCCTCCTCGTCGCTCGAGCGCAGCAGATGGAACGCGAGCCGTTGCGCCGTGCGTCCACCCACCCCCGGCAGCTTGGACAGCTCGGTGATCAGGCGCTGTACCGGCGGTGCGTACACGCTCCCTACAGGCCCGGAAGGCCGAGATCACCGAGGCCGCCGGTAATCCCGCCCAGCTTCGACGCGGCCAGCTCCTGAGCCGCGCGGACCGCCTCGTTGACCGCCGCGAGCACCATGTCCTGCAGGAGCTCGACGTCATCCGGGTCGACGGCCTGGGGATCGATGACGATCGACTTGACGTACAGGTCGCCGGTGACCTCGACGGTGACCATGCCGCCTCCGGCAGAGGCCTGCGACGACCTCGTCCTTGAGGGTTTCCTGCGCGGCGATCATGTCCTGCTGCATCTTCTGCGCTTGTTTGAGGAGCTGCTGCATGTTGGGCGGCTGGGGCATTAGGGGGCCTCGGTTGACCTGGTGTCGTCGGGGTTCCTCGGCGTCGATGATCTCCTCGGCGTCGAACTCCTCCATGAATCGTCGCACGAGCTCCTCGCCGGAGAGGACCGGTACGACCGGGAGCCGCGTCGACCTCGCTCGGCCTCGCGGAGCTCGTAGCGCAACGCGAGTGCGTGCCCGTCACCGCTCGCAACGCCTCGGTGGTGACCCGGCGATGGTCATCCTGCTCGGCCTTGCGCTTCAGAAACGCGGCGCCCGGCCGGGAAAGGCGACGGTGAGCCGCGCTCGCGACGGCAACTGGACGGGCATCGGCCAGCAGCGCAGCGAGCATCGCGTTGCGCTGCCTGACGAGCTCGATCACGGCGGGCCAAGCCGCCGCGACGGTGTCGAGGTCGAGTGGTCGGCGGCGAGGCGGGTCCTCCGCGGCGCGCGGTCTGGGCGCTGCGCCGCTCGGGCTCGCCGCCGTTCGGGACGCGCGGGGTCGCGCTCACTGGTTGCGGCGCTCCGGCGGCGCGCGGATCCGGCTCGTCGTCCTCCTCGCCGGCCCTCGGGGGCCGGCGCGGGAGACGGGGGGGCCGCGCCGGGGGCGGAGCGAGACTGGGGCCGCTGGGGGGCGGGCGGAGCGAGTGAGGCCGTCGCCGCGCCGCGCATCGGCCTCGAGCCGCTCGATCCGGGAGAGCAGCGCGGCGCGTCGAGGGATCGACCTCCGGCGCGGCGCCCTTGATCAGCACGAGCTCGAGCTGGATGCGAGCCTGCGCCCCGTTCGCGGTGGCCTCGAGCGCGGCGGCGACGAGGTCGAGCAGGCGCACGCGTCTCGGCCCGCGAGGCCTGCGCCTGCTCGAGCCAGGCGCTGGTCGCGCTCCGGGCGTCACGCGCAGTTCGCGGCGGCACCTCACCGAGTATCTGGACGGTCGAGCAGCTCCCGGCCGTGGACTCTCGAGGTCGCGCAGCACCTGACCCGCGTCCCGGCCGGACTCGGCGAGTCGTGCCGCCGCTCGTAGCGCCGAGCCGGATCACGGCTGACGATCGCGTCGACCGCGTCGAACAGCTGCTCGGCGTCGGCCACGCCGAGCACCGCCAACACGTCGGCGGCCGCGATCGGCTCGTCGCCCGCGTAGGTGACGAGCTGCTCGAGCGTGCCGAGCGCGTCGCGGAAGCTCCCGGTCGCGTGGCGCGCGACCAGCGCCAGCGCACCGTCGTCGATGTCGAATCCCCTCCTGCGTCGGCGACGCGGTCCAGCACCGTGCCCACCTGCTCGACCGACGGGCGGCCGAAGTCGAAGCGGTGGCAGCGGTCGACCACGGTCGGCAGCACCTTCTGGGCCTCGGTCGTCGCGAGCACGAAGATCGTGCGCGGCGGTGGCTCCTCGAGCGTCTTGAGGAACGCGTTCCACGCCTGCGGGGAGAGCATGTGCGCCTCGTCGAGGATGTAGACCTTGTGGCGTCCCGACACGGCGCGTAGGCCACCTTCTCGCGCAGGTCGCGAATGTCGTCGACGGAGTTGTTCGAGGCGGCGTCCATCTCGATCACGTCGAGCGAGGTCGCTCTGGCGATCGACGATGCACGACTCGCAGTGCCACAGGGCTCGTCGGTCGGCCCGTGCTCGCAGTTCAGGCAGGCGGCGAGGATCTTCGCCATGCTCGTCTTGCCGGTGCCCGCGCGAGCCCACGAAGAGGTAGGCGTGATGGACCTGGCCGCGCTGCGACGGCGTTGCGGAGCGTGCGCACGACGTGCTCCTGGCCGACGACGTCGGCGAAGGTGCGGGGGCGATGGCGACGGTAGAGCGAGGGGCCGGAAAACACGACGACGGCCGAGTCTAGTAGCGGGCGCGGCTGGGCTCGGCCGAATCGCCGAGCACCATCAGCCGCGCCGGCCGCGCCGCGCTGGCGCGCGCTAAAAGTGGACCGTGCACCCCCTGTCGAAGCCGGCACCCGAGGCGCGGCCACCGCTTCTTGACTCCGGATCGGCACTCCCGCAGCGCCTGGAGGTGACCGCTTAAGGCTGCTTCCTTCCGGATCTGACCTGGTTCACGGGTCCCCATCGCCACGGGACCGAGCCATCACCGCCACGAAACGGGAGCGCTGCCACCCGGGCCTCTAGCCCCTCGAGAGGGAATTCGGCCCCGCTAGAGCGGGTTGCGGGTACAGGGCACCGCT
>CAWIRN010000029.1:0-63936 GCA_963838535.1 uncultured Solirubrobacterales bacterium
CGATTTCCCCCGGCCAGCTAAGAGGGAATTGCGGCGCAATTGCGATGAGGTTTGGCATGGGTCCCCTGCAGGGCATTCGGATCGTGGAGTTCGCCGGCATCGGGCCGGGGCCGTTCGCGGCATGCTGCTGTCCGACCTGGGCGCCGACGTCGTGCGCATCGACCGCAAGGGCGGCCGCTCGCCCGCCAAGTCGCGACATCACCTATCGCGGGCGCAACGCCGTCGCGCTCGACCTGAAGAAGCCGGAAGGCGTCGAGGCCGCGCTGAAGCTGATCGACAAGGCCGACGCGCTGATCGAGGGCTTCCGCCCCGGCGTGATGGAGCGGCTCGGCCTCGGCCCGGACGTGTGCGCTGAAGCGCAATCCGAAGCTCGTCTACGGCCGCATGACCGGCTGGGGCCAGATCGGGCCGCTCGCGCAGGCCGCCGGCCACGACATCAACTACATCGCGCTCACCGGCGCGCTGCACGCGCATCGGCACGCGGCGACAAGCCGGTGCCGCCGCTCAACCTGGTCGGCGATTTCGGCGGCGGCGCGCTCTACCTCGCCTTCGGCCTGGTGTGCCGGCATCCTCGACGCCACGCGCCTCGGGCAAGGGCCAGGTGATCGACTGCGCGATGACCGACGGCGCGGCCTCGCTGATGGCGATGTTCTACGGCATGACCGCCGACGGGCATGTGGACGGACGAGCGCGGCGCCAACCTGCTCGATGGCGGCGCGCATTTCTACGACACCTACGAGATGCACGGACGGCAAGTACATCGCGCTCGGCTCGATCGAGCCGCAGTTCTACGCGGAGCTGCTGGAGAAGGCCGGGCATCACCGACCCCGCCTTCGCAGGCGCAGATGGACCGCGCCGCCTGGCCGGCGCTGAAGGACAAGCTCGCCGCCGTGATCAAGACCAAGACCCGCGACGAGTGGGACGCGATCATGGACGGCAGCGACGTCTGCTTCGCGCCGGTGCTCGGCTCTGGACGAGGCGCCGAAGCATCCGCACAACGTCGCGCGCAAGACCTTCGTCGAGGTCGACGGCGTCGTGCAGCCGGCGCCGGCGCCGCGCTTCTCGCGCACGGTGCCGGAAGTGCAGGGCCCGCCGCAGGGCGCCGACAACGCGGCCGCGCTCAAGGCCTGGGGCTTCGCCGACGCCGATGTCGCAAAACTGCAAAGCGCAGGTGCGATCTAGGTCTCATGAGCGCACTTCCAGGAACCGCTTCGCGCCGGCGCATCTATCTGATGCGCCACGGCCATGTCGACTATCTCGCCAAGCATGTCGTCGCGACCGGCGCCATCAACATTCCGTGCCGCTGACCGACACGCGGCCGCAGCTGCAGGCCGAAGCGGCGGGCAAGGCGCTGTCGCATGTGCACGTTCGACCGCGCGGTCTGCTCGGGTTATGCCGCGCACGCACGAGACCGCCGCAATCGTGCTGGCGGCGCAGAGCATCCGCCCACGCTCGAGATCGACGCCAGACCTCGTCGAGATCGCGCGGCGGCAAGATGCCGCCGGTGCAAGAGCCGCGAGGAACTGATCGCGCGGATGAAGGTCCTATTTCGCTCGCGCGCCACGAACCGGGCGCGACCAACCACGAAGGCGGCGAAGTCTACGCCGACGCCCAGGACGCGCGCGGTGCGCGCGATCCGCGGCTGCTCGCAGGCGAACCGGACTGGCACACCGCGCTGGTCGTCGCGCATGAAGGCATCAACCGCCTGCTGCTGAGCTGGGCCTGCGGCGCCGGGCTCATGGCGATGGGCGCGTTCGAGCAGGACACCGGCTGCATCAACGTGCTCGACTTCGACCTGGGCGGCACGGGCGCGATGCGGACGCGCGACTGATCAAGGCGGTGAACCTGACGCCGTACAACTGTCTGAAGCACGGCATGAATCTGACGAGCCTCGAGAGCGATCTGTCAGCGCGACCTCAAGGACGTGCGGGTCACGGTTGAGCGATGCTTGCACTGCGAGACCAGTTGCGCCCGCATGCCGCAGAACTCGCGTCGCTGTCGCGAGGAGCGATAGATCGGCGTGCCCTTGTGTAGCGATGTCCGCGCCGACAACGGCGCACGACGCGCCCAGCGAGCTGGCAGATGCAGTGACGATGCGTACGAGCACTGCCGCAGCCTCAGCACCTCAAGGCACCGCCCGGCACGTGATCGGACGGCTTCTCGCGTCCGCGCACATGCTTGTCGATGGCGCAGCGCTTGAGATGATCGGCGGCCTGCGGCGACAGCAGGATGTGGTCGATGCGGATGCCGTGGTCCTTCTGCCAGGCGCCGGCCTGATAGTCCCAGAAGGTGTACTGGTTCGGCTGCGGCATCGCAGGCGCGGAAGGCGTCGGTGTAGCCGAGATATTCGACGCGCCGCAGCGCCGCGCGCGATTCCGGCTGGAAGAGCGCGTCTTCCATCCACGCCTTGGGATCGTAGCAATCCTCCGGCTGCGGGAATGACGTTGTAGTCGCCCATCAGCGCCACCGGCTCCTCCAGCGCCAGCAGCTCCTTGCGCGTGCGCGTTCAGCCGCTCCAGCCAGGCGAGCTTGTAGGTGAACTTCTCCGTGCCGATCGGATTGCCGTTCGGCGCATAGATCGATGCCGACCCGCACCACGCCCTTGTCCGTCGGACACGATCGCCTCGATGTAGCGGGCGTGATCGTCGGTGTCGTCGCCGCCGGGCAGGCGCGGCGTGACGTCCTCCATCGGCCGTTTCGAGAGGATGGCGACGCCGTTATAGGTCTTCTGTCCGTGTACGGCGCAATTGTAGCCCAGGCCCTCGAACGCCTCGCTTCGGGAACTGGTCGTCGGTGCATTTCAGCTCCTGCAGGCAGACGACGTCGGGCGAGGCTTCCTTCAGCCAGGCGACCACGGTCTCGACGCGGCTGCGGACCGAATTGACGTTCCAGGTGGCGATTTTCATGGCATAGCTCATCCAAACGAACGGTGAGTCATACCACAGTAATCTCGTCAGTCTTATCTCCAGGTCCGCCTACGTACCGGGGCGGAAGGACGAATGCCCTTGTTCGACGTCCGGCAAGATGCGCAACGTAGAGCGAACCAAAACCGATCGCGCACCCGGCAATCAGGTCTACGAAATAGTGATAGCCGATCGGCACCGTCGCAAGGAGCATCAAGCTGTTGAGGATCACCGCCGCGACAAACCCGTAGTGATAGCCGCGCATCGAGGCCGCCAGTATCACTGCCATACTGGCATGGAACGACGGAAAGGTGACAATGCCGACGTACTGCAAAGGCATATGACTTCCAGCACGCAACGCATCGAGAATGCGGTCCCAACCGCTTGTAATGCCATAGACCCGATAAGGACCGAAGGCGGGCAAAACAGCCGAAATCACCACCGTTAGCATCGATGCGAGCAACGTCGCAGTGAGGAACTCGCGATTGCGCCCACGCGGTCCCCAGACTGCGAATATCAATACGAGAACAAAGGGCTGAACGATGTTGCTCCGGTAGCACACAGATCAGAATGTCGATGAGCGCTGGATGCGACCACGCAACACTCGCCCATGTGCGCCAGTCAAATCCCAGCGCTGAGTCAGCGCGGGCAAACAAGGTGTCCCGCAGCGGAAAGTTAAGCGTCGCGCTCAGATAGTTTAGTCTGACGGCAAAAATCGGAAAGATTCCCCACAGACCGAAATAGGTAGCCAGCTCGACCATCATGCGGTTGGACCAGACGGTCGAGAAAATCATTGCGATTCCAAAAAACGCAAATGTTGCAAACGACATAGTCGCTAGCGGCAGTTCCGGTACGAATGTCAGCCCTGCGCGCTCATTCCACAGGACGCTTGTGACGGCGATGACGGCAACTGAAGCGATTGGGAGCGTGTCCTCCGCGCTGGCAAGAGTGTTCCACCAATGCAGGACTTGTCCGCGACTGAGATTCGCAAGCGCATTTGCTGCCGGTTTCGCGCGGATATTCGGCGCCGCCGCGCCCTGCACATGTCCTTCGATGTCCCCTGACACAGCGAACCCTCGGTCCGCTTGCACACGCAATCGTCGGATGCCTGCAAGACGGTCCAGTTCGGCAGCCGCGACTTGCAGCCGTGAGGGGACCGTTTCTTCTTTACAATTGTAAAACAACATCGCGTGGTCGCTCGTTCGGATTCTTACAACGTATATAATTCACCAGGATGTTTTGTTTTCCGAAGTCCTCGCGAGTAGCTGTCGTTGCCGCGCGTACGACCAGCGCTGCGTAACGTTCGCAATTGTTGGGATTTAGCGGAAATGGAGATTAGTGCGTGACGGTTCAAGAGGAGGCTGGACTTTTACGATAGAAAGTTCAGAAAAATTTCGCGCGCCAAGACTTATCCAACGCCGGCGACAAAAGCCGAACGGAATTTCCCCGCAATTACTGGACTCGCGCCGATGCAGGTGTTGGATAAGTTTGGAAGCGGTTCGTCCAACTGCCGCGGTTGTGCGCCGCTGCCTACTTCAGAAACAGTGCCCGCTCGGCCGTCCGTCTCGTCACAAGAAGCGGCGACGGCTTGCCGCTGGCCTTCACCCACAGCATGAATCCGTTTGCCGCGGCGGGGCGATCGCCGGCATTGAGGCGTGCGATCACGGTCGCCTTGCGCAACGAATACGCACCTGTGCTGTAGCAAAGCGAGACCAGTGCCGAAAATTCGTTCTGCGTCACCGGAACCGTAACCAGGTGCCCGAGTGCAACCTCGCAATCGCGAATGTCGGTGCGCAGCAGACTCTCCGCCTGTGCCGCCGTGACGGCCTGTTCTTTCGTCACGTCGCCCGAATGGCCATAGCCGATGCGCCAGGTCGCGCCGTCATTGTACGCCTGCAGGCGAAGTCCTTCGCTCTTCTCGATGAGAGCCATGCCGTCGTCGTTCGTCGTCCAGGAACCGGCCGCACGTTGCTCGCCGGATGAACCGGCGCCTTGCGCAGACCCTGCGTCGCTCCCGCTCGCCGCGATCGCCGCACTGGCTGCCGCCAAGATGAACCATGTCGCCGCCGTAACCGCCTGCCATTGCTTCACGATGCTACTCCCCGCTCGCATTTGTGCGAGCAATTACGGAAACGCAGGAGCGCGGAGTCAATTCGCGGCCACGCTCAACTTCGCGTTAACGATAATTTTCGCCGTATGCGCGAAACTGCGCCGGGAATCTCAGACCGAAAAACTCGTGCCGCAGCCGCAGGACGATTGCGCGTTCGGATTGTTGACCTTGAACGCGGCGCCGATGAGGTCGTTGGAGAAATCGATCTCCGCGCCCTTGAGGAAGTCCAGGCTCACCGGATCGATCAGCACCGTGGCGCCGTCGCGCTCGATGACCAGATCGTCGTCCATGCGCGTATCGTCGAGGGCGAAGTTGTACTGAAAGCCCGAGCAGCCGCCGCCGGTCACCGCCAGCCGCAGCATGACGGGCGCGGGTTCCGACTTCAGAATCTCCGCGATCCGCTTGGCGGCGCGGGCCGAAACCGTCACGGGCAAAGCAGTTTCAGTGGTCATGGGCCATTCGTGGCATACTTCATCGAGTCTTATGTAGTGCTTGCGATGGCCGCCGCAAAGGCCCCAAAGACCCTGTCGGAAGGTGGAAATAGGCCGCTGGGGCGGCTGTCCGGACCGATATTCGACGCCGCCGCGCGCGCATGCGCCCTTTGCGACCGACGCGAGAGCCAGCCGCGGCCGTCTTTACCCTGAATCGGAAAGCGCGACGCGGACCTGCTATCAGCGCGACCGCGACCGGGTCATCCATTCGGCCGCCTTCCGCCGTCTCAAGCACAAGACACAGGTCTTCGTGCAGCACGAGGGCGACTATTACCGCACGCGGCTGACGCACTCGCTGGAGGTGGCGCAGATCGCGCGCAGCCTGGCGCGCGTGCTGGCGCTGGACGAGGATCTCGCCGAAGCGCTGGCGCTGGCGCACGATCTCGGCCACACGCCGTTCGGCCATGCCGGCGAGGAGGCGCTGAATGCGGCGACGCATCGATTTCGGCGGCTTCGATCACAATGCGCATGCGCTGCGGCTCGTGACGAAGCTCGAACATCGCTACGCCGATTTCGACGGGCTGAACCTGACCTGGGAAACGCTGGAAGGTCTGGTCAAGCACAACGGCCCGCTCAAGGCGCCGCTGGCCGGGCCGATCGCATCGTTCGACCGGCGCTGGCCGCTCGATGTCGCGCACTGGCCGTCGCTGGAGGCGCAGGTCGCCGCCTGTCCGACGACATCGCCTATGTGAACCACGACATCGACGACGGTCTGCGCGCCGAGCTGTTCACGATCGACGATCTTGCCGGCGCGCCGCTGGCCGGCGAGCGGTGCGCGGCGTCCGCGAGCGCTACGGCAATCTCGAATTGGGACGGTTCATCGGCGAACTCGTCCGTACACTGATGAGTGTGCTGGTCGACGACGTGCTGAGCGAAACCCGGCGCGCGCATCGAACGCGGCAAGGCTTGTCACGCCCCAGGACGTCCGGCGCCACAACGGCGCGCTTGCGGCATTTTCCGCAGGTGTCAGCCGACGAGGTCGCGGCCCTGAAGCGCTTTCTGTTCGCGCACATGTACCGCCATCCGCGCGTCATGGCGCCGATGGGACGCGCCCAGGCGGTGGTGACCGAGCTGTTCGCGGCCTTCAGCGACGATCCGAAGCTGCTGCCGGCCGACTGGGCCGCGTTGTGCGGAGCGCCGGGCGATGCGACGACCGGCGGCGTGGTCCGCGACTATATTGCCGGGATGACCGACCGCTTCGCCATGCTGGAATATGGCCGGGTGTTCCACACGGAAATCGCCCTCTAAATGGTTGTCTGCGCCATGATTTGGTCGCAGGCCGGTGCTAGATTGACGCTTGAGATTCGGAGCTCGCGTGATGCCACAATTACGAACGCGGAACGTACGAACCTTCGGACGATGTCCGCGTGTTCGACGGCGGCGAGGACGACGACGATGTCGAGGGCTCGCGCCTTCCGCTGCTGATCGTCATCGCACTTGCTGGTTCTGGCGGCGTTCGGCGGCGTGGTTTGGCTCGCCTATCAGCGCGGCGTCGCGCAGGGCCACTCCGAAGTTCCGCGCGTGATCGCCGCCGAAGCCGGGCCCGCCAAGGTGCCGCCCGCCAACGCCGGCGGCACGCCGACGCCCTATACGGGCCTGAAGATCTATCAGCAGCCGGCGCCCTCGAACGAGGATGCCGAACAGCACGACACCGCAGCGCCCGCTGCGACGCTGCGCCAGCTGAAACCATCCCGACGCCGGACAGACGCCGTCGCGGCGGCCCCGACGCCAACGCCGCACGCCGCGCCTGCAAAGCCCGCGGCTGCGCCGACGCAACCGCCCCGATAAGCGACCGCCGCCGCCACCACCGGGCCGCATAACCGCTCCGTCGGTCACTCTCGCCACCGGTGCCGGACCAGTCGACACCTGCGACCGCGCAAACCGGTCGCGCTGGCGCCGGCGGCGAAGTCCGCCGCCGCAGCCGCAGTCCGCCAGTTACCGCTGCGCCGGCTGCGCGGCGCCGGCCTGCTGCAGATCGGCTCCTACAAGTCGGAAGCCGAGGCCAATACGGCCTGGAACGCGTACAAGGCCAAGCATGCCTCGCTGGCTCGCGGCGCTGTCGCCCGACGTCAAGCAGGTCGATCTGGGCGCCAAGGGAACCTGGTACCGGCTCGCGGATCGCCGCGGGCAGCACAAGCTCGGCCGCCGCGCTGTGCGACAAGCTGAAGGCCGAAGGCGGCGCCTGCATCCCGGCGAAGTGACAGCGGGCGGACAGGCAAGGGCAGGGGCGATGCGCACGCGCGCGATCTATGGCTGCGCCGGCACCGTGCTGGGCGCGGACGGAGCGCGACATTCTTTCGCGAGGTGCAGCCCTGGGGCTTCATCCTGTTCGCGCGCAACATCCACGACCGCGACGCAGATCCGCGCGCTGGTCGGCGTCGTTGCGCGAGACGGTCGGCGACGACAGCGCGCCCGTCCTGATCGACCAGGAAGGCGGACGCGTGGCGCGGCTGAAACCGCCCGGCTGGAAGGCGCGCCCGCCGGCGGCGCGCTTCGGCGCCGTCTACGCCGCGCAGCACGAGGCGGCGCTGGAGGCGGTCTATCTCAACGCGCGGCTGATCGCGCACGACCTGGCCGAGGTCGGGCATCAATGTCGATTGCCTGCCGGTGCTGGACGTGCCGGTCGAGGGCGCCGACGCGGTGATCGGCGACCGCGCCTTCGCGTTCGATCCGGCGGCGATCATCGATCTGGGCCGGGCGCAGATCGAAGGCCTGCTGGAAGGCGGCGTGCTGCCGATCATGAAGCACATTCCCGGCCATGGCCGCGCGACGGCCGACTTCCATCACGCCCTGCCGCGGGTTGCGACCGAGGCGGAGGAGCTCAGCGCCACCGATTTCGTGACCTTCCGCAGCCTCGACATGTGCCCGATGGCGATGACCGCGCATGTGGTCTACGAGGCGATCGATCCGCAGCGCCCGGCCACCACCAGCCCCAAAGTGATTCGCGACGTGATTCGCGGCGAGATCGGCTTCGACGGCCTGTTGATATCGGACGATCTTTCGATGAACGCGCTGGACGGGCCTTTGTCCGTGCGTACAAAGGCGGCACTGTTCGCCGGCTGCGATGTCGTGCTTCACTGCAACGGCAAGATGGACGAGATGACGCGAAGTGGCCTCGGAAGTGAAACCGCTGGACGGGCAGGCGCTGCACCGCGCCGAGCACGCGCTGTCGCATCTGAGCGCGCCGCGAGCGCGTTCGATCCGGCCGCCGCCGAGGCGCGGCTGGCCGAGCTGATGAGCGTGACGCCGCATGAGCGATCCCGGCGAGAATTTCGGCGACTTCGAAGCGACCGCGGTCGCCGCGCCGGACGAGACGCTGATCGTCGCGGTCGACGGCTTCGAAGGGCCGCTCGATCTGCTGCTGACGCTGGCGCGCAACCAGAAGGTCGACATCGCCAAGATCTCGATCCTGAAGCTCGCGGACCAGTATCTCGAGTTCATCGAGTCCGCCAAGACGATGAATCTGGAACTCGCGGCCGACTATCTGGTGATGGCGGCATGGCTCGCCTATCTCAAGTCGCGCCTGATCCTGCCGCAGCCGCCCAACGCGGACGGCGAGCCGACGGCCGACGAGATGGCGACGCGCCTGCGCTGGCGCTTGCAGCGGCTGGAAGCGATGCGTCAGGCGGCGGCGCGGCTGATGGGCGGCGACCGGCTGGACCGCGACGTGTTCGCGCGCGGCGATCCGGAACCGATCAACGTCATCAAGCTGCGCACCTACAAGGATTCGCTCTACGACCTGCTGACGGCCTATGCGACGCAGCGCGTCAAGAAGATGGGCGGCAAGACCTATCGGCCCGTGCACGCGCCGGTGCTCGCCATCGAGGAGGCGCGCGAGCGGCTGGAGACGAATGCTCGGCCGGATCTCCGGACTGGAGCGGGCTTGAGCGGCTCATACCGTTCGAATGGTCGGGCGGCGTCCGCCGCCGCTCGGCGCTTGCGAGCACCTTGCTCGCCTGCCTGGAACTGGCGCGCGACGGCAAGGTCGAAATCCGCCAGATGGCGCCGTTCGAAGCAAATCTTTGTCCGCGACCGGGTCGCACCAACCGCAGAGGCCGTATCATGAGTGGAGTAGCCCGCCTGGTCGCCAAGATCGAGACGGAAATGGGAGTGGAAGTGGAACAAGACAGCGAGCCGGAGTCTGGGCGTGAACCCCGAGCATCTGCGCATGACCGAGGCGCTGCTGTTCGCGGCGTCGCGAGCCGCTGGACGCGAAGGCGCTGGCCTCATCGCTGCCGGAAGGCGCCGACGTCGCCGGCGCTGCTGGCCGAGCTTCAACAGACTTATGAAGGACGCGGCGTAAACCTCGTCTGCGTCGCAGGAAAATGGCAGTTCCGCACCGCGTCGGATCTCGCCTTCCTGCTGCGCAAGGAACAGCCGGAACAGCGCCGCCTGTCGCGCGCCGCGATCGAGACGCTGGCCATCATCGCCTATCACCAGCCGGTCACGCGCGCCGAGATCGAGGACATCCGCGGCGTGATGCTGTCCAAGGGCACGTTCGACGTGCTGATGGAAGTCGGCTGGGTGAAGATCCGCGGCCGCAAGCGCACGCCGGGCCGGCCGGTGACCTTCGGCACGACCGAGGCGTTCCTGGTCCAGTTCGGGCTGGAGAGCGTGAACCATCTTCCGGGTGTGGACGAGCTGAAGGCCGCCGGCTTCCTGGAGGCCATTCCGCCGTCCGGCTTCGACGTGCCGAGCCCGACCGACGAGCTCGGCCCGGACGAGGATCCGTTCGTCGAGGGCGAAGACGAACTCGATCTGGCGACCGGCGGGCCGGACTGATGATCGTCGCTATGTACGCATTGCCCAGCCGTTCGGCATTCGCCGTGCGCAAATTGGGCCGCCGATGAGCGCGTGCTACGCATGAGGTGGAACTCATCGGTGCCGCGGACGCGGGCGCGATGGGTGGGCGGGGTCAAGCCCGCCGATGACGGTGATTTGAAACTCAGGGCGCGGCTCTAATCCTCCAGCTCCACCACCACCGCTTCGCCGCCTTCGAGCGCGATGGCGAGGTCGCCTTTGCGCAGGGCGATGCGCGTCGTTGCCGAAGACCTGCGCGCGCCAGCCGTGCAGGGCGGGCACGCCTTCGTCCTCGTTCGCGGCGAGCCGCTCGATGTCGTCGGCATTGGCGATCAGGCGCGGCGCGACGCCGACCGCCTCGGCGCGCAGCCGCAGCAGCGTCTTGAGCAGATCGATGGCGGCCTGCGACGGCTCGCGGCGGCGGCGCGGGCGGTCCTGCTCGAGCGGTTCGGGCGGCTTGGCGTGCTTGCCTTCCTCGATGGCGTCCATCAGGCCCTTGCCGAGGCGCGAATTGGCAAAGCCCTTCGGCACGGCGCGGATGCGTTCGAGCGCGTCGGCGTCTGCCGGCGGGTGCGCGGCGATCTCGGTCAGCGCCTCGTCCTTCAGAACGCGGCCGCGCGGAATGTCGCGCTCCTGCGCCTCGCGCTCGCGCCACGCGGCGAGCGAGGCGAGCATCGCGAGGAAGCGCTTGTTGCGTGGTGCGCGGCTTCAGCCGCTTCCACGCGATCTCGGGATGCATCGCGTAGAGCGCCGGGTCCTGCAGCGCGGAGATTTCCTCCTGCACCCAGGCCGAGCGGTTGGTCTGTTCGAGCTGCTTCTTCAGGAATTCGTAGATCGTGCGCAGGTGCGTGACGTCGCCGATGGCGTAGTCGAGCTGCTTCTGGCTGAGCGGGCGGCGGCTCCAGTCGGTGAAGCGCGAGGACTTGTCGATCTCGACATGGGCGATCTTGCGGCACAGCGTTTCGTAGGACGCCGCGTCGCCGAAGCCGCACACCATCGCGGCGATCTGGCTGTCGAACAGCGGGTCGGGGATCATGCCGCCCTGGTGGTGGAAGATCTCGATGTCCTGCCGCGCGGCGTGCAGCACCTTCACGATGCCGGGCGATTTCAGCAGCTCGTAGAACGGCGCCAGATCGATGCCCTCGGCCGAGCGGATCGACGATCGCCTCGACGCCGGGCGCCGCCACCTGGATCAGGCACAGCTTGGGCCAGTAGGTCTGGTCGCGCATGAACTCGGTGTCGAGCGCCAGATAGGGCGCGCCCTCGAGTTCGGCGATCAGGGCCTTCAAATCCGGGGTGTTATCGACGATCCGCATGGGACCGTGATAGCGGATTCGTCGGCGGCTTGCGCGCGGCTATTTGGCCGGTCAGGCCGACAGTCCGGCCGGGGATACCGGCGGCGTCGAAATAGCGGCCGACCGCCGCCTCTGGTAGTCGCAGCACGGTCCGCAGGCCGTCTGGGCCGGGTCGGAAGCGCGCTTGCCGCGTGTGAACGGCGACGGCTTGCCGCCCAGCAGCGCCTCAGCCGCGACGCGGCCCGGTCAGAGTCGCCGGGTCCGGTCAGGCCCGCGCCGATGATGTGCGCCAGGGTCGGGCGCGATGTCGGCGTTGCTGACCGGCGTCGGGTCGACGAAGCGCCTTTTTGAAGTCGGGACCGATCGCGGCCATGAAGTTGCGGGTGTCGGCGCGGCTGAACGCTGCCGTGCATGCCCTGGCCCGTGTGCAGGGTCGTGTCGGCGATCTCGACGGCGCAAAGTCAGCGCGCCGAGCGTGCAGCCCTTGGCGACGAAGGAGCGGAAGCCGACCACGATGGCGGGCTGCGGCATGGTCGACGAGCCGATCAGGTTGACCGCGCTCATCGGCAGGGCGCCGGCGAAGTCGCCGGGATGCCTCCTTGCAGCAGCGCGTCGTTGACGAACAGTGCGCCGACATAGGGCGCCGCTCAGCAGCTTGGCGAAGATCGGCTTCGCGGTCGCCGGCCGATCGGCGCCCGGCGTGTAGATGAAATCGGTGCCGCCGTTCGCCGCGACGATTGCGATGCGGCGCATCCGGCGTCGGGCCGATCAGCGCGCTGCCCGCGCGGGACGGTCGCCGCTGTCGCGATCGACCTCGCTGTTCGCGCGGTCGGGATCGAAGATCTTCTGGCCGCCGAGCCAGTCGGCGATGTCGAACGCAAGAAAGCCCTGCGGCAAGACGCGGCCGGCTGTCGCCGTCCGTCGGTCGGGATGCGCTTTGCAGGATCGTCGAGAAGCCGTGATCGGCGGTGACGAACACGTCGGTGTTGGCGAGCAGGCCATATTGCTCCAGCGCGTCGAGCAGACCCTTCAGATCGTTGTCGGCGTTGGCGATGGCCTGCCTGGCGTTGGTTCCGTTGATGCCGGGGATCAGGTGACCCTCGCTGTCCGATTGCGCCGTGCTGCGTCGCGTCGGGATCGCGCGACCAGAACAGCAGCACGAACGGCTTTGCCGGAATCCTTGAGCTCGGGAATGAGCGACCTGCGTCGCCGGTGGAGAGCAGATAGGCCTGCTGCACCAGATTGGGCGTGCTGGTCAGCGCCGGTGCAGCCTCGCCGGTCGCTGCGAACACATCTGCGCCGAGCCCGCCGCGCAGGATCGTGCTCTCGGTGGGCGTCGCATCGGGGTTTGTCGGACGGTTGGTGGCGTCGTCGACGAAAACTCCGAGCGGATCGTCCACTCGCGCATCCTTCGCGTCGAGCGAGGCGATGTTCTGGATCGCGGCCGGACCCTTCTTGCCGAGGATCGGCCGTGTTGTAGCCGGCCGCCTGCGCCGTCTTCACCAGCGTTGTCTGGCCCATATAGCCGTCGCCGAAATGGACCTTCATGTCGCGCAGGATGCAGTCGTCCTCGAGGAAGGTGACCGTGGCGCCGAACCGGCACGGCACCGGAAATTCGGTGAACAGGGTGTTGCCGTAGTCGCCCGTGTCGCCAAGATAATGGCCGGTCGCGATCGCCGATGCGTTCGCAGTCGTCACGGTCGGATACATGGCGTGGCTGTTGGCGAAGTCCACGCCCTTCTTCTTGATGCGGAACATGGTCGGCGCGCGTCGTCCGGCGTCACGCTGTCGTAGCGCAGGCCGTCGGCGACGAAGGGCAGGCGTCGTTCTCCAGTTCGTAGGATGGATAGTCGTGGCAGCGCTACCACTACGCGTTCGGCGAGCTGGCCGATCCGGATGACGCCCGGCGATCCATCACCCGCGCAGGCGTAATGGGCGATCACCTCATCGTCCTTCATTCTGCGGTGAGGGCGTGCGCGGGCTACAACCGCCATGACGCTCCCTCGATCCTGTTGGATGGCTCATCGATGGCGCGCGACACGGAGCACGGTCGCGCGATCACCGCGCAGCTGACGCGCCGCCATGGGACGCTCGAGGAGGCGATCGATGCCGCGGTCTTCGCGCTTGGCGCCGCAGGGTTGTCCAAGAGCATCCGCCATCAGGCGCGGGCGGCGTGCGAGGACTACTTCTACAGCCGGCTCGACCTGACGCCGAGCCACGAGTTGGGCGGGCGGGGAGAGACCGTCGAATCGCTCGAGCTGATGCCCGAGCCGATGTACCGGGCACTGGACGACCTCGTCGGCCTCGTCGTGGACGGCGACTACGAGGAGCTCCGCGTCGCGTCTGGCGATCGGCTCACAGTCGAGGACCTGCGCCGTCGCGTCGAGGACGACTGCCCCGAGTCGCTGGTGCTGCCGCCGCGCGAGATCTACCGGGTCGAGGCGATCGCCAAGTCCGACGATCCCGACCTGCCGGGCTGGGCCTACTTCCTCGACCTGTGGACCGAGACCGGCCCGGCACGCCTGCACATCGAGGGCGCGCTCGAGGAGTCGGGCGAGCGGTTCACGGCGACGCTGAACGACATCCTGCCCTGATCCGCCGCCGTCCGGCGCGGCTTTCGCGTTCGCCGAGTCCGCGACGGACGGGCTCGACGGACTGATGCTCCGCACGGCGCGGGCCGGCGAGTGACGGCTGGAGAGGCGCCGCGCAACACAGGGGTCGACTTCAGGTCGGTTAAACGCGGAAAGCCCACCCGTGGGTGGACTCTCGGCCATCAGACGATCAGGCGGCTTTCGCGGGAAGGGGACGTTCAGATGAAGGTCTCGCCCTCTGGTTGCCCTCGCTATCTGACGCTACCAGCGTAGCGCACTCGTGTCCGAGCATCACCGCGTGAAACTCCTCGGGGCCGCATCCAGACAACGCTGGCGCAAGCAGGCTCGGGGTTCCGGATAACGTCCGGGGCGTGGAGTTCAGCCGCGAGTTGCGCAACGACGTCCTGGCCGGAGACATCACGCTCTCGGTCCGATTGTGGAAGCAGCCGCGGGTCAAGCTGGGCGGCCGCTACCGGGTCGGCCTAGGTCAGATCGAGGTCGATGACATCGAGCTTGTCCCGTTCGCGGCGGTCACCGCGGAGGACGTCCGGCGAGCCGGCGAGTCCGACCGAGAGACGTTGCGCCAACGTGCCGCCCACGCCGGGCCGATCGACGAGGACACGCTCGTCTATCGAATTGAGTTCCACGCGGTCCCTCCGGACTGAGCTGCCTGGGTTTCCTCGGGAGCGCGGTGAACGCCGCCAAACGGCCTGGCCTTCGCAGTCGGCTTGTGTTCACCCGCCGCCGGCGGGAATGGCCGCGATCTCGCGCTTGCGACCCCGCCCGGTCGGCAGTATCCGGTAGGTGAAAGCGAAGATGATCGGTGCGGTGAGGCCGGTCAGCAGCGCAATCATCCATGGACTGCGGGCGTCGGTTCCCGCGCCGGCGACATGCCCGAGCACGAGGAGATACGCGACGATTGTGAAGCGGTGCATGAACCGCCACCGCTTCACGCCAATCCTCCGGCGGGCATAGAAGCTGAGCCCGAGGATCGCCGCTAGCCAGCCCGCGATGATGCCGATCCCGGTGAACAGCGGCCGGTAGCCGAGCGCGAAGGGCAGGGTGATCCCGACCAGCCCCGGGCGCAGGTAGGTGTCGAACAGCAATAGTCCTGCGTGCATGACGATCAGTGCCAGCGTCACCAGTGTCAGTGACTCGTGAAGGTGCCTCAGCTTCGGGGGCAGCCCAGGACGGCGCACCAGTCGCCCCGACATCGCCAGACCGAGCGCGACCGATATCGCGAGCAGGATCATCGCGGTGATACCGAACGCGCGGCTGGCGAACCAGAACACCTGGTGGAGCGGATCGCCCGTCATTATGCGGTGCGGCGGTCGGCCACGGAAGGTTCGGAAACGGCATGCACTTCGCCGACGAGAATCAGCTTGCCGCTGTCGAGGACGAGGGCGCCGCCGTGGCGCTGGAGCGCTGCGCGGCCGGCGAGAGGCCCGCGCAGCAACGCCACCTTGGCCAGCGTCTCGGCCTGGAGTGCGGTGGGCGCCAGAGCGGTGGCCTGGATCACGCCCGTCCATGCCGGCGCCCCGCGGGCGGGATCGATCAGATGGTGCGCGAAACCGCCGTCGGCCGCCCAGATGCGGGTTCGCAGCCCGCTGGTGGCGACGGCACCGGTCCTCACCGCCAGGCGATGAGCAGGGCGATTCTCGAGCGGGTGGTCGATCTCGACCACCCGCGGCGTGGCATGAGCGCCCCCGAGGCGGATGTCCCCGCCGGCATCGATTGCGAACGCGGGGTGGGTGGCGAGCATCCCGGCAGCCAGATCCACGGCCATCCCCTTGGCGCTGCCGCCGAGGTCCAGGCGCACACCGCGCGGTAGGCGGATCGCGTGTTTGCTTGCGTTGATCTGGATACGCCGCCATGCAGCCGCCGGGTGGGGGGCCGCGGGCGCGCGGGTCGGTGCCCGGGCGAGCGCCTCGGCGAGGGGAGCGGACTGACGGCCGATCCGGGTGCTCGCGTAGCCGGCGCGCTCGAGTTCACGCAGGAGCGTCGGATCGACAAGGCCGTCACTGAGCTCGGCGGCATACACCGCCGCCTGGACTCCTCGCAGCAGGTCATCGGAGACTCGCACCCACTCGCCCCCGTGAGCGTTCAGCAGGTTCAGTTCGCTGGCCGGCTCAAAGCGGGTCAACGCGTCGTGGATCTCCTCGAATCGTCGCCGGATCGGGCCCGCGATCAATCCCCGGGCCAGTGCGGGGGGCATCGTGGTGCTGACCAGCAGCCTCACGGTGGTGCCCAGTGATGGGAAGCTGTGCTCGTATTCGGTAGCGCGCATTGTCATGAGGTCCGGGTCGTGACCGGCGTGAGTGTCGCGGCCTGAGGACCGCCGGTGGCTGGCGCGGTGTGCAGCGTTTGTGTGGTGCTCACCGTTGTGGCGTGGTGGCTGAGAGCGTTGATGTAGAGGAACGAGAAGGGGAGCCAGGTGGCGGCGATCGCCGCGATTCCGAGGCTCAGCACAGTGCGATACAGCGAGGGGCGCCGCCGGGCGGCGAGTGTCGGAGTCTTGTGAGGGTTGTCTTCGGCCATGGCTTTCGAGTCGTGTCGTGGAGTGGGTTGAGGCCAACCGTGTCGGTTTCGACGCTGATCTTGCTTACCGCCGGTGAGACGCCGCTACTCGGGGCGCCGTGAACTGGCACTGACCACACTGAACGCGCGAGTCAAGAGCGCGGTGAGAAAGGGTTTAGAAGACCCTTACCGGCCTAACGCGGAGCCGATTCGTGCTTACAGTGAACGTGAGATGCGTATCTTGGTCGTGGAAGACGAGCGCACGCTGGCCAGCTTCATCGAGCAGAGTCTGCGCTCGGAGGGCCACGCGGTGACTGTCTGCCACGACGGACCCAGCGGCGAGGCGGCGGCGTTGACCGGCGACTACGCCCTGGTCCTGCTCGACCTGACGCTGCCCGGAAGGGATGGCCTGGACGTGCTCGGGTCAATCCGCGCGCGACTTCCAGAGCTGCCGGTGATCGTGCTGACTGCGCGGGCGGCCATCGAGCAGAAGGTGCAGGGGCTCGACCGCGGCGCAAACGACTATGTGACCAAGCCGTTCTCATTCGAGGAGCTGCTCGCCCGGGTCCGGGCCCAGCTGCGCGCTCCCTCTCAACGCGAGTCCTCGGCGCTGGAGGCGGCGGACATCGCCATGGATCTGCGCACCCGGCGTGTGCGACGCGACGGGCGCGAGGTGGCGCTGACCGCGCGCGAGTTCGAGCTGCTGGAGTATCTGGTGCGCCATCCCGACCAGGTTCTGTCTCGCGAGCAGATCCTCAATGCGGTCTGGGGCTTCGACTTCGATCCGGGTACCAAGGTGCTGGAGGTCTACGTCGGCTATCTGCGCCGGAAGCTCGGGGACTCAGGGGAGAGCGACCCGATCGAGACGGTCCGCAACGTCGGCTACCGGCTGCGCGTGCCTCGTGGCTAGGAGACTGCTGCCCGGTGGATTGCGAGCTCAGCTCACGCTGGCGATCGCGTTGGTCACGTTGCTTGCGGTCGGCATCAGCTTCCTGGCGCTTTATCGAGCGACGGGCTCCCGGCTGCGGGGAGAGCTCGACAGCCAGCTTCGCACCCAGGCCGCCGAGTG
The DNA here is from genome assembly GCA_963838535.1 of uncultured Solirubrobacterales bacterium. Lineage (GTDB taxonomy): Bacteria > Actinomycetota > Thermoleophilia > Solirubrobacterales > Solirubrobacteraceae > Palsa-465. Next base: position 17,777 of record CAWIRN010000029.1, read on the forward strand.
GCGTCAGTTCAGCGCCGCCGCCGGACTCGACACGCCGGCCGCCGCGCAGAGGACCGCAAGGAAGTTCATTGCCGGGCAGGGCTACCACGCCGAATCGCAGGTTGTCGCGGTCCAGGTCGACGGCCGTGAGACGGTCAGCAACGATTCCGAGCTGCTGGCCGGTGAGCAGAGTCGCCGCGGGGCCGGGGGCCTGCTCAACTCTCCTCTCGGGCTGGCCACCGCCTCGGTCGCCGATGCGGGACGCATGCGGGTGCTGGCGCAGCCGATCTACTCCGGGCGGCGTCGGGTCGGCACGTTTCGCGTCGCCGATCCGCTGAGCTCGGTGCAGCAGGCGCAGTCCAGTCTCCTGCGCAGCTTCGCGTTGGTCGGGACGCTCGCCCTGCTGCTGGCGGTCGCTGCCGGCGTGGGCCTGGCCAGCCTGATCGCCGCACCACTACGCCGGATCGCTCGGGTCGCCGTGGGGGTCGACGCCGGTGATCTGTCCCAGCGCTCGGGGCCGCTCGCGGCGCGCGGCGAGGTCAGGGCGCTCTCAGACGCCTTCGACCACATGCTCGACCGGCTCGAGCGAGCGTTCAAGCGCCAACGTGACTTCGTCTCAGACGCCTCGCATGAGCTACGCACGCCGCTCACGGTGTTACGGGCGCAGGTCGAGCTGCTCGATCGCGAAGCCGACGAGCAGCGTCGGCACGAGGCGACGGCGACGATGCTGCGGCGAATCGACGAGCTTGACCGACTCGTGAGCGACATGCTTACGCTGGCCGGCGCCGAGGCCGGCCAGCTGGTGGAGCCACGACCGATCGACCTGGGCGAGTTCTTTGAGGACCTGCGCCGAGATCTACCGCTGTTCGGCGAACGCGACTTCCAGGTGCGGGCGGTCGCGGGCACGCTGGTAGCCGATCCCGACCGCCTGACCCAGGTGATCCGCAACCTCGTGCGCAACGCAGTCGCCCACACCGACCCTGGTGACACGGTGACGGTGGCCGGGCGCGCTCACGGTGACCGGCTCGAGATCTCGGTGACCGACAGCGGAGCGGGCATTCCCGCTGACCAGCTCGAGCGGATCTTCGAACGCTTCAGCCGGCTCGACCAGGGCCGCTCACGCGACCGAGGGGGCAGCGGGCTCGGCCTCGCGATCGCCCGCGCGATCACCGAGGCCCACGGCGGAACCATTCGCGCGGAGTCCGGGCCTGGCTTGGGCGCGACCTTCCGCATCGAGCTTCCGGGTTACCGCATCGACGGTCGACTCGCCTCGGATGCGACTTCCAGCCGATCGAGCCGATGATCTCGATGTGCCGCCTCGGGGCGAGGGCGGCGTTCCTCATGCCGGGTGGGGGAACGCCCCGCGCCCAGCATTCGTACGACCATGAGGTAGACGATTGGCGCCAGCGGAGCCACGACCACGGCGCGCAGCCATAGCGAGGCGCCGTCCGAACCCGCTCCGAGTGCATGGACGGCCGACAGCAGCCAGACCAGCACGGTCGCTCGATGCAGCGCTCGCCATCTGCGAGCGCCGATCCGCCGACGCAAGTAGAAGCTGGGTCCGAGCAGCACGGCCAGGTAGCCGGCAATGATGCCGATGCCCGTGAAGCCGGGCCGGTAGCTGAGCGCAAACGGGACCGTGATCCCGCGCCAGCCCGGTTTGAGCCAATTGTCTCCCAGCAGGGCAAGTCCGTGCACGCCGATGGCCGCCAGCCCCGTCAGCGCCATGTGCTCGTGCAGGCGCGCGCTCAGCGCGTTTGAGACTGGGACGCCGAAGCACCTTGGCGGCCATCGCCAGCCCGATCACCACCGAGAGGGAGATCAGCACGAGCGCGACGATGCCCGACGCACGGCTCACCAGCCACCAGATCATATGTAGCGGCTGGCCGCCGCTCATCGTGAGCACAGCTCACGACTCGACGGATCGCTGAGCCGCCCCACGATGCTGCCGATCGCCTCGACCTCGCCACTGTCGTGGACGATCACACCGCCGTGCTCGGCCAGGACGCGGCGCGCGCCGGCCGGGCCGAGCAGCAGCGCCATCTTCGACAAGTGTTTCTGCCTCGAGTGCGCTGTCGCCCAGCGCGGTGGCTCCGATCAGGCCAGACCACACGGGCGATCCGGTGCTCGGATCGAGCAGATGATGCGCGAATGCCCCATCGCCGCGGCGCCAGATGCGGACATTAAGACCCGAGGTGGCGATGCCGCCGCGAGCGACCTCGATCGAGCCGATCGACTCACCGGTGAGCGGATGCTCGATCGCGATCGCGTACGGCTGGAACTGTGCGCCGATCCCGCCGACCGCGATGTCGCCACCGCAGTCCACAACGAACCGGGTGTAGCGCGCCGAGGCGAAACGCGACGGCGTCCGCACACAGTCCCTTTCCGGTCCCGCCGGTGTCGATCATCACCCCCGGCGGACGGGCGACCGTGCCCGCCCGATCGTCGACGATGATCTGGCTCCAGCGCGCCGACGGATCGGGGCGAGCGGCGCGTCGCGCCGGCGCATGAGCGAGGGCCTCCAGCAGCGACGCCGACGCGACACCGTCGAGCGAGTGGTCGTATCCGCTCTGCTCCAGCGCGCGCACGAGCGTCGGGTCGACAAGGCCGCCGCTGCGCTCGGCCGCCCACTGCCCGGCGCGGACCGCCGCGCGTAGCAGCGGCGGCGCGTCAACGATCGCGCCGGGATGGCGGTTGAGCGCCGATAGATCACTGTCGGAGCGGAACCGCGACAGACGGGCGCCGAAATCCAACACGAACGCGCGCTCACGATCGGCAGCCTGCGCCGGCGGCGGAGCGCTCGTGACCAACCGCTCGCCAATCAGCAGCCGCACGTCGCCGCCCATCGCCTGGAACGCGTGGTCGAGCTCGACGGTCATCGCGAACTCCGCGTCGCCGGGGCCGTGACCGAGTTGTTGCCCGCGCCCGAGCTGGACACCGACTGGCTGACCGAGGTGCCCGCAGGTCCGCTGCCGCCGGTGATCGTCTCGACCACTGTCGTGCGGTAGATCTTGCGCACCACCAGCACCGGGCGGGACGCTCCGTGGCTCGCCGCCCCGCGCAGCTGGGCGGCGAGCAGAGCGAGCACGACCAGAAAGGCGGCGAGGCTGAAGAGCACGACCGTCAGGCGGTCAAGCCCGGGTCCGGCGCGACGGCGACCCGAGCGACGTCGGGTCGCCGTCGCGCCCAGCGCAGTGGTCATGGCGGGCTCAGTCGCCATGGTCGGCGCGGTCTCCCTTTTCGCCGCCGCCGGCCGCCCCGCCGCTCGTGCGGGTGGTGACCGGCTTCCCGGCCGCCCCGGATCCGCCCGCGGAGGATCCCGAGGACGCGTGGGAGGCGCTGGTGCGGGTGGTGACCGGCTTGCCCGGCCGCCCCGGATCCGCCCGCGGAGGATCCCGAGGACGCGTGGGAGGCGCTGGTGCGGGTCGTGACCGGCTTGCCGGCCGGCCGTGATCCGCTCGCGGGCGACGGCGAGGATGATCCGTGCGCGGCGCTGGTGCGCGTCGTGACCGGAGCGCCGGGCGCTGTGACCGCGCTGCCGGTGGACCCGCCCGAGACGGCGTGTGAGGCGCTGGTGCGGGTCCTCACCGCCGAGCTACCCGCGGTGCCGGAGGCTCCGGCGGGGTGAGAGCGGCTGGCCCCGGTTCGCACCGACCTCGCTGCGCCCGAGGTGGGGCCGCCGCCGGCGCCCGGACCGCTGCGCCGCCCGGCGGCATGTCCGGCACCCTGGTGGCGAACAATGTGGACGGTCTTGCGGATCACCTGGGTCCGCACCTCAGCTGGATTGCGCGACGCGACCGTGGTCACCGGACGCGGCGAGGGTCGTAGTGAGAAGCCGGCCAGTCCGGCGGCCAGGACCGCCGCCAACGATCCGAGTATCCGACCATGTGTCTTGCGCATCTTCAGAGCTCCTCCGGTTGGGGGTCGGAGGGCACTGTGCCGGGCCTAGCCTCAGCGGTTCTCCAACCGCTGGCAAAGCTTTGGCAAAACCGACCGCGTTTCTTAGCCGCAGCCAGCGATCTCTTTACCCGCGGTGGCCACGCTCCGGCCATGACAACCACAAGCAACGGAACGCGGTCGCGCGGCGACGGGATCGTGATCGCCGGGGGCGGACTGGCCGGGCAGCGATGCGCCGAGGCGCTCCGGCGCGGAGGCTATGAAGGACCGATCAGGGTCGTGTGCTCGGAGCCCCACCGCCCGTATGACCGCCCGCCGCTGTCGAAGGCGGCGCTGATCGACGCCACGCGTGATGCCGGGCTGGCCTACCGCGGCGCGGATTGGTACGCCGAGCAATCGGTCGACCTGCTGCTCGGCGTCAGCGCGACCGGCTTACAGCCGACCGAACGCCGGGTGCAACTCTCAGACGGAGCCAGCCTGCGCTACCAGCAACTGCTGATCGCGACCGGAGGCCGTCCGCGAACTCTGCCGGTGCTCTCCGGCTGTGACAACGTGTCGGTGCTGCGCACGATCGACGACGCGCAGGTTCTGCGGGACGTGCTCGCGGCGCGGCGCAGATTGGCGGTGATCGGTGCAGGGTTCATCGGGCTCGAGATTGCCGCGACCGCCCGCGCGACTCGGGGTCGAGGTGACGCTTGTCGAAGCTGGCCCCTGCCCGCTCGCGGGGATCGTCGGTCCCGAGCTGGGGGAGTGGTTCGGGCGTGCTGCACGCTGCCGAGGGTGTCAACGTGCTCACCGACGTGACGGTCGACCGAGTCGACGGCAACGGATCGGTCCGGCGCGTTGCGCCTGTCGGATGGCGTCGCCGTCGCCGTCGACCACGTGGTCGTCGGGGTCGGCATCCAGCCGGACGTGGACTGGCTGGCCGGCAGCGGGCTCGATATCTCAGCGGGCGTACCGGTCGACCCGCACGGGCGCACGGCGATCGAGGGGCTATTCGCCGCCGGCGACGCGGCGGCGACGTTCGACGAGCGCTGCGGCACTCATGTCCCCGGATCGCACTGGGAGGCGGCGGGTCGCCAGGGCGCTCGCGTCGCCCGCGCGATGCTCGGGCTCGACCCCGGGGACCGCTCCGTTGACGAGCTTCTGGACCGATCAGTATGGCCTGAGGATCCAGTATCTCGGACGGCGGCGCCCCGGCGACGATCTCCAGATCGACGGCGACCCGCGCAGTCGAAACTTCACCGCCACCTTCTCCCGTGCCGGGCGTGCGGTCGCCGCGCTGCTCGTCGACCGGCCCCGTTTCCTGCCTGCGGCTCGCAACCTGATCGAGAAAGGAACGTTATGACCTATTCAGTGCAAGTGGACGAACGCGCCTGCGCGGCGCACGGCGATTGCGTCGACGTGGCGCCCGAGGTGTTCGCGCTCGACGATGTCGCGCGGGTGATCGGCACCGGCCCCGAAACACTGCTCATGGAGGCCGCGGAGGCGTGTCCGAGCGGTGCCATCCGGATCATCGATCAGCGCACGAACGAGCAGGTCTACCCCTGAAGCTGCCGAGGGGCCGCCGCAAACGGCGGCCCCTCCGTCAGTCGTCCCGCTGGGAGTGCGGACGGCCTGACGGAGCGCCCGAATCGTCCCGGTGATCGCCACCGGACAGGCCCGGCACGCCGCCGCTGGACGACGACTGACCGCCCGCTTGGGCTCCGGGGACGACGCTCGGGACGACCGGACCGGGCGTGGACGGTGCCGCCGCGGGCGCGGCCGGGACCGTCGCGGGCGCGGCCGAGGCCGCCGATGCGGGCGCGGCTGGAGCAGGCGAGACGACGCGTCCGGGCGTCGAGCTCGTGGCGCCTGGCCCGGGGGCACTCCGGAGCGCCGGGCGGGTCGTCGTCTGACGTCCGGTGGGATGCGGCGGCGCGAGTCCTTGGATCATCGACAGCGGCTCAGACGACAGTCCGATGCGCTGCCCGGTGAGCTGACTGATCGACCAGGTCAGCGCAGCGGTGACCGCGATTCCCAGCAGCGCCGCGACCGTCCATATAACCCGTCTCCTAGTCAGTGCCATGGCTCGGCAGGGTAGGCGCCGAAGGGTTAAGTGCGAGCAAAGCGGTGCTCCTCAATCCGTTCCTGGTCGTCGTCGGGCTCGAGCGCGATGATGGCCACGGTTCCGCCCCCCGGTCGGCCCTCCAGCGTGACATCGCCGCCCCACTCGCGGGCCAACTCGCGCGCGATCGGCAGCCCCAACCCGTCGCCGCGCGCCGCGTATCTCCCCGCGCGACCTCGGTGAAAGCGCGCGAACACCAATTCGCGTTCGCCCGCTGGAATCCCCGGGCCACGGTCTCGGACCTCGATCCTGCCGTTGGCGCAGGCCACCGTCACCGTCGATCCGGCGGGGGAGTAGGCCAGAGCGTTCTCCAACAGCGCGTCTAGCGCGCGCTCCAGGTCCGCGCGGGCGGCCCACACCGCTCCAGGCCCGTCGCCGCGCCGGCGCTCGAGCGCGATCGCGCGATCGGAGGCGTGCGGCCGCCAGCGCTGCAGCGCATCGGCCACGAGGTCGCCGAGCTCCACCCGGGACCCGGCGGGGCGGCGCTTGCCGTCGCGACTCAGCCGCAAGAGCTCATCGACGGTGTGCGACAGGCGATCGACCTCGCGGATCGCGGCGTCGAGCTCGGCGGCACCGGGGTCCGACGCGAGCGCCTTGGCCTCCTCGAGACGCAGCCGCAGTCCCGTGAGCGGCGTGCGCAGCTGATGCGAGGCATCGGCGACAAAGTCCTGCTGTGCGCCGAGGAGGCGAGCGATCCGATCGGTCATCTCGTTGAACGAGCTCGACAGCGAGCGCTGCTCAAGGCTCCCCTCGACCGCCGCTCGGGCCCGCAGGTCGCCCTGCGCTACCCGACGCGCCACCGCTTCGAGTCTTCGCAGTGGCCGGGCGATCTGGGCTGCCAGCAGGCCTCCGGCGAGCAGACCGAGTGCGAGCACGATCAGACCGATCAGCGCGATCGCCAGTTCGACGTGGAGCACCGCCTGATGCACCGCGGCGACGCTCTGAGTCACCCGGACCGCCCCCGCCACGCGCCCGTCGTGGATGATCGGGACCGCCGTCGCCAGGATCTGTTGATCGAGAGTCCTTGAGGCTCGTTGGACCTGGACGGGCCGGCCATCGAGCGCAGTTTCGATCTCCGGTCGGCTCTCATAGCTGGTCCCAAGCTCGGCTGGTCCGGCGCTGTCAGCGAGCACGCGGCCGGTCGCGTTGACGATCACCACACGACCCCGGACCGACGACGCGGCGGTTCGGGCGAGCGTTTCGAGCTCCGTCCGGCTGGCCGTGCCGAGGAGGTCCGCGGCCGTGGCCGCCACGAGGTCGGCCTGCGCCTGGGCCTGCGTGCGTACCTCGGCGTTGACGCGCGCGCTCAGGTTGAGCGCCAGCGGCACCGCCGAACGCGACGATCGCCAGCAGCAGGACATACGCGACCGCACCCAGCAGTCGCGTTCGCAGGCTTATCGCGTCAGCTCCCGGGCGCTGCTCAGGCAGAAGCCAACGCCTCGCACGGTGCGGATGTACGCCAGGTTGTCGGGACTGTCGCCGAGCTTGCGCCGCAGCCAGCCGATGTGGACATCGAGCGTCTTGGTCGAGCCGAACCAGTTGACGTCCCAGACATCGGACATCAGCGACTCGCGCGTGACCACGCGGCCGGCGTCGCGCGCCAGCCGTGCGAGCAGGTCGAACTCCTTGCGCGTCAGCTCGAGCTCCTGCTCGCCGCGCCAGGCGCGGCGCGAGCTCGGGTCGATCGTCAGATCGCGCACGATCAGCTGATCATCCAGCGCCGAGATGGCCCGACCGCGGCGCAGGACCGCGCGGATCCGGGCGATCACCTCGCCGGTCGCAAAGGGCTTGACGACATAGTCGTCGGCACCGAGTTCCAGCCCGACGACGCGGTCAGTGACCGTCCCGCTGGCCGTCACCATGATGATCGGAACGCTCGAGTCGCGGCGGATGCGCCGGCAGACGTCGCGTCCGTCGATATCGGGGAGCGCGAGATCAAGCAGGATCACGTCGGGGTCGCAGGACGCGGCCAGCGAGATCGCGTCGCTTCCGGACAGCGCGACCGTGGTGCTAAATCCGGCGCGCTGCAGCGCGCGCTCGAACGGCTCGGCAATCGAGCGCTCGTCCTCGATCAGCAGTACCAACGGGCCGCGAGCATCGGCTCCATGGCGATCGTGTGAGAAGTCTCGAGACATGCGCCGGTCCAACTTGGGATGTCAGTCTGGGCCTGTCAGGTAAGAGCCAGGTGCGAAACCGTTGAGAATCTCCACACGAAGAGCCGGTTGCGCACGTGACACATTGAGACCAGTTCCGTAGAACGCCGCAGCTGGCCCGGGACTTCCTGCGGATGGGACACGACCGCTGGCGCCATACCGTTCGAGGACAATCCGCGTGAGGAGCCAGCAAATGTTCGGCGAGGTCATCGTGACTGTGGGCGGGCCCTGCGCCGTAGGTGAGCGCGTGGCCGTCGCGCTATGGGGGAGGTGAGCGGCGGTGCGCGTGCTCGTCACAGCAGCGTCGCGGCATGATGGGACCCGCGAGATCGCCGACGCGATCGTCTCAGGGCTCGCGCGGCGTGGGGTCGACGCGGAGGCGAGGCCCGTCGAGGAGATCGGAACTCTGGATGGCTTCGACGCGGTCGTCGCGGGCAGCGCGATCTACATGGGCCGGTGGCTCAAGGCGGCCCGCGAGTTCGTGTCTGATCACGCCACGGAGCTCTCGTCGATGCCCGTGTGGCTGTTCAGCTCTGGTCCACTCGGACCGCCGGATCGTCTGGTCCCATCCGGCGAGTCGGCCGACACCGAGCGGCTGGTGGTGCTGGTTGGCGCGCGCGGGCACGAGGTGTTCGCCGGTCGGCTTGAGCGATCGTCGCTGGGATTCGCCGAGCGCGCGGCAGCGAAGGCCGTGCACGCCCCGGAGGGCGACTGCCGGGACTGGGATGCGATCGATGCCTTCGCCGGCGAGATCGCCGTACAGCTCGCCGGCAACGGGGCGGCACAGTGATGCGGCGATCGCGGGTCAAGTTCAGCGAGCTCCCCCCACGCCGGCAGGCGGGCATAGCCGTCGCCGCCGCGGCCGCGCGATCGGCGAGACTGTTGCGATGAGTGAACAGAATCCTGACTTCTCCACTGAGAGGGCTCGCGAGATCGGTGAGCGGATCGGGATCGACTGGGGCCGTTCGCGGTTCGATGTCGAGCAGTTTCGGATGGGGCTCGGGGTCGAGCTCGAGCACGGGCGACGCGACCCGGAGACGAACGTCAGCGATGACGACGAGCTGACAACCGGCAAGATCGCGCGGGCGCACCTGAACGAGTTCCCCGACTACTACACGCGGCTTGAGAAGATGGAAGCCGAGGCCGAGCGGTACTGGGCCGAGCGCGAGCCGCCAGACGCATAGATCTCCGCCGCGGGTGCAGCGGCGCGACGGTGTCGTTGGTTGCGGTCTTATCGGTAGTCATTGGGGTAGCCATCGGAATCGTCGGATGGCGAACATGAGTGCCACGGCGCTCCAGGCGGTGACGATCGCGATGTCGGCCAGTGTCATGCCGATTCCGGGTGAGTCAAGGATGAAGGCGCGGTGCAAGCCGTTGCCGATGTGCTCAAGCGGGAAGATGCGGGCGATTTGTCGCATGACCTCCGGGTTCTTGGAGTCGGGCAGCAGGACGCCGGAGACGACGTAAAGCGGGATGAGGACGAGCTGGATGACCGGTTGGGCCGCGCTTACGTTTCGGATCATCGGCGCGATCGCGTAGGCGTAGCAACAGAACGCCGCTGTGCCCAGGGTCACGGTGAGCGCGATCGCTGGCAGGGCGCTGGCTGCGAGATGCACGTTGTAGTTGTTCCGCCCGATCACGAGCAGGGCCGTAGTGGTCCCGAGAACGACGATGGCGCATGCGAGCACGCGCCCGCCGATCAGGGCCCAGGCGGGCACGGGCGTCGCGCGGCGGCGCTTGAGGACCCCGGATTGTCTTTGGGTGACGAGATCAACGAGAAGGGTTGCGAATGACGAGGCCACTATCGCGAAAGCGATGAGTCCGGGCACATAGAACTGAGCGACGGAGACCCTGGCGGTACCTTGCATGAAAGATGCGTGATGGCCGGCCAGGCCCACGAACGCGACGAGCAACACGAGCGGCATCAAGACCGTTGTCAATCCAGCTTGGCGGTCTCGGCGGAACGCGCGAAGCTCGTATCGACATTGATGCCGGATCAGCGAAGTGGCGCCCCGGGCCCGCGGACGGGCGACTGACGTGGTCATTTGTTGTCTCCCTCGGTTGAGCCGGTGAGCGCGAGGTACACGTCTTCCAGGGTAGGGCGGGTCACCTCAAGATCGGTGACCGGTATCGCGGTCGCGCGGCTCCATTCGGCGAGCCGCTCAGGGTCCGCCAACGGGGTTGTGGTGCTCGTGCAGAGCCGGCCGTCAGCGAGTGGTTCAAGCGACTTGCCGAGCGCATGCGCGACGTCGTCAGCACCGTCGCTCGGGATACCAAGAGCCAGTCGGGTTGCTGCGCGATCGCGTCCGCCGAGGATCCCCGGCGGGCCCTCAGCGACGATCCGGCCGCCGGCCATGACCGCGATGCGATCGGCCAGTCGCTCGGCCTCTTCCATGTAGTGGGTCGTCAGGAAAATCGACTTGCCGCGGTCTCGGAGACTTTCGATCACCCGCCAGGCGTGCCGCCTGGCGTCGGGATCAAACCCGGTCGTGGGCTCGTCGAGGAAAAGCAGTTCCGGATCGCCGATCAGCGCGAGCGCGAGATCCAGCCGCCGACGCTGTCCACCGGACAGATCGGTGGCGCGCTGGGTGGATTGCTCTCTCAGGCCGACGATTGACAGAACTTCCTCGGCCGGTATCGGTCTGGTGTAGTAGCCGGCGTAGAGGCCGATCGATTCAGCTACCGTCAGCCCCGGATCGGGCACGGACTCCTGCAACACGATGCCGACGCGTTCGCGCCATTGCCTCGGGGCGTGTTGCGGATCGTCTCCCAGGACGCAGACCTCACCCGACGTACGATGCGTGAATCCCTCGAGGATCTCGACCGTGGTCGTCTTGCCGGCCCCGTTAGGGCCGACGAGCGCGAAGATCTCGCCGCGCTCGACGCGCAGATCGATAGCTCGGACGGCGTCGGTGGAGCCGTAGCGCTTGTGGAGACCGACAGCCTCGACTGCGAGTTCCGAGCCCGTCGTTTCACCCCGTTGGTGGTTGCGGCGCTCGCGACCGCGCGGACCCGGGTTCCGATGCTGGGGCAGACAACCGCTCCCCGCCCCAGGGGAGCGGATAGGCCACCGGGGCCGCTTCATGGCAGTTGACATTGCCGTTCCCTTTCGATCACACGCGCTGTGGTGGCGGCCCGACGGTGACGCTGCCGTAGTGAAGCGCGACCGCGTTGATCGCCTCGAGATCCGGTTGGACGGCTGGCGCCAGCTTCGCGGCGTCGACGAAGAAGCCCTCGGACCCGCCCGGGGGGCGCAAAGCCGGAGTGGAAATTCATCAGGGTGTGCTCCTCGGATCGATGGGGCCGACGGTGCAGCCGGCAGTAGCTGTCATCGATCATCGACGGGGCCTCGCAATCGCGCGTCAGGGCAGCCCCCAATCACGCCACCTATCTCTTGGGACTCTCCTGACGTGTCCGTGGATCGGGTCAGGGGTCGTGGCGCGGTGGCCACGACGGACGGGGAGGTCCCGCCGGACGGGGAGTCCCGACGGACGGGGGTCCCGGAGGCACGGGACGGTCTCTTTGAGGTCAGATTTCTGACAGATTCGCCTGGGTAACAGCCCGATCGAGGGCCCGGAAAGCTCGATCGGGCTGTTTCCCAGCTGGTGGCTGGGGAACAGCCCAATCGCCTGAAACGGGGCCTCGGTTGGGTCGTTCCCCACCGAGTTGACGATCCTGTGACGTTTATCGGCCGGTAGGCCGGCGCGTGCTGAGAGCTTCGTCACCATGGGCAACAAATCAGCCCGGCTATCCCCGGTGTCGCACACCGGGGCGCGTGTGCCAGCGCGTGCCCGAGCGCTCGGCCGAGGAGGACACCGGGCCAGATCCCGGCTGCCGAGCCGATCAGGGCGACGATCGTCGCCTCCCAGGCGATCATGCGCCGGATCTGACCCGGCGTCGCGGCGACCGCTCGCAGCAGGGCGATCTCGCGCTCGCGCTGCTGGATCGACAGGCCCATCGTGCTGGCTACGACGAACATCGCGATGAACATCGCCAGTCCGCCGAACGCTGCCGTGACGGGGATCAACGTGGTCCGCCGCTCCTGCAGCTCGGGGTGCTCGGCCCGCCCGCGCGCGGCCCCTGTCAGCACCTCGGCCCCGGGAGCGGCGGCGCGCAACCGCGCGACGTCGAGGCCGGGGGCGGCGAGCACCCCGATCGCGTCGACCTGTCCCTGGTGACCAGCCAGATGTATGGCCTCGGTGTCGGTCAGGAAGATCGCCGCATCGCTCGTGACGGGGTGGCGGGGGCGTGCGACGCCGACCACCGTGACGGTGCGAGCGGGGCCGGCCGACGCAAGCCGCAGCCGCGCGCCGAGCGCGGCGCGATAGCCCGTGACGACCTCATCCGGGTTGGCGGGCGCGCGCCCGGCGCTCAACACGTAGGGCGTCAGCGCAGCGCTGTCCCACCCGTGGGCCTCGGCCAGGTGACTCCCGAGGCGGGCCGGCACCGACACGTCGCCGATCGCCGCGGTGACGCCCGGCACGGTCGCCAGCCGAACTGCGAGCGCGGAGCTCACACGGGCACGCTCGCCGAGGAACACGTCGTGGTCGGCACCGACCTTCTGCTGTCCGGTTATGACCGCCACGGCGCCGGCGTAGCGTTCGACGGGCGGATGGGAGCGCAGCACCGACTCGAGCTGCATGCCCCAGGCCGTTGCGAGTACGGCCGCCGCCGCCGGGCGTGGGCCCCAGTAGTCGCTCATCAGCTCCTTCGACCACGGCGGTTGAACCACCGGGCCGCGAGCGTCGAACTCGGCCATGTGAGGTTTGACGTCGAGGATCGGGGTGCCCTGCACTGCGTCGAGGCCGCGGACCTGGAGGTCGTGACCGCTCAGGCGGACCAGTCGGCAGCGGGTGACCCCGATCCGGTTGGGGCGGTCCTTCGCGCGCTGGGCGAAGATCCCGACCTTAGGCCAGGCGTGATGTCCGCGCGGATGACGTGCGCCGAGCTCGATCGCGCTCGGATCGACGAGGTGGAACACGTACACGACCTCGATGTGGGAGAAGTCCTCGAGGCCGGCGAGCGCCTCGGTTCCGAACTGCTGCGCGTCGATGCGGATGATCGAGTCCACCTCGTCCCAGTCGTCGTCGAATGGCCGCTCGCGGCCGCCAACCACTACGCCGACCGGCGTGATCTCGAGCATCAGGCCAGCTCGCTTCCGTAACGGGCGGCCAGGGCGCCGATCGTCTCGAAGCTCGGAGCGCCGCCCACGCTCAGCTCGGTGAGTCGACGGAAGTAGCGCTCGAACCCGCCCGGGGTGCAGATGATCAGGAATGTGGTCGGCTGGTCTGTGCGGTTGGCGAACGTGTGCGGCACCGCGCCCGGGGTGAACGCGAACGCGCCTGGGCGCAGCGTCGTCGGCCTGCCCTCGGGCATCATCGTCAGCTCGCCCTCGAGGACGTACCAGGCCTCGTCGAAGCTGGGGTGGATGTGCAGCGGCGGGCCGCGGAAGCCGGCCGGGGCGGTGTAGCGCAGCACTGACAGCGTGCCGGCCGTGTCCTCGCTGGACGCAAGTATGGTGACCTGCGCGCCGGCGATGTCGATCGCGTCCTCGCCCTCGCTCGGCTCCAGCAGAACGAGGGATTTCGCGACGGTCGTGGTGGACATCTCGGACTCCTTTGACGGGAGGTGGAAGCGGACGAGACGATCCTGGCCGGCGAGCTCGAGCTTGGCGTTAGGGGCGACCCCACACTCGACCCTGAACTTCCCGCCCGTTCGGGTCGTGGCGGCCGTAGACTCGCCCGCTATGGCGCGTGCCCCTGGGGTCGCCGATCTGCTCGAGCGCGAGACCGAGCTGACGCAGTTCGCGGCGCTCGTCGAGGCCGCCCATGACGGGGACGGGGCGGTTGCCGTGGTCGAGGGAGGCGCCGGTATCGGCAAGACCCGTCTGCTCGCCGCAGCAGTCGACCTTGCCCTCAGCCAGGGCCTCACCGTGATGAGCGCACGCGGCGGGGAGCTCGAGACGGGGTTCGCGTTCGGGGTGGTGCGCCAGCTCTTCGAGGTGCCGCTCGCGGCCCAGCCGCCGGATGTCCGCAGCGCGTGGCTCAGCGGCGCGGCGGCCCTGGCCGAGGCGCTATTCGCCCCCGAGGCCTTGAACGCACCCGACCAGCCCGAGCCGCCATTCGCGGTGCTCCACGGGCTCTACTGGCTGGCCGCGAACATCTCGCTCGCTGCCCCTGCGCTGCTGGTCGTGGACGACGTCCACTGGTGCGACGAGCCCTCGTTGCGCTGGCTGGTCTATCTCGCCCAGCGGCTCGAGGGGCTGCCGCTGCTTGTCCTGGCGGCCGCACGGCCGACTGACGACCAGCCGCAGACGCAGCTCCTCGGGCTCCTGGGCGACGGGCCGTCGACCACCCGGATTCGGCTCGCCGACCTCGGGGAGGCCTCGGCGGCGATCCTGGCTGAGCGCCGCCTCGGCGTTGTCCCCGACCCTCAATTCACGACCGCGCTGCACCGCGGCTCCGGTGGCAACCCCCTGTACCTCGCAGCGCTGCTTGACGCTGTTGAACGCGAGAAGATCGAGCCGGATGCCGACCAAGCCGCGCGGGTGCACGAACTCGCTCCCGAATCAGTCGCGCGCGACGTGGCTGCACGGCTGTCGCACCTCCCGACCGAGGCGACGCAAGCACTCGTGGCCGCGGCAATCCTCGGCGATGGCACGCCGCTGCACATCGTCGCGACGCTGACCGGACTCGCCGCGATCGCCGTCGCGCGGGCCGCCGGCGACCTGTGCGATGCCGGATTGCTGAGCGCTGCCGATCCGATCGAGTTCCGCCATCCCGTCGTGCGCACCGCGGTCCTTGCGCGACTGGGGGTCGGCGATCGGCTCACGGCCGCCCGGCGCGCGGCCGAGGTCCTGGTCCAAAGCGGCGGCCGCGCCGAGCGCGCGGCCTCGTATCTCATCGACACGCTGCCCGACGGCGATCCGTTCGTCGTGCGCACCCTGCGCGACGCGGCATCGCGGGCGGGCGCCCAGGACGCATCGGCGGCAGCCGTTGGCTACCTCCGTCGCGCGCTGGCCGAGCCGCCCACCCAGGCGGAACTGCCAGATGTCCTGCACGAGCTCGGCGTCGCCGAGCTCAACGCCGGATCCGACGCGGCCGCCGGATCACTCCGCGCATCGGTCGCCGCCTTGCCACACCCATCCGACCGCCCCGACCTGGTGCTCGCCTACGCGCGCTCGCTGATCCTGCTCGGGGACATGACAGCGGCGACGGAACTGCTGGCACCCGCCACCGCCGCATTGAACGGAGCCGTTCGCGAGCAGCTCGAGGCGCATCTACTGATGGCGGCAATGCTCGATCCGAGCCTGAGATCCACCACGGAGGCCGTGTTCGCCGCCGCTGACGCGACAGTCCTCTGTTGCTCGCGGCCCTGTCGTCGGAGACGGCCCGCCGGGGGCTAGAGCGTGACCGGACCGTCGACCTGGCCACACGCGCGCTGTCGTCGCGCTGGCTAGCCGACGCCGATCCGCTCCTCCTGCTCCTGCACGCGCTGTTCGCGCTCACGATCGCCGGGAAAGAGATCGACGCGGCCAAGACCTACGCGCTGGCGATCGACGCTGCCCGCCGTCGCGGTGAGGTCTTCAACGTTGCCGCGCTGAGCGTGTTCCGAGGCTGGCTGCGCCTGCGCACAGGAGAGCTGCTTGCCGCTGAAGAGGATCTCCAGCCAACCGGCGAGGGAACCGACGTCGACGACCCCTCGTTCCGGCTGTATCGCGCCGTGTTTCTCGCCGACGTGCTGCTCGAGCGCGGGCAGATGGATGACGCTCGCGCTCTGCTCGCCGGTCCCTTCACGGTCGACGCGCCGGTCCACCAGAGCTACTCGCTGTACGTCAGGGGCCGGGTGGCGATGGCGCTCAACCATCCGCAACAGGCGCTCGACACGTTCCTCGCGCTGGGTGACGTCTGCACGGCAATGGCAATCGCGCATCCCTCCTGGACGCCCTGGCGGGCCGAGGCGGCGCTGGCCGCCCACCGAGTCGGACGCCACGACGTGGCCTGCTCGCTGGCCACCGATGAGTTGGAGGCCGCGCGGCGCTGGGGTGCGCCGTGGGGACTCGGCGTGGCGCTGCGCGCCGTCGGGCTGACTGCCGCCGGACCGGATGGCCTGAACGCGTTGCGCGAGGCGGTCGAGGTTCTCGAGCCCTCGCCGGCGCGGCTCGCGTATGCCCGCGCGCTCATCGACCTCGGCGCCGCGCTGCGCCGCGCCAACCAGCGCCGCGAGGCGCGCGAGCTGTTGCGCGACGGCGTCGACCGCGCGCACGCATGTGGCGCCAAGCCGCTCGCGGTGCGCGGCAACGACGAGCTCGCGGCGACGGGCGCTCGCCCTCGCAGCGCGATGATCACCGGCCGCGACGCGCTGACCGCCAGCGAGCGTCGAGTAGCCCAACTCGCGCTCGACGGCCTCTCCAACCGGGACATCGCCCAATCGCTGTTCGTGACCGTCAAGACCGTCGAGGTCCATCTCGGGCGCACCTACCGCAAGCTCGACATCGCCTCCCGCCGAGAGCTCCGTCACGAGCTCCTGGCCTGAGCCCGCTCCGCGGTCGGTCGCGTTGAGAAGGACAGCTCGCGCGGGTCGGGACGTTCGTGTCCGCTGGGGGCTGTGGGAGCTCGGCCATCTGGACCTCCACTGGCTTGGGTCGCGCACCCGCTGAGGACGGGGTCGGCAGTCGATCCTACGTTGAACCCGAATTCATTCTGTTCCCAGACCAGCGAGGGGCCGCCACGTCTGGTCTCGAGTGGCCTTGCCCTCGGCTCGGCGCGACTGCGTTTGACCCATGTTCGGGGATTAGGCGCTCAACGATCAGTACGCGCCCGGCACGTGACATCGCCTGGTGGAAGTTGCGGAGAATCTCGATTGCCCGAGCGTCGCTCCAGTCGTGGATCACGTTTGCCAGCACCCGAGACTTCCAAGCCGTGGTTCTGGACGTCCGACTGGCGTTCGTCTCCGGACGCTCTGATCAGACGTCCCCGGCGTGCGCTGAGCCATCGCGGCAACGCGATCGTGGTGGTGGGATCGGCTGTTTGTGAATAAGCTCGGGCGTGGTGTGTGTGGCCGTCGCTGTGTCCGAAGACTGGGGCTCTCGTCGTGTGAGGGCTCGATCGAGTGACCGATTGATGGCCGCTCTCGCACCCCGCGTGGGGCACAAAGCTCGGCCCTGCCCTGGATGCCCAAGCAGTGCTTCACGGTCTGATGGTTTGGGGGCAGAGGGGACGAGGCGACTTGGTGTAATGGGTGATCTGGGGACGGCGTCGAGATTTATATGGACGGGCTGGGTAACTGTCTGAGCGAGTATGAGGCGGTGCGTGAGCGTCACGTCGCCACCGCGGAGGCGATGCTGCCCGAGTACGTGGCGCGTATCGGGTGGCCGGCGGGTCGGCTACGGGCGGAGCGACTGCGTGCGTTGCGCGCGTTGATGGCGGTGGCGGTTCGGAGTTCGGCATGGCATCGCGAGCGGTTGGCGGAGTTCGACACCGCGCGCATGACCGAAGCGGACATCGAAGCTCTCCCGGTCATGACGAAAAGCGACCTGATGGAGCACTTCGACGAGGTCGTGACTGACCGGCGCTTGTCCCGGGAGATCTGTGAGCGGCACCTGGACAGGCTCGAGCGCGACGCGTACCTGTTCGGCGAGTACCACGTCGTGGCCTCTGGTGGCTCGACCGGCCAACGTGGTGTCTACGTCTACGGGTGGGATGCATGGGCGACCTGTTGGACGTCGATGGTGAGGTTCCCCCAGCGCGACTGGATGTCCGATCCGACACTGGCGGGCGTCTCGCGCGTGGCCGTGGTGGTGGCCGCGTCGAAGGCCACGCATGTCTCGGCCGCGTTCCGCTTGACGTTCTCGACACCTCGAAACCCCGAGCACCTATTGCCAGTCAGCCAGCCGTTGGACCGCATCGTGGCGAGCCTCAACCGACTCCAACCGACGGAGGTCATCGGGTACAGCTCGCTCTTGGCCCGTCTCGCACGCGAAGCGTCAGCCGGGCGGCTGCAGATCTCGCCTCGACGGTTGGCGGCCATCGCCGAGCCGCTCCTCCCGGACGCCCGGGCGGCGATCAGCAACGCCTGGGACGTCCCGATCGGCAACCGCTACGGCACGTCGGAGGGCGTCTTCGCAGGGTTCTGCGGGCACCGCAACCATCTCCCCGACGACCTATGCATCTTCGAACCGGTCGACGTTGACGGCAACCCCGTCAGCGCTGGATCACCATCCCACAAGGTGTACATCACCAACCTGTACAACCATACGCTGCCGCTGATCCGGTTCGAGGTGACCGACGAAGTGACCCTTCTCGACGGACCATGCCCGTGCGGATCGGCGTTCCGAAGCATTGCCGATCCGCAGGGACGCCTGGACGACACCTTTGTCTACCCGAGCGGAGTGAGCATCCATCCCCACGTCTTCCGCTCCGCGCTGGCGGAACACCATCAAATCGTGGAGTACCAAGTTCGACAGACAACCGTCGGTGCCGACATTGACGTTGTCGCCGAGGCTGAGATCGACACCGCGCTCGTGACCCACAAAATCGAGCAGGCGCTCCGCGCGCTCAGCCTGCACCAACCCTCAGTAACCATCAGATGCGTCGCAGCGCTTCATCGGCAAACGACCGGCAAGCTCAAGCGGTTCGTGCCGCTGCCCGGCTAAACGCTGTCCGCAAACTACCGATCCGACCCGAGCGAAGATCGCCGTGCTGGGCAGCGCGGCAATGCAGACAGCGCCGTGGGTCCCCTTGCGCCTTGAACGAACGGAGCAGCCCACCATGACCGACCGACAGTTGGTGGGCCTGCCGGTGGGAAAGGCCGAAGCCCGGTCACTCGTAGCCGGTGAACGGCTCGGTCTCGAACCTGGTGCCGGTGTCGCGCTCCTCGAACACGTGAGTAATGCGCACTGCGGGCGGAACCCGCTCGATCCGACTCTCAACAAGCTCCACGTTCGCGTTGTCGCCCAAGCCCATGGCATTCAGCCGCTCAGCCTCGGCACCGGCGATATCACCGGGAGTCGGATTGCTCTCAGGGTAGACGTCCGTGTGGTGCCGAACGAGGTCCTGCCAGTGCGAATCGCCCGCTCGTTCGATCGACGCTCGAATCTGCGCGCGGGTGAATGCCACTTCAGCCTCCTCACTCTTCTCGACTGGGCCGCTCGCCCCAAGGCTACCCGCCGCTCCAGACCGCTGTCTCGTTCAGGTTTGCCCAGTCCGAGATGCAGCAAGACACGATGTCGCTGCCGCACGGGCCCGCGGCACATCCGCGCGACGAGCGGCGAGATGAACGGCGAGGGATGGAGGCCCGAGCCGTCCGATTGGGGCGGCGTCGGACTCGCACGTTCCAGTCGGAGCATGCGGTGGTTAGCTCGAGCGGACCCGGGGCAGCTGCGCGCAGTGGCCGGCGAAGCCGTTGATGACCGCACGTAGCTGCTCGCGAGTCGCCTCGTCGATCAGGCGATTGTCCTCGTCGAAGCGCTCCTGGGCGCGGTCGACGTAGAGCGACTGGCCGAACCAGGGCCGCATCTTGAGGAAGCGGAACACCGGCAACCAGGCGGTCTGCGCAACGCGCGTCCCAGCGCCTCCGCCGGCGCCGATGAGCGCGACCGGCAAGTCGCCGAAGACATCCGGGATGTCGCTCGCCGGGCGCGACGCCCAGTCGACCGCATTCTTGAGGAAACCCGGTATCCCCCAGTTGTACTCGGGGGTCGCGATCAGAAGGCCGTCCGCTCCTCGCAGCGCATCCTTCAACTCCGCCACCCCAACCGGGAGGCCGTCGCGCTCCACGATGTCTTGATCGAACAGAGGAAGTGAGCCGATGACCGCAAGTTGGCTCAGGTCCAGCTCGGTGCCGCCGGGAGCCATCGCCGCGGCTTCCTCGAGCAGCGCCCGGTTCTTGGAGGCCTCGCGGAGGCTTCCGCCGAAGGCGAGGATTCGCATGGTCTTGCCCCTTTCATGTATCGCTTAGGCTGACGAGCAGGTCGCACATCATCCTGCTGCGGCCCGTCCGCCCTGTTCCTAGCTCAAGTGGCCCGCCGCCCGGGCCATCGAAGCGTGCTGGCACCGTGCCGTTGCGGCCGCTCACTGACGCGAGGTGATGCTTGGATGGGTCGGCACGGGCGACGATGCGGGTGGTCGCTCCGAATCGACGAGCACCACCGGTCGACGATCGCGCGGACGCGAGCGCCGAGTAGCGCCGGCGCCGAGAGGCCAGCGGTGCCCGAACGAGAACTCGAGCCCGGGCGACCGCTGACCAGAATCTCGGCAGAGTGGTTCCCGTGTGGGTTAGCCGATCGCGAGCAGGATCGGTGCCGCGACGATGCACGCAGCCCCAGCGAACGCGGGCGCGAAAGTAGGGCTCCGCTGCTTTGAGCCCGGGATTGCGCGCAGGACGGCAGCGCTCGCGACAAGGCCGATGAGAGCGAGCAGCGAGCTGGAGATCAACTGCTCGATGGCTTGGACCCCCACCGATGAAGACCACGCGTGGTCGATCAGACCATAGGTGATGTTGTCGATGCTCAGCACGAACGGAAGAGCCCAAACCCACCTGGTCTCGGCAAGCCGCCGCGCGTACAACGCGATGCCGAGCCAGTACAGGCCCAAGCCGACCAAGACCGCTGTCTCGACAACATTGGCCGTGCCGTCCGGAATGCTCCAATGAAGCCACGTCCCGAGCAGAAATCCACCCGCGTCGCAGACTCCGAAGAGCGTGGCGTAAGTCAACCACGACCGTCGGCTAACGAGGGCACCGACAGCGAAGCAAGCGATCAAGCTGTCGACCCCGAGAAGCAGAAAGCCCATAAAAACCTCCCTCGGCGCGTTGCATTAGACCGGTTATTGGCGTTGCCCGGTACAGCCAACCGGGTCACTAGTACCACGACCGATGGACTGCGTCAACCCCAGATTGCCCGTCCGGGGAGTGAGCGACCTGACAGGTCAGGTAATTGGCTGTCCGCGGAGTCCGCGCGCCATGAGACGCGCGTTGTAATTAGCATGAAACGTATATTACGTACTGACAGTAACAGCACGAGACGTCGCAGGATCATGGGTCACCCGGCGTGGATGACACGTGCGTTGTCCTGCACATGAAACGTATAATACGTAGTGACGGAAACAGTGTGAGACATCTAGCATGATGGTCGTTCCGTGGCCCGCGACTGGTTGCTGATCACCGTTTCCACCCCGCCCGGCGGGACCTCTACGCACCGCGTCTACGCGTGGCGCAATCTGCGCAACCTGGGGGCTCACTACCTGCAGCAGTCCGTGTGCCTGGTGCCGGCGACGCCGAAGACCACGCGCGTGGCGGCGCGGCTCGTGACCCGACTGCGCGCGGAAGCCGGCCACGCTGAAAGGCTTCGCATCCGCCTGACGGACTCCAAGCAGGAGGCCGCGGTCATCGACGCCATCCAGCGCGAGCGGACCGATGAGTACGGCGAGGTCGTCGAGAGCACGCGGCAGTTCCGCAAGGAGCTCCAGCTCAAGCGCCGCCGCGGCCGGACCAGGTACACCGAGCTGGAGGAGTCAGACGCCGACCTGGCTCGTCATCAGAAGTGGCTGGCGGCCATCCGGGCGCGCGACTACTTCGATGCGCCCGGCGGTCAAGAGGCCGCCGCGGCCGTCGCCTCGTGTGACGAGGCACTCGCCCGGTTCCAGACCGAAGCGCTGTCCACCGAGCTCGACGCGTCCACGCCCGACAGGCGCCGACTGCGCGCCGCCGAGCGCGGCGATCACTGACCATGTCCGCCGGACCTGCGCCGCCGCCGGTGCAGGGCAACCCGGCGGGGATACTCGCGATGGGCTTGCCCACTGGGATCGAGGTCACGCGTCGGGTGACGTGTCGATCCTGGTCACGTTGGCCAACCACACCGGCGTCGCCCTGCGCAACATCCGGCAGTCTCAGGAGAACAAGCGGCGGGCGACGGAGCTCGACCGGCGCGGCGTGGAGCTCCAGGGGACGCTGCGGCGGCTGGAGGAGGCCGGCCGAACCGCATGATGCGTAAACGATGGGAACAGCGAGAGACGTCTGGCATGATGGTCGCCCCGTGGCCTGCGACTGGTTGCTGATCACCGTCTCCACCCCGCCCGGCGGGACCTCGACACTGCGCGTCTACGCGTGGCGCAATCTGCGCAGCCTGGGGGCTCACTACCTGCAGCAGTCCGTGTGCCTGCTCCCGGCGACGCCGAAGACCACGCGCGTCGCGGCGCGGGTCGTGACCAGACTGCGCGCGGAGGGTGGCCACGGCGAGATGCTTCGGATCCATCTGACGGACACCAAGCAGGAGGCCGCGGTCATCGACGCGATCCAGCGCGAGCGGACCGACGAGTACCGCGAGGTGGTCGAGAGCACCCGGCAGTTCCACGAGGAGCTCCAGCTCGAGCGCCGTCGCGGCCGGGCCACGTACACCGAGCTCGAGGAGTCCGACGTCGACCTCGCCCGCTATCAGAAGTGGCTGGCCGCGATCCGTGCGCGCGATTATTTCGATGCCCCCGGCGGGCAAGAGGCCAACGCGGCCGTGGCCTCGTGCGAGGAGGCGCTCGCCCAATTCGAGAGCGAAGCGTTGTCGGCGGAGCTCGGCGAGTCCGGCTCCGACAGCCGGCCCGGACTGCGCGCGGTCGAGGGAGGCAAGGACTAACCCAGGGGATAGCCGCCGTGATTTCGCATGAGTCGCCGCGGGCATCCGCACCTACGGAAGCACAAATGCAGGTCTCGACCAGCCAAGGCCTGCAGTCGCGCTTGTCGCCTCGAGCAGGGCGGCGCACGAGTCCGACCCAATGTCCGTTCAGCCTTGCGACATCGAGACGTGCGCGCCGGTGAAGCCGGACGTCGAGTCGCTTACTTCCGCTGGCGGGGGACACGCCGGCGCCGGTGTGCGCTGACGGCCTGCGAGATAGCCCGCTGATGATCTGCGGTCTGCCCCGGTCCGCCGGTCGCTAATAAATCAGGCTCTCCTGATGTATCCGTGGGTGAGGTGCGGTCCCGACGGACCCGGAGTCTCGACGGACGGTGGGTCTCGACGGACGGTGGGTCTCGACGGACGGGGGGTCTCGGCGGTCGGTGGGTCTCGACGGACGGTGGGTCTCGACGGACGGGGAGTCCCGAGGCGGACGGGAGGTCCCGACGGACGGGGGGTCTCGACGGCGGGGGGTCCCGACGGATGGGGGGTCTCGACCGGACGGGGGGTCCCGGGGCACGGGATGGTCTCCTTCAGGTCAGATTTCTGACAGATTCGCCTGGGTAACAGCCCAATCGAGGGCCCGGAAAACTCGATCGGGCTGTTTCCCAGCTGGTGGCTGGGGAACATCCCAATCGCCCGAAACGGGGCCTCGGTTGGGTCGTTCCCCACCGAGTTGACGATCCTGTGACGTTTATCGGCCGGTAGGCCGGAGCATGCTGAAGGCTTCGTCACCATGGGCAACAAATCAGCCCGGCCATCCCCGGTGTCGCACACCGGGGCGCGTGTGTGCGGATCGGTGAGACGTCGGTGGGTACCGTCACTGCGGTCGCAACCGGGGTGGAGGATCTCGCCGATGGTGCTCGGCGAGCGCGCCGAGGCGCGCTCGGTCAGCCCCGGGTTGATCCCGGCCGCCGCCGGCACCGGGAGAGCCCCACGAGCCTTGGCGCTCCTGCGCCGAGCGCCGGCGCTCCCAGCGCCCGACCTCCTGCCCCAAAGCGCGGCGGGTGGCCGCGGTCAAGTAACGCAAACCGCGCTCCAGAACACCGCACCGCCTCGCCCACACGATCAGCCGCCGAACGCTGCTTGACCGCTGAGGAGCGACCGCGCTACCCCGGTACGAACTCCCCGCCTCGACCGCGACGCCACGCCGCCGTCAACGCACGACCGCCGGGGCGCCCGCTGGTCGAGTCGGCATGTGCGACGGACGTTGCTTTCACAGCCGGTCTGCGCCCACCCGTGGCCGAGGGCGGTGCGGCCATTGCGTTGATCGTCATCTGTCAGTGTGCGGTGGCGCGGCGGGTAGTTGCACGGTGACACAGAGCCCCCCAGCGCCCCGAGGGGTGAGGGTGAGGATTCCGTCGTGTGCTTGGGCGATGCTGTTGACGATTGCCAGGCCGAGGCCGACCCCTGCGTGGTCTTTGCGTATGCGCTTGGAGCCGCGCTGAAACGGCTCGGCAAGCGTGGAAACCAACTGTGGGGTGAGTTTCTGGCCGGTGTTCTCGACGGTGAGCACCACAGTCTTGGGGTGAGCGCGGGTCGTGACCCACACCGTGCCCTGTTCAGGCAGGTTGTGGACGATCGCGTTGTACACGAGGTTCGTAGCCATCTGCACCAGGAGAGCGGGTGAGCCGATCGTGGGGGTCGCGTCGCCGGAGATCTCGATAGCGACGCCGCTTTGTTCTGCGAGCGGAAGGAGCGTTTCGGTGGCTTCTTCGGCGATGAGCGACAGGTCGACGTGTTCTGGGACGAAGGACCGCTGGTCGGCGCGGCTGAGCAGGAGGAGTGCTTCGGTGAGGTCGATCGCTCGGGTGTTGACGGCGTGGAGGCGGTCGATCAGTTCGTCGTTGCCGCGGCTTTGATCGTTGCGGGCCACGTCGAGGAGCGTCTGCGTGATCGCCAGCGGGGTGCGCAGTTCGTGGGAGGCGTTGGCTGCGAATCGCTGCTGTTCGGCGACGTGTGCTTCGAGGCGCGCGAGCATGGCATCGAAGGCGTCGGCGAGTTCGCGGAACTCGTCATTGCGGCCTTCCAACCGGATGCGGCGGGAGAGCGATCCGGTCGTGGTCGTGCGCGTGGCGTCCGTGATCCGCGTCAGGGGCGCGAGCATGCGGCCGGCGAGGATCCATCCTCCCAGGAGACCGAGCACCAGCAGGAACACCAACACTGCGGCTGCCCTCGGAGCGAAGACGTGCAGCAGGTTGGACCGGACGGGAAAAACACCAGGAGGGCCGGTGCCGGCGCGGCGCAAGATCGCCTGGTCGGGGACGTAACGCAGGAGAAACACCCACACGGCGCCCAGCAGCAAGGCACCGGCGACCATGAGGAAGCCGGCGTAGCTGAGGGTGAGCTTGAGGCGAACGCTCAAACCAGGGGCTCTATCCACGGTCTCGGCCCTCACGCCGGGTCTCTGGTTGCGTGCTGATGCGGTACCCGGCGCCGGCGACGGTGGTGATGATCGAGGGTTCGCCGAGGCGTTTGCGCAGTGCTGAGACAGTGATCCGTACGGCGTTGGTGAACGGGTCTGCGTTCTCATCCCAAGCTCGTCTCAGGAGCTCTTCGGCGCTGACGACACCGCCTTCGGCCGCGACGAGAACTTCGAGCACGGCGAACTGCTTGCGGGTGAGCGCGACGTAGCGGCCGCCGCGGTGGACCTCGCGGCGGAATGGATCCACGCGCAGACCCGCGATCTCTCGCACGGGCGGCCTGCTGTGGGCGCGCCTGCGGTCCAGCGCTCTGAGACGGAGCACCAGTTCTTGGAGTTCAAACGGCTTGGTGAGGTAGTCGTCGGCGCCGAGTCCGAACCCGGAGGCCTTGTCGTCAAGCCGGTCGGCAGCGGTGAGTATGAGGATCGGCATGCCGCTGCCAGAGGCGACGATGCGTTTGGCGATCTCGTCGCCGGAGGGCCCGGGGATGTCGCGGTCGAGGACGGCGATGTCGTACGCGTTGACGCTCAGCAGTTCCAGCGCGCTGTCGCCGTCACCGGCGATATCCGCGGCGATCGCCTCCAGCCGTAAGCCGTCCCGGATGGCCTCGGCCATATAGGGCTCGTCCTCGACGATCAAGACTCGCATGCTCTTGATGCTGCCAGCCGGAACATATCGTCGGCATATCGAAAAACAGATACGTGCTGGCAACACCCGGTTGCCTTGACTGGGAGGCGTGACCCACAGCACGCCAGCACGAACAGCAGCCCGTCGTACCCGGTCGCCCGTGTACGGCCGGCGCCGGGCCCGGGTGCTGCTCGGCGGCGTACTCGCCCTACTGCTTGTCCACACGGCGCTCGCGCCAGCCCACCATTCGCTCAGCGACAAGGTTCGCACGTTCAACGACAAGGGCCGCACTTACCCGTCGGCGGTCAGGTGGCCGCGGCGCGGGCAGGCGGCGTTGGTGCTCGGCAACGGCCGGCCGACGGCGAGCCCGCACGAGCAGCCGGTCCCGATCGCCAGCCTGGCGAAGGTGTTGACCGCCTACCTGACCCTCAAGCGCTACCCCGTGAGTGGCGCGCAGGACGGGTTCACGATCACCGTCACTCCCGGCCAGGCGCAGGCGGTGGCCCAGGACGCCGCCCAGCACCAGTCGGTCGTGGCGGTGCAGGCGGGCGAGCAGCTGACCGAGCGCCAGCTGCTGGAGGCGCTGCTGGTCCCCTCAGGCAACAATATCGCCCAGATGCTCGCCGTTCAGGTGGCGGGCAGCGAGACGCGCTTTGTTGCTGAGATGAACGCCGAGGCCCGCGCGCTCGGGATGGACCGGACGATCTACACCGATCCCAGCGGGTTCGATCCGGGCACCGTGTCCACCGCCGGCGACCAGCTGCGCGTCTTCCAGGAGGCGATGCGCCTTCCGGTCTTCCGCCAGATCGTCTCGATGCCCAGCGTGACGCTGCCGGTTGCCGGCACGCTCACCAACTACAACCCCCTGATCGACGAGGGCTACGCCGGCAAGACCGGGTCTGACTCCGCGGCGGGGGGGTGCCTGGCGTTCTTCACGGACGTGGCGGTCGGCGGGCACGGGCTGACCGCGGTCGGCGTGGTGCTGGGGCAGGGGGAGGGCAGCGACACGTCCGCGATCCTGGCCGCCGCGGGCGAGGCCGCCAAGCAGCTGGTCGAGTCCGTCGCCCCGGCGATCCCCGTGAGCACGATCGCTGCGCCCGGCCGGCCGGTGGCTCAGGGGGAGGCGCTGGAAGCGTCCACGACCTGAGCCCCAGAGAGGATTCCGGTTTGGCAGGCGCGCGTGGGGTGGCGCCAGAGGCCCATCGCGGTGTTCATGGGTAGGAACCCGAGCTTGAGGTAAAAGCTCTGTGTTCCGGGTTTGGCGTAGAGGATGATCTTGTTGTGCTCGCCGCACAGCGTCAAGGCGGCTGGTCGCTGTGGATCGCTCTTCCCGCCGGCAGCGCCGCGGCGTTCGCCCAAGCGGCACTGCGCCACGAGTGGCGATCGGCACGGGCGCCGCCACCAGCCCCGAAAACGAGTTCCCAGAACACATCAGCGTTTGCTTTGGCCCCGCGCCGCTCGTACTTGAGGAGGCGGCACGAAGACTCGCAACCGCCTGGATCGAGTTCGTCCCGAACGCCATCTCGATGACCACCCTCACAGGCAACTAACCGTCCGTCTCGGGGATGTGTCTCGTTTCTTATGGTGTGACGCAATCTGTTGCCGGACGTATAGCTTGCAGTGCTCTGCAAGTCGATTGAGGGAGAGTTCCATGTCTGTGCGGATCGCGGCCGTCGCGGCCGTCTTGTCGCTGATCTTTGCGTCCACAGCCGTCGCGGATGCGACCTCGCCGTCGACGCTGAGCGTCGACGGGTCGGGGTCGGTGAGGGTGACGCCTGACGTGGCTTCGTTGTCGGTTTCGGTGGCTCGGTCGGCGACGAGGTCGGCGGTAGCGCTGTCGGCCGCGAACCTGAGGGTCGGCGCGATCGTTGCTGCCATCCGCGCGGCTGGCGTGCCGAAGGCCGGGATCCAGACGGCTTCCATCGATGTATCGCGCGGGACGGTACGGGTGGGGCCGCGTAACCACCAGCATCGGGTGAGGCGCTATACGGCGACGGAGTCGCTCTCGATCACCTCAACGACATCGATCGTCGGACGCGTGATCGACGGAGCCACGCGTGCCGGCGCCGACAGCATCAGCGGGCCGGACTTCTCGTTCTCCGATCCATCCGCCGGAGTCGTGGCTGCGACAAACGCCGCGCTGGCGGACGCCCGCCGGCGTGGCAACGCGGCAGCGGCGTCGCTCGGCTACCGCTTGACAGGTGTGCAATCCGTCGACCTGAACCCACAATCGACTGACGTGCCGCCGGAGAGCGCGGCCCCGGGCGCCAGCGCCACCCCAACGACTCCGACGAATATCCACCCCGGCGCCGAAGAGGTCGACGCAACGGTCGCCATCGTCTTCACGATCGCCCCCGACTGACCGTCGGAGGAAGGGCGGCTAAGCCCGCGTTGGACGCTCTCGCCTCAGTCGTGCAGCGAAGGCGCGAACGAGATTCCGATGATCGAGCCTTCCTGTGATTGAAGCCGGGCCACCGTTTGGCCCCACGGCTCCTCGCGCCGGTCGTGCAAGAGCGCAAATCCTCGCTGGCGCAATTCCTCGGCGGCGGACTGCACGGCGTCCGCGTCGCGCACCTCGAACTCCAGGCTCATCTGCGGGACGGTGCGGTCCGCCGGCCAGTCCGGTGTGCCGAAGCACGCCTGGGCGGCCTCGGACAGCGGCCAGATCGCAAAATGCTTGCTGCCGTCGATCCGCTCGCTGTGCACGTAGTCGCTGCCGGGACTCGCCTCGAGCGGGAGGCCCAGGGCATCGATAAACAGCTCTCGGCTCTTCTGCGGGTCGGGGGCGATCACCGCGAGGGTGGCAATGAATTGAATGTCCATTCGCCGCACGTTACGCGGCGGTGAGCCTGCGGTCTTTGAGAAATCGGACGGGGGAGACGCCGGCCAGTTCTGTGACCTCGGCGGTCATGTGCGCCTGATCCGCATAGCCGGCATCGAGGGCCAGCTCGGCCAGCGGCGCCGGCGCGAGCGCCTGCAGGCGCCGAAAGCGCAGCACACGCGCAAGCACCTTCGGCCCGTACCCGACCGCACCGCTGATGCGGCGCTGCAACTGGCGAGCGCTCAGCCCAAGCTCTACCGCCACAACGCCCACGCGCGCACGCGGCCGTCCGAGCGCCCGGACCGCGGCGAGCACGAGCGGATCCGGCTCACGTACCCCGCGCCGCGCAACCGCTCGGCGAAGCAGCGCGTGCGGGTCCTGGCCCGCGTCCAACGCTTCCAGCAATGCCGCGGCACACTCTCCTCCCAGCACGTCGGCGGCATCGGGG
Source organism: uncultured Solirubrobacterales bacterium (assembly GCA_963838535.1). Taxonomy (GTDB): domain Bacteria; phylum Actinomycetota; class Thermoleophilia; order Solirubrobacterales; family Solirubrobacteraceae; genus Palsa-465. Next base: position 46,894 of record CAWIRN010000029.1, read on the forward strand.
GAGATATCGCACAGCTCGGACGCCGGCAGCCCCAGAACCGCGCCGGCCACTCCCGGCCGCAATCGCACGCCAACCAGCCGCGAACCCGGCGCGAGCGCCACAACCCGCGCCCGCGTGTCAGGACCCGCGACCCTCAGCCGCTCGCCAGACCAGATCAAATCCACGCACGCGTCCGGCACAACCCGCTGCTCATATCCCGCGGCCGTGGCCTGCTCCCACGTGCACGCCAGCAGTGGCGAACCGACCAGATGCTCGACGTAGCTCACAACCTCAACGCTACCCAGTCCGCGCGGCCATGTCATTTGCCGGCAGGCGGCAGGTGATGGCCGCGGTCCCTCGATGGTGCGTGCACGGCGCGCAGAGCCGAGCACGGTGCGTCGCGTCGCGTCGCGTGCGGAACCTAAGCGGTCCGGTCTCGGCGCGCGAGGTACATGAGGCCGCCGCCGAGCGCTATCCCGGCCAGGAAGGCCGGGAACCGCCGCCGGGGTTTGGGTTGCTCGACCATTCCGAGTAGTTCCACGGCCATCGGCCCATAGATGAGCGCGGCCGACCGGGCCGTGCGGGCAGCGTCGCCGTAGCGGCGGGTGTGCTTCCGGGCCTTGCGCTTGGCGACCTTCTTGCCGACGAACCAGGTGGCCTTCACGGCTGGCTTGGCCGCCCGCCTGGCGGTGCGGTGGCGTGCGACCTTGGTCGCGCCCTTGGCTCCGGCCTTTGCCGCGGTCGTCTTGTTGGGTGTGCCTCTGGTCATCGTCTCGGCACGATCCTACCCGGACAGTGATCGGCGCCAAACCAGGTTGACCGACGGCGCCAGTCAACCGGGGGTTCTTGGTAGGGGCGTCGCGTTGCCGGCTCGGTCAGACGCTTACGCGGTACTGGAGGTGAACGACGCCGTTTCGGAACCGGCGCTCATCGAGAAGTTCGAGTTGCGCGCGGACGTTGTCTGGCAGGGCGCGCTTGCCGCCTCCCACCACGATCGGGCACACGAACAGATGGCACTCGTCGACCAGCCCCGCGCCGATTGCCTGGCCGGCGAGCTCGGCACCCCCGACTGTGATGTCGGCCCCCGAGGACTGCTTGAGCCGCCGGACGGCGTCTCGATCGAACTCGCGCTCGATCCGCGTCCTCGCGCTGGATACCGTCTGAAGCGCCCGGGAGTACACGATCTTCTCAGCCGCCCGCCAGATCCCCGCAAAGTCCCAGAACACTGCCGGCTCATCGGCCTCGCTGCTCACGGTCTCCCAGAACACCATCGTCTCGTACATCCGGCGCCCGTATAGGTAGGTGCCGATCGGCCGCTCGAGATCGTTGATGAACGCATGCACCTCCTCATCCGGCGCCGCCCAGTCGAACCGGCCCTCCTCGTCCTCGACGTACCCGTCAAGCGAGGCGATCGCCGCATAGATCAGCTTGGCCATCTCCACTCCAATCGGTCGTTAGGGTGCAGCCACGGCCGCACATGCTGAGACTAAGCCGGACCGATGAGTTTCTCGGTGCGCGGCTGTCTATGTCTAGAAACCCGTGATGACGACACCCCGCACAGAGCTCGACACTCGCTTCAGCGATCCAGCAGCACAGCCCACCAGTTGGGAGGACACGCTGGAGGCGATCAAGCGGGCCGAGATCTTCTGGATCTCGACCGTCCGCACGGACGGCCGGCCGCACGTCACCCCGCTCGTCGCCGTCTGGCTCGACGACGCACTGCACTTCTCCACCGGCCGGGACGAGCAGAAGGCGCGCAACCTCGCCGGCAACCCGCGCGTCGCGCTGACCACGGGCGCTAACGACTGGCAGAGCGGCCTCGACGTGGTCGTCGAGGGCGAGGCGGCCCGCGTCACCGACGCACAGCAACTCGACCGGCTCGCCGCAGCCTGGGCACAAAAGTGGGACGGGCGATGGCAATACGAGGTCAGTCAGGATGGCTTTCGAAACCACGTCGGGACCGCGCTCGTGTTCGCTGTCCGCCCAGCGAAAGTCCTTGCCTTCACCAAGGGCGGCTTCAGCCACACCCGACATTGCTTCTGAGGCGACCGACGCCACATACGACGCAGACCAGATCGGCACGCCGGCTGCGTCATCGGCCACGACGACCCCTCGCCGATCGTCGGTCACTGCGACGCCCGGCGCCAGGCCCTGGGCCTTCGGGACGGCCAGCTGGGCGGTGGCGGTCGCGGCGCCGGCCCGCGGGCCGGTTCACGCGATTGGCGCGTGGTCGGTTCAGCCGCTTGCGTGCGCGAGCGGCGCGGTTGGCCCGCGCAGCACCGAGTCGCCCGAGTGCGCGGGGCCGGCTGCGGCCCGCTGCAGCGACACGTCGATGTAGGCGAACGCGGCCACGGGCGCGGGCAGGCTCGTCTCCACTGTCGCGCGCCCACGCGCGTCGGGGCGGAGGACGCCACCGGGATGAGCTTGGTGGGGCTGGTCATCAGCCAGGCCTCGTAAAAGCGCCCGGCACCCGGACGCGGCAGCCGCGAGAGGCTGATCACGATCCGTCCCGCGGAGGCAAGCTGCACCCGGGCGACGGCGGCGGCCGGCTGACCGGGCAGCGGCCGCAGCGTGGCCATGGCGGCTTGCGGTGGCGGGGGTGAGGCGGGGCCGCCGGCGCCGCGATTGACCAGGGCGCCACCGACGAAACCGATCGCCAGGCAGGCGAGGACGACTGTCCCGGCCAGCGCCCTGGATCGGGTCACATGGCGATGGCGCCGGCGTGCGGGCGAAGACGCGAGCTCGGGGACCGGCGTGGGAATCGGTTGCCACGCCTCGGCCGGCACCTCCGCGAGCAGCGTCGTCAGGGCCCGCATCGAAGCGATCTCGGCAGCGAACTCGGGATCCTCGGGGACGGGTTGGGGTGGCTCCGGTGGCGGGGCGATCGAGCGCGTCGAGTACGTGCTCGGCGGCGCGGCGGCGCTGTCTGTTGCGGTGGTGTCTCATCGCGGTAGCTCGGCTCGTTGTTCGGCTTCGAGGAGGTCTCGGAGTTGGGCGAGTCCATTGACCATCCGGGTCTTGATCGTGCCCATCGAGATGCCCGTCCGGGCGGCGATCTCGGTTTGGGTCAGGTCGTCGTAGAAGCGCAGCCGCAGCAGGCTGGCCTCCTCACGGGGAAGGCGCTCGAGCAAAGCCGCGATCCGCCACTGCTCGAGCATCCGCTCGGGATCGCTCTCGGATGCTCGGGTCAGGGCATCGCGCTCGGCCGCGGTCGACGGATCGACCGGCTCGGGTACCCGTCGGCGCAGCTCATCGAGCGCGCGCGATTTGGCGATTATCAGCACCCAGGTCAACAGCCCCGCTCGGTCGGGGTCATAGCTGGGGGCGCGCTGCCAGACCTCCAGCAGCACCTGTTGCAGCACGTCTTCGGCGGTCGCACGGTCGCGCAGGAGCTGGGTCAGGTAACCCAGGATGGTCCCCCCGTGCGCCTGCATCAGCAGAGTCAGCGCCTCGGGCCGCCGGTCCTGCAGCGCTCTGATGGTCTGACGATCGGCGCGCCGGCGGCGTCCCGGGGGAAGCGGAGCGGTCTCGGTCATCGGTGCGGGCATGGCGATGGTCGCGGCAAGCGTCGACATTCAGGCAAGTACGTAGCGGGCCCTCGGATTGGTTGGCCAACTGCAATCGGCGCCGGCCCCGTATCCCCGACGCTCGGCAATCACACCTAAGGAGCGTAATGAAGCGAGTACTCATCCTCATCGCAACGGTGGCCGCTTTCGCGGTCCCGCTCAGCGCAGCGTCTGCGTCGGCCGCCGGTTCTCAGAACATCGTGCAGATCGCCGCCGGCAACAAGCAGTTCTCGACCCTGGTCACCCTGGTCAAGAAGGCAGGGCTGGTCAAGGCGCTGTCGGGCACGACCAAGTTGACGTTGTTCGCGCCGACCAACGCGGCGTTCGCGAAGGTGCCCAAGGCGACGCTAGCGAAGCTCGCCAGGAACAAGTCGCTGCTCGTCAAGGTGCTCGAGTATCACGTGCTCCCGGGCGTCGTCCCCGCCAGCACGGTGCTCAAGCTCAACTCGGCCAAGACCCTCGAGGGCGCCCGGGTTCGCTTCACCATCCGGGGCGGTCACGCATACGCTAACCAGGCGCAGATCATCAAAACCAACATTCGCGCCTCCAACGGCCTGATCCACGTGATCAACGGCGTGCTGATCCCACCCGGCTGACCCACGCCCCGAGGTCCGGTCTCGCCGCCCCCGCGGCGGGACCGGGCGTGGGTTGCGAGGCGAGCCGTGGCTTGCCGGGCGATGCCCATGGGGAAGGCGTTGGAGGTCTCGCGGGTCGAGCGGGGGGCGCGAGGTGAAGATGTCACGGTGTCACGGGCGCCGGTGAGTCTGCGGCTGGTGGATCTGGTGGTCGGGTGACTTGATCAGTTTCATGGTGATGTGGGAGTCGAGCTTGTCAACTCCGGGGACGTCACCGAGGCGGGTTGAGACGAATGTCTCGTAGCTTTCGATGCTGTCCGTCGCGACACGGAGCAGGTAGTCGGGGAGGCCGAACATCCGGCGTACCTCGATGACCTCGTCCAGCGCGGCGACGGTCGCCTCGAACGCCTCGAAGGTCGCTCTGTCCTTGCGGGTGAGATCGACGTTGACGAGCACCTCGAAGCCGCGGCCGATCGCTGCGGGGTTGATGCGCGCGCTGTAGCCACGAATGACTCCGTCGCTCTCGAGGCGCTTGACGCGGCGCAGGCACGGGGCGGGCGTCAGGCCGATCCGGTCGGCGAGCTCGACGTTCGAGAGGCGCCCGTCGCGTTGAAGCTCAGCAATGATCAGGCGATCAACTGCGTCCATCATCACAAATAATTGCGCATCAAGGCGCGTATCGGGCGATATTTGCTATCGCGTTGCCGGGTCGTCCGCGTAGGGTGTTGCGCGTGAGAACTGCGCTCGGCCAGTCGCCGCTCACCAGCGAGACCACAACCGCACGCGACGCGTTTCCCGAGCGGTCGGCGATCACCCGTGCGGCGGCCGGAATTGGCCTGTACGCGGGCGCGTTCGGGATCGCGTTCGGCGCTGTGGCGGTCGCGTCCGGGCTGAGCGCGATTCAAGCGGTCGCGATGAGCGCGGTGATGTACACCGGCGCGTCGCAGTTCGCGCTCGTCGGGATCCTCGCAGTTGGGGGATCGCCGCTCGCCGCGCTTTCGGCCGCGCTGCTCTTGGGGCTGCGCAACGCGTTCTATGGCATACCGGTCGCCCGCATCGTGCGCCCGCATAGGCTGGAGCGACTGTGGACGGCGCATTTCGTCATCGATGAGACCACCGCGATGGCCGTCGCGCAGCGCACCCCACGGGCGGGGCGATACGCGTTCTGGGCAACCGGGCTCACGCTCTACGCACTGTGGACATTGGGCACTCTGGCCGGAGCGCTGATCGGGAGCGGGATCGACACCTCGGCGCTCGGGCTCGACGCCGCGGCACCCGCGATCTTCCTGGCGCTGCTGTGGCCGCAGCTCTCGCGCGATCGGGGTCCGGCGATAGCGCTGAGCGCGGCCGCAGTGTCACTAGCGCTGGTCACGGTCGTTCCCGCTGGGGTCCCGATCATTGCCGCGGGGGCCGTCGCGATCGCCGCCGGACTGATCCCCTACCGCGGGCGCGAGGAAACCGAGCACCGATGACAACCCTCTGGGCGACGATCCTCGCCGCCTCGTTTGGCTGCTACGGGCTGAAACTCGCCGGCGTGTCGCTTCCGAAGTCGCTGCTGGGCCACCCGCGCGTCCAGCGCATCGCCGGGCTGCTGCCGATCGCGATGCTCAGCGCCCTGATCGTCACCGACCTGTTCGAGACCAACGGGCACTACAGCGCGGACTGGCACATGCTCGCCGGTGTCAGCGCCGGCGCGATCGCGCTATGGCGAGGTCGGTCCCTGGTCGTCGTATTCGTGGTCGCGATCGCCACCACCGCGGTCCTGCGAGCCGTCGCATAGACAGGACGGCTGGGGATGCCGGTTCGCCCCGAACCGTCCCGCGCTCACGTCCCCAAGCCCAGACACGCGGCCAGCCGTTACCAGCGAACAGTGAACCCGAGGTCACCGCATGACCAACCCAAGGCGCGCCGCAACAAGGGAGGCTCTCCTGACCCATCCGTGGGCCGGGTGAGGGGTCGTGGCGTGGTGGCGGTGTAGCGCGGTCGGTCGCCGGCGGTCAGCACCGTCGGGCGGCTGGGGAGCAAGCGGGGCGGGGTGGCCCGGTCGGTCGTCGGCTGTCACGTCGCGTCGGGCGGCTGGCGCTGTGCGCAAGGGCGGGACTGTGGCTCGAGCGTGGTGTGCGCTACTTGGACAGTCGCGGTCCGCCGCGTTGGGGGCAGGGAGTTCCCTTTGGAGGGGGAGGTCTCGACGGACGGGGGGTCTCGACGGACAGGGGGGTCTCGACGGAGGGGGTCTCGACGGACGGGAGGTCCGGACGGACGGGGGGGTCTCGACGGACGGGAGGTCCGGACGGACGGGGAGGTCTCGACGGACGGGGGGTCCCGAGGCACCGGATGGTCTCCTTGGGGTCAGATTTCTGACAGATTCGCCTGGGTAACAACCCGATCGAGGGCCCGGAAAACTCGATCGGGCTGTTCCCCACCTGGTGCCTGGGGAACATCCCAATCGCCCGAAACGAGGCCTCGGTTGGGGCGTTCCCCACCGAGTTCACGATCCTGTGACGTTTATCGGTCGGTAGGCCGGTGGGGTGCTGAGAGCTTCGTCACCATGGGCAACAGATCAGCACAGAGGCGTGCAGGGACTCGATCGTCATCGTGAGTCCTCCGAATCCATCGGGTGACCTCCCGAGCGCGCGCCGGTCAGCCGGTCCACCTCACGCCGGATCTCGCTCTCGCTGATCGGCTTCTTGCCTTATGCGTTCCAAGCGTCGATGACGAGGATTAGGTCGATGCCGATGATCGGATAGATGATCCGGTCGATGTCCGCGTGCTTCTCATTGGTGGTCTGCGGTGGCATGGCGAACGACCTCCTCTTCTGCGCCTATCAACAAAGCTCGATCACCTGCAGGAATACGCTGATACCAGCGGTCTGTAATCGGTAGTTCCGAGCAGACCGCCGCGGCCGCGGTTGGGCACCGGGTTTGCGAGCGCCAGCGCGCGGATGCGCAGGACGAGTTCGGGGAAGTGCAACGGCTTGCCTCTACGCCACCTCTTTACACCGTTTCTAGACCGGTTTTCGAGGCCGTGCAATCCGCTTTTGCGCCGATCCCCGTGATGGAGCGAAACGACCGCTCCGAGGTCTACGGCTTTCTACTCTTGCGGAGCGAGCAAGAAGGGGTCACCGTCATTGGGGGCGATCACAAAAGCGTGACGGAGGACCGAACGCAGCTGATGTCTGCGAGCTAACCACCGGCACGCGGATCGCCAGTTTCCGGTTCTCTGGGCCCGGTTCTGATTGGGGTCGAACATGGCCGCGGGGTCCGCGCGTCGCCGCTGACCCGGCCCGCGCGTCCGATCGGATCGCGATGTGCCCGGGCGGTGTTGCGATCACCGCAAGAATCCGCCGTCCCGATGTGCGACGGCTCTGAGGCCGATCCGAGCGCGTGCTACGGGTGCGCCGGCACGCCGAGAGCGACGCGCATCGGCTCACCGCGGCCGAGCTCGACTCGTCACGTCGGTCGCCCCTGCGTGACGGGTGGCAATGGTTCCCGGTGGAACGGCAACGGGAGAAGTGACGACCGCCGCGAACTCTGAGATTCGTCGCAGTCGTCGCGTCGCGACTCTCTGGCCCACCTGTCACGTCCGTCGATGCACGTCCGGTTCGTCGCGTTGCCGCGTCGACCCGGTCGACGCACATACGCGGGCTCATCTCGCGCTCGCCATTTCTCGCGACCCCCTCTCCATCGGGGTTCGCGCACCGCGATTCTCGCGCCATAGCCCGACAGGCTCAAAGACCCGCGGCGGCAAGCGCGTCCTCGGGGTTTGGGTAGTGCACGATCTCGATGGCCTTGCCGTCACGGAACGTTGTGAGGTTGGCGCTCAGCGCCGCCGGCTCGCCGTCCTCAGACGGAGGTCGCATGATCACGACGACCCTGTCGCCGGCATCCACGACGTCGACGAGCTCGCCGACACGCCGACGGCTGCGCGCGCGACGTATGAACTCGAGCGCTTGCTCGCGGTTGGTGCAGGCGCCCGCAGCGGACGGGTCGCCGCCGTGCCATTTCACGTCTGGGTCGAGGAACTCGCCGATGGCATCGAGGTCGCCTGTAACGACGGCCTCAAAGCCGCGTCGAGCTATATCGACATTGCGCACGGTCATGCGCCATTGTCCCACCGCGGTGGGCAGCGAGCCTGTCCAGGATCGCTGCTGCGCGGTGTGCGCTGGACGTTGGTGTATGCGACGCGCAGCCAAGCTCGGCGGCCTCCCTGAGCGGGACGTCTGCGCCGACTCGCACCGCGTGCGGTTGTGGATTCGGCGTATTGAGGCAGCCCGGCCGGCCGTGCGACGGGCCCACACTGCCGTCGAGAAGGCCTGCGATGACGACCGAGACGATCCCGTTGGGCTTCTTGGGCGAAAGCGAGGACTCGCCGTACTGGTGTGTCAGACCACGTGTATTGGGCTAGTACAAGCCATTGGCGCCAAGGGTGAGCGCGTACCGGAGCACGAACGGCCCGGCGTTAACCATCCAGGGCCGACCCAGCCACATGTACGCATCAACCTGCGCCGTGGCGATCCTGCGGTCGACGCCGCTCAGGTGCCAGCGCCGGTTCGCGACGTCAGTGGTCGGAGGGATGCCGAGCCGCTGGCAGAGTTGCTCGCCCGGTTGACTGCACCGGGGCGTGTAGTTTGACTTGGCGCCGCCGCCCGGGATCTGGCCGGCGAGGTACGGCGTGCCGTTCTCATCGGTGTTGATCACGAAGTGCTTGTTGCGCGCGCCGGCGGCCGCGAGCGCCCGATTGATCTCCACTCCCCAGTGCAGCTCTTGGGTGGTCGAGCCGTACTGGGTGACGTTAAGCGCGAACCCGCGAGAGTGCCAGATTCCAGAGCGCTGGAGCATTTGTGCAATCAGCGCGGGCTGGTACCAGGCATAGCTACCCGCGTCGATGTACACGGTCGTGTGAGGCAGCGAACTGAAGACGTTCGCCGCGTACGAAACGAGCTGCTCAGGGACTCCGGAGGACAGGCATACCGCGAATGGCATGTCGGGCTGCAGGATTAGCGCGACTCGTGCCGATCCGATCCCGGCCGCATAGCCGCTGATCCACGCTTTGTAGCCGGCCTGGTTGGCCGCCGACCACGACCCGGAGCAGCTCTCCCACGGGTTGAGGCGGAAGATCGCGACTTGAGTCAGAGCGTTCGGATCGCCCTGGGTCGAGTCGTCAATCGATTCCTGAGCGGTCGCCTTTGGATTGCCATCCCAAAAGCCGTCCCAAACCGCGCGCGGCTGCAGCGCGATTTTTCCCAGCAGCCGTTTGTTGCCTCCAGAGGCGCCCGCGTACGCGGGCCACGTACCATCGATCGGCCCCTCGTATACGCCCCACCTCATGCCCGCTAGCGGGTCTCCCCTGGGTGCCCTGGGTAGGCCACCATTGGCAGTGCCCGCCCACGCTGGCGCAGCTCCACACAGAGCCAGCATCGCGATGAGCAGCGCGGTACCTGCTCGACTCACCCCATAACCCCACCAAGCCATACGTTCGTATCGGCTCGGCGCGATCGGAGCTGAAGCTCCACGAGACCACGGGGTGTCCTCGGTAAAGATGACGATCGCCCTCCATCGACGGTAGGGCGCGATTCCGAGCGCTGCCCAGAGGCGGGTGCGGTAGTGACGGGCGACGCGTGCCCTCGGCAGCGCGCGGGTGAGGATCGTCAGCGGCGGGGTGACGGCCAGCAGTCCGGGTGCGGCAAGACGGATCGCCTTGGCAATACTCGCGCCGTTCGGCGCCGCATGCTTCGCGGCGCTCGCGCAGATCAAACGCACGACGCGCGAGCTTGCTGTGACGCGGTAGCGTCGGTGAGCGGTGACAACCGCCCGAGACCACACTGACCGGTCTGACCGAGGTCGAGGCCACGCGGCGCCTCGAAGCGCGCGGCGAGCTGCCGCGCCGGCGCTCGAGCCGTTCCTACGCCAGCATCGTTCGCGCGAACACGGTCACGATCCCCAACGGGATCCTGCTGTTCTTCGGGGTGCTGACGATCACGTTCGGGTCGTGGCGGGACGCGTTGTTTCTCGGGATCCTGGTCTCGAATATCGCGATCGGGTCATTCCAGGAGATCCGCTCCAAGCGCGCGCTCGACCGGCTCGCCGCGCTCGTCGCTCCGGAGGCCGTCGTGGTCCGCGACGGCGTCGACCGCCGCGTGCCGGTCGAGCAGGTGATCGCCGGGGATCTCGTCCGGCTGGCGGCCGGCGACCAGGTCGTCGCCGACGGGACTGTCGTGTCGGCGGACGGTCTCGCGCTGGATGAGGCCAACCTCACCGGCGAGTCCGAGCTAGCCGTGCGCGGCTCCCGGAGAGCCGGTGTGGTCAGGCTCGTTCGCGGTCGAAGGCGCCGCGCTGTTCGAGGCCACCGCCGTGGGTCCAGACAGCCGCGCGGAGCGGCTGACTGCGACCGCTCGTGCCTTTCGTCACCCGCGCTCTCCGCTCGAGCGAGCCAACGATCGGCTGTTGCTGTGGCTGATCGTGCTCGCGGTCCCGCTCGCGATCGGGCTCACGATCTCGGTCCTCGCTCGCACCGAGTCCGCCAACGCACGAGTGCAGGCCGTCACCGCCGGGATCGTCAACCTCGTCCCCGAGGGGCTGATCCTACTGATCAGCGTCACGGCGGCGGTGTCGGCGTTCAAGATGGCCCAGCGCGGCGTGCTCGCGCAGCAGCTCAACGCGATCGAGTCGCTCGCCTCGGTCGACATCGTCTGCACGGACAAGACCGGCACCTTGACCGAGCCGACGCTCACGGGTGCTCGAAGTAGTTCCCGCCGGCGGCGAGGACCGAACGTCGGTCGCGCGCGAGCTGACGAGCTACGCCGCGAGCGCGCCGGCTCGCAACCCGACGCTCGAGGCGATCGCGGACGCCCGACCTCGCTGATGTCCAGGCGCGCCGCGTCGTCGCACAGGTGCCGTTCTCCTCCCGGCGTCGCTGGAGCGCGCTGGACCTCGGCGACGAACGACTCGTGCTGGGCGCGCCCGAGCGGTTCGCGCACGCCGACCCAGCCCTCGCGGAACGCGCGCGCAAGGAGGCGAGCGCCGGACGACGCGTGCTCGCGCTGGGCCGCAGCCAGTCGCCTCTGCCCGCCGGCGACGCCGAGCCGCAGTTCCCCGACGACGTGCAGGCGCTCGGGCTGGTCGTGCTGGCCGAGCGCCTGCGCGCCAACGCGAGCGAGACGGTCGCCTTCTTCACCGCCCAGGCGGTCGAGTTGAAGGTGCTGTCCGGCGACGCGCCCGCGACCGTCGGCGCGATCGCCCACGACGCCGGCGTGCCGGGCTCGGCGCCGGCGCTCGACGGCGACGCGCTGCCGACCGACCCGGCGGCGCTGCGCGAGGCCGTCCTGGCCGCGCCGGCCGTCGGGCGGATCTCGCCGGAGGGCAAGCGGGCGATCGTGGCGGCGCTCGCCGACGCCGGACGCTACGTCGCGATGGTCGGCGACGGGGTCAACGACGTGCCAGCGCTCAAGGAGGCACGCCTGGCGATCGCCCAGGGCTCCGGGACGCAGATGTCGCGCTCGGTCGCCGACCTCGTCCTGGTGCGCGACGACTTCGGCGTCGTGCCCGGGATGGTCGCCGAAGGTCGCCAGATCCTGCGCAACATCCAGCGGGTGGCCAAGCTGTTCATCACCAAGACCGTGTTCACCGCGATCGTCGGCCTGGCGGTGGCGATCCCGACCGGCACCTTCCCGCTGCTCCCGCGCCAGTTCACGATCGCCTCCACCGTCACGATCGGCATCCCCGCCTTCCTGCTCGCGCTCGCCCCGAGCACCGGGCCGTGGCGGCCCGAGCGCTTCCTCCAGTCCGTCGCCCGCTTCGCGATCCCAGCCGGCGCGGCGATCGGGACCGGGATCATCGCCGGCTACCTACTCGCGCGCTACGGATTCAACCTCGGCCTCACCCGCTCACGGACCGTCGCAACCGGAATCGTGGTCGTCTGCGGGCTCGCGGTCGTGATCCGACTCGAGACCGAGCCGCGGTCGGCGACGCCTCGCGATCGCCGGACTATGCGTACTCATGGCGCTGCTCTTCGCGCTCGCGCTCATCATCCCGTTCCTGCGCAACTTCTACGAGCTCACGACCCCGACCGGCGAGGCCGATCGCTGCCTGGGCGCTCGGCACCGCGATCGGAGTCGGGACGATGCTCGGAGCCCTGAGGTTGCTACGCGTGTGAACGCAAAAGGGCCGTTTCCCAACGACGGTGGAAGCCAACGCGACACGCTGGTCAGTGGTGCAGCAGCCGGCCGACCGCGCCCATCAGCTCGTCGACCTGTTCCTGAGGGTCGCTGGGCGCGCCGCTCTTGCCTGCATGCAGTGACGGGCGTGATCGTCGAGCAGGCCGAGGGAGATCTTGTCAAGCGCTGCCTGGATCGCCGAGATCTGAGTCAGGACATCGATGCAATAGCGCTCGTTCTCGACCATCCCGGCCACCCCACGCTGAGCGCATGTCGGGCTAGGGCACGGGTGGCAACGCCTGCATGTCGCAAGGATGAAGGGCTGCAGCACATCCGCCAACGAGATCACGCCAAGGGCCGGTCCGTGATAGCTACGCGCCGAGGTCTGGTTTAGCTGCGGAGTGCGCGTAGGGCGTTGAGGATTACGGCGAGGTCGATTACCTCTTGGAACAGGGCGCCGGCGACAGGGGGCAGGTAGCCGGCAGCTGCGACTGCCATCGCGGCGAGGCTCAGGCCCATGCCCGCGAGCACGCTCTGGCGAGCGATGTGCAGGGAGCGGCGTCCGGTGTGCACGGCGTCGGCGACGCGGTCGATCCGGTCGACGGTGATGACGGCGTCGGCGGTTTCTGAGGATACGGTCGCGCCGGCAACGCCCATCGCGATGCCGAGGTCTGAGAGCGCGAGCGCGGGTGCGTCGTTGACCCCGTCGCCGACCATGATCACTGGGCGCAGCTCTGGGTCGGCGCGCAGCCGGCGGACGACGTCGAGCTTCTGCTCGGGCGACTGCTCGGCGTAGACGCGGTCCACTCCGAGCTGCTCGGCCGATTCGCTCAGCGACGGACCGGCGGTCTCCTGATGCCATCGCGACGTGTCGGATCCCTTCGGCGCGGAGTCGTTCGACGATCCGATCGGCGTCTGGTCGCGGCTCGTCGGCCATCACGATGACGCCACCGATATGGCCGTCGACGCCGACGAGGACGAGCGCCTCGCCAGAGCCGTGGCCTCGCAGGACGGCGGCGGAGGCGATCTCTCCTTCAGGGATTCCGGACCAGCGCATGAACGCGCGGCTGCCGACCGCCACCCTGTGGCCATCGACAGTCCCCTGGATGCCCTGGCCGGGCTCCTCGTGAACATCGCTGGCCGTGCTGGGCTTGAGCCCTGAGTCGGCGGCGGCATTCGCGAGCGCCTGGCCGAGCACGTGCGCGGACATGCGGTCAACAGACGCGGCGAGCGCAAGCACGTCGGCGGGCTGGTGATCTCGATAGGCGACGATGTCGCGGACGTCCGGCGTTCCCGCGGTCAGCGTGCCGGTCTTATCGAACAGGACGGTGCGTGCCTCGCCGAGCGTTTCGATCGCGCCGGCGCCCTTGACGATCACCCCGTAACGGGCGGCGCGCGAGAGGCCGCGAGACGAGCGCGATCGGCGCCGCAAGGATCAGCGGGCACGGCGTGGCGACGACGACGACGGCCAGCGCACGGACGGGATCGCCGCTGATCGCCCACGCCAGCCCGGCGGTGATCAGCGTCACGGGCAGAAAGAAACCGGCATAGCGGTCCGCCATCCGCACGAACGGCGCCCGGTGCGCCTGAGCCTGCTCGACCAACCGCACCAGGGCGGCGTAGGCGCTGTCGGCCGCGGGTTTGTCAGCCCGGACGTCAAACGGGGAGCCGGCATTCGCTGACCCGCTCAAAACCGCCATCCCCGGTCCGATCGTCACCGGCAGCGGCTCGCCGCTCAGCGTGCTGGTGTCAACCACCGCCTGCCCGCCGACCACGGTGCCGTCGACCGGCACCACCTCACCTGTTCTCACGACCACGACGTCGCCCGTCTTGACCTCAGCGACCGGCACCTGTTCAAGCTCGCCCGCCGACGCGCAGCTGCGCGACCTTCGGCGCGCGCTGGATCAGACCCGTCAGCTCGCGACGGGCGCGCGTCGACGCGATGTCCTCGAGCGTCGCTCCGCCCGAAAACATCAAGCCGATAATGACCCCCGCGAACTCCTCTGTTCGGCGAGGTCATCGTGACTGTGGGCGAGCCCTGCGCCGTAGGTGAGCGCGTGGCCGTCGCGCTATGGGGGAGGTGAGCGGCGGTGCGCGTGCTCGTCACCGCAGCGTCGCGGCATGATGGGACCCGCGAGATCGCCGACGCGATCGCCTCAAGGTCGCGCAGCGTGGGGTCGACGCGGAGGCGAGGCCCGTCGAGCAGATCGGAACTCTGGACGGCTTCGACGCGGTCGTCGCGGGCAGCGCGATCTACATGGGCCGGTCACAACAGGGTGATCACGCCACGGGCGATTAGTACTACCCCGATCACGCCGGCGCCGATAACGGCCGCGCTGCGTCCTTTGGCGCCCATCCAGGCTTTGAATCGCGTGACCCGGTCCTGCGTGCTGCCCGGCGCGAATATGTAGCCGAGCAGGGGCACCTCGAGCAGGATCTGCTGCATCAGACAGAACCCGACGACGAGCAGCACCGTGTAGACGGTTCCCGGGTTGAGGTGGTGGATCTTGTCCAGCGCGGTCAGGTACGAGACACCCGGGAAGCTGAGGATCGCCCCGACGACAAACGTGATCCGGGGGTCGCCTTTGCCCAACAGTCGCAGCGGCAGCGACTCGGTCGGCTTTCCGGCCTCCCGCTTGGCCTTCAACTTCGCGTCCTTCTTTTCCTGTCGGCGCGCCTGGAAGCCCGCGTCGCGTCCCGTGCCGAGCACAAACGCGATCAGCACCGCCAAGAGGCCCACGACAATGTCCTCCAGCGGACTGACCGTGTGCTTGGCGGTGCTTTCCGTGCTTGAGCCCTGGAGCGTGAACACGATCACCAGCCCGAGCGTGATGCTGGTCGTGTAGGCGCCCAGCAGGTAGCCGATCATCAGCCGCTTCGGGTTCGGCAGCAGCAGCATCACCGTCACGGCGGCCAGCAGCGACGGGTTGAACATCGACACCAGCCCCAGCAGGAAGATGTCGAGCAGGTCGCTACTCATGCTCTGGGCGCCGCCTCGTCTGTGCCCGGCCGGCGCATGCGACCGGTTCAGCCGCCCATGCCGGCCTGCGCCTCGGCCGGTCCGGCTTTGAGCTCGTTGGCGCTCATTCCATCGATCTGCGCCACACAGATTTCTTGACCGCGTTGGGGAGCGCCTTGTCGACCGCATCGGTACCGGCGCCTCATGGGCGGATGATCGCATCGAACCGTGGCCTGTGCTGCACTCATGGCCGGACAGCCTCGAGCTGCCCCCGCAAAGCGCGAACAGGACGTCCTCGGCTCCCACCAGTCCGCCGAGCTGCGCGCTGAAGCTGGTCTGATGAGGGACGCGTGTATTCGTCCGCTCGAGCACTACGAAGTCGAACCCTTCCACCTGCTGCTCGGCTGCCTGCATGTGCCAGACAGCTTCGCCGCGCGGCTGCTGGCGGAGCTATCGGCCGACGGCGAACTCAGAGCCTTCCTGTTGTGCGACCCCGAACGGGCGCGTTTCGCACGTCGACAGTGGACGCTGCAGGCGTAGACCGCTTCAAACACTCCCGAATAGAGGGGTCCGCTCGCTCAGTTGCCGGCAGCGGTTGATTTTGGGTCGGGTGCTGCTGCGGTGCCGCTTCGTCGTCCGATTTCGACCGCGAGGAACATGACGACGATCAGATTGAGCAACGAGAAGACGATCGCGGGTCCGAGGAAGGCGGAGTTTCCGTTTAGCTGGGTTCCGATGATGATGAAGCCCAGTGACGCGAACCGGAGCCCTGACACCAGCCCGGTGGTGACGAACGTCTCGGCGTCGGAGCGGCCGACGAGTGCGCCCAGCACGACGCCCACGATCGCGATGAGCACCGAAGCCAGCAGAACCACGACCCGAGCAGCGACACGATCGCTTGCCAGTTGACCGAGATTCCCGCGGCCAGCGCGATCCCGAGCGCCAGATTTGAGATCCGCGCGAGTTCGGCTGGCCAGTTCGTGGCCTGCTCGGGGTACCGGGCGCTCGATCACCAAGCCGATCGCCAGCGGCGCGAGGACGAGCAACAGCAGGTCAGCAAGGATCGAACCCGCGCTGATCGACGCGCCGCTGACCACCGCCCCTGCCCACAACGGCACCGAGACGAGATTCACCAGCTCAAGAACCACGACGATCGAAACCGAGAGCGCGACGTCCGCGCGCCGCGCGAGCTGAGAGGCCTTCAGGCCCGCCGCGCCTCCGGCGCCCATCGCAGCGAGCGTCAGACCGACGACTGCGTCGAGTTGATCGGCAGAGCCTTGCCGATGCCATACGCCGCCATCGGAACGAGGACCGCGTTGACGACGATCATCAACACCACGAGCCAAACCCGCCGCAACGGCGCTACCAGCTCGGCGACACGGTAGCTCATCCCGAGCGAGAGGACCGTGGCGCCAATCGACACGACGACCCCTGCGTTGAGAAGCAAGTTCAGGAAGCTCGCTTGCCGTCATAGCGGAACCTCTAACCGCGGCAACGTCTAGCGCCACCCACAATCCGCATCAGCATAACCCCGCGCCAGACCGCCTGCCGCCTCAGGCCGCTCCTGTTGTTGCAACCTCGCTGCTAGCGACTGTCGCCAAATCGGAGCTCTGCTCCACACCCGATCGCTCGCCACACCTGGGCGCCTTCATCATGCCTGTGAGCGTCCTGGAGGAGAAGAGGGTGGTCAACGACCTTGGACGCTGGTGTCACCGGACGTCGAGGTAGATGACCTCGATCGCGTTGTTGCCGTAGCCGAGCCGGTTCCAGATGGGAACTTCGGGTAACCTACACGTTTCCTGCCGCGTCGGT
>CAWIRN010000030.1:0-173918 GCA_963838535.1 uncultured Solirubrobacterales bacterium
TCAGGTGGGCCACATAATGGGACTCATGACATCGACTTCTGAACTCCAAGGCACGGTGGCGCTGGTGACCGGCGCGTCAAGCGGCATCGGTGAGGCGACGGCGCTCGCGCTCGCACAACGGGGCGCCGCCGTGGCGATCGTCGCCCGCCGCCACGACCGGCTCGAATCGCTGGCCAGCGCGATCCAGGCTGCGGGCGGAACGACGATCGTGATCACGGCGGATGTGACCTCGCAGGAGCAGGCACACGACGCAGTCGAACGCACCGTCTCCGAGCTCGGCCGGCTCGACACGCTCGTCAACAACGCCGGCGTGATGCTGCTCGGACCCGCGGTAGACGCGCCGCTGGAGGAGTGGGAGCGGATGGTCAAGCTGAACATCGAAGGCCTGCTCTACTGCGCCCATGCCGCCCTGCCTCACCTGTTGCGCGCGGCACAGGACGAACCCCGCCACGTCGCCGACATGATCAACGTCAGCTCGGTCGCCGGCCGCGTCGTCCGCAGCGGGAGCGGCGTTTACAACCTGACCAAGCACGGCGTCGGCGCGTTCAGCGAGTCACTGCGTCAAGAGGTGACCGGGCGCCACGTCCGGGTCTCGCTGGTCGAGCCCGGCGCAACAGCCACCGAGCTGGCCTCCCATAACCGTCCTGAGATCCAGGAGGCCATGGCCAAGCGCTTCGGCACCATTGAGCGGCTCCAATCAGAGGACATCGCCGACGCGATCGCCTACATCGTCACCAGGCCCCGCCGCACCGCAATCAACGAGATCCTCATCCGGCCCACCGAACAAGAGGGCTAAGCACCAGCCCACGGTGTTGGCGGACTAAGCGAAGAGTCTCGACGCCGCCTGGGCGCCCCTGGAGCGAAGCTCGGCGGGGCGCCCAGGTGGTGTGAGCCTCTGACGCGCCGCTCGGCGGGGCGCCCAGGCGGTGCGAGACTCTGGCGCGCCGCTCAGACTCGCTGGATCAGCGTCCCGGTGCCCAGCCCGCCGCCACAGCACATCGTCACGAGCCCGACTTCCTTGTCTGAGCGCTCGAGCTCGTGCAGCAGGGTCGTGATCAGGCGGGCGCCGGTCGAGCCGAGCGGGTGTCCGATCGCCATCGCACCGCCATTGACGTTGACCCGGTCCATATCGGGTTCGAGCTCGCGCCGCCACGCGGCGACGACGGGCGCGAACGCCTCGTTGACCTCGAATAGGTCGATGTCATTGATGGTGGTCTTGTTTCGCTCCAGCAGCTTTCGCGTGGCCGGGATCGGTCCGGTGAGCATGATCACGGGGTCGACGCCGACGGTTGTCTGGTCGAGGATCCGCGCCCGTGGCTTGACGCCCAGCGCATCCGCCTTCTCGCGCGACATCAGGAGCACCGCTGCGGCGCCATCGGAGATCTGGGAGCTGTTGCCGGCGGTCACCTTGCCGTCCGGCTTGAACGCCGGCTTCAGCTGCGACAGCGCCTCGATCGTCGTTCCGGGCCGGATGCCCTGGTCACTCACATAGGTCGATCCGTTCACGCGCATGGGCACGATCTCGCGCTCGAATCGCCCCTCCTCGGTCGCCCGGTGAGCCAGCTGATGCGAGCGGAAGGCCAGTTCGTCGAGCTCCGAGCGCGGGATCTCCCACTGGTCGGCGATCATCTCGGCCGAGAGGCCCTGCGGGATCAGGTTGTAGCGCTCGAGCAGCTCGGGCGGCCAGGGCATGCCGACCTCCTCCACCCAGTTGAAGCCAATGCCCATCGGGATGTGGCCCATGTGCTCGACGCCGGAGCCGATCACCACATCGTGGACGCCGGCGGCGATCAGCGCGGCGGCGAAGTTCACCGCCTGCTGAGCCGATCCGCATTGCCGGTCGACCGTCGTGGCCGGCGTCTCGTAGGGGAGCCCCGCTTGCAGCCACGCGTTGCGTCCGACGTTGAACATCTGCTCGCCGTACTGCTGGACGCAGCCCGTAATCACGTCCTCGACATCCTGTGCCGGGATCCCGGCGCGCTCGATGACCTCGGTGTAGCAGCGCCCGAGCAGCTCGTTCGGATGGATGTCCTTGTAGTAGCCCTTCTCCTTGTGACCGCGCCCCACCGGGGTACGGACAGCCTCGACGATGACAACCTCGCGACCATGGCCCACGGGCATCGGTGCTCCTTCTCAAAGTGGGTAAACGTGGCGGGCCCATCCACGACGCGCCGCCACCACTGAACAGTCACGTACTGTACAAGAGCGGTTAGGGACGACAGGCTCGACGGAAGGGTCAACGACACCAAGGAGAAGCCGTGCAGGAACGACTCGGAATCGCCGGCGCCGGCGCGATCGCCAGCGGCCTCGCGGCGACTGCCTCGCGCCACGGCGAGGTGCTGCTGTGGGCGCGGTCGGAGGCCTCGGCCCAGCGCGCGCGGGCGGCGGTGGCCAAGTTCTGCGCCAAGTTCCCCGAGCCGCCGGGCAATCCCGAGCGGGTCAGCATCGTCGACGACCTCGACGCACTGGCGCAGGCAACCTTCTTGGTCGAGGCAGTCGTGGAGGACTACGGTCAGAAGTCGGTGCTCCTCGCCCAACTCGCGCTGAGCGCGCCCCCGGAGGCAGTGCTCGCGACCACGACCTCGTCACTCTCGATCTCCGAGCTCGCGCACGCCAGCGGCCGTCCGGAGCGCTTCGTGGGCCTGCACGTGTTCAACCCGGTGCCCCGTATGGAGCTGATCGAGCTGGTGTTTCCGCATGAGGCCGACGGTGAGACCCGGTCCCGGTCCCGGGCTCTGTGCGAGGCACTCGGGAAGACGGCGGTCGAGGTACCGGACATCCCGGGCTTCGTCGTCAACCGGTTGCTGTTTCCCTACCTGTTCAGCGCGGTCGCGCTGATGAGCCGAACGGGAATGGCGCCGGCCGATGTGGATCGCTGCATGACGCTCGGCGCGGGCCAGCCGATGGGGCCGCTGGCGCTGCTGGACTACGTGGGGTTGGACGTCGCGCAGGCGATCGGAGAGGCGATCGACATTCCGGCCCCAGACCACCTGCTCGAACTCGTCCGGGCCGGATCGCTCGGTCGCAAATCCGGCCATGGCTTCTATGAATACGACTAACTATTTAAGGATCGTTCAGGTCCAACCACCATTCTTCTGCCTGCGACGTACCTCATAGCAGCACCTCCTCCCCAGAAGCACGAAGCCGGCCCGTCCCCAGCGGGCCGGCTTCTTTTTTGGGCTCTGCGCAGGGCGAATGGGCCATATCGCGACCACCTGGGCGGAGGAAATCTGGCGTCCAAATGGCGAAGCCGGCCCGCGAGGGCCGGCTTCATCTCTCCTCTCAACCACCGGGCGCGCTGTGACGCTTGCGATCGCGTGTCTCCGGTCGCTGCCTGACGTGAAATGTAACGAATGTGGCGAACTCGTGCGCCGAATGGCGCAAATTAATCCGTCGCCGCCTCGGCCGGCGCCTTGCGCTCCCTGATCCGCACGGCTTCGATCCGGTTTTGGCGCACCGATTCGACGCGGATGGAATAGCCGTTGGCGGTGACGGAGTCGCCCCGTTTCGGCAGCCGCCCAAGCTCGGCGAATACGAAGCCCCCGACCGAGTTGTACGCATCGGTGTCGACCGGCAGGTCCAACCCGTAATCCTCCAGATCGGTGACCGCGACGTGACCCCGGACGAACCAGTCCCCGTTCGCGAGTTTGCGAATGGCCCCACCCGCGGGATCGTTCTCGTCGGCGATCTCCCCCACCACCTCTTCGATGATGTCCTCGGTCGTGACGATGCCGGCTGTCCGACCGTATTCATCGATGACGATCGCCAACTCGGTCCGCTCGCGCTGGAGATCAGCGAGCAGATCGTCGAGTGGCTTGGTTTCGGGCACGATTGGCGCGGCGCGAACCAGCCCGTCGAGATGCGCGTCAAGGCCCTGGGAGAACATCAGCTTGACGACCTGGTTGACATGGACGATGCCCTTCACCCGGTCCTGGTTCTCGTCCTCGGTCACGACCAGCCGCGAGTGCCCGGACGACACGCAGCGGCGTAACGCCGCTTCCACCGTCTCGGACACATCGACGGTCACCACGGCCGGAATCGGCGTCATCACCTGACGAGCCTCCTGCTCGTGAAGATGGAAGACACCGGTGAGCATGTTCGCCTCGCCGACGTCCAAATGCCCTCCGGTCTGCGATTCGGCGATGATCCGCTTCAGCTCGTCGGGGGTCCCCCCTCCGGTTCGGCATCCGGGTCGGTACCGAGCATGCGCAGCAGGGAGTTCGAGGCGGCGTTGAGCACCACGATGAACGGGTTGAACAGAGTGCGGAAGAACTCCAGCGGACGGGCGATCCGGCGCGCCAGGTCCTCGGCGTGCTGGATCGTGTAGAGCTTCGGGACGATCTCGCCGACGACGCTCTGGGCACTGGTGATCAGCAGGTAGGCAATGACCACCGAGATCACCACCGCGGCTGTATGCCCAATTGCTCCACCCAAGAGCGGCTCGAGCAGATGGGCGATCGCCGGCTCGCCGAGTGCACCAATCCCGATCGAGGCCATTGTGATGCCGACCTGGCAGGCCGAGATGTAATCGCCGATGTCGTCAAACTGCCGGAGGGCCAGCGCCGCGCCGCGCGCACCATCCTCGGCCAACGCCTGGAGCCGCGGGCGCCGCGAGCGGACGAGCGCGTATTCCGCGATCACAAAGAACGCGTTGACCAGGACCAGCAGCGCGGCCAGGACTATGAACAGCGCCTTCACGGACGGGGCCGCGAGCTGCAGCGTTCCGCCGTGGCGCCGGCGGCGTCCGCCCGCGCGCCGTTACTTCGGGGTGGGTCGTCGTTGTTCATTCAGCGACCCATCGAACCGTAGCAGCAGCGGCGAGCGGATCCGACCTCAGAGGTCGCGCGGGGAGATCACACCGCTCTTGAGCGCCAGCTCGACCAGCCGGACGCGCTTCTGGTTCTGGGGCAACTGCTCGATCCCGAACTTCCCGAACAGAGCCCGGAGATGTGTCTTGACCGCGTCGACGCTCAGGAACAGCTCGGCGGCTATCTCCTGGTTCGTCGCCGGTGTCACATAGCCCCTCGCCTCCTTGAACGGACGGCAGAGCGCCAGCAGCACCCGGCGCTGAGCCTCCGACAGGCTCGCGCGGTCGATCACGTGCGACGCGACTTCGGTCGGGGTGAAGTCTGCGTTCAGCGGTGCGCGAAACACGGCTGGGGTGTGGCCGAAGCGCACCACATCACGGTCCTGCAGGCGCCTGCGGCCGACCACCCGCTCACCATTGAGATGCGTCCCGTTGCGGGACAGGCCGTCGTCGGAGATGGTCCAGTCGTGCCCGATCCGGGATAACTCGGCGTGGACGCGGGATACCTCTGAGTCCCAGTCGATCCAGATGTCGGCGGAGGGGTCACGCCCCACCGTGATCCGTTCAAGCTCATCCGACAGGGTGAGGATCTGCTGCCGGCCCTCTCCATCGCGATAGAGCAGGAAGGGTATTCCGGCTCGCTCTGACTCAAGCTGCGCCTTGAGCTCGGTCGCAGTTTGCAGCGGACTTTCGGAGCCTCGGTCGGCCATCCCGCTCGCGATCGTAGCGGGGTGTGAACCACAGACGTCAGCGAACCGGCGGGCAGCGGTCTGCCATATCGTTTCGCCTGAGATGCGCATCGTGAGCCTCGTCCCGTCCGCCACCGAGATGCTCTTCGCGCTCGGCCTCGGGCCCGACGTTATCGCGGTGACCCACGAATGCGACTATCCGCCGCCGGCCCGTGAGCTCCCCAGGATCACCCGCGACGTTCTGCCGCCGGGTCTGAGCGCCGCCCAGATCGACGCGGCGGTCAAGGAGCGGACGCTCGCCGGCGAGTCGATCTACGAGCTCGACGCCGAGGCGCTGCACGAACTCCGCCCCGATTTGATCGTCACGCAGGCGCTGTGCTCGGTCTGCGCGGTGTCCTACGACGACGTGCGGGCAATCGCCGAGGAGATCGACACTCAGCCGTTGGTGATCTCGCTCGACCCGCACACCGTCGGCGAGGTGCTCGGAGATGCCAGGACGCTCGCCCAGGCCACCGACCGCAAGGACGCGGCGGTTGAGCTGGTGAGCGACGCCTCGGCTCGGATCGACCGCGTGCGGCTCGCCGTCCGCGGCGCTCAGCGTCCCCGGGTCGCCGCGCTTGAGTGGCTCGATCCCCCATTCGCCGCCGGGCACTGGACCCCGCAACTGATCGACTACGCCGGGGGCCAGGACGTGCTCGGGTTTGCCGGCGAGCCGTCCGAACAGCGGACGTGGGAGGAGGTGGCGGCCTCTCAGCCTGACATCGTGATCGTGATGCCGTGCGGATACGACGCCGAGATCGCCCACCGTGAGGCGGAGATGCACCGCGACGAGCTGGCGGCGCTCGGGGCCGGCGAGGTGGTGGCGGTGAACGCCTCCGCGTACTTCTCGCGTCCCGGGCCACGGATCGTCGACGGCCTGGAGTTGCTGGCGCACATCCTGCACCCCGAGCTCGTGCCCGAGGCACCGGGCGAGGCGCTCACCGTCGAATTGTGAGCACCCGGCTAGAGGTTGATGCCGATTCCGTTGGGCGTCAGGCCGTGGCTGCCGGCGACCGCGATCGCGCCGACGACGCTCAGCACCGCCACCAGCGCGCACCCGGCCAGCGCCGCCGCACGCATGTGCCTACGCTCATCGAGCTCAAAGATCAGGAATCCCGCGATCGCCCCCCCGACGAAGCCGCCCAGATGACCGCCGATCGAGATTCCGTTGACGCTGAGCGAGAACACCACGTTGATCGCGAGCGTCGGGCCCAGGCCGCTCTGCCAGATCGGGATGCCGCGATAGTGCGCGACGACCATCAGCGCGCCGAGCAGCCCAAAGCACGCCGCGGATGCGCCCACGGTGACTGCGTCCGGCTGGAACAGCAGCGCGCCGAACGACCCGGCCACCAGCGAGACGAAGTAGACCACGGTGAAGTTGAAGCTCCCAATCGCCGGTTCGAGGATCCGTCCGACGAAATACAGGAACACCATGTTGAAGAGGATGTGGAGCAGACCGTCGTGCAGGAATCCGGATGTGATGATCCGCCAGTAGTCGTGGCTGACTTGGATCAGCGGCCCGTACAGTGCGCCATGGTTGTAGATCGTGCCGCCGCCGCCACCACCGAGTGGGGCGCCCGTCGCGGTCTCCAGCAGGAACACGATCACGTTGATCCCGATCAGGATCTCGGTCACCATCGGCCTCGAGGGCGTGGAGCGGATCGTCTTGACCTGGGTCTTCTCGCGCGAGCATTCGGGGCAGCGCATCCCGACCGGCGTCGGCGTCATACAGTCCGGACAGATCGGCCGTCCGCACGACGAACACGAGACGCCCGTCTCGCGCGAGGGATGCCGGTAACACACTGCCATGGTTGGCTGACCGTAGCAGCGGCCGAGATCGGCCCGGCGCAATCACCGCCGAGGCTGCCATCGCTGTTGGTGAGCGCTACCGCTTGGGCAGGATCCGGCGCGCCTCTTCGCGCACGTCGTGCAACGTGCGCTTGGCGAGCTCCAACCCGTTGGACGACTGTTGCTTGCGGGCTTTGTGTCGTCCGCGCACGCGCAGCACGACCAACGCGGTGCCGGCCGTGACGCCGACCACGGCGGCGGCGGCCGGTCGCATCCAGTTGCGCGGGTCGCGCATCGCCGAGAGCTCCCACGCCTCGAGCTCCTCGCCGGCCAGTTCAGTCAGGTTGACCAGGGTCACCTCGAGGCGCGCGGCGAGGTCGGCCGGCGGGTCCACCGGGGTCAGCGCCTCGCGCAGCAGGGCCTCGAAATCGGTTGCGCCGGAACTCATCCTGCGTCCTTCGCGATCTCGCGATGGTCCGAGCCGTCTCCGTCGCCCGAGGTCTCGGCGACGATTCCCTCGAGCTGGCGGATCGCCCGATGCAGCAGGACTTTTGTCGCTCCGTCGGTGCGTCCGAGCGCACGGGCGATTTCACGGTTGTCCATCCCGAGCGCGAAGCGCATGATCAGCGCCTCGCGACGGTCGTCGGGGAGCAGCGATACCCCCTCGAGTATTGACTTCAGCTCCTCGCGACCCTCCACCAGCGACTCGGTCGTGTGCGGGGCGGAGATCATCCCCGCATCCTCGATCGCCGACTCCGGCTTGCGCGAGCGGTCGCGATAGAAGTTGGCCGCCAGGTTGTGGGCGATCCGGATGAGCCATGGCCGCAACGGACGTCCGTTGGACTCGCGCAGCGCTCGCTCGAAGTGGCGGTAGGCCTGCAGGAAGGTCTGCTCAGTGAGATCTTCGGCATCGTGATGGTTGCCGACCCGGTAGTAGCTGTAGGAGTAGACGTCGCGGAGATGGCTCTGGTACAGCTCCGTGAACCGAGCGTCGAGCTCGGTCTTGCTTTTCGGAACATCATCGGCCATTGCATAGCAGCCTACCCCCGGTCGAGCGGCGCGGATAGACCGCGGTCGGTTTCGCCGGCACCGAATCCATCGCCTCAGGCCACCGCGCCGGTGATGTGTGGGTCGCTGGTCGAGGCCGCCGCGGCGACCAGCGGGGCCGCGTCCTGTGCGGACCCTGCGCGGTCCAGGCCGATCCGATCGTCGCGGATTGGCGGCATGCCACCGAGCCACTCCCACTGGAGCATCACACAGGGCCAGATCCGTTTCGTGACCGCGCCGGCCAGGGCGGGAGAGGGGTTCTCGACGCGCGGAAAGCGCAGTGGAAGACCGGCCCGGATCCGGACCTTGTGGGGGCGAACCCGCCACCCGCGGCGGACCGCCTCGGTACCGATCACGGCCACCGGCACCACCGGAGCGCCGGTCTCCAGCGCGAGCCGAGCTGCGCCACGCCTGGGCTTTCCGAGCGGGCCAGGGCGCGTACGCGTCCCCTCCGGGAACATCAGCAGGATGTCGCCCCGCTCGAGAATCGCCTTGGCGGTCTCGATCATCGCCGCATCGCCCGTGCCCCGCTGCACCGGAAACGCCCCGAGCGCGCTGAGCACCCACGACCGCCAGCGTGCGGTGAACATCTCTCGCTTGGCGACGTAGTACATCGGGCGCCGTGCCATCGTGCCGATCACGAACGGGTCGAGGAAGCTGCGATGGTTAGAGGCGATGATCACCGGGCCGTGCGCGGGAATATGCTCGCGCCCGGTCCGGCTCATCCGGAAGTAAAGGTGGAAGAAGGGCTGGAAGACCGCCCGAACGAGCCAGTAGACGAGCGGGTTGGCCCCTTGCTCTCTGGCCCGCCTGTGCAGCCGCTCTTGATCCATCGCACATTGGCGTACCCGCTACGCCACCGCCCGTTACAGTTGCGTGTCTTGAGTCTCGGCATCGACCGCACCCGCACCCTGAGAGGAGCCGTCTGCGGCGCAGTGGCCGGGGCGGTCTGGGCGCTGCAGCAGCCGCTCGACAAGCGCGTGTTCGCCAGCCGCTACGACGATGTCGAGTTGCTGGGCAAGGCCGTCACCCGCAGCGACGGCTGGTACCCGGTGGGACTTGCGCTCCATATGCAGAACGGGGCCCTGTTCGGCGCTGCGTACGCGAATCTCGCGCCCGCGCTGCCCGTCCCGCCGGCTCTGCGGGGCCCGATCGCCGCCCTGGCTGAGCATCTCGCGCTCTGGCCGCTGGGCGCGTTGACCGATCGCTTTCATCCGGCACGCAAGGATCTGCCCACGTTGGCCGGAAATCCCCGCGCCTTCGCCCAGGCGACCTGGCGGCACCTGCTGTTCGGGGTCGTCCTCGGCGAGCTCGAACGGCGAGTCAACGCTCAACCAAAGCCGACCCCGCCGGAGCAGGAGGCAGATTTCTCCAGCAACGGCCACGGCACGCTTGAACACGCCGTGTCGGTCGACTCGGCGCCTTGAGCCGGCGTGACCCCGCTCGCCCGGAGCCACTGAACTGCGGGCGCTGATCACCGGAGCCGCCGGCTTCGCCGGCGTGTGGTTGACGCGGGCCTGCGCGGCGGCCGGTGACGACGTGGTCGCACTGTCCCGTACAGGTGCGGTTGCGGACGGCGGCAGTAAGGCGATGGCGGTTGATCTGCGCGATCGCGACGGGGTCAGATCAGCGCTCCGCGACGCTGCACCCGACGTCGTGTACCACCTGGCGGCGCTGAGTTCGGTCGGGCGCTCCTGGGAGGATCCGGCCCGCACGGTCCAGGAGAACGTGACGACCGCAGTCAACGTACTGGAGGCGCTGCGTCTCGAGGCCCCCGCGGCACGGGTCGTCTGGGTCAGCACGTGCGAGGTCTACGGGGCGCCGACCCGCCTCCCGGTCAGTGAGGACGCTCCGCTGCAACCGGTCAACCCGTACGCCGTCTCGAAGACCACCGGGGACCTGCTCGCCGCCGTCTACGCCGACGCGTATGAGCTGGAGATCGTTCGCATGCGGCCATTCAGCCACGTTGGGCCGGGCCAGCGGTCGATCTTCATTCTCTCCTCGCTGGCCCGTCAGGCGGCGCAGGGCCGCATCGCAGGCGCCGACAAGATCCAGATCGTCACCGGCAATCCGGACACGCGCCGCGACTACACCGATGTGCGGGACGTCGTCCGCGCCTACCGCCTGGCGGCCGACCGGGCCGCCCCCGACGCCTATAACGTCAGTTCGGGACACTCGACCTCCGCAGCCGAACTCGTGGCGCTGATCGGCCAACTGATCGCGCCCATCGAAATCGAGCACGTCGTCGATCCCGCTCGCGTGCGCGCGCGCGAGGTGATGGACCTGCGCGGCACGCACGATCGCCTCACCGCGGCAACCGGCTGGAAGCCCGCCATCGCCTTCGAGCAGACGCTCGCCGACACGATCGAGTGGTGGGAGCACCAGCTTGCCCAGGCCCAGCCGCCGGGAGCCGTCGACCGCTGAAGCAGGTTGGCCCGCACGGTGAGCCGTGCGAAACTGAGCCCGTACCGCCCGCCTAGCTCAATTGGTAGAGCACTTCACTTGTAATGAAGAGGTTTTCGGTTCGAGTCCGAAGGCGGGCTTGTGGTCCTCAGCTCCGAACCGGGAACGGTCGAGCTCGCCGTCGACCTTCAGCCCAAGTCTCGGGCTACCCCGAGTGACCGACCAGATGACCACTGCAGACCGGACCGCTGGTACCCCGACGTGAGGTGGGTGTGGATGAGCTCCGCGCTGCGCTTGGGGTCGACGAGCCAGGGACCGTGTCCGCCGGGAACCTCGTGAAGCGTTGCGGTCGGGATCTGGTCGATCGAGGGCCGGGCGCGTTCTGCCGAGAGGTAGGGGGGGTCTGTTCCCCAGATGAACATCGTGGGTGTGGCGATCGCCGCGAGCTCTGGGGCGCTGAGGACGCTTTCGGTCCGTGGCCGGCGGAAGTGGTCGATCGCGTGCATCAGCGAGGTAACGGTCTTCGCGTTCTCGGGCCGGCGGGCGGATAGCCGCAGGGCGTCGATCAGAGAGTCCGGTGCGGCGGCGACCTCGGCGCGACCGAGGCCTTGGGCGAGCAGACGTCGATACACGGGGCGAGGAGCAGGCGAGCGCAGGACGGCGACCCCGAGGCCGCGCACCGTCAACAGCGACAGTGGCATGCGGACGCGGACGCCCGCGAGCGCGACCGCGGGCTCTCCGATCGCGACCAGCCCGGAGATCCGCTCGGGGCCGGCGGCCGCGTACCACAGCGCGAGCATGCCGCCGAGCGAGTGGCCGACGACCGGCGATTGGTCGAGCCCGAGCGCGTCGAGGATGTCGTCGATCAACGCGTGGGCGTCCCGGCGGACGCGACCACGTCGATAGGCGGCGGGGTCCGAGAGCCCATGACCGGGAAGGTCCACCGCGAGCAATCGCCAGCCTGGGAGCGCGCCGAACAACGGTGCCCACGCGGCGGCGCTGAGTGACACGCCGTGGAGCAGCACCAGTGGCGGGCCGCTGCCGTGCGAAAGCAGCCGCACGCGCAAGCCGGTCCTGGCGAGATTCGAGAAAGGACTCGTCAACCTCCATGCCGAGGGTCCGGAATAGATCGGCTTCGGCTTTGTGGATGCGTTCCTCGAGGGTCATGATCGGATGCACTTCTCCTTCACTCGACGCTCTTCGGTCGAATGCTCGTTGGGATAGCGGCCGTGTGGGCGAGCCAGGTCCGTACGGTGCGCTCCTCGTTCCGGCTCAGACCGTCGAGCGCGGCCCGCTCGACGGCGCGGACACGCTGTGTGGCGACCGCGAGGGTCTTGCGGCCCCGTCGTGTCGGGCGGACGAGGACGACCCGTTGGTTGGTGGTGATGCGCTCGAGCAGGCCCGCGGACTCGAGCGCGACGACGGCGGTGTGCATCGTCTGCCTGGTGACCCGGGTGATGCGCGCCAGCTCGGAAGCCGAGAGCTCGGGTCTGGTCTCGAAGACGCTGAGGATGGCGTACTCCTGGGCGGACAGCCCAAGGTCGTGTAGAGCGTCCTCGAGTGCCGCGCGGAACCGTTGGTGGGCGAGCCGGAACAGGTAGCCCAGGTTCGCCTCCGGCCCAACCGAATTTGTCAGCTCGCCTGACATCGGCGGTAGTGTACCACACTTGTCAGCGTCGTCTGACAAGTATCGAGCACGACGACGCAGAGCAACACTTCCGTTCGACCGCGGTCGGCCGTGCCAAGGATCGCGTGCAAAAGGCGACGCGGTTGGATCGGACGAGGCGACGCGCTCAGTCGATCTCGGTGACCATCGGCTCGCGGGCCGAGACGCCCGCGGGGTCGTTGACGCGTGCCCCCGGCGGCGGCGGAATCGGGCCGTGCAGCAATGGGTCGGCCGTCTCCTGCATCCACCCGCGCAGCCGCCCGTCGAGTGTGACCAGCACGTCCGCCTGGGTCGCGTCATCGGCGAGGTTGCGCATCTCGCCCGGGTCCAACACGAGGTCGTAGAACTCCACTCGCGGACGGGGATGTGTGCCCCAGCCGGCGCGGATCAGCAGATCCTTCGACGGAGAGTCGTCGACGTTCGGCAGGACGGGCTCCAGTCGGTCGCCGAAGTGGCGGATGAGCTTGTGACGGTGCGTGCGGATCGCCCGCTGGGGGTCGTAGGCTGCGTGGTAGGTCAGCTCGGCGAACAGCTCTTCGCGGATCTGGGTCCGTTCCTTGCGCACCAACGGCAGCAGGGAGTGGCCGTTGATGCCCGTCGGCAACGGAGCGCCGGCGAGCTCCAAGAGCGTGGGGTAGAGATCCAGATGGGACACGAGCGCGTCAGACACATGCCCGCCGTGGAAGCCGTTGGGTCCGCGGATGATCAGCGTGACGCCGAGGCCGCGGTCGGTCAGCGTGCCCTTCGCCCGGGGAATGGGAGTCCGTGGTCCGTGGTGAGCACAACGAGCGTGTCGTCCGCGTAGCCTTGCTCGTCCAGGGCCTGCAGTACCGCCCCGACTCCTTGATCCAGCGAGCGGGCGCTGGCCTTGAACGCCGCCATGTCGGCGCGGGTCTCGGCGGTGTCGGGCAGGTGAGCCGGCGGGGCGCCGTAGAGCGCGTCGCGTACCGAGGAGGGCTCGAAGAACTCCCGGTGTGTCTCGAAGAAGCCGATCGACAGGAAGAACGGCTCCGGCGGGCGGCTGCGTATGAGCTGCATGGCGGCGGGCGCAATCGAGTGGACCCAGTTCGTGCCGATGTCGACGACGTGGTCATAGCCCAGTACGCCGGGGTCGACGGAAATATGCTGCTCGCCGATGAGCGCCGACCAGTACCCGGCCTCGCGCAGGGGATGCACGATGTGGCGACCGTAGTCGTTGAGCTCCCAGCCCCGGTGGGCGAGCCCGGTCATTCCGTTGACGTGCGGCCACTGGCCGGTGAGCAGCGCCGCCCGAGAGCCCGAACAGCTTGGCGCCGCGCAGAACGCCTGCCGAAAGAGCAGCCCCTGATCGGCCAGCCGCTGGATGTTCGGCGTCGGGATCTGCTGACCGTAGGGCTGGAGGTGTCGCCCCGTGTCGTGGGAGTGTAGGTAGATGATGTTGAGCGGGCTCATATTGTAGGTATTGTCTATCGGGAATGTTGACAAACGCGTTGCCTGCGCCTGAGCGCGCCTATCTCGTGCTGGCGACGGCGCGGAGCGGGTCGACGCTGCTCTGCGAGGCGCTGCGCCAGACCGGAGTCGCTGGCCGACCGCTCGAGCACTTCGAAGTCTTGGAGCCGACAAGCCTGCCACGTCAGCCCCGCGAATACTTCCACGGGGTCACGGACCCGGAGATCCTGAAGCTGCTCCCTCCGTTGCGGCCCGGGTCGCCCAGGGTCGAAGCCCCAGCGCAGTGGTGGGCCCGGATCGTGCGCGA
Source organism: uncultured Solirubrobacterales bacterium (assembly GCA_963838535.1). Lineage (GTDB taxonomy): Bacteria > Actinomycetota > Thermoleophilia > Solirubrobacterales > Solirubrobacteraceae > Palsa-465. Next base: position 14,175 of record CAWIRN010000030.1, read on the forward strand.
GGGGACGGGAGACAACGGTGTCTGGGGCGGCAAACTGATGTGGGCTCACACCCGCGACCTATTGCACCGGACCCGCCGTCTGGACGGCCTCGCTCACGCGGACCTCGCGACGACGCTGCGCACGCTGCTGGGCAATCCGGCGCTGGTCTTCATGGTCCGCGAGGATAAGGTCGGGCAGGCGGTGTCGTTATGGCGTGCGGTGCAGACGCAGGCCTGGAGGGGGAGCGCTGTCCCCGATCAGGCCGTCTACCGGTTTGGCGGAATTGACCATCTGCGCCGGCAGCTGCAGGCCGACGAGGCGCAGTGGCGCGCATGGTTGGCGAGCCACCACCTCCACCATTACGAAGTCCGTTACTCCGAACTGGCCGCAGATCCGGCCGTGGCCATCGACGGCGTTCTGCGCTTCCTCGATTTGCCGTCGCAGGCGCCGGCACAGCCACCGTTAGAACGGCAGGCCGACGACCGTTCGGCGCAATGGGCGCAACGGTACGTTGAGGAGTGCGCGATTTGACCTCGCACGGCCCGCCGCGTGTCGAGGAACTGCGCCTGCTGGAGGCAGAGGCGGTCCACATTCTGCGCGAGGTCGCCGCCGAGCTCGAGCGCCCCGTGCTGCTGTTCAGCGGGGGCAAGGACTCGATCGTTTTGCTCAAGCTGGCGGAGAAGGCGTTCGCGCCGGTGGCCTTGCCGTTTCCGGTCCTGCACGTCGATACGGGACACAACTTCCCCGAGGTGCTGGAGTTTCGCGACCGTCGCATTGCCGAGGCCGGTCACGACCTGATCGTCGCGTCGGTGCAGACGGCGATCGACCAGGGACGGGTGCAGGAGTGGGACCCCAACGCCTCGCGGAATCGTCTGCAGACCCGGACCCTTTTGGATGCCCTGGAGGACGGGCGTTTCGACGCTGCGTTCGGTGGTGCCCGCCGTGACGAGGAGCGCGCCCGAGCCAAGGAGCGTGTGTTCTCATTCCGCGATGAATTTGGCCAATGGGAGCCGCGGGCTCAGCGCCCCGAGCCGTGGGCGCTCTACAACGGTCGGATACGACGCGGGGAGCAGATCCGGGTGTTCCCGCTCAGCAACTGGACCGAGCTCGATGTGTGGAACTACATCGCGCTCGAGCAGCTCGAGCTCCCGTCGATCTACTTCTCCCACCCCCGTGACGTTCTGGAGCGCGACGGCATGCTGATCGCCGTCTCAGAATTCGTCGCGCCAGAAGCTGGCGAGGTCGTCCATAACCTGAGGGTCCGCTATCGGACGGTCGGCGATCTCACCGTCACCGGCGCGGTGCGCTCAGAGGCCACTGACGTGGCCGCGGTGATCGCGGAGGTCCGACGGTCGGAGATCTCCGAGCGCGGCGAGACGCGAGCGGATGACCGCACCTCCGAGGCCGCGATGGAAGACCGCAAGCGCGAAGGGTATTTCTAGCCGTGTCAGGCTCCGAGAATCGAGAGCTGCTGCGCCTGGCGACCGCCGGCTCCGTCGACGACGGTAAGTCGACGCTGATTGGCCGGCTGCTGCTGGACACCAAGCTGCTGCTCTCCGACCAGCTCGCGGCGGTATCGCAGCGCGACGGCGCCCCCGATCTGGCGGCGCTGACCGACGGGCTGCGCGCCGAGCGCGAGCAGGGCATCACGATCGACGTCGCGTATCGCTACTTCGCGACCCCGCGCCGCGCGTTCATCCTGGCCGACACGCCCGGACACGAGCGCTACACGCGCAACATGTTCACGGGCGCTTCGACGGCCGACCTGGCGATCGTGCTGGTCGACGCCCGAGCCGGCGTGGTCATCCAGACGCGTCGACACGCCCAGATCTCAGCGCTGCTCGGTATCCGCCACGTCGTGGCGGCTGTCAACAAGATGGACCTCGTGGACTTCGCTCAGGAGCGCTTCGACGCGGTCGCCGCCGAGGCCCGAGCGCTCGGCGACCGGGTCGGGCTGGCCGACCTGCAGATCATCCCGATCAGTGCGCTGGACGGCGACAACGTTGTCGATCGCTCAGACCGCATGCCGTGGTATGACGGTCCGCCATTGCTGGAATATCTGGAGACGGTCGACGTCGCAGCCGACCGCGACCTCGAGCAGGCCCATCTCCGCCTGCCGATCCAGTGGGTCGCGCGGCCCCTGGACGGCAGCCGACGTGTCTACCTAGGACAGATGGCGGCGGGAACTCTGCGCGCCGGCGATCCGGTCGTGGTGCTGCCCGGCGGCGCAACCACGACGGTCGCCACGATCGACACGCTGGACCCGGACGCCCCCGACGCCGTGCCGCCGATGTCGGTCGGCGTCACGCTGACCGACGAAATCGACGTCGGCCGCGGAGATCTGCTCACCTCCGGCGAGGACCGGCCGCCCGCCGCACGCGAGCTCGACACCACCGTCTGCTGGATGGCCGAACAGCCGTTGACCCCGGGCCGTCGCTATGCGCTGAAGCACACCACGCGCACGGTGCGAGCCACCGTCCAGGCGGTCCTCGACCGCTGGGATCCCGAGACGCTCGCCGTCCACCGCGACCCAAACGCGCTGAGGCTCAACGACATCGGGCGCGTCGCGTTCCGGACCAGCTCGCCGGTGCTGGCCGATCCCTATCGCCGCAACGCCGTCACGGGTGCATTCATCCTCATCGACGAGCATTCCAACGAGACGGTGGGTGCCGGCATCATCCGGGAGGCCCGCGAGGTCAAGCCCGCCATCGAGGGTCGCCGCGACGTCACCTGGCACCCCTCCGAGCTCGATCGCGCGGAGCGGTGGCGCGCACTGCACCAGCGCGGGGGCACGGTCTGGCTCACCGGCCTGCCGGCGTCGGGCAAATCGACCATCGCGGTCGCGCTCGAACGCCAACTCGTCAATGGCGGCCGGGTCGCCTACCTGATCGACGGTGACAACATCCGCCACGGCCTCTCCGATGACCTCGGTTTCGCCCCCGGCGACCGCGCAGAGCACGTCCGGCGCGTCGGACAGGTCGCGCGGCTGTTCGCCGATGCCGGAGTTGTCGCGCTGGTATCGCTGGTCTCCCCACTGCGATCCGATCGTCTGGTCCCGCGCCAGCTTCACGACGCGGCAGGGCTGCCCTTCATCGAGGTCCACGTCGACACCGACATCGAAGAGTGCGCGCGACGCGACCCGAAGGGCCTGTACGCGCGGGCCAAGGCCGGAGAGATCAAGGGCTTCACGGGCGTCGACGCGCCGTACGAGCCGCCCGAGTCACCCGAGATCCACATCCCGACTGCCGAGACCGACGTCGACGATGCGGTGGCGCAGATCCTGCAAGCGCTCGACGATCTGCAGTGACCACGGTCAGCTTCGACCTCCAGTCCCACTCGCACTATTCCGATGGGGCGCTGGGCACCCGAGCAAGTCGTCGCGCGGGCCGCGGCGGGAGGCGTGGAGGTGCTCGCGCTCACCGGCCACGACACGGTCGAGGGCGTCGTTGAGGCACTCGACGCTGGACGCCGGCACAGCGTCGTGATCGTTCCGGCAGTCGAGATCACCGTGCTCGACGGCGAACGGCAGGACCTCCATCTGCTCGGCCACGGGATCGACCACGAGGATGGGATCGCGGCCGTCCACGCCGCGGGCGGCGTGGCGGTGTGGGCACATCCGTTCTGGGACATCACCGATCCTGGCGAGGTGCTCGACGCAATCAACCGGTTTGCGCACAGGGGCTCGGCGGTGTCGAGGCCTTCTACGTCACGTTCACCCGGGAGCAAACGCTGCCGCTCGCCGACGCGTGCACCCAGCGGGGGGTTGCTGAGCACCGGGTCGGCCGACTTCCACGGCCCCGAGCATCCACGGTTCAACGCCATTGGCGCCTTTGACCTACACGGACGCGAGGCCAACCTCGGGATGCTCGTCGCCGGCCGGTGACCCTGGGCCGCCCGAACGGGACGGGGCCCGTCCGTCGGGCGCTGCGCGCCTTACGCCAGTTCCCAGTAGTCGTTGCCGCGGGAGAACTCGACGAACACGGCCGGCTCGTCGCCCACGCTCCACGCATCGTGGCCGGGCGGGAGCAGCATCACGTCGTGCGGGCCGAACAGTTCCTCGCTCCCGTCATCCATCCGAACCTGAAGCCGCCCCGACAGGACGAGGGCCGCGTGCGGCAGCTCGCAGCTGTCCGTGCCGGCATACGACCTGAGGTCATCGGACCACCGCGCGCCCGGCCCGAAGGTGACGCGCGTGACGGTTATCCCGTCGAGGACGACCGACTCTTTGGCGATCCGCCCGTGGACATCGGCCGAAACGGCGTCCAGGTTGCCCTTTTGCATCGTGGCAAGCGCCATATCCCACCCCTTCCGTCGGAGAATGCGAACGTTCTGCCACGTAATATAACCATTTTTATTGACTTACTGTTCTTGGTGGAACCCGAACCTGAGCAGACGTCGCCGCCACTGGGAGCGCCCGACTCGCTCTGTTGAGAGCGGAGAGACCCGGCGCCGGCTAAACGTCACCGTAGGTGGTCAGCATGCTCTCGAGCCTGCGGAGCGCGATCGGCGCGGCGTCGCGATGTCCTGAGTCGATCGCGCTCTGGTAGGCGGCCCGCGCCCCCGCCACGTCGCCCAGCTCCGACCAGCATCACCCCCAGATCGACGGCCGCCCACGGGGCCACGTCAGCGTGTCCTGAGTCGATCGCGCTCTGGTAGGCCGCACGCGCCCCGGCCAGATCCCGCTGCTCGGCCAGCAGAAGCGCGACGTTGAACGTGGCCTGCGGCGCCACCTCGGCGTGTCCGGAGTCGATCGCCCCCTCGTAGGCCGCCAACGCGCCGCCCACGTCCCCCCGTTGGGCAAGCAGCAGCGCAAGGTTGAACATGGCCTGGGGCGCCATGTCCGCGTGTCCTGAGTCGATCGCGGTCTGACAGGCCACCAGTGCGCCGGCCACGTCCCCACGCTCTCCGAGCAGAAGCGCGAGGTTCTTCGCGGCCGTCGGGGCCATATCGGCGTGCCCCGAGTCGATCGCGCTCTGGTAGGCGACGCGCGCCCCGATCACGTCGCCGCGCTCGCCCAGCATGACTCCGAGGTCGTTCGCCGCCGTCGGGGCGACATCAGCGTGTCCCGAGTCGATCGCGCGCTGATAAGCGATCCAGGCCCCCGCCATGTCACCTTGCTCCTCGAGCAAGAGCCCGAGGTTGTTGGCCGCCGTGGGTGCCATGTCGGCGTGTCCGGAATCGATCGCGCGCTGATAGGCCGCACGCGCTCCCGGGATGTCCCCACGCTCGGCCAGCATGACCCCGAGGTTGTTTGCCGCCTTCGGGCCGATGTCGGCGTGTCCGGAGTCGATCGCGCTCTGATAGGCGGCGCGCGCCCCGGCCACATCCCCCTGCTGGGCGAGTCCGAGTCCGAGGCTCAAGGCTGCGTGCGGATCCATGTTCGCTCCCGACCGGCCGGTCGCGGTATTGACGTAACTGTACCCCCCCCGACTGGCGCTGGTCAGTCCGGCTTGAGGAACACACTCCCGGCCTCGACCATCACTGGGTAGGTCCGCAGGTTGACGCGCACGGGCGCCCGCTTGGCCTCGCCGGTCTTGTAGTTGAAGCGCCCGTTGTGTTTGGGGCACTCGATCAGGTCACCCATCACGAGCCCGTCGGCCAGCAGGGCGCGCTCGTGCGTGCACAATCCGTCGGTGGCGTGGAAGCTGCCGTCGGGACTCCGGTAGATCGCGAAGGTCCGTGTCTCGTGGTCGAAGCGGAGCACATCCTCCTCGTCGATCTCCTCGACGCCGCAGACCTCGACCCATCCATCCCCGGGCATGTCATCCGCCTCCACGGTTGCCCTCGGCGGGTGCCTCGAACACGACCTGATGCAGCTCGGGGCGGAACGGGCTGGCCGACGCGGGGAGCTCACGTTTGACGTAGTGGTCCGGATGCCGGAGCTGGCGCCACAGCGTGGGCAGGATCTCGCGATACGCGGCGAGCAAACTCGGGTACGGGGTCGGCATGTCGTGGCGCAGTTCGTCGTGAAGCTTGGGCAGGGCGTGGTAGGGCACCATCGGGAACATGTGATGCTCAACGTGGAAGTTCATGTTCCAGTACAGGTACCGGAACACCGGGTTCATGAGGATCGTCCGCGAGTTCAGGCGATGGTCAAGGACGTTCTCGGCCAGGCCGGCATGCTGCGATACCCCGAACAGGTAGCCCAGCCAGAAGCCGTAGAGCGTCGGTAGGCCAACGTACATCAGGGGTAGCCAGGAGCCGAGAGCGATGGCCGCCCCGATCACCACCAGATAGATGGCCACCCAGACACGGGCTTCGCGATACACGCGGTGACGTTCGCTCTCCGGTATGAACGTCACCTCCTCCGGCGTGAGGCGCCCGGCCGCGTGCCTCCCGACGCTCGCCACGATGCGCATCGCTTCCCGGATCCCGGTCAGGTTGATCACGAGCCGCAATACATCCGGCGGCCGCATCGCCGCGATCTCCCGATCGCGGCCCACGATGATCGTGTCGGTGTGATGTCGTGCGTGGCTCCAGCGCCAGAACGTCGCCTCCTTCATGTTCATAAACGAGGCGATCTGATAGACGGCGTCGTTCAGCCACTGTGTCTTGAAGGCCGTTCCGTGTCCCGTCTCGTGCCAGCGCGAGTCTGAGGCCGATCCGTACAGGACCCCGTAGCCCAGAAAAGAACGGCACACAGGCCCAGCTGCCCCAGAACCAGTAGCCGCCGAACCCGAAGCCGACCAGCAGCGCAAACCAGATCACCGTGTCGCGGATCGCGGGCCCGTCCTCACGGCGCATGAGCTGCTTCATGCGTTTGCGCGGGACGTCCGTGTGGTACCACTCGGCCGCCACGAGACCCTGCTCGGCCGCGAGCTCGCCAGACGGGCCGATCAGGCTGTAATCCCGTTTGGTCTCGGCGGTGGTTGTCGTCGTGGCGGTCACTCGTCGCCTTTTGTCTGCTGGTTGAGCAGCCACACGGCTCGGGTCAGCATCACCGGGTAGATCCAGTGCGCCTCGGCACTGTCAATTGCCTGCCCGCAGACGCGCCAGTCCCCGTCGCTCTGTTCATACAGAGCGTTCAGCTCGGCGAGCGCGGTGTCGTCTTCAGGCGAGGTATCCGAGCCGTCACGGAGCGCGCCCAGCCGCGCCCGGCCGAGTTCGCGCAGGGCCTCTGTGACCAGATCCAACGTCCGGTTAGGGCTGGCTGCGCTGGTTCCACCGCTGTCGTGCGCATCGGTCAACTTGGCTACTCCCCGGTTGGCGCGTGCCCGGAGCGTAGCGTGCGCTGACTGGGCGTTCCGTGCCCGCCACAACGCCCGGGATCCGCCTCGCCTTATGGCGAGGCATCGCCTATGGTCCAGCGCCACAGGGTCGGCGTGGAACGCGAGCGCCACGGGGCGTCGAGACGAAGGCACGACATGGCTGCGATGAAATGGTGGGGCTGGGGGCTGGCGGGGCTCGAGTTCACGCACGAGGACAAGCCCGACCTGGGCCCGTTCATCAAGCAGGTGATCGGCGTCGATGTGGAGCGGGTGACCGGGGCTCCAATCCGGTTCGAGGACCTCGAGATCCCCGACGCGAGGCTGCCGGACGATCTGCGCATCGCGCTCGAGCAGGCGGTCACGGCGGCGTTCGTCTCGGTGGACCCGCTGGATCGGGTGACCCACGCGCGCGGAAAGTCGCTTCGCGACCTGATCCGCCAGCGTCGCGGCGACCTGCCCCGGGTCCCGGACGCTGTCGTGCGCCCGGGCAGCGAGGACGAGGTCGGCGCCGTTCTGCGCGCGGCCGTGCGCTGCGACGCGGTCGTGATCCCGTTCGGCGGTGGCTCGTCGATCTCCGGCTCTCTGGAGGCCCCCGTCTCGGAGACCCGCCCCGTGATCTCGGTGGACCTCGTGCGCCTGGACAAGCTGCTCTCGATCGACCGCAGCTCGCGCCTGGCCCGCGTGCAGGCGGGCGTCTTCGGCCCGCACCTGGAGGAGCAGCTGGGTGCCCAGGGCTACACGCTCGGGCACTTTCCGGATTCGTTCACGCATTCCACGCTCGGTGGTTGGATCGCCACCCGATCGTCGGGGATGCAGTCAGACCGCTACGGCGACATCGCGGACATGACGAAGGGCCTGCGAGTCGTCACCCCGTCCGGAACACTCGTCACGCGCCCGATCTCGACGACATCGACCGGCCCGAGCATCCGCGAAATGGTGCTCGGCAGCGAAGGACGCCTGGGCCTGATCACCGAGGCGACCGTCCACGTGCGCCAGATCCCCGAGCGCCGCACCATCCTCGGCTACCTGTTCCCGACCTTCGCCGCCGGTCTCGCCGCCATGCGCGACATCGCGGCGAGCGAGTGCGCCGTTTCGGTGACGAGGGTCTCCGACGCGCACGAGACGCAGTTCTCCTTCGCCATGCGCAAACGACCCACGCTGGCGGACAAGCTGCAGTCTCAGGCGCTGAGAACGTTCCTGCAGCGCCGGCTTGGGTTTGACCTAAGCCAGATGTCGCTCTCCTTCATCGGCTATGAAGGCAGCGACGCACACGTCGCGCAGCAGCGCAAAGCCGCCGGCCGGATCGTCAAGCGCCACGGTGGCCTGTGTATCGGCTCGGGCCCGGGTGCGCTGTACGACCAGAAGAAGTTCGACACCCCCCACATCCGTGACTTTCTGCTCGACCGCGGCGCCGCCGGCGACGTGTCCGAGACGGCGATGCCCTGGAGCCAGCTCACACTCGTCTACGACAGGGTCACCGCGGCCGCCTACGGGGCGTTTGCCGAGCTCGGCGTTCAGGGCTACCTGATGTGCCATCTCTCGCACAGCTACCACGCCGGCGCCTGCCTCTATTTCACCTTTGCCTTCCAGGCGACGCCCGGCGGCGACATGATCGCCGAGTACGACGTGGTGAAGTCGGCGATCCAGCAGGCCTTCGTCGATAACGGCGCGACGCTGTCGCACCACCACGCCGTCGGTACGGAGCACGCGCGCTGGCTCGAGCAGGACATCTCCGCGCCCGGAGTGGCGATGCTCGAGGCCCTGTTCGACGGAACCGATCCAGGCCGCCATCTGAACCCAGGGAAGATCGTGTGACACTGGGCCGATGACCGCGACGCTCCCGACTCCATCGCCCGAGAGCTACCAGCCGCTCCCCGGCTGCTACGACGAGATGGTCGATGCGGCAGGCGTCCCGCGCCAGCACTGGGGCCAACTGGCCACCGCGTTCTCAGAGCTCGGCGTCGAGGAGCTGCTGCGTCGCCAGGCCGAGGCAGCACGCCTGATCGACCAGGACGGAGTGGTCTACAACGCCTACCAGGAGAATGGCCGCCCCGGCCAGCGGTGGTTGGTTGATCCCGTGCCGACGGTGCTCTCCAGCCGCGAGTGGGAGACGATCGAAACGGGCCTGATCGAGCGGGCCGAGCTGCTCGACCTGGTACTCGACGACCTCTACGGGAAGCGCGATCTGCTGCGGCGACGCCTGCTCCCACCAGAGCTCGTGTTCGGCCATGCCGGCTTCCTGCGACCCTGGGACCAGATTCGTCTGGCGGGCCAGCACCAGCTGGTGACCTACGCCGCCGATATCGGTCGCGACGCCGGCGGACGCCCGCTCGTGCTCTCGGACCGTACCCAAGCGCCGTCGGGGTTCGGCTACGCACTCGAAGCGCGCTCGGTGATCTCGCGCGTGTTCCCCTCGCTCTACCGGGATGCCCAAGTCCATCGCCTCGCCCCGTTCTTCCGCTCGTTGCGCGTCGCGCTCCACGAGGTCGCGCCCACGAATGTCGAGGACCCGCGGATCGTCGTCCTCACGCCCGGCCCGTTGAACGAGACCGCCTTTGAGCACGCGTTTCTGGCCTCGCATCTGGGTTACCCGTTGGTCGAGGGATCGGACCTGGTCATGCGCCGGGGGCGAATCTGGATGCGCTCGCTCGGACAGCTCGAGCCGGTGCATGTGATCCTGCGCCGGGTCGACGCGTGGTTCTGTGACCCGCTGGAGCTCAAGCCCGACTCGCAGCTCGGAGTTCCGGGGCTGGTCGAGGCGGCGCGGTCGGGCACGGTGTCGATCGTCAATCCCCTCGGTTCGAGCGTGCTGGAGAACCCGGCGCTGATGGCCTTCCTGCCGCGGCTGTGCGAGCACCTGCTGGGACGCCCGCTCGGGCTGGAGAGCGTCCCGACGTGGTGGTGCGGCGAGACGGACGGACGCCGGCACGTGCTCGCCAACCTCGACCGGCTCGTGCTGCGCCCGATCTCGCGCACCACCGGCACGGCGTCCGTGTTCGGCTGGGAGCTGGGCGCCGCGGAGCTCGATGATTGCCGGCGTCAGATCGAGGCCCAGCCACTGGGCTGGGCGGGGCAGGAGCCGCTGGCGATGGCGAGCGCGCCCACGCTCACGGCCGACGGCCTGGCGCCGCGCCGCAGCGTGCTGCGAGCCTTCGCCGTTCCTCGTAACGACTCGTACGCGGTGATGCCGGGCGGCTTGACGCGGGTGGCACCGGACGAGGGCGTCGCGCGCATCTCAAACCAGGCCGGTGCCATCAGCAAGGACACGTGGGTCCTCGCCTCCGAGCCCGAAGGGATGACCGGATTCTGGCTCGACTCGGGCCCCGCGGTGCAACGCATCGATCCGATGGCCTCGATTCCGTCGCGCACGGCCGAGAACCTCTGGTGGCTTGGGCGTTATGCGGAGCGCGCCGAAGCGACGACGCGCCTGTTGCGCGTCGTCTACGACCGCCGCAACGACTTCCAGGGCAGCAGCAACGTGGCCGGGATCGAGTCGCTGCGCGCGCTGCTCGTCGCGCTCACCCACACGACGACCACGTATCCGGGCTTTGTCGGTGCCGACGCGCAGCAGCGGCTCCAGTCTCCCGGTCGCGAGCTGCTCGACCTCGTTGTCGATGAGCAGCGCCCCGGAACGCTGGCCCATTCGGTCCGGGCCCTGCTGGACTCCGCGTACGCGGTGCGCGACCAGCTCTCGCCCGACACCTGGCTCGTGGTCGGCGCGCTCGATCGGGAGATCCTGGAGCTCCACGGGCCGATGCACGATCCCCAAGCCGTCGTCTCGGGCGCGCTGGCGCGGGTCATGCAGAGTCTGCTCGCGCTCAGCGGCCTGGTCAACGAGAGCATGGTCCGCGATCTCGGCTGGCGCTTCATCCATGCCGGCTCCCGGTTGGAGCGCGCCGTGCAGCTCCTGTCACTGCTCCGGGCGACGCTGACCGACACGCGGGGGACCGCAACCGACAGCCTCATGCTCGAGTCGGTGCTGACCGCGGCCGAGAGCATCATCACCTACCGTCGCCGCTACCGCTCCCACGCGCAGCTCGAGACCGTGCTCGACCTGCTCCTGCTCGACGACGGCAACCCCCGATCGCTCGCGTTCGGGCTCGGCGCACTGGCCGACGACCTCGACGGCATCCCCGCGGCACCGAACCGCCGGTTGCGAGAGGATCAGCGCCTGTTGCTCGAGGCATCCACGGCGCTGCGCCTGGCCGACACCGCGGCGCTCTCCAGAAGCCGAGTCCGGTCACCGGCCCGCGCTCGACGCATTCCTGGGCGAGGTGCTCGGCAAGCTGGTGGACGCGGCCGATGCCGATCGACCGGGCGCACTTCGTCCACCTGCTTCCCCGCTGGTCGCTCGTCGGGCCGGCGGGCTCACGCGGTCCCGGAAGCGGCGGGGGATAGCGAGCGAGCGCAATGGCCGTGACCTACGAAGTGACACACAAGACGGAGTACCGCTACCGGGCGGACGTCTCGGACAGCTACGGCCAGCTGCATCTACTGCCTCGCAACCTCCCCGGCCAGCGCTGTCACGCGGCCGAGGTGGTGATCGAACCGTCTCCTGAGGATTACCGGGAGCGGTTGGACTATTTCGGCAACCGGGTGTCCTACCTCGCCATCCACCGGCCCCACCGGACTCTGACGGTCACGGCGACGAGCATCGTCGAGGTGGACGACCGCCCTGGGGAACTGTCGCTGTTCGGCAATCGGCCGTGGGAGCAGGCCCGCGACGCGGTGCGTCGACGGCGACGTGCTCGATCCTCTCGACGCTGTCCAATACGCCCTCGACTCACCGCTCATCGCAGCGTCGGCGCTGGCCGACTACGCATCCGTTACCTTCACGCCGGGCCGCCCACTGTTGGACGCCGTCACGGACATCTGCCATCGCATCTACGTGGACTTTGCCTACAGCCCCGGATCCACATCGGTGACCACTCCACTCGCCGAGGTGTTAGCCGGCCGCAAGGGGGTCTGCCAGGACTTCGCCCACATCGGCATTGCCTGCCTGCGCTCGATCGGGCTGGCCGCTCGCTACGTGAGCGGTTATCTGGAGACGTTGCCTCCCCCCGGCCGACCAAAACTGAAGGGCGCCGACGGCTCCCATGCCTGGCTGTCCGTGCTCGTGCCCCAAGCCGGCTGGCTCGACGTCGATCCGACCAACGACCAGCTCGTGAACAGCCGCTACATCGTGACCGCCTACGGACGTGACTACAGCGATGTACCGCCGTTGAGCGGTGTCATCTACACGACGGGCAAGACAGAGAGCCTGCGCGTGTCGGTCGACGTCGTCGCCATTTCCCCCTAAGCCCGCCCGAGTCACGAACCAGTCCATGCGCCCGCCCTCCGAGCTTCGCCGCCAGGCCCGCGACCGGCTCCCTGCGGGACCCGAGCGCGCACCCGCGCGGGCGCACTTTCGCGCGATGGGCATCGATCCAAGCCGGCTGGCCGGTCCGATCGTGGGCATCGTCTCTTCATGGACGGGGACGATGCCCTGCAACGCGAACCAGCGTGAGCTCTCGGATCGGGTGACGGCGGCCGTCACGACGGCCGGCGGCGTCCCGCTCCCGTTCAACACGATCGCGGTCTCCGACAACCAGTCCCAGGGGACCCCGGGGATGCGTGCCTCGCTGATCTCGCGCGAGGTGATCGCCGACTCGATCGAGCTGATGGTCCACGCGCACGACTTCGACGTCCTGGTCTGCATCGTCGGCTGTGACAAGACCGTCCCGGCGGCGCTGATGGCGCTGGCTCGGGTCGACAAGCCGTCCGTGGTGCTCTACAGCGGGCCGATGCGCGCGGGTCGTTCCCGCGGCCGCGCGGTGACGATCCAGGACGTGTGGGAGGGCGTGGGCGCGTTTGAGCGTGGCGCGATGACGCGGGCCAAGTTGGACGAACTCGAGGCGGTCTCGTGCCCCGGCGCAGGCACCTGCGCGGGCCACTTCACGGCCAACACCATGGCGGTGGCGCTCGATTGCCTCGGCATCTCGCAGATGGGCGACGGCCTGATTCCGGCCGCCGATCGCGCTGAGAAGGCTGCGGCGGCGGACCGCGCGGGCGAGCTCGCGGTGCGGTTGGCGGGCGGCGAGCGCACGGCGCGCGACTTCCTCGACCGGCGGGCGCTGTTGAACGCGATGGCCGGCATCGCCGGGACAGGGGGCTCCACAAACGGCGTCCTGCACCTGCTCGCGATTGCCCACGAGGCCGGCGTGCCGCTGACCCTGGACGATCTGACCGCGGCTGCCGCTCGCACCCCGGTGATCGCCAGCCTGCTGCCCGGCGGGCGCTGGGCTGCGGAGGATCTGCACCGGGCCGGCGGGACGGGCGTGGTCATCGCGGAGCTGATCCGCGCCGGTCACATCGACGGGAGTGCCTTCGCCGTCGAGGCCGGCACGCTCCGCGATGCGGTGGCCGGCGCTCCAGCCCCGGACGGCGAGGTGGTCTCGACGGCGGCCCGACCGTTCAAGCGCAGCGGCTCGCTGTACAGCCTGCGCGGCAACCTCGCGCCCGACGGCAGCGTGCTCAAGCTGGCCGGCACCGGGCGAATGAGCCAGACCGGGCCCGCGCGGGTGTTCGACAGCGAGGAGGCGTGCGCTGACGCTGTCCGCGCCGGGGTCGCCCAGCCCGGCGACGTGCTCGTCGTCCGCTACGAGGGGCCGGCCGGCGGACCGGGCATGCGCGAGATGCTGAGCGTCACCGCGTCCGTCGTGGGCGCCGGCCTCGGCGAGACCGTCGCGCTGGTGACCGATGGACGGTTCTCCGGCGCGACGCGCGGCCTGATGGTCGGCCACGTCGCGCCGGAGGCGGCCCGCGGGGGCCCGCTCGCCGTGGTGCGCGACGGGGACAGGATCAGCATCGACGTCGCCGCCGGGTTGTTGAACGTCGACCTCGACGCGGACGAGATCGCCCGCCGGCTGGCCGCCTGGGATCCGCCGCCCCCGCCGTTTGACTTCGGTATCTTCGCCCGCTACCGCGCCTGCGTCGGCTCCGCCTCCGAGGGCGCTGTGCTGAGCTCGCACCCCGTCGGGAGTACCGCATGACCAGCGACCGCTTCACCAGCCCAGCGTGATCGAGGAGCGGCGCGCCCTGGTGTGCTCGGAGATCGTTGCCGAGCACGGGGAGGGCCCGGTGTGGGACAGCCGTGGTGACGAGTTGCTGTGGGTCGACGTCGGGGCCGGGCGGCTGCACCGGGGCCGGCCCGAGCCGGGCGGCGTCCGGCACCTGGGGACGCTCGAAATCGGCGTCGCGCTCGGGGCCGTTTCGCCGGCGGAGTCCGGCGGCTGGATCCTCGCCGCCGGCCTGGGCTTCGCCCATGCTGACCACGACGGCCGCCTGACCTGGCTCGCCGAGCCCGAGGCCGGCCGACCTGACTTGCGGATGAACGACGGGGCCTGCGACCCGCGCGGGCGCTTCTGGGCCGGCAGCATGGCCTACGCGGAGACTCCGGGAGCAGGCACTCTGTACCGGCTGGACCCGGACGGCTCCGTGCGTCCGATGGTCCGGGGCACGACGATCTCCAACGGTCTCGGGTGGAGCGACGACGGCACCACGCTGTGGTACTCCGACAGCGGCATGGGCAGCGTCGACACGTTCGCCTTCGACGTGGCCGCGGGGACGGTGACCAACCGCCGCGCGGTGATCCGCATTGATCCAGACGACGGCGTGCCGGACGGACTGGCCGTCGACGCCGAGGATCACGTGTGGGTGGCGATCTGGGACGGCGGCGAGGTCCGTCGCTACACGCCGGGGGGTGATCTCGTCATGCGCGTGTCGCTTCCGGTCTCACGCCCCACGAGTTGCTGCTTCGGTGGCACTGACCTGGCGACGCTGTTTGTCTCCACCGCCCGCAAGGACCTGACCCTTGATCAGCTGCGTGCGCAGCCCGACGCCGGGCGCCTGTTCAGGGCAGACGTCGGGGTGCGCGGCGTCTCGGCACCACGGTTCGCCGGGCCCGCTCGGACGGTGTCACCGCCGGGCCGCGCAGGCTGAACCACGCTGCATGGAGCCGGCCGCGTCTGGGGCTTCGGGAACCCGGGGCGATCAGCGCCGAGCCGCGTCGGCCTGTCGCGCCAGTGTGGTCAGGGCGGCGAAGAACGCGGGTGGCTGACCTTTGAACAGACCCATCGCGCTGAGGAACTTGGCCGCGCCCATGGCAGCTCCCTTGGTGTTGGTCGGGCGGATGATCGAGCAGACCGGCAGCTTGCTGGTGAGAAACGTCGTCGGGTGGGGCATGATCAGGTTGGTCTGGAACTCGGGGCCGCCGAACGGGGGCTTGTTGAGGTCGGGGAACACCAGACCGTTGGTCGGGTCGGTCAATGGCGGCGCGTTGCCGGCCTTGTCGCTCCAGGTTTGGAAGTGCATCGTCTCGGTCGGGCCGATGCTGAGCACGACCCGCAGAACCTCGGGATCTTTGACTCGCTGGGCGAGCGACGGGTAGAGACTCGTGCCCCCCTGCTCGATCGTGGCGAAGTGGAACCCGGCGGTGTTGGCGATCGCCTGGAGGTGCTTGGCGGGCTTCAGGTCGGCATTCGACCTCGGTATGGCCGGGAACTCGCCTTTGAGCAGCCCGGGCACCGCGGGCGGGAAGGTGGCACCGAGATCCGGGTTCTTACGGCTGGCCCGGTACCGCGTCCACCACGACGTGTCCACAGTCAGCTGCATCAGGTTGGTGAGCCGGCCGATCTGCTGCGCTCCCTTCGCCGTACTGCTCGGCAGCTTCCGGAAGGCGTCAAGGTTCACCGGCTCAGCGCCGCGGGACTTCAGATAGGCGTTGAGGAAGGTGAAATGAGTCATCTCGTCATGCGTGTTGTCATGGATGTACTGCGCCATGTCCGAGTCCAGCACATTGACGGCCGCCGTGAAGCGCGGGTTACCGGACCCGCCCGGGACGGCTGCGTCTTGGATCCCGCACAGCTCGTTGTACTGCTGCCAGAGGTCGGTCTCGAGGATCTCGGCGGCGGACAGGAACCGCAGGATGGCCGCATCGCCGCGGGTCAGATTGCCCTTGCCGAAGGCCTCCGAGACACCTCCGAGCATGCCCGCGCCGAGCGCTGCGGCTCCGGCTCCGGCGAGGAAGGTGCGACGGCTGGCCCCACGCTTCGTGGTTGTTTCAGCGGGCGACGACTCCACCGGCTCGGAGGACTGTGTGGTCACTTCGACTCCAATCTGTTTGCGGACCTCTCACTCAGTCAAGACGCCAATCACGGCTGTGCCTTCCCCATGTAGAGCAATTTTCTGTCGTGACAGATCGGCCGGGTAGAGGTCCTCCATGACCTCTACCCGGCCGCCCGCCCCCTGTGCCCCACGCGCCCCCCACGTCCCCTGCGCCCTCGAGCCAAGCCTTCTCGTGAGGCAGACGAACTGAGCTTCGAGCCGCGCTGCGTGTCATCTCACTCAGCTCCGCTCGGGCCGTATCGGACTAGTTCAGGATGCGCGAAATGCTTCGCGGTGACTACCCCCCCTTGGGGTGGCGTTCCACACCCGCGCACGGCCAGCTTGGACTCGACTTACGGCTGGTACTTCGCCTGGCAGGCCTGGAGCTTGCCCGTGTTCGTGCCGGCCGCCGCGATGCAGGAGGTGAGGTTCACCACGCTCTTGGGAACGGCGCCACCGGACTGTTGGTTGGCCGCCTTGACCGCCTGTTGGGCCTGTTGCTCGCCCTGCGTCACGGCCCTATTGGCCGTGTCGTTGCTCGGTTTGATGACCGCAAAGTAGACGACCAGGATGATCGCGAGCGAGACAAGCCCCGCGATCGCACGATATTTCGGACTGTGGACTACGACGTACATCGTGGAAAGCCCTCCGGTGAGTGGATGGTCAGACACCTTTCCCGTGACTAATGCCGTGCCGTTGTTCTCCTGGACGTCGGCCGAGTTACCCCTCGCGCCGTACCGCCACGCAGCCCAACCGGTATCCTGATCAGCCACGGTCCCGCGCCCACGCGTGGCACGGTTTCCAAAACCAGCGCGCACCCACGAGGTGGTTGCAATATCGGCAACCCGGGCGCCCGCCTTTAGCTTCGCCTCGTGGGCTGGCGTCAACCGCGAAGCGCCGTGGTGCGCGGATCCGTGCAGACCTCGCCTCATGTGAGAGGCTCTCGCGCGCCACCGAGGCGAGGCAGCGTAATCTGCAGCCGCAGTGATGACGCGTACGAGCCTCGACGCCGCGATGGACGATGGAGCCCGCTGAGCTGAGCGGTTCGGCCGCCGCCGCGCCCGCACCGGCCGGCCGCGGGATGCCGGACGCCCTGAGCCCGCGGCATCTTCTCATCCGCGTGGCCGAGATCGCAGCCGTCATCGCGGTGGTCGTGCTCGCGATCAGCGCCCTACCAGGACTTGACGAGGTGCGCGCGCGCTTGCAGGACGCCGACCCGGTCTGGATCGTGGCTCTGGCACTCTGCGAGGTCGGTTCGTGCGCCGGATATCTGCTCGTGTTCCGCTCGACGTTCTGTGCGCAGATGTCCTGGCGCCTCAGCTACGACATTGCGATGGCCGAACTGGCGGCGAACTCGCTTCTCCCGGCGGGCGGCGCCGGCGGGCTTGCGCTCGGCGTGTGGGCGCTCCGCCAGGCCGGCATGCCCACCGACCGCATCGCGCGCCGCTCGGTCGCGTTCTTCGTGGTCACCAGCGCGGCAAACTTCTTCGCGCTCGTGCTGGTGGGCCTCGGCGTCTTCGTCGGGATCCTGTCGGGCCGGCGCTCTGCGGTGCTCACCCTCGTACCCGCGCTGGTCACTGCGCTCGGCGCTCTGTTGGTCGGGTTGAGCCCCAGGCTGTTGCGGGCGCTGGGGGACCGCGGTAAGGGGCCCGAACGCGAAGGCTGGCGCGGTCGCGCGCGCCGCGTGCTGCGCGCCTGGCTGACGGCCGGCGCCGACGGCGTGGATCAGGCGATCGATCTGTTGCGCCGGCACAGCTTCGGGGTCAGCGTTGGCTCGTTCGCGTACATGGCGTTCGACATCGCGGCGCTCGGCTTTGGCTTCGCCGCCGTCGGCCAGGTGCCCCCATTCGGCGCCCTGGTGCTCGGGTACCTGATCGGGCAACTCGGAAATCTGATTCCGTTGCCCGGTGGGATCGGGGGCACCGAGGGGGCGCTGATCGGGGCGTTCGCGCTCTACGGGGTCAACCTCACCGAGGCCACCGCGGCAGTGCTCACCTATCGCCTGTTCCAACTGCTCGTGCCAGCGTTCCTCGGCACGCCCGCGTTCTTCCTGTTGCGGCGGAAGCTGATGCGCTCGGATCACCCGGCCATGGTCTGCGCGCCGCTCGCGCTCGACGTGGTGACGCTGCCGACCACGGCCGCCACGGCAGGACGCGGCGGCGCAGGCGAGTGACGCCCTCGGATCCGACCCGCTGGGCCGGCGCCGCGCACCGTCTCATCTGAGCGAGCTCGGGGCCAGTCCGTGTTGCTGCACCGTGGTGTCGATGGCCGCGGCCTCGTGGGCCCGGAGCGGGAGCTCGCGGACCCGTCGGGCGTCGCTGATCCATGGGTCGACCACCTCTGTCCGGACTCCGGCGAGACACTCCACCACGGCCAACCCGCAGTACGGCACATAGGCGCTGGAGTAACCACCTTCGTGGCAGAGCACCAATCGCCCGTCGCAGAGCCGGTCCGCAGCTCGCTTGATGCGGTCGGTCATCAGCGCGAAGCACTCGCTGGTCAGGTTCATGCGGCCCAGCGGCTCGTTGAGGCTCGCGTCCAGGCCGCAGGCAACGAGAATGAAGTTGGGGCCAAAGCGCTCCAACGCCGGAAGCACGACGCGGTCCAGCGTGGCTAGGTACGCCGCTCGGCCCGACCCGGCCGGCAGGGGCACATTGATGCTCGTGCCCAGGCCAGGGCCTTCGCCGATCTCCTCGGCCGTCCCGCTGCCGGGCGGAAACAGATCCTCCTGGTGTAACGACACGGTCATCACGCTCGGGTCGGTCCAGAACGCGGCCTGCGTGCCGTTTCCGTGATGCACGTCCCAATCGACGATGGCCACGCGTTCCAGGCCGCGAACTCGTCGCAAGTGAAGCGCGGCCAGGGCGACGTTCGAGAACACGCAGTAGCCGCAGCCGCCCGCCGGTCCGGCATGGTGGCCCGGCGGGCGCACCAGCGCGTAAGCGTTGGTGACGGTGCGATCAACCACGGCATCGACGGCCGACAGGCAGCCTCCGGCAGCCAGCGCGGCGATCTCATAGGTCCACCGTCCGAACGGCGAGAATCCGCCGGCATCTCCGCCTCGGTCGGCGCTCTCGGCCCGCACGCGATCAACGTACGCGCGAGAGTGCACTGAGCACAGCTCCTCATCCCGGGCGGCGTGCGGGGCGATCGGGATCAGCTCACCGAGCAGTCCGCTGGCCTCGATGAGGTTACGCAGCCGCCGCTTGGTGTTGCCACTCTCCAGACTCGGTTCGGGCTCGAACAGCGCCTCGCGCCCAAGGGAATCCAGCAACCCGCGCGCGTCGTGCCAGGCGTAGCGCTCGTGCCAAACCCATCCGGTTCGCGTGGCCAATGCTCCTCCCGGCGGCTTCTCTCAGAACCCCGCGCAGATGGTCTCAGCGGGCCTCAGTAGCTGACCGCCCTGGGTAGCTCCTTCGCCTCGGCGATCCATTTCGTGACCTCGGTGAGCGCCGGGACATGACGGACGAGATGCTTCGTCTCGTTGACCTCGGCGAGCTTCTCGGTCAGGTTCTCGGCGTTCCGTTGGCTGAGCTCTACGACTGTGTCCACTCCGGCGGCCTCGAGCAACTCGGCGTATTCGCCGGCGACGCCGTGGATCCGGAACAGGTCGGCGTGATTGACCCACTTCAGAATGTACGCGTGGCCGATCCCGGAGTCTTCAACGATCTTGGCTCGCCCCTCGGGAGTCGCACCCTGGAGCAGCAATGCCTCAACCGTCGCGACGCCCGCGGCGTGGAGCTTCTCCGCGTAGCCCTCGGCGATCCCCTCAATGTCAACCAGATTCGTCATAACTGCCTCCTCGATGTTGGTCCACCACCCCCGCAAGGTCGCGCATCGAGCCCCAAGTGGCGCGAGCCTAGCCACCGGACTCGAATCAGTCAAGCAGCGGGGAAGCCTCTCAGCAGCCGGGCGAAAATTCCCTCTAACGTCTGCTTGCCGTAGGGGTGGGAGCCGTCGTACATCGTCAGCACGGCGATCGAGACCCGTGCGCAGCCTCTCACCAGCAGCGCGACCTGATGATCCAGGAGGCCCGTGCCGTACCCCCAGCCACCTTTGAAGTAGAGCTTCCAGCCGGGCGGCGCCAGCTCCCCGATCCCCCAGCGCTCCGATGGGACGATGCTGCGCAGCAGGCGCAGCGCGTAGGAGCGATGGCGCGGCGCGAGGTAGCGACCGATGTGGAGGAAGAACTTCGTCTGATCGCGGGCCGTGATGCGGGTCGCGCCCCACACCGGGTCGGTGGCGAAATGCGTCATGCCGACGCGCTGGGCGAGCGCTTGCAATCTCCACTGGCCGACCGTGTCGAACACCCGTTGAGCGTCGTCATTGTCGGACACGCGGATCATCGGGCCCAACAGCCCCCGGTCGGTGGGAGCGAGTGCGCGGTCGGCCACCGAGGGCATGTCGAGATACGCGACCATCAGCATCGCCTTGATGACGCTGGCCGACCATTCGACGTGGTCGGGCCGGTACCCGTAGAAACGGTCCTCGGTCCTCACCGCGAACGCGATGTCGCCCCGGCGCGAGTGGGCATACCCGATCGCGGCTCGCATGTCCGGCCGCCAGAGCCGATCAAGCGTACGGGTGCTCCCGGGGACCAAGCACCGGTCGCCGGCAGGCTGGCTGATCGCCGCGACATCCGCCCGCGAGACGAGCCTGGCCGGCGTCGTCGGGGGGCCGAGCTGAGGCGTAGCCGCCACGGCCATCGTGGGCCGTTCGAGCGTTGCGCAGGCGACGACAACCAGGGCCGCGGCGCACACAGCCTTCACCGCATGAAGCCCAGGCTCGCGCCGGTTCCCGGAGGACATGTTCGATCAATCTATTATGCCCGTCGCGATGGCGCGATTGCTTTCAGTCAACGTGGGCCTGCCCAAGGACGTCGCGTGGCAGGGCCGCACCGTTCACACCGGGATCTGGAAGGACCCCGTGCCAGGCCCGCGAATGGCCAGGCGCTTGAACGTCGACGGTGACGGTCAGGGTGACCTGCTCGGCCATGGCGGGGTCAACCGAGCCGTGTTCGTCTATCAGATCGAGTCCTACCGCTACTGGGAGGAATACCTGCAGCGCGACGACTTCGTCTACGGGCAGTTCGGGGAGAACTTCACGATCGAGGGCCTGCCCGACGACCAGGTGTGTATCGGTGACCGCTACCGCATCGGGGACGCGGTGCTCGAGGTCAGCCAGCCGCGCGTCACCTGCTACCGACTGGGTCTGCGCATGAACGAGCCGCAGATGCCCACGCTCGTCGTGTCCCATCACCGTCCCGGTTTCTACCTGCGGGTTATCGACGAGGGGGAGGTGCAAGCCGGTGACGAAATCGAGAAGATCGCGGACGCTCAGGACAGCATGACGGTGGCCGAGATCGACGGCTTGCTCTATCTCCCCGACCGATCTCGTCGCGCATTGACCCGCGCGGTCGCGATCCCCGCTTTGAGCGAGGGCTGGCAGGGCTCGTTCCGCGATCTGCTCAACCAGTCCTCCGACCACCCTGCCGGCGGGCCGGCGAACGCCACACCCCTGGCCTGGAAGGGCCTGCGCGAGCTGCGGGTACAGGCGATCGAGCGAGAGAGCGCGAGTGTGATTTCGATTCGGCTCGCTCCCGCGGATGGCGACGCGACCGTCCCGGCGCTCCCGGGCCAGTTCCTGACCGTGCGCCTGCATCCAGACGGAGCAGCCGCTCCGCTGCTGCGCAGCTATTCGCTCTCAGGGCGCCCGGGTACGAGTGGCTACCGAATCAGCGTCAAACGCGAGCCCGGCGGGGCCGCCAGCGGCTATCTGCACGGCGAGCTGCGCGTTGGTGACGTCCTCGAGGCCGGGGCGCCGCGGGGCTCCTTCGTGCTCGAGCCGGGTCAACGTCCGGTCGGGTTGATCAGCGCCGGCGTCGGTGCAACTCCCGTGCTGGCGATGCTCCACGTCCTGGCGGCTGACCAATCACCGCGCCCCGTGTGGTGGGTGCACAGTGCCCGGAACCGAGCCGAGCACGCGTTTCGCGACGAGGCCGCCGAGTTGCTGCAATCACTCCCGCACGCCCATCGTCTCATCTGTTACAGCCAGCCGGGGCCCGATGAGCGGGCGGGCGCCGATTTCGACGTCGTCGGGCACCTCAGCGGGCCGGTGATCGAGCAGGCAGCGGTGCCGGTCGACGCTGACTTCTATCTCTGCGGGCCCGGCCAGTTCATGCACGACATCGCAGCTGATCTCGCCGCGCTCGGTGTCGCACCCGAACACGTGAAAAGCGAGATATTCGGCCCCAGCGACGCCATCACCCCCGGGGTCGTGAACGGCGCCCCGACACGGGCACCCCACCCGCCCGACGGCACGCCCGGCACCGGACCGCTCGTCTCATTCAGCCGCAGCAACCTGTCGGTCGCCTGGGACGCCACGTTCGGGACCCTGCTGGAGTTCGCCGAAGCGTGTGACGTACCCGTCCGCTGGTCATGCCGAACCGGGGTTTGCCACACCTGCGAGACGGGATTGATCGGGGGAGCCGTCGCCTACCAACCCGAACCGCTCGAACCGCCCGATACCGGGGACGCGCTGATCTGTTGTGCTCGGCCGAGCGGCGAAGTCGTGCTCGACCTCTGATCGCGGCGAGCCGCGCAGGCTCGGCTCGCGGAGGCCCAACGCGTGGATTCCTTATCGTGTAACCGTTGTCCGTCCGTTTGCTGACCAGAGAGCGTGAGATATGGCCTATGTGATCGCCGAGCCGTGCATCGGCACGAAGGACAATTCGTGCGTCGAGGTCTGCCCGGTCGACTGCATCCATCCGACGCCGGATGAGCCCGACTACGACAAGTTCGAGATGCTGTTCATCGATCCTGAGGAGTGCATCGACTGCGACGCATGCGTCGAAGCCTGTCCGGTGGATGCGATCTTCGCTGAGGATCAGTTGCCGGAGGAATGGCGCAATTTCACGCAGATCAACGCCGACCACTTCCAGAATCAGGCCTCCTAATCGCTCAAGCGACGCGCCCTCGAACCTGTCCGCCGGGTAGCTAGGCGACGCTCGCCGGCGCTCTCAGCTCTCGCAGGGGGCTCGGCGGGCGGCGATCGACGCGATACAGGCGGGCCGCCGGAACGAGCGCGAGCACGCTCATCAATAGCCCGATCGAGATCAGCGCCGGCCCCACTCCGCCCAGCGCCACGAGCACCGGGACAACGCCCGAGCCCAGCGCCAGGCCGAGCATGGCGACACCTTCGAGCATGCCAAACACCCGTCCTCGCGCCGCTGCGGGCGAGGCCCGGAGCAGGATCGTGCGGCCCGAGACGTCGAACACGGTCCGCGCCGACCCGGCCGCAGCGAGCAAGACGAACGCGCCGAGGACCGTCGGCCAAGCGCCCAGGAGGACGAGCAACAGCGACCATCCGACCGCGGCGCCGATCAGTGGCGCGGCCAGGCGGCGGCGACCGATGAGCGAAAGCGTGACGAGCGATCCGATGATCCCGCCCGCGCCGAACGCGGCGCCGAGATACCCCGCTCCGGCAGGGCCCAGGCCCAGAGTGGCGACCGCCAGCACGACCTCGATCACGTCGAGCACGCCCATCACGAGATACTGCGCACCGAGCAGCGCGACCAGCGCCGCGAGCCCCCGGTCTCTGTGCAAGACGGCCAGCCCGCCCAACCGCTCGTCAACCAGGCGCGCCGGCGCGTGCGCGACGAACGCGTCGGGATCGCGCTCGGGGCCAATCGAGGTGACGAGCACCGCCGAGCCGGCGACGCAGACCGCGAAGCATCCGACCGCGGCGCCCGGGCCGCCGAGGGCGATCAGCACACCGGCGATGGCCGGGCCGGCGAGCACGCTGACACTCTCGACCCAGCCCGAGCACACGTTGACCGCGGTGAGCTCCTCCGAGCTCTCAACGAGCGCCGGTAGCAGTGCCGCCTGAGCCGGGCGGGTGACGGTCACCGCACTAGCCGCGAGGATCGCCGCCGCGTAGACGCAGAACTGCGGTGCGGCCGTCAGCAGAAGTGCGGCCGTGGCACCGAGCGCCGCCGCCTGCAGCCAGTAGCCGCCGCGCAGGGCAACCGCCCCGCCGCGGCGATCGGTCAGCGTGGCCGCGAGCGGCGCCACGATCGCGGCTGGGATCAGCTGGGCGACCGCCACCGCCGCGGTCAGAGTCGTACCGCCGCGCTCATAGGCGTACACGAGCACCGCCACCCACACGCCGTACTCAGCCACATTGAAGCCGCTGAACGCGAGCTCGACCCGACGCACCGGGCCGTTGGTCAGCAGTCGCCGGATGACGGTTGAGCGCCGGTCCACGCCAAACGACCAGCCTTAGACCGGCGGGGCCACGGCGACCCGCCGGCGGTCGCGATCGAGCCCGCCGCACCGGCCGAGCTTGAAGCCGATCGCAGCCGCTTCACCCATCGCCCGAGCTTGCTGGGTCGATCGAGGACCCGATGTGACATCGGTCACGCTGGGCGGGTCGCGCCCGGTACGAGCGATTGCGTGTGACGAGCCTCGCCTGCCCCCGCACGACGATGTTCCACTCAGGCGACCGGAGGGTCCTGTTCCTCGTTTCACCAGTCGCCGCTGTACCCGGGGACCGGTCCGGCCGCCGGCTGGCCGCCGCCGGCTGGCCTGTTGGTTGTTGTTTACTCTGTTTATCTGTTTATTGATTATTTATCTATTTATTTATCTATCGTTTGTTGTCTGTCGGTTTGCCTGTCAAGAGTCCGATCTTCGTATGCCGGGCCGATGCTGCGGCACATGTACGAGGGCACAAATCGCCGTTTCCGGAGTGATTTTCCGGATTGGACATTCTGGTCCTGTGCGATCGCCCAAATCATCCGGGAGCGACGTGATCTGTCGTCTCATACAGGTGGTTGGCGGCCGCTGGTCGGCGGTCGGAGTGCTCAGCGCGTGGTCGGACCTGTACGAGATCCCAAACTGCGGTCTCCCAGGAGGATTTGGGTAATCGCGCACGGTGGGCATGCGCGATCACCCAGACCCGACCGCCGGCGACGTGGTATGGGATTTGGTGCAGGTCGTCCAAGGTCCAAGGACAAGGTCCAAGGTCGTTCCGAGTCGTATGCAAGGCTTCCTGCCGTGACGGTGATCGTGATTGCGGACATGTTCGGGATCAGCGGGCGACGGAGCGAACTCGTCGAGCTGCTCAGGCGCTCCGAGCGGGCGGCCGGCGCCGAGCCGGGCTGCCGGCGGTATACGTTCGCCGCCGCATTGTCTGACCCCGATTGGTTCGTCCTGGTCAGCGAATGGGTTAGCCAGGAGGCCGTCGACGCGCACTATGGCTCTCCTGAGTTCGCGGCCTTCCAGTTCGACCTCGACGGGCTGCTGGCGCGGCCGAGCGAGATGACCGCTTACTCGGTCGGCGGGTCTGTCAGGCCCGTGGATACGCGGCCCATGGACCCCCGCGACGCCGACTGAAGCCGCCACCGGCGCAATCCTCGGCGCCCCGGGGCCGGCGCGGACCGGTGACGGCATGCTTGGGGTTGTGACGCATGCTGGTTCGGGCTCGGTGGGCGCTCGCTCGAGCCGGACGCCTGGCGGCGACCCGGTGCTAAGCCGCTCCGCAGAAGGCTGTCAGGTCAGCGGTCACGCTGACAATCCCGAGCAGCCGCCCGTCGCGGTCGACAACCGGAACCCGCCGCGCGTCGGTCAACAGAGCCAGCTTCTCCCCAGCGCTGGCCGGCGCGTCGGGCGCGATCGTGGGGCCGCGCTGCGCGACTTCGGCCGCGGGACGCTCGGCATCGACATCGCCGGACACGTGGGCCGGCGTGAGCGAGCCGACGTAACGTCCGTCGTGCGCGAGCACCGCCATCCGGCGGCTCGCGCTCGCCCCAAACCAGTCCCGGACGTCGCCGACCGTCGCATCCGCCGGGAGCGCGGTAAAACGCCGGTGGATGACGTCCAGGACGGTGAGGCCCGTAGCGTCCTCGAGTTTTCTCGCCACAGGCGAAACCGTAGCAAGCGCAGCCCGATCATCGCCTTCGCCGGCTGGATTAAGTATCGAGACGCGGCCTGGGATCGTTCGCGGCAACCGGCCGCCCCCTAGACTTCCGAGACAATGACGGTCAACCTGACCAGGATCTATACCCGTTTGGGCGACGGCGGCGAGACCCATCTCGGGGATATGAGCCGGGTCCCGAAGACTCATCCCCGTATCGAGGCCTACGGGACGGTCGACGAGCTCAACTCGCAGATCGGGGTGACGCTGACGATCGTGGACCTCCCGTCGCTCTACGGGGATTGGCTGCGGCGGATCCAGAACGATCTGTTTGACGTCGGCGCCGACATCGCGGCGCCCGAGGACCCCGACCGCGAGCGCCTGCGCGTGATCCCCGAGCAGACCGGGTGGTTGGAAGAGCGCTGCGACGAGGTCAACGACGCGCTGACGCCGCTGCGATCGTTCGTGCTGCCCGGCGGAACGCCCGCCGCAGCACACCTGCATGTCTGCCGGACGGTATGCCGGCGCGCGGAGCGGCTCGCCATCGCCTGCGGTGAGGACGTCAACGCCGAGGTCGTGCGCTACCTGAATCGGTTGTCCGACCTGCTGTTCATCCTGGCTCGCGGCGCCAACCGCGACAACGAACCGCTCTGGGAGCCCGGGAAGTACCGATAGCCGCGCTGCGGCCGTCGACGGATCAGCGATCAACCGGTCAGGCTGGCGCGGGAGCTCCGCGGGCGCATAGCGGCCGCCGCTCAGCCAGACGAGGCGCGCCGACGGCCCATGTGCAAAGGGCGCGCGCGGAGGCTGGCTGCCCAGGCGAACACGATCACCGCGCCGCCGATCGCGAACACGAGCCACGGCACCGCGTCGCTTGAGCCAGGGCCCGAGCCCGGCGCCAGTGCGCCGTTGGGAACCGAGAAGCGGTAGCCGGCCACCGTCCCGAGGCGCGGGATCGCGGTCAGCGCGGCCGCCCCCAACCCCCCGGCGCCCGGAGCCGGGAGGCCCGCGAGCGCAGACCGTTCGGCCGCCACCGGCCCGCCTCGGCTGTAGAGACCGAAGCCATTGGGCATGACCACGAGCAGCGCCCCGCCGTAGACGAGCGACAGCTCCTGGCCGAGAAACATCGCGTAGTTGCCGGGTTGGTGCCACAGCTCGGTCACCGACCCCAGGTCCGCCGGCGAGGCGATCAGCGCAACCTTCAGGTGGTAGCCGCTGCGCTGCGCCGCCTGCAGAGCAGCGCTCAGCTGCGCCCGCTGATGGGAGGAGGTGCCCGCGTCCTGTGGCAGAAACGCGTTCTGCGAGTAGAGAACGTCGCTCGCCGGATCGCCGTCAGCTCGCGCTGACGCCGCGTGCCAAGCACCCGCCAGCAGCAGCGTCGCCACTACCGCAACGACGACTCGGCGGCCAGACGAAGCCCGGTGTAGAGGGTGCGTAGAGTCCGGCAATTGCGATGACCGTTGGAATCAACCGACGTGGACCGGGCGACCGCGACCGCGACGGCGCGACCGCGACCGCGACCAAGTCTATGCGCCGCCCCCGCTGCCGCACCGCCGTACTCGCGTTGCTCGGCGCACTGCTTGTCCTCGCCGCCCTCCCGCGTGACGCCCAAGCCCACGGGCCGGTGGACCCTGTCGCGACGAGCTACGTGGCCAAGACCACCTCGGTTCCAGCGGGGCTCGACGCCAAGGTGGTCGATGGTGATGTGCGCCTGTGGCTACGCGTTCCTGGCAACCAGACCGCGGTCGTCCTGGACTACGCCGGAGCCCCATACGTCCGCTTCACGGGCTCCGGGGTGGACGTCAACGTCAATTCGGCCATGTACTACCTCAACCAAACCCCGGCCGAGCTCCCTCCGGCCAAGGTGAGCCCGGCCGTCCCGCCGAAATGGCGGCGGGTCAGCGCCGGGCATGCCTACCGTTGGCACGACGGCAGGCTGCAGGCTCTGGCCAGGATCGCGCTCTCGCCCGGGACCAGATATGTCGGGAGGTGGAGCGTCCCGATGACGATCGGCGGACAGTCGACGTCGATCTCCGGGGATGTCTTCCATGCCGAGAATCCATCGATCGTCTGGTTCTGGCCAATCTTCGTCCTGCTCGCCTGCGTCGTCGCGGCTTGGCGACTGCAGCGACCTGCCCTCGATGCTCGCCTCGCTCGCGGGCTGGCGATCACGGCGCTGATCGCGACGGCCGTCGGCAGTGCTGCTCGAGAGCTGCACGGGCGACCGACGGTCTCACCCGGTCAGCTGATCATGCTCGCGATCCTGCTGGCGTTCGTCGTGTGGGGACTGCGCCGCGTGCTGCTGGGACCGCCCGGCTTCTTCGTCTGCTGGGCCATTTCCGGTGTCGCCTTATGGACTGGTCTGGTGCTGGTACCGACGCTCTCGCATGGGTACGTCCTGCTCGCCGTGCCCGCATTCCTGGCGCGGGTGACCGTCGTGCTCTGCCTGGCCAGCGGTGCCGGACTGCTGCTGCTCTCGCTCCGGATGGCTGGACGCGCCAAGCCAGACTCCGCCACCCCCGAGCGGACCGACGATTGGGAGACCGACGATGACCCCGCCGAGAGCTGGGCCTAATCGACTTCCCCGGGAGCGGGTCGTGGGAATGCCGTTCCGAGCCCAATGAAGGGCGGCCTCGCCGCTCCGTTGATCGCGGCCGCATTGGTGACCGGGTGCGGATCGTCCCATCATGCCGACCCAGCCGCGACGATTCCCTCCGCCCTCCTGGCCCACGCTCGTCCGATTGGCCGAGGCCCGCGCTTTGCTCCACCGATCAGCGGTCCGGTCACCGGCCGCTGCGCTCGCCGGTTGGGCGATCGCGACGGCGTCCACGTGGAAGTGTTCGCGGCCGACCGAGTCGTCATCGTCCCCGCGGGAATCGGCGCCCGCCCGCCCCGCTTGTTTTCGGAGGGACGACTGGTTCGCGGCCGCTGCTACGGCGATCTCGTGACCGTCGATCCCACCGGGGTCGTGCTCGTGCACCCAGGATCCCATCTCGCGCTGTCGGCGTTGTTCCGCGCCTGGGGGCAGCCGCTCTCGCCGACCCGGCTGGCCTCCTTCCCGGCCCCGGTGGGTGCGCCTGTCACGGTGTTCGTCAACGGACGGCGCTGGGACGGCTCACCAGGCAGCGTCCCGCTGACCGCGCATTCGGAGATCGTGGTGGAGGCCGGACCACCCGTCCCACCTCATACGTCCTACACGTTCCCGCCGGGCGTCTGAGGGCACCCCGATCAATCCAGTTCGGCAGCCACATCGCCCAAGGCGGTGTGTCCAGGACCCTCGGGCTCGCGGTCCGGGATTACCTCAGTGGTGGGGGCCGTGTTGTAGGCGAGTTGCGGCTCCAGGACGAGCAGGAGGGCCGCCCCACTCGGCGGGTCGGACGCGGCGAGTATCTCCCACGAGGTCGCCGATGCGACCCCGAGCTGACCGGAGGCCAGCTCGCTGGTTCGAGGCAGCTCGGGCGCTTTGCGCAGCGTGATCCTCCTGCGCCCCAGCCTCTCGGCCAGCTGTGCCGCCAGCGCGACGGCCGGGTCGTCAGGCTTGGCATCGCGGGATCGGTCGGTTTCGATCAGCACCACCTCGCCGATTGTCTGTGCATCACCGATCACCATCGCCACGGGCGATGAGATCACCGCGGCGATGGCTTCGCCGGGGGTGCCCAGAGCCGACGCAGCGGCGAAGTGTCGTTGGCCGACCAGCACGAACGATGGGTCCTGCGCGGCGACCGCATTGATCAGGCCCTCGGCCAGCGATGAGTCCACGAGCAGCGCGGGGTCAGTGTCAAATCCCACGGCGAACCCAGCGGCGCTGAGCTGCGCGAGGTTCGCCTTGGTTGACTCGACGTCGCTCGGCGCACACGCGAGCAGGCCCCTCACGACACCGCTGTCCGGCGCGGCCACCCGAGCTCCGATCGCGAATCCGAGCTGGGCCTGGCTCGCGTCGTCCAGCGCGACCAACACGCGCTTGCCGAGCGTGTGGGCACCCGAGGTGGGGATCGCCACTCGCACTTTGGCTCGATCGACGAGCAACGTGGCCACGAGGATCGACACGAGGATCAGCACGAGCACAGCGTTGACCACCGACTGATCGAACAGGCCGATGTTGAATCCGATCACGGTGGCCGCCAACGTCGCCGCGGCCTGTGGAACCGTCAATCCCAGCATCAGCAGCGCTTCGGGCGGTGCGAAACCGAGACGCAGTCTCGCCACTCCAGCGGCCAGCGTTTTGCCGCCGATCGACGCCCCGATGAACAGGGCGGCGAGCTTCAGGGTCTCGCCCTGCACCATTACGGCCGGGTCCAGCAGCATCCCGACGGTGACCAGAAAGATCGGTATGAACACAGCTGCGCCGAAGAAGTCGATCCGATCCATCAGCGGTCCCTCGTTCGGAACCAGGCGGTTCAGGCCCAAGCCGGCGAAGAACGCGCCGACGATTCCCTCGATGCCGAAGCTGGCGGCCAGCGTGGCCGCACACAGGAAGGCGGCCACCGCGATCAGATAACGGACGATCCGGTCGGTTCCCAGCTCGCGAAAGGCGAACCGGGCCAGCCGGGGCAGGATCAGCAGCGTGAAGACCAATATCACGACGAGACCGAGAACGACCTGGAGGCCGATCGAGACCGGCCCGCCGCCATCGAGCTGGGATCCTGAGACGGCCGCCAGCACCACCAGCGAAGCGGTGTCGGTGAGCACCGTGGCGCCCACGGCGGTCGCTACGGCTGCGTTGCTGGACAGCCCGGCGTCTCTCACGGCGGGATAGACCAGGAGCGTGTGCGAGGCCAGCAGCGACCCAAGCAGGAGCGCCGCCGGAGCCCCCCAGCTGAGCGAAAATCCGATCGCCGTCCCGAACAGCATCGGCAGGCCGAACGAAACCAGCCCGAAGATGATGACGGCGCGGCGATGCAACCGCAGCAGCCCCAGATCCAACTCGACTCCGGCCACGAACATCAGGTAGAGCAGGCCAACCTGCCCCAAATCCGGGATCGTCGTGTTTCCGGCCCCGATCAGGTTGAGGCCGTGGGGGCCGATCGCGTAGCCGCCAAGGAGCAATCCGATGATCCCCGGCAGACGCGCGCGCCGCAGCAGAGGCGGACCGATGATCACCACGACGAACAGGACCAGGAACTGCCAGGGCGGCCCCGTGGGTGACTTGACGGTGATTTCCGCGATCGAGATCGGCAGCGCGCCCGGGGCGATCATCGCAGCGTATGGAGCAGTGGAATCGAGGACTGAGCGTTGGCGGCGTCTGAGCCCACCCAAACCTTGAGCAGGTGGTCGATCTTCCCGTCGCTGGTGAACGCCCGCATCGCCGAGTCAACTGCGGGCACGTTGCCCGAGCCCGAGGGCAGCGCCGCCGCGATGGTCTCCGGGTCGGGAAGCTGCGCGGCAGTGTCCAGGCGCCCGCCGGACCGCCGAGCGGTCACCACAGCCAGCGGCATATCGAACAGCACCGCATCGATCTGATTGCTCTCCAGGGCGTGCAGCATCGCCGGGCTGTTCTCGAACAGCTGAAGCGGTTGGTCGGGGGTGATCAGCGAGTTGATGATCCTCACGAACGTCGTGCCGCGGATGGCTCCCCACCGGAGGCTCATAGCCGTGTCGAGGTCGGGGACGGGCTGCCCGCTGCGCACGAGCACAGTGGGAGCCGCGTCCAGGTAGGGCGCGGAGAAATCGAGTGCCTTCTCCCGCTCGGCGGTGGGAGTGATCAGGTCGAGCGCGAGATCCGCGCCGTCGAGCTGACCGCGGACGACGCGGTTGAAGTGCTCGACCTTGATGCGGACCGACTTCAGGTCGAAGCGATCCGCGAGATCCCTCGCCAGCTCGTATTCGAGTCCTCCGGTCGGATGGCTAGCCGTTCCCTCCCAGAACCCGGGGCTCGGCAGAGTCGAGGTCACGACGGTGAGAACCCCCGGCGTTCTCGGCGTGAATGTCCCCGCGGCCGGCGAGGACGCCAGATCGCCGCAGCCCGCGAGCACCGCGCCCACCACCAACACACACGCCACCAACGACGCCGTGGCATGCCAGGCCGATCGTTTGCCCTCGAACGACATCGCGCTCATTATCGCCCGGTTACGCCGCGCGCTCGACCGTAACGCGGATTGCCGCCATCCAGGACGGTGGGCGCTCGCCTAGGACCGGGTCACCCAGCCGGTTTCGCGCGGCTCGGCGCGGCTACTGCGCTGACCCGGCGGCGCGCTGATACAGCTCAACGTGGTAGCCATCGGGGCCGATCGTGTACACGGCCTTGGCCCCGGCATGGGGACCGTCGGGAATGGCTCGCAGCGGCTTTCGCGACGTGTACCCGGCGGCGACGAGCCGCTCCAGCACGGCTGCCGCGTCATCGACGTACAGGCAGAAATGCCCGGCGCCGGCGTCCCAGGGCCGGGAGGCGGCCGAGAACTGCTCCACGCCGGCGTACTCGAACAGCTCGATCTTCGCGTCGGACCCGGGAACGTGGAGGAACACGACGCGCATCGAGTCGGGGGAGACACCCACGATCGGCTCCACCTGCTCCCCGACGCGCATGGAGTCCGCCACCACCTCGAGTCCGAGTGTGTCGCGGAAGAACCGCAGCGCCTCGTCCATGTCGCTCACCGTAAGGCCGGCGTGGAAGAAACCGACCACCTGACCCTCATCCGTCGCGCTCACAGCGCTCATCCTGTCACGTCGCTGCGCCTTTCGACGCCGCGAGGTCCCGTACCGCATCGCGGACCAGCTCGGCCAGCTCGGCGGTCGGCACGTCGCCGAACACCTCGCCCGCGCCGATCACCGCGCCCATGACCGCACCGATCGCGCAGGCCATTCGCACGCGCTGGGCGACCGGGATGGTGGGACTCCCGAGGAACCGGCGAAGCTGCTGCTCGAGGTCGTCCTGGTCGGCCTGATGGCGCTCGCTCTGCGCCAGCTGTTCGAAGGCGTTCGCGTTTCGCTGGTGGAGCAGGAACAGGTCTCGGTTGTTCAACATCTGATCGATGAACTGATCGAGCAGTCCCGGCCACGCCGCCACTCGCTCCTGCTCGTCATCGACGAGCGCCAGCTGGTCGAGGGCGTCCCGCCCCAGCGCGTGCAGGCGCAGATGGAGCTCGAGCAGGATGTCCTGCTTGCGTTCGAAGTGGTAGTAGAGCGCGGCCTTTGTGGTGCCAAGCCGCTGGGCGATCTCGCGGAGCGAGGTCTTGTCGTAGCCCTGCTCGTTGAACAGCTCGAGCGCGATATCCAGGATGCGCTCGCGCGTCGAGCCGCACGACGTGTTCTTCGCCCTGACCGGGCATCCGACGACGGCGAGCGAGGACCGTGCCGAGTCCGAACCGCTGGCCTCCGAACTGCAGGTGGCCGCGCTATGAGCGTCACCACACCGGCCCCGGCGACGCGCGTCGCGCGACCGCCGAGACCCGACGGCCTGATGCGGCAGCTGTGTGACGTCGCGGTGCTCACTGGACGCAACCTCGTGCACATCGCCCGCGAGCCGCTCCAGCTCTCAGACGTCACGATCCAGCCGGTGCTGTTCACGGTGTTGTTCGTCTACGTGTTCGGTTCCGGGGTCGTCCTGCCCGGTGGCGGCAGCTACACCGACTTCGCCATCGCCGGTCTGCTCGCACTGAATCTGACCACCTCGTCGATGGGGACGGCGGTCGGGCTGAGCACCGACCTCGGCAGCGGCGTCATCGAGCGGTTCAGGACCCTCCCCATGTGGCGCCCCTCAGTGCTCGTGGGACGATCGCTCGCTGACGTGATGACGGCCGCGATCTGCGCGGGTTTCGTCGCCGCAACCGGGTTGGTGGTCGGCTGGCGACCCGAGGGCGGCGTGGCATCGACCATCGGCGGGTTCGCCATCTTCCTGCTCTTCAGCTACGCCCTGTCGTGGGGCTGTGCCTGTCTGGGGATCCTGAGCAAGGGCCCAGAATCGGCGCAGGGGGTCGGTCTCGTGATCCTGTTTCCGCTCGCGTTCGTCTCCAACGCTCTGGTTCCCACCGAGCACATGCCTGTGGTGCTGCGCACCATTGCCGACTGGAACCCGGTCAGCGCCGTGACCGCCGCGGCCCGTCAGCTGTTCGCGAATCCCAACCCTTCGGCAGCGATCCACGCGTGGCCGATGCAGCACCCGATCACCGCCTCCCTGCTCTGGTCGATCGGACTCCTGGTGGTCTTCGCCCCACTGGCTACCCACCTGTACCGACGCCGCACGACCGATTGACCGAGGCCGGTCAGCGGCCGCCCGGCCCGACACGCCACCAACCGTCGAACAGGGCGAACGCGGACTCGCGGGCCATCGACCCATAACGCGTCCCCTGCTCGGCCAGGTCGCTGAGGGTGATCCCGGCCGCCGGCAGGTGGACGTCGGCCCGTGCCCAGGCGTTGACGATCTCGGGCGTGGCCTCCGGGTGGAACTGGACTCCGAGGTGGGGACCGATGCGATACGCGGCCGTGCCGACCGGCGAGCGGGCCAGTAGCTGCGCGCCCGGAGGGACGCGCATGACCTCGTTGTGGTACTGCGCCCAGGGCCCCTGGGGAACGCCGCCGTCATGGCTGTCGATGGCGATCCAGCCCACCTCGGGCGCGGCTGCCCGATCCGTCCCACCACCGAGCGCGAGCGACAGCGCCTGGCCGCCGAAGCAGATTCCGAGGACCGGCACCTCGCTGGCGATGGCCGCGCGAAGCGCGTCGATCTCCTCCGGGATCCAGGGCGGGTCGAGATCGACGGCCGAGCTCTCCGATCCCAGCGAAGTGACAAACGAGAAGCGGCGCAGATCCGGCAGTGGTCCCTGCCCGGCGTGATGAACGGTGAACGCGAGTCCCCGGGTTCGCAGCCACTCCTCCAGCAAGGCTGGAGGCGCGGATGCCTCATGCTGCAGGATCAGACCAGGGACCGACGACATGCCGCAGTCTCTCGCCGGAGTGCCATTCGGTCACGCATTCAAGCGCAGGGTCAGCTTTGGACACCGGGGACCGGGCGCCCCTCTTCCAGGTAGACGCACTGCGTACGGCCGACCGATGCGCAGACGCGGCGGCGGAGCGGGCCGCTCAGCAGGTCCGCGGCCTCCGCGAGCGCCACGAAACGGTGCTCGTCGATCTCCGCTGCCTGCAACCGGATTGCCGTCAGCTGCTCGTCGCGCAACGTGCCACAGTCGAACAGAAACCGCACCCCGCCGGGTCGGTTGGCTTTGCGCCGCAGGAAATCGACGCACACCAGCCGGCCGTGGTCGACTGTCACACCGCACTCCTCGAGCGTCTCTCGACGGCACGCTTCCCACGGCGACTCCCCGCCAACGTCGATCTGTCCCCCGGGAATCGTCCAACCCTTCTTGTAGTTGGGCTTGAGGATCAGCAGCCGGCCGGACTGATCGAAGATCAGCGCCCCGGCCGAGGCCGGGATCCGCGGGACGACCCCTGGCTCGTTGACCACCGACATCGCGTTCGAAAGAGTAGGTGAAATCCGCTGGCGCGGATTCCATTGGAGAATCGCCCAGAGGGCGATTCTCCGTGAGGCCGATCCGTGCCCAACGTCACAAAGGACCGGCCTCAGGTGCGGAAGAGTGCACGCATGGCAACTTGGAAGGCACACACACAGGTGGCGGTGGTCCCGGATCGCGTGCTGGCGCTGTTGACCGAGCCCGATGCGATCGCCCGCTGGGCACCGATCGACTTCGAGCTGTTGGACTTCGAGGGCGACCGGCTGCACGCTGGCGACCACGTGCGGGTTCAGGGTTTCCTGGCCGGGCGCTCGCTCCAATTCGTGGTCGAGGTCACCGAGGCCGACGACGGTCGCTTGGTGTTGACCGCCACCGGTCCGATCCGG
Organism: uncultured Solirubrobacterales bacterium; assembly: GCA_963838535.1. Taxonomy (GTDB): domain Bacteria; phylum Actinomycetota; class Thermoleophilia; order Solirubrobacterales; family Solirubrobacteraceae; genus Palsa-465. The sequence goes on from CAWIRN010000030.1 coordinate 50,209, forward strand.
CTCGAGGTTGAATACCACGCGGTCGCACAGGACTACGGCAGCGAGGTCCGCGCCTCGGTCGCGGTGTCCGGGCGCGGGCTGATCGGTCGGTTCCTGGCCCAGGCCACCGACGCGCTGCTCGCGGCCGGCGCTCTGAGCCACGCCGTCGGCCGAATCGCCCGCGAACTCGAACCGGCACTCGCTGCGTGACACCGGTGACCGGCTCGATCCAGGCCGGAGACCCAAGTCCCGACCGATGGCCCGGACCTCAGCGCTGGCGACGCGGATGTCGGTCGGCCTCGCGCGATGGGCGCTGGTCGGCGACCAGGTGGTCGTCGCGCCGCAAGGCGTCCGTGAAACGCTTCGGCACCGCCGCGTCCTCGCCGTCCTCCCAGAGGGTCACCACGACCAACTCCCCCGTGTCCGGGCGACACACGTAAACCAGATCTCGACGCTCGGGGTCGCGAACCAGAACCGTGCCGTGCGAACCTGGCTCGACGAGATCTGCCGCATAGCCGCGGGCGACTCGGGACGCGATCTCGGTTTTCGCCTCGAGCGTCCCGCGAATCCGCTGACGGAACCGTTCGGCCGCGTGGTCGGTCACCGCGACGAGCATCGACATGCCGCACGATACAACGGCGGAGCGCGGCCTCCGGGCGTTGAGGGCTGGGCTGGTACGCTCCGCCGCCTAACATCAACGAGAGTTGAGTGGGAGTTGGGGTCCATCTCGACCGCCTTGTCGAGTTCGTCTGAAGCCGGAGACATAGACGGGGGTTCGCTGGCGCTGTCACAGGATTCCGCCGTCAGTTACATCTGCTCGGTGCTGGCCGAGCGGTTGGCATCCGGAGAGCCTCTGCGAGACGCGGAGTCGGTGCGCGTCTGCGGAGCCCTGCTGCAGACCGACATCGAGGGCTGGACGTCATTCGTCGAACACGTGAGTGCTGCTGGTCCAGAGGGGTTAGACGAGCTGGGCAGCGCGTTCAACGCCTACTTCGTGCAGCTCGCGGAGACCGTCTACGGCCACGGGGGGGACATCCTCACCGTCAACGGCGATGCGTTTCTGTGCGGTTGGCTGGTCAGCGACGCCGAGGACATCGTCGCCGCCACGGCACGCGCGACCCGAGCCGCGCTCGAGTTCCAGGGCGCGGCGGATCGACACCCGGCGCCGGCGGGGAAACGGCTACGCACGCGGATCGGAGTCGCTGCGGGCGAGTTCGAGATCACCATGGTCGGCGGTGTGAACGGGCGCTGGGAGCTGTTGCCCGCCGGTGAGCCGCTCGATCATGTCGCGGTCGCCGAGCGCCGAGCGCCGGCCGGGGGCGTGGCGCTGTCATCGTCGGCGTGGGCGCATGTCGAGCCGCACGCTGAAGGCAGCCGGCTCGACGACACGGAGCTGTTCTCCCTCCGGGCGTTGCACGGTGCGCCGCCGAGGGCCGGATCTGGGCGCGGTCTGCGCGAGGAGTCGCGCGAGGTTTCGCCGGAGGCGATCGCGCCATTCATCCCGGCGCCGGTCCGGGGATGGCGGGCTGCGTCGGGAACCGAATGGCTGGCCGAGCTGCGGCGGGTGACGGTGGTGATGGCGCGGCTGCTCGATCCCCCTAGCGTCTTGGGCGACCGGATCGCCTCAACGCACCTCACCGTGCGGACTTTCCAGCAGACGATCGCGCGGTTCGAGGGTGCCAGCAAGCCGGTGATGGACAGCAAAGGCATGACGCTCTCGGCCGTCTTCGGACTGCCGCCCCGGGCCCATCAGGACGACGCTGAGCGGGCCGTGCGGGCGGCGTCGGCGTTGAGCGACCAGCTCGCGGATCTGGGCCTCCGCTGCTCGATCGGTGTCGCCACCGGGCGCGCCTTCTGCGGGTTGTTCGGAAGCGATCTGCGGCGCGAGTACACGCTGCACGGCGACGTCACGAACCTGGCGGCCCGGCTCGCCTACGCCGGCCAGACCGAGATCCTGTGCGACGAGCTGACCGCGGGCTCGGTGAGCGAGCGCTTCGGCTGGCAGTCGTTGGCCCCGATCGCCATCAAGGGACGAGTCGACGCGGTGCCGGTTCGGCGCCTGCACGCGATGCGAGCGCCGGCGGCCCCCCGCCACAGCCCGCTGGTGGGCCGCGAGCGAGAGCGCGCCCTGCTGGCCGAATACCTCGACCGGCTGACCGAGCACGGCGATCGTGGCGCGATCGTCGTGGAAGGCGACGCGGGGATCGGCAAGTCGGCGCTCCTGGCCGAGGGCGCGCGGATGGCCGAGCAGGCCGGGGTCAGAGTCCTCACCGCGGCCGCTGACGCGGTCGAGCGCGCGACCGGCTACTACGCCTGGCGCCAGGTGTTTGCCTCTGTGCTGGGCCTCTCGTCTGACGCGCTGGACCCCGCGGCGCAGGAGCAACGGGTCCACGACCAGATCGGCGGCGTGCCCGAGATCGAGCGGATGGCGCCCCTGCTCTCGAGCGTGCTCCCGATTGCCATCCCGGACAACGACGTGACCGCCGGGATGAGGGGTGACGTGCGGGAGGACAACACCACGATGCTGCTGACCCGCATCCTGTCCCGCTGCACCGCTGTCGATCCTGTGTTGCTGTTGGTCGAGGACGCTCACTGGCTGGACAGCAACTCGTGGGCGCTACTCCAGGAAGTCGTGCGCTTGGTGCCCAGGCTGCTGGCGCTGATCGCGACGCGGCCGATCGGCAGCGCCGAGCCCGAGAGCGAATACGCTGAGCTGCTCTCGCTCGCCTCGAGCCGGCTGGTGCGTCTGACCAGTCTGTCGGCTGATCACACCGCGGCGCTGATCCGCCAGCGGCTCGGGGTCACGGACGTCCCGCCCGCTCTGAGCCGCTTCGTCGAGGACCGAGTGGCCGGCCATCCCTACTTCTGTGAGGCGCTGATCAAGACGATGCAGGAGGGTGGCATCGTGCGCGTGAGCGCTGGCGCCGCGGTGGTGGGTGAGCTCGAGGGCCTGGACGTTCCCGCCACGGTCGAGGGTGCCGTGCTGAGCCTGGTCGACCGCCTGAGCCCACAACAGCAGCTGTCACTCAAAGTCGCCGCGGTCGTCGGGCGGACGTTCTCCGCGCGCGCGGTCAGCGAGGCCTATCCGGTGGCGAGTGGGCGCGAAGCGGTACCCGAAGATCTGCGAACGCTCGCGACGCTTGATCTGCTCACCCCTCAGGACTCCGAGGTGGAGCCGTCCTACACGTTTCGCCACGAGATCACGCGCGAGGTCGCCTACGAGCTGCTGACGACGTCCCAGACGCCGGCCGCTTCACCAAGCCGTGGCCGAATGGTTCGAACGCAGCTACTCGACCGACGAGCTCGAGCCGCACTGCGCGCTGCTGGCCCACCACTGGAGCCAGGCCGACCATCCGGCCAGAGCCATGACCTACCTGGAGCGGGCGGGCCGGCGAGCGCTACGCGGCGGAGCGTTCCGCGAGGCCGTGTCGCTCGACTCGCAGCTGATCGCTCAGCCCGCGCCGGATGTCGAAGCCCGGCGGGCGTTGTGGGAGAAGGGCATGGCGACCGCAAACTACTTTCTGGGAGATTTCGGGCTCAGCCGCGCTCTGCTCGAGCAGGCTCTGGCCCGCCTCGATCGCCCGGTCCCCAAGGGGCGCATGTCCCTCACGCGAGGCCTCACGGCGGCCGCCGCCCAGCAGCTCGCACACCTGGTCATGCCCGCGCGTCATCTCGATCGGCGCCGCTCCGAAAAGGACGTCCTCGACGAGGCGGTTGACTGCTACAAGGTCCTCGGCCAGATCAGCTACCTCGACGGCGAGTCCCCGGGCGAACTCATCTATCTGGAGCTGGCCGGCCTCAACCTCGGCGAGGAGGCTGGGCTCCTCGCCCCAGCTGGCGCGCGCGCTCGCCAACGGAGCGGGCGTGGTCAGCCTGTTCAATCTCCGTCGGCTCGCCGATCGCTACACCTCTCGCGCTGTGCGGATGGCGGCCCAGGCAGGCCACACGGAAGCGCTGGCGTACGTCTGGAATGTGAGCGCACTGGTTGAGGCCCAACGCGGCAGCTGGCGGCGCGGCATCGCCGCCAGCGACCGGGCGCTCGAGCTGTTCGGCGAAATCGGCGAGTACAACTTCGAAGCCGAGCTGTGGCAGACCCGCTCGGCTTTGCACCTGTGTGCCGGCGACTTCCGCGGCGCGGAGACGTGCTGGCGGCGCACCCGTGAGCTCGCCGCGCGCAACGCGAACCCGCAGCTCGAGAGCTGGTCGCTGCTCGACGAGGTGCAGACCCGGCTCGGCCGCGGCGAGACCGACGCCGCGGCCGACGCGCTCGAGCGCGCGCTGGCCATCGAGACGGCGGCCAGCGACGGCGGCACGCTGATCGAGAAGCACTACTCGACCGCGGCGACGCGGCAGCGCCAGGGTCGGCGCGGCGAGGCGCTGGAGGCCGCCGACGCAGTTCTGGCGATGGTCACAGCCCGATTCCCGAGCGGGTTTCATTGGGCTGATTTCACCGCCGGGGCGGTCGAGGTCTACCTGGAGTTGCTGCGGAGCGCCGGAGCGCCAGGCGATCCGGGCGAGCGCGCCGTCCTGGAACAACGCGCGGCGCGCGGCTGCCAGGTCCTGGGGCGGATCGGGTGGACGTTCCACGGCGTGCGCCCGCGTCGCTGGCTGCTTGTCGGCATGCTCGAGTACGAGCGCGGGCACCGCGACGCCGCGCTGCGCGCCTGGCGCAAGGCGGAGGCCATCGCGACCACGATGGGGATGGAGTACGACATCGCGCGAGCGCGCCTGGAGATCGTCGCGCACGGCCTGGCCGGTCCGCGGCGCGATACCCAACGGGCCGACGCGCTGCAGGCATTCGAGCGCTTGGGCGCCGGCCACCAGGTGGGGATTGCGCAGGGCATCGCATGATGATTCGCCGCATCGACACACGTGCGAGCGGGTTGCCCGCGCCCGCTCCGCCGGCCGTCGACCAGTCACCCGATCTCAGCGCCGCGCAGCAGGTGCAGCACCCCCTCAATCTCTTCCTGCCGCTCAAGAATCCGACTCAGATGCCGGCCCTGTTGGCGCTCCTCGACGCGTCGGCCGACGAGGTGCACAAGGCGCTGTCCTCGCTTCACTACGTGCACTTTGCCCGCTTCCTGCCCAGCCCCGATGGCTCGGTTCTGATGGTCATCACGACCTACGACGGTAACCTCGAGAGTTACATCATGGATTTCGTCGGCGTGCTCGGCGATGCCTTCACGGCAATCTTGCAGTACATCGCCGACGCACCGCGGTTACCGGTGAAGCGCTACGCACGCGAGTTCACCCAGTTCATCATCGATCACAACCTGAGCCAGGTCCCGCTCTGGTCCGCATATCCGGAGGTCACGGTGATCGACATCCTGCGGAGTGCACGGCAGCTGTGACGACACTGGACCTCGCCGATATCCAGGGCAACCTGCTCCGCGGCTACCGTTCGGCCCATGCGCGTCACTTCGCCCTCGGCGTCGGCGATGCCGGGGGAGCCCGGACGTTTCTCGCCGGCCTGGTCTCAGGCGACGAAGCCTCGAGCCCACAGGTTACGACGGCAGAGGAGTGGGACTCGACGCCCCCGTATTGCCTCAATGTCGGCCTGACCTGGGAGGGACTGGGCGCCCTGGGCATCGCGCCCGACGTCCTGGCGGACTTCCCGACCGCCTTCCGCGAGGGGGCCGCCCAGCGGGCCCAGGATCCCGATCCCGATTTCCCCGGTCAGAGCGGATTGGGTGACGTCGGGGACAGCGCGCCGGACCACTGGATTCTGGGCGGAAAAGGCACCCCGGCCGTGCACATTGTGCTGTCGCTCTACACCCACGCCCCAGGTCCGCGCCGGCTCGACGAGATCTCGGCTCGGCTGCGCTCCCGGTTCGCGACACACGGTCTGAGCGAGATCTCGGCCCATGACGCCAAGGCGCTGGCGGACGGAGCCGTCCACTTCGGTTACCGCGACGGGATCGCCCAGCCGCACATCCGCGGCGGTCCGGGTCGGACGTTTCGCGACATGCAGCCGGAATCTGACACGGGTGACTTCTTGCTCGGCTGTGACTACACCAACATCTACGGCGGCAATTTCCTCGACGACCTGCCACATGCCCTCGGCGATAACGCCTGCTACGCCGCGTTTCGCATTCTGCGCCAGGACGTTCAGGGTTTCGAGCGGCTGTTGGACCAATGGTCACAGGTATGGAACCTGGATCGCGAGTTGATCGCGGCCAAGCTCGTGGGCCGGTGGCGCACTGGCGTGCCGCTGACGCTCGCGCCGGACACCGCGCACACCGATCCTCGGATCCCGACGGCCGAGCTCAACAACTTCGACTACGCGCCGGGTCCGGGGCACCTGACCTTCTACGACGACGTGGACGGGACGCGCTGCCCGGTCGGCGCGCACATCCGGCGCCTCAATCCGCGCGGTTCGCTCGTCATGGGCCAACCCCACAGCCGCAGGCTGGTGAGGCGCAGCATGCCGTACGGCCCGCCACTCGATCCCGACCAGCCCGACGACGGGATCGAGCGTGGTCTGATCGGGCTGTTCCTGTGCGGCGACCTGGAGCTGCAGTACGAGTTCCTCCTGCGCGTATGGACCAACGAAGGTCTCTCCACCCACGGGCTGCGCGGCACGCGTGACCCGATTCTCGGGGCCCAGCCCGCCTCCGGCGGGAAATTCGTCCTGCGCACGGACGACAGCCGCGACCCGATCGTGATGACTGGTCTGCCCCGGCTCGTCCAGACGCTGGGCAGCGTCTACTGCCTGGTGCCGGGGATCGGGGGGCTGCGTTTTCTCGCTGCACCGCTCAGCGCGCCCGGGGACGGATAGCCCCATGACCGCCACCTGGGATCCGAACCAGTTCAACCCGCACGACCCGGCCTTCCTCGCCGACCCTTTTCCGACCTACGCGCGCCTTCGTGAGGCTGCGCCAATCCACCGCGTAGAGCTCTACCAAAGCGATTGGATGTTTCGCTACGCGGACTGCGAACAGGTGCTCACCGACACCGACGTGTGGGTCAAGAATCAGCCCATGGGATCCCCCTCCGCGCCGGCCGGATCGACATCCGCCCCGGTCGGAACCCCCTCCACGCCGGCGGCACCTCCTCCTGCGCTTGGTCCGTTCGGGATGATGTCGAACTTTCCTCCGAGCCTGTTCTACGCCGATCCGCCGCTGCACACCACCCTGCGTTCACTCCTCGAGCCCCTGTTCCTCGACGCGATCACATCGGCTCCGGAGCTCACCGCAGGCATCGCCGAACCGTTGCTGGCGGCCGCGAGCCGGCACGGGCGGATCGAGCTGATCTCCGACTACGCATTACCGCTGCCCGCCGGCGTGCTGTTCACGCTGCTCGGAATCCCCAACGACCAGGATGTGTGGAGCGGTCTGATCGAGTGGCAAGCCGCCATCACCGCGGCTCACGACGGCACACAGTCACAGGCCGCGCGGAAGATCGGCGCGACGTGCTCGATGGCACTGAACTCATTCTTCCAGGGCATGCTGCTCGCGAATACCACCCAGCCTGGTGCGGGTCTGTTCGCCGAGATCTGCCAGGCCTTCGCGGCCGCCGGCCTGAGCCCGCAGGAGGTACAGGTATGTGCCTCGGATCTCCTGGTCGCCGGGTACCTGTCGACAACGTTCATTCTCGGCACCGGCGTGCGCAACTTGTTGCTCAATCCCCCGCAGCTCTCAGCCCTGCGCGGGAATCCCTCGTTGATCAACGGCGCACTCGAGGAGATGCTGCGGATCGACGGCCCCGTGCAGGTGATCGACCGTTATGCCGCCTCGGATACCGAGGTCGGCGGCCAGACGTTCGCGAAGGGCGCCCTGGTCACTGCGGTGGTCGGATCTGCCGACCACGACCCGACCGTTTTCAGCGAGCCCGACCGCTTCCTGATCGAACGCCCCAGCGGAGCCCACCTGAGCTTCGGCGCAGGTATCCATCACTGCATCGGCGCACCGCTCGTCCGGCTCGTCGCGCCGGTGGCCATCGAGATGCTGCTCGATGCCTTCCCAGACCTGGCGCTCGACGGGCTTGCGCAATGGCAGACCGACCCGTATCTGCGAGCCGTCACGAACCTGCCGCTCCGGTCCTGACCGATGATAATTCGACGATGCCGAATGCCACGGCCAAGTCCAGACGGCGCGCCACGATCCAATCGGTCGAACGAGCCGCTCGGATCCTGAAGGTCCTGGCCAGCGGGCCGCGGCGCTTGGGTGTCAGCGAGATCGCCGATCGGCTCGGCCTCACCCGCCCGACCGTCCACGGCCTGTTGCAGACGCTGCAGGCTCAAGGCTTCGTCGAACAGGACCGCAATTCCGACAAGTACCAGTTGGGGGCAGGACTGCTGCAACTCGGCACTTCCTACCTGGACCTCAACGAGCTGCGCGGACGCTCGCTCGGGCACGCCGACCGGCTGGCCACGCGAATGGACTCGGCGGTACGCGTCGGGGTCATGCACGGGGCGTGCATCGTGATCGTGCACCACGTCTTCCGTCCCGACACCACGCTGCAGATCCTCGAGGTCGGGGCGGAGCTGCCCTTGCACGCCAGCGCCATGGGCAAGGCCATGCTCGCCTTCGCCCCTGAGGAGTTGGTGGCCGACCTCCTGGCCGAGCCGCTCCCGCGACTGACCAGCCGCACCTTGGCACCGGCAGCGCTCCGGCAGGCTCTCGCCGACATCCGCGAGCGGGGCTACGCACGCGAGCGCGACGAGGCGATCCTGGGCGAGTCAAGCGTCGCCGCACCCATCTTCGAGCACTCCGGCCAGGTCGTCGGGGCGATCGGCGTGGTCGGCGATACCAAGCGGATCATGCCGCGGGGCCCGGTGAAGGGCCTGACCACCGCGGTCACCGAGGCGGCCCGCGGCATCTCGCGCGAGCTCGGCGCCGCACGGTGGCCCGCGCAAGCCCCCAACGCCTGAGCCGGGCCAACGCCGGCACACGCCCGACCGACCGATCACGCGCTTGGACGTTGAGAATCGCTAGGGTCTGGGCAGCGGTAGCGCAGACTGGGAGGAGGATCCGTCGAGATGGGCGATTTGATCGTTGTGGGCACAGATGGCTCTGAGACCGCCAAGCTCGCGGTGCAGGAGGCGGTCCGCCTGGCGATTGCGCTTGATGCAGAGGTGCACATCGTGTCTGCCTTTGAGCCGTTGCGCGGCGTGCGCATCGCCGGAGCACCCGAGGGTGCCGCCAAGGTATGGGCGCCGCTGCCCGACGCGCAGGTTGAAGCCACGCTCAGCGAGGCCGCCGCGGCGATCCGGATCGCCAATCCGAATGTGAGCGTCAGCACCCACGCGGTGCAGCACGATCCGGCCGACGCGATACTTGAGGTTGCCGACGAAGTCGGCGCGACGCTGATCGTGGTCGGCAGTAAAGGGATGCATGGCGCGAGACGGTTGGCGCTGGGGAACGTCCCGAACAAGGTGTCGCACCGGGCGCGCTGCAACGTCCTGATCGTGTCGACCGACCGTCCCTGAACCCGCCCGACCGGCTCGCCGCTCACCGGCCGCCGAATCGGTTCGACGGGCCGATCCGCTCGATCCCCCCGGTCTGGCCGGCCGCTCGATCGCCCCGGTCTGGCCGCCCGCTCGATCGACGGGTCCTGACGGGCTGGGTTGCAGCCGGCGCGATGCCCTGACCCCGGGTGCTAGACTAATGCTTGCCAGCAAGCAAGTATTTAGGAGACGATTGCCAACCTCACCGCCAGTCCTCGATCTCGACACTGCAGCCCGACTGCGCACCGTGATCGGCAAGCTGTCGCGGCGGCTGCGCCACACGAGCGCGGGGGCCGCGGCGGGACTGACGCCGACTCGGATCTCGGTGCTGTTGGCTGTCGCGCGTCAGGGGCCGATCCGGATATCGGAGCTGGCCGGCAGCGAGGGCATCAATCCGACGATGCTCTCCCGAGTGATCGCTGACCTGGCCGAGGCTGGTCTGCTGGAGCGGGTCAGCGATGAACGCGATCGGCGCGCCGCCTGGGTGACGGCGACGCCGGCCGGCATAGGCGTGTCAGAGCGCATGCGCCGAGAGCGAACCGACGCGCTCAACGCCGGGCTGGACGGTTTGACCGACGCCGATCGGCGGCAGGTCGAGCAGGCGATCTCCGCCCTCGAGGAGCTCGCCGAACAGTTGAAGCACAGGCAGCCGTGACGCGCGTCATCCGCGCCGGGCAAGTCACCTTCGCCGCTCTGGCGGTCCCGAACTACCGGCGCTACATCAGCGGACAGGCAATTTCGCTGATCGGCACCTGGATGCAGATGACCGCGCAGGCGTGGCTCGTGCTCACGCTGACGCACTCGAGCACCGCGCTGGGAATCGTCGTGGCCCTGCAGACCTTGCCGGTGCTGCTGTTCGGCCCCTACGGGGGCGTGATCGCCGACCGCGTCGACAAGCGCCGGCTGATGATCGCGCTCCAGGCCGCGATGGGTGTCCAGGCGCTGGCCCTTGGTCTGCTCACCGTCACCGGTCTCGTCCACGTCTGGCAGATCGGGGTGCTCGCCGCGCTCCTGGGTTTCAACAATGCGTTTGAGAACCCGGCCCGACAGTCATTCATGCTCGAGCTCGTCGGCAAGGAGCACCTACGCAACGCGGTCAGCCTCAACTCGGTATTGGTGAACATCGCGCGGGTGATTGGACCGGCGGTTGCGGGCATTCTGATCGCCACCGTGGGTGATGGCGTGTGCTTCCTGGTCAACGCGGCCAGCTTCGTCGCCGTCGTCGGATCGCTGGTCACCATGGACCGCCGGGCGCTGCGACCGACGGCGCCGATGGCTCGCGCGAGTGGACAGCTCCGGGAGGGCCTGCGCTACGTCCGGAACACGCCCGGACTTGCCGTTCCCTTGGTGATGATGGGCGTCGCCGGCTGTCTGACCTACGAGTTCCAGGTCACGCTACCCGTGATGGCGAGCCGGGGCCTGCACGTCGGTGCGACCGGGTTCGGCTTCATGACAGCGGCGATGGGCGTCGGCGCTGTGGTCGGCGGGCTGATGGTGGCCGCGCGGGGCAAGACCGGACTCCGGCCGCTGGTCATCGCCGCCTTCGGGTTCGGCGTGACGATGGCGCTGGCCACGCTGGCCCCCAACCTGCCGCTGGAACTCGCGGCGCTCGCGTTTGCCGGCGGTGCCAGTATCTCTTTCATGTCCACCGGCAACTCAACCCTGCAGCTGACGGCGGCCCCAGAGATGCGCGGCCGGGTGATGTCCCTCTGGTTCGTCGCGTTCCAGGGCTCGACGCCGATCGGCGGTCCGATCGTCGGCTATCTGATGGCGGTCGCCGGGGCACGGGCCGGGCTGGGTCTCGGCGCGGTGACCTGCCTCGCGGTCGCGCTCGGCGGATGGGTCGCCCTGCGCCACTCGCCAGATGCCCGACGGGGGCGCACCCGCGCCGGCGGTCTGCGCACCGGCAGCGGCGTCACCGCTGGAGGCTAGGAGACATGCTCAGCTCCGTGCTGGACGCCGTCCTCGACCGCACCGTTGTCGTGGGCTACACGAGCGTCGGCTATCGGCTGCGCCAACGCTGGTGGAACCCCGATGATCTGCGATCGATGAAAGGTGAGGTCGTGCTCGTCACCGGCGCGACGTCGGGGCTCGGGCTGGCCGCCGCCGAAGGCTTCGCGCGGCTTGGCGCGCGCGTCTGGCTGCTGGCCCGCGACCCACAGCGCGGCGCGCAGGCACGCGCGACCGTTGTGGACCGCTCCGGTGGAGCCGAGGTGCACGTCTGTATCTGCGACCTCAGCGACCTGGGATCCGTGCGGGAGTTCGCGGCGAGCTTTCGCGCGCAGACGCCACGTTTGGACGTACTGGTCAACAACGCCGGGGTACTGGCGAACACGCGGACCCTCTCGGCGGACGGCATCGAGCTGACGTTCGCCACCAACGTCGTCGGGCCATTCCTGCTTACCAACCTGCTGATCCCACTGCTCCAGCAGAGCGCTCCCTCGCGGATTGTCAACGTGTCCTCCGGAGGGATGTACACACAACGCATTCGCGTTGACGACCTGCAGATGGCGAGTGCCAACTACGATGGAACAACAGCGTACGCGCGCGCCAAACGCGCCCAGGTGATCCTCACCGAACTGTGGGCCGCGCGCCTGCGGGGCAGCGGGGTGGTCGTTCAGGCGATGCACCCCGGTTGGGCCGACACCCCGGGCGTCCGTGCCTCGCTGCCGCGCTTCTACACCTTGACCAAGCCCTTCCTCCGCACGCCCGAGCAGGGCGCCGACACGATCCTGTGGCTCGGGGCCGCTCCCGAACCGGGCCACAGTTCAGGCAAGTTCTGGCACGACCGCGTGGCCCGCCCGACACACTTACTGCCGCGCACGAGAGAGACCACAGCGGACCGGGAGCGGCTCTGGGCGGAGTGCGAGCGGCTGAGCGGCTGGCCCGGGAACACAACGTAAATCGACGGCCACCAGCCCGCGCTGCTCGCCCGCCGCGCCTCGCTCCACGTACCTCTGGCGTGGCTAAGTGGAACAAATCGCGCCCACCCCCTCGATTCGCTGGGGGTTCGTGCGTCAGGGCGCGCTGGGCACACATCCTGAGCACCCCGCCGATTCACGGGGCCGTGAGTTAACTTTTGTTCGCCCCGCCCCGAACCCGCGGAACCGGCGAACGCAAATGGGGCGCATGCGCTGTTTCTCCGTGGTCAGGTGAGGTTCGTGGGTGGGTACCGGGGTCGGTCGTCGGCTGCCAAGACGCGTCGGCCGTTGGAGAGGGTTCGCGGCGGGGTAGCGCGGCCGGTCGTCGGCTGCCAAGACGCGTCGGCCGCAGGAGAGGGTTCGCGGCGGGGTAGCCCGGCCAGTCGTCGGCTGCCAAGACGCGTCGGCCGCAGGAGAGGGTTCGCGGCGGGGTAGCCCGGCCAGTCGTCGGCTGCCAAGACGCGTCGGCCGCAGGAGAGGGTTCGCGGCGGGGTAGCCCGGCCAGTCGTCGGCTGCCAAGACGCGTCGGCCGTTGGAGAGGTTCGTGGCGGGGTAGCGCGGTCGGTCGTCGGCTGTCAAGTAGCGCACACCACTCACCACAACACCGCACCGCCCCGCGCACACCGCGACCCCCCCGACGCTACTTGACAGACGACGACCGACCGCGCTACCCCGCTCCGCTACCAACCCAACCCACGGATACGCCAGGAGAGCCACTTTGGTTCGCGAGCACGCGGCGCCAGGTAATGATCGGTCGCATGGCACAAGATGACCGCCGCTGTCAAGACAGTGACCGAATCGCCGCGCGCTTTCACGGCTGGTTCGGGCTAACAGCGCGATCGGTGGCGTCTGGCTCGCCGACCGGCTGCGCTCAGGCGGTACGGCTGACGCTCCTGGACGCGTCCGCCGGCCATCCAGGTACGGCCGGGTACGAGGAGGGCCGGCGGACGCGCTCAGTCACGCCGAGCCGCGGGGCAGACGATCAGGCTCGTCCAGACTGCTGGGTCAGCGCGGACTGCGTGCAATCACGAAGGTTGCCTTCGGCGTCTTGACCACGGTGGCGCGCTGACCGGTCTTCACATCAGCCAAGGTGCCCTTTTTCCGGTTGTCACGAACGCGAGCAGTGGTGGGGATCGTCAGTGTGACCGTCTTGTAGGTCGCAAGCTTGGTTCCTTCGGTGAGCGTCAGCTGCTGACCGCTGACCGACTTAACGGTGCCACGATCAAACGTCACGGCAGCAAAGCCGGTCTTGGTGGGGACGATCAGATCACCATGGACGGCTCGGGCCGCCAGGCGCCGGCCGGACCTGACCTTGGCGGTGTGGCCCTTTGCGCCGTGAGCGGATGGTTCGTCGCGGCGCCCGCCGTGGCAATGGCGCTCGCACCGGCGCCGAGGGCCACGCAGCTGGCTGCGACGAGAAGCAGTCTTGCGTGTTTGTGGATGAATGACATGTGTATGTCCTCGCTGTCGATTGGCTTCGCGATCTCAGGAGACTGTCGCTGCGACCTAACCCCACCCTGTCAGGCAAATGTCAGCTGCGTGTAAAACCGCCGCTCGCACGTGCACCCACAGGCCTACGATGTCAGCATGGACGCGACGATCATGGTGGTCGAGGATGAGCCGAACATCGGCGCCCTGGTCCGTACCTATCTGCAGCGCGCCGGTTATGTGGCGCTGTGGGTGCGCTCGGGAGAGGAGGCGCTGGCCGAGCTGCGACGCCATCCGATCGAGCTGGTCGTACTCGATATCGGATTGCCAGGGATCGACGGGTTTGAGGTGTGCCGCCGGATCGGCGGCCGGGTTCCGGTGATCATGCTCACGGCGCGCGACGAGGAGCCCGACCGGATCGCGGGTCTCGAGATGGGCGCCGACGATTACGTGTCAAAGCCGTTCTCTCCTCGCGAGCTGACCGCACGTGTCAAAGCCGTTCTGCGCCGGTCGGCACCGCCTCTCGCGACGGGGGACGTCACCTCGCTCGGGCCGGTGCGGCTGGCCCGGGGCGCGCGCGAGGTGCGGGTCGACGGCCGCGAGGTCGAGTTGACCCAGCGGGAGTTCGACCTGCTCGAATACCTGCTGCGCCACGAGGGCCAGGTAGTCACTCGGGATCAGCTGCTGGAATCGGTATGGGGCTTCGTCTCGGCCGGCGAGACGCGCACGGTGGAGGTACACGTCGCGCAACTGCGTAAGAAGCTCGGTCACCCCGACCTGATCCGGACCGTGCGCGGCCTGGGGTACAAGGCGAGCGCAGGCGCGAGGTGAGGCTGCAGCGTCGATTGCTGGTCTACCTGGCGCTGGCGGCGATCACCTCGTGCGCGCTGACGGTGGGCGTCGGTGTGCTGCTGGTCAGGCACCGGGTCGCCGCGCAACGGCTCTCAAACCTGGAGACGCAAGCCCAGGTGCTGGCGCTGGTCGGCGGCGCCCCCGGGGCGCTGAATGCCGGCGAGCACGTCTACCGGGTCGGAACGGGACGACCCGTGCGTCTGAGGCCCGCGGCGCGGGCCGCAGTTCTCGCCGCGGCCCCACCCACGGGCGACGGCGAGGGAACGATCAAGGTCGCGAACCGAGAGCTCCTGTACGTCGCCCGAACCACCGACTCCGGCCGGATTGTGCTCGTCCGCTCCGCTCGCCTCGCCTTCGCCGAGTGGCGGCCGTTCCTGGCCAGCCTCGTGCTCGCCGGGCTCGGGGGCGCGGCGCTCGCGGTCGTGCTCTCATATCTGCTCGCGCGGCGGCTGACCCGGCCGATCGGCGAGCTGGCGGCCGCCACGCGGCGCGTGTCCTCAGGTTCGCCGGGGATCGAGGTGGCGATCCACGGCGACGACGAGCTGGCCGACCTGGGTCGATCCTTCAACCAGATGTCGCTCGAGCTCGCGCACGCGCAGGAGTCCCAGCAGCGCTTCCTGGAGTCGGTGAGCCATGAGCTGAAGACGCCGCTGACGTCGATTCGCGGCTACGCCGAGGCGCTCGACGAGGGTGCCGTTTCGCCGGCCGAGGGCGGCCGGGTGATCGGGGCGGAGGCGAACCGGTTGGAGCGGCTGGTGTCCGACCTGCTCGACCTGGCTCGCCTGAACCGAACCGGGTTCGCCGTGGACAGCGAGCGCGTCGACCTCGGCTCCATCGCCGCCCAGGCGATCGATCGCCACCTCCCCCGCGCGCGGGCGATCGACGTGAGCCTGAGCAGTTCGAGTTCCAGCTCGAGCTCGCACCCGAGTTCGAACTCGCACTCCAGTTCGAGTTCGGCCTGGGCGATCGGCGACGCGGACCGCGTGCTCCAAGCGACATCGAACCTGATCGAGAACGCGCTGCGGCTCACGCCTCCCGGAGGCTCGGTGACCGTGCGCGCCGATCAAGGTCAGATCACGGTGCGCGACACCGGCCCCGGCCTGGCCGACACCGACCTCCCGCATGCATTCGAGCGCTTCTACCTCTACGACCGCTACCGCAGCGAACGCCCAGTGGGGTCCGGGCTCGGTCTGGCGATCGTCAAGGAGCTGATCGCGGCCATGGGCGGGACGGTCGCCGCCACGAGCCCTCCGGAGGGTGGCGCGGAGTTCGTCCTGCGTCTGCCCACCCCGCCGACCACCGGCTGATCGTCGGCCACGGGCCACTTGAGCTCCCCAGCGTGTGGCCCCCAACCACCGCGGGGCGGTGCGGTGTTTGCCGGTGGTTGGCGCTTCGATGCACAGAAGTGGTTGTGGCGCTGGGCGGCCTCTATCGCGATGATTGAGGAGGGTTGAGTGAGATTGTGTTCGCCCGCATTGCTGCACACACTCTCGTCTCGGACGAGGGTCGTGAGAGGCCTGTTCGGCAGCGCGCCCGCCCGTCGCTACGCGAGCACGTTGCGCTCGGACAGGTGCTGCCCGACCTTGCGCTTGACGCGTTGGAGGGCATTGTCGACGGTCTTGCAGTCGCAGCCGAGCCGGCGCCCGACCTCCTCGTAGGAGTGCCCGTCGAGGTACAGGGCAAGCACGCGGGACTCGAGCTCAGACAGTGCGGTCGAGATGCAGGCCACCAAGGCCCGCAGCTCTTCTGAGGAGACGACCTGATTGACCGGGTCGTGAATCGGCGAGCCGGGCAGCATCTCGTCGAGGGTCGACTCGTTCTCCGTGTTGAACGCAGCGGGAGTGCTGGAGAACGAGACGTACTGGTTCAGCGGCGTGTGCTTGTTGCGGGTCGCGGTCTTGACGGCGGTGATGATCTGACGGGTGATGCAGAGCTCCGCGAAGTTACGGAAGCTCGACTCACGGTCGGTGCGATAGTCGCGCACCGCCTTGTAGAGGCCGACGAGGCCCTCCTGGATGAGATCGTCAGCGTCTCCGCCGGCGAGGAAGTACGACGATGCCTTCAGGCGAACGAAACCGTAGTAACGGCGGACGATCCGATCGTAGGCGTCTGGCCGTCCTTGCTTCGCCAACGCGATCAGAAATAGGTCATCAACCTGAGGTTGAGCCTGAGGGTAAGAGGAAAGTCGAGCCACGAAACGCACCTTTTCTTGCCCGCCGGTGTCGGCGGGCTATTGGGTTGTCGTGGCGCGTTACCTCCCCTGGCGCCGCACCTATATGAGAAGCCGGAATCGAACCCCAGCCTCCCCACAACCCAAGCCCTAAAGCTCAAGTTGATCCTTATCTCCTGACGCGAGCTTGACATAGCAACGCGCGTGTGTCAAGCCTGGCTGCAAGCTCACGCCCGCGCGCCCGCGGCGGCATACAGCAGCACGGCCGCCGCTGCGCTGACGCTGAGCGACTCGATTCGGCCTCGCAGAGGCACGGACACGAGGGCATCGCAGGCCGCCGCGACACGGGGTCGCAGCCCGCGACCCTCTGACCCGAGCACCAGCACGACCGGGCCCCCGTAATCGACGGCGTCGTAGGCGACCGAGCCGCCCGCGTCGGCTCCGTAGCACCACATCCCGGCGGCTTTGGCCTCGGCCAGGAAGTCGGTGAGGTTCCTCACCCGCGCGATCGGCAGGTGCTCGACCGCCCCCGCCGAGGCCTTGCACACGGCCGGTGTGACCTCGACCGAGCGGCGTTCCGGCAGCACCACCGCCGCCGCCCCCGCACATTCGGCGGTGCGGGCGATCGCGCCGAAGTTCTGCGGGTCCTGGACCTGGTCAAGGACCACGATCAACGCGTCGGGGACCGCCAGGACCTCCTCCGCGACCGCGTAGCGAAACGGCGCGACCTCGGCGCAGATGCCCTGATGGGCGGCGGAGCCGCAGATTCGCTGCACCTCATCGGCCTCGGCGATGACGGCAGGCAATCCCGACCCATCCAGCCACGGTTCACGCAGCGTGCTCTTGGTCGCCCAGATGCGCAGCACGGCCCGTGGCCCACGGATCGCCTCATGGACCGGGTTTCGCCCGTAGATGATCACGGCGCAGGCGCAGACAAGAGGATCACGACACCGGCAGGAGCTCAGGCCCGCCGGGACCATCGCGGACCACCCAGCCGCGCGCATGCAGCTGCTCGCGCAGCCGATCGGCCTGCGCCCAGTCGCGGGCGGCGCGCGCGCGCTCGCGGGCATCGCGCAGCTCGAGCACGTCCGCGGGGGCCTGGGCCGTGTCACGCGCGAGCAGGTTCTCCAGCGCGAGCACCGACAGCATCTCTCGCAGATCGGCGTCGCCGACCGTGCCCGCCTCGGCGCGGTTGGCCTCGCGAACCCATTCGAACACGGCGGCCAGCGCCCGCGGAGTATTGAAATCGTTGGCCAGAGCGTCGAAGAAGCGCTCGCGGAAGGGCGCTGACCAGTCGGGGCTGGTGCCGCCGACCAGCCCCCGGGCCGCCTCGCGGATACGCCCGACGCGAGCCCCGGCCTCAGCCAGGCGGTCATCGTCGAACTCGATCGGCTGGTGATAGTGCCCGCCGCAGAAATACGTCAGCAGCGCGTCGCGCCCGTAGGTGTCGAGCGCGTCGTGCAGCACGAACACATTTCCGACGGACTTGGCCATCTTCTCGCTCTGCAGGCGAACCATCCCGTTATGCATCCACAGTCGCGCGAGCGGCGCGCCCCGACCGGCGCGCGTCTGCGCCGCCTCGTTCTCGTGGTGGGGAAAGATCAGGTCCGAGCCGCCACCATGGATCTCAAAGTCGACCCCCAGCAGCTGCTCGGCCATGGCCGAGCATTCGATGTGCCATCCCGGCCGGCCGCGACCCCACGGCGAGTCCCATGCTGTGTCCTCGTCGGATTTCTGACCCTTCCAGAGGGCGAAGTCAAGCGAGTCGCGCTTGCGCTCGGCGCCCTCGATCCCCTCGCCCTGATCCATCTGGTCGACGTCCTGATGCGACAGCTCGCCGTAGCGGTCGTAGGAGCGAACCGCGAAGTAGACGTCTCCGTTGGCCGGATACGCATGCCCGCGCGCGATCAACCCCTCGATCAGGTCGATGATCGGCCCGATTGTCTGGCTCGCCAGGGGCTCCTGGTCCGGTCGCCCCAGCTCCAGGCGATCGGTATCGGCGACGTAGGCGGCCGTCATCTCGGTCGCCAACTGCTCGCTCTCGATGCCCTGCTGGCGGGCGGCGGCGTAGATCTTGTCGTTGATATCGGTGATGTTGGCCACGAACGTGACGCGATAGCCCTCGTGGACCAGGAAGCGTTTGAGCAACGAGAAAACCACGAACGGACGCGCGTTGCCGACATGGATGCGTCCGTAGACCGTCGGGCCGCAGGCGTAGATCCTGACCCGTCCAGGCTCGGCCGGTTCGATCGCGCGGACCGTTCCGGTCCGCGTGTCATGCAGGAAAATGGCGCGCAACGCGCCCAACCCTAGCGACCCGGGCCCGACCGCCATCGGCCCGCCCGCCATCGGCCCGCCCGCCATCGGCCCGCCCGCATCGGCCCGCCCGTTAGGGGCCCGCCTGGTTCTCCACGGTGGCGACGGCGAGCGCGGCCACGCCCTCCTGGCGTCCGATGAACCCCATCCCCTCGCCGCGGGTGGCCTTGACGCTCACGTGCCCCACATCAAGGCCGAGCGCCACGGCGAGCCTGCGCCGCATCTGATCGCGCGCGGGCGCGAGCTGGGGACGCTCGAGCAGGACGGTCGCGTCCACGTGCCGGGGGTGGAATCCGGCGACGGCGAGCAGAGCCACGGTCGAGCGCAGCAGCGCGATCGAGCTCGCGCCGCGGTAGCGCTCATCGGTGTCAGGGAAGCGCTGGCCGATGTCCCCGAGGGCGGCGGCGCCCAGCAGCGCATCAATGATCGCGTGGGTCAGCGCATCGGCATCGGAATGTCCGGCCAGACCGCGGTCGTGGGGGATCTCGACGCCGCCGAGGATCAGGCGCCGCCCCTCAGCCAACGGGTGGCAGTCGTAACCGATGCCGGTCGTGAGCGTCACGGGCGATACCACCCGATCGGCCCGCCGGCGCACAGCGAATGATCAACCCCGCTGACTCTCATGCGTGGCGCTGGGAGAGCAGCAGGTCGGCGATCAGCAGGTCCTCGGGCGTGGTCACCTTGATGTTCCCGCGCGGCGCGTCCACGATGCGCACGACGCCCCCCGCCTGCTCGATCAGCCAGGCATCGTCGGTAGCCCGGGCGAGCTGGTCCTCGGAGGCGCCGACCAATGCGCGCTCGAGCGCGGCGCGGCGAAACACCTGCGGGGTTTGCACTGCCCACAGCCGCGCGCGATCGAGCGTGCGCGACACTGTCCGGCCGTCCTGCCCCACCTCCTTGACCGTGTCGGAGACCGGCGCCGCGGCGATCACCGCGTCGGCGCCGCAGCGCTCCAGCTCATCCAGCGCGCGTTCGAACAGCTCGGGTGTCGCGAGCGGTCGGGCGGCATCGTGAACGATCACCGGATCGCCGGCACCGCACGCGCGCAGGGCCTCCCGGACCGACTCCGAGCGCACGCCGCCGCCCGCGATCCCGATCGTGCCGGGCGGCGCGCTGTCAAGCCGTTCGGCGGGCAATGCCACCACGATGCGTCGCACGCTGGCCACCGCCTGCAGCGCCGTGACACTCCAGGCGAGCATCGGCCGGCCGGCCAACGTGACAAGCGCCTTGGGCCTGCCGCTGCCAAGGCGCTCACCCCGTCCCGCGGCCACGATCAACGCGACCGCCATCTCCGGGCTGTCCGGGAGCTACTTGGCGGCGACGGCCACCTTGCCGTTGCCATTGCCGTTTGAGGAGTCCGTGAGCAAGCCGTACAGGTGCTCCTCCACTTCCTGCTCGTCCATCTCGAGCGCGTACATGAGCTCGGAGGCGAGGATCTTCTTGGCCCGGGTGAACATCTGCTTCTCGCCGGTCGAGAGGCCCTTCTCCGCCTCACGGATGGCCAGGTTGCGCACGACCTCGGCGAGCTCGTAGATGTCGCCGGTCTTGATCTTGTCGCGATTGTGCTTGAAGCGCCGATTCCAGTTCTTCGGCATCTCTGAGCACTCGTCTTGGAGTACCGCCAGCACCTTCTTGACCGTTTCTTCGTCGATCACGCGGCGCAGCCCGGCCAGCGCTGCATTCTCGGTCGGGACCATGACGGTCATGTCGTTGTGCAGAATCTTGATGGTCAGGTACTCGCGCCGCTCTCCTAGGACGTCCTTGACCTCCTTGCGGAGTACCTTGCCGGCCCCGTGATGCGGATACACGACGTTGTCCCCGATCTCGAACTCGATGTGCTCAGGCGGTTCGGCAGGCTCAAGATCATTGAGGTGCTCTTCCATTAGCTCTGTGATGGTGTCCTCCTATGTCCAGGCCGGGCGGGCAGCGCTCGCTCGGGGTTGCACTACGTCTGCAGGTATCTATCCACAAGGTTGATCTCCTGCTGGCGACGAAGGCCCTCACGTATGTCCTTCGCCCGGATCTCGCCGACCCCATCGACGGTCTCCAGCTCGCCATCTGTGGCGGCGAGCAACTCCTCGAGTCCCCCGAACTCGGTCACGATCCGCTGGACGACGAGCTTGGGCAGCCGTGGTATGCGCCCGAGAATGCGGAATCCACGCGGAGACACGGGGTAGTCGAGGGTATTGAGCTTGCGGTCGTAGCCGAGCAGCTCGGCGAGCCGACCAAAATCCAAGACGTCGGGGTGGGGCAGCCGCACGAGCTGGTCGAACGCCGTGGCGAAGCCTTCGTCGGCATCCTCGACCAGATAGTCGTGTACGAGCGCCGCCTTGTCCGCGGGGACGCCCACCATCGTCTCGTCGAGCTGCATCTCGATCAACCGGCCCTCCGAGCCGAGCTCGACGATGTAGCGCTCGATCTCGACCGCCATCCGGGTCACCAATTCCACGCGCTGCAGGACGGTGAGAACGTCGTGCAGTGTCGCGCCGCCCTCGAACTCGAGCGCGGTCAGCCGCGTCGAGACCTGATCGAGCCGGCTGCGGTACTTGTCCAGCGTGGCGAGTGCCTGATTGGCCTTGGCCAAGACGACGGGGATGTCGGCGAGGATGTACTTGACTCCGTCGACGTAGAGCGAGACCACCTCGCGCCGCTCGGATACCGCGACCACGATCGCAGTCGGTCTGCTTGGACACTCGTTCGGCCGTCCGGTGGCGGGTCCCCGTTTCGAGCGTGAGGATCGTCGGGTCGGGAGTGAGCTGAACGTTGACGTGAGCGATCTTGGTCGCGTTGGAGCTGAGGATGATCGCGCCATCCATCTTGGCCAGCTCGTACAGGAACGCCGGCGAGTACTCGACGTCGAGCTTGATCCCACCGGAGAACAGGAACGCGAGTTCGTCCGCATCCCCGATCACGATCAGCCCCCCAGTGCGCGCGTGGACAATGTTGTCGATCCCCTCACGCAGGGCGGTTCCCGGCGCGACCATCTCGAGCGCCCTCATAATCCGGGACTCCTGTCGAGACTCGAGCTCCTCTTTGAGCTCTTCCCCGGAACGCGACGGCATCAAGCCGATTTTAGCCGGTCTTGATCATCGGCTCCGTCACCCTCGGGCGCTCGTGCCTGACTAGGCGGCCACCCTCGCCGGCCGGGTCGCCTGCGCGGTTTTCAGCGCGGCGCGGAGCGTCTTCTGCGTGTCGGGTTCGACGACCGGTATGAGCCCGAATTTCTCCGCCTCGGCGAGCCGCCGATCGCTGTGGGCGACGGTTCGGAGCTCTCCGGTCAGCCCGAGCTCGCCGAAGCACGCCAGCGGTCGACCGGCCGGACCGACCAGGGCCACGCGCTTGGCCGCGCTGGCCACGGCGAGCGCGACCGCGAGGTCCGACCCTGGCTCGTCGACGCGGATCCCCCCGACCACGTTGACGAACACGTCGGCGGCCCCGAGACCGACGCCGGCGTGAGCACCGAGCACGGCCAGCACCAACGCCACGCGGTTGCGATCCAGTCCGGCGACGACGCGGCGGGGCGGGACCAGCTCCGAGGCGCTGACGAGCGCTTGGACCTCGACCAGCAACGGCCGCGAGCCCTCCATCGCACACAGCACGACGCTGCCGGGGGCTCGCGTGGCTTCGCCGACGAAGCGGGCCGAGGCGTCGAGCACTTCGATCAGACCCTGGTCACGCATCTCGAACACCCCCGCCTCGTTGGTCGAGCCGAAGCGGTTCTTGATCGCGCGCACGGTCCGGTAGGTCCGCTCGCGCTCGCCCTCGAACTGCAGCACGCAGTCGACCAGATGCTCCAGCACCCGCGGCCCGGCCAGCGCACCCTCCTTGGTCACGTGTCCGACGAGCAGGACGGCGATCCGCAGTGCCTTGGCCACCCGCATGATCTCGCCGGCCACCTCACGCACCTGGGCCACGGATCCGGCGGCACTGGACAGCTCGCCCGAATGCAGCGTCTGCACCGAGTCGATCACGCAGACGTCGGGGCGCTCGAGCTCGAGCGTCGCGAGCACGGCCTGCAGATCGGTCTCCGCGACCACCGGTATGTTGAGCGCTTGACCTGTGTGCAGGCGCTCGGCGCGCAGACGGATCTGCGCCGCGGATTCCTCCGCCGAGACGTACAGCGTCCGGTGCCCGGTGGCGACGAGGTTGGCCAGCGCCATCGTGGTCAGGGTCGACTTGCCGATCCCCGGCGCCCCACCGATCAGTACCAGTGAACCGGGCACGATCCCGCCGCCCAGGACGTTGTCAAGCTCGCCGATCCCGGTGCTCAGCCGGTCGTGGTCCAGCGCAGCGACGTCGCCCAGCATCACCGGCGTGACCGGCTGCCCGGCCGACCGGCGATCGTCCCGCGGGACACCCTTGGGCGGCCGCGGACGCGCGTGCTCGACGAGCGTGTTCCACTCACCACAGCCCGGGCAGCGACCCGCCCACCGCGCCGCCTCATACCCGCAGGCAGAGCAGACATGAATCGAATTGGACCTCGGCATCGGAACCGAGCCTACGACCTACGCCCCGACGTCATCGAGCCAACCCCGCCAAATCGGCACAGATTTGTCACAGTCGGGCCAGCTCGGCCAGCGAGCCCACGCCCACCCCCGGGCCCCCCGATTTCCCCCAGGGAAATCCTCCAATGGAATAGCCCTGGGGGCTGTCTACGGCTCAGCTCCCACTCGCACCAGGGCCACACCCCGGGGGATTCCCCCCGGGGAAATCTCCCAATGGAATAGCCCTCCGGGTTATTCCACAGAGTCAGCCGGGGCGTCGGTCGGAGCCGGATCCGGCTCGGACTCCCCTTCGCCGTCGGCGCCCGCTCCACCGTCGGCACCCACGCCGACCGGGGTGGGCTTCGGTGCGGGCTCGATCACCGACAGCCTGACCTCGCCTTCGTCGCCCTCCTCGGTTCCGGGGTCAACGAGCACGGTCGAACCGGGCGGAACCTGCGATCTGAGCACGAAGTCGGCCAGCGGATCCTCGATGTAGCGCTGGATCGCGCGACGCAGCGGCCGCGCACCCATGGCGGGATCCCAGCCCTTGTCGACCAGTAGGTCCTTGGCCGCATCGGACAGCTCCAGCTGCAGCTCGCGCTCTGCCATCGACGCGCGGATCCGCTGCAGGAGCAGGTCGACGATCTCCTTGATCTCGTCCTTGGCCAGCTTGTGGAAGACGATCACCTCGTCGATCCGGTTCAGGAACTCGGGCCGGAAGACCTTCTTCAGCTCGCCCATGATCCGGTTCTTCATATCGTCGTAGGTGATCCCGGTCTCGTCGTCGGACACCGCGAAGCCGAGCGGCGTGTTGCGGGCGATCTCGGCGGCCCCGATGTTCGAGGTCATGATCACGATGCAGTGACGGAAGTCGACCGTGCGACCTTGAGCGTCGGTCAGCCGGCCGTCCTCGAGGATCTGCAGCAGGATGTTGAAGACATCCGGGTGGGCCTTCTCGATCTCGTCGAGCAGCAGAACGCTGTAGGGCTTGCGCCGCACCGCCTCGGTCAGCTGGCCGCCCTCGTCATAGCCGATGTAGCCCGGGGGTGAACCGACGAGCCGCGAGACCGCGTGCTTCTCCATGTACTCCGACATGTCGATGCGGATCATCGTGTCCTCGTCGCCGAACAGGAACTCGGCCAGGGTGCGCGCCAGCTCGGTCTTGCCGACTCCCGACGGGCCCAGGAAGATGAACGAGCCCGTGGGGCGTTTGGGATCCTTGAGCCCGGCCCGCGAGCGACGGATCGCCTTGGAGACGACCTCGATCGCCGGATGCTGGCCGATCACCCGCTTGTGGAGCTCGTCCTCCATCCGCATCAGCTTCGCGGTCTCGGCCTCGGTCAGCTTGAACACCGGGATGCCGGTCCACATCGACACGATGTCGGCGATCTCTTCCTCGCCGATCGAGGGGCGCTCGGTCGACTCGCCGGCTTCCCACTGGTCGGCCAGCTCGCGCTTGCGCTGGGTCAGGCGGCGCTCCTTGTCGCGGAGGTTCGCGGCCTTCTCGAACTCCTGGGACTCGATCGCCTCTTCCTTGGCGCGACGGGTCTCCTCGATCTCGGTCTCGAGCTCTCGGTACACCGGCGGCGAGGTCATCGACTTGATCCGCATCCGTGACGCGGCCTCGTCGATCAAATCGATCGCCTTGTCAGGCAGGAAGCGGTCGGAGATGTAGCGGTCCGCCAAATCGGCCGCCGCCTCGAGCGCCTCGTCGGTGATGTTCACCTTGTGGTGCTGCTCGTAGCGATCGCGCAGGCCCTTGAGGATCTGCACGGTCTCCTCGGTCGACGGCTGGTCCACGGTGATCTTCTGGAAGCGGCGCTCCAGCGCAGAGTCGCGCTCGAGGTACTTGCGGTACTCCTCCAGCGTCGTCGCACCGACCGTCTGCAGTTCGCCGCGCGCGAGCGCGGGCTTCAGGATCGACGCGGCGTCGATCGCGCCCTCGGCTGCCCCGGCGCCGACCAGGTTGTGCAGCTCGTCGATGAACAGGATGATGTCGCCGCGCTGGGTGATCTCCTTCATCACCTTCTTCAGACGCTCCTCGAACTCGCCGCGGTACTTCGAACCGGCGACCAGGGCCGCAAGGTCGAGCGTGTAGATCTGCTTGCCCTTGAGCAACTCCGGCACGTCAGAGTTGGTGATCCGCTGAGCGAGACCCTCCACCACGGCCGTCTTGCCCACCCCAGGCTCGCCCACGAGCACGGGGTTGTTCTTGGTGCGGCGCGAGAGGATCTGCATGATCCGCTCGATCTCGGTCTCCCGACCGACCACCGG
The DNA here is from genome assembly GCA_963838535.1 of uncultured Solirubrobacterales bacterium. Classification (GTDB taxonomy): domain Bacteria; phylum Actinomycetota; class Thermoleophilia; order Solirubrobacterales; family Solirubrobacteraceae; genus Palsa-465. Next base: position 76,081 of record CAWIRN010000030.1, read on the forward strand.
GTCCAGCTTGCCCTCGGAGGCGAGCTTGGTCAGGTTCCGACCGAACTGGTCGAGCAGCTTGGAGGACTTCTTGCCCTCACCGGGGGCGGCGGCGCCGGCTGCGCCCGCACCTGTGCCGCGCTGGCGACTGCCGGGGCCGGAGAGCATCCGGATCACTTCGTTACGGATCTTCTCCGAATCGGCGTCGAAGTCGAGCAGGATGCGCGCCGCGACGCCTTCGTTTTCGCGCACTAAGCCAAGCAGGATGTGCTCGGTCCCGATGTAGTTGTGGCCGAGGCTCAGGGCCTCGCGCAGCGCCAGTTCCAGCACTTTCTTGGCCCGTGGCGTGAAGGGAATCTGACCGGAGGTGACCTCTTCGCCAGAGCCGACGATCCGCACGACCTGGGCGCGGACCCGCTCGACGGTGATGTCGAGCGACTCAAGGACGCGGGCGGCAAGGCCCTCCTCTTCGCGTAGCAAGCCAAGCAGGATGTGCTCGGTCCCGATGTAGTTGTGCTTGAGCGTGCGCGCCTCTTCTTGCGCCAACACGACCACCTGGCGGGCTCGCTCTGTAAATCGCTCGAACATGGGCTTCCTGGGGAGTTGTTGTGGCGGTTGCTTCGGAAGGTCGGTCGAAACGTTTTTCTGGTTCTACCGCCCACGCTGCCCGCGTCGACGACACGGGCTTCGGGGACGGGAAAGATCCGTTGCACTCATCTAATCGGCACCCAGGCCGAATTGGATGAGCCGACACGGTCTTTCTCTCGGGGCCATACGCAAGTCTAACAGCCAGTCTGAGCGACCTGGTTAGACCGCCGTCAGCGCACGGCCGAGTTCACACGGCGTTCACGCCCTCCCCGTCGGACGGCCGGACGGCCGGCGGATCACGCCTCAGTCCCGCATGGCGGGAAACAGCACCACCTCGCGGATCGAGCTTCGCCCGGTCATCACCATCACCAGCCGATCGATCCCGATCCCGATCCCGCCGGTCGGGGGCATGCCGTGCTCGAGCGCCTGGACAAACGCCTCGTCGTACGGCTGGGCCTCCGCGTCGCCCGCGCCGGCCAGCGCCCGCTGCTCCTCGAAGCGACGGCGCTGCTCGTCAGGATCGTTGAGCTCAGAGAACGCATTGGCGATCTCCATCCCGCCGACATAGGCCTCGAAGCGCTCCACCAATCCCGGCTCATCGCGATGGCGCTTGGCGAACGGGGACAGCTCGACCGGGTAGTCGAGCAGGAAGGTCGGCGCGATCAGGGTCGGCTCGACGTGCTTGGAGAGCAGCTCGTCGACCAGCTGGGGCCAGGTGTCCTCGGAGGGGACGGCCAGCCCCCGCGCGCCCATCTCGCGCGCCAGCGCCTCGCGCTCGCGAAAGCGCAGGATGTCCACGCCGGTTCGCTCCAAGATCGCGTCGGCCAGCTTCTCCCGCTTCCAGGGTGGCGTGAAGTCGTACGGTCCGGCATACGCCACCGCCTGCGCCACGGCGTTGACCAAGCGTTCGCAGCGATCGGCGACGTCGAGGTAGTCGGCGTACGCCTCGTACCACTCGAGCATCGTGAATTCCGGGTTGTGGCGCGGATCCAGTCCTTCGTTGCGGAAGTCCTTGCCGAGCTCGTACACCCGCTCCAAGCCCCCCACGATCAGCCGTTTGAGGTACAGCTCGGTGGCGATCCGCAGGTAGAACTCGCGATCCAGGGCGTTGTAGTGCGTCGTGAACGGACGCGCCGCGGCACCCCCGTACAGGGGCTGGAGCACGGGCGTTTCGACCTCGATGAACCCCTCGGCATCGAGAAAGCGCCGCACGGTGGAGATCACCTGCGCGCGCGTCACGAACAGCTCCCGAGCCTCCTCGTTGGCCAGCAGGTCCAGCTCGCGCTGGCGGAAGCGGGTCTCGACATCGGTCAGCCCGTGATGTTTCTCGGGCGGTGGCCGCAGCGACTTGGCCAGCAGCGTGAACGCGTCGACGCGCAACGTCAGCTCGCCCCGCCGAGAGCGCAAGGCGGTCCCGTCGACGCCGATCAGGTCGCCCAGATCGAGCCCGAGCAGCCGCTCCATCGCCTCGGGCCCCAGGACGTCGACCCGCGCCTGGAGCTGGATCCGGCCCGAGCGGTCAACCAGATCGAGGAACGCCATCTTCCCCTGGCCGCGGCGCGCCGCCAACCGCCCCGCCACGCGATGCGAAGCCGTCGTCTCCTCGCCCGGGGCGAGCGACGCGTGGGCCGCGCGCACGCCCGCGATCGGCTCGACGTCGTCGAACTCGTGCGGAAACGGCTCGATCCCGTCTGCCCGCAGGGCCTCGAGCTTGCGCCGGCGGGTGGCGAGCAGCTCCGAGGAGCCCGCGGCTTCGTCGCCCACGCGCCGCGCCTGCTACCTCGTGCCGACGTCGATCTTGGTGATCTTGAGCTTGCGCTCACCCTTGGGAGTGGTGACCACGACCTCGTCGCCGCGCTTGCGGCCGAGCAGCGCTTTGCCGACCGGAGACTCGTTCGAGAGCTTGAGTTCGGCCGGCTTGGCCTCGGCGGTGCCGACGATCGCGTACCGGGTCGACTTGCCCGCCTCGTCCCTAACGTGGACAACCGAGCCCACGCGGACGACGTCGGTGCTGAGGTCGGACGCGTCGACAATCGTCGCTGAGCGCAGCTTGTCCTCGAGGGCGGCGATCCGCGCCTCCAGCATCGCCTGCGCGTTCTTGGCATCGTCGTACTCGGCGTTCTCGGAGATGTCGCCGAACTCGCGCGCCTCCTTGATCCGGCCCGCCACCTCGCGGCGGCCGGTGGTCGAGAGCTGGTCGAGCTCGGCCTTGAGGTTGGTGAGCCCCTCCTGGGTGAGGATGACATCCTTGGGCATTGCGTTGAAACCTGTCTTCGGGGTTGTGGATCAGCCCTCGGGGCTATCCGATCGGGTGATCGCCCTGACGGCAATCACGCGGAGTGTTGTCCGGGCGAGTTTTCTCACAGCCAAACCCGCCCGCATCCTGCTCGAGTGCGCGCAGCAGTATAGACACAGCGCAAACGGCGTCGCCTCGAACTCGCCACTAGACCTTGAGCTTCAGCGTCAGGCCGGTTGTCTTGTGACTCGTGTCGACCGCCTTGACGGCGATGCTCAGCTGCTTGATCTTGCCCCGCCGGACCCTGGCGGCGAGACTCGAGCTGACGCCGATCGTGGGGGCGGAGATCGCCACCGAGGCCTTCTTGGCGGCACTGCCCAGCGTGATCGTGAGCTTGCCGCGCTTGAGCGAGAGCTTGAACTTCACTTTCCTGCCGTTCGAGCCCTTGATCCCGATGCCCTTGGAGAGCGAGCGTGACGACTTGGCAAAGCTCAGGCCGCTGGGCAGCGAGAGCACCAGCGTCTTCAAGGCGGGGGCGTTGGTGCCGGCCCCGATCGTGAAGGCAAGCTTCGCTCGGCCCTGCGCGAGGCCGCCCAACGACGCGTGCGAGGACGCCGGCAGCCCGATGATCGTCCACGTGAAGCGCGTACTTCCGCTGTTGATGAAGCCATCGGAGGCCGCGACGGTGACCGTCGAGGTGCGCGCAACGGTGGGGATCCCCCCGATCACGCCGGTCGAGGCGTTGATGCTGAGGCCGGCCGGCAGCCCCGATGCGCTGTAGCTCAGCGCGGCTGAGCCCGAGTCGCTGGCGCGAACCGGCAGTGTGACCCGAGTGTGGAGCGGCGTTTTCTGGTTGCCCGGATTGGCGACGGTCACCGTGAGCACCGGAGCGCGGATCCCGCACAGCGACGCGGCGAGCTGCGGCGCGATCATCGAGCCCAGCCCGGTGGCCATGTCGTAGCCGCCGGTCACCGGATACAGATCGTTGGGGTTCGCGGGATTGGTGAACTGGAAGAGTGCGTCGTTGCTGGCCTGGCCACTGACCGGACTGGCACCCGAGATGTCGGCGAAATTGTTCAGGTAGCTGGCGCCGGCGATGCGATACAGCGACGGATTGGCGAACCCGATCGGCAGCCCCCGGCAGGTGGGCGAGGCATTGGCCAGCGCTGTGAACGCGGCCCACAGCGGCGCGGACGCGCTCGTGCCGCCCGTAATCCCCCAAGCGCCGTCGGAGAAGACCGGATACCCCGTCTCGGGGTCGGCGTCGGCCGACACGTCGGGCACCTCACGGCACAGTCCGGCCCCGCCACACGGTTGCGCGGACGAGTTCGGGTTGGCCACGCCGAGGGCCGGCGGCGCGCTGGATTGATACGACGGCATCGTGAAGAAGTTGGAGATTCCCCCGCCGGTGCCGCTGGCTCGGGAGTTCGGGAAGCCGTCGTTCCACACCCCCTGGACCACCGGGCCGCCCGGGGTGAAGAACGAGGTCCCGCCGCCATACAGCGTCGTGCCCCCGACGCCGGTGGCAAACGGCTGCCCGCCCGGATCGATCACCGACAACGACGCGTTGCTCTGATCGGCCTGGAAGCACATGTTCGAGCCGCTGTCCCCCGAGGAGATGAAGAACGATTGGCCCTGCGCCGCCGCCTCCTGCAACAGCGTGTTCTCGGCATTGATCGTCGCGCCGCCGGTGAGCGCCTCGCAGACGCCGTACGAGCTCGAGATGACCTTGGCCCGGTCCTGGGAGACGATCGCGGACAAGATGTCGACGGTGGAGGTCTGCGGGCCCTGGTAGACGAGTATGTTCGCCTTCGGAGCGAGCCCAATCACCTGCTCGATGTCAAGCGCTGATTCGCCGTCGCCGGAGCCCCCGGCCGAGGGGGGCACATAAGGCCCGGGCCCACCGTCGACGTCGACGTTGGGCAGGATCGCCGCGCTGGTGCCGTAGCACGCCTGGTAGGTGGCGACGTCGGTCGGGTTGTAGGGCTGCTGTTCGAACAGCGCCACGGTTTGGCCGGCGCCGAGGTCACCGCCGCCGTACAGGCTCGAGAACTGGTAGGCCGTGGCCACCTCGTCAGCGGTGAGACCGCCCATGGGTTGCAGCGCCTGGGCGGATGAGCACGGCTGCGGCCCGCCGGTCGGCACGCGGGGTCGGGCCGCGGGCAACGACAGCTGCGACGAGGACGACGCCCGGCCGCCCCGGCTCAGCCCGGCCGGTTGATCCGGAGTCACGTTGCTCAACCCGACGACCCCCTGCACGTACGGAGCGATGCTGGAGGGCAGCGCCGGGGCCTGCCGGTTGGTGTAGGCGATCCGTCCGCCCGGGAGCTTGACCTGGGAGAGCGAGACCGAGAACGCCCGCTGCACCTGCGACGCCGTGCCGGTGACCGGGATCGTGAGGTGGTTTGCGGTGACCGACCCCACCGACAGCCCCTGAGCGCGCAGCGCCGACTGCACCGCCGCGATGTGGGCCGGCGGAGATCCGAACCGTTGCGCGAACCGCGCCACCGTCAGGTAGTCGCGGAACCCGGACGAGCCCGGCGTCGAGACGGCGGTCGCGAAGGCGGCCAGGCCGGCCGGGTTCTGCGGCTTCAGCGCCACCGTCATGTGCAGCGCGGTCGTGGCGGCGGCGGCGGTTCCCGTCACGCGCGCGTCGCGCGGTAGCGGCGCGGTCGAGCCGACCCTGGTCCGTGGAGCGGAAGCGGTCGCGGCGGCGGCGCTGAAGCCGATTGCTCCGCAGGCCAGGAGGCCGACCAGCAGGACTTGCAAAGCCCGGTTCTGGCGTCTTTGCATGACCGTGTTCCCCGTTTCACAAAGTGGAAGGTGCTACTCGCCGGCCGCCCCGTGGGTCGCGTCCGAGCTCGCCTTGCGGACATGATACCGATCTGCCCCAAATCACCTGAATCAGGTACGTCACGCCGGGAGCGACGCCGGCTCCGGGCGCGCATGGGGTGCTGCGTGCAGCAGCGTGCGCGCCGCCTGGACCGTCGGCGCCCGCTGTAGCTCGGCCTGGAGCAGGCGGTTGCCGCCGAGGCGATCGACGTACCACGGGTAGAACTTGCGCAGATAGCGCGCGGCGCGATCAGGCCCGAGATGCTCGCACGCCCGTTCGAGCACCCAGTCGACCTCGTCGAGGATTTCCTCGCGGTCGGGCTGGCCCTCCCGAGTGCCGAGCAACTGCTCGAACAGCCACGGGTTGCCCAGCGACCCCCGGGCCAGCAGCACCCCGGCGGCTCCGGTCTGCGCGAAGGCGTCGCGCGCCTGCTCGGCGGTGTGGAGGCCGCCGGAGATGAGCACCGGGACCGGAAGCTCCTGCACTAGCCGCCGCGCCAGCTCGTAGTCGGGCGAGCCGGTGTGACGCTGGGAGGCATGCCGCGGGTGGATGCATAATCCCGCCACGCCGGCCTCGTCGACGAGTCGGCGAGCCACCTCGATCCCACTGTCCTCGCCCGGGCGCCGGCCCGACCGAAGCTTGACCGTGATCGGCAACCCGCTGCCCCGTGCCGCGGCCTGCGCGAGCGCCACGGCGAGGTCTGGATCCTCCAGCAGGGCCGCGCCGGCTCCCGTCTTGCAGACCTTGGGGACCGGGCAGCCCATGTTGATGTCGATCAGGTCGGCTCCGGCCTCGGCGACACGCTCGGCGGCGGCCGCCATCACGTCGGGATCGTGGCCGAACAGCTGCATCGAGACCGGATGCTCGTCTGGGTGGATCCGCAGGAGCTCGCGACACGTGCGCTCGTTGCGGTGGTGCACGGCGAAGCTCGAGACCATCTCCGATACGACCAGGCCGGCACCGTGCCGTTTGGCCTGCAGCCGGACGAACCAGTTGCCGATCCCCGCCAAGGGCGCCAACACCACGCGGTTGGAAATGGGGATCCCGCCCAGGGTCCAGCCATCGGTCAGCGCTCGGGGCATACGTTTCATGGTACGAATCGGGGCCATGGACCTCCATCCACTCGTCGAGCCTTGGCGCCAGCTCGTGCTCGAACAGGTCCCCGGCGCCGAGCTGTTCGACGCGCATACGCACCTGGGCCAGAACGACCCCGACGGCATGAGCCAGACCCCCGAGGCACTGCTCGCCACGCTCGATTCGGCGCACGCCCGCGGCGCCTTCGTGTTCCCGATGCACGAGCCGGACGGATACCCGCCCGCCAACGACGCGGTGCTCGAGGCGGCGCGGAACTCGGACGGGAGGCTGGTCCCGTTCTGCCGGGTGAACCCACACGACGGCGCTGTGGCCGAGGCGGAGCGCTGTCTGGCCGCGGGCGCACGCGGGATCAAGCTGCACCCTCGGGCCGAGCAGTTCACCCTCGATCACCCCGTTGTGCGCTCGCTCGCCGCGCTGGCTGACGAGCGCAGCCTGCCGGTGCTGATCCACGCCGGGCGCGGCATCCCCGCGCTCGGACTGCACGCGGTGCAGTTGGCCGGCGACTTTCCCGATGCCCGCTTGATCCTCGCCCACGCCGCCATCTGCGATCTGTCATGGATCTGGCGGGTCGCGGCGGATCACCCCAACCTGTTGTTCGACACCGCGTGGTGGATGCCGGCAGACCTGCTGTCGCTGTTCTCGCTGGTACCTCCCGGCCAGATCCTGTTCGCCAGCGACGCTCCGTACGGCACGACCTCGATGTCGGCCGTGTTCCAGCTTCGCTACGCCCTCCAGCTCGGCATGTCGAACGATCAGATTCGCTGCGTCACCTCCGGTCAGGCGTTGCGGATCGCCGCCGGCGAGCCCCTGCAGCCGGCCGGGCCGGCGATCGGGGAGCACGACCAGCCGTCCCATGTGCTGCTCGAGCGCGTGTCGGCGTTCCTGATGCTCGGTGCGCTCGCGACGATGCGCGGTGGAGACGGGACCGAGATGCTCGCGCTGGCGCGGCTGGCCTGCGACGTGCCCGAGGAGGTGGACGACGCTCCCGTGTTCGCGGCGATCCGCGACCTGATCGACACCTATGACCGGCTGACCGAGGCCGATGCGACCGACCGGCGCCGGTTCGCGTTCCTGGTCCTGGCGGCCACCGTCGCCCGCACGCCCGAGGTTCCGGTCCCGGCGTCCATCCCTCACGAGACCTGAGCCCGTCAGCGCGCCGCTGCGGCCTCACCCGGCCGGGCTCACTCCACGTTTCGCTCCCAGATCAGCCTGAGACCGACCAGGGTCAGCAGGTCATCGACCTCGTCGATCGTCTCCTGAACGAACGGGACCAGCGCCGGCGCGAGCCCGCCGGTGGCAATCACGGTCGTGCCGGAACCCAACTCGGCGCGCAACCGGCGCACGATCCCGTCCACCTGGCCCCCGAACCCGAACACGATCCCGCTGCGGATCGCGTCGACGGTCGACTTGCCGATCAGCGAGCGCGGCGGCGCGAGCTCCACCTTGGGCAGTTTGGCGGCGCGCTCGTACAGGGCATCGATCGAGATCTCGGCCCCCGGGGTGATGATCCCGCCGAGGTACTCTCCGGCCGAGGAGACCGCGTCGTAGGTGATCGCGGTGCCGAAGTCGACCACCACACAGGTGTCGCGCACGCGATCGTAGGCGGCCACCGCGTTGACGAGCCGGTCCGCTCCGACCTCATGCGGGTTGTCGATGCGAATCGGCATGCCGGTCCGAATCGAGGTCCCGACGACCAGCATCTTGTGCCCGAGATAGACGTCGGCCATCTCGGTCCACTGCTCGGAGAGCTGCGGGACGGTCGAGGACACGATCGAGCGGTCGATGTCGGAGAACGCCAGACCACGCAGCGCGAGCAGGTTCGCGAGCGCCGCGCCGAGCTCGTCGCGAGTCGACTCGCGGACGGTGGCAAACCGCCAATGCTGGGCGAGCGTCTCCGAGCTGCTCGGAAACACACCGAAGTGCGTCTGCGTGTTTCCGACGTCCACGACGAGCAGCATGAGCAGGAAGTATGAGCCAGCCGGTCAGACCAGTGCCGGCCCCGCCGCGCGCACCGTCTGTCCGTCGCCCAGTGAGGCCAGCACGTCCGCCAGCCGCACCCCGCTCGGCAACGCCAGCTCGGGGTCGAGCTCGAGCAGCGGGACGAGCACGAACCGTCTCGAGACGACCTCGGGATGCGGCAGCGTCAGGCGTTCGGAGCGGTACACGAGGTCTCCGAGCATCAGGACGTCGACATCGATCACGCGCGGCCCGTGGCGGACGCCGCCGGCCGCCCGCCCCATCGTCTGTTCGACCTGCTTGCAGGTGTCGAGCAGCTCCTCGGGCCCGGAGTCGCTCTCGATGCGCAGGCAGGCGTTGAAGAAGTCTCGCTGTTCCAACACCAGGCCGACCGGCTCGGTCTCGTAGACCGACGAGGACGCCTGCACCTCGATGCCGCGCTCGCGCAGCGCCTCGACCGCCGCCTCGAGATACGCACGCCGGTCACCGATATTCGACCCGAGCCCGAGGAAGCCCGGCGTCACTGCGCCTCGCGCCACACCTCGACCGACACCTCGGTCACCGGGAAGGCCAGCGGCGGCTCGGGCTTGGCGGCCTTGACCCACACCGCGTGCGCCTCGTACTGGTCGAGCAGGCGATCCGCCACCGCGGCACAGAGACGCTCGAGTGTCTTGTAGGAGCGCTGCTGAGCGACCAGGTTGGCAGCGTCGCACACCGCCGCGTAGTCGACCGTGTCCTCGAGCCGGTCGGTGACCGTCGCATCGCAATCCCCGACGTCGAGCCGAAGGTCGAGCAGCAGACGCTGACCGACTTCGCGCTCAGCCGCGGTCACCCCGACATGTGTGAAGAGCGACAAGCCGCTGATCTCGATCGTGACCTCGGGCTCGGACCGTTCCTCGTCGTCCTCGTTTACGTCGTCGACATCGTCGAACTCGTCGGCGTCGTGCTGGGCCATGTTCCGCTGACCGTAGCAGCAGTCACCGCCAACGCGTCGTACACCGGGCCGACATCATGAACGCGGAACACGCGGGCCCCGCGCTCGTAGGCCAGCACGTTGGTCGCGATCGTTCCGGCGATCCGATCGTCGACGTCGCGCCCCGAGATACGGCCGAGAAACGACTTGCGCGATGTGCCGATCACCACCGGGCGGCCGAGCGCGACCAGTTCGTCGAGTCGCCGCAGTAATGCGAGGTTGTGCTGCAACGTCTTTCCGAACCCGATCCCCGGATCGAGCAGGATCCGCCGTTCGGGGATCCCCTGGCCGACGGCGAACGCCATCCGCTGTTCCAGGAACGCCTTCACCTCGCTGACGACGTCGTCGTAGTGAGGTTCGCGCTGCATCGTCCGCGGCTCGCCGAGCATGTGCATCAGGCAGCAGTCGGCCTCGCTCTGGGCCACGATCGCGACCATCTCCGGATCGTGGCGCAGGGCGGTGACGTCGTTCACCAGCGTGGCGCCCGCCCCGAGGGCCGCCTGGGCGACCGATGCCTTCGACGTGTCGATCGACAACTGGGCCCGCACACCGGCGGACACCAGGCCCGCGATCACGGGCAGCACGCGGCGCAGCTCCTCCTCGGCGGACACCGGCGCGGCCCCCGGGCGAGTCGACTCCCCGCCGATGTCGAGCATCGCCGCGCCCTCGCGCTCCAGCTCGAGTCCGTGCGCAACCGCCGCGCCCGGGTCCAGATAGCGGCCCCCGTCCGAAAACGAGTCCGGCGTCACATTGACGATGCCCATCACCGTGAACTCGACGCCGGCGCCGTCTGCGCTACTCACCGCTCCTCCTCATCCGGCCAGCGCCCGTGCAGATCGAAGTACTCGCGCGCCCGCTCCTCACGCTCACGGTCGAGGTTGCTGTCCACGCTCAATCGATACATCCAGTTGATCATCCACACGGTCAACGCGACCAGCACCAGCCCCACCCCGGCAGCAGCCAGCGTCGTGCGCCCGTGGCCCCACACGATCGCCACCACGCCCGCCACCGCAATCGCAATCGGGAGCCACAGCCGAGTCACCGACAGCAGCACCCGAGCCACCGTCAGCCGGCCCTCACTTCCGTCAGCAGCTATTCGGCGGTGCCGCCCGCCAGCCCGGGGCGGGGGAGCGGGCGCGGGGTGTCGCGGGGCGCTCAGCCGGAATGCCCGGGAATCGGGAGCTCGGGCTGCGGTGGCGCCTCGGCCCCAAACACGTCTTCCTCGGTCTGGCCTTCGAGCAGGGCCTCGAACTGGTCCTTCTCGATCGTCTCGCGCTTGATCAGGATCTCGGAGAGCTTGGTCAGCGACGTGCGGTACTGGGTGAGGATCTCCTTCGCCTGCACGTGGGCCGACTCGACGATCCGGCGGATCTCGTCGTCGATTTCCCGCGCGATCTCGTCGGAGTAGTCGGGCTCGGCCGAGAATTCGCGGCCGAGGAACGGCTTCCCGTGGTCGTGACCGAACACGCGAGGGCCGAGCTTCTCGGACATACCGAACCGCATCACCATCTGCTTGGCGGTCGCGGTGACCTTCTCGAGGTCGTTCGACGCGCCGGTGGTGATCTCCTCGAAGCAGATCTCCTCGGCCGCACGACCACCCAGCGTCATCGCCATCGTGTCCTGGAGCTCGGCGCGCGTGGTGAGGAACTTGTCCTCGGTCGGCAGCGAGATCGTGTAGCCGAGCGCCTGACCGCGGGAGATCACCGAGATCTTGTGGACGGGATCGGAGTTGGGCAGGTAGTGCCCGACGATCGCGTGGCCCATCTCGTGATAGGCCGTGATCTTGCGCTCCTTGTTGCTCATCACGCGGGTCTTCTTCTCCGGGCCGGCGATCACGCGCATGATCCCCTCCTCGAGCTCGACCTGCGAGATCTCGCGCTTGCCGTTGCGGGCGGAGAGCAGCGCGGCCTCGTTGACCAGGTTGGAGAGGTCGGCACCCGTGAAGCCCGGTGTCTGACCGGCCAGCACGTCGACGTCGATCTCCCGCGCCAGCGGCTTGCCGCGCGTGTGGACGTCGAGGATCTTCTTGCGGCCCAGGCGATCGGGTCGGTCGACCACGATCTGGCGATCGAAGCGGCCGGGTCGCAGCAGCGCCGGATCGAGGATGTCAGGCCGGTTGGTGGCCGCGATCAGGATGATGTTGTCCTTCATCTCGAACCCGTCCATCTCGACCAGCAGCTGGTTGAGCGTCTGCTCGCGCTCGTCGTGGCCGCCGCCCAGGCCGGCGCCGCGGTGGCGCCCCACCGCGTCGATCTCGTCCATGAAGATGATGCAGGGAGAGTTCTGCTTGGCCTGCTCGAACAGGTCACGCACGCGGGAGGCTCCGACGCCGACGAACATCTCGACGAAGTCCGAGCCGGAGATCGAGAAGAAGGGCACGCCCGCCTCGCCCGCCACGGCGCGCGCGAGCAGGGTCTTGCCCGTGCCCGGTGGGCCGTACAGCAGCACGCCCTTGGGGATTCGCGCCCCCAGGGCCTGGAATTTCTTGGGGTTCTCCAAGAATTCCTTGATCTCGTGTAACTCCTCGACGGCCTCGTCGACCCCGGCGACGTCCCGGAAGGTGATCTTGGGCGAGTCGACCGACATTCGCTTGGCGCGAGATTTGCCGAACGACATCACCTTCGAGCCGCCGCCCTGGACCTGGTTCATGAGGAAGATCCAGAAGCCGATGAAGATCACGAACGGCAGGATGTAGGTCAGCAACGACAGCCAGCCATTGCTCGACTTGCTCTGCACGTTAAGGCCGCTGGAGCCGGACGGGAGGTCCCTCTGCGCGTCGTTGATCAGCTGGGGCGCGTAGGAATCGGGGTAGCCGACGGTGTACTTCGTTCCGTCGGTCGTGGTGACCGCGACGCTGTTGGCCTTCTGGTCGAGCGTCAGGCTCTTGACCTGGTGCTGGTCAAGCTGCGTCAGCAGGTTCCCGAACGTGTAGTTCGGGGCGTGGCTCGAGCTGCCGATCAGCTTCTGGGCGAAGAAGGCGAGCACGACCACGATGAGAATCGGGAAGGCAGCGCTCTTGAAAAACCTGCTCATAAGTGGATTCCACGCATCCGACGGGACCTCTGGTTACCAGGGACAAGCAAGCGTAGCACCTGGGTTTCGGGCAGAAGGGAGGCTCCGCCGGGCCTGCAGCTCATCATTCGCCCTTCAACGCCGCGACATACGGCAGGTTGCGGTAGCGCTCGGCGTGGTCGAGTCCGTAGCCGATCGCGAAGCGGTTGGGGATCTCGAATCCGACATAGCGGGTCTGCAGCTCGACCTTCCGGCGCTCGGGTTTGATCAGCAGCGCGCAGACCTCGAGCGAGCGTGGATTGCGCCCCCTCAGATTGCGCAGCAGGTACTGGAGGGTGAGGCCCGAGTCCACGATGTCCTCGACGATCAGCACGTCGCGTCCCTCGATGACCGCATCGAGGTCCTTGAGAATCCGCACCACGCCTGAGGACTTGGTCGCCGAGCCGTACGAGGCCACCGCCATGAAATCGACTTCGCACGGGACCTTCAGGTGGCGCATCAGATCAGACAGGAAGAACACGGCACCTTTCAAGACCCCGATCAGGATCAGGTCCTTTCCCACGTAATCCCGTGACACCTCGTCGGCCAGTTCGCGAACCCGGCGCTCGAGGTCGTCGGCTGGGACGAGGATCTCCCCGATCGCATCGTCGTCGTTCACGGAGCCCTAGTTTATGGGGTTCCGACGGCCATCCAGCGGCGTCGGCCCGAAGCGCAGCACGCCGTGCTCGGCGATCGCCCGCACGCCGTGCGGAAGGTCGAGCGCCTGGGTGCCGCGGTCGCCCAGCGCCGCGACCTCGTCGGCTCGCCGTGCCGCGCCGGCGGCGGGGTGGCCGGCGGCCTCGTCGGCCAGGCGCTGAACGACGAGCCGGCGCAGCGCGGGCGACAGCTGCCGCAGGCGGCGCAGCGGAATCTCGCTGCGCCCTCCGAGCACGTCATCGACCAGGTCGTCGAGCACGCGGGCCTCGTCCCGCAGGATCTCGGCCAACGCCAGCACGTTCGCCTGCGCGGCCGGGTGGGTCGCCTCAAGCGCGGGCACCAGGTGGCTGCGGATCCGGCCGCGGGCGTACGCGTCGGACTCGTTGCTCTCATCGTCGCGCCAGGCGAGGCCGCGATCCGTGCAATACGCGCCGGTCTGGTGGCGCGTGAAGGCCAGCAGCGGTCGTACGAGCACGCCCGCGCGCGGCCGCATCCCCAGCAGCGCCCGGCGGCTCGGCGAGGACGCCAGCCGGTACAGGATTGTCTCGACCTGATCGGAGGCGGTGTGGCCGGCGGCGATTTCTGCGTGGCGCTGGCCGGCCAACTCGGTGGCCGCCAGGTAACGCTCCTTCCGAGCCCACGCCTGGAGATTTCCTGACGGGGCCGCCCCGCTGGCCGGCTCGACACGCCGCGGCCGGCGCACGGAGAGCTCGACGCCCAACCGCTCACACAGCTCCGCGCAGTGACGCTCGTCTGCGTCCGCCGCGTCACGCAAGCCGTAGTTGACGTGCAGCGCGCTGACCGCGGCGGGCCCGCAGAGGCGCGTGGCGATATCGAGCAGACACGTCGAGTCGCGACCGCCCGAGTACATCACGAGCACCGGGCGCGCCGCGGCGAGCAGACCTTCGGCGGCCACATGCTCCAGCAGTCGATCCGCGGCGTCGGTCATCACTCCCGCACCGGCGGGCGGGCGATGAACCGATCCGCGGCGCGAGCGCTCACTTCGGCACCCGCCGGCGGGCGATGAAGATCTCGGTTGACTCGCTGAACCCCTTCAGCTTTACCTCGGCAATCCGCTCGAACTCGAGATGCGGGCCGGCGTAGTCGACGACCGACCGGGTGACCAGTACCTCTCCGCCCGCCGAGCGTGCCGCGACCCGCGAAGCGATGTTCACGTCACGTCCGTAGTAGTCGCCGTCGCGGTAGAGCGCGACGCCGTGGTGGATCCCGATCCGCGGCAGCGGCCGGCCGGTTTGCAGGCTCTGAAAGCCGACCGCCCAGTCGGTCAGCGTGCCCGCATCCGAGCCGACGATCATCACCTCGTCGCCGATCGTCTTGATCACCCGCGCCTGCTCGGGCAGCGTGGTCTCGACCGCATCGACGAACCGCTCCACCGCATCGACCGCGGTCAGCTCGCCCTCCTCCTCGGTCAGTCGCGTGTACCCGGCCAGATCGGCGAAGGCAATCGCGACGCGCATCCGGCCGAGGTCGATCGCCGATCCGTCGAGGTCGGACTCCATATGGCCGACGACGTCCTGTTCGATGAAGTGCTGCAGGTAGCGCTGGTGGACCTGGTCCAGCACCGGCGCCGCGAGTGGTAGGACCTCGCGGGACAGGGCGTGCATCTGTTCGGCAATCTCGGTTCCCGACGATCCGGAGCGCATCAGCGGCTCATGCACGTAGAGATGAAACAGCCTCACCTCAGCGTCGGCGATCTGCGCCATCGCCTGGCCGTAGACCCGGGTCAGCTGGAGCACCGCGTCGAGCGGGAACCCTGACTCGAGCACAGCCGCCACGTAGCGCAGCAGTTGCACGTTGTCCTCGGAGACGGTGCTCGCGTGCTCCGGGCTCACGCCCAATCCCGTCACGATCCGCCGGGCCAGACCCGGCTCGAGTCCGACCTCGCGCGCGGCATCCTCGATCGTGGAGCGGGGCTGGTCTGAGGGAAACAGCTCCTCGAGGAAGCCGGAGGCCAGGCGTCCCTCCTCAGTGGCCAGGCGGATGCTCGGCAGCGAGTGTCCGCGGCCGCGCATTCTCGCGACCACCCGGGCATGACCGATGGCGGCCGGTGTCCAGGACCCTTCATAGTGCGGAATCACGCCCTGCCGCACCCAGCGCCTCAGCGTGGCGGGAGCGACGCCAACCCGCCTCGAGGCCTGCTCAAGAGTCATCGTGCCCCGACTGCGAGGTCGATCACACCTCTAGATGCGGGTAATCCGCGGCGATCATCTTCCGGTAGTGCGCGAACAACGGCTTGGTGATCGGAATGATCGCCAGCGCCGCTTTGACATCGCCACCGGCTTTGATGCGTCGGCGCGCGATGGCGAGGGCAACGTTCTCCTTGCCCTGGAAGTACCGGTTGGCCGTCTCCGAGCTCATCGACATCTTGACCTTCGGCTCCCAGTCCACATCGTCGGACCACTCCCAGGCGAGGTTCTCCTCCTCGTCCGGGCCAGCGGCGCGGATGTTCACCACCAGATCCAGATCGGTGAACTCGAACCGCTGCGGCGTGTCGGCGTCACGCAGCTTCGGGCCGATCTCAGGATCCTCGCTCATCATCGTGAACGTGCGGTCCATCACGTCGCGGAACTCCCGCTCGGACGCGAAGCCCATCATTGGAGCGGCCGCGCCGCGTGATGCCGGTCCATGTCCGCGGAGTCTAAGGGCACCCACGCCACTTCTCGGAGTCCGCCACTCATTTCCGGCGCGACGTTTCTGTGGGTCGGGTGAGCGGTTCGGAGCGGGATAGCGCGCTCGGTCGTCGGCGGTCACGTAGCGTCGGTCGCTGGAACGGTTCGTCGGGGGTAGCGCGGTCGGTCGTCGGCCTGTCACGTAGCGTCGGCCGCTGGAGCGGGTTCGTGGCGGGGTAGCGCGGTCGGTCGTCGGCCTGTCACGTAGCGTCGGCCGGCTGGAGCGGGTTCGTGGCGGGCTAGCACGGCCGGTCGTCGGCTGTCACGTGGCGTCGGCCGGCTGGAGCGCGGTTCGTGGCGGGGTCGCACGGCCGCGCCGCTCGGCCTGGGTGACCAGGAGGTCGGGGCGCTGCAGCGCCCCGACCTCCGGGCAGGAGGCGACGCCCGGTGCGGCTCTCAGTGGTTCCGGGGAGGCTGGATCAGCTGGGCTGGCGGATCGCCTCGGCGCGCTCGCCGGGCCGGCGAGCCGCATCACAGGGGTCTGACCGCCCGGCCGGCCTCTCCGACCCGAGATCAAGCGACAGGCTCCCACACATCAACATGAACACCGACCGACCAGACCGGCAGATACGCGTGTTGCGCTGACCCGGAGGAGCTGACTCCCTGAGGTCAAGCTGGGGAACGTCCCAACCGAGGCGCTCGTTTCCGGCGTTTGGGTCGTTCCCCAGCCCCCAGCTGTGAAACGTCCACATCGATCTTTTTCGGACCCTCGAGTGGGTCGTTGTACAGGCGAATCTGTCAGAAATCTGACGCTGAGGACGGCATTCCGTGCCGGAACCGCCCGCGCCCAGCCGCGCCGGACCGGCCGGCCCACTCACCCTCAGAGAATGCCTCCACGCGCCTCCGCGGCGCGAAAGTGGGACAAATCGCACCCAACCGCCCGATCCGGGGTGGGTGTGTGTGGCAGGGCCCGCTGAGCGGCACACATCGCTCACAGCCCCCGATCTGAGGGGATTGTGTGCACTTTTGTTCGCGGCAGCCCCCACGAGCACCACGGCGTCCGCCCTTCTCTTGCCCGGAGTCGGGCGCTCCCAGCGCCCGACATCCTGGCCAACCAGCGCGGCGGGCGGCGGCTGTCAAGTAGCGCCAACCACTCTCCAAACGACCGCACCGCCTCGCGAACACGGCAGCCGCCCGACGCTACTTGACAGACGACGACCGACCGCGCTACCCCGCCCCGATCCCTCCTCCCACCGCCGAAGCCGACTCGACCGCCCACGACCGACCGCGCTACCCCGCCCCGATCCCTCTCCCACCGCCCGAAGCCACTCGACCGCCCACGACCGACCGCGCTACCCCGCTACCAACCCAACCCACCCACTGAGATACGTCAGGAGCGCCCCGAATTTCCGCGGGGCCCTAACCTCGCCCAGCGTGCCCGACATGATCCATCTGCATCCGACGGCGCCGCTCGCCGAACGGGTCCTCCTGCCCGGCGATCCCGGCCGCGCTTTGCTGCTCGCCCAGGCTCTGCTCGACGCGCCGAAGATGTTCAACCACAACCGCGGCCTGTGGGGGTACACGGGCATCGCCGCCGATGGAGCGCCGCTGACGGTGCAGAGCACCGGGATGGGCGGTCCGAGCGCGGCGATCGTGATCGCGGAGCTGGCCGAGCTCGGCGCGCGGCGATTGCTGCGCGTCGGGACCTGCGGGGCGCTCGCGGACTCGCTTGAGCTGGGTGACCTGTTGATCGCCCGCGAGGCGATCGCCGACGACGGAACCAGCCGGGCGCTGGGCGCCTCGAACCGGGTCGCGGGGGACCTCGACCTGCTCGGCGAGCTCGTGGCCGCCGCCGATGGCGCCGCTCGCCTCGGCGACATCGTCTCGACCGACCTGTTCTACGACGGTCCTGCCAGATCCGAGCAGCGCTGGCTCGAGCAGGGTGCACTGGCCGTGGAGATGGAGACCGCGACGCTGTTCGCGCTGGCGGCTCGCCGCGGGCTGCAGGCCGCCACGCTGCTGATCGTGACCGACGTGCTCCTGCCCACGCGACGTCGGATCGACACTGAACTCCTGAGGGCTGCCGAGCGCCGGAGCGGGGAGCTGGCCGTGCGCGCGCTATCCGGCTGAGCGACGCTTCGCCCGGCCGTAGGTGAGTGATTCCGCGCGGCCGAGCCCGGCCCCAAGGGCGGCCGGCCTGACACGGCCCGGCGGCACGGCCCGGCCCGGCGCTCAGATGACCGTCGAACCGGAGTCCCCGGGACCGGTGTCCCCGGGACCAACGACTGGTGCGTCAGCGTCCCCGGGGCCAGGACCGGCGTCAGCGGTCCCTGAACCAGAGCCCCCGGGACCAACGACTGGTGCGTCAGCGTCCCCGGGGCTAGGGCCTGGGGCGTCAGCGGTCCCAGAACCAGAGCCTGGCGTGTCCCCGGCCCCGGAGCCCGTGACCGCGGACTCGACTCGCTGCAGCGCCGCCTCGATTCCGGCCAGACGCTGGTCGATCGCGGTGCTGGCGCCGAGGTTCTCGATCCGCTGTTCGAGTCGATCCAGACCATCCTCGATCGCTTCCAAACGCTGGGACACGCCCCGCAACCTGCGGGTGAGCCGCTCGAGGTCGTTGGCCGACGGCAGGTTGAGCGCTCCCATCGCCGCTTCCTGCGCGCGCAGCGCGCGCTCTCGCGTCTCGAAGGCGGCCGACAGCGCGCTGCTCACCACCGAGTTCTCCAGCAGCTCCTGCGCGAGCTTGCCGATTGCTTCCTCGCCTCCACGCGTCACGCGTTCCCGTAGGCCCTTTTCTTCGCTCATCGTGTGGTGTGCCTCCGGTCGGCTCGCTCGCTCGAGGACTGCGGCCACTCTAATGCAACGTTCCAGAAATCTCTCTGCGCTCTGGCGGCGTCGAGCGGACGCCGCTCGGCATCCTGTCTCGCGGGATCGCGGCCGGCTCGAATCATGCGGCTGACGCGCGTGCGCTCGCGTCGCCGTGCGGCTCGGGAGAACTCGCCGCTGTGCCGCCGCCCAGTGACAACCATCAGGTTATAGCTGAGGGTCAGTCTTTGATACAGCCGTTGAACACCGCTAAACTGGCTCTACGAGCGTGCGTGCCAAGGGTCTCAGCCGTCATGGGGCCGGTCGATCACTCTCCCTGTCGGGTCCGCGGGAGCGCTCACACCGGGAATCGGTTCAGCTTTTGCAAACCTCCGACGTAGCCAGTAGCGTCTTTTGCCGACGTCGCCCCGCGGCGGCCATGGGATTGCGCACGCGAGATGGCAGGAGGAGATAGGTCGTAGTGTCGAGGAGCCGGAAGCTGTTCGTCGTGAGCGCGCTTGCCGGGGCGATGCTGGTCGCGATGTCGATGGTGGGGTTGCCCGCCGCCATGGCTGACTCGTGCACGATCACCGCGATCATGGTCGGGGGAGACACGCATACGTTCGTCGTCGACGCGCCCCCCAACACGCCGATGTCCGCTTTGACGTTGCCGGTGTCCGGAGTGATCGCGTCGGAGACCGACAGCTGCCTGCCGGGAGTCACGGCGACGACCCCGACCACCACCTCGGCTACCACGGACTCCTCCTCCTCCACGACCACCAGCTCGTCGAGCAGTACGACCACGACATCGAGCTCCTCCACCTCGTCGTCGACCTCGACCTCGACGACTTCCACCCCGACCACCACTTCGACGTCGACCTCCACACCGAGTTCCACGTCCACTTCCACCTCGACCGAGCTCGACGACGACCGCCCCGTCGCCCGGGCCGCCGCACGCCACCGGGCCGGCCAAAGCTCAACTCCCCTCATCGAAGCTTCCGTCCGCGTCGAAGCCGCAGACTCACAAGCACAAGAAGCACAAGCCGAAGTCGAAGTCGAAGTCGAAGCCGAAGTCGAAGTCAAAGCCGAAGTCGAAGTCCCACAAGTCGTCGAACCACAAGGGCGTTCCGGGTCCGTCAAACCCGACCTTCTCGCTCTCGCTGCCCGGGCCGGCGCCGATTGGCGTACCGAACTTCTTCATTGACAGCTTCCGGATCCCGCCGTTCCTGCTGCCGATCTATCAGGCCGCCGGGATCGAGTACGACGTGCCGTGGCAGGTGCTGGCGGCGATCAACGAGATCGAGACCGACTACGGGCGTGACCTCGCCGTGTCTTCGGCCGGCGCGGTGGGTTGGATGCAATTCCTGCCCTCCACCTGGAAGCAGTGGGGCATGGACGCCAACGGGGACGGAGTGGCTGACCCGTACAACCCCGTGGACGCAATCTTCTCCGCCGCCCGGTATCTGCACGCCGCGGGCGCGTCCAAGAACCTGTCAAACGCGATCCTGGCCTACAACCATGCCGACTGGTACGTCCAGTCCGTGCTGCTGCGCGCGAAGCTGATCGGCGGCATCCCCAACCAGCTGATCGATGCGCTGACCGGACTGGTCCAGGGACATTTCCCAGTGGCCGCGCCGGCCAAGTACGACGATGAGCTCGGTCGTTGGACTCGCCAAGCGCAAGGTGCACGGGACGAATGCGGCGGTTCCCGTCGAGTCTGACCCGAACAGCAAGGGCACCTCGATCTTCGCCAAGCAGGGCTCGCCGGTGATCGCGGTCAACGACGGCAAGATCGTCAAGATCGGTCAGAGCCCGACGCTCGGTCGCTATATCGAGCTCCAGGACTCGACCGGCAACATCTATACCTACGGGCAGCTGGGGTCGATCACCACCACCTACCCAGTGCCCAAGCCGGTCAAGATCACCCCCGCCGATATCGCCAAGGAACTTGCCGCCCCGGCCGACCCCGTCCCGAGCTCGCCCGCCACCGCGGGCGCCCAGCAGGCGGGCAAGGCCACCGCCCCGCCGGCCGACGTCGTGGCGACCTCGGACAAGACAACCGCTGACCACGGGACCGCGGCGCCCGCGAAGCCAGGCCAACTCGGGGACACTCCGGCGTGGGCGGCCACCTCCAGTACCCCAAGCGCTCCGGTCAAGTCCGACACCCGCGCCCCGAAGCAGACCGTGGCGACACCGTTGGTCAAGGAGCGCCTGTTCGCCGATCCAACCCGCCCGGCCTCGTATGCGGCGGGTGGCGTGCTGCAGGTCAAGAGCGCCCCTCAGCAGATCACGAGCTTCCGGAACTACTTCTCAGACGTGCTTCACCTGGCTCGAAACCAGTACACGTTGCAACCGCTGAAGACCGGAGCAATCGTGGTCGCGGGCACGATCCTGGGCCGGATCGCCGCGCCCACGCCAAGCCTGGCGTCGCACCTCTATTTCACGATCCAACCGGCGGGCAAGAACGCGCCGCAGATCGATCCCAAGCCAATCCTGGACGGATGGAAGCTGCTCGAGGCTACGGCCGTCTATCGGGCCGATGGGGTCGATCCGTTCTTCGGTCCCGGCGCCAAGAACCCGACCGTCGGCCAGGTGCTGTTGATGTCGAAGCTGCAGCTGACCAACCGGATCCTGCAGGATCCCCACGTCCAGATCTACGCCTGCGGGCGCAGGGACATAGCCGCCGGGCTGATCGATCGCCGCGTTCTGGCGACGATCGAGTTCCTGTCCGCTTCCGGCCTGGACCCCTTTGTCTCGGGACTCGACTGCGGACACAGCCTGACCGGCGCAACCGGCACCGATGCCGCCGGCGCCACGGGTGCGAGCGTCGATATCTCGAAGATCAACAACATCCCGATCCTCGGTCACCAGGGCCCGGGATCGATCACGGATATCACGATCCGCCGCCTGCTCACCCTCCAGGGAGCGATGACGCCCGATCAGATCATCAGCACGATGAGCTACAGCGGCCAGAGCAACACGATCGCCCTGCCCGACCACAACAACCGGATCCAGGTCACGTTCACCCCGCAGTTCGGTACCAACAAGAAGCTCTCGGCAGAGATCAAGAGCATCCTCCAGCCCGGCCAGTGGATCCAGCTCATCAACCGCATCAGCCAGATCCCGGAACCGGTCGTCCCGATCGCACCGAGCAAGTACGCGCTCCGCACCCGCGGCGGCTAGCGTCCCCGCGCCGTAGCGCGAGCTCTCAGTGAGCGCGCCCCCTCCCTTCTTCCGCTTCTGCCAGGTCGAGTTGCCGTGGCCGCTGGGTCCACCGGACGGGCGCTATCTGCTTCGCCAGGCTGGCGCCGAACCGGATTCAGCGCCCGTCCACGTGATTGTGTTTGCGACGCTCGGCGCACCTGAGCGGCGTCGGTTAGCGGGTCGCCGGCGGCAAACTCAGGCTCAACCCGAGCCTGAGCCCATGCCGGTGACGACGGGTCGGGCGACCATCATCGATGTCGGTACCCCCCTGGGCACGGCGGAGCACGCTCGTGACTGGCTGGCCGCCGCGGGCGAGCCGGAGCTGCTCGTCGGCCTCCAGGTTCTCAACCGCGCGCTGCACGCGTTCCGGCTGGTGATGGCAGATCCCCATCTGAACGCCGTCGGGCGTCAGCAGACACTCGTGGCGCGGATCGGCTTCGGGGTCGGTGAGCAGGTCGCCGACGGGCTGTGGACGGATGCGCGCGAGCTGCGCACCAGTCCGGGGCGCCAACGCCGGGCCCGGGTACTCGAGCCCCAGGCTCGCCTCGCCGCCGTGCTGGGCGGCCGCGAGCGAATCCTGGCCTGCGAGGAACTGGCGCTGCGAGCGCGGCTCGACGTCGACCAGGGTCGTGACCGCGAGGCCGCGCTTCAGGTGCTCGTCGCCCTCGATGCCGCCCTGGCCGAGCTGGCGCGCGACCGCACCGCGCCGGCGCTCCAGGACAGGCTGGGGGAATTGCGCGCCCAACGGGCCTCGGCTGCGGCGGCCGGTCAGACAGCGCTCGCGGGAGCCCTCAGCGCGGCCGAGCGAGAGACCGTCGTATTCACGCTGTCCCGAATCGAAGCCGCGCTCCGGGCGCGGGCGGTGGCCAACGCGTGAGCGCATGGGCCGCAGGCGGGCAGTGAGTACCCGCCTCACCGCCGAAGCCGGCCAGCCCCACCCGATTCGTTCAGCCGAGGCCCAGCGCGTCGATGACCGCGTCGAGCTCGACGACCACATCGCCGCTGCAGCGAACCGTCGCCCGGTCATCGAAGGGCGTCGCACCCTGGGTCAGGATCGCGATGCGGCCGCCGGCGTCGAGCGTCATCTCGGGGAGGGCAGCGACCGGATAGACCTCGAGCGAGGAGCCGACGCAGAGCATCAGGTCGGCCTGCTCGGCGAGCCGCTCGGAGCGCACCAGCGCGTCGATAGGCAGGTACTCGCCGAACAGGACCACGTCGGGCTTGAGCGGCGATGAGCACTCGCAGCGAGGCACGCGGCCGGGGTCGGCGACCTGCCGACCCCGCACCTCGGCCAGGGGGTAGCTCGCGCCACAGCTCAGGCAGGAGGAATGGTCGATCGTCCCGTGGACTTCGATGACATCACGGGAGCCCGCACGGCCGTGCAGCCGATCGATGTTCTGCGTGATCACGGCCTCGAGCAGCCCGGCCGCTTCCAGCTTCGCCAAGGCCTCGTGGGCACGATTGGGGCGCTTGTGCTCGAGCGTCTGGAAGCGCTCGCCGTAGAAATGCCAGAACCGCTCGGGATCGCGCCGGAACACATCGATGTGAGCGACCTCCATCGGGTCGACGTTCGTCCACACGCCGGTCCCCGGAGAACGAAAGTCCGGGATCCCCGACGGCACCGAGATCCCGGCGCCGGTCAGTGCGACGACTGAGTCCGACGCCTGGATCAATTCCGCGACGCGGGCCGCTCCCGTGCGCCCGTTACCGGCCATCTACGGCCCTCACTTCCCGCTGAACCGGGCCGTACGCTTCTGCAGGAACGCCGAGATGCCCTCGTGCGCGTCTTGCGAGGCGAAAACGGCCGCGAACGCCTGCTTTTCGGCCTCGACTCCCGACGCGAGGTCGCGGCCCGCGGAGACGCGTTTGATCTGCTCGATCGCGAGTGGTGCCTGACCGGCGAGCTTGCGGGCCCACGCCAGCGCCGTGTCGAACAACTCGTGGTCGGGCACGACGCGAGTGGCGAGCCCGAGGTCGTACGCCTGATCCGCCGCGATCGGGTCGCCGGTGAGATTCAGCTCCAGCGCCTTGGCCTCCCCGACCAGCCTCGGCAGCCGCTGCGTGCCCCCGAACCCGGGGATGATCCCGAGATTGATCTCCGGCTGGCCGAACGTGGCCGACTCGGCCGCGATCCGGAAATCGCACGCCATCGCCAGCTCGCAGCCGCCGCCGAAGGCCAGCGCGTTGACCGCGGCAATCGTGACCACGCTCGAGCTCTCCATGCTCCCGGCCAGCGAGTGCATCTGATTGACCAGTGCCCTGCCGGCCGCCTCGTCCATCGTCGTAAATGCCTTGATGTCTGCACCGGCGCAGAACAACATCGGGTTCGCCGAGGCGAACACGAGCGCTCGCACGTTGCCCGCACTGGTCACGGCATCCCACATCCTCTGCAGCGCTTGCACTGTCTCAGGGGAGATCGAGTTCGCCGGCGGGCGGTCGAGCCACGCAATCGCGACCGCGTCGCGGGTCTCGAGCTTGACCGGACTGTCGTCCCAACCGGCGTCGGGTCGCGGGTAGGGGAAGAAGCCCTGCCCGACCTTGACGCCCAACCTGCCCTGGGCGACGAGGCGGCGCAAGATGGTCGGGGGCTCGAAGTTCTCACCCCACTCCCGCGCGGCGCGCTCGAGCCTTGCCAGCACGTCGTCGAGACCGATCTGATCGGCGCGCGCAAATGGCGGTGGGATGATCCCCGCCCCGGCCATCATCCCGAGGTCGATGTCCCTGATCGACGCGATGCCCTCCTCGAGGACCAGGCAGCTCTCGACGAGCGCCTTGAGCGTGAAGCGGTCGACCAGGGCCTTGGTGTCGATGTCAGCTGCCGTGCTCATAGAACCCCTTCCCGGTCTTGGCGCCGAGGTTCCCGGCGCGGACCCGTGACTGCATCTCGTCGTGGATATGGAAGCGGTCGCCGTAGGACTCCTGCAGGTGCTCAGCGACGTGCAGGACGGTGTCGAGCCCGAGCAGATCGGCGAGGTAGAACGGGCCCATCGGCGCGGCCTTCGACTCGGCGACGATCTTGTCGAGCTCGGTGATCTCGATCCCCGTCTCCTCCTGGAACCGCCATAGCTCGGACGCGCTCGAGTTGAGGATCCGGTTGACCACGAACCCGGGCGCCTCACCGCAGCGGATCGGCGTCTTCCGAATCGCCTGCGCGAAGCCGGTCGCCGCCTGCGACGTCTCGGCCGAGGTGTCGTCGCCCTCGATGACTTCGATCAGCCTCATCACGGACGCTGGGTAGAAGAAGTGAAAGCCGACGACCTTGTCCGGCCGGCTGGTCACCTCGCCCATCTCCGTGATCGACAGCGACGACGTGTTCGAGGCCAGGATGGCGTGACCGGGCGTCCGCTCGTCGAGCTCCGAGAACACGGCCTGCTTGATCTCCATCCGTTCGGGCACCGCCTCGATCACGAAATCGACGTCACCGAACTGCTCGTAGTCGGTCGTGCCCGAGATCAGGCCGAGCTTGCG
Source organism: uncultured Solirubrobacterales bacterium (assembly GCA_963838535.1). GTDB lineage: Bacteria > Actinomycetota > Thermoleophilia > Solirubrobacterales > Solirubrobacteraceae > Palsa-465. The sequence goes on from CAWIRN010000030.1 coordinate 101,556, forward strand.
CTCCAACTCGGCCTCGGCGAGCTTGCCCGCGTCCACGCGGCCTTGCCAGAGCGACCGCGCCTTCTCGACGCCCTGCTCGACGAACTTCTGATCGACGTCCTTGAGCACGACTGGAATGTCGGCGTTGGCGATCGTGTGCGCGATCTCCCCGCCCATCGTGCCGGCGCCGACCACGGCCGCCTTAAAGACAAACATGTGCCTCCCGTTTGGTCGTGTCGCGGTAGTGGCGCCGCCTTCCGGGATGGCGCCGGAAGCGGATTCTAATGCCCTCAATCACCGGCGGACGATGCCCGCCCGACTCGCCTCGAGGCCAGTTCCACCTCAAACCGAGCCAGCGATCTGGCCAGCGACCTCGCCATCTCACGTTTGATGAACAGCAGGTCGATCAGCGGCGTGATGAACGAGCCGTGCCGGTAGGAATACTCGAGGCTCAATGCCACCTCGACGCCGTCCCCCACCGGCCGGAACGCGACGCTCTGAGTCCCGCGGATCGCACTGTCCTCCACTGCAAGCGTCTGCCCCGCGAGTGGCTCATACGCGGTGACCTGTTCGGTCACCGTGCCCCGACCGTCGGGTCCGGACTCCCAGGTCACGATCGCGCCGACCCCCGGCCAGTCCGGCTCGACACGGACCACGCGGTCGAGACCGTCCACCCACGCACGCCAGCGGCTCGTGTCATACCACTCACGTTCGACGTCCTCCACCGCGCCGGGAACCCACTGCGCGGCCCGTGCGATGCCCATGAGCGGCGATTATCGCTCGCCGTCGGTGAGCGCCGAGGACTAACCTGGCTATGAGCCATGTCGGAGACACTCCCCGCGGCGCTCGAGCCCTACCCGCAGATCTCGTCGAAGGCGTACGAGCATCCCGCCGACCGCGCGGCTACCGCGGCGCTCAAATCGGTGCCGATGCTCGACACCGTGGTGCGCAAGCTGATCGAGTTCCGCTACGAGCGTGCGCTGCGCCAGTTCTACCTCGGTAACTCGGTCAAGGTCGGCGAGCACCAACTGCCCGACCTGTGGGCGGCGCACACCGGCGTGTGCAGGATCCTCGACATGCCGACCACCTACGACCTGTACGTGAGCTCTTCGATCACCGAGAACGCGCGGGCGATCGGCTCCCAGAACCCGATCGTCGTGTTCGACTCAGCGTTGTTCGAGCGCCTCGGCCCCGGCGAGCAGCGCGTGGTGCTGGCCCACGAGGTTGGCCACATCCTCTCCGACCACGTGATGTACATGACCGCCCTGGACATCCTCGTACGAGCCGGCGGCAACCTACCCTTCCTGCTGGGCCTTCCGCTCCGGGCCGTCCAGGCGGTACTGCTCGAATGGGTTCGAGCCGCGGAGCTCAGCTCCGACCGCGCCGCGACCCTCGCCGTGCGCGACCCGCGCATCGTCTGCCGGACGCTGATGGTCACCGCCGCAGGCCTGCCCGCCGACCGGCTCGACCTCGACGCATTCCTCACCCAAGCGATGGAGTACGAGAGCTGGGATGACCAGCAGGACCGGGCCCGGCGCTTCTTCTACGAGATCGGGGCCACCCACTCCAACGCCGTGCGCCGCGTCTCTGAGGTCATGAGGTGGGTCCAGGGCGGCGAGTACGACCGAATCGTGCGCGGCGAATACCGCCGCCGCGGCGACGAGCGCGACGTCCGCGCCGAGGCGGGTGACGCGTTCGAGTTCTACGCCGAGCGCTTCCGCACCCTGTTTCGCGAGATCAGCGGCAACGTGAACACGCTCGGTTCCCAAGTCGGCGACGTCAGCCAGCAGGTGGCCGGTTGGATGCGCAAACGCAGCGGCGGCTCCCCCGACGATCACGGCTAATCGCGCGCCGGCGCGATACCTGTCGTACCGGACAAATCGGCCGGGCCAGCCGGCATTTTCCGGCTCATTCATGCCTGACCTGTACCAGCCGGAAAATCGCCAGCGCGCAGCGCGATTTGTCACGCACGCCAGGTTTCCGAGCACGCTGGTCATCGTCCCGTGCCCAACCGAGCGACTGCTGCCGGTGTTCCCGAAGGTTGACAACCGAACATTCGCGATATATCGTTGACGCATCGGTAATCAACAACCCGAGGGAAGGCTTGTATGGATGGTGGTACCTACTCACACGAATGGCATGGACCGGGCGGCTGGGGACGCAGCGCGCACTGTGGCCCGCTGGGCTGGGCGTTTACCAAGGGCAAGGGACGCCGTGAACGTCCGGGGCCTGAGGAGATCGAGCAGATGATCGCCATGCGCCAGATGCGCGGCGGCCCGTTTGGCGGCGGGGGCCCGTTTGGCGGAGGCCCGCGGGGACGTGGGCGGGGCGGCCGCGCGCGACGGGGTGACGTCCGCCTGGGGCTGCTGCTGCTGCTCGCCGAGGAGCCCCGCAATGGCTACCAGCTGATGCAAACGATCGAGGAGCGCAGCGGGGGGCGCTGGCGCCCCAGTCCCGGGTCGGTGTATCCGACGCTCTCCCAGCTCGAGGACGAAGGTCTGATCCGCGCGACCGAGGCCGACGGGGCTCGGCAGTTCGAGATCACCGACGCGGGCCGCGACCACCTGGCCACGCGCACGGATGAGCCGGCGCCGTGGGAGGCCACCGACGAGCCGGGCGGAAACGCCTTGCCGGAGCTCGCGCCGCTGATCGTGCAGATCGGCAAGGCCGCCTGGCAGGTGGCTCAGGTCGGCAATGAGCGCCAGGCGGCTCGCGCCACCGAGCTGTTGACCGAGACTCGGCGGGCGCTGTATCGCATCCTCGCCGATGACGGCGATGCCGAGGAGTAACCGGCGTAACGTGTAGGCCGTCATGTCGGCGACACCCGCTCACGGAAGCAGCCCTCCCGCGATCACCGTCCGCGACCTCGTCAAGAGCTTTGGCGAGGTCGAGGCGGTGCGCGGCGTCAACTTCGAGGTCGCGACGGGCGAGGTGTTCGGCTTTCTCGGCCCTAACGGGGCCGGGAAGACGACGACCATCAACATGCTCTGCACGCTCGCCAAGCCCACGGCGGGCTCGGCGACCGTGGCGGGCCACGATGTGGTCCGCGAGCGAGACGACGTGCGACGGAACATCGGTCTGGTGTTCCAGGATCCGACGCTCGATGGCTATCTGACGGCTCAGCAGAATCTGAAACTCCACGCGGAGCTGTACGGCGTGCAGTCCAACCTGGTCGCGCAGCGGATGCGCGAGGTGATGGAGATGGTGGGTCTGTGGGACCGCAAGGATTCTCCCGTGGCCACGTTCTCGGGTGGCATGCGCCGGCGGCTGGAGATCGCGCGCGGGCTGATGCACTCGCCCCGGGTGCTGTTCCTCGACGAGCCCACGATCGGTCTCGACCCGCAGACGCGCCGCTCGATCTGGAGCTACATCGGCGAGCTCAAGGAGCGTGAGGAGATCACGATCTTCATGACCACCCATTACATGGACGAGGCCGAGTGGTGTGACCGGATCGCGATCATGGATCACGGGCAGATCGTGGCGCTGGACGCGCCAGAAACGCTGAAGGCCCAGGTCGGCCGTGACCGCGTCACGATTCATACCGACGACGACGAGGCGACAATCGCCGCACTCCGGGAGAAGTTCGAGATCGAGGCGGTGATCGCCGAGGGTGCCGTGACGTTCGGGGTGCCTGGCGGCGAACAGTTCGTCCCACGACTGTTCGCCGAGCTCGGGGTCCCGATCCGTGGCGTCAGCGTCTCGCGACCGACGCTCGACGACGTGTTCATGTCCTACACCGGCAGCACGATCCGCGACGCCGAGGAGGACCAGTCCAAGCTCAAGAACCGCGTGATGGCGCAGATGATGACCGGAGGTAGACGATGAGCACGACTGCTGATCCCCGGGCGCCCACGGCGACATCCTCGCCCACCGCTCCCAAGCCTCCGGTGGTCCGGGTCCACGTACCCCAGCGCAGCGTGTGGAGCGAAGTGCGGGCGATCAAGATCGTCTGGCGGCGCGAGCTGATCCGCTTCCGCGCCGACAAGCTGCGGATCGTCACCTCGTTGGTCCAGCCGCTGCTGTTCCTGTTCGTCCTCGGAGCGGGCCTCGAGAGCCTGTCCCGCGGGGGCACCCACGGCGTCGCGCTGAAGACCTTCATCTACCCCGGAATCCTGTGCATCTCGGTCATGTTCACGGCGATGTTCTCGGCCGCCTCGATCGTCTGGGACCGGGAGTTCGGCTTCCTGCGCGAGATGATGGTCGCGCCCGTCCGCCGCAGCTCAATCGTGATCGGCAAGTGCCTCGGCGGCGCCACCGTCGCCAGCTTCCAGGGCCTGGTGATCATCGCCCTGGCCGGGCTGGTGAAGGTCCCCTACACGCCCTTGCTCATGCTCGGGATCTTCGCCCTGCAGCTGCTGCTCGCGTTCGCGATCACGGCCTTCGGCGTGATGATCGCGGTGCGGATCAAGCAGATGCAGTCGTTCATGGGCGTGATGCAGATGATCGTGATGCCGATGTTCTTCATCTCCGGAGCCCTGTTTCCCGTCGCCGGGCTTCCCCGCTGGCTGACGGTGCTCAACCGGCTGGACCCGCTCACCTACGCGGTCGACCCAATGCGACGCCTGGTCTTCGCCAGCCTGACGATCACGCCCGCGGCCCGCCGTGCGCTCGACTCGGGCGTCACCTGGTGGGGATGGCGCGTGCCGGGGCTGCTCGAGGCGGGCGTGATCCTCGCGCTCGGCCTGGCGATGCTGGGGATCGCGATCTGGGAGTTCAGCGCGATCGAATAGTCGCTTTGGTCGTTGCCGCCGACGGCAACGACCCGGGCCGGCGGGGCGGATAGCCCCTGCAGGCCGGCGCCAGCGCCGGCGGTGGCGCCGGGGGCACGGCGGCAAAAGAAGGGGCGGCGGTGCTGCTTGTCCGTGTGTCGGCGTGAGGTTCCCTAGGCGGGCAGCTCGGTGGCGAGGCGCCCGCCCGGCTCGGCTCTCATAGTTCCGGCGAGGCTGGATCAGCTGGGGCTGACGATCGCCTGGCCGGATCGCCGGGTGGCATCACAGGCTCCCTGCCCGCTACGAGGCGGTGACGGTACACCCGGAAACGTCACAGGATCGTGAAACACCTGGGAAACGTCCCACCGGAGCCCCCATTTCCGGCGGCTGGGTAGTTCCCCAGCCACCAGATGGGGAACGTCCCGATCGACTTTTCTGGGCTCTCGGTTGGGTTGTTATACAGCCAAATCTGTCAGAAATCTGACCTTGAGACCATCCCGCGCCTCGAAATCGCCCCGTGCGTCAGACCGACCCGCCCCGCGCCTCGAAATCGCCCCGTGCGTCAGACCGACCCGCCCCGCGCCTCGAAATCGCCCCGTGCGTCAGACCGACCCGCCCCGCGCCTCGAAATCGCCCCGTGCGTTGGACCGCCCGCCCCTGCTTGACAGCCGATGACCGGCCGCGCTACCCCGCCACGAACCGGCTTCATCCGCCCGACCCTGCTTGACAGCCGACGACCGGCCGCGCCACCCAGGCAACGGGACAGCCGACGACCGGCCGCGCTACCCCGCTACAAGCCGCTCACCCCGGCGACGGAAAACAGTACGTGCGCCAAAAAAAGGGCCGGCGAAAGCCGGCCCCAATAAACAACGCAATCGGGGTGATCACACGGCGGTGGTGGCGGGTTCCTCGATGTGGCGGGGCAGGAGGGTCTCGCGGGCGATCACCAGCCGCTGGATCTGGCCCGTGCCCTCGTAGAGCTGGAGGATCTTGGCGTCGCGCATCAGTTTCTCGACCGGATAGTCCTTGATGAAGCCGTATCCGCCGTAGACCTGCACCGCGTCGGTGGTGACCTCCATCGCGCTGTCGGCGGCGAAGCGCTTGGCGTGCGAGGACTCGAGCGTGTTGCGCTTGCCCTGGTCGAGCAGCACCGCGGAGTTCCAGGTCGCCAGGCGCGACATGTGCACCTTGGTGGCCATGTCGGCGATGATGAACTGGATCGCCTGGTGCATCGCGATCGGAACGCCGAACTGGACGCGCTCCTTCGAGTAGGCGATCGCGAACTCCATCGCGGCGCGGGCGACGCCGGTGGCCATTGCGGCGACGCCGGGACGAGTCCGGTCGAGCGTCATCATCGCGATCTTGAAGCCCTTGTTCTCCTCGCCGACCAGGTGGTCGAGAGGGATCTCCACGTCGTCGAAGGAGATCGTTGCGGTGTTCGAGGCCCGCTGGCCCATCTTGTCCTCGTGCTTGTCGACCACGACACCGGCGTCGCGCGGCACGACGAAGCAGGAGATCCCGCGGTGGCCGGCCTCCCGGTCGGTCTTCGCATAGACGGTGTACCAGTTGGCGTAGCCGCCGTTGGTGATGAAGCACTTGGAGCCGTTGATCACCCATTTGTCGCCCTTGCGGACGGCGCTCGTCTTCATCCCTGAGACATCGGAGCCGGCGTCGGGCTCGGTCAGACAGAAGGACGCGAGCAACGGCGCCTCGCTGAGCCGGCCCAAATACTCCCGCTTGAGCTTGTCCGAACCTGCGAGGGCCACGGGCGTCGCGGCGAGACCGTTGCACGACAGCGAGGTGCCGATGCCCGAGCAGCCCCAGGAGATCTCCTCCTCGACCAGCGCGCCGTCGAGGTAGCCCAGGCCCGGGCCGCCGTACTCAGTTGGGAGATGGGTGTTCATCAGGCCGAGCTCCCATGCCTTCTCGATGATCTGCTGCGGCCAGGTCCCCTCCTTGTCGTACTCCCACGCCACGGGCCGGATCTCCTTCTCCGCGAAGTCGTGGGCCAGCTCGCGAATGCTCTTCTGTTCGTCGGTGAGCGTGAAATCAACCACGGTGGACTGCTCCTTGAAAGCGAGATAGATTGACTAGTCAGTCAATCACTAGATTTTAAGCGTACCCCATCCCCAAAGCGGTTCACACCGCCTCCTGGCGGGGCCGGACTGAGACCTCGCGGGCCACCGTCGCATGCGCGACACTTTGTCGATGCAACACGTCTTCGGCACGGTCGTCTGGGTCGTCTGCGGAGTTGCCGTACTGGCCGGGTTTGCTGGGCTTTTCTTCAGCCGCAAGGCCTGGGACGAGTACGGGAAGGAGCACCTCGTCCGCGACACCGACGAGTCCCGTGCGCCGGCGTCCGGCTCACCGGCCGCCGTGCGGGAGCGCGACGTCGAGATTCGCCAGCTGCTCGACGCGCGCAACGAACGGCGCGCGCCGGCGCGGCGAGCCGCCGATCGACGTCGAAGCGGAACTCGCGCGCCTGACCGCGCCACCGCCTGATGCCGCGCCCCAGTTCGACGCCGCGCTGCGGGCGGAGATTCGCGACCTCGTCGTTGCGCGCAACCATCGCCGAGCGCGCACAGGCAAGCCACCGCTCGACGTGGAAGCCGAGATCGAACGCCAGATCACTGATCTGAGCCAGATCTGACCGTGGTTGTCGCGAAAACCGCATTGGCGGTACGCTGCCCCCACGATGGCTGATCCACGCCGCTTCGAACTCGATGAGCTGGTCATCCGTCCGGGGACCTATTTCAACCCCCAGACCGAAGTGGTGGTCATCGTCGACGACTCACCGGAGCTCGATTCCGAGATCTTCAACATGGAGGAGTTCGAGGGCGCCGACTGGGTGCTGATCTCCGACGAGACGCCGATCGAAGAGAACCGGCGCGACGAGCTGCTCGAGGCCTTCCAGGTCTCGTACCACCCGGGCGCCGCCGAAGACGACGGCGACGAGAGCCCTGACGAGCTCGAGGAAGATCACCAAGAGGTCGGCCGCGAGTGAGCGGCCGAGGGCTGGGTCTACTTCCCGCTGAGCAGAGCTGCGCAGCGCTGCATCTTGGAGACGTCCCCACCGGCCGCCTGGATGCACTTGCTGTAGTTCGTGATCTTCGCCGGCGCGGCTGAACCAGAACCGGTTGATCCGGTCGAACCGGTCGAACGCGTCGCTGCGCCGCCCAATGAACCTTCTACCTGCCCGAGGAAGGACTGCAGCTCGGTCTGGAATTCACTGTAGGGCCGCACGTTGGTCGGCGGGGTGATCGTCTGCGGCTGGTTCAGATTGGCGTATTGGAGGCTCAGCCCGATCCCGGCCGAGTTCAAGCCGCCGAGCGAGCTCGAGACCTGCCCTGACACGGGCACCGTCAGGTTCAACGACAGCTTGCGCAGCGTCTTGTCGTCGTTGCCCGTCCACACATCGACCGTCGGATTCTTGACCTCTCCCGCGATCCGGGTCTTGGTCGCCTGAGGAATGCTGGTGGGGAGGCTGGTGGCCCCCGAAACTCCGAGCGATGACGCCTTCTGCAGGAAGGTGTCGACGTCACCGAGCAGCGCAGCGACGTCGACGCTGGCCTGGATGTGCGTGGTCTGCGCGCCGCCCACGGTCTCCGTGCCGACGACCGAGGGGTTGACGAGCCAGTGCAACGGATCGATCCCGAGCTTGGACAGATTGCCCGAGCCCGAACTGCCGGCCGGCGATGAGGAGAGCTGCGAGAAGCTCGACTCGAGCTTCTGGAAGCTGGCGGCAGGCAACTGGAAGCTCGTCCCCTGGACGGTCACGTAACCGGCGGTGCCCGTGGAGAGAATGGCGATTGACCCCGACTGGCCGAGCGCGCCAAAGCTGATGTTGAAGTTCGACGCCGGCAACTTGCCGGTTCCGCGGCTCTGGAACGGGCCGCCGAAGCTGAGTGTGATCGGGCCCGTGAGCGTGCTCGAGCCCGAAGGACTCACCGTCAGCGTGAAACTGAGGTTGCCGCTGCTGACCGTGTGCGATCCGGTGAAGGTCTGCTTGAGCAGGCTTGCTGCGTTCTCCGAACTGCCGCTGCTGCTGCCGCATGCCGCGAGGACCACGGAGGACACCGCCGCGACCAGCAGCACGCTCCATCGGCGCGGGCCCCAGATCCGTCGATCCATGAAACTTCCTCCTCAGCGGTGGCACGGACTGTGGCGCGAATGTAGCATCGGCTTGGTGCGTAGGCGCCTGATCGGCCTGCTCGCGGTGGCCATGTTCCCCAGCACCGCGGCGGCTGCACCCGTCGTCGTGCTCGGCCCACATGGTCGCGCGACGGTCCGCAATGACCCGTTCGTGACCGGGCCGGCGATCACGCCGGTTCCGGCGGGCGCGGCGTCAGCGCGGGCCCACTTGACGCGGGCTCGGCCCCCGCAGCGCACGGTTCGCAGCGAGCTTACGCGGCTCTACCGCTCGCGCCAGATCACCGCCACCGCCTATCGCGGCTACAACGCCAGCTTCAACGCGGCGCTGGCCGCCGAGCGGCGACTGCGAGGAACGCGCGCATCCGAGCTCACGGCCGTCACGGAGAACCTCCACCAGATCGCGGCCGACGGATCGCTCACGGCGTCACGGTTGCCCGTCCTGTTCGAGACGCTCGACCGAAACCGCCAGTGGTGGACGACCGGGCCACTCCTGGGCTCGGGGCAGCGGGTCGAATTCGCCGACTCGCATCTCGTGTGGGAGTACTACCCGGGCCAGGGGATCGAGCTGCAGGTACTCGGCAGCTTCGGCAAGGCCGATGGGCTGTACACCGGCGGACCCTCCGACTACCCCGAGCTCCGCACGCTTCTGTCCGAGCTGATCCCGCTGGCCGCGCGGCGCGGCGGCGGCATGACGTGGGAGTACTACTTCGATTTCGACGGGGGCTCGCCGCCGTGGACCAGCGCGATGTCGCAGGGAACGGGGCTCGAGGCGCTGACCCGCGCCTACCTGGCGTTCAAGGACCCGTATTACCTCAGGGTCGCCAATCGGGCGCTGCCGATCTTCAGCGCCCGTCCTCCGGTCGGAGTCAATGTCAAGACGCCGCTGGGCACCCGCTACCTCCAGTATTCCTTCGCTCCCCGCGTGGACATCATCAACGCGTTCCTGCAGACGCTGATCGGCCTCTACGACTACGCCCAGGTCAGCGGCGACCCGCCAGGCGGCCCTCCTGTTCGCCGCCGGGGATGCGCAGGCGCAGGCCGAGGTGCCCCAGTTTCGACACCGGCGCCTGGTCGCTGTACCAGCCCGGCTTGGAGGACACGCTCGACTATCACACGCTGGTCACCGGCTTTCTCCAACAGCTGTGCACGCGGACTCAGGCTGCGGTCTACTGCACGACGGCCGATCATTTCCAGACGTACCTGAAGACGCCGCCGGTGCTCCAGCTGCTCACAGGCGCAACGCATGCGCGCAGGGCAACGGCGATCCGGTTCAGACTCTCCAAATACTCCCACGTGGGGATCGTCGTCACGTCGGGCGATCAGACCTGGTTCTCCACCAGCGCTGATTTCCCCTATGGGGTCGACGCCTTCTCGATCCCACCACTGAATCGACCGGGCCTCTACACGATCCGCCTCGCGGCCACGGACCTGGCAGGCAACTTCGCGCGGATCGTGGGCACGCTGAAAGTCTCGCGGTAATCGAGCCCGCGGGGGCTGGGCCGAGTGCGGGCACCCAGCGAGGCTCGTAGACTCGCGCGGCGATGACGCCTCGCACGATCATCTACACGGGTAAGGGCGGCGTCGGCAAGACGTCGGTCGCCGCCAGCACGGCGCGCGCCTGCGCGGCGAGCGGTTTGCGGACACTGGTGCATCTCGACCGATCCCGCCCACAGCCTCTCGGAGTCCCTCGGCGCCGAGCTCGAGGCCGATCCGGTCCAGATCGGAGACCTCCTGTGGGGGCAGGAGGTGAAGGCTCAGGATGAGATGGAACGCCACTGGGGAGGCGTCCAGGACTGGCTCGGCGAGCTGTTCGTCGAGCGCGGGGTCGACCGCATCTCGGCGGAGGAGCTCACCGTCCCGCCGGGCATGGACGAGCTGTTCTCGCTGCTGCGGCTGCAGGCCCATCACCAATCCGGAGGCTGGGACGCGATCATCGTCGACTGCGCGCCGACCGGCGAGACGCTACGGCTGCTGTCGTTTCCCGACGTCGCGCGGTGGTGGATCGAGAAGGTGTTCCCGTTCGAGCGTCAGATCCTGGCGGCCGCCCGACCGATCGCGCGATCACTGCTCGACATCCCGCTGCCCAGCCAAGCCGTGTTCGCCGACATCCAGCGCCTGTCGAAGAACCTGATCGCGATGAACGAGATCCTCCGCGACCGTGAGCACTGCACGATCCGCCTGGTGATGAACCCGGACAAGATGGTGATCGGCGAGGCCATGCGCACGTTCACCTATCTGAACCTGTACGGCTACCTGACCGACGCCGTGATCGTCAACCGGCTGTTTCCGGAGGGCGTGGGCGAGTACTTCGCCGACTGGAGACGCGTGCAGGAGGAGCATCTGGAGCTCGTGCACTCGGCCTTCGCGCCGGTGCCTGTGCTGTGCGCGCCCTACTTCGAGCAAGAGGTGGTCGGAGCTCAGATGCTCGATCGCCTCGCGGGCGCCCTGTTCGAGAAGCACGAACCGGCCGCTGTGCTGCACGACTCGCTCACGCAAGAGCTGCTGGTGTCGGAGGACGGCGCGCGAATCCGCCTCGCGCTCCCGTTCGCGGACAAGGGAGACATCTCGCTGAAGAAGATCGGGCTGGAGCTGGTCGTCGGAGTCGATGGGCAGAGGCGAACTATCATGCTCCCCCCCGCGCTCGCCGCTCTGCGTCCGTCTGCCGCGACGTTCGAGGACGGCACGCTCGAGGTGACCTTCAATGGTGAGCGACGATCCCCCAGGCCCGACGTCGGGACCGACCGGTGAGCCCGGTCTCGACGAGGATGCCCTGAGCCGGCTGGAAGAGCGTCTGGAGCGGGCATCCGAGGCGGCCGAGCGGTTGCTCTCGGATGCCACGCAGCGGGCCTGGCGCAAGCCGCCACCGGCGGGCTGGCAGCAGCCGGCAGCGGAGGATGACGGGCCACGACGCAATCCCGGAGCGGGGAGCGACATCGATCTGCTGCTCGGGCTGCTGCACTCGCTCGGTGAGCTGATTCCCAGCGAGCTCCAACGCCGCTTGGCCGACGCGCTGCGGGAGGTGCTGCTGGCCCTGCGGGCACTGATCGACTGGTATCTCGAGCGCGCCGAGCGTCGGCGCGCCGAACCCGTCGAGGTGCAGGACATACCCATCATGTAATGGCCCGGGGACCGGGCCGCTGGGCCGGCTCGCCCGGTCCGGCGCTTACAATCGAGGCGTGGCCCGCACCTGGATCCTGACCGGGTCGCCGGAGAACCACGCGGCGACCCGAGACCACAACTTCGCCGTCATCGGCTTGAAGGAACGCAACCGCACCCGAGCACTCCAGATCGAGCTCGGAGACCGGATCGTCCTCTATGCAACGCGTGTGATGGCCTTTGCCGGCAGCATCCGCATCGAGGGCGAGATGTACGAGGATCGGTCCAAGATCTGGCCCGGCAAGCCGGGCAAGGCAGATCCCTACCCGTGGCGCTTCCCGACCTCCCCCGAGATCGCGCTCGACGAGTCGGTCTGGGTGCCGGCGGAGTCGCTGGTGGAGGAGCTCGAGCACATCGGCAAATGGCCACGTGAGCACTGGAAGCTCGCCTTCCAGGGCCAGATCCGAGCCGTCTCCGACCACGACGCCACCGTGTTGCTGGATCGCATGCGCGCCGCAGCAGGAGCCGGCGTGGGGGCATGAACGACACCCGGACCGCCACGAACGCCGCCCACCGAGTCGGCTCAGGAGCGGGACGGCTGATGCGCGCCTGGCGGAGCTTGCCGCACGAGCGGCGACTCGCCGTCTATGCGGCGATCGGCTTGTTCCTCACGCTGTTCCTGCCCTGGTATCAGGAAACGGTGCTGGTGGCCAACGGCGCCAAGCGACCCGTGGCCGCCAGCATTTCGGTGACCGGCTGGGGAGCGTTCTCCTTCGTGGAGGCAGCCGTGCTGCTGGTCGCGGCAGGAGTCCTCGTGCTCCTGTTCCAACGGGCCGAGGGCAAGGCGTTCCATGTGCCCGGCGGCGATGGCGGCGTGATCACGGCCGCCGGCATCTGGACCTGCGTGCTCGTGGTGTGGCGGATCTTCGACAAGCAGAGCACGAGCATCCACGGCCCCGGCGCGGACATCTCCGGAATCGAGTGGGGCATCTTCATCGCGCTCGCCGTCGCCGCCTTCCTCGCGTACGCGGGCACACGCATCCGAGCGGCTCATCGGCCCGAGCCCCCGTTGCCCGGCGAGCAGCGCTCGGCGCAGGGCGAGCCTAATGCGAGCCCACCCTCCCGTAGGCCCAGACGCGCGCCGATCCCGTCGCCGGTGGCCTTCGAGGCTTCACCAAGTTCTCGAAGCGAAGCAGAGGCCCGGCCGACCCGACGCCGCCGATCAACCGCACGGCAACCCGAGCGGCCCGGTGCCCAACCCGACGCGCTGGGCTGGAAGGAGCCAGGAACCGACTGGATCGACGGGCAAGGCCGCCGCACCCAGCGGGGCGCAGCAGATGAAGGCCGGGCGCAGCGGGAGACCACGGACGACCCCAGTGCCGGGCGCGGGGCGAGGACCGAGGTAGCTACCCAGCGAGAGCCCACAGACGACCCGCCAGCCCGGCACGGCGGGACAGACGAGGCCGCCGCCGCGCGACCGAGCGTGAGAGCCGACCGCCGGACGCGAGCGAGCGGGGCGGACGAGGCCCCGACGTTGCAGCGTGTTCGAGACGAGGCGCCGGCGAGGCGCGGCCCGGCGGACGACGCCCAGACCGAACCCCTGGGCCCTTCGACGCACGCGGCGCGCCGCATTCGGCAGCGCGACGACAGCTAGGGTAGGCCGTCCGTCCAGGCCCGCGTGGCGAGGGCTTGGGCGAGCCTGGCGATAACGAGCTCGGGCTCCTCCACGATCTGGCGTCGAGTGAACCGGAGAACATGGAAGCCTGCGGATTTGAGCACCAGATCACGCTCATGGTCTCGCTCGAACGAGCGGCGGCTGCTGTGAAACGCGTATCCGTCGACCTCGACGATCAGCCGCTGATCGCGCCACAGAAAGTCGGCGACGTAGCGGCCGACACGGACGTTCACTGCAGGTTCGGGAAGCCGCGCTGTGCGGACGAGAGCGAGAAAACACTCCTCCGCTTGGGAACGCGTGACGGTGGACGCTCGGTCACGCACGCGCGCCAGCTCGGCCAGACGAGCCCCGCCCGGACGATGAGGCGACCTGGCGAGCAGCGTGATCACGGCCTGCCGGGTGAACATTCCTCGCACGACGCCGTCGTCGAACGCCCGTTCCAGCTCGCGGTCGGAGAGATCGGGCGCGATGTCGAGCAGGGTTCGCGCAGGGGAGGCGATCGGAACATTGTGGTGGCGGCGCACGTCACGGCGGTCGACGGCCGCGAGGCGGTGGACGCGGATACCTGCCCTGCGGCGTGCGGCGTCACGCCCGACCATCGTCACCTCCGTCTCGCCCTCTGGGGACGGCTCGAATTCCCACACGGCGCCCGCCGAATGATGGCTGAGGAAAGCCGCCTCGCCGCAGGCGAGAACAGCGGCCAACTGCTCGGCCAGCGGCGTCAGCGCCAGGTGGGCGACGGCGTACACGCCACGGTGGATCGAGGTCAGGCGCCCGCGCTCCAATCCGTGCTCAATCGCCCCGCGGCCCAGCCCCAGGTCCACGAGCTGCTCGCGCGTGATCAAACCCAGCTGCGCGGTGGCAATGGCCGCAATTGCCCGATCGGGCCAGCCTCTGACGGTCATATTTCTGACCGATTTGGCTGGGTAACAGCCCAAACGAGGGCTCGAAAAACTCGATTGGGCTGTTCAACGGCTGGGGGCTGGGCAACTACCCGATCGCCGTTGTGGGGGCCTGGATCGGGTCGTTTCCCAGGTGCGATCCCGTCCATGGCATCCAGTCTGCGCCCTGCATGGCCGCTGGAGGTGGCGCGTCACAGAGTTGGTGCGAACTCTTGACAGTCTCGGCACTCATGGCGTGCGAGACGCGACGTTTGGGGTACGCCTGCGGGGCGCGCGGCCTTCGCGGCCCCGGTCACTTGCTGCCCGGCTGAAGGACGAATGAGAAGTAGGCGCTACCGAGCCCGATCACGAGGATCCCGGTGACGATCAGCGGTCGCGAGTGGATGATGTGGCCGAATACGCCGATGACCAGTCCGATGATCAGCGCGGCCGAGAACAGGGTCAACTGCGACTGCTGCGAGGCTAGGACGAGGATCACGGGTACCAGAACCCTATATTTGGACTCTCCGGCGTACGCCGGTCGAAGGACGTTTGAGCTTCCGGCAACCACAAAGGCAAACCCCTGTCCGATCCAACGCAGCAACCCAACTCGGTTGAGGATGTCGCCGCCGGCCTGACCAGCGTGGGCTACCTCCCCGGAGCCTCGACCGCGATCGTGTCGTTCCTGGCCACCAAGCTTGGCAAGCCCGTGCTGGTCGAGGGTCCAGCCGGCGTGGGCAAGACGGAGCTGGCCAAGGCACTGGCCAGGTACCTCCAGCGAACGCTTGTGCGCCTGCAGTGCTACGAGGGGCTTGACGAGGCCAAGGCCCTCTATGAGTGGAACTACCGCAAGCAGTTGCTGCGGATCCAGGCGGAGTCCGACGGGACCGGGTGGCAGGACGTTCAGGACGACATCTTCGGCGAGGAGTTTCTGCTGCCCCGTCCGCTGATGACCGCGATCGCCTCGCCCGAGCCGGTGGTGCTGCTGATCGACGAGATCGACAAGACCGACCAGGAGTTCGAGGCGATGCTGCTGGAGTTGCTGAGCGACTTCCAGATCTCGATTCCCGAGCTCGGGCGGATCGAGGCCAAGACGCAACCGGTCGTGCTGCTGACCTCGAACAACACCCGGGAGCTGACCGAGGCGCTCAAGCGGCGCTGCCTCTACCTGTGGCTCGACTATCCCGACCTCGAACACGAGCTGGCGATCGTCCGCCTGCATTCCCCCGAGCTGGACGCAACGATCGCCAGAAAGCTGGTCGAGATCATCCACCAGGTCCGTGAGCTTGACCTGAAGAAGCCTCCGAGCATCGCCGAGTCGATCGACTGGGCTCGGGCGCTGATCCTGCTGGGCGCTCAGGACATCGACGGCGACACGTTCAAGCAGACGATGAGCGTGATCGTCAAGCACCGGACCGACCTCGACACGGTCGCGGCGCGCGTCGGCGTCAAGCTCGACCCGGCGGCCGCCGACGCCCGGCCCGCCGCCTGATGGCTGCCACCCTGAAGGCAGCCGAGCGGCCCAGAGCGCGAAGCCGGCGAAGCCGGCGATGAACGCCTACGGCGCCATCCCGGAGCGGGGGCCCGGCGGGTTCGACGGCCAGCTGCTCGCGTTCGCGGAGGACCTGCGCGAGGAGGGCATGGCGCTCGGCACCTCCGAGCTGCTCGACGCGTTCGCGGCGCTCGAGCAGGTGCCCTGGACCGATCGGGCGGACTTCAAGGAGGCGCTGGCCGCGACGCTCGCCAAATCGCCCGACGACCGGCGGACGTTCGAGCTCGTGTTCGAGCGCTTCTTCTTCCGCGCTGCCGAGGCCGAGGCGGCGCGCCAGGAAATCAGCGAAGGGCAAGCCGGGGCCGACGGAATGGAGATCAACCTCGACACCTTGCGCCAGCAGATCGCGGCCGCGCTCAGGGACGGCTCGGACGCGGCGCTGCGCGATCTGGCGCGTCTGGCCATCGCGGCGTTTGGGCGCGGCGAGGGCTCGGGCGTGCTCGGAGTCGATGTACAGCGCATCCGTCGCGCGCTCGGGCTACGCGCCGAGCCGCAACCCGAGCTGCCGGACACCGACCCGCGCCGCGACGGCGTTCCGCGCGAGCAGCTGCGGCGCTTCGAGCAGCACCTGCGGCGCGAGCTCGAGCGCGACCTGATCGAGCGCACCGCGAGCCTGCCTCCCAAGCGGCCGCTCACCGAACTCGACCGCGCGCTGCCGACCGGGCCGACGCAGGACCTGGCGTCGGTTCACCGGGTCGTGGCACAGCTCAAGCGCCGCCTGGCCACCCAGGGCCACGAACTGAAGGGGCGCAAGCGCTATGCCCATGTCGACGTCCGCCGGACGATGCGGGCCTCGCTGCAAACCGGGGGTGTCCCGATCGAGCTGCGGTACCGGCCGCGGCGACCGCGGCGACCCGAGATCTTCGTGCTGTGCGACGTGTCCACCAGTGTCACGAGCGCGAGCACGTTCTTCCTCTCGGTGCTCCACGCGCTGCACGACTCGTTTCGCAAGCTGCGCTCGTTTGTGTTCATCGAGCGCATCTCCGAGGTCACCGAGGTGTTCGAGCGCGAGCGCGACTTCCGCGCCGCCAGTGAAGCGGTGTCGCGAGACGCCGGCGTGGCCGATGTGTCCGGTTACACCGACTACGGCCGGGTGTGGACCGAGTTCCTGGCGCTGATCGCGGACGAGCTGCACCCGCGCGCGACGGTGATCGTGCTCGGTGACGCCCGGACCAACGGCCGCCCGCCGCGCGACGACGTATTCGCCGCGATTACCGCACGCGCCGGCCGCACCTTTTGGCTCAATCCCGAACCGCGGCTGTACTGGAACTACGGGGACTCGGTGATCGCCGCTTACGAGCGTCACTGCCAGGCCTTCGAGTGCTGGCGAACCGACCAGCTGGAGGATTTCGTGAAGGTCCTCTCCCGGTAGGGACGTGTGCACCCACGCCGCCCGCTGCGACCCGCGCTAGGATCAGCCGCGCACTGAAACCCAGGGGAGCTGGCGGGAAGTCCGGCTGAGATAGCGCCCCACGCGGCCCCCGCGGCCCGGCGCTGACCCTTCGAACCTGTTGGGGTAATGCCCGCGGAGGGAGCAATACAGCAATGATCGAGGCTCCGGTGAAGGAGCCGCGCGATCTCCACGCCGCCGCAGGGGTGAGCGTGGAGCGCGTGAGCCGCGCCTTCGTGACCAAGCGAGGCGTCGTGGAGGCCTTGGCCGACATTTCGCTGCGCGCCGCGCCCGGGGAGATCGTGGCCGTGGTCGGTCCCAGCGGCTGCGGCAAGACGACGCTGCTCGAGCTGATCTGCGGGCTGCAGCAGCCCGACGCGGGCACGGTGCGCTCCGATCCGGCGGCGCTGATGCCCCAGCGCGATCTGCTGCTCCCGTGGCTGAGCGCCATCGACAACGCCGCGCTGGCCCTCCGCGCCCGCGGAGTCACCCGCGAGCAGGCTCGCGCGACCGCTGCGCCGTGGCTGACGCGGTTTGGCTTGGGGGGGTTCGAGCTCGTCCGACCGGCCCTGCTCTCAGGTGGGATGCGCCAGCGCGTCTCGTTCCTGCGCTCGCTCCTGGCCGGCAAGCCGGTGCTGGCCCTCGACGAGCCGTTCGCGGCGCTGGACGCGATCACGCGAGCGGAGATGCAGGGCTGGCTTGGCCACGTGTTGCGCAGCGAACCGCGCACCGTCGTGCTGGTCACCCACGACGTCGAGGAGGCGGTCGTGCTGGCTGACCGGGTGGTGGTGCTCTCGCCGCGTCCTGGTCGTTCGGTGTCGGAGCTGGATGTCCCGCTGGCCAGGCCACGGCGGAGGACCGACCCCGCGGTCGTCGAACTGCGCGAGCGGGTGCTGGGAAGCTTGGGGGTGGCCGAATGAGGAGGGCCATGAACGGCTGGCGCGCGCTGCTGCTGCTGCTGGTGCTGCTGGGCGCGTGGGAGCTCTACGTCGATCTCGGCGGGGCCGATCCGCTGATCCTGCCGGCACCGCATGCGGTCGCCCAGTCGCTCTACACCGACCGCTCGCTGCTGTGGAGCAACTTCCTGGTCACGGCCGAGGAGGTGCTGCTGGGAATCGCCGTGGCGGCAGTCGCCGGGCTCGCCTTCGCGATCGCCATCCATCTGTCCCAGACCCTCCGACGGGCGGTGTATCCGCTGCTCGTCGCGTCGCAGACGCTGCCGGTGCCGATCATCGCGCCCGTGCTCGTGCTGTGGCTGGGGTTCGGGATCCTGCCCAAGCTGTTGGTGATCGCGTTGGTGTCGTTCTTCTCGATCGTGGTCACGACCTCGGCCGGATTCGCCGCCGTCGATCCCGACCTGGTGAAGCTGATGCGCACCTTCGACGCCTCTCGGCTGCAGGACATTCCGCCACGTCGAGCTCCCCTCCGCGCTGCCCGGCGTGTTCACCGGGGCCAAGATCGCCGTCACCGTGGCGGTGATCGGCGCGGTGTTCGCCGAGCAGGCGGGCGCCAACTCCGGCCTGGGTTACCTGTTCGAGCAATCGATCCCCAGCTGCTCACCGCGCGCGCCTACGCCGCGGTGGTGATCCTGTCTGTATTCGCGATCGCGCTGTTCGCCCTGCTCACCCTGGCCGAACGGCTCGCGCTGCCCTGGGCCTACGAACCGACCGGAGACACGATCGTGATGAAACGCAACCTGGCGCTGCTCGTCGGCGCGGTCCGGTTTCGCGGTCTGCTCGCGGCCTGCGGGGAGAAGAACGACCGGCTCACGTCCGGCGCCACCCCCAGTCGCTCACGCTGATGCTCGACTGGGTTCCCAACGCCGACCATGTCGGGCTCTACGAGGCGCAGGCCGACGGTGACTTCGCCAAGGCGGGCCTGAACGTCCACGTCCAGGCTACCGACCGATCCGGCGACGCCGCTGCAGCTGCTCGCGGCCGGCAAGGTCGACATCGCGATCTCCTACGAACCCGAGCTGATGCTGGCCCGCGACAAGAACGAGCCGCTGGTCGGCGTCGCCGCGATCGTGCAGAAGCCGCTGACCTCGATCGTCTCGATCGGCTCCAAGCACATCACGACGCCCGGCGCAGCTGCGCGGCAAGCGGGTCGGCGACGCCGGGATCCCCTACCAGCCGCCTACCTTCGACGATCCTGCGCGCGCCGGGGTGCCGGCCAGTTCGGTCAAGGAGATCAACGTGGGCGACAACCTGGTGCCCGCGATGCTGTCCGGGCGCGTTGACGCCACCCTCGGCGCCTACTGGAACTACGAGGCGATCCAGCTGGCCGCAGGGACAAGCATCCCAACGTGATCCGGATGGAAAGCGCCGGCGTGCCGATTACGACGAGCTGGTCCTGGTACCACGCGAGAGCGAGATCACCAACGCAGCGGACGCGCTGCGCCGGTTCGTACAGGCGCGTCGGCCGGGGCTACGCGGCGGTGCGCAGCAACCCGCAGGCGGGGGTCTCGGCACTGGTGAAGACGCAATCCGGCGTTGCGACCCAAGCTGCAGCTGGCCAGCGTCAAGGCCACGCTGCCGGCCTTCTTCCCGGGCGGAGGCCATCCGTGGGGTTGGCAGGACAGGCGGCAGTGGAACGCTACGGCCAGTGGATGCTGTGCCATCATCTGATCTCCAACCCCGGCTCGGTCGCCGACGCATCGACGAACGAGTTGCTGGCCGGCCAGGGGTCATGACGTGGGACAGTCCGGCGATGTGGCCACGGCAGCGCTGATCAGCTCAGCCCGCGAGCTGTTCACCGAGCGCGGGTATGCCGGCGTGCGCACCGAGGAGATCGTGGCCCGCGCCGGAGTCAGCCGCGGCGCGCTGTACGACCATTTTCGCGGCGGCAAGGAGGACCTGTTTCGCGCTGTGCTGGTCGGGCTGACCGGCGAGATCGCCGGCCGGGTGAGGACCGCCGCGCAGCGCAGCGAAGACCCGTGGGACGCGCTGGTGATCGGTATCGACGTGTTCCTCGACGCGTGCGCCGCGCCCGAGATGCGCCGGATCATCCTGGTCGACGGGCCGTTGGTGCTGGGCTGGGACGTGTGGCGCGCGATCGACGAGCACTATGCGCACCGTCTGATCGAGGCCGCGCTGCAGCGGGCCATCGACGCCGGCCGGCTGGCACCGCAGCCGACCGATGCGCTGGCCCACGTGCTGCTCGGCGCGCTCTACGAGGCGGCGAACGTCGTCGCGAGCGCCGAGGATCCGACTCAGGCGCGAGACGAGATGGGCCGGACGGTCCACCGTCTGCTCGAGGGCATCAGGGCGACGCGGGTGTGAGCCGGGCAGCCACACCGCGGGGTGGTTGAGGTGATCCTGCGCACGGACGAACATGGTGTGCTGGCGATCGGACAGGCGTCGCACGCGTGGATGTCGGGTCAGCTGGCGCGCGCCTGGGGCAACGCCCAGTTCGGTCCCGTCGAGCCCTCTGAGGAGGTCTGTCTGGGCGCCGAACAGCACGATGTGGGGATGGCCCAATGGGATCTGGCGCCGACCGTCAACCCCGACAGCGGCCTGCCCCATTCCTTCACCGAGATGGCGCTCGGGGTGCGGGTCGGGCTGTGGCGAGAGGGACCACGGCGGCTGCTCTCCCAGAGCCGCTACGCAGCCTTGCTGGCCGCGATGCACGGTCGCCGGCTGTACGAGCGCACCAAGCTTGAGGAACTGGCTCCCGAGCCGGCGGCCATCGTCGGCTCGTTCCTGGCCGAGAGCCGGGCCTTCGAAGCGCAACTGCTGGCCTCCCTGGCCGCCGATCCGGCGACGGCATCCTTCGCCGATCCCCAGCTTGTGGCGCGGAACAGCCAGCTGGTCTGGACCTGGGACCTGCTGCTCGCTCGGCCTGTGCCTGGACTGGGCTCCGTGCGTCGCGCACGACGTTCCGACCGCGGACGGCCGGGTCGACGTGCAGCTCAAGGCAGACCAAGGGCCGTCCCGGCTCTCGCTTGACCCATGGCCGTTTCACTCTCCGACGCTCACGGTCCGCTGCGAGGGCCAGCGGATCACTGGTCGCTTCGACAGCGACGCTGCCTTGCGGCAGGGGCTCGCGCAGGCGCCGTGGGCGACGATTGAGTTCGAGCTCGTGCGGGCAAGCTCTCAGCGATGCAGCTGACACCGTCTACGATCCGGCGGCGGTGCTGATCGGTCGAGAACTCCCATCGCGCGGTGACCCTCGCGGCCGCCGCGGCACCCTCGGGCTGCGATCGCCGCGGGGGCGGCGGGCGTCTGTCCGACGGGCCGGAGCGGCCGCGGCGACCCTGCTCGGCGCGCTCACGCTGGCGGCGTGCGGGAGCGTCGCGGACACCTCCACCTCCGGTGCCGCGCCGGTGGCCACGCAGGCCGGCGCGGCAGCTTCCACGTCCAGCGGATCGCGCAGCGCCCAGCCAGATCAGGCCACCGGCTCCGCTCAGCTCGCTGCGGCACCGTGCTCCAGCTCGCAGCTGACCCTCGCCTACGCGGGAACTCAGGGCGCCACCGGCCACCTCGAGGCGACGTTTGCGTTGCATAACGTGTCGGGGCGCAGCTGCGCGCTGCACGGCTATCCCGGCGCCCAGCTGCTCGACGCGGCCGGGCACCCGTTGCCGACCCGCCTCAAGCAAGGCAAGGGATTCTTCCCGGACACGCTGCTGGCGCCACGCCAAGTGGTCCTGAGGCCCGGCGGCGACGCGCGCTTTGGGCTCGGGTATGCGGACAACAACGAATACGTGGGGGGCCGGCCGTGCCGGTCCGCGGCCTGGTTGAAATCGATTCCCCCCCACGCGGCGCAAGCGCTGCGTGTCGCGTTGACGGGCGGGGAGCACCCGCGGTTCGCACCCTGCGGCGGGCAACTCGTGGCCTCGCCCATCTACGCGGGGTGAGCGCCGCAGTCGCGGCGACGATCGGCGCTTACGCCGCCAGGCGCACGCTCGCGCCGCTGCGGGCCGCGTGCAGGGCATGGATCCCCGCCAGCCCGGCCCACGGGGCGTAGGGCGCGAACAACGCAGCCACCTCGTCCTCGGTCGCCCGTTCGCGCGGGTTGCCGGTGCGGAGGCGACCGACGAGCTTGAGGTACGCCAGATCGCCGGCGGGAAGCTGATCGAGGCGGCCCTGGCCGGTCAGCGCGAGCGTCTGAGCGGTCCAGCGCCCGAGCCCGCGGATCGCGCGCAGACGTCGCCAGCCCCGCTCGTGATCGGGGCCGTGAAGGTCGACGCGACCGGCCGCGACCTCGCGCGCAGCGCGGACGAGCGCGATCGCCCGGGTCTCGGAGAGATCAAATGAAGCCAGCACCGCCGGAGCTTGGCGGCCAGGACCCCAGCCGACGGTGAGTCGCGCATGTCGGTGAAGCGACAGCGACGACCCAGCCGCGAGACAATCCGGCGCTGGATCGTCGCGGCGCGTTCGTACTCGACCAGCTGCTCGCAGATCGCCCACACGAGCGCCTCGAACGGGTCGGGTCGGGCCGCGACGCGCAAGCCCGGGATTCGCACTCACCGCGGGCCCGATCAGCGGATCGAAGCGAAATCGCTCATAGAACGGCCGCAGATCCTGGTCGATGCCGAGCGCGAGTCGCATCCGCTCGATTCCCCATTCGGCGGCGTCGCGGTCGTCGGCTTGGGCCCCGAACAGGACGCGATCTCGCGACAGCTGGGCGACCCGGATCGGGACCGGCTGATCGCCGGCGTGCAGGAGGCGGTGCAGGACGCCATTGCGGATCCGGGTCAGTCCGTCGAGTCCGACGCGCCGCGAGAGCCGAAACGTCCACCGCGGCCGGACCTCGATCCGGACCTCGATGCCGGCCGGTCAATCCCCTGGCTTCGCGATCAGGTGGACGTCGACCAGGAACGACCGGGTGCCGACGATCGGAAGCATGTCGGCCGCGCGACGGTGGTTCCGACCGTCGCGCGCGCGACCCGCGCGTGCCGTCGGCGTCTGACGAGCGCGATCGTCGCGGCACCGGCGACAAACCCCGTCGCAGCGGCCGCGGCCGCCTGGACGGCGGGAAGCGTCGCCGGCGCGAAACGCTCGATCGCTCGCACATCGGCCAGCACCGGCAGTCCGTCGACGATCTCTTCCTCTTCACCGTCGCCGGGGCCGACTCGTGCCGTCGTCATGCTCGGCGGCGGGTTGCTCATCGTCGCACATGTTGACATCGCACGCGGTCAGGTTCAAAGGTATTTCTCGAGGGGGGGGCGGCGAGTTCGCATGGTCCTGGTCCTGAATTCCGTCCATCACGTGAGGTTTATACCGACGATCGGTGCGCTCGTTACGGATGCGCCAGGGCAGCAGAGCACGATCCGATGCCGGCTAGGGTGCGACATCGGGTCAATCGCGCGTCATCGGACGGGAACCACATGCCGACTTCGATCGACGTCTTCGCCAAGGCTCGCGAGCTCGAGCGCATGGAGCAGCTCAAGGCCGCCCGCGAGCTCGACGCGGTGCCGTACTTCCGCGTGCTCGAAGGACCCACGCTGCCGGTCGTCGAGATGGAGGGCAAGAGCCGGATCATGCTCGGATCGAACAACTACCTCGGTCTCACCGGCGACGAACGGGTCAAGCAGGGAGCAATCGAGGCGCTGCATCGCTACGGCACCGGGCTCACCGGGTCGCGGCTGCTGAACGGGACGATCGACCTCCACCTCGAGCTCGAACGCGAGCTCGCGGACTGGTTCGGGACCGAGGCGGCACTGGTGTTCACGACCGGGCATCAGGCAAACGTCGGCGCGCTGGGGACGATCCTCGGTCCCGGAGACACGGTCGTCGCCGATTCCGGTGATCACGCCTCGATCCTCGACGGCTGCATTCTGTCGCGGGCGAAGCTGCGGGCGTTTCGCCACAACCGGATCGATCGCCTCGAGCACACACTCCAGAAGGCCGCAGATGACGGCGGCGGGGTCCTGGTCGTCGTCGACGGGGTGTTCTCGATGGAGGGTGACGTGGCGCCGCTGCCGGAGATCGCGGATCTGTGCGCGCGCTTTGGCGCGCGGTTGATGGTGGACGAGGCGCATGCGCTCGGCGTGCTCGGCGCGCGTGGCGCGGGCAGCTGCGAACTCCTGGGCGTCGAAGACCGGGTCGACCTGCGGATGGCGACGTTCTCCAAGTCTCTGGCCTCCTGCGGCGGGGTGATCGCCGGGCCGTCCGACGTGATCGAGTTCCTCCGGATCGCGTCACGGCCGTTCCTGTTCACGGCCTCGGCGGTCCCCGCCGCGGTCGGCTCGGCACTGGCCGCCGTCCGCATCTGCCGCTCCGACGAAGGTCGCGAGTTGTTCGCGCGCGTGCTCGATAACGCGCGCTACCTGCACGCCGGCCTCAGCCAGCTCGGGTTCCAGGTGGTCGAGCCGACCCAGCTGGCCGACGGAACGGAGATCGTCACACCAATCGTTCCCGTCGTCGTGGGTGACGACTGGAAGGCGGTTTTCCTGTGGAAGGCGCTGTACGACGGGGGGGTGTTCGTCAACGTGGCGATCCATCCTGCGGTTCCGCCCGCCGGCGCGTTGCTGCGCACGAGCGTGATGGCCACGCACGATCGGGAGACACTCGACCAGGCGCTCGAGGTGTTCGGCGAGGCGAAGCAGGAGTTCGAAGCCGAGCACGGCCCCCTCCCCAGCGGCGCTTAGCGACGGCTGCTTCGTCGGCCACTTCGCGACTGACACTTCGCCGTCACGGCCCGAGTGCTGTGGCTCTTGTCCAGTCCCGCACAAGTGTTCGCTGAGAAGAAAAAACGCGCTCTAAGCGCATCCCAGGGCAGATGTGACGTTGCTGTTACCGAGCCGGTATCGTACGTTCTAGCGGTCGAACGGTGGTCCCTCAGCCGGGCGGCGCGGAGGTTACAGTGGCGGTGGCTTGACCAACCGCTGCGGGGGCCGCCCAGCACGAGAGTCGAACGGCTCAACGAGCTATAGCGCAGGTCCGGCCGGACAGCGATGATGGATCGATCGTGGGCGGCCGGTATTGGTCAACGGCGTCCGCATAAGCGGACAAGAACGCAGGGAGAAACAGAGCGCAATGACGCAGACCGCCATGATGACGCCGGGCCCGCAACGACTGCGGGCGCTGGAGCGGGCCAACGCGATCCGGCTCGCCCGGGCGGAACTCAAGCGACACATCGCTGACGGTGAGATCTCCGCCGCCCACGTCATCCTCACCTGCCCTCCAGAAGCGTCCAGTTGGTTCGTGGGGGACTTGCTGATGAGTCAGCGACGCTGGGGCACCACGAGGTGTCGGAAGTTCCTTGGACGCAATCACATCACCGAGACCAAGCCCGTCGGGGCGCTGACCGAGCGTCAGCGAAGGGTGCTGGCCACTCAGCTCGATGGATGTGTCTCACGCGAGATGGACCTCGTCACGCGCATAGCGGTTCCGCTTGACCGGTGCCGCGCCCACACCAGTGGCGCGGTGCCGTCGGGACGTGCCCCGCCAGCGAGCGGGGCACGTCCCGACGAGTGTCAGCAGACCGCGACGGGGGCTGTCAGATCTGAATTCCAATCGGGACCGGGCTCGAGCCGGCGAACAGGAAGAACCAGATCACGAACGCCACCAGCGTCAACCCCGCGCTCACCACCAGCACGCCCTCGAGAACGAAGTGCCCCGGGTCGTTCAGTCCGCGGGCCAGACAGTTGGCGCGGTAGACCTCGCTCAGCTTCGCCAGCAGGATCGCCACCAGCGCGATGGAGGCGATCACGCCAACGAACATCACGCCCAACGCGGTGCCCAGCGAAGCAGTCGCGCCCTGGATCTGAGATCCCACCCACAACCACAACAGCGGGGTGCCGACCCACAGGCCAAGGCTCCCGATGAACATGATCAGAACGACGAGGAGGGCACCGGTGCCGGTCCTCAGCTGCGCGCGCATCCACGTCTCAGGATACCTGCGGAACAATCTCGGTTAGGGTCGCTGCTCGGTAGCAGCGACCCTTGGCTAACGGACAGCCTGATGAGAGCTTGACCTGCCACCAGCCCATCAGCATGCCGATCAGGCCGAGGCGGGGCCTGACCTGCCAGCACCCCGCACCCGGGCTCCCCGAGTTCCTGGCGGGAGATGCGGGTGAAGCGATAGGCGCCGGGATCCAGCAGCATGAGCTCGAGCACCAGTCGTTTGCGCTCCTGCGCATCAGCCCGCTCAGTGATCGTCAGGCGAGCTTGGCGGACGCGCTCGGCGAGCTCATCGCGGACACGCTCGAGCTCGCCGAGATCGAGCAGGCGAGGCTGACCGGCGGCGCTGGTCGGCTGGTCGAGCCCACCCATCCGATAGGCCGTGACGAACGCCTCCGCCAACTCGCGCTCGAGTCGAGCGATCTGCGCACGCAGGGAGCGGCGGGCCGCGCGCTGAGCGCGCTCATCGTCGGCCTCGGTAACGCGAAGTCCGGTCGCCGCCTCCGACGCCGTAACCTGCGGAGCGCTGCGAGCCGCCGGAAAAACCTCCACTGCTCCCCTCCTTTGCTCAGCGGAGGTCAGATTAGCACCGGGGTGCTCTGCTCACGAGCGCTCTGGCACCGCCGCCAAGAGCTCGACGCACACCCACAGGGCCTCCTCCACGGCGATCGCCGGAACCCCGTCCACCCCAACCGCGAACAGGGCCATGCGCGTAGTCCGCGAACTCACCTCGTGCGCCGGCACGACATCGCCGAACAGCAGTGCATGGACGTGACGCGCGTCGGCGACGGCCAGGCGACCGGGAGCCAGGTAGGCCCCGCGATGGCCGGCGCGCGCGTCATCCGCGGTCGTGGTCCGGATCCCAAGCTCGCCATCGACCGCGTCCGCGTCGAGCGCCCACACCGGCACTCCCGTCTCGATGAGCGCGATCAGGAGGGCGTCGCGCAGCAGATTCTCGGAGCGGAACTCACCCTGGAACAGACGGTCGACCGCGACACGCTCGCTGGGGATCCGGCTGACGTCGGGATCGAGGCCGATCTGCCGGAAGCACGCGCGGTAGGCGTGCGGGATCGGCTTGGTCCGCATCGCGATCACGTCGGCTCCGCGGTACTGGTTGGAGAGCGTCTTGAGCCGCTGCTTGACCTCGCGTGGACTGTCCCGCAGGCGGGCCTCGACCGTGACCCAGATGAGCCTCAGGCCGGGGAACTCGGCGCCCACGCCCGGCTCGACGAAGCCGGCGGCACCCAACTCGAGCTCCCCGCTCACATCGTCCCGTCGCCTGCGGGTGGACGCGGGCTGTCGGCGCCACCGCCGCCGCCGCCGGCGCCGGCGGGACTGCCGGGACTGCCGGGACTGCCGGGACCAACGGGACCGGCCGCACCGGCCGCACCGGCCGCACCGGACGCACCGGACGCACCGGACGCACCGGCCGCGATCAGCGCCCGCACGCGAGGAGTCAAGGCGGCGGCCGTCAACCAGTGATCGCCGATCAGGCGGTCCCGCACGATCCCGCCACGATCGGCCAGCTCGACCATTGGGCAGATCTCGACTCCATAGAGGGCGCCGACCGCCCCGTCGCGATCGTAGGCAACTGGGATTGTCCAGTGGTGCGAGCGCACCAACGCGGCGGTGGCCGAGTGACTGGCGTTGACCGCCACCGCGGCAAATTGCACCGCGCTGGGCGGGAATTCTCGCGACAGCGCCTGCAGCACGTCGATCTGCCGCTGGCAGTCCTTGGAGCCGGCCACGAAGAACGCGAGCACCAGCGGAACGCGCCGCGCGAGCAGGCAGACGTTGAGCGCGCGAGTGTCGTGCCGGGCCAGCGTGCACGGTGGGTTGAGGTTTGGATCGCCGTTCAGCGTCGACGCGGCGAGAGGGGCCGCGAAGTAGTGCAGACGCTGCCCCGGTGGCACGCCCGTGGCCCCGACCCCGTGCGCGGCGAACTGATAGATCGAGATCGCGACCACGAGCACGAGGCCGAAGATGCCGATCATCCACCGGTACCGTCGGGTGTCGACGTCTGCCGGCCCCGCGGGTGCGTTCACGCGACCCGCGGCCGGCGCCGGAGGCGCACCTTCCCTGCGGCGGCTCGGCGCGCCACGGCACGCGCCCGCTCCACCACGCCACCCCGCTCGGACAACGTGAGCACTGCCGGCAGCACGATCAGCACGCCCGCAAGCGAGACCGACAGGTCGACCAGCGTGACAAAGCCGAAGTCGCGCAGCATCGTGATGTTCGAGAAGATCAGCACCCCGAATCCGGCAATCGCGGTGATCCCCGAGGCGAGCACAGCGGCGCCTGTGGATCGATAGGTGGATGCGAGCGCATCCACCGGCTCGCGGCCGGCGGCGCGTTCCTGCCGGAAGCGCTCCGAGAGCAGCACGCTGAACTCGGTCGAGATGGCGATCACCAAGGCGCCGAGCGTGGCCGACATCGGGTTGAGCGGAATCCCGATGACGTACAGGATCAAGGCCGACCAGCCGGTGGCCAGCGCGATCGGGATCAGCGGCACGAGGGCTCGCCTGGGCCGCCGGAAGACCGCGAGCAGCACGAGGCCGACCGCGAGGAGACCGGCGAGCAGGGTGAGCAGACGAGCACCCGAAGATGACAGCGCCGCGTTCGCCTGTGCCGCCAGTACCGGTAACCCAGCCAGCTGGGCCTGCACTCCCGGCGGCGGGTGCAGCCGCGAGCGCATGTAGTTGATCACGCGCTGCTGGCGAGACAGCGGCATCAAGCGAATCCCGAACGCCAGCGTCGCCTCGCGGTGATCCGGCGTGATCACGGCCTGCGAGAAGTAGGTCGGCACCGCGGCGAGCAGGTCGTTGATCGAGCCCTGGCTCAGAGACGGGGTCTGCCCGGCTTGGTTGCCGGTCGAAAACAAATCCGGTAGCGACAGGGCGGGACACAGGGTGGCGTGCGCGCAACCCTGCTCCTCACGGTATCCATAGTGCCCGAGCAATCCGTCCTCGTAACGAATCATCCAGTTGACCGTCTGGGGCGTGGCGACATTCCCCGCCTGCACCGTGACGTCGATCTCACCCGAGACGCCCGTAACCCGTTCGAGCGTGCGCAGGTTCCGCAGTGCAGGCATGCCGGCGGGCACGAGCTTGGTGACGTCAGATTGGACCGAGGTCTGGGTGTCGGCGACCCAGCCGAGCACGGCCAGGACCGCCGCGAACGCGAGCACGCGCTCCGGCCTGCGGACCGCACTCCTGATCACCACACCCAGCCCACGGCCCGTGCCCCGACGGGCACGGGCAGACGGGCGGCGGCGGCGCTCGGCGGTCCTGACCAGCGGCGCGAGCACCGCGGTGCGAGCTTCCGTGAGGATCTCGTGCGCCCCTCGCAACGATGCCCCGATGACTCCTCCGTCGCGTTCTGAGAGCACGAGCGCGGCCGAGCCGGCGGTCAGGGCGCAGACCAGCGCGATCGCGATGCCCACGACCAGCAGCAGGCCGAAGCCGCGCACCATCGGCACCGGAGAGAGGAGCAAGACCAGGAAGCCGGTGGCGGTGGCCAGCGCCGCGGCCGCGATCGTGGGCGCTGCGGTCCCGGCAGCCCGTGCGACCGCTTCGGAGGGGGACATCGCCCCTCCCGCGCTGCTCTGACCCATCCGCCGAGCCTCCTGCGCGCGAGCCTGGAACTGGATCCCGTAGTCGACGGCGAGCCCGATCAGGATCGGCAGGACCGCAATCGAGCCGATCGTCAACGTTGATCCGAGGACCGCCAACAGCCCAAACGTGATCCCGGCCGCCGCGAGCGCGATCGCCAGTGGCAGCAGCCTCAACCGGCTGCGGAACACGATCAGCAGCGTGGCCGCCATCACCAGCAGCGCGGCGATCAGGAGCCCCGCGATCGAGCCGGTGATTTCGCTGGCCAGATCGTTGGTCACGACGGGTACGCCCGTGACGGTGTAGGTCCCACCGTGGCTGAGGCGGAAGATCGGCATGTTCAGCGCCGCACGGATCCGGGAGATCGCCCTGGCCTGCTGGGCATCACTCAGCGAGGCCTTCAGCCTGATCTGGATCAGGGCCGAGTTGGCGTTCGGGAACAGGTACGAGAAGCGGGCCTTGGGCTGGCCCACTCCGCGTGTCGGGTCGAACACGATCTGGGAGATGAACTGCGGGTCGTCGATCGATGGCGTACCCGTGATGCCCGAGCTCAGATACAGGTGCGCCAGCGTCTGCAACTGCTGCTGCTCCTCGAGCTGGCCGGCGGCACTCGCCTCGGACCGGGCGCGCTGGCGGCCGAGTCCGCGGCGCAGCGCCAGCGCGTACGCGCTGCGCTGGGCGGTCGTGACCGATTGCCGGGCGCCGGTCAGCAGCCCCTGGATCTGCGTGTTGACCGCCGCGACGGCGCGATTCAGGAACGTCCCTGGCCCGTAGACCACCTTGACCGCGTTGGATGCCATCAGCTTCCCGCACGGGCTCCCCGGCCCGCCAGCGGCCGCGTGTGTCCCGGCGGCCGCTGGAGTGAATGCCTGGAGCTTTGCGTCGCGGACCGCATACTGGCCGGCCAGACACGCCTCGAGCTGGGTCACGGTCGTCAGGTCCTGGGTTCCCACCAGGTCGGTGAGTGGCTCGCGGATCAGGACGATCACCGCATCGTCGCCAAACTTCCGCTGATCGTTGGCGGTGGCCTGGAAGCTCGCCGAGGATCGGCTGACGAACGTGTCGGTACCCGCCGAGGGCTTCAGCCCGAGCGCCAGCACACCACCGGCAAGGGCGAGCGCCAACACGATCCCGATGGTCAGAACCGGCCGGCGGCCCGCGGCCCGGGCCCACCGCTCACACCTGTCTCTGACCGTCATGCGATCGTCGGGCCGACGCCGTAACGAGCTCGTGCGGGCATCCGGGCTGCCTCTAATCCATCGTGAGCGGGCCCTGCGACTCCCCGGACAGGAACTGACGAATGAAGGGATTCTCGGAGTTGAGCATGTCCTCCGCCGGACCCGCCTCGACGAGCCGCCCCTTCCACAACACGTTGATGTAATCCGCGACTCGGCGGGCGCTCATGATGTCGTGAGTGATCACGCAGAAGGTGGGCAGGTACGCCTTCTTCTTCTCCTTGGCGTCATCCATCATGTCACGGTGGATCTCCAGGATCAGCTCACCGAGGAGCGCGGTGCGCACGGGGTCGAGGCCCGAGTCGGGCTCGTCGAACAGCAGGATGTCCGGTTCGAGCACCAGTGCGCGAGCGAACCCGGCGCGCTTGCGCATGCCGCCTGAGAGTTCGTTCGGCAACAGAGCTCGCGCGTTGCCCAGGCCGACCTCGTTCAGGCGGCGCATGACGATGTCCTCGACCTCGTCTTCGCCCTTCTCGGTGTGCTGACGCAACGGGAAGGCGACGTTGTCGTAGATGTTCATCGATCCGAACAGCGCGCCATCCTGGAACAACAGCCCGAACTTCTTGCGCATTTCGAACAGCTCGTCGTCGGGCATGTTCGGCACCGATTCACCGTGCACGAGAACGTCGCCCGCGTCGGGGTAGAGCAGCCCGACCATGTGCTTGATGCACACCGACTTCCCGGTTCCCGAAGGCCCGATGATCATCGAGACCATGCCCTCCGGCAGTCCCATGTTCAACCCGCGGAGGATCCGGTTGCGCCCGAACGACTTGTAGACATCATTGAACTCGACCGCGTCCGGGCGACCCGCGGGGTAGACCTTGTAGGAGTGCCACTTGTAGTCCTCCTCGGACGTTCCCTCGGGTGGGGCGGGACGAGGCGGCTCAGCCACCACCGAGACGCGCGAGGCGGTGTGGGCGACCGGCGCCTGCTCGGCGATCGGTGAGTCCGGTGACTCCGGTGCCTCCGGTGACTCCAACCCTTCGGGCGCCTGGTCGTCGGGCGGCCGGCCGTCGGGTGCCTGGTCGGGCAAGGGCTGGGCCTTGTCCTTGCCGCCGGCGCCGAACCCAAAGCGCGTCATGGTCAACCTCCTATGGGTGCCCTCGGATTGGCGCCCCAGAAGAGCTGCGTACCGAGCATTCCGATGAGATGGACAGACACGATATTCAAGACCATCGACTTGGCCGTCGCGGTGCCCACACCAACGGGGCCTCCGCTGGCGTTGTAGCCGTAGTAACAGCCGACGAGCACGATGACAAACGCCATGCTCATCGCCTTGATGAGGCTGTATAAGAGGTCAGGCGGGTTCTGAAACTGCCAGAAGATGAGGAAGAACCCCCCGGACGAGACGTACCCGATCTGCTGAACGACCGCGAGATAGCTGGCAAAGAAGCCGGCCCCGATCGAACACAGGTAGACGAACGGGAGCACGAGCAGAGCCGCGAGCAGGCGGGTGGCGCACAGGAACGTGATGCCGCTGATGCCCATCACCTCGAGCGCGTCGATCTCGTCGGAGATCCGCATCGACCCGAGCTCGGCCACGATCCCGGTGCCCACCTTGGCCGCCATCATGTAACCGAAGACCAGGGGGACCAGCTCGCGCAGGTCGCACCAGGCGGCGAACACGCCCGAGTAGGCGGGCGTGCCCTCTCCATAGGTGAAGTAGGCGCCCTCGATCCCGCACTGCAGGCCGATGATGAACACCAGGCCCCAGATCACCAGTGTGGAGGAGACGATCAGGATCCCGGCCTGGCGCAGCGTCTCGCCGAAGAAGCGCAGCACGCGCAAGGTCAGCACGTCGCGCACGATCTGCGAACCGAACTTGACGATCTCCCCGAACGCCTCGATCCACCCGCGCGGGGTGACGATCAGTTCTCGCATCAGTCCAGCCGGCCGGTGTCGCCCATGCCTCGCCTGCGCTCGTGTGGTGTCTCGGTGGCGCGGGTCACTTGATGATCGTGGTGATCTCGGGATGGGTGGCCAGCAGCGTCTGGGTGAACGCGTAGTTGAACGCGAACACGCCCAGGAACGCGATCACCACCGCCTGGTTGACAGCGCGACCCACACCCTCGGCGCCGCCTGAGGCGGTCATGCCCTTGTAACAGCAGACAATCGCGATGATGGCGCCGAACAGGGTCGTCTTCAGGACCGAGCCCCAGAGGTCAGTGGTCGAGGCGTTGTTGAAGAACGTGGCCCAGAACGGCCCCAGCGGCGCGTTGTTGACCAGCGTCGCGAGGATCCCGCCGAAGATGCCGAACAGCAGCGCATAGATGTCGAACAGACCGGTGACCAGCATCAAGGCGAGGAAACGCGGCACGACCAGGTTCTTGATCGGGTCGACGCCGAGCACCTGCAGCGCGTCGAGTTCCTCGCGGATCTTGCGCGCGCCGAGATCCGCGGTGATCGCCGTGCCCGCGACCCCGGCCAGCACGATCGCGTCGACGAACGGCGCGAACTCCCGGATCGACGCGAGCACGAAGAAACCGCCAAGCCGGTCGAGCGCTCCGAACAGGACCAGGAAGTTGGCCGCCTGGAGGCCCGGCGCCTCGTAGCCGAAGGCAACGGTCGAGATCAGCAGCGGAAACCAGCACAGCCTCATCGCGAACAGGAACTGTCCGACGAACTCGCTGCCGTACGGGTACGGCGGTCGCACCGCGGACACGACCGTCTTGCCCGTGAGGATCATCATGTTGCCGACCTCTTCCAGCACGCTCTTTGTCGGCAGGAACGCTCGGTCGGCGACTGCTCGGATCAACGGTCTCGTTCCTCCCAGTGTGTGCGCGCCGCTCTCGCGGCTCACTGCAGGCTAAGCCTACGCCACCCCCCGGTAAAGACCAACTGACAACCGTGGCCCGCGGGCGTTGACCGTCATGCTGGTCAGAGCACGAGTGGTATGTTCCGCTCGCGTTGAGCAGGTGGAGATTGACGAGCCGCCGGAGCTGCGGGGTCATCGCCGGCCTCGCCGGGGCTCTGGCCCTGACGGGATGCGGCGCGGGCGTGCGCCAGAACGCGAACGAGCCCAGCGGTCAGTTCACCGTGGCGATTCCGAGCGCCACGTTTCCCGCCTCGCAGCGACTGGCTCAGCGCACCCACCTGGTGATCGCGGTGCGCAACGCCGGCGCCAAAGCGATCCCTGACGTCGCGGTGACGATCTGCAATCTCACCTGCGCCTATCCCGCTCCGCGGGGTGCCGGGACGAGCGCGCAGGCGTTCGCCCAGGACCTCGACATGCCGTACGTGGCCAGCCCCTCGCGGCCGGTGTGGATCGTGGATCGGGCACCCGGGTCCTGTCGGTTCAGCTGCCAGTCCGGCGGAGCCGGTGGGGCGGTGACCGCCTACTCCAACACGTGGGCGCTCGGGACACTGCGGCCGGGGGCGACCGCAACATTTGACTGGGCGGTCACCGCCGTCAAGGCCGGAAGGCATGTGGTGGCGTGGCAGGTCGGCGCCGGGCTCAACGGTGACGCCAAGGCGGTGCTCGCGAATGGGGCCAAGCCTCGGGGCATATTCGCCGTCACGATCCACAGTGCGCCGGCGCCGTCGTTCGTCACCCCCAGCGGGCGGGTGGTCTCCGTTAACCCCTGACAGCGGGTCCAGCCGGATCACGCGAACCTTGGCGTTTGGGGTCCACCCGTCGGACCCCAGACGCCAAAGTTCGGACTCCGCGGGCCGCCTCGGCGGTTAGGCGTCGCTGGAGGCCGCCCAGATGTTGACGCCGCCGTCGACCGCGTGACGATCGATTTCCGCCAACTCGGCGTCGTCGAAGTCGAGCCGGTTCAGCGCCGCCAGGTTCTGCTCGAGCTGCTGGACGCTGCTGGCGCCGATCAGCGCCGAGGTGACGCGCCGATCTCTGAGCACCCAGGCGAGCGCCATCTGGGCCAACGACTGGCCGCGACGCTCGGCTATCCGGGCCAGGGCTTGGACGCGCGAAAGGTTCTCCGGCGTGATCAGCGCCTCGGAGAAATGCTGCCCCCGCCGCACCCGCGAGTCTTCCGGTACGCCACCGAGGTACTTGTCGGTCAGCAGCCCCTGTCCGAGCGGTGAGAACACGATGCATCCGACGCCCTCGCGCTCCAGCACCGTCAACAGCTCGCCCTCGATCCAGCGGTTGAGCAGCGAGTAGGACGGCTGGTGGATCAGCAGTGGGGTCCCGAGCTGGCGCAGGATCTCGACGGACTGCTCAGTTCGCCGCGGGCTGTAGGAGGAGATGCCGACGTACCGTGCCTTGCCCTGGCGCACGGCCGCATCCAGTGCTCCCATCGTCTCTTCGAGCGGAGTCTCAGGGTCGGCCCGGTGGGAGTAGAAGATATCGACGTAGTCCAGGCGCATTCGCCGGAGGCTCGCCTCGAGGCTCCCGAGCAGGTACTTGCGCGAGCCCCAGTCGCCATATGGCCCGGGCCACATGTCGTAGCCGGCCTTGGTCGAGATCAGCAGCTCGTCGCGATAGGGCGCGAAGTCTTCGGCGAAGATGCGCCCGAAGTTGATCTCGGCGCTCCCGTATGGGGGCCCGTAGTTGTTGGCCAGGTCGAAGTGGCTGATGCCAAGATCGAACGCCCGGCGGAGGATGGCGCGGCTCCCGGCCAGCGGCCGGTCATCGCCGAAGTTCTGCCACAAGCCGAGTGAGATCGCCGGCAGCTTGATCCCGCTGCGCCCCGATCGGCGATAGGGAATCTGGTCGTATCTGTCTTGCGCTGGCACGTACACGGGGCGGTCCAAGTCTGGGGGTCGACGGGGCCCGGCGAGTATTTCACGGCGTGGCGGTTGGCGCCGGGGATCCCGGCTAGGCTGCATGGATGCGCAGTTCGCCCGTGAGGTTCACGGGGATTCGCTCGGCCACGAGCCGAGCTGCGTGCTGGTTCGCCGTCCGGCGAACAGATTTGGTTGCGGTTTGGCCATCGGGATAGTGACCCGCAGGGACAAGTTCCCTAGGCTGTCGCCGCTTACGCTTCGCCGAGACTTGCTCATTCACGCGCGCGCCCCGGCCGCCGAGGGCGCGGATCCAGGAAGGAACGACTCACACATGGCCATCCGCCAGCAGAACGTCCTCGCCGCCCAATGGACCCCCAACGGCGCCATCCTTGGAGCCCCCGACCTCACCTCCCCAGACAACCAGATCTTCGGCGTGAACGTCTTCAGCCCCATGATCCAGCGCCAGCGGCTGCCCAAGGACATCTTCCGGCGCCTACAGCAAACGCTGGCCAAGGGTGAGGCGCTCGATACCTCGCTCGCCGATGCGGTCGCACTGGCGATGAAGGAGTGGGCGCTCGAAAAGGGCGCCACGCACTACAGCCACGTGTTCCAGCCGCTCACCGGGCTGACGGCCGAGAAGCACGACAGCTTTTACACCCCCACGGGCGAAGGAACCGCGCTGGCCGAGTTCTCAGGCAAGGAGCTGATTCAGGCCGAGCCCGATGCCTCCTCGTTCCCGACCGGCGGCATCCGCTCGACGTTCGAGGCACGCGGTTACACGGCCTGGGATCCGACCTCCCCGGCGTTCGTCCTGGAGAATCCCAACGGCTCGCTGCTCTGCATTCCCACCGCGTTCGTGTCCTGGACCGGCGAAGCGCTGGACCACAAGATTCCCCTGCTGCGCTCGATGGACGCGCTGTCGAAGTCGGCGGTGCGGGCGCTGAAGCTGTTCGGCAACACACACGCCACCCGCGTCTTCACGACCGTCGGTCCGGAGCAGGAGTACTTCCTGATCGACGAGCAGTACTACTTCGAGCGGCCTGACCTCGTCACCACGGGGCGGACGCTGTTCGGCGCCAAGCCGCCCAAGGGTCACGAGCTCGACGACCACTACTTCGGCTCGATTCCGGAGCGGATCCTGGCCTACATGCTCGACACCGAGCGCGAGCTGGCGAAGCTCGGCGTGCCGCTCAAGACGCGCCACAACGAGGTCGCGCCCAACCAGTACGAACTGGCACCGATCTTCGAAAACTCGAACGTCGGTTCCGATCACCAGCAGCTGACGATGCAAGTGATGCAAAACGTGGCGCGACGCTACGGCCTGATCTGCCTGCTGCACGAGAAGCCGTTCGCGGGGGTCAACGGATCGGGCAAGCACAACAACTGGTCGATGGGCACCGACGATGGCGAGAACCTGCTCGACCCGGGCGACACGTTGCACGAGAACCTGCAGTTCCTGTTCTTCTGCGCGGCCGTCATCCAGGCCGTCAACAAACACCAGGGTCTGCTGCGGGCATCGATCGCGTCGGCCGGCCAGGATCACCGTCTCGGCGCCAACGAGGCGCCGCCGGCGATCATCTCGATCTTCCTCGGCGCTGAGCTCGAGCAGGTGTTCGAAGCGATCGAGCGCGGCGAAGTGGGCGAGTCCACCCCGGAGTCGTTCCTCGGTCTCGGCACCGCGGTGCTGCCGCCGCTACCGATGCACGGCGGAGACCGTAACCGGACCAGCCCGTTCGCGTTCACGGGCAACAAGTTCGAGTTTCGGGCGCTCGGTTCGAGCATGCCGCTGTCACTGCCCAACACCGTGCTCAACACGACCGTCGCCGAGGCGATCGATTATCTCTCCGAAGAGCTGGAAAACGCGCTCAATGACGGCGTCGAGCTGGAAGCGGCCCTGCGCCCGATCCTGCAACGCAGCTACGCGGCCAACAGGCAGATCGTGTTCGGGGGCGACAACTACTCCGAGGAATGGCACACCGAAGCCGCGGCACGCGGGCTGCTCAACCTCCGGGCCACCCCGGACGCGCTGCCGTACCTGATCTCCGACGACACCGAAGAGGTGTTCTCCAACTACGGCGTGCTGTCCCCGCGCGAGCTCGAGTCGCGCTACGAGGTGTCACTGGAGCAGTACATCACCAAGCTCAACATCGAGACCGAGACGGCGGCCTCGATCGCGAAGACGATGCTGCTGCCGGCCGCCGCTCGCCACCTGGCGCTGCTGCTCAACGCTCAGCTACCGGAGCTGGCGAGGGACACCGAGGCGCTGATCTCCGCACTCGTCGACGCGATCAAGGCGCTCGATTCGGCCAACCTGGCGGAGAACCAGCCGGACGACGATCTGCTCAAGCATGCCGAGTACATCCGAGACACCACGATTCCAGCGATGGAGGCGGTCCGCACCACGGCGGACAAGCTCGAAAAGGTCGTGGCCGATGATCTGTGGCCGCTGCCGAAGTACTCGGAGATTCTGTTCATCAAATAGAGGGGATTGCCCTCCGGGAGATCGCCCCCAGGGCAATCACCCAATCCAATCGCCCTCCGGGCGATTGGACGTGGACCGCAACTTGCGTGCATCTGCCGGGTTCTGCGCTACGGTGACTTGCCGTATGACGGAGGCCCGCGTGGCGCGCCGCGGTCGGTTTCTGGGGCACCGTCGGCCGCGCTTTTTCTTGATCATGGTGCTTGCCCTGGTGGCGGCCGGAGTAGGCACGACCCCGGCCGTCGGCTCATCCGGTGGAGGGAGCGTCAGCCCCGCGAGCGGGCAGGCGGCGCCGAGGCAGCGTCAGCCCGGCGACTGGGAAGGCGAGCGGCGGCGGGTCATCACGGAAATCGGCCAGGGTTGCCGGCAACCCGTTTGCCGGGCGCTCGATGTGGATCTGGGAACTCGGCAGCTCAAACCACGGCAACCTCGCCTCGATCCTGGCCAGCGCCCGTCAGTACGGGCTCAGCGAACTGATCGTCAAGAGCAGCGACGGCGTCGACATGTGGTCGCAGTTCACCCCCCAGCTGACCTCGACGCTGCACGCTCACGGCCTCCGCGTCTGCGCGTGGCAGTACGTGTACGGCATCCATCCCATCGAAGAGGCACAACTCGGAGCCGCCGCGGTGAGGGACGGCGCCAACTGCCTGCTGATCGACGCCGAGAGTGAGTACGAAGGCAAGTACGCACAGGCCCAGACGTACATCAGCGAGTTACGCAAGCTGATCGGCCCCAACTTCCCGGTCGGGTTGGCCGGCTTTCCCTACGTCGACTTCCATCCCGCCTTCCCGTATTCGGTCTTCCTCGGGCCGGGCGGCGCTCAGTACAACGTCCCGCAGATGTACTGGAAGGACATCGGCACGACAACCGACGCCGTGTTTGCCCATACCTACTCGTTCAACCGCATGTACGGGCGGCCGATCACGCCGCTCGGTCAGGTCTACAACTCCCCCCCGGCACACCAGATCATCCGGTTCCGCAAACTCGCCCGCGTGTATGGCGCCGCAGGCGTGAGCTGGTGGGACTGGCAGGAGGCACCCGCGGCGGCGTGGCGCGCGATCGCCCAACCGGCCGGAACCGTGCCCGACTACGTCCCCTTCAATACCGCAGCGAGTATCGACAAGGGCTGGCAGGGTGATCTGGTGGTATGGGCGCAGGAGCACCTGGTCTCGGCGGGCTACCAGATCCCCGTCGACGGGGGATTCGGGAAGTCGACCAAGACTGCCGTGCAGAGCTTCCAGGCTCAGCACGGATTGACCACGGACGGAATCATCGGTCCAGCAACGTGGTCGGCGCTGCTCCGCTATCGCCCGGCCCCGATCCATTGGAGCAGCAAGGCGACAGCGAGCCAGGCCTCGGTCGCCAGCACGTCCGGCCTGACGCCGCCGCCCAAGTCGGCTTCGCTGCGCCCCAAGCGCGACGAGATCCCGGGGTCCGGCGGGGCCGGACGACCGCACTAGAGCAGATGATGCTCGCGCGCGTAGGACACGAGGTCCGCGCGCGATGTGCGCTGCGTCTTCTGCTGGATGTGGGCCCGGTGGGATTCCACCGTCCGCACGCTCAAGTAGAGCGTCGCGGCGATCTCGCCGTTGGTGTGCCCGAGGGCGATCAGCCTGAGAACCTCCAGCTCACGGGGGCTGAGGTCGTCAGGCGGCCCGAGCTGCGTCGCGGGCTCGGCCGCCAACCGGGCTCCGAGCTCAGGATTCAGATACGTCCGCCCCTGCGCCGCCAGGCGCACCGCCTGCACCAGCTCCGTCTGCGCAGCCTCCTTGAGCACGTAGCCCATCGCGCCGGCACGCAGGGCCTCCCGCGCCACCGCCGGCTCGTTCTGCATCGTCAGCACCACGATGTTCGTGTCAGGGGCAATGTCGCGCAGGTGCGGGATCTCGGGCAGGCTCGAGCCGCCCGGCATATTGAGGTCGAGGATGAGCACCCGCGGGTGGTGAGCGGCCACCCCGCGGACGGTCGAGCGCACGTCGCCCGCCTCGGCGACCACCTCGAAGCCCTCCTCGGTGTCGAGCAGCAGGCGCAGACCTGCGCGCACCACCTGATGGTCATCGGCGATCACGATCGTGATCGGCTGACTCGAGGCGCCGAAGTCATCCACTGGCAGTCAAGATCGTGCCGGGATCGATCCGCCGAGGCTCCTCCGCCGTCACCTCGACCGCGCCACGCACGACAACCCCGGGGCCAAACGTCACATCGCCGTGGACCACCAGCCGCTGCGCCTCGCGCAGCGACGGCGCGCCGTCCGGAAACCGCATTTCGAACTGGTCCAGCAGCCGGTAGAAGCGCTTGTCCAGCTCAACGAACGGCAGTTCCGCCACCGGCTCGACGTCCAACCCCTCGGAGACCGTGTAGACGTCCGAGCGCAGCACCAACAGGTCGTCGGTGGTCTTGACCGGGACAAAGCGCGTGCGCGGCACGCACAGGAGGCTGGCCCCGTGAAAGCTCTCGATCGCGGCGCCCATCGCGCTCTCCAACTGCAGCACCGCCGGCGAGTCCGAGTCCCGCGGGTCGACCGTCTTGTGATTGACGATCAACGGCAGTTCGAGCACGCCGTCTGTGCGCTGCAGCGTGTCGGCCAGCACACGCAGATCGACCCACAGGTTGTTCGTGTTGTAATAGCGCCAGCGGCGGAAGTCACGGAACGAGTCCTCGTCCTCGGGCGGGGTCTGGGCGGTCTCGCGCAGCACCAACTGCCCGTCGGAGCGCCGTCGCGCAATGTGCCCGCCCTTACGGTCGGCCTCGGTGCCTTCGACCACCTCCATCAGGAACGGGATCCGTTCCGCGGCGAGATGCGCGGCGATCCTGGGGTCGAGCTTCGCCCCCAGATTGTCGGAGTTGGAGATCATCGCGTACTCGAATCCGCGGGCCAGCAGCGCGTCGAGCATCCCCGAACGGCGTAGGGCGCCGTAGACGTCGCCGTGCCCCGGTGGGCACCACTCGAGCGCCGGCGCCGGTGGCCAGCTCACCGGCATCAGCGTCTCCGCCTCGAGCTTCGGGATCATGCTCTGCAGGAAATCGGGCTCCAGGCCGTCCTGCGCCAACTCGGGATGACGGGCGAGCGCCTTGAGCGACTCCGTCCGGGTCGACTCGCTGTTCATCAGCACCAACGGGAGGCGGACGTCGTACTGGCGCCGGAGCGCGAGCGTCTGGCCGACGATGATGTCCAAGAACGAGCGACCGTCCCGCGCCTCGATCAGTGACTTCGGGCGCTGCAGGCCCATCGTCGTCGCGAGCCCACCGTTGAGTTTGATCAGGACCACGTGCTCCAGCGCGCTGCGGCCGTCAACCTCGGGCAAGTCGGCCAGCCAGGGCACTTGACCGGCGGGCTCCAGCTGGGCGGTCGGCAGCATCACCGACTCGCCACTGACCAGCCGCCGGTAGGCACTGCGAAAGCTGCGGATCGCCTCCTCGGGCTGACCCGCGGTTCGCATCTTCTGCTCTGCCGCGTGGAGTGCGTCGTCACTCATAGGCCAACATTGTGCCTGGAACGTGCGCCCGCGCGACATGAGAGGATACGAACCCGATGGAGCAGCGCACGATCGAACGTCTGGGGCGCACCGTCAGCGTGGTCGGTCTCGGCACCTGGCAGCTCGGCGCCGACTGGGGATCGGTCAGTGCGCAGGCGGCCGGTGAGACGCTGGACGCCGCCGTGAACGCGGGAGTCAGTTTCTTCGACACCGCCGACGCCTACGGAGACGGCCGCAGCGAGCAGTTCTGCGCCGAGCTGCGCGAGCGCCATCCCGATGTGTTCATCGCCACCAAGATGGGGCGCCGCGTGGAGCAGTTGACCGAGAACTACAACCGGGAGAACTTCCTGGCCTGGAACGATCGCTCCCGCGCCAATCTCGGCATGCCACGGCTCGACCTCGTCCAACTGCATTGTCCGCCGGACGGCGTGTACGAGAACGATCAGGTGTTTGCGGCGCTCGACGAGATGGTCGGTGCGGGGCGGCTCAGCGCATATGGGGTGTCGGTGGAGACGTGCGCACAGGCGCTCTCCGCGATCGCCCGGCCCCACGTCGCCACCGTGCAGATCATCCTCAACTGCTTTCGCCTCAAGCCGCTCGAGGAGGTCCTGCCCGCGGCTCGCGCCGCCGGTGTCGGGATCATCGCCCGGGTTCCCCTGGCGTCAGGTCTGCTGTCAGGGCGTTACGACGAGCGGACGCAGTTCAGCGCCGAGGACCATCGCAACTACAACCGCCACGGCGAGGCGTTCGACGTGGGCGAGACGTTCGCCGGAGTCCCGTACGACGTTGGGGTGGCGGCGGCGCGTGAGCTGGCCGGCTGGGTGGATCCGGGCGTTCCACTGTCCCAGTTCGCCCTGCGCTGGATCATCGATCAACCCGGCGTCAGCACGGTCATCCCGGGTGCCCGTAACCCCGAGCAGGCGTCTCTGAACGCGGCCAGCGCAGCGCTGCCGCCGCTGCGCGACGAACAACTCCGCGGCGTCCGCGACATCTATGACCGGCTGATCCGCCCGCACGTCCACGATCGCTGGTAGGTAGCCCACGCCGGTGAGGGTCGCGCGCGGCTACCGCCCTTCGCGCTGCGTCAGGCGGGCTGCTGGCCGTAGTACGCGCCCGGCCCGTGCTTGCGCTGGAAGTGCTTCTCGCGCAGCGCGCCGGCCAGCGCCGGCGCGCTCGGGTTGAGCATCGTCGTCAACAACGCCAGGCGAGCGACCTCCTCCAGCGTCACAGCGATCTGCACCGCGGCCGCGGCATCCGGGCCCCAGCAGAACGGCCCGTGTCCACGGACCAGTGCGCAGGGCAGTTCCTGCCCGTGTTCCGAGATCAGCTCGGCCAGGGCCGTTCCGGTGGCCGCTTCATAGTCCAACTCGATCTCCGTCTCGGTCATCGCGCGCGTCACCGGAATCGGATCCGCCCACAGATCTGCGTGCGTGGTGCCGAAGATCGGGATCTCGCGCTGCGCTTGAGCCCACGCGGTGGCCCAGGTGGAGTGGTGTGCACCACCCCGCCGATCTGCCCGGACGCGCGGTACAACGCCAGGTGCGTCGGCGTGTCCGTCGAGGGACGACGGTCGCCGCGGACGACGTTGCCGGCGAGGTCGACGACGACCATGTCCTGCGCACTCATCGTGTCGTAGCGAACCCCACTGGCCTTGATGGCGACCAGTTCGCGTCGGCGGTCGATCCCGCTGACGTTGCCCCAGGTCAGCTTGACCAGCCGCTGCGCCGGCAGCGCCAGGTTGGCCGCCAGCACCTGTTCTCGCAGGTCGTCGAGCTCACCGTCGCTCACGGGGCGCCGCGCTCGGTACGGATGCGCTTGAGCCCGTGCAGCAGGTCCACCTCGGTCCGGCCGAGGATCTCGTACAGGCGGCGGTAGATCTCGTACACCCGATCGTAGGTCTGCTTCGCCGCCGGATCTGGCGTGTAGGTGCGCAGGCTCGTCGGCCGCGTCGCCGAGATCGCGCTCGCGATGTCGTCGAACACGCCCGCGGCGACCGCCCCGAACAGCGCCGCGCCGCGGGCCGGGATCTCCTTCACGTCGGGGACGTGAACCTCCCGCCCGCTCGTGTCGGCGAGCAACTGCATCATCAGCGGGCTGCGCTCGGCGATGCCGCCGCAGGCGACGATCGTCGACAACTTGAGGCCATGCTCCTCGAAGTTGTCCATGATCCGGCGGCTGCCGAAGGCGATCGACTCGAGCAGCGCGCGGTAGACCTGCACGCGCGTGGTCTGCAGGGTGAGGCCGAAGATCGCACCGCTCAGGTCGGCGTCGGCCAAGATCGTGCGGTTGCCGTTCCACCAGTCGAGCGCGACGAGCCCGGTCTCGCCCGGGCCGATCTCCGATGCCGCCTGCTCCAGCGCCTCGTACCCGCCCGCGTCAGAGGCCAGGTTCTCGACGAACCAGGCGAGCATGTCGCCGACCGCAGCCTGTCCAGCCTCGTACCCATACAGGCCGGGAAGGATCCCGTCCTTGACGACGCCCGTGATGCCGGGCAGCCGCGTCTCCTCGGGATGGACGACCATGTCACAGATCGAGGTCCCGATCACGATCACGAACGTGCCCGGCTCCTCGACACCGACACCCGGAACCGACACCCAGGCGTCGACGTTCCCGACCGCCACCGCGACCGACTCCGGCAGCCCGACCCGCTCGGCCACCTCGGGCC
Organism: uncultured Solirubrobacterales bacterium; assembly: GCA_963838535.1. Lineage (GTDB taxonomy): Bacteria > Actinomycetota > Thermoleophilia > Solirubrobacterales > Solirubrobacteraceae > Palsa-465. Next base: position 145,991 of record CAWIRN010000030.1, read on the forward strand.
TCAGTGTCCCGGCGCGCGTGCCGAGCGGGACAAACGAGGTTCCGAGCTTCTCCGCGGGCTGGTCGAAGCCAGGGTAGGCGGCCTCGAAGTACTCGGTGGGCGGGAGGCCCTCGGCCTCCGACCACATCGCCTTGTATCCGGCGGTGGCGCTCTGCCGGCACTCGACACCGGTCAGGTACCACACGATCCAATCGGTCGCCTCGATGAAGCCGGCGGCCTCGTCATAGATCTCGCGATCCTCGAGCCATAACTCGATCAGCTTCGGGAAGTACCACTCCGAGGAGATGCGCCCGCCGTAGCGCTCCAGGAAGTCATCGCCACGCTCGATCGCCACCTGGTTGAGCCGGTCGGCGATCGGCTGCGCCGCGTGGTGCTTCCACAGCTTCGGCCAGGCGTGCTTGCGCTCGCGCCAGCGATCGATCGTGCACAGCGGCACACCTTCGGCGGTCACGGGCAGGACGGTGCAGGACGTGAAGTCGATTCCGAGGCCGATCACGTCGCCGGGCGCGACGCCCGCCTGGCCACCACGTCCGGCACCGCCTCGTGGACCACCTTCACCCAGTCGTCGGGATCCTGCAGCGCCCAGTCGGACGGCAGCCGCTCGCCGGTGCGACGGGCAGGGTGCGGTCGATCACTCCGCTCGGGTAGCGCACCACGCTGGTTGCCAGCAGATCCCCGGTGTTCAGGTCGATTAGCGCGGCACGGCCGGACTCCGTGCCGAAGTCGACACCGATCGAGTACGCGGGTCGACCCCGGTGCAGGCCGGGTTCAGACGCCGGCGTTCTTCACCGCCTCCAGTTGACGGCGATAGCTCGAGACCATCAGCTCCGTGAGCTCCTCGATCGACGTCTCGTGGACCTGCTGATCGAGGGTGATGCGGCCGCCGTCAATGACATTGAGGCGGTCGCACAGCTCGAACAGGTGAGCGTAGTTGTGGTCGATCACGATGATCGACACTCGGCCGCTCGAGGCAAGGTCCTTGACGAGGTCGATGATCAGACGCGACTCGCGTGCCCCCATGGCCGAGAGCGGCTCGTCGAGCAGCAGGATCTTCGTCGCCGCGCGCACCGACCGGGCGACGGCGACCGCCTGCCGCTGACCGCCGGAGAGAGCCGCGGCCTCGGCGTCCACGCTCGGCACGTTGACGTTGATGTCGTCGAGGTACTGGCGTGAGAGCTTGCGCATCGCGCGCTTGTCGAGGAGACGCAGCGGTCCAAGGACCGTCACCTCGTGGCCCAGGAACAGGTTCTGGTAGACGGGCAGCTGCGGAATCAGCGCGAGATCCTGGTAGACCGTTTCGATTCCTTTTGATCGGGCGGCTTCGACAGAGTTGAAGCTCACGCGCTGTCCCTCGATGAGGATCTCTCCGCCGTCCGGCGCGTGGAAGCCGCTCAGGATCTTGACGAGCGTGCTCTTGCCGGCTCCGTTGTCCCCGACGAGCCCGAGCACCTCGCCTTGGCGCAGAGCGAAGTCGATGCCGCGCAGGACCGAGAGTGCGCCGAAGCTTTTGGTCACACCGCGCACTTCGAGCACGGGCGCGCCGGCCGGAACCGGCGCTTCGGGCTCGACGGGCTGGGCTCCGGCGCTCATCTGGACCTCGAGCGGGCGACCAACCGGTCGAACTGGACGTTCAGCGCCATCGCGATGATGATCACCACGCCGACGTAGATGAAGAACTGGTTCGTGCTCACCCCAAGGCGCAATAGCGCCGGCAGCAGGGTGATCGACAGCAGGAACGCCACGATCATGCCGATCCCCGCCACCATCCCCAGCTCGGCCACGCCGGTATAGGTGGTGGGCAGGAAGGAGAAGAACCCCGCCGCGGTGGCGGCGGCCGCCAGCGCCAGCGGCACGCCCATGGCGCGTCCGGTGCGGGCCAGGGCGTGCCGCCAGGTCGCCGTGCGAGGTGGCGCTCGCTGCGGTAGCGCACCGAGAACTGGATGCCGAAATCCACGCCCAGTCCCACGAACAGCGCGATGAAGGCGATGGAGATGATGTTGAACACGCCCACCGCCTTGAGGCCCAGCCCCATGGTGATCGCCAAGCCCCGCCAGCAGGGTCACCATGATGGCGAGGATGATGCGGAAGGAGCGCAGCGCCAGCCACAGGGTCAGCAGCACCCCCGCCAGCATCGCGCCCACCATCAGGCCGGCGCGGTCGGTCAGGGTGGCGAATTCCTCGTCCGACAGCGGCACCGGCCCGGTCAGGCGTATCCGCACGCCATGCTCGGGCGTGAGGTCCAGCGTCCGCCGCCGCCTGGCGGATCGCGGTGCTGGCCGCCGCCCCCGGCTGCAGCGCATTGAAGTCCAGCCTGGGTTTGACCTCGACGAAGCGGCGGATCTCCTGCGGCTTGGGCGGCGCGCCGGTGAACAGCGCCCGCCAGGACAGGTAAGTCGGTGTTGCCCTTCGCGGCCGCCCGAACACGTCGGCGAAACGCGACATCGGGGCGTCGATATCGGCAAGCTGCGCCTGGCCTGGCCGACGCCCAGCAGCACGGTGTCGAGGCTGGTCATGATGCCGCGCAGCGACGGGTCGGCGGCCAGCGAACCCAGGAAGGGCTGCGCCTTGATCAACTGGCCGGTGGTGGCCTGCGACTTCCTTGCAGCGACAGGAACAGCAGGCCGTTGCGGTTGAAGAAGGGGCCGCCATCCGGACGCCGCACCCGGGTGAACAGGACTGGTTGGCGGCCAGCTGCTCGCTCAGCGCGGCGGCGGCGGCTTCGGCCAGTTCCGGGGTCCGGCCGTCGATCACCACCAGGGTCAGGTTGCTCTGCCTGGGGAAACTCGGCGTCGAAGCGCGCCTCGCGCATGCGCCAGCCCACCTTGGCGTCGATCAAGGTCTCGCTGTCGGTGTTCATGGCGAAATTCGCCTCGGTGTAATAGCCGGCGCCCAGGGCAAGGATGCAGCGTCACCGCCACCACGAACCAGGGGCGGCGGCAGCAGAATGCGACGATTCGTTCAACCAGGGCATGCATGCGAATCCATGGCAGCGCCTTTATGCCACGGGAATGCCGCTTGGCTAGGCCACCGACAGGCTCCGCTACTCGCCCGCCGGGCGCGCAGCGCGCTTTGGCGGGGGTAGGTGGCGGCGGGCCAAGAACGTCGCAGCCGCCTCGGGCGAGCGAAGACCGGAGGGGGTAACTTAAAAGTCCGGCAATTCCGCGGTCTGGACGGACTTTTCCTCGACCTGCCGGGCGCGGCGCTGCAGGTAATAGGCCCGCATGGTGGCGTAGTAATCGACCGAGGCGCGCTCGATGTCGCGATAGGTGATGATGTTGGCGGAGCGGTTGTCCATCGAGCCGAGGCTGGATTTCACCAGTCCGACATATTGCCGCCCGTCATAGTGCACATAATAGAGCGGCGAGAAAAAGCCGTCGACATAGGAGCCGGCGAAATCGCGCACCGCCGTCGGCCCGCGCAGCGGCAGCACCAGATAGGGTCCCAGGCGCCACGCCATAGGTGCCCAGGGTCTCGCCGAAATCGCGGTCGCGGCGGCCAATGCCCCAATCGGTGGCGACATCGAAGATGCCCGCCACGCCGATCGTGGTGTTGATGACGAAAGCGGCCGGCGGCGATGCCGGCATTCTCGAACTCGCGCCTCCAGCACGTCGTTGACCACGGTCACCGGGCCGCCGAGATTGCTCAGCACATTGTGCACGCTGCCGCGCACCGGGCCGGGCACGGTGCTGGAATAGAAGGTGGCGGCGGGCAGGGCGGCGTGACGGTCGAGGCGCTGGTTGAAGTCGAAGAAGAAGCGGTTCATCGGCTCCAGCGGATCGTCGTGGGCGCTTCCGGATCGGTGGCGCAGCCCGCCACCAGGCCACCGAGGACCAGCGACCCAAAGCAAATGCTGTGTTTTCATTTGTTTCATCCCGCGCCCGGAAGGCTCTCCTCCTCCGTAGCGGCAAGCCCCACCCCACATTGCCGGCGCAGCTAAGCATTGAGTCACGGTCGGCGAAAGGGGTATTAACGCGTCTGGGTAAATTTGCTTGGGAGCCGAGCGTGCGCGGCTTTCGCGGGCCGCCGCTTTCGCTTAAGACTTCGGCCGGTGCTCGAAAAACAGGCTGGATGCGATCATGAGCCATCCGGAACTACTGCGGCTGCGAGACAGCATCGACAATATCGATGCGGCGCTCATCCACCTGCTGGCGGAGCGTTTCAAATGCACCCAGGCGGTGGGGGAATACAAGGCCGCCCATGGCCTGCCGCCCGCCGATCCTTCGCGCGAGGCCCGGCAAATTACCCGTTTGCGGAGCCTGGCGGCGGACGCCAAGCTCGACCCCGATTTCGCGGAGAAGTTCCTCGGCTTCATCGTCAAGGAAGTGATTCGCCATCATGAGGCGATCCGGCAGGGCCGGGGCTGAGCGGTTTTCGCCGCATGCAGCATTTCGCGGCGGATCACGTGGCGATGCACCGAGACCGTCGGATACTCGCGGATCGAACAAATCCAGCGGCGCGGGGCGGCACGGCGCGCTCGACAGCCGGCCGGTCTCCATAGCAGGCTATGGTCGGACATGCCCCAATGACGCGTCCAGGAAATGGCCCGGCGCGACGCTCCGGCCCCTCGGGCGCGCCGGCGCTGCCGCTGCGCGCCTGGCCCTGCCAGGCCCAGGCCAAGATGAAGATCGGCATCATCGGCGCGGGCCGCATCGGCGGCACCTCGCCAAATTGTGGGCCGAGGCCGGCTATCCGGTGATGCTGTCCGCCCGCAACCTGGACGAAGTGAAGAAACAGGCCGCCGGGATCGGGCATGGCGTCGCAGGCCGGCACGCCGGCCGAGGCGGCCGCGTTCGGCGAGGTGGTGCTGGTCTCGGTGCCCTTCGGCGCCCTGCCGCAGATCGGCAAGGACAATGCGGCCGCGCTCAAGGGCAAGGTCGTGCTCGACACCTGCAATCCCTATGTCAGCCGCGACGGCGACATGGCGAAGGAGGCGCTGGAGAAAGGCACCGGCGTCATCGATCCCGACCTATCTGCCCGGCACGCGGCTGGTGCGCGCCTTCAACCAGATCAGCGCCGCGCAGCTGGCGTCGGAGGCGCATCGCGCCGGCGAAAAGATCGGCGTGCCGCTGGCCGCCGACGACAAGGCGGCGCTCGCCATCGCCAAACAGCTTGTCACCGACGCCGGCTTCGAGCCGGTGGTGGTGGGCGGGCTTTCCACCGCCAAGAGCTTCGATCCCGGCACCGCCCGCCTATCACACCATGACGGCGAAGCAGTTGCGCGCCATGCTCGGCCTCAAATAGGCGTCATAGGCCGCGGCGCCCAGTTCGGCGCGCAGGAAATGTCTCTTCCAGCCGCGCCTTGAGGTACCAGGAGAGGATCGTGAGCGCAAAGCCGGCCAGCGACGAGCGCCGTGCCGCGCAGCAGAAGGGTGGCGAGGCTTGCCAGAATGATGCCGGTATAGATGGGATGGCGCACCAGGCGCATAGGGCCCGCTGTCGATCACCCGGTGATCGGCCTTGCGCGCCACATTGGACGACCACAACTTGCCAAGATGAAGCCGCGCCCACCAGCAGAAGGCAAAGCCCACCACGGCCAGCGCCGACACAGCCCACAAGGCCGCGATCATCGAGCTGCCACAGGATCAGATGCGGCTGCCGGCGCAGGGGCCAACAGCAGCATCAGAAGCCGGCGATCAGCGGAATGCGGTAGCCGAGTCTCGCTGTCGCAGCGGCATCTGTGGCCGGTGCTGCGCGCAGACCAGGCCGGCGGCGCGCGAGCCAGGAAATGCCCCAGGCCGCCCAGTGTCAGCCACAATGCCTGTTGCGGCGCGATCTAGAACGCCAGCGCCTTGGCCATCTTCACCGGCGGCAGCTTGGCGATCGCCGCGATCACCGCGTCGGGCACCTTGCCGTCGACTTCGACCAGGCAGATCGCGTCCTGGCCCGGGGCGCTGCGGCCCAGGGTGAAGTTGGCGATGTTGACCTTGGCATCGCCCAGCAGCGTGCCGAGCTTGCCGATGAAGCCCGGCTTGTCCTCGTTGACGACATAGAGCATGTGCGGCGCGAATTCGGCGTCGAGATTGATGTCCTTGATCTGGATGAGGCGCGGCCGCCCGTCGGAGAACACCGTGCCGGCGACGCGGCGGGTCGTGCCGCCCATGGTCGACCGTGATCTTGATATAGCCTTCATAGACGCCCTGCTGGTCGCGGCGCGTCTCGCTCACCTTGATGCCGCGCTCCTTGGCGACGACCGGCGCGTTGACCATGTTCACGTCGCGACAGCGTCGGCTTGAGCAGCCCGGCCAGCGCCGCCTGGGTCAGCGCGCGCGGTGTTGAGCGTCGGCGGCGATGCCTTCATAGACGATCTCCACCGCCGACAGGCTGGTGTCGGTGAGCTGGCCGGCGAAGCGCGCCGAGCTTCTCGGCCAGCGAAATCCACGGCCGCACCTTCTGCGCCTCCTCGGCGCTGATCGACGGCATGTTGAGCGCGTTGGTGATGGCGCCGGTCAGCAGATAGTCGGAAATCTGCTCGGCCACCTGCAGCGCGACATTCTCCTGCGCCTCGGTGGTGGAGGCGCCCAGATGCGGCGTGGCGACGACCTTCTCGTTGCCGAACAGGATGTTGTTCTTGGCCGGCTCTTCCTCGAACACGTCCAGCGCCGCGCCGGCGACATGGCCGGAATCGAGCGCCGCCTTCAGCGCCTTCTCGTCGATCAGGCCGCCGCGGGCGCAATTGATGATGCGCACGCCCTTCTTGGTCTTGGCGATGCGCCTCGGCGGAGAGGATGTTCTTCGTCTCCGGCGTCATCGGCACATGCAGGGTGATGAAATCGGCGCGCGCCAGCAGATCGTTCAGCTCGACCTTCTCGACGCCCAGATCCTGCGCGCGCTCCGGCGACAGATAGGGATCATAGGCGATGACGCGCATCTTCAGGCCGCGCGCGCGGTCGGCGACGATGGAGCCGATATTGCCGGCGCCGATCAGGCCCAGCACCTTGCCGGTGATCTCCACGCCCATGAAGCGGTTCTTCTCCCACTTGCCGGCCTGGGTCGAGGCGTTGGCGGCGGGAAGCTCGCGCGCCAGCGCCAGCATCAGCGAGATGGCATGCTCGGCGGTGGTGATGGAATTGCCGAACGGCGTGTTCATCACGATCACGCCGGCGGCGGTGGCGGCGGGAATATCGACATTGTCGACGCCGATGCCGGCGCGGCCGACGACTTTCAGCTTCTTCGCCGCCTTGATGACATCGGCGGTGATCTTGGTCGCCGAGCGGATGGCGATGCCGTCATACTGGTCGACGATCTTGAGCAGTTCCTCCTTGCGACAGGCCGGTCTTCACATCGGCCTCGACGCCGCGCTCCTTGAAGATGGCGACGGCGGCGGGCGACAGCTTGTCGGCGATCAGGACTTTGGGCATGGCATTGTCCTTCCTTGGTGAGTGCGGCGTGATGGGGCGGGCATAGAAGGGCGGATGGCGAGCAAGCCTTGCCTGCAGATCGCTGCGCGGCCTTGGCGGGGTCCGAGCACGCATCACATCGACGATGCTGGCGAGTGTGGATGGCGGCGGCGACCTCGCCGATCTCGGCGATGATGCGGCGCAGATCGCCGTCGGCCGACCAGGCCGATCAGCGGATGCGGCGGCTCCTTGTCGGTGAGCACGCGTCTGCGACCAGATAGGCGGACACGACCTGGCTGCGGTTGAGGAAGAAGATGCCCAGCGCGCCGATCAGCTTGCCGGGATAGGGATCGGGCTGGCCGATCGGCGATGCTCGGTCTGCGGTCTAGCCGATCGGCATCGCGCTGCGGTCGGGATCGAGCAGGTCAGGCGATCTCCTCGCGGCAGCAATTCCTTGCCCACCTCGCGAGCCGGGATTGAGCAGGAAGGCGGCGCCCCTCGTCTTCTCGAACAGGGAACGGCCGATGACGCGTGAAATAGTTCCTGCTCTCCGCGGGTAAGGCCTGCAGCCGGCTCATGGCGGTGAAGACCGGATGATAGCAGCGTGCCTTCGCCTTGCACCTGCAGCAGTCGAAATGGTGCGCGTCCAGCGTCGGTCAGCACCGCGTCGAGGCGGTGTGGCCTTCGACATGGCCAAGCACGAGAAGCGGCGATTGCATGCAGCAGGCGATAGAATTGCGGGCCGGGCGGCGGGATCGGACGACGGCGCGCATGCAGTGCTTCTTCCAGCGCGATTCTCGGGAGCGAATGTCATCACGCGCTCCCTCGATGCCGTCAGGCGGCCTTGGCGACGCTCTTGACCTCGCTCCAGGCCCAGTCGAGCCAGGGCGTCAGCGCCTCGAGATCGGCGGTCTCCACCGTCGCGCCGCACCAGATGCGCAGGCCCGGCGGCGCGGAGCGATAGCCGGCGATGTCGAGCGCCACGCCTTCCTTCTCCAGCAGCGCGGCGATCTTCTTGGCGGCCTCGGCCTTGCGCGTCGTCGCCGAGGCGCCGCGAACCAGGGATCGGTGATCTTCAGGCACACCGAGGTGTTGGAGCGGATGCGCTTGCTCGCGCGGCGAGGAAATCCGCCCAGCCGCATTCTCGCGCCCAGGCTTCCAGCACGCCGAGATTGGCGTCGGAGCGCGCGATCAGGCCTTCAGCCCGCCGACGCTCTCGGCCCAGGTCAGCGCATCGAGATAATCCTCCAGCGCCAGCATCGACGGCGTGTTGATGGTCTCGCCCTCGAAGATGCCGTCGACGATCTTGCCGCCCTTGGTCATGCGGAAGATCTTCGGCAGCGGCCAGGGCGGCGTGTAGCTCTCCAGCCGCGCCACGGCGCGCGGGCGACAGCACCAGCATGCCGTGCGCCGCCTCGCCGCCCAGCACCTTCTGCCAGGAGAAGGTGACGACATCGAGCTTGTCCCACGGCAGGTCCATCGCGAACGCGGCGCTGGTCGCGTCGCAGATCGTCAGGCCTTCGCGGTCGTCGGCGATCCAGTCGCCGTCCGGCACCGCACGCCGCGAGGTGGTGCCGTTCCACAGGAAGACGATGTCGTGGTCCGGATCGGCCTGCGTCAGATCGGGCAGTTCGCCGTAGGCCGCCTTGAGCACGCGCGCGTCCTTGATCTTGAGCTGCTTGACCGTGTCGGTGACCCAGTCCTCGCCGAAACTTTCCCAGGCGAAGCAATCGACCGGCCGCGGCCCCAGCATCGACCACATCGCCATCTCGACCGCGCCGGTGTCGGAGGCGGGCACGATGCCGACGCGATAATCCGCGGGAATGCGAGCTGGGAACCGGGCTGCTGCGTGCGGCCAGCGGAGGACTGGCCGGCGGGGAGTCGGGCCGGGGACTTCAGATCGTGACCGGTCTTTTCCCTGGTTCATGCGGCGTTGAGCCGACGGCGACCTGTACCGGGATGACCCCGGCAAAGCAGGTCTGGATCGAAATCGAGCGTCCAGATGACCTGGCGTGTTGTCGATGAGGTCCCGCTCACCGGCAATGTGTCCGGACCAGGACGCAGGCATGAGGGTGGCTAAGAACGCCACTCCCATGACTGGAGCGATGTCCGCGCACGCTGCTGCTGATCCTGGCTTCTCACCGTGCGCGCCGTGAGATCCAGCGGCCTCCGGCGGCGCCGACAATGGCGCCTGCCAGCATTGATCCCGCGCCAATGGCGAGCACCAGCCAGCCCGGGAGGTCGTGGCCGCCCGAGGTGACTCCCTGGACCGGCAGTGCGAGTGCCGCGAAGGCCAGGGCGGGCAGGGTGATGGCGATGGCGGCGACCGAGGCGGCGTGCTCGAATCTGCGTGACCGTCTTTCCTCGGTGGCCTGCACCTGGACAGAGGCCTCCAGCGCTTGTGCCTCGACTTGCTGCCGGAAGGCGTCCAGGTCGGCGATGACCCGGGAGAACAGCTGTGACGTGCCGTGGGCTGCATGGAGCTGCTGAAGGATCTGGTTGGCGTTTCCGTGGCGTGTGACGTTTTCCCACCAGAAGACGTTCCTGAACTCGGTGACCTCGTTGATCAGCCGCCGGTACTGATGTGATTTCTCGAACCGGTTCCCGATGTGCGCCAGCCGGTTGGCGAAGTCGTCGAGCGCGTCGCGTTCTAACGCGGCGAGGAGGGTGACGTCGGTATACAGCGAGCGGATGTAGCTTTCGCCCCAGGCGAAGAAGCTGGTGTTATCTCCGGTGTCGGGGACGAGGCCGAGGAAGGCCACGCCGTCACGTAGGGCGAGGGCGCGCCATGATGAGGAGAGGTAGACGATCCCGTCCAGGGCGTGGGGGTCCTCGGTGTCGGGGCAGAACTGCTGCAGTGGGGTGGCCGAGGCGGCGGTCCACAGCCAGCCGTCTGCGGCTGTCCAGGGCCGGGGGTTGCCCGGCGGTGGCCGCAACTGCCGCGGCTGGTCCCTGGACGTGATCATCGTGACCGACAGGGCCCGGCGGGTGGCAGGCGGGATCTGGAACCCGGGCCCGGCAAGCCCGGCGTAGAGGTCACGGCGCCGGACGCAGGCCTCGTCGCCGGGGTCAAGCCTGACAGCGGCCGCGAGGCTGCCCAGCGGATCGTCGGTGTCCAGGGCAACATGAAGGACACAGAGGTAGCGGGTCGCAGTCACGGCATGGCCGCCGGCCGCCGCGGTTGCGGTGTAGCGGGGGAGGCGGAGCAGTTCTATGCCGAGCAGGGTGCTGGCGCCGATGCAGAAGCCGTCGGCGGCCCGGTGCCAGCGGCAGGGCTGGGAACCGTCTTGCCGGCCGTAGAGCGCGTCGGCTGCGCGGGCCTGGAAGTAGGTGGCCCGGGCCAGCCGGTCAGCGCGGCGGCCATCTGGCAGGCCTACCGGGTAAGGACCGGGCTGCCAGGACCCTCCGGTAATCTCAGGCCCGCTGACCTCGAAGCAGACGCAGGTGGTAGCCCGCGCCCAGCGCACGCGGTGGGCGGGACGCGTGGGCCCGTGAACTGCGGCGCGCCATTCTCCCGGTTGCGGCTGTTCCGCCGGCCGGCGGCCGGCCTGCCGGACTGTCACTGTTGTCCCTCCAGGGTCTGCAGTGCGGCAGCCAGCTTCGCCCGTTCATGGGCGGGGGGCGCTGAGATGCGTACCGCCGGCTTGCCGACCCCGCATGCTTCGTCCAGGACTCGTACGGCGATTCCCTGTGCTTCAAGGCACGCGGCGAACCTGGTGATCTGGGCGCCGGGTCCGGTGAGCAGGCGGAAATGGAGGGTTCCGGGCGCGATATCGAGCCCGCAGGCTCCCAGCGCCTGGGTGAGCCACGCAGCGTCGCTGGCCAGGTGCTGGCGTGCGCGGCGCGGCCCACGCCGTGTCGGCGAGCGCTGTTTTCAGTGCCTGGGCCGCGAAGGCGGAGACGGGCCAGCTGGTGCGGTCGGTCCGCAAGCAGGCGGGGAGGGGACGCGCAGACCAGGCGGCCCCGGAGCGGGCTCCGGCCAGGCCGAAGAACTTGCTGGGGGAGCGGAGCACGATGACGTTGCCCAGCCCGCACCCGATCAGGGTCACAGGCGCCGGGTCGGCCAGGAAGTCGATGTAGGACTCGTCAACCACGAGAAGGGACCCGGGATGCCTGGCCGCGACCTCCAGCCAGGTCGGCGCGCTCGATGACCTGGCCGGTGGGGTTATGCGGGTTGGACACGATCACCGCGTCGCAGGCCTGCATCGCCTCGTCCAGCACGCTGGCCGGGTGCGTGGACGCGCCGCCTCCGAAGGGGCGTGCCTGCGGGAAGGCCCTGCGGAATTCGGTGTAGGCGGGCATGGGCAGGCCGGTGGTCTTCCCGTCGAGGTGGCGGGCGAGTGACCAGATCAGATCGCTCGTTCCGCGGCCCGCGGCGAACTCGTCGGCAGGCTGGCCGGTGTAGGTCCGCGTAGGCGGCCTCGACGTCCTGCGCCGCTCCGTACGGATGCCTCCGGATGGCATCTGCGCTCATGCCCCGCAGGGCCGCGAGGACGGCGTCTGGCGGGCCGTACGGGTTCACGCAGGTACTGAGATCGAGGTGGACCGGGCCGTGGTCCCGCAGGTCTCCGCCCTGGCGCTCCCGGGCGTCACTGATCATCGGGGGATTTCGGTGTCAGGGTGATGTCTATTTTCGCCGCCGGGGGCAGCAGCCGCTGCAGTTCCACGGACGCGGTCGCGGCCGCCTTCATGGCGGTGTCGTCAGCCGCGTCGAACAGCAGGCCCAGGACCGTGCCGGTGTGGCCGACGTTGATGCCGAGCGCGCCGAAGTCACCGAGCCTGTCCTCCAGCAGCGCATGGTAGGGGTTCGGGACGAACCGCTGGTTGATGCTGGCCGACAATGTTGCGGCGTCGGCGAACGCTGAGGTGTCCCGCCGTAAGGCAGCCGCGCGCAGGCTGTCCAGGATCTCGTCGAATCTGGCGCCGGATTTCTGCTTGCCGGTGAAGTCCGCGGACTCGGTGTTGTATACCTGCGGCGGGGTGATCATCAAGATCACGAACTGCGGCCACCAGGCGAATCGCTCTAGCACCTCACCTGTTTTCTGGTTGAACGCGACCAGCCCGGGATACATGCTGCCGTCCGAGGATTCGATCGAGGTGGCGATATCCGCGAGCTGCCCGGGGGACAGATCCCGTCCCGCGATTGCTGCGAGGGCACGTGCCGCGGCGACGATGTCGGCGGTGCTTGACCCCATTCCCTTGCCGATGTCCAGGTCGCTCCAGTGCTCAACCCGGACTTCCAGCGGCTCGAGTTCAAGAAGGTCGGCTGTCTGCCGCAGGGACCGGGCCAGCTTGCTGAGTCCCGGGTCGATCTGGGTGATCGTGAACTCAGGTGCGGGCCGGGCAGTCACTGTGACCGTTGCGGTCTTCGTGATCGGGCAGGTCACGTGGAACGGCATCCCCTGGGCGGTGAATCCCTGCACAAGCTCGCCGCAGGTACCCGCCGCGGTCTTGGTCGCGGTCCGCCACGGGCTGGTGGAGACCGCGCGTGCCGCGACCACGCGGGGCCGCTGGGAGGCGCCTGCGGCCAGAGGCGCGGGCGGTCCTTCGGCCACCAGGTCGTCGATGAGCCCGCTGATCTCATACGCCCCGCTCGGCAGTTTCGCGAGCATGAGCAGGCAGCCGGGCCGCGCCTTCCACGAGTCCTGTGACCAGATATCGGTGACGCTGCGGTCCATCGATATCAGGGACCCGAACGGCAGGCCGAGATCCTCCCCGGCCACTTCATGCAGGTAACGGTTCACCCCGTAGCTGATGTGGGACAGCCTCGCGACCGGGTGATCGCGGAAGACACGTTCGACATGCGGGGCGGTCAGCGCCTCGACCAGGGCGTTTTCCAGCAGGGGCGTGAGTATCGCGTAATAGTCCGCATGGGCGACCGGCCAGTTGTAGGTCGCCGGGTGGGCTTCTGCCCGGTTGCGGTATTCAACGAGCCTGTCCCAGAACCCTAACCACGTGCACCGGGACGGAGCCTCGACCCGCTGCAGGACGATTCTCCGCAGATTCTGGGCCTCAAGCTCGATGGCTTCCTGGATCGCGGCATAGGCCGCGGCGAACCGGCTCATGGCCACGCAGTTGTCCGGGCGGCTCAGCTTGTAGTCGAACAGCGCCGGCTGGATGGCGTCGGTGGCGACCCGGAAGATCTGCAGGTACTGGCCCATCGAGATCCGCTTCATCCCGGCCAGCACCGACTCGGTTTTCGGGTCAGGATCGGTGTGGCGCCGGTTCCGGTAGTCCGACAGCGCCATCGACGCCATATAGGCCAGCGCGCCCTCGCCGAGCTTGCAGAGCTTCGCATGCCGGGCGGGCAGGCTGCGTTCCACCACCACCGCCCCGTACAGCTCCCGGATAGGACGGGGGAACTGCTGGAAGATCACGGGATTGGTCCTGCCGGACGCCGGGATGCCCTCGTGTCCCGCAGCCATCCGGTCACCGATCCGCATATCTGGAAAGTGGTATCAAGACGCTACCGACCGCGATCGGCGGCCTGCAACCAGTCTGGGTGGTTTGCTCCCGAATGGCGCAGGAAGAGCAGGCGCCCAGGAGGAAGCAGACGGCTGCGGGTCACGTGTACAGCTCGGTGATGTCGGGCAGGTCGAGGCGGATGACATAGGTCGCGTGCCCGGGCCGGGCCTGGTCGATGAGGAACCGGACGCGCTCGCCGGCGCGGATGCTGCGGAGCCCTTCGGTGACGATGTCGGCATAGCCGAAGGCGTAGGTGATGCCGGTCTCGTCGTCACGGACCAGGTGGGTACCCGGCTGGGCGCCGGTCCGGGCCGGGTGGCCGGTGACGTGGCCGAACCGCTGGCCTGCGCGGTCACGGCCCGGGGCGGCGGGGCTGCGGTCATGGGGGCGGGGGTGTTCATGTCAGGCGTCCTGGGCGCAGCGGAAGCCGACGACGCTGCTCGCGCCGCGGCGGCGGTAGGTGCCCTTGGAGGATGCCTGCACGGCCCGGTAGGGGTTGTCGAACGAGCCGCCGCAGACGACGGCCTCGTCACGGTCGTCCAGGACGGTGGCAGGTCCATTCCCACACGTTGCCGACCAGTTCCCGGACGCCGAACGGGGAGATGTTGCCCGGGTGGGCGTCGACAGGCCCGGGCAGCGCCCCGGCGAGCCGCCCGCGGTCGTGTTCCTCCCGCCACGCCGCATAGGTGATCAGCGGGTGATCGGACCAGGAGTCAGCGCAGTTCACCACCGAGATGTCCACCTGATCGCCCCAGGGGAACAGCCGCCCGTCGAAGCCGCGGGCCGCGGCTTCCCATTCCAGGGAGGAGGGCAGCCGCTTGCCCTCGTAGCGGGCGAACGCGTACGCGCTCCACCAGCTCACCGCGACCGCCGGGTGGTTGTCGTAGGCGGGATCGTCGTAATACCCCGGAACCGGCAGCCTGTCCTGACGCGGCTGGTGGGTGTGTCCCGGCAGGCATGTCAGGGTGATCCCACCTGGCTGACCCGTGGCGCCTCGACGGCGTGCGAGGAACTGCTTGTAGCGGCCGACGGTGACCGGGTAGCGGTCCAGCCGGACCGGCCTGGTCGACCCGGCGCAGCATCAGGTGGTGACCCGGCCCGACCAGGTACACCCCGGCGGGCACCACGCAGTCTCCTGCAGCGCCGCTGGTGCCGCCATGGCTGGTGGCCTGGCTGCGGTGGTGCAGGAACTCGCGGACCTCGCTCGGTCAGCCTCGGGTGTGCCGTGCGGCGGCGAGTGCGGTGTCGCGTCCGGCGGGCTGCGCAGGAACTCGGCGGCCAGCATTTCCTGGTACGCCACGTGCCGGAACGCCACGGCCTCCCCGGCCGGGCTCGGCGGCCCGGAACAGGTCACGGAGCCGGAAGCTGGCCGGCGTCCACGCGCCCGCCGTCGAACACGCCGATGCCGAGCTCGTTCACCAGGTCGACCAGGGTGAACACGGTGACACCGCGCACGAAGGCCAGCCCGAAGTACCCGACCACCCGCGGGCAGCAGCTCCGGGCCGGCCACCTGGGTGATGTGCCACCACAGCAGGTCCGCGCAGGTCACCGGCCCTGGCCGGGCCTGCCACCGCCGTGTCACCTGCGCGCCTGGGTGGCGGCCTGGTGCTGGAGCTGCTCGCGCGAGCAGCGATCCTCCAGCCGGGTCGTCGCGCAGGCGCAGCACCGAGAACCGGGGCACGCGCAGCGGGTCGACGCCCTGGGCGTGCAGCTGCTGGGCCAGCTTCTCCGACATCAGGCTGGTGCCGTCCAGCAGCCGCCGCACCTGCGGGGAGTCTTCCAGGAACGACACCCGTGAGGTCATCACCACGGCGGATTCCGCCGACAGCACCTGCGCGACCTCGGTGAACAGGGCCAGCAGCCCTTCCTGGGTCAGTCTCGGGCACGGCCTCGTCGAACCCGTCCAGGGCGGACAGCACCGACCCGGCGCGGGTGAAGTAGCAGAACACCGGGAACACGTACGCGGCCTCGACATGCATGTACGGCGCCAGCGTCCGGGTGACGAAGTCGGCGAACGACTCGTCCCGGCGCTTTGAGGCTCAGGTCGAAGAAGAACCGGTACCGCCGGCCGCCGGTGCCGGCGGGGCGGCGACCAGCTGCTTGAGCAGGGTTGTCTTGCCGCTGCCCGGGCGGCCGACGATCAGCAGGTTCCCGCCGCCCGCCGCCAGATGCGCGAGCAGTTCGCGGGCGTCCCCGGCCGAGGACACCTCCATCTCCCCGGACTGCTCGTCGACGGCCAGCAGGTCACCCTCGATCGGCACGGCTGGCGCGTCCAGCGGCGGGTACAGCCGCGGCCACGTCGGCCACGTGCCGGCCGCAGTCCACGAAGACGTCCATGAACCGGTCGTAGGTCACCACCTGGCAGCCGTCCCGCAGCAGGCGCGGGCAGGGCGCCGTCGCTGCGTCGTCCAGGACCAGGAACCGGGTGAGCCTGGGCAGCCCATCCCGCAGCAGCGTCCCGCCGGCTGCCGCCAGCGCCCGGGTGGCTTCGCCGGCTGTCCCGGCTCAGCAGCAGTTCCACGTGCTCGCGTGCGCAGCCCGCGTTCGCGGGCGAACAGCAGGTAGGCGGTGTGCTGCGACAGCTCCGCACGGCTGGCCAGCCGGAAGTCCAGCGTCACGTACAGCCCGGCCAGGAACTCCGCTTTCGCCGCGGCGGCTGGGGACAGCCGGGGGGCGTGCTGGCTGAGCGCGCCGCTGCCGGTGCTGGTGTACCAGGCCAGGACGTCCAGCAGCCGCCGGATCGCGAGCATGCCGTCCTCGTCGGCGACCGGGTAGCCGTCGTGGGCGGAGCGGTTGCGCAGCCGCTGGATCTCGTGCAGCGCGCCGATCACCCGGTGGCTGCGGATGTAGGGCCGGCATCCGCTGATCAGGTCGGCCAGGGCCTTCCCGTCCGGGGTGCCCGGCGCGCCGTGGTGGATCCACAGCTGTTTCAGCAGCCGTTCG
Source organism: uncultured Solirubrobacterales bacterium (assembly GCA_963838535.1). Classification (GTDB taxonomy): domain Bacteria; phylum Actinomycetota; class Thermoleophilia; order Solirubrobacterales; family Solirubrobacteraceae; genus Palsa-465. The sequence goes on from CAWIRN010000030.1 coordinate 162,736, forward strand.
GTGATCTTCCCGACCAGCGCGATCGCGTTCTCCGGATACCCGTCCGCCAGCGAGCGGACCGGCCGCGCTAAGTCCAGGCCCAGGTAGCGGGCGATCCGGGCGTGCTCGTCTAACTCGCCCTGCAGCCCCAGCAGCCGCGAATCCAGCCCGGCACTCACGGCGCCACCCCTGACCCAGGCGTGCGCGCCCCGGCGGGCCCGGGCAGGAAGGCTTTCTGCGTCACGGCCCCATTCTTGCCAGGCGCCGCAGGATGCGGGGCGGTTATGCCGGGTTCGGGCAGTTCACTGCGGCTCAACGTCTGTCCCTGCCGGGTAGCTGTACTCGGCGCTGATCCGGACGGCGTCGGTGGGCCAGGCGAACCGGGAATGCTCGACCGGGCGGTGCCCGGCGTCGTACGTGGTCAGGTGGCTGACCAGCACCGTGGTGGCGTCGGGGATGGCGAAGGTGGCGGCCTCGAACGGGTTGGCGCCGCGGGCGCGGGTGTTCTGCAGCACCGTGGCAATCGTGCGGCCAGTGACCTGCTGCACGGCCTCCGGCCAGGCCATGCCGGGGTCGAGGGCGCGCAGCGCCGCCCCGGCGTCATCACCCAGGCCGGCCAGCCAGCTGACGTGGATCTGGATGGCCTGACGGTCCACCACGCTGGCGTACACGGCGCGGCGGACCCAGACCGAGATCGGCGCCCGATTCCAGGGGCAGCGCGATGTTGTCCGGTGCGGTCTCCTGGTACACCTCCAGGTCCTGCATTTCCAGCAGCGCCGGATCCAGCCGCAGCCCGCCGGCCGCTGGCGGCGTACAGCTGGCAGGGCACGGTGAGGCGGGGGCGCTTGCGGCGGACGATGTGCCCGCGGCCGCGGATGGCCCGGGCGTAACCCTCCTGGCTGAGCACCGCCAGGGCATCGCGGGCGGTGATCGCCGAGACCCCGTAGCTGGCGGCGATCTCGTTGCGGGAAGGCAGCAGCGCACCCGGCCCGTAGAAGCCGTCGCGGATCTTGTCCCGCAGGTCATCGGCGATCTTCGCGTAGAGCGGGGCCGTGCCTGCGGGCAGGCTGCTGTCCATCGTCCGCCTTCCTGGCGAGCGTGCCGTCTCCCCGAGAGGTTAGCTAGCCATCCCGGTTCATGCAACGTTGGCACCAAGGTTGACATACCAAGGTTGATAATGCAGGCTGAAGCGACCCAAATCACCGCCCGGCCTCTGGGTCCGGGTCACCACGGGAGGCACGCCGATGGACGAGTCGCTCACCAGCAGGAACGTCCAGCCCGCCAGCACCCCTGCCGCAGGCCAGGCCCGCAGGTTCGCGGCCTGGCTGGCTGATGACGCCGGCCCGGCGCTGGCCAGGCTCATCTGCGCCTGGTTACGGGAACCCCGCGGCAGCGCGGGTAACGCTCCAGCATGTGCCTGGGACGTCGCCGTCCTGCGCGCCGGGATCCTGGCCACCTGGCCGCCCGGCGCGGCCCGCGCACCCGCGCCGTCCTGCGAGCCCGGGCCGGGGAAAGCCCGGCCGGCCGCTAGTTACGCCGGGCGGCAGCCCGCAGCCCTGGCCTGCCCCGGCGGGGGGAGGCAGTGCCGGTGATCTCCTCCGCCATCTCGACGCTCACCTTCAGCCTCGCCATCGTGGCGCTGGCAGCGGTGTACCTGCTGCCGACCCTTGTCGCCCTGGCCCGCCGCATCCCGGGCGTCGCCGCGATCGCCGTGATCAACATCCTGCTCGGCTGGAGCTTCATCGGCTGGGTGATCGCGCTGGCCTTAGCGGTGCGGTCAGTGCCGCCCGCTGTCCCGGCGGTCCAGGTGGTGCAGCACTTCCCGCCACCCCCGCCCGCACCCGGCCCCCTGCCTGATGCCGGCTGGGCAGGGCCGCCCGGAGCGCCACCCCCCGACCGGGACGGCGCCCCGCCGCCGCTGATCCTCCCGCCCCGCCCGCCCGCCACCGGCCGCCACCCTGCCCAGCCCGGCCAGCCATGACACTCCCAGGGCGCGCCGCCTGGGTGCGGCCATCTGCCCTGCGGGGCGGCCCTCGCACCGGGACCGCGGTGAAGGTCCCTGCCTCCGGGATCGGGGCCAGCCGGCTGGCACCCCGCCAGCGGCGGGACCCTCCCGGAAGCGCCCCGGGGTCTTCCCTGGGCGGCCCCCCGCCGGACTGGGGCCGGCCCGCCGGGCATCCCGGCCGCCCAGGGATGCAGGTGGCCCGGCAGGCCCGGCGGGCGGGTGCGTTCTGTGCCCTGGCCGTGATCGCTGTCGTGGTCCCCGCACTGATGACCCACCTGTGCGGGTGGCCGCTGCCCCGCCACCTCCCCGCCGGAGCCCAGATCCGGGCCATCCTGGCCGACCCGCTGTCCCCCGGAGCCGTGCTGTGTGCCCTGGCGGGTGCGATCTGGCTGACCTGGGCCATGCTCGCCGTATCGGTGGCCGCGGAGATCCTCGCCGCGCTGCGCGGCCATCCCGCACCCAGGCTGCCGGTTCTCCCGCCCGCCCAGGCCCTCGCCGCAGCCCTGGTAAGCGCGCTGGCCCTCAGCTCAGCCGCGACCGCCAGGACCGCCATGCCGGGCAGCCCCGCCGCCTCCGCCCTGCCCGTGGCCGCCGCTGGCACACCCCGGTGGCCGGCGGCCCCGCGGCCTGCTGAGATCCGGGCCCGCCGCACGCCTGCCAGCGCCGCGGATGCCAGGCCCTTGCTTGTTTCCCCCCGGCCAGCAGGCGCGGGATCGTGACGGGGGACCGCGTCTACCAGGTCGCCCCGGGTGACACGCTGTGGAGCATCGCCGCGGCAGAACTCGGTAACCCCTGGCGGTGGCCCGAGATCTACCACCTCAACCGGGAAAGGGCCGAGCCAGACGGCCAGCACCTGGCCGATCCCGACCTGATCTATCCCGGATGGACCCTGCTCGTGCCCGCCTCTTCCGCCGCCCCGCCCCGTCCCGCCGCATCTCACCCGCACCCGCGTCACCGCGCGCACCCTGCCGGGCACGCGCCAGCGCCCCGTCACCCGGCCCCAGGCCGGCACCGGGCCACTTCCCGCCCCCCAGCCGGCCACCCTGGCGGCAAGCCGGCGCATCCGGGCAGCCCGGGGCCGCGGACTGACCGCGGCGGGGGGATCCACCTGCCGGGCGGCGGGCTGGCCGGGATCACCCTGGCTGTGGCGGTCAGCGCCGCTATCGTGCTGGCCGGCGTGCAGCGCCGCCGCCGCTACCGCCCCGCCGCTGCCGCAGCCTCCAGCCTGCGACCCGATGAGCCGCCGCTGCCCGCGGCCATCGCGGCGCTCCGCCGCGCCGCCACCTCCCGGGCAGGGAAGCAGACTCTCCGCTGCCCGGTCCCGGCAGGCTGCCGGCTGCGGAGCAGCTCGTTCCCGTACAGCCGGGAGTGGTAGTTCTGGGGGTCCGCGACGGGCAGGAGATCCCCGTCGATATCGCTGCCCTGGGTGGCCTGGGGCTGACCGGCCCGGGCGCAGCCGCGGCAGCCCGCGCGATCCTGGCCGGCCTGCTGGCCCAGGCGCTGCCCGGCCAGCCCGCCGGCCCGGCCGAGGTCATCATGACCGCCGCCGGCGCCGCCGTCCTGTTCCCCGGCCCGGACGGCCTCACCGGCGGGTCCGTCCCCGGCCTGGTCATCACGCCCACCCTGGACGCAGCCCTCGACCACGCCGAGGCCCTCCTCGTGCGCCGGGCCCGCCACACCGGACTCCCAGAGCCTGATGACAGCACAGGGCAAGACGGCGCGGCCCCGGCATTGCCTGCCACCGTGCTGATCGCCACGCCACCACGAGCCAGCCAGCGGCTGCGCGGCGTACTCGAATCGGGCCGCCACCTCGCGGTCGCGGGGATCGTGCTGGGCGAATGGCCACCGGGCAGCACCTGCCATGTCACCGCTGACGGGATGGTCACTTCTGCTGATCCCGCGCTGGACGGCATCCAGATGTTCCACCTCGCCACCACGGACAGCACCGCCGTGCTCCACCTGATCCAGGCCGCCTGCGGGAACCCCGGCGAGGATCACCCCGCGCCCGGGCCTGGCGGCCCCCCGCCACCGCAGGGCGCTGGCATGGCCGCCCGCGCGCCGCAGCCACCGGCAGCAGGCCTCACCCCGCGTCCGCCGGCCCCGGGGGACAGCGACGATCGCCGGGACATCCCGGCGGGCGCCGTGCCGCCTGATGCGCCGCTTCCAGCCCCGGATACCAGCCCGCCGCCGGGCGAGACCACGCCGCCGGCACTCGCAAGGATCCCCGCCCGCCGGGCAGCACCCAGCGCACTCCCGGGGCTCCGGCCATCCGGGTGGAGGTTCTCGGCGCGCTGCGGATCACCACCGGGGACCGGGAGATCGAGGGCGGGCTGCGCAAGGCCCGCGAGCTGCTCGCCTTCCTGGCCGTGCACCCCGGCGGGGTCAGCGGGGAGGCGATCAGCGAGGCGTTGTGGCCCGACGCGCCTCCCGGCCACAGTGCCCGCCAGCGCAGCCTCGCGCTGCGCAAGCTCCGCGACCTGCTCCGCGCCGCCACCGGCCTGACCGGGCCGATGTTCGTCGTGCTGGCCGCGGAACGCTACCGCCTCGACCCGGCCCTCATCGCCACCGACGTCGCGGACTTCCAGGCCGCCCTGGACGCGGCCCGCCACGCCCCCGATGACACCGGCCGGCTGGCCGCGCTGAAGGACGCGGCGGCGCTGTACCGGGGGCCGCTGGCCGAGGGCGCCGGATACGACTGGGCAGAGCCCTACGCCGAGACCGCCCGCCGCCGCGCCCTGGACACCTGGACCGCCATCGCCGAACTCCTCGAACCCGCCGACCCCGACCAGGCTCTGGCCGCGCTGGACACCGCGCTCAGCCACGACCCCTACAACGAATACCTCTACCAGCGCATCATGCGGATCCAGGCCGCCGCCGGCCGGCCCGACGCGGTCCGCCGCACCCTGCGCCTGCTGGAAACCCGGCTCACCGAACTCGGCCTCACCCCCGCCGCCCAGACCCGCCAGGCCGCCGCCACCCTCCTCGGCTCACCCGGCCCGGCCCCGGGGCCGCGGCCGCCGTCCACGCCACCCCACGGTGCGGGACGTCCACGTCCGCCACGGCCCCCGGCCGCCCGATGAACCGGACCGGGAACCCTGGAGCCGCCGCGAAAAGGCGCGCTACCATCACGCCCCGGCCTCCCGGGGCGCTCACGAGCCGCTGCCAGCCGGCCGCTGAAATGGCCGCCTGGAAACGCAATCGAGGCAGCCCACCGTCCGGGTAGCGGTTTCAAGGCGCCAGCCGGTGCCGCGCCAGTCCCCTCTTCCGGCAGACGCCTGAACTCCCACGCAGCCTGTCTTTCAGCTCTCGTCAGTCAGGAGATCTCCATGACCTACCAGCGCGGTGACCGCATCGTGCTCGTCTTAACCAGCGACCCGCACACCCGCCTCGTCCCGGGCACCACCGGAACCGTCACCAGCTACGACACCCGGCTCGGCCACCTCGCCGTCACCTGGGACGACGGCAGCACCCTGGCCATGCTGCTGCACGACGGCGACCAGGTCCGCCCCCTGCTCCACCCGGGCCTGCGGCCAGAAACCGTGCGCAGCGCCGACGGCCGCCGCCTCATCGAGATCATCCCGCGCGCCGACCGCAGCTACGCCGTCGTCCTCCGCTCAGCAGCCACCGGCCAGATCATCACCGACCAGCTTCCCAGGACCGCACGGCAGATGATCACCCTCGTGCGCGCCTGGGCAGCCGATGGTCCCGGCCCCCCGGAGCTCGTGACTGCGGAAGAGGACCTGGACCCGTCCGGCGCGGACGTGCCGCAGGACATCACCGACCCCGCCACCGGCGGCAGCAGGCTGCTGTCTGAACGCTGTGCCACCTGCATCCTCGCGGCCGGTGACCGGATGCACCTGGGCCCGGAACGACTGCGGGCCATCATCGCCGACGCGCTGGCCGCGGGCACGTTCGTGGTCTGCCACGACACCCTCACCTACGGGGACTACCCGGACTACGGACCCGCGATCTGCCGCGGCTTCTACGACGCCTACGCAGACCGTTCCCCGGCGCTGACCCTGCTGCGGGCCTGCCAGCGCCTGGTCGAGGTGCCCCCGCCACAAGCCGCTTCCCCGGATGCGGCTCTACCCGGCACGGGGAACACCGAGACCGCCAGGCATAGCTGACCGGCATCACCAAGAAAGAGCCAGTAGGCCGACGAATGTCGGGCGCAGTTGACGCCTGGCTTAGGGCTGGATGCGGCCCCGTGCTCTCAAAGCCAATCCGGCGGAGCCCTCACCACTAGGCCCGTCATGACCGACCTGCGGATACCGTCGGTCAGTGTGCGCTGGTGCCTGCTGGCGATGGTGCTCGTAGTCCCTCAGTTCGTGGACGGCCCTGCCGAACCTCGTGACGGTGACCGAGTTTCCCGAATCGGCCTCCAGTAATTTCCTGTCACCGTACAATCACGCACCGTGAAGAAGCTGATACTGGCCGCACCGGCGGCTATCGCGCTGACAGCGTGCGGAGTGGCCACGACAGCGGCACCCTCGCACACTGCGGCTCTCACCGCTGCGAGACAGTCGCTCTCCTGCCGCGCTCACATGAGCAACCCCCGACCCGGTGATAACACGACAACCGTGGTCCATGTCCGCACTCAGGCATCGGTCAAGGTCTTCACTGTTGCCTTCTATAAGACTGTCCGCCGGGCCTACTTTGTTCGCGCTGGCTCTGACGGGCAAGCCCGCGTTCCCTACTACGTGAGCGGCGCGACACCTGGTCGCAAGGTTGGGGTTGCCGTCACGGTGGTGCGGAGGCACAGCGCCAGTACCTGCTCGACTTCATTCACGCCACGGCGGCTCACCTCAACGTCGCCGTCGCCGTCGCCGTCGCGAAGCTCGCCAACTCCGACTCCGGCTCCGTCACATAGTTCCGCCGCACCGAGCCCCTCTTCCCCGGCAGGGTGCTATCCGCTCACTTCGGCGGGCAATTGCTATGAGCCCGGCGAGTACTGCTCAGACGCTGATCACGGCATGCACGGCGTAGCCGGGGACGGCGAGGCAATCGTCTGCGAGGACAATAATGGCTGGCGCTGGGAACCGGTGTAACTAAATGCGTGCGCGTATGCCTATGTGACCGGCCGGCCGATCTCCGGTTCTGGGCGATCGCCTGCTGCGCCTGGGCGAGGGTGACCCGGCCAGCACACACAGCCGTCTTCAGCGCGACTGGCGGCTCGCCGCTGTTTGTGCCCGGAGACATGAGCATTCAGCGGATGGACAACGTCGCGATCGTTGTCGGAGACGTGGATGCCGCTGTCGCGTTCTTCACCGAGCTCGGCATGGAGCTGGAAGGCAAGGGGCAGGTCAAAGGCCTTTGGGTGGACCGCACCGTCGGACTCGACGGCGTCCGGAGCGACATCGCGATGATGCGGACCCCGGACGGCCACGGCAAGCTGGAGCTGACGAAGTACCACGCCCCCGCGGCGGTGGGCGCCGGGCCGGAGAACCCGTCGCCCAACACGCTGGGCCTGCGTCGCGTCATGTTCGCCGTCGACGGCATCGACGACACCGTGGCCCGCCTGCGCGCCCACGGCGCCGAACTCCTCGGCGAGGTGGCCCAGTACGAGAGCATCTTCCGGCTCTGCTACCTCCGCGGCCCCGCGGGCATCATCGTCGCCCTGGCTCAACAGATCAGCTGACGCGAGCCTGCAGGAAGGAACGACGCGGCCATGTTCCGTGCAAGCGCGGACGGAAGGGCTCCTGGCAAAATGGTGAGGTCGGTGGACGGGCTTCACCGCCTGGCGCATGGGACCACATGAGGTCTCGCCCTGCTGTCAGACATGGCCGCTATCGTCGGTATTGCGCCACCTCCCCGGCCTACGCTGGGGAGGGTCCGGGAGGTGAGCGCTCGATTACTGTCACCGCCGGGCTGGCGTGCTTGAAGGCTCCGGCTGACCCTGGGAGCTCGCTGTAATTCAGAGCTCCGGCCGTCACCGGGTCATCGCAGGTTGCGGTGAAGAGGAGGCCATTGCCGTGAACCAGGTGATGATCACGCTGGTGCCGGTCACGGTGGCTACTCCGGGCCGGTGACATGCAGGTCAGTAGTTGAGGCCTTGGCGGACTCCGCTGAGACCCGCCCGCGATGGCTGGCACGGCGGCGGCGAGGCTGCCCCCGGGCAAAGCCTGCCGGCGAGGGCCCGCAACAATCCTTGTGCGCCATTCTGTCGTGATCTGGAGAAATGTGTGGAATGCCCAAGGCTGGCGTGTGAGCAGCGTTCAGGTGAGCGGTATGCGTCACTCGCCGGATAGTGGCGGCTCTCAGCCGGTCTGGAGGCGGTGCGCCAGCGCCGTGTGGCGGCGGCCGGCGCCCGCCGTGCGCACCGCCGCGGCGAGCGCGCGGCGTGAGCCCGCGAGGACGACGAGCTTCTTCGCGCGCGTGATTCCGGTGTAGAGCAGGTTCCGCTGCAGCATCATCCACGCGCTGGTCGTCAGCGGGATCACGACGGCCGGGTACTCAGACCCCTGCGACCGGTGGATCGTGACCGCGTACGCGTGCGCGAGCTCGTCCAGTTCGTCGAAGTCGTAGGCGAGTTCCTCGTCCTCGTCCGTCCGCACCGTGAGCGAGTGGTCCTCAAGCGACATGCCGGTCACCACCCCGGTCGTGCCGTTGAAGACGCCGGCCGCGCCTTTGTCATAGTTGTTCCGCAGCTGGGTGACCTTGTCGCCGACCCGGAACACGCGCCCGCCGTACCGCCGTTCGGGCGCTCCCTCGCGGTACGGGGTCAGCGCCTCCTGGAGCAGCAGGTTCAGGCTGCCCGCGCCGGCCTGCCGCGGTGCATCGGGCACAGCACCTGCACGTCCCGCCGCGCGTCGAGCCCGAACTTCGCCGGTATCCGGCGCGCCACGATGTCCGCGACCAGCTCCGCGGTCGCCTCGGTCTCGTCCGAGTTGAACCAGTAGAAGTCAGGGAATGTCTTGACTTCTGCGCCGGACGGTGCGGGGGCTGGCGGGTACGGCGGGCGCCCGGCGTTTACCCGGTGCGCGTTGATCACGATCCCTGACTGCTGCGCTTGCCTGAAGATCTTGGTCAGCCTGACGACGGGTAGTGTCTGCGCCCGGATCATGTCCCGCAGCACTTCGCCGGCGCCCACCGAGGGCAACTGGTCCACGTCCCCGACCAGCAGCAGGTGCGCTCCCGGCGCGACCGCCTTGGCCAGCTTGTTCGCCAGGATCACGTTGACCATCGACGTCTCGTCGATCACGACCAGGTCGGCGTCCAGCGGGTTGTTCGCGTCGAATTCCGGGTCACCGCCAGGCTGGAGCTTCAGCAGGCGGTGGATGGTCGCGGCTTCGTGGCCGGTCAGTTCGGCCAGCCGCTTGGCGGCGCGGCCGGTCGGGGCGGCGAGCACCACCTTCGCCTTCCGCGCCCGCGCCAGTTCCACCACCGAACGCACCGTGAAGCTCTTCCCGCACCCCGGCCCGCCCGTCAGCACCGCGACCTTCTCGGTGAGGGCCAGCTTGACCGCATCGGCCTGCTCGGGGGCGAGGTCGGCGCCGGTGCGCGTCTTGAGCCAGCCGAGGGCCTTGTCCCACTCCACGGACTGGAAGGCGGGCAGCCGGTCTTTGCCGGCAGCGAGGAGGTTGCGGAGGGCAGCCGCGAGGGACCGTTCAGCGTGGAAAAAGGGCGGGAGGTAGACGGCCCGCAGCGGCTCGGCGGCCGCAGCGCCCGGGACCGGCAGGGTTTCGATGACCGCGCCCTCTTCGGCCGCGAGGTCGGCGACCCGCGGGGCGATCAGGTCCGCGGGGACCTCGAGGATCTTGGCGGCGTCGGTGACGAGGCTGGGCTCGGGGAGATAGCAGTGGCCGTCGTCGGCGGCCTCCGACAGCGTGTAGGCGAGGCCGGCCTTGATCGCGCTCGGGGCTGTCCTTGGCGATGCCGACGGAAGCGGCGATCGTGTCGGCGGTCTTGAAGCCGATGCCCCACACGTCGGAGGCGAGTTTGTACGGTTGCTGCTGGACGGTCTGTTCCGATTCGTCACCGTACTTCTTGTAGATCTTCACCGCGAGGGACGTGGAGACGCCGACGCCCTGCAGGAAGATCATGACCTGCTTGATCGCCTTCTGCTCGGCCCAGGCGTCCTTGATGCGCGTGCTGCGCTTCGGGCCGAGGCCAGGGACCTCGATGAGGCGGCCGGGCTCGTCGTCGATGATGTGCATGATGCCGGTACCGAAGTGGTTGACCATCCGTTCGGCCATGACGGGGCCGATGCCTTTGATCAGGCCGGATCCGAGGTACCTTCTGATGCCTTGCTCTGTCGCCGGGAGCACGGTGGTGTAGGAGCAGACGTCGAACTGGCGGCCGTACTTCATGTGCGAGGTCCAGCGGCCGCGTAGCCGCAGTGACTCGCCGATCTGCGCGCCGAGCAGCGGGCCGACCGCGGTGATCAGCTCCGTGCTGGCGCTGACCGGGCCGCGGCCGGTGCCCCGGTCCGGGGCGATGCGGGCGATCGTGTAACCGGTCTCCGGGTTGCTGAACGTAACCCGTTCGAGCACGCCGTCCAGGATCGCGACGTCCCGCTGCGGCACCTGTTGCTGCGGCGCTGTCGGTGTCTGCGGATGGGGAGCGGACGGCGGCATAGCACTATTTTGCCGGCATTCGCGCGCGAATGCGCCGCACGGCGCGGATCAGCGCCGCGTACGCCCCGCGCGGGCCGGGCGGATCGGTGCCGCGCCCGGCGGCGAACGCGCGCACCCGCATAATTGAGCAGGAGCAGCAGGCGGCACCGGTCAACATCCTGGCCGAAGCAGCGGCCAGAGCCCCAATTTGGCCCAGCGCAATCCCCGGCCAGTCCGACTGGTCACGGTCGGCACAGGTCGGTCAGGATAGCCACGGACTCGTCGGTCGCAATCGCCAGGCCGTAACAGCCGGTGACCGCGAAGCCGTCAGTGCTCAAGTACCCTGCTCGCTGCTCAAGTAGTGCTCAAGTAGGACACCGAATGCTCATCTAGATCGGTTCCCTGCGATCCTGCCGGGGTTCCTTTCCGCCAGCTGATCCGTATTCCATCCGGGGTACCTGCTGACACCGGAAACCCCTGCCCGCCGCCTTCACGCAGGCACCGGCCGATCCGGACCTTCCGGCGGACTCCCAGACTGATACAGCACCAAGCCTGTAAAACAATATGCGGAGGCGCGCGGCTGATAATCAGCTCGGTTAATGACGGTCTCTTAATGTTCCCTGTCTCCTGCTCCGGTGTCCCCT
>CAWIRN010000031.1:0-180911 GCA_963838535.1 uncultured Solirubrobacterales bacterium
GAACTCGCGGCGCAGCCCCTTGATCAGCTCCAGCACCTCGGCTTCGACAGTCGCGTCGAGCGCCGTGGTCGGCTCGTCGAGGATCAGCAGCGTCGGCTCGGAGGCCAGCGCCATCGCGATCACCGCGCGTTGCAGCATGCCGCCCGAGAGCTGATGCGGATAGCGGCCCATCACGCTGGCCGGTCGGCGATCTGCACCTTGGCGAGCATCTGCTCGGCCTGCTTGAGCGCCTCCTTGCGCCCGACGCCCGCGATCTCGTAGACCTCCGCCACCTGGCGGCCGACGTTGATCGAGGGGTTCAGCGCGCGGCCCGGCTCCTGGTAGACCATCGGGACCGGTGCTCGCCCGCAGTTGGCGTAGCTCGCTCCTGTGAGGGGGCCAACACGTCGCGTCCGTCGATCGAGATCGCGCCCGAGCGGACAAAGCCGTTGCGCGCCAGGTAGCGCACGATCGCCAGCGCCATCGTCGACTTGCCACAGCCCGACTCGCCGACCAGGCCGTAGGACTCGCCCGCGCGCCATGGAAGGAGACATCGCGCAGCACGAGCTGATCGCGCCGGCGCACCCGATAGGCGACCTCGACGTGCTCGACCGTGAGTGCGTCGGCGCACTCATTACTCGAGCGTCTGCTGGATCGAGTTGGCCACCAGGTTGACTCCGACCACCAGCGTGGCGATGGCGAGGGCGTCGAACAGCACCTCCCACCAGTAGCCGGCCGAGACGACGCCGTAGTTGGTGAAGATGTCCAGCCCCCAGTTGGGCGAGGGCGGCTGCGATTCCGAAGCCCAGAAGGTCAGGGTGACGATCGCGAACACGGCGTAGCCGAGGCGGACGGTGAATTCGACCACGATCGGCGGCAGGACGTTCGGGAGGATCTCGACGAACATGATGTACAGCGGGCCTTCGCCGCGCAGCCGGGCGGCCGGCACGTAATCGAGCTCGCGCTCGAGGAGCACGGCGGTGCGCACGGTGCGCGCGATCAACGGCGCGAAGATGACCCCGATGACCGCGATCAACGTCCCCTTCGATGCGCCCAACGCAGTCACGCCCAGGATGCCGATGATGACAACGGGAATCGCCAGGAACGCTTCAACGAAACGGCTGATGATGTCGTCGGTGGGCCCGCGGAAGTAGCCCGTGACGAGGCCGAGCGACGTACCCAGCACGGTGCCGATCAGCGTGGCCAGCGGCGCCACGATGAGAATGTCGCGCGAGCCCACGATCACCCGCGAGAACATGTCGCGGCCCAACTGGTCAGTGCCGAACCAATGCGCGCCCGATGGCGCGTGGTTGATGAGGTTCAGATTCTGCGCGTAGGGGTCCTGGGGGACCAGCGTGGGGCCGAGCACGGCCGCGATGATCCAGAACAGGAGGATCCCGGTGCCGATCACAAACGCCGGTGAGCCGAGCAATTCGTGCAGCAGCTCTCGGCGCAACTCGTGACGTCCGCTCCTGACTGCGACGGCCGACTCGATTGGGATGGTGTCGATGCTCATTCGGCGCTCTGGTAGCGGATCCGCGGGTTCATCAGCGAGTAGAAGATGTCGGCGACCAGCGTCGCGATCATGAACACGATGCCGATCGTGAGAATGCCCGCCTCGAGCATCGGGAAGTCTTTGCTGGTCGCGGCGTTGACGATCAACGAGCCAATCCCCTGATAGTGGAATAGCGTCTCGACGATCACCAGCCCACCGATCAGATAGCCGACCTGGGTCGCCACCACGGTGATCGTCGGCAACAGCGAGTTGCGCAGAATGTGGCGCCAGATCACCGTGCGCCGCGGCAGTCCCTTGAGCGTGGCGGTCCGCGCATAGTCCGAGTTGAGGGCCTCGATCGTGCCTGCCCGCGCCATCTGCATGATGTAGCCGAACAGGATCAGGACCAGGGGGATGGCGGGCAGGATCAGATGGTAGAGCTGGGTTGGCAGGCTCGCTCCCGGCGGCCAGCTGGCCGAGATCGGGAGCACATTCAGAGCGATCCCGAACACGACGATCAGGACGATTCCCGACACGAGCTCGGGGATCACGGTCGAGGAGGCGCCGACCACGCTGATGATCCGGTCGCGTGGCTTGCCGGCGGCCAGCGCGGCCCACACTCCGCCGGCGATGCCCAGGGGCACGACGATGACGAACACGAACGCGGCCAGCTTGAGCGAATACCCGAGCGCCTTGATCACGAGCGGCGCGACCGCGGTCTGATACGTGTAGGACTTGCCCATGTCGCCCTGGACGAAGTGGCTGATCCACGACCAGTATTGGGTCAACAGAGGCCGATCGGTGCCGAGCTGGTGATCGAGCGCGTGGACGGCGCTCGGTGCGGCCAGCGGCCCGAGCACGTAGCGCCCCGGATCGCCCGGCAGGACCTGTCCGCCCAGCGAACACGATCACGCTGAGAATCCACAGCGTGATCAGCGCCAGACCGAGTCGCTTGAGGATGAAGATGGCCATCGTCGCGTGGGGTGAGCGCGCGGCGCCCCGGACGCCGCGCGCGTGGGCTCAGCTGCTGATAGACGCCTTGTTCAGATAGATCGCCGCGATCGATGTCGGGTTGACGCCGTGCACCTTTTGCGTCGTCGCCGTCAGGCCGTCGACGAAATACGGGACCACGATCGGCGTCTCCGCCAGCAGCAGCGTCTCGATCTTGCCTGCGAGCTGCTTCTGGGTCGAGAGGTCGAGCGCCGCGACGTACTGCTTGACCAGGTTGTCGTAGGTCTTGTTCTTGAAGTGGGCCGCGTTCCACGGGCCGGTCCGAGGTCAACGGCGCCGCCAGGTAGACGTTGGGGGCCCCGCGGTCGCCGTAGTCGACCAGGCTCATCGTCGAGTCGAGCCAGTCCGAGTTGCCATACGTCGCCTTGCCGTAGTAGGCGGTCTGCGGCTCGACCTTGAGGTTGGCGGTGATCCCCACCTTGGCCAAGTCGGCCTTCATCACCTGAGCGAGGGCCGGGATCTCCTCGTACTGCTCGGTGACCAGCGGGGCGCTGAACCCGTTCGGGTGCCCGGCGGCTGAGAGCAGCTGCTTGGCCTTCGCGATGTCCTGCGCCCGCTGGGGCACCGTCGTGTCCGTGGACGGGAAGCGCGGGCCGAACGGGCTGTCGTTGCCGAGCTGACCGGCGCCGAGCAGCAGCGCGGTGATCATCTGCGGGCGCCCCATGGCCAGGGCCACGGCCTGCCTGACGCGTGAGTCGGTGAACGGCGCCTGATCGTTGCGCATCGACAGCTCGCGGTGGCCGGCCGACTTGAGCTTGATGACGTTGTAGGTCGAGCCGTTGAGCAGCGACTGGGCGCCCTGCGCGGTGAACTGCACGATACCGTCGACCTGGCCACCCTGCAGGGCGAGGATCTGCGGCGGCTGGCTGGCGTAGAACGTGAACGTCGAGCCGTCGAGGAAGGGCTTGCCGCCCCAGTAGTTCGGGTTGGCGGTGAACGACGCGCTGACATTCTGGGTGTAGCTCTTCAGCGTGAACGGGCCGGTGCCGATGAACGTGCTCTGCCACGTGCCGAAGTTGGTGCCATCGGGAACGATGATCGCGTTGTAGTTGTCGGACGAGACCAGGTAGGGAAAGTTCCCGTTCGGCGCCTCGAGATGGAAGGCGACCGTCGTCGCGTCGACCATGGTCACGCCCGCGGGCGTGAGCACGCCGGTGAATGCCGACAGCGCGTTGGAGGCGACCTTCGGGTCGGAGAGCTGTTTGAACGTGTAGACGACGTCGTTGGCCGTCATCGCCTGGCCGTTGTGGAACTTGACGTTCGGGCGCAGCTTGAACGTCCACACCGAGCCGTCGCGTGTTCGGCGTCCAGCTCGGTCGCCAGCATCGGCTCGAGCTTGAGCAGTTGGTTGTTGTCGAAGATCAGGAACTCGCCCGTCTGGGCGAGCATGTTCAGGCCGCCGGCGTCGGAGACCGTCAGCGGGTTGACGGCCGCCGACGGCGCCTGCTGCGCCAACCGCAACGTGCCGCCCTTGTGTGGGCGTGCCGCTGGCGGAGGACGCGGTCGAGCTCGCGCTCGAGGAGTTGTTGGCGCCACCGCAGGCGGACAGGATCGCGCCCATCAACGTCGTCGACATGCCGATCACCGCGCCGCGGCGCAGGAACTGGCGGCGATCCAGGCGGCCCGCCACGAGCTCGTCGACGTAGTGGTTCTCGAGCTCGCTGCGGCCTGCGCGGAGCTGGTCGAGCTTGCGATGGTCGTCTCTGTCCATACCTGACTACCTTTCTTTGGCGATCGATCCTGCGCCGGCCGCTGACGCGGGATCGACGCTGAAGTCGGAAGACTGATCGGACTTCCGGGTCAGACGAAGTGGTGTGGTGGCGGGCGGGGTGGGGAACCGCGTGGTGCTGAACAAGCCGGAAAGCATGTCACCCGCTCGGCCGGACGTCGATTACCGCCCGAGTCTCCGTCGGGCGAACACGATCGCCTGTGGCCAAGCGGAGCATCATGGTTGCGCCCATACTCCTCCCTCCTCCTTGCTCGACGGGCGAAACGATGTTCAGCGGATGGGTCGGAAATCCTTTCTCACGCCGGGGTGCGTGTCAAGGGCTGCCGAGCGCGTAATCAGCGCCTAACCCTAACGCTGGACGGATCCGGGGCCCGTGAGTCGGCCGTCATGACGCCCGGGCGGCCACCGCGCCCAGCACACCATTGGCGATCAGCCCCGCGTGGGCGATGTCCATCGCGTCGGCCTCCTCGAACGGCGTGTGACTCTCGCCGCCGTGCAGCGGCACGAACAGCAGCAGCGCCGGCATCAGCGCGCTCAGATGCTGGGCGTCGTGGCCGGCCCCCGACCAGGTCTCCGTCGCCGCGATCCCCTGTCGGCGCGCGATGTCCAGCGCATCGCGAGCCAGCCCGGCGTCGAGCGTCACCGGCGCGCCCGACGCGGAGCCGGCGCACGCTCGCACTGCGATGCCGCGGCGGTCCGCGATCTCGCTGACCGCGGCCCGGATCGCCGTGTCGAGCCGCTCCAGCGAAGCCGCGTCGATTCCGCGCGCGTCGAGGCCGAGCCGTACGCGCTCCGGGAATCACACTCAGCGCCCCCGGCGCCACCGCCACCGTCCCGACCGTCGCGACGGTCTCCGGCGGTTCGGCCCGCGCCGCGCGCTCGATCGCCAGCACGACCTCGCTGGCCGCGGCGAGCGCGTCGCGGCGATCCTCCATCGACACCTCACCCGAGTGGCCCGCCTGGCCGGTGAGCTCGATCTCCGAGCGCCACGGCGACGCCACACGCGTGACCACGCCGATCTCGCGCAGGGCGTGCCGCTGGGCGACGTGGATCTCGGCGTGGGCGCGGAGCCGGGCGATCGGGGGCTCGACGGCGGGCAGCTCCGACAGCGCTGAGCGGTACTCCGACAACGCCTGCTCAGCCGTGGTCCCACCCGCGTCGCGCAGCCCCGCGAGCTCGGCGGGGGCGAGCGTGCCGACGAGCAGCCGAGAGCCGATCGTGCCGGCGCCGAACCGCGGCGCCTCCTCCGCGGCGCAGACGAGCAGCGCCGGGCGCGCGCCGGCCGCCGGGCCGTGCCCGCAGCTCATCGGCCAGCTCGAGACCGAGCACCGTGCCCAGCGCGCCGTCGTAGCGGCCACCGTCGGGCACCGTGTCGACGTGCGAGCCGGCGGTGACCAGCGGCCCATCCCACCCGCGCGGCAGCGCCCACAGGTTTCCGTGGCTGTCGAGCCCCGGCTGGAGCCCCGCCTCGCGCGCCCACTGGGCCACCAAGGCCATCGCCTCGGCCTCGGCCGGCGAATAGGCCGGCCGGTCGGCGCCGCCGTCGGGGCCGTGCGCGATCTGCCACAGCTCCTGGAGCCGCGCGGCGACCCGGGTTGGGTCAGGCAAGCGCGTACTCCGCCAGCGGCTTGCCCAGCATCGCCTCGACCTCCGGGTAGACGCTCGGCTCCTTGACGCCGTCGCCCAGCGGCACGTTCGCCTTCGGGACGTGGAGGACCGCGACCTCGTCTCCGACGCGAATGTCGGCGATCGAGATGATCCGCCCGGTGCCGGTCGAGAGCGTCGCCAGCACGTCCGGGAAGGTCGCCAGCCGCTCGCCACCGGCCTCGGCCGTCATGTACTCGTTGACGAACCCGAGTTCCAGCTCGCCCACCACGATCGCGCCGATATCGAACGCGTTCTCGGTCCGCAGCTCGCGACTGCGCACCGGACCCTGCCCGATGATGGTGCCGAACAGGTGGGCGGCGGTGGCGTCGATGACCGCCCGGCCGCCGCCGCGCTCGGCGGCCAGGATCGCCTCGCCGAGATCGAGCGCGAAGCTGATCGCCCCGACGGCCGCATGCGCGGCGACGAACGACGCCGGCAAGGGATTTCGCGCTGCGGAGATGAAGCCACCGGACTCCGCGGCGGCGGTTCGCAGCACGTTTGCGGTGCGCCGCACGGTTCCGCGGGTGAGGACCTCCAGGTAGCGGTCCTGACCGCGGTTGCCACCGGCCACTGCCTGGACGGTCTCGTAGTCGGGGTCGGCCGCCAGGCCGAAGGAGCCCATCTTGCCGGTGGGGTGCGCGCGGCCGTCGCCCGCCGCGTCGATCACCAGCGTCCCCAGCACCGCCGAAGCCACCCAGCCGTTGCACGTCGTCGAGGAGCCGTTCTGCGCCGTGACCGTGCCGATGATCGGCTCGTCGACCACGCCCATCAGCAGCTCGAGCGCTCGCACGTAATCGCGCGGGCGCATCTCCCAGCCGACGGCGGCGGGCGCGCCGATCGCGCTCACCGTCGCCAGCATGGCTTCGGGGTCGACCTCGTCCAGCGACGCCAGTCGCGGCGTCCCGTACTGGACCGCGGTGCTGCCGACCAGCAGTCCGTGATCGACCCAGCCACCGCCGCCCGCGGCCAGCACCGAGCCGCCGGCCACCGCAGCGTGCACGGCGTGCAGGTCAAGCTCTCTCACGGTGCCAACCCTAACCCGAAGCCCGACGGCTCAAGCCGGAACATGCGGACGGTCGATCCCAGGCCAAGCCCGGTCACGGACGCGACCCGGCCGCAGACGCGCTCATGCCGACGGCCCCAAGCCAAGTCCGTACTCGGCTGCGCTCGCCACCGCGTCCGGGTAGCCCGCGTCGGCGTGGCGTAGCACCCCGAGTCCGGTGTCGACGTTCAGGGCGGCCTGCAGCCGCTGCGCGCCGTCCGGCGTCCCGGTCGCCACGACGGTCATCCCGGCGCTCTGCGAGTACCCGGCGTAGCCGCCTCCGCCCGCGTGCAGCGCGACGAGATCGGCTCCGGCGGCCGTGCACAGCAACGCGTTGAGCAGCGGCCAGTCGCTGATCGCGTCCGAGCCGTCGGCCATCCCCTCGCTGATGATGTTCGGGTGCGTCATGGCGCCGCCGTCCATGTGATCGCGGGTGAAGGCCACCGGCGCGCGCAGGCGACCGTCCGCGACGGCCTGGTTGACGGCCAGGGCGAGGCGTGTCCGCTCGCCGTGGCCGAGCCAGGCGATCCGAGCCGGCAGGCCCTGGCGGGTCACGTGTACGCGCGCCAGGCCGATCCACGTCGTGATCCGCTCGACGTCGCTGAACAACGTCTCGCACAGGTCATCGATCAGCGCGAGGTCGGCGTCCTCGCCCGACAGGCAGATCCACCGAAACGGCCCGATCCCGCGGCAGAACAGGGGCCGGATGTAGCGCGCGGTGAAGATGTCGATCGTCAGGGCCTCCGGCAGGCCGCCGGCGGCCGCATGGGGGCGGATGTTGTTGCCGTAGTCGAACGTCACCGCGCCGCGATCGCGCAGCGCGAGCATCGCGCGGGCATGCCGGACGAGCGTCGCCAGCGCCAGCGCCTCGAGCTTGCCCGGATCGCCGCGGCGCAGCGCCTGCGCCTCCTCGGCGCCGACGCCTATAGGCATGTAGCCGTGCCGGAGGTCATGGGCCGAGGTGAGATCGGTGACGACGTCGGGGGTCACCTCGCGCGCGAGTAGGGCCTCGAGCAGCTCCGCGCCGTTCAGCGTGACGGCCACGGCGAGCGGCCGTCCGTCGTCCCGGGCGGCGAGCGCCACGTCGAGCGCCTCGTCGACCCCGGGGCTGACGACGTCGACGACCCCGGCCTCGAGCCGGCGTTGGGCCTTCTCCGCGTCCACCTCGGCGATCAGGCACACGCCGCCGAGCATCCGCGTGATCGCGATCGGCTGGGCGGCACCCATTCCGCCGAGCCCGGCGCTGACGACCAGGCGGCCCTGCAGCGTCCCGGCGAAGTGCTCTCGCGCGACCTGGGCGAACGTCTCGTAGGTGCCCTGGAGCACGCCCTGGGAGCCGATGTACTGCCAGCACCCGGCGGTCAGGCCGCCCCACATCAGCAGGTTGCGCCGCTCGAGCTCATAGAAGACCTCGGGGGTCGCCCAGCGGCCGACGAGGTTCCCGTTGGCCAGCACCACGGCGGGCGCGCGCGGCCCGGTGGGGAGGATGGCGATCGGCTTACCCGATTGGACCACGAGCGTCTGCCCGTCCTGTAGTCGCCTCAGCGCAGCGACGATCCCCGCCAGCGCGTCGTGGTCCCGCGCGGCCTTGGCGTGCGCGGCATAGACGACCAGATCCTCGGGGCGCTCGGCGATCGCCAGGTTGTTCTCCAGCAGGCGCAGGATCGCCTCCTGGCGCCAGCCCCGGCAGCGGAGTGGGGATGGTCCTTCGGCGGGCACGGAGGGCTCCCCCGAAGGAAGGGACGGCTCCCCTGGGCTCAATCCTGTGGGGGGAGATTTCCCGGGGGGAAATCTCGGGGGGTCAGGCACGGGCCCCCGCCATCGATCGCGCTGACGACGCGGCCACGAACCGGCCGTGCCCGGGAGGTGAGAGGACGTGCTGCCCGTCCCACACCTGCACCCCGCGGGAGAACGCCGCGATCACGCGCCCACGCACCCGTCGGCCTGCGTACGGGCTCCAGCCCGCCGGGGTGACCAGGCCGGCCGGGTCGATCTCCCATTCGAGCGTGGGGTCGAGCACGAGCACGTCGGCGTCGGCTCCGGGGTCGAGACTGCCCTTGCGCGGCCACAGTCCGAAGCGCCGCGCCGGTGCCTCGCTGACCAGCCGGGCGAGCGCCCGCGCCCCCAGCGCGTCGTGGACGAGCGGCACGATCAGCTCGACTCCCGGGGCGCCCGATGCGACGGCGAAGATGTCCTCGCCGTGCTTGCGCTCGCGCGGCCACCCGACGTGGTCCGAGGCGATCAGATCAAGCCCGTCCGCGGACAGCGGGGCGGCCCGCAGCGGCGGGTTGATCTTCGCCTCGCCGCCGCGCCGGAGCAGCTCGGACTCCTCGAGCACCAGGTAGTGGGGGCAGGTCTCGGCGCTGACATCGACCCCCTGAGCGCGGGCGGCGCGCACGAGCTCGACGCCGCGCGGGGTCGAGACGTGGCAGACGTGTAGCCGGACTCGGGTCGCCCGGGCGAGCTCCAGGCAGCGGGCGATCGCCTCGTGCTCGGCCACGGGCGGACGCGAGCGCGCGTGGGCGAGCGGATCGCCGCCGTTCCCGGCCGCCTGCTCCGCCGCGATCCCGGCGCGCACGATCTCGTCGTTCTCGGCGTGGACGCCCGCGAGCCCGCCCGCGGCCGCGATGCGCGAGAAGGCGATCAGCAGCTGAGGGTCGGGAATCCGCGGGAAGCGTTGCGGGTGGGTCTCGAAGGTCGAGAGCTTGAACGCCGCGGCGCCGGCGTCGACCAGTGCCTGAACGTGCTCGATCGGGCCGCGCGGGGGAACCGTCGCCCACAGCGCCACGTCGACCCGGGCCTCGCGCTCCACATCGGCGACCTTGGCGGCGAACGCATCGGGCGAGTCGATCGGCCCGCCGGAGTCATACGGCATGTCGACGATCGTGGTGACGCCGCCCGCCGCGGCCGCCCGCGTACAGGCGTCGATTCCCTCCTCGGCCGCGCTGCGCGTGTGTACGTGCACGTCCACGGCGCCGGGCAGCAGCAGCGCATCGCCGAAGTCCAGCGCATCGGGGACGGGGTTGCCGACCTCGGCAATGCGGCCTTCGGCGAATCTGATTCCGGCGCGGACCGCGCCTCCGTCGGCCACCAGCATCCGGCCCGCGATGTTCTCGATCATTGAGATCAAGGCACGCTAGCATGGCCTGCCAGATGGCGAGTGTCGCAACCAACGAGAGCATTGTCCTCAGTGGTAGCGGCCTGACCGTGGACAACGTGCTCGCCGTCGCGCGCGGACGGGCGACCGTCGCGCTCGACCCGGACGCGCTGCTCCGGGTGCGCGCGGCACGCGACGTGGTCGACCGTGTGCTGGCCAGCGGCGAGGCGGTGTACGGGCTCAACACGGGTTTGGGCTCGCTGTCACGGCACAAGATCTCGCTCGAGGAGATGCGCCGCTTCTCGTTCGCCACGGTCGCCGATCAGGTCTCCTCGTATGGACGGCCGGTGGCCACCGACGTCGTGCGCGCGATGATGGTCTCGCGGGTCAACGGGATGGTCAAGGCCGGCGTCGGCGTGCGGCGCGAGCTGATCGAGCTGTTGGTCGCGGTGCTCAACGCCGGGGTGCATCCGGTCGTCCGCATGGTCGGCTCGGTCGGCCAGGGGGACCTGTCGGAGATGGCCGACATCGGCAAGGTCCTGATCGGTCGCGGCTATGCCGAGTACGACGGCGAGCGGCTGCCGGGCGCGGAGGCGCTCGGCCGCGCCGGGGTGGCCCCGATCACGCTCGAGGCGAAGGAGGCCCTCGCGCTGATCAGCGCCAACGGCGTGACGATTGGGCGCGGCTCACTCGTGCTGATCGACGCCGCCGATCTCGTCGAGAGCATGCAGATCGCCGCTGCGCTCAGCTTTGAGGCGTTCGGCGCGAACCTGTCGGTGATCCACCCGGCGGCTGCCCGGATGCGCCCGGACTCGGGCCAGACCACGGCCAGCGCGCGCCTGCGCGACCTGCTGGCCGGCAGCGAGCTGTGGCGCCCCGGGGCCGCGCGCAACCTGCAGGACCCGCTGTCGATTCGTTGCGTCCCCCAGACCCACGGGGCCGCCTACGACGTGCTGTCGGTGGCTCGCGGGCTGATGGAGATCGAGCTCAACTCGGCGGGCGATAACCCGCTGGTGCTGGTCGAGGAGGAGGCGATCGTGTCGGTGGGCAACTTCGACGTGACCTCGCTGGCGATGGCGTTCGACTACGTCCGGCTCGGCTTGGCGCACGCGCTCCAGGTCGCCAACGAGCGGGTGCAGAAGCTGCTGTGGAACCACTTCAGCGGCCTGCCGGCGATGCTCGCCGCGCAGGACGGGCCCACCGGTGGGCTGCGGCCGCTCGGCCGCTCGTTCGCCGCGCTGGCCTCCGAGGCGCGCTTCCGCGCCAACCCCGTGTCGCTCGAGTACAGCGGACAGCTCGCCGAAGGCATCGAGGACCACGGCTCGATGGCCCCGCTCGCGGTGTCCGCCACCTCCGACCTCGTCGGCCTCGCCCACCGGCTCGTCGCGCTCGAGCTGATCATCGCCGCCCAGGCCGTCGATCTGCGCGGTGGCCCTGCGCGGCTCGGACGCGGGACCCGGCTGGCCTACGAGCTCGTGCGCCAGTTCGCCGGGACGCTCACTGACGAGACCGAGTGGAACGCGGACCTCGATGGGCTGGCCGCGCTGGTCGGAGACGGGGGCCTCGCGCTCGCCGTGGCCAGCGGCGTCGGAGGGCGCGTGCCGCTGTCTGACCACGATGCGCTGGGGATCTGGTGGCCGCCGTCGCCACCCGAGACCAGCGGCGGCCAAGGGCGCGTGCTGCTGTCCGACCACGACGCGGTGGGGATCTAACGGTGGCCGCCGCAGCCGGAGACCATTAGTCCCGTGCCCGATGGTGCCCTGGAGCGGGCGGTGGGGCTGCTCGCGCGGCTCGGCGAGGGGCCGTCCGAGCTGACCGTGCCCGAACTGGCCAGCGATACCGGGATGCCGACCAGCACCGCCTACCGCCTGCTCGCTGAACTCGAGCGCCATGGTCTGGTCCAACGGGGCCCGGACCGCACGATCTCGCTCGGCACCCGCGTCGTCGCGCTCGGGCGCACCGCCGAGGCGGGACTGCGCGAGCGGCTCGTGCAGCCGGCCATCGGCGTCATGGAATCACTCTCCCGCGAGTTGGGGGAGACCGTGATCCTGACCGCCCCGTGCATGCTCGACGCGATCCTGGTCCACATCGTCGAGACCGAGCGCCACCCGGTGCGGCTGTCCTACGCGAGCTTCCGCCGGGCGCCGATGCACCGCGGCGCCTCGGGCAAGATCCTGGCCGCCTACCTCGAGCCCGCCGAGCGCGATCGTCTGATCGCGGCGGTCTCCGAGCCCGGACTCGACGCGGCGCTGGCCCGGATCCGCGCCGACGGCTTCGTGGTGACGCGCAACGAGCTCGACCACGGGGCGAGCGCCGCCGCCGCGCCGATCCGCGATCAACGCGGCCGCATCGCCGCCGGCCTCTCGGTCGCCGGCCCGACCGAGCGGATGCAGGGACGGCTGACCGCCGCCACCGAGGCGGTCCTGGAGGGGGCCCGGCGGATCCAGGCCGTCGGCATTTAGGTCGACCGGCTCAGGCCGCCCCCGCCGCCGCACGGCTCTGACCGCCCCCGCCGCGACCGGCTCTGACCGCCCCGCCGCACCGGCTCGACCGCCCCGCCGGCCTCTCCGACCGGAGATCACGAACCGACTGACACACATCAACATGAACACCGGCCGACCAAACGCGGCAAACGACACGCGTGTTGCGCTGACCCCTGAAGTCAAGCTGGGGAACGTCCCAACGGAGGCCTCGTTTTCGGCGTCTGGGTCGTTCCCCAGCCACCAGCTGTGGAACGTCCCGATCGACTTTTTCGGGCCCTCGATTGGGTTGTTCTACAGGCGAATCTGTCAGAAATCTGACCTTGAGGCGAACGGGTGCGTCGGGTCCGCGGAAGGCGCGTCCCGGCGGGATGGGCCGGGATGTGTCAGTCGGCGACGCGGGCTCGGTTGGGCCTGCGCTGTACGCGACAGGCGTGGGGTGATACTCCTTCGGGGTGCCCAGAAAGCGGGTTGACCGGTGACTGCCTCGCGCGGCGGCTTCGACGACGTCGGGCCGCGGATGGTCGCGACGGTGGTGCGCGACGGTCGAGCGCGATGAGGTGGCGGTCGAGGAGCCGCTGGAGATCCGCGTCGACGGAGCGCCGCTGGCGGTGACGATGCGCACGCCCGGACATGACGAGGAGCTCGCGCTCGGCTTCCTGCTACGGCGAGGGGCTGATCGTCGGCCCGCACGAGGCGGGGCCGACGCTCGACTTCGCCAATAACGTGGTGGCGGTGGCGGGGCCGCTGCTGCGCGATCCGGGGGCACGGCGCTTCTACACCACCTCCTCCTGCGGCGTGTGCGGCAAGGGGGCGCTCGAAGAGGTCTCCGTGCACGCGCCGCCGGCCGCCCCGGGCCCGATCGTCGACCGAGCGCTGCTGGCCTCGCTGCCCGATCATCTGCGGCAGCCGGCGTTCGAGCGCACCGGCGGCCTGCACGCCACCGGCCTGTTCAGCGCGGACGGCGAGCTTCTGCTCGTGCGTGAGGACGTCGGGCGCCACAACGCGATGGACAAGGTGATCGGCCGCGCGCTGCTGGACGGGCGCCTGCCCCTGGCGACGTCGATTCTGTGCGTGAGCGGCCGTCTCGCGTTCGAGCTGGTGCAGAAGGCCGCGGTCGCCGGGGCGCCGATCATCGTCGGCGTCGGCGCACCCACCTCGCTGGCGATCGAGCTTGCCGCCGACCGCGGCATGACGCTCGCCGGCTTCGCCCGCCGCGGCGCCCTCAACGTGTACACGGGCGCCGAGCGGGTGCGCGATCACATGACGTTCGGAACGGCGCACTAGCCCTGGGCGTCGGGATCGCCTTCGGGCTCGGCGCCGCGCTCTCGTGGGGACTTGCCGACTACTTCGCCGCGCTGGCGTCGCGCCGCGTCGGTGCGCTGCGCGTCGTGGTCGGATTTCACCTCGTGGCGCTGATCCCGCTTGGCATCTTGGTGATCGCGACGAACGCGCTGGCGCGGGTTGATCTTGATCAGATTGTGGTTTTTGTTCTGCTCGGCGCGGTCGGCTGGCTGTCCTACCTGGCGTTCTACGGCGCCCTGGCGATCGGGCCGATCTCGGTTCTCAGCCCGATCGTGTCCGGGTACGCCGCGGTCACGGTGCTGTTCGCGGTGGTGGTCGTCGGCGAGCGCCTGTCGCTCGGCCAGACGGTGGCGGTGTTGATCACGATCCTCGGTGCGATGATCTCCTCGGCGAACGTGCGCGACATCGCGCGGGCGACGATCGATCGCCGCTCGGTGTACGGATTCGCCCTCGCGCTGATCGCGATGGTGCTGCTGGGCGGCTTCGTCTTCGGTGTCTCCTACTACCACGCACAAATCGGCTGGCTCGGCCCGATCTTCCTGGCGCGGGGCTTTGCGGCCGTCTTCCTGGTCGCTCACCTCGCCTCCCGGGGCGGGCTTCGCTCGGTGCCGCGGATGCCCCGCAAGCTCGTCGGCTCGATCGTCCTGCTCGCCGCGCTTGACACGGGCGGCTACGTGTGTTTCAACCTCGGCGTTAACCACGCGCCGACAGCGGTCGTCGCGACAGCGTCTGCGCCCTATGCCCTGGTGCCGGTTCTGATGGGCGTGTCGATCCTGCGCGAACGCCCGACGCCGACCCAGTGGCTGGGCATCGCTCTGGTCTTCGGCGGCCTGATCACGCTCGGGCTCACGTCGTGACACGAGGGCGCCGCCACCCGACGTGCTTGCCCTCGATTGAACGAAATGGTATAAAGCTCAACCGGTCCTGTGTACCAATTTGTCCACGGCCTCGGGCGTGGACGAATTTGCGCAAGTTCGCGCAGGGCACAGGTATGCTGAGCGCGAGCTGCGGACGAACGAGGAGGAGACTCGAATGGCAACGGACGGCACTGGCGAAGCGACGATCGTGCCCCCGCCCACGTTCGGTGGCACGGTCGCATCCGTGCTCGCCAGCGACCGGATCGCCGCTCCGCCCGCGACGCTCGAAGCGGCCCGCACCGCGCCGGGACGCGCTGAGAAGATCGAGACGCTGACCCGCCTGATCGAAGCCCGCGGGATCAAGTACGTCTTCTTCCAGCAGGTGTCGATCACCGGCCGCGTGATGGGCAAGGGGGTGGTCTCGACCTTCTTCCCGCAGGTCGCCGAGCGCGGCTATCAACTCGTCTATGGAGCCGTGGCGAATCTGTTCACCGACCGGTACGGCAACTACATCGGCTTCGGTCCGGAGGAATCCGAGCTGGCCGCGGTGGCGGACCTCGACACGTTCGCCATCCTGCCGTGGGATCAACGCGTCGCGCGTGTGTACTGCGACTGCTATGACACCGAGACCGGCGAGCTGCTCGACGCCGACCCCCGGCAGAACCTCAAGCGGATCGCCAGCGAGTTCGAGACCGAGCTCGGCTACCAGTTTCTGATCGGGATCGAGCCCGAGATGATGTGGCTCAGACGCGGTGAGGACGGCGCGCCACCCGAGGGTGTGACGAAGCCCTACTGCTATCACATCCACCAATTCGAGGAACTGCGTCCGGTACTGCTTGATGTCGTCGAATATGGGCAGGCGCTGGGGCTTGACATGAGCTACGGCGACCACGAGGACGCGCCAGGCCAGCTGGAGCTGAACTTCCGCTTCGACCGGCCGCTGCGGACGGCCGACAACATCACCACCTACCGCCAGATCTGTGCCGCCGTCGGACGCAAGCACGGCTTGCTGCCGTCCTTCATGCCCAAGCCGTTCACCGGCGTCTCGGCCAACGGCCACCACCATCACTTCACGCTCATGGACGATGAGGGACACAACGTGTTCCACGATCCGGATGGGCCGGCGCAGCTCTCGCAGCTCGCGCGCCACTTCCTCGGCGGCATGCTCGATCACTTTCCGGCGCTGATGTGTGTGGGCAACCCGACCGTCAACTCGTACTGCCGCATGTGGGACACCGGCTTCTGGGCGCCGATCTACAAGAACTGGGGGTGGCAGAACCGCACCACGACGGTTCGCGTGGCCTCCGGCGGACGGTTCGAGTATCGCGGCGTCGATTCGTCCTGTAACCCCTACCTCACCGTGGCCTCGCTGCTGCGGGCGGGCCTGGACGGCGTGCGACGCGAGCTCGATCCCGGGCCGCCGCAGCAGGGCAACACGTACGACCTGCTGCGCGAGGGCGCCGAGATCGAGAAGGTTCCGGACAGCCTCGGCGCGGCGCTCGACGCGCTCGCCCAGGACGAGGTGGTCAAGAGCGCGATGCCCGGGCGCCTCTACAAGGTCTTTCAGCACTACAAACGCGACGAGTGGGAGCGCTACCTGGCCGCCGTGACCGACTGGGAGCGCGACGAGTACCTGGAGGTCCTGCCCTAACGATGTGTGGAATCGCCGGGATCATCTACCGCAACGGTGACGGCGT
Source organism: uncultured Solirubrobacterales bacterium (assembly GCA_963838535.1). Lineage (GTDB taxonomy): Bacteria > Actinomycetota > Thermoleophilia > Solirubrobacterales > Solirubrobacteraceae > Palsa-465. Next base: position 16,340 of record CAWIRN010000031.1, read on the forward strand.
CCATCGGATCGGCCGCGACATCACGAGCATGTTGCAGTCGATGAAGCACCGCGGCCCCGATTCGACCGGCTTTGCGCTCTACCGCTCGCCCGGGCAGGATCTGGTGCTGCGCATCAAGCTGGCCGACGCGAACACTCCCCGCGACCTCGAGTTCGCTGAGGACCTGCGCCGCCACCGCCGGGAGGTCGAGGCTCGGCTGCGCGCCGCCGGCGCCGAGATCCACACCATCGACGCCGCCAACGAGTACTCCCTGACCATCACGCTGAGCTACCACGGGGACCTCAAGCGTCTCGCCGACCATGTCGAGTCGGTGCCCAAGGCCGAGGTCCTGTCGGTCGGACACTCGCTGGAGATCGTCAAGGACCTCGGCGACGCCACGACCGTCTCGGCCGGCTACGGCCTCGACGACTACTTCGGCAGCCACGGTATCGGTCACGTGCGGATGGCCACCGAGTCCGACGTCGACATCTCCAACGCCCACCCGTACTGGGCCTATCCGTTCTCTGACGTCGCGGTCGTCCACAACGGCCAGCTGACCAACTACCACCAGTGGCGCCGGCGGTTGGAGCGCTCGGGACACCGCTTCGCCTCCGACTGCGATTCGGAGATCATCGCCGTGTATCTCGCTCAGAAGCTGCAGGCGGGCTCGTCGCTGGAGGACGCGATGCGCGAGAGCCTCGACGACCTCGACGGCGTCTTCACCTACATCTGTGTCTCCGAGGACGCTCTCGGGATGGCCAAGGACGAGCTCGCGGCCAAGCCGCTCGTGCTCTACGAGGGCGAGGACATGGTCGCGCTGGCCTCCGAGGAGATGGCGATCCGGGCGGTCATCGACCACGAGATCGAGACCTACGATCCCTACGAGGGCACGGTGATGGTGTGGACGCGATGAGCACCAGCAGCACCGATGGAGAGGCACGCTACGACTCGCGCGGGCTCGTCGAGCTCGACGAGGTGGTGCCGCGGATCAGCGAGATCGACGGAGACCGGGCGAGCCTCGACGCGCACAAGCTGACCACGCGGCGGATCAACCTCGAATTGCGGTGGCTGCTCTACGAGCAGGGCGTGCGGGAGGTGACGGTGCGCAATCCGGGTGCCCGTCACTCGCTCGGGGCCGGGATCCTGACCCGCTGCCGGATCACCTTTGAGGGCAGCCTCGGCTACTTCGCCTGCGGGATCATCGACGGCCCCGAGGTGCACATCACCGGCCGGGTCGGCTGGTCGGCGTGCGAGAACATGATGTCCGGCGTCGTGACGATCGACAGCAACGCGGGCTCGCTGATGGGCGCCGCGCTGCGCGGCGGCGACGTGGTGGTCAAGGGGCAGGTCGGCGCGCGGACCGGGATCGACCAGAAGGGCGGCACGATCATCGTGCTCGGCGCCGCCGGGTCGATGACCGGTTTCATGATGCAGCGCGGCCGGCAGATCATCTGCGGCGACGTCGGCCCGGGCCTCGGCGACTCGATGTACGACGGCACGATCTACGTCGGCGGGACAGGTCAAGTCGCTGGGGATCGACTGCGTGCCCGGCGAGTGGACCGACGCCGACACGGAGCTGATCGAGCGCAAGTTCGCCATCCACGAGCTCGGCGCGCCGCCGGAGTTCCAGAAGTTCGTGTGCGGCAAGAAGCTCTACAACTACGACAACCTCGAGCCGTCCGAGCGCAAGCTCGTGCTCTAGGGGGAGGCGCTGCATGACCGACGAGAACGCGCCTTCGCGCCACAACCGACTCGGGCACAGCCGGATCTTCACACCCGAGGTGATCGACGACATCCACGTGAAGTCGGAGCTCGGCCGCTACCGGATGCGCGGTTTCTCGATGTTCAAGGAGATCCCGCACTGGGACGAGCTGATGTTCCTGCCCGGGACGCTGACGCGGTTCGTGATCGAGGGCTACCGCGAGAAGTGCGAGACCAAGACCGTGCTCGGGGCGCGCTTCGCGAAGAAGCCGATCGAGCTCGACATTCCGGTCTACATCACCGGGATGAGCTTCGGCGCGCTGTCGCTGGAGGCGAAGATGGCGCTCGCCAAGGGCGCCTCGATGGCCGGGACGGCGACGTGCTCGGGCGAGGGCGGCATGATCCCGCCCGAGCGCGACCTCTCGACGAAGTGGTACTACCAGCTGATCCAGAGCCGCTACGGCTTCAACCCCCACCACCTGATGCTCGCCGACGCGTGCGAGTTCTTCATCGGCCAGGGCTGCAAGGTCGGCCTCGGCGGTCACCTGATGGGGCAGAAGGTGACCGAGCAGGTGGCCGAGATGCGCTCGCTGCCGGCCGGGATCGACCAGCGCTCGCCGGCCCGTCACCCCGACTGGCTCGGCCCTGATGATCTGTCCCTGAAGATTCAGGAGATCCGCGAGGCGACCAACTACGAGATCCCGATCCAGCTCAAGCTCGGCGCCGCGCGGGTCTACGACGACGTGCGGATGGCGGCCAAGTGCAGCCCCGACATCATCTACCTCGACGGGGCCGAGGGCGGCACGGGCGCGGGACCGCACGTCGCCGCCGAGGAGACGGGGATTCCGCTGATGGCGGCGATTCCGGAGGCGCGCCGCGCGCTCGAGGACGTCGGCCTCGTCGACGAGGTCGATCTCGTCGTCGCGGGGGGAATCCGCAACGGTGGCGACGTGGCCAAGTGCCTGGCCCTCGGGGCCACCGCGGTGGCGATCGGTCACTCGGCACTGATGGCGCTCAACTGCAATAAGGAGATCCCCGGTGTCACCGACTACGAAGGCACCGTCGGGGTGCCGGCCGGCCGGTGCTATCACTGCCACACCGGCCGCTGCCCGGTGGGCATCACGACCCAAGATCCCGAGCTGCGCAAGCGTCTGGTGGTGCAGGACGCGGCCGATCGGGTCTACAACTTCCTTCACACGCTGACCCTCGAGTGTCAGATGCTCGCCCGCGCCTGTGGCAAGACCGATGTGCACAACCTGGAGCCCGAGGACCTGTGCGCGTTGACCATGGAGGCCTCCGCGATGGCGCGCGTACCGCTGGCCGGGACCGATTACATCCCGGGCCGCAGCGAGGAGCAGGCACTGGCCGAGATCAAGCGGCTGCTCGAACGGCACGTCGAGAATCCCGTCGACTACCTCGAGCCGGCGCCCGAGCGGAGCGGGGCGGCGGAACGATGAGCGCCACCCGCCAACCCGGTGAGCCCGAGAAGATCTACGGCATCGACTCCGAGTACCTCTCCGGCCATCGCCTGCCCTACCAGGAGGACATCTCGCTGCTGGAGGACATCGATCTGATCGCCGCCACCCCCGGCAAGGACATCAACTGGCTCGAGGATGTGACACTGCTGGAAGAGGAGGGCACTCCGGCCGTGTTCGACCGCTACTCGAACTCGTTCATCAAGCTGTACTTCCCGATTCCCCCCGGACGCGAGGACGAGATCGCCCGCAAGGCACTGATCAAGCACCTGCAATCAGGGAACTCCTACGGGATCGCGCTGAAGGAGCGTCACTGCAAGTTTCCCCAGCCGCAGCTCGGTCCGTGGGTGGAGGACTCGCCGATCGTCGGGGCCGACTGGACGCCGCCCGTGCTCGAGGGTTGGGAGCCACCGGCAGCGCACTGAGGATCGCGTCGGCCGCCCGCCGCGAGCCGGCCGGGCACTGGCCTACCTGCACGATCTCCCCCGAGGAACGGTCGCCGGGTTTGGGGGATTGCGCATGCAGGACATGCACGGCCTCCCACATCCGCGGCGACCGACTCGGTTGGGATCTGGTGCAGGTGGGCGACCAAGCGCCATCGCCATTGCGCCGGTGCACCTCGCGCCGCCCGGCTTTGGCGGCGGACCGGGAGGAGGGTAGACAGGCGCCGGCGCGCCACGCCGGTGGCGAGGCGCAGTACGCGCCGATAGACTGACCCCGATGGCCGCCGAACCAGGCACGTTGCCCCGAGCGGTCCGCAAGGGACCGCCGATCACGGTCAAGTGCGAGTGTGGCGAGAAGCGCGACCTGCGGTACGGGGAGCGGTGGCAGTGCGAGAGCTGCGGGCGCAGCTACGACACCAACCAGATCCCGGTCGAGGAGTACGCCTCGCTGCGGCGCGACCGGGTGCACGATCGGATCATCCCGACGATCGTCTTCGTCACGCTCGGGTGTCTCGTGCTCGTGTTCGCGCTGGTCGGACGGCCGCTGGCTGCCGTGCTCGTGGTCCCACTGGTGGGGTTCCTGTGGGGGACCTTCGTCCGTCCCAAGCGCCGGCGCCGCCAGTACAAGGCGATCGCCGAGCGGCCCCGCTGGAAGATCCGGGCCGACTGACTACTGCCAGCCGAAGCAGTCGGCCAGGCGTTTGTCAATAAAGCAAATTAATAGATATTTTTTACTGACTGACGAACGCCAGTCAGTGCACCAGCAACACGTCGCAGTGCGCCCGGTGGGCCACAGACTCGCTGACGCTCTGACCCAGAAGCCGCGCGACCACGTTCGGCTCGCGCGTCCCGACCACGATCAGGTCGGCCTGGCGCTCCTGGGCGAGTTGCACGATCGTCTCGGCGGGATGCCCGACCGCCGGTGCGTATTCGGCCGAGATGCCCTCCCCGTCCAGGTACGCGCGTGCGTGCGCGAGCTCCTCGGCGTGCTTGGCCGGCGGGTCGGTCGAATCCAATGCTCCGCCCGAGCGCCCGATGCTGGTGAGGATCGGCGTGACGCTGGTCACCACGAGCTCGGATCCGAACGCCTTGGTCAGTTGCGAGGCTCGTTCGAGCGCGCGCTTGGAGGCGTCGGTGTCGTCGTAGCCCAGGACGATCTTGTGCATGAGTGCTCCTTACGGTCCGTAGGACCCTTAGCTCGCCACCGGAGCCGCGGGAGCCGGCTCGTCGAACCCGGTCGGCCAGTCGCCCGGTTCGGGCATCGTGGGGGTCTCCTCGCGGAAGTGGATCTTCTCGCCGTCCTGCACCACGCGCCGGAAGACGAACAGCAGCACGGAGGCGAGCAGTACGCCGACGCCGATGGCGAAGTCGGTCCAGGTCCCGTAGCCGTTGAGGTGCGGAGCGGCCGCCCCGACGATCAGCAGGAAGGCGACCAGGGCGGTCATGAACCAGGCAACCGGTATCCATATGCGCCCGAGCTTGTGCGGCCGCGGCCAGTTTGGTCGGTCCTTGCGCAGCAACAGGAAGCCGCTGACCGCGAGCAGGTGCGCGAGCACGTAGCCGATGTTGCTCATGTAGAGGATGGCCAGGTTGCTGGAGATGAACAGCACGAGCGCGACGTTGACGACCAGGTCGACCGTCATCGCGGCCCCGGGCACGTTCCAGCGATTGAGCGTGCCGAGCTGTTTGATCGTCAGCCCGGCCTTGGAGATCCCGTACAACGCACGACTCCCGTCGGCCGTGGAGGAGGACATCGACAGGATCAGGCTGGCGATCAGGCAAATGAGCAGGAACGTCCCGAAGGTGTGTCCCGCGATCTGCTGCAAGGCGCTCGAGTAGAACTCCCCCTCCGCCGTGGCGGCCGACGGGATTCCGGTCACGCCACCCAGGCCCAGCGGGACGAGGATGAATACCCCGACGACGAAGATCGCCGAGCTGCGCATCGCGATCTCGGTGTCGCGCTGGGTCTTGTACTCAGGGGCGAAGGTGGCGCACACCTCACAGGCCCAGGACGACCAGCCGAGGATGAACAGCCACACGAACACGAGCTTCAGACCGCCCCAGGGACCGGTGAAGGTCGCGTGCACCTTGCCGGAATGCCAGTCGCCGGTGAGATAGGGGATGAACATGAAGAAGATCAGCACCAGCGTCAGTAGCCCGGCGGTGACGTAGGTCAGTCCCTTCATCGGGCGGATGCCAAAGATGTTGAACGCCCACACGCCCGCGATCACGCCGATCGCGATGAAGCTGGCCAGCCCGAGGTGCACGACGCCGTCGTAGACGGTCCAGGTCGAGTTCGGGAACCAGCGCGCGACGATCAGGTCGCCGATGATCTTGCCGAAGATGGCGAGCACGACCGACCAGCCGATCCAGTAGCCGAAGGTGGCGATCGGACCGACGAACGTCGTGTACTTGCGCCACGCCTCGTTGGCGTAGAGCGAGATGCCGCCCGTCTTGTTCGGGAACATCATCGCCGGCTCGACATAGATCCACGTCAGAACCATCCCGATGATGGCCGAGATCCCCCACATGATCGCCGACCCGAGCACCCCGAAGACGCCCAGCGTGAACCCCAGCGACCCGAACAGGAAGCCGGGGTTGCACATCGCGATCGTGAAGCCGTCCCACCACCGGAGCGACTTGACGAGGTGGCGTTCCTCAACGACTGCTTCGGCCATTCTGAACCCCTCCGGATGGGTGACTCGGGACTGGCTCCCGTTGTGCCGGGGTATATACCAGTTTGTACAAAGTGGGTCAAATGGCCGCGTGGACAAACCCGTGGGGACCGATCGGCCTCGGGGCGCGAGCCGTACCCTGCTGCGGCACCCTTCCGGCGGGGCTCGCGCGGGCATAGAATGGCCTCGCAATGTCGGAGATCCTCGATCGCGGCAGCCCGGCCGCCGGCTGGTCCGGTGTCGGGCGCTCACGGGCACGGCCGGTGCTGCTGGCCACGCTGTCGGTGCGCGTCGATCCGAGCGCCGAGCGGATGGCGCTGGAGAGCGCGCTCGAGGCGGGGGTCAAGTTGATCATCGCCAACATGCTCGTGCTGCCGCCGTACCCGCTGACCTTCATGCTGGCGCGCGAATACATGACGCTGCCCCATGAGGAGGATCTCGATGAGGTCCGGGCGACGGCCCAGCGTGCCGCATCGCTGGGTATCGCGACCGAGTTGCTGCGGGTCTCCAGCCGGCGTCCGATGAAGGCGCTGCTCGAGCTCGTCCAAGAGCGCGAGGCGGGGCTGCTGGTCTTCGGCCCTGACCTGTCGCGGACCTCGCGCCGGCGCTTTCGCGCCGCCGAACGTCTGGTCCGGCGCGAGGCGGGCTGTCTGGTCTGGGTCGCGCCCGACGGTTGAGCTCCGGCGGAGTCGTCCGCGCGGCGTGGGTGAGGCCGTATGGACATCGGCAGGCAAAAGCTGTAAAAGACGCGGCCTGAACGAATTTGTACGAATCGTCGAGTGAGGAGAGACTCCGTGGCCCGTGATCCGAAGCACGACATCCTGTTTGAGCCGATCCAGATCGGGCCCAAGACGCTTCGCAACCGCTTCTACCAGGTGCCCCATTGCAACGGGGCTGGATCCGAGAAGCCGGGCATGCAGGCGTACAACCGGGGGATGAAGGCCGAGGGCGGCTGGGCCGGGGTGTGTACCGAGTACTGCTCGATCCACCCGGAATCCGACGATACGAGCCGGGTCTCGGCGCGGATCTGGGACGAGGGTGATGTCCGCAACCTCGCCGCGATGTGCGATCGCCTGCATCAGTTCGGCTCGCTCGCGGGGATCGAGATGTGGTACGGCGGCCCGCACGCCCCGTGCATGGAGACGCGCGCCACGCCGCGCGGCCCCTCGCAGATTCCCTCGGAGTTTGAGATCAACATCCACCCGCGCCACATGGACCTGGATGACATCGCCGAGGTCCAGCAGATGTATGTCGACGCGGCGTTGCGCGCCCGGGACGCCGGCTTCGACATCGTCTACGTCTATGGCGCGCATTCATACCTGCCGCTCCAGTTCCTCTCGCCGTTCTACAACAAGCGCACCGACCGCTACGGCGGCTCGTTCGAGAACCGGGCACGGTTCTGGAAGGAATGCCTCGAGAAGGTGCGCGAGGCCGTCGGTGACGATTGCGCGATTGCCTCGCGCTTCGCCGTCGACACGCTGTATGGATCGGCCGGGATCCAGGTCGGCGAGGACGGGGTGCGCTTCGTCGAGTACGTCGACGAGCTCGTCGACCTGTGGGACCTGACCGTCGGCGACATCGCCGAGTGGGGCCAGAACGCCGGTCCCTCGCGGTTCTTCGAGGAGAACCATGAGAAGCCGTTCACCGGCCAGATCAAGGCCGGTGACCACACCAACAAGCCGGTCGTCGGAGTCGGACGGATCACCAACCCGGACACGATGGTCGCGATCATCAAGTCGGGTCAGTTCGACATCATCGGGGCCGCGCGCCCATCGATCTCCGACCCGTTCCTCCCCAACAAGATCTCCGAGGGGCGGCTCGACGACGTGCGCGAGTGCATCGGCTGCAACCAGTGCATCTCGCGCTGGGAGATCGGCGGTCCGCCGCTGGTCTGCACGCAGAACGCCACCGCCGGCGAGGAGTACCGCCGCGGCTGGCACCCCGAGAAGTTTCACCCGGCGGCCAACCGCGACAAGGGGGTGCTGGTGATCGGCGCCGGGCCGGCCGGAATGGAATGCGCGATGGTGCTCGGCAAGCGCGAGATGGCCGCGGTTCATCTCGTCGAGGCGAACAAGGAGATCGGCGGCTGCGTGAACTGGATCTCGCTGCTCGGGCACTCCGACGGCAAGGAGAACCTGGCCCGCGGAACCGCGCGCGGTCTCGGCGAGTGGAAGCGGATCGTCAACTACCGCCAGATCCAGCTCGACAAGCTCAAGAACGTCGAGGTCCACACGAACTCGAGACTGAGCGCTCAGGACGTGCTCGACTATGGCGCGGAGATCGTGATCGTCGCCACCGGCTGTCATTTCGCGACCGACGGGCTGAACCCGGCGACCCATGCGCCGATCGACGGTGCCGACACGTCGCTGGACTGGCAGCTGACCCCGGACGAGGTCGTCGCTGGCGCCAAGGCGATCGGTCGCCGGGTGCTGGTGCTGGAGAACGAGGGCTACTTCATGGGCGCATCGGTCGCCCAGAAGCTGGCCGGGGCCGGCCACGAAGTGCACCTGCTCACCCAGATGGGTGACATCGCCGGTTACATGGAGTACACGCTCGAGGCGCCGATGCTGCACCGTGACCTGCACCGACTCGGGGTCAACATCAGGCCGTACACGATGCTCGAGAAGATCGAGCCGGGGGCGTGCCACGCCTACAACATCTGGAACGAGGCCCATAAGGAGGTGTTCGAGGTCGACACCGTCGTCCTGTGCACGCAGCGTCAGTCCAACGACGAGCTCTACCGCGAGCTGAAGGCAGACAAGCCGCGGTTGCAGGCCGAGGGGATCGAGGACGTGTTCCTGATCGGAGACGCGTCCGCGCCTCGGATGATCGTCGACTCGATCTTTGACGGGCACCGCCTGGCCCGCGAGATCGACTCGCCCAATCCGGCGATGCCGCTGCCCTTCATTCGCGAGCGGCGCCTGTGGGGCGAGGTGTCGAACGAGGACTACCGCGCGCAGCTCCTGAACACGCCGGACGTCGTGGTCGCCTAGCCGATGAAGATCGTCGTGCCCGTCAAGCAGGTCGCGGCGTTGGACGACGAGTTCGAGCTGCTGGACGACGGCTCGGGCGTTGATCCCGACAGCCTCGAGTGGGAGCTCAACGAATGGGACACGTTCTCGCTCGAGGCTGCGCTGGAGCTCCGCGACGCCGCCGGCGACGGCGAGGTGGTCGCGGTCACGATCGGTGAGGAGGAGGCCGAGGAGGGTCTGCTCAGCGCCCTCGCCAAGGGCGCCGATCGTGGTCTGCGGATTTGGGACGAGGCGCTCGCGGACGCCGACGCGTTGGCGGTCGCGCGCGTGCTGGCGGCTGCGATCGCCGGCGAGTCACCCGACCTCGTCCTGTGCGGAGTTCAGTCCTCGGACGCGGTCAACAGCGCGACGGGCATCGCGCTGGCCGGATACCTCGGGCTGCCACACGTCGCGGTCGTGAAGGGGCTTGAGCTGGAGGGCTCGGCGCTGACCGTCGAGCGTGAGCTGGAGGGTGGTCTGGTCGAGCGGTTGCGCATCGGGATGCCGGCGTTGTTGACGATCCAGACGGGGATCAACGAGCCGCGCTACGCGACCTTGCGGGCGATCAAGCAGGCCCGCCAGAAGCCGCTCGACGTGCAGACGCTCGCCGATGTCGGTCTCGACGCAGCGCAGATCGCCATCGCGTCCGGTTCGCACCGCCGCCGGCTGTCCACGCCCGACCACGGCGAGGGGGCGGAGATCCTCGACGGTTCGACGGCCGAGGTCGCGGCGAGGATCGTGTCACTCGTCAAGGAGCGGATCGGCTGATGGCGGGAATCCTGGTGCTCGCCGAAGCGCGCCGAGGAGAGCTGCGCGAGGTGTCATTTGAGCTGATTGGCGCGGCGCTGGAACTCAAGCCCCGCGCGGGCGATCGAGTGGTGGTCGCACTGCTCGACGCGAGCGCGGCTGCGCACGCCGCACGCCTCGCCGGGGAGGGCGTCGACGAGGTGCTGACCGTGACCTCGCCGGTCGCGCAATACGAGGCGCACGTGGCGGGGCGGGCGTTGGAGGCGCTGATCGAGCAAGAGCGCCCCGAGCTCGTGATCGCCGCCCATTCGATCGACGCGCTCGGCTTCGCTCCCGCCGTGGCGGCGACTCAGGGTCTGGGCTTTGCCAGCGACGTCACCGCGCTCGGGTGGGACGGAGGGCCGGTGGCCACGCGCGGCGCCTACGGGGACAAGCTCGTCGCCGAATACGACTTCCCCGGCAAGCGACTGCACGGTGTTGTTACTGCGGGCGGGGACATTCGCGCCGGTCGCCGCCGGGTCGGGGAGCGCGCCCACGCGGACGGTCGAGCTCGAGCTCTCGGATGTTGCCCGCACCGAACACCTGGGCTACCAAGAGGTGGAGGAGGGCGATGTCGACATCACGAAGGCCGACTTCCTGCTCTCGATCGGGCGCGGCGTGGAGGAGCAGGACAACATCGCGCGCTTCGAGGCACTCGCTGAGCAACTCGGCGCCACGCTCAGCGTGTCGCGTCCGCTGGTCGACGCGGGCTGGATGCCCGGTGCACGCCAGGTCGGCCAGTCGGGTAAGACGGTCAAGCCGCGCGTGTACCTGGCCCTCGGGATCTCGGGCGCGGTGCAGCACCTGGCGGGGATGCGTACGGCGGAGACGATCATCGCGGTGAACACCGATCCGGAGGCGCCGATCTTCAGCGTCGCCCACTATGGCGCGGTGGTGGACATGTTCGAGCTCGCCGACGAGCTCGAGCAGGCGCTGGGTTAGGCGATCACGATGTTGGCGTCGGTGGCCACGAGGCCGGTGTTCTGGCACTTCGTCGTGTGGCTGAAGGTGGTCTGGTATGTCCTGGCGGTGACCTCGGTGTTGGTGTTCGCCTATGGCGTCGCGCGACCGTTGGTCAAGTACCGCCATGGTCGGGGTGGCAGCCTGCCGCCGGCGCGCGAGCTGCCGGGCCGGTTGTGGGGCGGGCTGCGTCTGTTGTTCTCCCACGCGACGATCCGCCGGCGCGACGCGACGGCCGGGTGGGGGCACCGCGCGATCTTCTTCGGCTTCATCGTCCTGTTCGCGGGCACCGTGATCCTCGGTTTCGAGACGGACTTCACCGAGCCCGTGTTCGGGTGGAGCTACTTCCACGGCAGCTTCTACCTGGTGTACAAGGAGACGCTCAACGTGTTCGGCACGGTGCTGATCGTGGGCGTGCTGGCGATGATGGTGCGTCGTGCCGTGGCCCGTCCGGCCAAGCTCGACTACGCGCGGCCGGATCGAGCGCCCGGCGAGCCGCAGTTCGACCGCCACGTGTACCGCGTCGGTGACTGGGCGTTCGTGATCACGTTGCTGGTCATCGCGCTGACCGGCTTCGTCTTGGAGGGGGTGCGGATTGCCATGGATTCGCCCGGTTACGGCGGCACGCAGTTCGGCGGCTGGCTGGTCGCCCAGGCGCTGGGCGGCCTGCCGGAGGCGACGCTGGCCGGGCTGCGACACGGCTTGTGGTGGTTCCACGGCCTGTTGGCGCTGACCTTCGTCGCGAGCATCCCGTACACGAAGGCCGCGCACATGCTGACGAGCTTCTTCTCGTTGTCCCTGCGCGATCCGCTGGCCGGCAAGCGGCTGCCGGCGATCCCGCCCGAGCTGGCCTCCGAGCCTGCCGGGTACGCGACGCTGGCGGACTTCAGCCCCCTGCACCTGCTGCAACTGGACGCCTGCACCAAGTGCGGCCGTTGCCATGAGGCGTGTCCCGCGAACGCGACCGGCCGCCCGCTCTCGCCGCGCGACGTGATCCTCGAGCTGCGCGAGCAGTCCAACGCGGCGATGCACAGCACCGGCATCGGCGGCGTCATCGGCCAGCTGCTGGAGGGCCGGGCCGATGGCAGCGGCTTTACGAACAGCGTGATCGGCGAGGACGGCGTTCGCGCCGAGACGATCTGGTCGTGCATGCAGTGCAACGCCTGCGTCGAGATCTGCCCGGTCGGGATCGAGCAGGCGCCGATCATCAACCAGCTCCGGCGGCGGCTGGTCGAGGACGGCGAGCTCGACAGCAACCTGCAGTCGACGCTCGAGGTGATCCACAAGTCCGGCAACTCGTTCGGCGAGAACAAGCGCAAGCGTGGACGCTGGACGACGGAGCTGGAGTTCGAGGTCCCCGACGCGCGCAAGACGCCCGTCGACGTCCTCTGGTTCGTCGGCGACTACGCCTCGTTCGATCCGCGCTCGCAGCGGATTACCCAATCGCTCGCCCGGCTGTTCCACGAGGCCGGGGTCGATTTCGGCATCCTCTACGACGGCGAGCGGAACTCCGGCAACGACGTCCGGCGCATCGGCGAGGAGGGCCTGTTCGAATCGCTGGCGGAGGGCAACGTCAAGACGATCTCGGGCTGCGAGTTCAACCGCATCGTCACCAGCGATCCACACTCGCTCAACACGCTGCGCAACGAGTACCCCGAGCTGGGCGGCAGCTGGTCGGTCGTGCATCACACCGGCTTGTTGCTCGAGCTGATCGAGTCCGGGCGGCTCGGAGTGCAGGGACGGTTGGCCTACCGCGTGACCTACCACGACCCATGCCATCTGGGCCGGTTCAACGGCGAGTACGACGCGCCGCGCAGGATCCTGGAACGGCTCGGCTGCACGCTGGTCGAGATGCCGCGCAATCGAGACAACTCGTTCTGCTGCGGCGCCGGCGGGGGACGCATCTGGATCGCCGACACACCCGGTCAGGAGCGTCCGTCGGAGAACCGGATCCGCGAGGCCGTCTCGCTGCCCGAGGTCGAGCTGTTCGTGGTGGCCTGCCCCAAGGACGTGACGATGTACGAGGACGCGATCAAGACCTCCGGCAACGCCGAGCGGATCGAGCTGCGCGAGCTGACCGAGCTGATTGCCGAAGCGCTCGTCCCCGCGCCCGTGCTCAGCGCACCCGCGTGATGCCTCGACGACCGCGCATCCGGCCCTCGCGGCGGGGAGCGCGCTAGGAGCGCGGGCGCTTCTTCTCGGTGTCGTAGATCGGGAGTGGGGCGATGCTGGCGCCGACCGTGCCGTCGCCGAGCGCGACGTCCACGCGCGCGCCATCGCCTGCATGTTCGCGGTCGATGGCGGCCATGGCAATGACCTCGCCGAACGTCGGGCTGGCACACGGGCTGCGCACGATGCCGACATCGCGTCCGTCGACAGTGACCGCGGCGCCGTATTCAGGCACCTCGTCACCGTCGATCCGCACCGTGCTGAGCAGCCGCGCCGTGCCCCGTGACGCGATCTCGGCGAGCGCGTCCCGACCGACGAAGTCACTGCCTGACTCGAGCTTGATGACGTTGTTCAGCCGGACCTCGAACGGGTCGGTCTGGTGCGGGAAATAGTCGATGTCCGGGAACAGGAGCCCGGACTCGATGCGCAGCGTCTCGATCGCTGACAGCCCGATCGGTTTGAGACCGTGCGGCTCGCCGGCTCGCACCACCGCGCGCCACAGCTGACTCGCGTCCTCGGGCCGGCAGTACAGCTCGAAGCCGAGCTCCCCCGAGTAACCGGTGCGCGACAGCCACACGGGCAGGCCGGCGACGGTGACCCCTTCGGTGAGGAAGCGGAAGTACCGCAGGCTGCTGACGTCGGCGCCCTCGGTGATCGGCCCGAGCACCTCTCGCGCCAGCGGCCCCTGAACCTGGAGGTGGGGCATCTGCGCTGTGACGTCCTCGAGTTCGACTTCGAGGGAGCGGTCGGAGGCGACCTTCCTGAACCAGTCCAAGTCCGAGTCATAGCTGGTGACCGAGAAGCAATGGCCCTCGGCGACGTGGAAGATCGTGCCGTCCATGACCATCTTGCCCTGCTCGTCGCACATCGCACCGTACTTGACCTGTCCGACTTCGAGCGCCGCCATGTCGTTGGTGAACAGCGCGTCGGCGAGCGCGAGCGCGTCCTTGCCCCGCATGTCCCACTTGCGCAGCGGCGCCTCGTCCCACATGTTGCACGCCGTCCTGGTCGCCTGATGCTCCGCCACGGGGTCGCCGAAATCGGCGGCCCACGCCCAACCCTCCCAGTCGGTCCAGCTCGCTCCCGCCTCGCGCTGAACCTCGTCGAAGGCTGTTCGGTGCAACTCTGTGGTGGACAATGCTCACCGCCCCGTTTCTGGATCAATTGGTACAACCGCCCTTATACAACACCGCGCGCACTGACGCCAATCCAGTCGGGGCGCCGGTGCACAGCTTCGATGGCGGACGCCCTACCCGGCATTCGGCGCGTGTGCTTGCGTGGTTGTACCTATTTGTCTAGACTCGCCCGCTGCGGCTTGGCGCTGTGGCCACGGGCCCCGCGACGCGGCCGGGCATCGTTGGCCACGGATCCCTGAGGGGGGATGAGATGAAGAGCAGTCTCGAGATCGCGCAGGACGCCGAGCTTCAACCGATCGAGCGGATCGCCGAGTCGGCCGGGCTCGAGCCGGACGAGATCGAGCCCTACGGTCGTTACAAGGCGAAGGTCTCGCTGTCGGTCCTCGATCGGTTGCAAGACACGCCCAACGCCAAGATCGTCTGTGTGACGGGGATGACGCCGACGAAGGCCGGCGAGGGCAAGACGACCACGCTGGTCGGGCTCACCCAGGGCCTCGGCGTGATCGGCAAGAACCCGGTGGCCTGCCTGCGCGAGGCGTCGGTCGGGCCCGTGTTCGGCGTCAAAGGCGGCGCGGCCGGCGGGGGGCTCACGCAGGTCGTCCCGATGGAGGATCTCAACCTTCACTTCACCGGCGACATTCATGCCATCGGCGCCGCGAACAACCTGCTGGCGGCGATGATCGACGCCTCGATCCTGCACGGCAACCCGCACAAGATCGACGCGCTGCGCATCGGCTGGCGCCGGGCCGTGGACATGAACGATCGCGCGCTGCGGCGGATCACCGTCGGTCTCGGTGGCCGGCCCAACGGCTACCCGCGCGAGACCGGGTTCGACATCACCGCGGCCTCCGAGGTGATGGCGATCATGGCGGTGGCGCGCGACCTCCAGGACCTCCGCAAGCGGATCGGCAGCATCACCGCGGCGTACTCCTACGACGGCGGCAAGCCCGTCACCGCCGAGGACCTCGGCGCGGCGGGCGCCATGACCGTGCTGCTCAAGGACGCGCTGAAGCCGAACCTCGTGCAGACGCTCGAGGGTCAGCCGGTGATGATGCACTGCGGCCCGTTCGCCAACATCGCCCACGGCAACAACTCACTGATCGCCGACCTGATCGGGATGAAGCTCGGCGACTACATCGTCACCGAGTCCGGGTTCGGCTCCGACATGGGGATGGAGAAGTTCTTCGACATCGTCTGCCGCTTCGGCAAGCTCACCCCCTCCGCCGCGGTGCTGGTCACGACCGTGCGGGCGATCAAGCACCATGGCGGCATCGACGACGATCCGCGCGTCGATCGCGCGGCCAGCCGCCAGGCGATCGAGGTCGGCATGGGCAACGTGCGCCGCCATCTCGGCATCATCAGGACATTCGGCGTTCCGGCGGTGGTGGCGGTCAACCGCCGTCCCGGCGACACCGACGAGGAGATCGAGCTGGTCAAGCGGCTCACGCTCGAAGCCGGCGCCTTCGCCTCCGAGGTCAACGAGGGGTTCGCCAAGGGCGGCGCCGGCGCGGCGGCGCTCGCCGAAGCCGTCGTCGAGGCCTGCGAGCAGCCCAACGACTTCCACTATCTGTACGACGACGACGCGCCGATCCAGGACAAGATCGAGGCGATCGCCAAGCGCGTGTACGGCGCCAAGGACGTCTACTTCTATCCCGATGCCGAGGCGGCCATGGGCCAGTTCACCCGCGACGGGCTCGGACACTTCCCCGTCTGCATGGCCAAGACCCACCTCTCGCTGTCGGCCGACGCCTCGCTGCTCAACGCACCCGAGGGCTTCACGCTCGCCGTGCGCGACATCCGCGCCTACACGGGCGCCGGCTGGTTCGTGCCGCTGTGCGGGGACGTCCAGCAGATGCCCGGGCTCGGCAAGACCCCGGCGGCGCTCAAGATCGACATCGACGAGGACGGTCGGACGGTCGGCTTGTTCTGAAGCCGGCGGCGTCGGCGGCGGTTCGTGGAGGATGACCCGTCGGCCGGTGCGACCGGCCGTCGGCGTGTTCTCACTCGGTCGCGACAGGTCGAGCGGGATGCTCCGGTGGCGGATGCGCGCTTGTCGTCCTACTGTGCAGCGATGAACCTTGTCGATCGGACCCTCGCCGAGGTGGTCGACCTGTTTGCCGCGCGCGAGCCGGCGCCGGGCGGCGGGAGCGCCGCCGCGCTGGCCGGGGCGCTCGCGGCGGCGCTGACTGAGATGTCGGCCGCATTTGCCCTCACCTCGCTGCGATCCACCCACGATGCCCAAGCCGTGACCGGTGCCAACGCCGGTGCGGCGTCTGGTGCCGCGGCCGCGCGACGGGGTGGATCCTTCGCCCGGCTGGCGGCGGCCGATGCCGCGGCCGAGTCCGATCCCGCGATCGCCGCCGATCCCCATCCCGACCTCGCCGACCATGAAGCGCGGCTGGTCGAGGTCCGCGACCGGGCGCACGAACTGCGTGGCGAGCTGCTCTCGCTGGCCGAGGATGACACACGCTCATACGCACCTGTGCTCGACGCGCTCGCCATCGAACGCTCGGACCCCGACCGCCCGGCGCGTCTGCGAGCGGCACTGTCGGCTGCCGCCGACGTCCCGCTGGCCGTCGCCGTCGCCGCGGCGGAGGTCGGCGAACTCGCCTTCGCGGCGGCGCAGTCCGGAAACGCCCATCTGCTCGGCGACGCGACCGTCGGAGCCGTCATCGCCGAGGCGGCGGCCCGCTCAGCCGCCCGGCTCGTCGAGCTCAATCTGGCGGCGTGCCCACAGGACGCGCGCCTCGGCCGGGCCGAAGCGGCGGCCCAGCGGGCGTGGGGGGCACGGGTGGCGGTGCTTGGAGGCAACGACGCGCAAGGCGTCGGCGCGGGCAACCTGAGAGCCCTCCGCCGGCGTCCGCTTCTCCCAGCGTCTTCTTCTCGCGCCTCGGCTGGTTGCGCTACGAGCATTGCGCGACCCGCTTGGGGCCGGCATCGACTTGGACAGACCGGCCCGATGCCTACACTCTACTCGCCGACGTTTCAGTCTCAGATCCGGGCTGAGTGCGAACTTTGGCGTTCTGGTTCCGAATGCCCGAACCAAAACGCCAAAGTTCGTGCGGAGCGGCCCATCCACCGTGATGCTTGTCCCAACGTTGGCGTTTGGCGTCCGAGGGGTGGACGCCAAACGCCAACGGCGCCGCGCGACCGGGCCCAAGGTCGCCGAGGCGCATGTTCGGCGGCCCAGCTCGCCCTCTCCACCGCGTAGGGTGCGGGACGCGGCCGTCGCCGTCCCCAGGGATGCCTACTTCGGCTGCCAAGTCCGCGCACCTTGACTGCCGAGTGCGCGCGTTCGGGCGTTCTCGCGCGTGCGCCGGCCCGTGTCTAGCCCGGCGGGGCCCCTCCGCCGAGCGCGCGTGTCAACGACGCGGCTCCGTCGTGCAGGGTGGGGAGGAGTCGGGTGGGGTCGTCGAGGCGATTGGCGGGGCCTTGGAGGCCGAGGATCGCGGCCAACCCGCCGGATCGCTCGAACACCGGGGCGGCGATCGCGTTGACGTCGACCTCGCGCTCGCCGAACACGGTCCCGTAGCCGCGTTCCCGAATCGTGGCGACCTCGGCCGCGAGCTGGGCGCGGTCGGTGATCGTGCGGTCGGTGAACGGTATGAGGTCGCGCTCGGGGGGCAGCCGTCCGCCCCCGAACGCCAGCATCACCTTCCCGACCGAGGTCGCGTGCGCGACGCTCGGGCGACCGAGGCGGGCCATGCTGACGACGCTGGAGCGGGACGGGACCGAGTCGACGGTGATCGCTTCGCGCTCGCTGGGCAGAGACAGCGTGGCGGTCTCGCCGGTGTGTTCCATCAGCTCGAACAGGATCGGGCGGGCGAGAGTGCGGAGATCGAGCCGCGAGAGCACCCGGTCGGCCAGCGTGACCAGCGCGAGTCCGAGGCGATACGGCCCTTGGGCGTCGCGCTGAACGACCCCGAACGACTCGAGCGTCGAGAGCAGTCGCGACGCCGTGCTCGGGTTGACCCCGATCCGTCGCGCGAGTTCGTTGACCCCGAGGCCGTGCTCGCTGTCGCGCAGCTGCTCGAGCAGGATCAGTGCGCGAGCCACGGAGGTCACCTGACGCGGCCCCGGCACGCCCTGTGCGGATTGCGTCATAGGCAATAGTATTGCGCTTGACGCCACTGTTGTCTACGATCTGCGCCGCATGTCTTTCGTGCTCACGTGTCCGCACTGCGGCGTCCGCGAGGTGGCGGATTTCGCCTTCGGCGGCGAGGTCACCGCGCGCCCCAAGCAAACGCCTTCGTTGCGGGAGTTGAACGAGTACAACTACTTCCGCCACAACGTCGCCGGCGTGCAGCGCGAGTGGTGGTATCACCGGTCGGGCTGCCGGGCGTGGTTCCAGGCCGAGCGCGATACGCGCACAAACGAGGTTATGCGCGTGGCCCTGCCGGGTGAGCTGTGAAGCGCTTGCGTCAACAGCCCGGCCGGGCACCAAGGATCGACGGCTCGAACACGAGCGCAGCGGGTGAGGCGTGACGCGCCTGGAGCCACAACTGTGCGAGGCGATCGACCGCTCGAAGACGATCACGTTCACGTTCGACGGGAAGCCGGTCACCGCGTTCGAGGGCGACACGATCGGATCCGCGCTGTACGCGGAGGGCCGGCGCATCTTCTCCCGCAGCTTCAAGTACCACCGTCGGCGTGGGCTGATGTGCTGCGCCGGCCACTGCCCCAACTGCCTGGTCGCCGTCGACGGTGCGCCGGGGCTCCGTGCCTGCACCGAGCCGGCGCGCCAAGATGCGCGGGTCGAGCATCTCAACGCGAGCCCTTCGCTCGAGTTCGACGCGATGGCCGTGACCGACGCTGTCGGCGGTCCGTTCACGCCCCCGGGCTTCTACTACAAGACGTTCATCCGACCGCGCCGGCTGTGGCCCGTCTACGAATGGGTGCTCCGCCACGCGGCTGGGCTCGGGCGGCTGCCGAAGACCCAGCCCGAGCGGACGTGGCGGACCGAGTATCGCCGCCGCCACGCCGATGTGCTGGTCGTCGGCGGGGGGCACGCCGGTCTGAGCGCCGCGATCGCGGCGGCCGAGCTGGGCGCCGATGTGGTGATCGCGGACGATGGGCCAGAGCTGGGCGGCCGGTTGCTGTGGGAAGGCGGGCACGATCAGGCGCGTGAGCTGGCGCAACGGGCCCGGAAGGCCGGCGTGGAGTCGCTCAGCTCAGCGTCCGTGCTGGGCTATTTCGATGGTTTGGTGGCGATTTGGCAGGGCGACACGCTGCACCAGGTGCGCGCCAGCCATCACATCTTCGCCACCGGCGCGATCGAGCAGCCGCTGGTGTTCGAGGGCAATGACCTGCCCGGCGTGATGCTCTCCGGTGGCGCCCGACGGCTCGCGAGTCTCTACTCCGTGGCGCCGGGTTCGCGTGCTGTGGTCGCGACCACCTCCGATCGAGGGGTGCGGGCCGCGCTGGCGCTGCACGACGCGGGCGTCACGGTGGTCGCGGTGGCAGATCTGCGCTCCTCGCCGTCCCGTGCCGCCGAGCGCCTCTCGAGCAAGGGGATCGAGGCGCACTACGGTTGGACCGTGGTGGCCGCGCGCGGCAAGCGCGCGGTCAAGAGCGTCTCGCTGGGACCGGTCGGTGCCCCGGGGACGGGGCGCCGCCAGTTGGACTGCGATCTCGTGGTCGTCTCCGGTGGGGAGGCCCCCGCCACGTCGCTGATCGCGCAGGCGGGCGGCCGCATGCGCTATGACAGCGAGCGTGGCCATTTCCGCGTTGACGAACTCCCGCCCGGCGTGTGGGCGGCGGGTGAGGTGGCCGGAGAGGGCGCTCACCAGCTCTCCGCGATATCCGGAGAGCTCGCCGGACGCCTGGTGGCCCAAGCGCTGGGACGGGGAACAAGCAATCGACGACGCGGTGCTCCGAGCTGCGCACCCGAATCGACAAGCACGAGCATGGCGGCCAGGCGGTTCCGCCGGCGGTTGCCGCCGAGTTCGGGGGCAAGGCGTTCGCGTGTTTCTGCGAAGACGTCACCGCCAAGGACATCCACCGCGCGGTCGAGGAGGGGTACGACTCGATCGAGCTGTGCAAGCGATTCACCACCGTGACGATGGGGCCGTGCCAAGGGCGCATGTGCCAGCTGCCGGCGATCCGGTTGATGGCCAGCGAGACCGGTCAGGACCTGCAGACGGTCGGCTCAACCACCGCGCGGCCGCCCTGGTCGACCGTGCCGATGGGAGCGCTTGCCGGGCGCCCGATCGAGCCCGCCAAGCGGTCGGCGATTCACGGACGGCACCGGAAACTGGGAGCCACGATCCGGTGGGCCGGGGACTGGCAGCGCGCCTACGACTACGGCGACCCGGAGGGCGAGGCCGTGGCCGTCCACGAAGCGGCCGGACTGATCGACGTCTCGACGCTGGGCAAGCTGCTGGTCCGGGGACCGGACGCGGGCGTGTTCCTCGATCGCCTGTATCCCAACCGACTGTCCAATCTGGCTCCCGGGCGCGTTCGCTACGGCGTGCTCACCTCAGACGCGGGCCGGATCATGGACGACGGCACGATCGGTCGCATCGACGAGCAGACCTTCTACGTGACGACGACTTCGAGCGGCGCGGGGGCCGTCGAGCAGTGGTTCTCGTGGTGGCTCGCCGACTGGCGGCTGGACGTCCATCTCAGTGACGTCACACAGGCCCTGTGCGCGGTCAACCTCGCAGGCCCGCGCGCGCGGGACATCTTGGCTCGACTGACCGATGAGGACCTCTCGCCGGAAACGTTCAAGTATTTGGATGCGCGCCAGGCGCGCGTGGCCGGCGCCCCCTGCCTGTTGCTGAGGATCGGTTTTGTCGGGGAGCTCGGCTACGAGATCCATTTCCCGGCCGCCTACGGCGAGGATCTGTGGGATGCGATCCTCGCCGCCGGCGCGCCTGAGGGGATCCGCCCGTTCGGCCTGGAGCCGCAGCGGATCCTCCGACTCCAGAAGCAGCACATCATCGTCGGTCAGGACACCGACTCGGAGTCAACGCCGTACGGGGCGAGCATGCCCTGGGCGGTCAAGCTCGACAAGGAGGAGGCGTTCATCGGCAAGTGGGCGCTCGCGCGAGTGGCCGAAGAGCCCGCCCAGACTGCTCTCGTCGGGTTCACGCTCCAGAACGGCCGCGTCCCGACCGAGGGCGCGGTGATACTCGACGAGCGCGGTGTCGCGGCCGGTCAGGTCACCAGCGCGCGGCGTTCGCGTCAGCTTGACCGCGTGATCGGCATGGCCTGGGTTCCAGCCGGCCTGGCGACCGCCGGCGCCGCGATCACGATCGCCGACAACGGCACCCGCATCGTCGGCTCCGTCGTCACCGATCCGTTCCACGACCCGCAGGGCGAGCTGCTTCGTTCATGACTGATCCGTTCGACGGAACCGCAGGGCGAGCTGCTTGGTTCATGACTGATCCGTTCGACGGACCCGCAGGGCGAGCTGCATCGTTCGTGACCGATCCGATTCATCACGTGCACGGCGAGCAGTTATGAGCGCGTTGGCCTTCCTCACCCCTGACGCGGCGTCTGGGACCGTGCTGGCTCATAGCCCGATGGAGGGTCGTGCGCGCGCGGCGGGGGCGAGCATTGAGCCGCGAGCGGGATGGAACGTGGCCGCGTCGTACGCGGTCGGGGCCGACCGCGAGCGTGAGCGGCTCACGGAGACCGTCGCGTTTGCCGACCGCTCGGACCTGACCAAGCTTGAGGTGCAGGCTGAGCCCGAGGCGCTCGCGGCAGTGATCCACGAGGCGACTGGCGGCGCGGTCGTGCTCGAGCCCAGGCGTGGCCGTGCGCGCGGTCGGCGCCTGGTGGTGTCCGGTGACGCCGTCGCGCGCGCTCGTGCTGGCCGATGCGGGGTCCGACGGGGGAGACCGCGTCAGGCAGGCGGTGACGGCCGCTGCTGCGGAAACAAGCAGCAGCCTCGTCTCGGTGATCGACGTGACCTCAGGGCTCGCGGCGTTGACTCTCGCCGGCCCGGGGAGCGGCGAGCTGCTGGCGCGGTTCTGTGCGATCGATGTGCGCCTGTCGGTGACCCCCGTGAGCGGCTTTCGCCCCGGGTCGGTCGCGCGCACGCCGGGATATCTGCTGCGCGAGCGCGAGGACCGGCTGCTGGTGCTCGTCGGCTGGGCGCTGGGGGAGTATCTGTGGGAAGTCGTCGCCGACGCGGCCGAGCATCTCGGTGGGGGACCGGTGGGCGTTGACGCGCTGGAGGGGACCGCGGCGCTGGAAGGGACCGCTGCGTCGGAGCAGACCGCCGCGCCCGAGGTGACCGCTGAGCCGGAGCGGGACCGCTGCCCCGGAGCAGACCGCGGCTACCCCGGGGGAGAACCCCAACGGGCTCCAGGAGAACGACGATGCGTGAGGTCTTCCGGTCCGGACGGATGTGGCGCCGGCGCGGTGAACTGCGCGACAGCTATGACGTGGTGATCATCGGCGGCGGCGCGCACGGTCTGGCCACCGCCTACTACCTGGGCAGGCTCGGGGTCAAGAACGTCGCGGTGCTGGAGCAGGGTTACATCGGCTCGGGCGCGGCTGGGCGCAACACGACGATCCTCCGATCCAACTACAAGACACCTGAGGGTGCCCGCTTCTACGACGCCAGCATCCGGCTCTATGAGCAGCTCTCGGGAGAGCTGAACTTCAACCTGCTGTTCTCCCAGTGCGGCCACCTGACACTGGCGCACTCCGACCGGGCGATGTTCGTCATGGCCAATCGGGCCGAGGTCAATCGCCTGCACGGGATCGACTCGAGCCTGATCGACGCCGCGGAGGTCAAGCGGCTGTGCCCGCCACTGAACGTCTCCGAAGACGTCACCTATCCGATCATGGGCGCGCTGTATCACCCGCCGGGCGGGATCATCCGCCACGACGCCGTCGTCTGGGGTTACGCGCGAGCCGCGGATCGGGCGGGTGTGGAGATCCATCCGTACACCGAGGTGCAGGGGATCGACGTTGAGCACGGTCGCGTGAGCGCGGTGCGCACCAATCGCGGCACGGTCAAGGCCGGACAGGTGATCAGCGCCACCGCCGGCTGGAGCACGCTGGTGTGCGCCATGGCGGGCGTGCCGCTGCCGATCACCACCCACATCCTCCAGGCCTGCGTGACCGAGCCGCTCAAGCCGCTGCTCGACGTTGTGATCGTCTCCTCGCAGATGCACGTGTACATCTCGCAGTCCGATCGGGGCGAGTTCGTGATGGGCTCGGAGATCGAGCCGTGGACCACCTATCGGATGCAGGGAACGCTCAACTTCCTCCAGGACCTGACGCGCCACACGCTGGAGCTGTTTCCGCAGCTCGAGTACGCGCGGCTGCTGCGCTCATGGGCCGGTTTGTGCGACCTGTCGCCGGACTACAGCCCGATCATCGGTCGTACCGAGGTCGAGAACTTCCACCTCAGCGCCGGCTGGGGGACCTACGGCTTCAAGGCGGCGCCGATCGTGGGTAAGACGCTGGCCGAGCTCGTGCACACCGGGAATACGCCGGAGCTGATCGCGCCGTTCGCGCTCGAGCGCTTCTACAAGGATCGGCTCGTGTCGGAGCTGGCCGCGGCCGCGGTCAGCCACTGATGGCGTACAGCCAGATCGGGACCGCGCACGGCGCGGCGCACACGGCGCGCCTGCTCATCTCCTGCGCCGACGGTCCCGGGATCGTGGCTGCAGTGTCCCGCTTCCTGTTCGAGCGCGGCGCGAACATCGTGGCCTCCGACCAGCATTCGACCGATCCTGAGCATGGGACGTTCTTCATGCGTACGGCGTTCTACCTGCCCGCGATCGAAGAGGATCCGGCCGAGTTCGAAGCCGGGTTTGGAGAGCTGGCGGAACGCTTTGGGATGGACTGGCGGATCGCCTACGCGCGCGAGCGCCAGCGAGGCGCCCTGATGGCCTCGCGCGAGGATCATTGTCTGCTTGATCTGCTGTGGCGCCAGCGGCGGGGGGAGCTCGCGTTGGACATCGCGTGTGTGATCTCGAACCACGAGGACCTCCGTGCGTGAGGTCGAGTCACTCGGGGTGCCCTACCACCACATCCCGGTCACCCGGGACACCAAGGCCCAGGCCGAGGCCCAGGCGATCGAGCTCCTGGCCGGCGATGTCGAACTGGTCATCCTCGCTCGCTACATGCAGATCCTCAGTGCCGAGTTCCTCCAGGACGTCGGCTGTCCGGTGATCAACATCCACCATTCGTTCCTGCCCGCGTTCGCCGGCGCGGATCCGTACCGGCGGGCCTTCGAGCGGGGCGTGAAGCTGATCGGCGCAACCGCCCACTACGCGACCGAGATTCTCGACGAGGGCCCGATCATCGACCAGGACGTGCAGCGCGTCGGACACGGTTCCACCGTCGATGACCTGGTCCGCATCGGACGCGACCTCGAACGAACCGTGCTGGCGCGCGCGGTGCGCAGCCACCTCGACGATCGCGTGCTCGTGCACGAGGGCCGCACGATCGTGTTCTGATCGCGGCGCCCGCGGTTCGCAGCCGGCTTGGCCGGCCGAGACGGACGCCCGCTCGTCCGCGGCAGCGCTACGGGCCGGCTGCACGATCCGAGACCCGCACGACGGTATCTCCGATCGCGGCGCCCAGACCGGTCAGCGCCGGGCGAGATCGAGCTCTCCGCTGGGCACCTCGTGCCCGGCAGCGCAGCGCAGTGTGACACCGACAGGTGCGCCGCAATCGTGGTGGCGGAGCTCAACGCGGCCGCGATCCTCCAGCCAGCGGTCGCCCCATTGCATCAGCGAGACCAGGGTGGGGAGCAACTCGGCCCCCTTAGGGGTCAGCCGGTAGCCCTGGCGGGTGCGCTGGCCGGGCTCGCGATAGGGCTCGTGCTCGAGCAAACCGTCCCGGACCAGCTCGCGGAGTCGGGCGGCCGCGACCGGCTCGCTGATCCCGACCCGCTGCGCGAAGTCGTCGAAGCGGGTGGTGCCGTAGAAGGCCTCGCGCAGGATGAGGAACGCCGAGCGCGTGCCGACCACGTCCAGCGCCCCGGCGATCGGACAGCGTTCGGCGGTCCATCCGCCCCGCGGTTCGAGTGATCCGGTCATGCGGACGGTCGCACCGGCCTCGGCGGTGTCCGAGGCTGCGCCGACGTGGTTCGCAGCGGTCCCGGTGGCACGGGCGCCGTCGACATGGTTCGCAGCGGTCCCGGTGGCACGGGCGCCGTCGACATGGTTCGCAGCGGTCCCGGTGGCACGGGCGCCGTCGACGTGGTTCGCAGCGGTCTCGGCAGCACGGGCGCCGTCGACATGGTTCGCAGCGGTCCCGGTGGCACGGGCCCCATCGGCCACCGTCCCCTCGACGACCGTCGTATGAGTCTCGTTCATGGAGCTGACTATAGCATGACTAAGTCAGGTGTGATAGCGTCTGGCTATGCCCTCACTAAGTCAGCTCTCCCAGCGAGCGCGTCGCCGCTCGCAGACCTCGCCCACAGTTGTGCTCATCATCGTCTGCGCGGGAGTCGTTCTCGCCAGCCTGGACCTGTTCATCGTCAACGTGGCCCTGCCCGACATGGCTCGGGACCTGGGCGCGCAGAACCTCGGCGACCTTTCCTGGGTGCTCAACGGCTACGCGATCGTCTACGCCGCGCTGCTGATCCCGTTCGGCCGGTTGGCCGAGCGCCACAGCCGTCAGCACGGCTTTCTCGCCGGGGTGGCGATCTTCACGCTGGCGTCGGCGGCCTGTGGTGCGGCGACGAGCGTGCCGATGCTGGTGGCCTTCCGCCTCGTCCAGGCGGCCGGGGCGGCGCTGCTCACCCCGACCTCACTCGGGCTGGTGCTCGCCACCTCCACTCCCGAGCGCCGTCACGGTGCCGTGCGTGCCTGGACGGCGGTCGGTGGTGTGGCCGCGGCCTTGGGGCCGGTCGTGGGTGGGGTCCTGGTGGCGGCGAGCTGGCGCTGGGTGTTCCTGGTCAACGTCCCCGTCGGCGTCGCGGCGCTCGTGTTCGGATGGAGACTGCTGCCCAACGTGCCGGGTCAGAACGTGCCGCGCCCCGACGCGCTTGGCGCACTGCTGATCACCGCCGGCGTGGCGATGCTGACGCTGGGGCTCGTCAAGGGCGACTCATGGGGCTGGGGATCGACGACGACGGTCGCCGTCCTGGCCTCCGCGGTGATCGTTCTCGCCCTGTTCGTCGTGCACTCGATGCGCCATAGCAACCCGCTGGTCGACCGCGCTCTGTTCCGGGTGCGGGCCTTCTCGGGCGCGTCGCTGGTGGCGATGCTGTTCTCGATCGCGTTCGGGGCGATGTTGCTGTCGATCGTCCTGTGGGAGCAGGACGTATGGCACTGGTCGGCGCTGCAGACCGGATTGGCGATCGCGCCCGGGCCCCTGATGGTGCCGCTGTTCTCGTTCCTGGTGGCCGGCCGACTGATCGCTCGCTTCGGGCCCGGCCCGGTGATCGGGGTGGGATCGACCATCTTCGCCGCCGGCATCGCCTGGTGGGCGCTGGCGGTCGGGCTGCAACCCGACTACGTCGGCGACATCCTCGGCGGAATGCTGCTCACGGGCATCGGGGTCGGCCTCACGCTGCCGACGCTGATGGCCACCGCGGCGTCGTCGCTGCCCCCGCACGCCTTCGCCACCGGCTCCGCGGTCGTCAACACACTGCGCCAGATCGGCCTCGCCATCGGCGTCGCGCTGCTGATCGCGCTGCTGGGGTCGCCGAGCTCGCCCACCGAGGTCCTGACCGCGTACCAGGGTGCCTGGACGGTCATCGCCGCGGTCGCGCTGGTCGGCGGTGTGCTCGGCGCGGTGCTGCTCGGCGCCCGGCGACGCTCGCCGGGCCCGGCGACCCGGCTCGCCGCGGCAGCCCAGAGCGCCGTCTCGGCCGGCACCGAAACCCGCTGACGCGATCACCGGGTCGGCCGGCGGCGGCGCCCGCCCGGACCGGCAAAACCCGCTCTCCTGAGCTGTCTGTGGCTCGGGCTCAGCCGTATCCCCTGGTGAAGTAGCACCAGGGGCCTTCGGGCTAAGGGTTCGTGGCGGGGTAGCGCAGGAGTTCGTCGGTCAAGGTGGCGGCGATGGGGCTCGGGGGGTCCGGGTGCGCAGAGGGGGGCGTGGGGTGGCGCGGGGATGAACAAAATGTCACTGAACCCGCTTGGATTGGAGGGGTGTGCGTGTTCTGGTTCGCTCAGCGGGCTCTGGCGCACGCACCCCTGGTGGGCCAGGGAGTTGTGGGAGATTTGTCCCGCTCGCGCGACCGCAGATCAGGCTTCCGCCGGTCCCTCAGCCCGCACGGCTCACCCTTTGTCCTCGAGCCCCGCCGGTGCGAGCTTGGCCAGCCGGCTGGCCAACGCCCCGGGCGGGCGGTGTCGGCGTTCGGCGTCCTCCTTGCGGATGACCGCCCGCCGGACGACGTGCCCGCCCAGGTAGCGGATCGGCTCGGGCGGGAGGTGCAGATGCGGCGAGTCGACGAGCGCTGAGCGGCTCCACTCATCGTCGATCCCGAGCGCGAGGCTGGACAGGATGCGGCTTCCGACCAGGCTGGGCCCGACGCCGTTGCCGCTCCAGCCGACGCCGTAGAGGATGTGGTCGCGGCCGCCGAGATGGCCGAAGATCGGCACGCTGTCCGGGGTCCGGTCGATTGGGCCGCCCCAGTCGTGCTCGATCGGTACGTCGGCCAGAGCGGCGTAGGTGCGCCGGAACTCGGCGGTCACCATCGCCGTGCGCCCGGCGCTGCGGTCGAAGGCAGCGCCGATCCGCCCCCCGTACCCCACCCCCGCGGTTCCCTTACCGAACGCGATTCTGCCGTCACGGGTCGTGCGGTAGTAGTTGACCATCATCTGCGAGTCGGTGATGCCCTCCCCGCCGGTCCAGCCGATCTCCGCCAGGCGGTCCGGGATGGGCGCGGTAGCGACGATGTCACTCGAGACGACGACCAGCGAACGTCGCAGCTCGGGCAGCCCCGCCGCCCACGCGTTCATGGCTACGACCAGCTTCTCGGCGGCGAGCAGCCCTCCGCCGTCGGTCCTGATGGCGAGCGGTCGCTCGCGCCCGAAGCCGGTCACGCGCGTGCCCTCGTAGATACGGATGCCGAGCTCGAGCGCGACCCGTCGCAGCCCTCGGACCAGCGACGCCGGCTGGACCGTGGCGGCGGCACGCTCGAACACGCCGGCCAGGTGGATCCGAGAGCCGGACCGGCGCGCGACCTCGGACGGCGACAGCCGCTCGAACGGGTCAGCGCCGAGCTCCTCGGTCAGCCCGAGCACGCCGTCCCAGGCGCCGATCTGAGCCGGGGTGGTGGCCGTCCAGAGAAACCCGCCGCGCCGAAAGGAGCAGTCGATCGCGTGGGTTGCGCAAAACGCGCGCGCCTCATCGATCGCCGCCTCCGAGGCCCGGGCCAACCGGAGTGCCTCCTCGCGGCCCGCGAGCTTGACCAGGCTCGCGAGCTTCGGCCACCACGACAGCATCATGCCTCCATTGCGCCCCGAGGCGCCGCCCCCGCACACGTCACGCTCCAACACGACGAGGTCGCAGCCGGGGTCCCGTTGCTTGATGGCGATCGCCGTCCACAGCCCGACCAGACCGCCACCGATGATGGCCACATCGGCACGATGGGCGCCGAGCAGAGCGGGTTGCTCAGGCGCGTCGGGCAACACCTCGTTCAACCACAGCGAGCGGTGCCCGCGGTCACGCGGTGGGCTGGGCACCTTTGCGCGTGACCTCGATCAGGTAGGCGACCATCGTGTTGGTGGAGCCGAGCTGGAGATGGTAGGCATCGGAGTGTTCCTCGACGCGGGCGATCTGCTCCTGCTTGCCGGCGAACAGCTCGTTGTACTCGAAGAACCCGAAGTCGACCACGCGAGATTGGAAACCCAACCGGTCCAGCAGCTGCCCCGTGCGCCGCTCGCCGATGATCGACAACTGCATGATGTAGGCGGTGCCGTCGTCGGCCAAGGCCTGGGGCAGCAGGCGGATCAGATGGTCGAGCAGGTTGCGTCCCCAATAGTCCAGCGGGCGATGGGTGGTCACCTGTTCGAACGGGTCGACGGGCATCTGATAGAGGCTGGCCACGATCAGGTCATAGCGCTCTTCGGGTACCCACGGATACAGATCCTGCCGCGCGGCACTGACGCGATCGGCGACGCCGTTGCGAAACGCGTTGGTCAGCGTGTTCTTGACCGCCGCTTCATCGATGTCGATCGCATGCACGTGCGCGGCGCCGTTGCGGGCCAGCTGAGCCGTCAGCAGGCCCGTGCCGCAGCCGATGTCCAGGCAACGCTGATGCGCGCCGATGCCCTCCCGATACAGGAACTTCCAGATCAGCAGGCTGCCCTGCGTGGGCACGAACACGCCCGGGTCGTAGCCGATCTCGGGAAAGTCGATCGGGAACATCGCGCGCCCGCGCGCATCCGACCAGCGCGGCAGCGACCGCCCGTTGGGCGGCCAGGCGTCCTCGCTCTCGGCGGGCAGCGCCGCGGGACGCAGGTGGCCGGGCTTCGTGCCCGCCAGCGCGTCACGCGCGGCCGCCACGTGCTCGGGCCCCACGCCGCAGCAGCCGCCGATGATCTGCGCCCCCTCCTCGCGCCAGCCGAGCGCCAGCTCGGCGTAGCGGGGACCGCCGATGCCCTCGTGCCGCCAGCCGGCGGCCGAGAGATAGCCCAGGTTGGGGTAGACGCCGAGCGGGAGGTCGGTGAAATCGCGCAGCCACGACAGCATCCCGGTGACGTGGTCGGGCGGCACGCAATTGAGCGACAGCGCCCCGACGCCCATCTCCTCGAAGCGGCGCGCCGCGCGCCCGAACGAGTCCCCCTCCGGGCCGCCCCAATGCTCGCCATACACGCCGCAGACACCGTGGCGACAGCGGCGAAAGCTCAACCACACCGGCAGTCCGGTGGCCAGCAGGCTCTCCACGGTGGTGTAGGTGGAGGTGCGCACCAGCGACAACGTCTCGAGCAGCAGCAGATCCGGCGGGTCCTCCTCGAACGCGCGCGCCAGGAGTCGGATCGTCTCCCGCCCGTCCGGCGTGTCGACGTCACCGTTGATGCTGAACGCCACCGCCACCTCGTCGGCTCGTCCGGCCTCGGCCGCCGCGGCGCGGGCCAGGCGCACGGCATCCCGCGCCACGTCCATCCAGTGAATGGGCCCCAACGACTCCCACAGCTTCGGCCCGCCCTCCCGCAGGGCCGTCGGCAGGCCCCAGGTGTTGGTGCAGATCACGTCGCATCCGGCGTCCACGTAGCGGCGATGCACGGCCTTGACCTCGCTCGGCGAGTCGAGGATGGCCGTCACTCCCCACAGGTGCTCCTCGGCTTCGGGCCGCTGGCCGGCGACGTCGATCAGCTCGGTCCCGGTGGCGCCGTCGAGGATCACGCAGCGGTCCGTCGCGAGCAGGCGCTTGATCCGCCCGTAGCCGGCCTCGTTGACCTCGCCGCCAGTCGCCGGCACCATGCCGGCCGGGTCCGCGAGATGTTCAGCGCCCATCAGTGCCTCCGATTCCTCCTAGACTTTTGAGTAGGTTAGGCGCTGGGCTCATTATCGGCGTGGGAAATGGGCGCATGGCGCCGGCATACCTCCCGAATGGCCAGGTAAGTCAGGCACAAAGTGCAGGTCCGATTGCCGGGGGCGGTTATACCGTCCAGCTATGTCCATATTCGTCCCGTCCGGTGGAGCGTCGCACGAGCTCGATGACGTCCTGCGGCAGGCCGGCGCGGTCTTCTCCAGTCGCGGCGGACACCCGGTCGCGATCAACTATGGCTCGGCCTGTGGCGAGCTCGCGGTGTGCGTCAGCGGGGTCGGACTGGTGGACCGCTCCGGGCTGAGCAAGCTGGTCATCGAGGCACCGGCGGCGCAGCTGCGCCAGCTCATGGCCCGCTGCCTCGACGGCATCGTCGCCCCGGGCGGCGCGCTGCTGGTGGGCGGCGCCTGGTGGTGCCGCTCGGCGGCAAACCGGATCGTCGTGCTCTCCGAGCCGCCCGTCGGCCGGCGCCTGCGCGAGCGGTTGCGCGCCCAGGCGCTGCAACACGTTGCCGTCGTCATCCGCGACCGCTCCACCGACCTGGCGGCGATCGAGCTGCTCGGACGCCACGCCTACAAAGTGCTCCGCGCCCTGGGCGCATACGGGGAGTCCGGTGATCCGCGCGGGGTCTCGCCGTTCACGCCAGGAACGGTCGACGGCATCGACGTGCTGTGGCTGCTGGAATCCGATCGCCGGGCGTTGGCGCTGATGGTGCACGAGCGAGCCGGTGAGGCGTGGCGGGCGATCGAACGGGCGGGGCGCGAGTTCGGGATCAGCTGCGTCGGCCGGGACGCCGCCACGCGCTACGCCCTGCTCGAGCGCACGCGGCGCGCGAGGCTGCTCGGCGACTGAACACGCCTGGCGGGGCCTATATTTCGCGGGGCCGGTGAGCGCCCGCATCAGCCCTGATCAGCCGCCCGATATCCGGGCGCTCGAACGTACTCTGGTGGCGCTGCTGCAGCTGGAGCGCGAGATCGCCGAGCTCGAATACGTGCGCCGCGCCGACGCGCTCGAGCGCGTGCGCGATGCGGTGCGGCGACTGGGAGAGGTCGGCTCGCCGCAGGCGATCCTCGACCGGGCGGCCGAGGAGCTCGGCGCGAGCTCGCAGTTCGACCGCGTGCTGATCAGCGAGGTCGTCGACCGCACCCTGCAGCCGCGGGCGATCTGGTGCCGCGAGGATCGCGAAGCCGGCGAGTCGGCCCTGCAGGAGCTCCGCCGCGCGCCGATCGCCCTCGAGTACCCGTTGATCGAGGACGAGGTGGCCCGGCGCCAGCAGGTCGAGATCGTCAGTGTCCTGGCCTCGCGCTCGCGCGCCGCCGCGCGGCTGCGCGACGTTCTGGGCTGGGACGCCTACGTCGTCGCGGCGCTGATCGTCCAGGGCCAGACCGTGGGGCTGCTGCACGCTGACACGGCGTCCACGGGCCGGCCCCTGGATGAGCTGGATGCGGAGGTCGCCGCGCAGTACGCCGAGGCCCTGGCGGGCGTGTTCGAGCGCGCCGTCCTGCGCGACATGCTGCGGCTGCACCGCCACGAGCTGCAGTCAGCCGTCCGGTGGATGAGCGGTCGCCTCGGGCGGTTGGCCGCCGAGGCCGATTTTGGTTCCACCGCCTCCGCCGTGGCTCCCGATCCCGGCTTGGTCGATGCGCTCACCCCCCGTGAGCGTGAGGTGCTCAGGCTGCTGGCCCGCGGCAAGACGAATCTGGCGATCGCCCACGAGCTCGTCGTGCGCGAGGGCACGGTGAAGTACCACGTCAAGAACATCCTGCGCAAGTTGGGAGCCACCAGCCGCGCCGACGCGGTATCACGCTACGTCCGCGCCACGGGCGCAGGCGCCGGGCGATGAGCGCCGGGCGGCCGACGCCCGACGTGTTCGCCGGGCCGCTCGGGGCCCAGCTACGCCGACGCCTGCAGGAGTCCAGCGCCGACGCGCGGCGGCTGCTGGGCATCCCCGGCGAGCTCGCGGATGACGCCGAGCCCGATCAGCCCAGCGTGTTGATCGCGGCTCTGACCGAGCGGCTCACCGCCGCTCCAGGCCGCGGCGCCGGCCCGCTCGCCCAAGAACACGTGGCTGCGCTCGAGCGTCTGCGTCAGCGCTTCGATGCCCGCTTCGATGCGCTGGCCCGCGTGCAGAGCGCGATCGCCCAGCTGCGGGAGATCACCTCGCCCAGCGCCATGCTGGCGCGCGCGCCGGGAGCCCTGTGCGATTGCTCGCCGCTGGACCGGGCGATCCTCAGCATGGTCAGAGGCGGCCGGCTGGTCGCTGAGGCGGCCTACGTCACTGAGGATCCGCCCGGCGCCCAGCGGATCCTCGAGTCGCTGCGGGCCAACCCGTTGCGGCTCGACCGCTCGCTGATCGAGACCGAGCTGCTGCGCCGCCGGCGGGCGACGATCGTGGTCGATGCGCAGGTCCAGGCCCGCGTCGACGATGCGATGGCCGAGCTGATG
This sequence comes from uncultured Solirubrobacterales bacterium, assembly GCA_963838535.1. Taxonomy (GTDB): domain Bacteria; phylum Actinomycetota; class Thermoleophilia; order Solirubrobacterales; family Solirubrobacteraceae; genus Palsa-465. The sequence goes on from CAWIRN010000031.1 coordinate 49,540, forward strand.
GGCTGGCGGTCCTACGCGGCGGCGCCGCTGGTGATCGGCTCGCACGTGATCGGGGTAATCCACGCCGATCGTGGCCGTGAGTCGCCGCTTGACGTGTTGGACCGAGACGTCCTGTGGGAGTTCGTCAGCGGTCTCGCGCAGGCGTACGAGAGCGCGAGCCTGCGCCGGACGCTGCGTCATGAGCGCGAGCAGATGCGCGAGTTCCTCGACTGGGTGGGCGCGCGTTCCGGTGAGCTGGCCGACGCGCCGGTCACGCTCGCCACGCGGTCGACCCGGGTCGCTCACACCGTCGGAGCGCTCCGACCACGATGCTCCGGCGGAGGGCCGCGACGACCGCGTCGTGTTCGAGGGTCTGCTCACCCGACGCGAGCTCGACGTGCTGCGCCTGCTGGCCGAGGGGAGCACGAACAGGGCGATCGCCGATGCGCTGGTCATCTCGGCCGGCACGGTCAAGTTCCACGTCAACAGCATCCTGCGCAAGCTGCGGGTGGCCAACCGCGCCGAAGCCGTGTCCCAGTACCTGCGTCTGCTCGGGATGCGCCCGCCGTGAGCGGCGGGGGCGATTGCCTGCGGCTGGCATGTGTGCAAGGCTGCGCGCCATGGCCAACGTGATCGGACAGAGAATTCGCCGTACCGAGGACCCCCGCTTCCTCACCGGCCGGGGGCGCTATGTCGACGACATCGACATACCCGGCGCGCTGCGCGTCACCTTCGTGCGCTCGGACTGGGCGCACGCCCGGATCGTCGGGATCGACGCCTCGGCTGCTGCCGCCCTCCCCGACACCCAGGTGTTCACCGCCGCAGACCTCGACCTCGGGACGTTCCCGTTGCCGCCCTTCCTCGGCATCGATGCGCGCATGCAGCGGCCGTTCATGGCCGCCGACACGGTCCGCTTCGTCGGCGACGTCGTCGCGGCGGTCGCTGACCGAGACCCGCGAGCTGGGCGTCGACGCCGCCGAGCTGGTCGAGGTCGAGTACGAGGAGCTCCCGGTGGTCATCGACCCCGCGGAGGCGATGAAGGACGAGGTCGTCCTGTTCCCTGAGGTGGGGACGAACGTCTGCCTGCACCGCCCCCCGGAGAACCGCGACGCGGGCCTGTTCGACGCCTGTGATGTCGTCACCACGGGCACGATGGTCAGCCAGCGGCTCGCGGTGTGCCCGGTCGAACCACGCTCGACCGCGGCCGAGCTCGGCGAGGATGGGCGCCTGACGGTGTGGCTGTCGACGCAGACCCCGCATCAGGACCGCGACGGCCTGGCGATGATCCTCGGACTGGAGCCCGAGCGCGTGCACGTGATCGCCCCGGATGTCGGCGGCGGGTTCGGGGGCAAGGGCCTCGACGTGGAGGACGTGCTGGTCGCCTGGCTCGCGCGCGCCACGGGCCGCCCGGTCCGCTGGACCGAGACGCGCAGCGAGAACCTGGTGGCGATGCACCAGGGCCGCGCCCAGCGGCTGCAGTTCACGGTCGGCGGGAGCAGCGATGGGCGCATCGAGGCGCTCAGGCTCCACATCCTCCAGGACGCTGGCGCCTATCCCGGCCTGGGCGCGTTCCTGCCCAACCTGACGGCGATGATGGCCAGCGGCGTGTACGCGATTCCGAAGATCGAGATCGAGATCGACACAGTGGTCACCAACACCACGCAGATCGCCGCCTACCGCGGGGCCGGGCGACCCGAGGCCACGCAGATGCTCGAGCGCGCGATGGACATGTTCGCCGCTGATCTCGGGCTCGATCCGGCCGAGGTGCGGCGGCGGAACTTCATCGCGCCCGACGCGTTCCCCTACACGACGGCGTCCGGCGCCCACTACGACTGCGGCAACTACGTGGGTGCGCTGGATCTGGCGCTCGAGCACGCGGGCTACGCGCAGCTCCGCGAGGAGCAGGCGCAGCGGCGCCAGGGCGGCGGCACGCTCCAGCTCGGGATCGGCCTGAGCACCTACGTGGAGATCACCAACGGGATCGCGGAAACCGAGTTCGGGGCGGTCGAGATCACCGCGGAGGGGGAGGCGATCCTCAAGACCGGGTCCTTCTCCCAGGGCCAGGGGCACGAGACCACCTTCGCGCAGATCGTCTCCGAGCGCCTGGGCATGCCGATGGACAAGATCACCGTGCTCAAGGGCGACACGGACATCGTCGCCCGGGGCACCGGCACCTACGGCTCAAAATCGATGCAGATCGGCGGCGCGGCGGCCGGCCAGGCGTCAGAGGAGGTGGTCGAGCTGGCCAAGGGCCTGGTCGCCGAAGAGCTCGAGGCCAACCCGGAGGACATGGTGCTCGACCTCGAGGCAGGGCGGTTCCACGTGGCCGGCGCGCCGGAGCCGGCGCTCACCTGGAGCGAGCTGGCCACGCGGTTGCACGCTAAGGCGCGGCTGCCCGAGCTGAGCGCCGAGGTCGACTTCACGGCCGCCCAGCCGACATTCCCGTTCGGCGCGCACGTCGCTGTCGTCGAGGTCGATACCGAAACCGGCTCGGTCGATCTGCAGCGCCTGATCGCGGTCGACGACGCCGGGCGGATCCTCAATCCGCTGCTCGCCGAGGGACAGGTCCACGGCGGCCTCGCCGCCGGCATCGCGCAGGCGCTCCACGAGGAGATGACCTACGACGAGGACGGGAACCCGATGAACTCGAACTTCGTCACCTACGGTTTCCCCGGGCCGACCGAGCTGCCGTTCTTCGAGACCGTCGAGATGGAGACCCCGACGCCGATCAACGCGCTCGGCGCCAAGGGCATCGGCGAGTCGGGGACGATCGGGGCGACGCCGGCCGTCCACAACGCGGTGATCGACGCGGTGGCTCATCTCGGCGTGCGTCATATCGACATGCCGACCAACGGCCAGCGCGTGTGGCGGGCGATCCAGGACGCGCAGGACCCCGGGACTGAGTAGCCGTCGCTGTGAGCACATGATCGGCGACATCCTGTGGACGCCGCCGGGGGATCTGCGGCAGAGCACCGAGATCGGCCGGTTCATGAACTGGCTGCGCGACGAGCGGGGCCGCGACTTCGCCTCCTACGACGAATTGTGGCGCTGGTCGGTCAGCGACCTCGAGGGCTTCTGGGGCGCGCTGTGGCATTTCTACGGCATCCGGGCCCATGCTCCCTATGAGCGTGTGCTCGGTTCGCGCACGATGCCGGGTGCGCAGTGGTTCCCGGGGGCCCGACTGAATTACGCCGAGCATCTGCTGGGCACCGATGAGGACGGCGATCGGCTCGCCGTGCTCGCGCGCTCCCAGACGCGCCCACCGCTGGAGCTGACGTTCGGCGAGCTGCGCGACCAGGTGGCGCGGGCGCGCGTCGGCCTGCAGCGACTCGGCCTGCGCCCCGGCGACCGCGTCGTGGCCTACATGCCGAACATTCCCGAGACGCTGGTGGCGTTCATCGCCACCGTCGAGCCTGGGCGCGATCTGGGCGACGTGCGCGCCCGAGTTCGGGGCCCGCAGCGTGGTCGACCGCTTTGCCCAGATCGAGCCGCGGGTGCTGCTCACGGTCGGCGGCTACGGCTACCGCGACCGCACCGTCGACCGGCGCGCCGAGGTGGCGAGCATCCGCGCCCAGCTGCCCACGCTCGAGCACGTCGTGTCGGTGCCCTACGGTGAAGCGACGGTGCCCGACGCGGTCGGCTGGGAGGCGCTGCTGGCGGAGTCCGGTGCGCTCGAGTTCGCGTCCGTGCCGTTTGACCACCCGCTGTACGTGCTGTTCTCCTCGGGCACCACCGGGCTGCCCAAGGCAATCGTCCACGGCCACGGCGGTCAGCTGATCGAGCACCACAAGAACCAGGGCCTCGGCTGGGATCTCAAGCCCGGCGGGCGGTTGCTGTGGTTCTCGACCACCGCCTGGATGATGTGGAACGCTCTGGTCTCCGGACTGCTGCTGCGGTCCTCGATCGTGATGCTCGACGGCGACCCCGCGTGGCCCGATCTGCAGCAGCAGTGGCGGCTGGCCCACGAGCTCCAACCCACGGTGATGGGCGTCAGCCCGCCGTACCTGATGGCGTGCCGCAAGGCCGGCCTGGAGCCCGGACGCGAGTTCGATCTGGGGAGCATTCGCGCGCTGTGCACGGCGGGGTCGCCGATGCCGGCCGAGGGCTACCGCTACGCCTACGCCCAGCTCGGTCCCGAGCCGCTGCTGATCAACGGCTCGGGCGGTACCGACGTGTGCAGCGCGATCGTGTCGGGCTCCTTCGCCCTGCCCGTGTACGAGGGCGAGATCTCGGGGCGCGTCGCTCGGCGTCGCCGCACACGCCTTCGACGCCGATGGCCACGAGGTGATCGGAGAGCTGGGCGAGCTCGTGATCACCGAGCCGATGCCCTCGATGCCGGTCGCGCTGTGGAACGATCCGCGACGGCGAGCGTTACCGGGCCTCGTACTTCGATCGCTACCCGGGCGTGTGGCGCCAGGGCGACTGGATCAGGTTCAGCGAGCGGGGGAGCTGCGTGATCACCGGTCGCTCGGACGCGACGCTCAATCGCGGCGGAGTGCGCCTGGGCACCGGCGAGTTCTATTCGCTGGTGCGAGGAGCTGCCGGAGATCGTCGATGCGCTGGTCGTGCACCTCGAGGACGACGCCGGCGGGTCGGGCGAGCTGCTGCTGTTCGTCGTGCCCGCGCCGGGGAAGGTGATGGACGAGGCGCTGCGCGCCCGCATCGCCGCAACGCTGCGGGCCGAGCTCTCGCCTCGGCACGTGCCCGACGCGATCGTGTCGGTGCCGGGGATCCCCCGCACGCTCACCGGCAAGAAGCTCGAGTCGCCGGTCAAGCGGATCCTGCTCGGGGCCCGAGCCGAGGACGTGGCCAGCCGCGACGCGCTCGCGGAGCCCGAGGCGCTGGATGCGTTTGTCAGCTTCGCGGCCACCCGGCGCAGCTCGGCGCCGGCGCCGGCGCCGGCCTGAGCGTCTCTCGGTGCCGCGGCGGCTTCGCGCGGGCTCAGACGTTCCGCGATGGCGCGGATACGGCGAACGACACGTGAGGGCTGGGCTCGAGCAGGGCTCGGACGCGTTCTTGGCCGCCTGCGCTGAGCGGCGCCAGCGGCTCCCGGGCGTGGTCTGAGGCGAGCAGCCCCAGTTGCTTCATCACCCATTTGACCGGCACCGGGTTGGTCTCCGCGAAGGCGGCGTCGACCAGGGGGTGCAGGTCGTAGTGCAGGCTGCAGGCGCGCTCATGATCGCCGGCCATGAACGCGTCGTAGAGCTGCGCCACCGGATCGGGGGCAAAGTTGCCCACGCAACTGAGATGGCCACGCCCGCCTAAGGTGAGCATCGGGTAGCAGAGCAGCTCGATCCCTGACAGCGCGATGAAGTCCGCGCCGGCCTCGTTGAGCACGTAGGACACGTGCTCAAAGTCGTGTGTCGTCTCCTTGATACCGACGATGTTGAGGTGCGCGCGCCGCAGCCGTCCCACGGTCTCCGGCTTGATGTCGACCGCGGCCCGAACCGGGACGTTGTAGACGATGATCGGGAGATCCGGGAACTCGGAGGCGACCCGCGAGTACCACTGGAACAGGCCCTCCTGCTGGGCTCGCCCGTAGTACGGGGTGACCACGAGCGCCGCGGCGGCGCCGAGCCGCTGCGCCTCGGCGGTCAGCTCCAGCGTCTCGGCCATCAGCGCGGTGCCGGTGCCGGGCAGAAACGGCACCCGTCCATCGATCGCCGACGCGGCCGTGCGCATGACCTCGATCCGTTCGGCGATCGTCTGCGAGGTCGGTTCGCCGGTGGAGCCGCCGACCGAGATCCCATGTGTGCCCCGTCCCAGCTGCCAGTCGATCAGGCGCGGGATCGAGTCGAGATCCAGCGAGCCGTCGTCACCGAATGGCGTGATCAGCGGCGTGATGGCGCCGCGCACGGCGGACGCGTCGGCCGCGAACGGGCTGTTCATGCGGTCTGCTCCCGGGATTGTCGCGCCTTCCAGCGCTCGTACTCGGCCGTGCGCTCCGGCGAGAGCGGGTAGATACCGCGGAACGACTCGCCCGCCTTGACCCGCTCGAGCGCAAACGCTTCGCGCGCTTCCACTTCCGAGGCGTCGTGGGCGATCTCCTCGGCCAGCGCGGCCGGCAGCACGACGACACCCTCGCCATCGCCGACGATCACGTCGCCGGGCATCACGAGCACTCCGGCACAGGTGATGGGAACGTCGATGTCCAGCGGAATGTGCGCGTTCCACAGCGAGGATGCGTTGGCGGCGCGGTAGTAGGTGGGGATCTCCAGCTCGGCCACCCCGGGGGTATCGCGGACGCCGCCGTCGGTGACGATTCCGGCACCGCCCCGGGCGAGCACGCGCGCGGCCAGGATGTCGCCGATGGTTCCCGCTTTCGTCTCGCCGCGCGCCTCGATGATGAGCACATCGTCCGGGGAGATGCTCTCGACCGCGCGCTTCTGTGCGTCCTCGGAGCCCTTCATCGCGTCTCGCACGTCGGAGCGGACGGCCACGTAGCGCAGCGTGTGGGCGTAGCCGACCATCCGCAGCTCCGGCCGGGTGGGCCGCAGGCCGGTCAGGAACGTGGTCTCCAGGCCACGCCGAGTCAGCTGTACGGTCAGCGTCGCCGTCGACACCCGCCTGAGCGCGGCGACGGCGTCGTCGCTCAGCAACGCAGGCCGCGGCGCGTTGACGCCGGTGGCGAACGAGCGCGCTTCCGGCGTCACCTTGGGCATTGCGCCGTACGGCTTCAGCTCCGTGGTTCCGGCGATCACTGTGCTGGTCACGCTGCCCGCGCCCTCCAACGTCACCTTCACCACATCGCCGGGCGCCACCACCCCGGTCCCGGCGGGCGTGCCGGTCAAGATCACGTCGCCGGGCTCCAGGGTCATGAACCGGCTGAGGTCTGCGACCAGCGTGGCGAAGTCGAAGATGAGCTCGGCGGTGGTCGTGTCCTGCCGGGTCTCGCCGTTCACGGTGCTCACCAGGTGCAGCGCCGCGGGATCGACATCGGCCGCCGGGATACCGGGACCGAGCGGCGTGAAACCGTCCTGGCCTTTGGCCAGCAGGTTCGATCCCCGGTCGGCCCAGCGGAAGTCATGCAGGCCGAAGTCGTTGGCGGGCGCGTAGAAGCCGATGTGCCTAACCGCGCGCTCCGGCGTGATGTCCCGGCCGGCGGTTCCGATGATCACCGCCACCTCACCCTCGTAGGCCAGCAACTCGGTGCCCGGTGGGCGGATCACGTCGCCGTCGCCGCAGATGGAGCTGGCCGGCTTGAGGAAGTAGGACGGCTCGGTTGGCGTGCGCCCCCGCTGGGCCGCGCGGCTGTGGTAGTTGAGATGGACCGCGATGACCTTGCCGGGCCTCAGCCCCCCAGGCGGCGCCACTAGGCCAACACCTCGCTGCGCTGATCGCGCTCGTCGATGCCGGCTGGCTCGATCGGGACCGTTTCGCCGTCGGGGCCGAGCAGCCGGCTGGACTCCTCATACCAGCTGTCGGGCGCCTGGGTGCCCCAGAACGATCGGCAGCGTGGGTCGTTGACCGACCAGCGCAGCGGCTTGTGGTCAGGGTCGCCGGTGTAGTAGTCGCACGAGTACAGCTCGATCCGGTGGCCGTCCGGATCGCGCAGGTAGACGAAGAACGCGTTGGAGACGCCGTGTCGGCCCGGCCCCCGCTCGATGACGTGTGACTGAGATCCGCCCGCCAGCTGATCGCACGCTCGCAGCACGCCGGCCGGCTCGGCGATCCAGTAGGCGAAGTGGTGCAGTCGCGGCCCGCTGCCCGCCGTCAGCGCGACGTCGTGCACGGTCGGCTTGCGCAGCATCCAGGCGCCGGTGATCCGGTCATCGTCGCCGTCGGTCGAGATGTACTCCGAGCAGCGGAATCCCATCTGGTGCCAGAACCGCAGCGTGTCCTCCACTCGCGGTGCGTGGAGATTGAGGTGATCGAAGCGCAGCAGTGGTGCTCCGCGGTGGAGGTCAAAGCGCTGGTGCTGGGTCTCGAACTGCTCGATTGCGTGAAAGAACTCCAGCGGATAGCCGAACGGATCCCAGACGCGCAGCGAGCGGCCCATCCCAGGGTCTGAGCCGGCCGCGATCCAGCGTATCTCCCGGCCGGCGAAGTGCTCCTCAAGCCGATCCAGATCGGCCTCGGTCCGGGTCCGGAACCCGAGCCGCGCCGCGGCAGCCACGGGCGCCTGACGCAGGATCAGCGAGTGGTGCTGACGCTCCTCCCAGCCACGCAGGAACACCGCGTTCTCGGTGCGTGCCGAGACGATCATGCCCAGGAGACCGGCGTAAAACTGCTCGGAGGCGGCCAGGTCGCAGACGTGCAGCTCCACGAACGCCGCGCGCAGGATGTCGAAGGCCGGCGACGCCGGCGGTGTGTTGACGAGTTGCTCAGCGGCGGAGCCCATCAGTCGTCGCCTGCGCTGATCCCCAGGCGCGGAATGTGGTGTGAGCCCAGCGCCACGTGGACGATCTCGGTCTCGCAGTAGAAGTCGAACGCATAGTCGCCGCCCTCCCGGCCGATGCCTGAGGACTTCACGCCGCCGAACGGGGTGCGCAGGTCGCGGACGTTCTGGGAGTTGATCCAGCACATCCCGGTATCGATGGCGTGCGCCACGCGGTGGGCGCGGCGGATGTCGTTGGTCCACACGTAGGCCGCCAGCCCGTACTGCGTCGCGTTGGCCAGGCGGATCGCCTCGGCCTCATCCGCGAACGGCATCGCGACCAGCACCGGCCCGAAGATCTCTTCCTGGAATACCCGCATGTGCTCGTCGACGTCGGCGATCACCGTCGCCTGCAGGAAGTTGCCGCTGCGCAGCTCCGGCGGACGCTCGCCACCGGCGAGCACCCGCGCACCCTGCTCCCGGGCGGAGGCGATGTAGCCCATCACGCGCGCGTGGTGCTCGGGTCCGATCAGCGGACCGAGCTCGGTGCGGGGATCGGTGGGGTCGCCGACTCGGATGTGCTTGGCCCGCTCGGCTACCGCGCCGACGATCCGCTCATACAGCCCCTGCTGCACCAGCAGGCGTGAACCTGCGGTGCACCGTTGACCGTTCATGGTGAAGATCTGCGCCAGGGCGGCGTCCACGCAGAGCTCTGGGTCGGCGTCGTCGAACACCACCACCGGGGACTTACCGCCCAGCTCGATCGACGAGCGCTTCAGCGTCGGCGCGCCGGCGGCGATGATCATCTGGCCGGTCGTCGTCTCGCCGGTGAAGCAGATCAGGTTGACGTCGGGATGCCGGCTCAGCGCGGCCCCGGCTGTCTCGCCGAACCCGTGCACGACGTTGAACACCCCGGCGGGAACGCCCGCCTCCTCCAGCACGCCGGCCAGGTACGTGGCGGTCAGCGGCGACCACTCCGCCGGCTTGAGCACAACGGTGTTGCCGGCGGCCAGCGCCGGGGCGATCCGCCAGGTCGACAGCATCAGCGGCGCGTTCCACGGCATGATCTGGCCAGCCACGCCGACCGGCTTGCGGATCGTGTAGTTCACGAACTCCTCGCCGACCTGGAACGACCGCCCGTGCAGCTCGGTGATGACTCCAGCGTAGTACTCGAAGTTCTGGGCCGCGCGCGCGGCGAGTCCTTTCATCTGCGCGATCGGCATCCCGATGTCGGCTACCTCGCGGGCGATGAACTCGGCGGCGTGCGCGCGGATGCCGTCGGCGATCCGGCGCAGCACCGCCGCGCGCTCGGTCGCCTTCATCCGCGGCCACGGTCCATCGTCGAACGCCCGCCGCGCCGCGCCCACCGCCGCGTCGACGTCGGCCGCGTCCCCGGCAGCCGCCTGGGCAAGCACGGCGTTGCTCGACGGATTCAGCGAGTCAAACGTCTCCCCGGACAGGCTGGCCTGAAAGCGCCCGCCGATGTAGTGCTCCTGCAGCCCGTAGCCGCCGTCGGGGTCGGAAAGCGCGGGGAACTGGTGAAGTTCGGTCATGACGGGGCTGTGGGGTCGGGCAGCGTATCGATCGCGTGTCCCATCAGATCAGATCCTCGATCCCGAGGTCCACGTCGGTGATCGAGGTGAACCGGCTGGAGTGATAGCCCAGGGCATCCCCGTCGCGATAGTCAAAGCCGGCGACCTCACCGAGGAACAAGGTGTGGTCACCGCCGTCGTAGTCCCGCCAGGGACGGCACTCCACGTAAGCCAGCACTCCCGCCAGACGGGGCGCGATCAGCCCCTCATGCCAGACCGCCGTCCCGGCCTCGGCTCCGGCGAACAGGCGTGCGACCTGCTTCCTGTTCGGCCCCGAGCACGTTGACGCAGAACGACCGCCCGCGCAGGCCGTCGTGCGAACGCGCGGCTCGCGCGACGCTGACGAGGACCAGCGGCGGCGACATCGATACCGACGTGAACGAATTGACCGTGAATCCCCGCGGTCCGGCGCCGGACTCGAAGGTGACAACCGCCACGCCCGTGGCGAAGCGGCCCAGACAGGAGCGCAGGGACCCGCGAGCGCCTTGGTGTGTCATCGCCGTCGCCACCGGTTAGCTGCGGGCCGCCAGCTGGGCGGACTCCTCCGTGGCGCGGTCGAGGAACGCACGGACGTGGCTCTTGTAGGGCTCGCGGTCAGTGGACTTCAGCAGCGCGCCGGCCATGCGCACCGGATCGCCGAAGAAGTAGTGCTCATAGAGATTCTGGCGACCGGCGAATGCCGAGGTCGATGCGTCCCAGGCGAGACGGAACAGTCGCACGCGCTCGGGCCCTGAGAGCGCGGCGGACTGTAGGTAGGCGCCGATGTCGGCTGCTGCGTGGCCGGCGATGTCCGCCTCGGTGGGGATGGCCATCAGACCGCTGGCGCCGAACTTCTGGACCAGTTGTGGCAGTCGCTGCGATGCCTTGGGAAACCAGTTGCGGGCGGCGTTCAGAGGCTCCCACGCCGGGGTGTACACACCGTAGTGGTTGAGCTGAGCGTCGGCTTCTGCGGCGCGCACAAGCGCCCGCAGCGTGGAGAGCATGACGACCACCTCGGCGATGTCCTCCTGGATGTGGGAGAACTGCTCGATGCCGATCGCCTCGGTCATCAGCGACAACAGGCCGAGGAACGTCTCGGTCTTGGCGGTCGTGCGAGACGTGACCTGGTGCGTCATGTGGACGACTGCGCTCGTCTCGGTGTAGAACGCGTTGCAGAGCTCGGGATGGCCGAGCATGAACACGCGCTCCCAGGCGACGTGAACGTCGTCGAACACCACCACGGCGTCGATCTCGTCGAAGCGCCCGCCGAGCGGATGGTCGCGACCGTAATCGATGTTCTCCCGGCAGATGAAGCGCAGCCCGGGAGCGTCGCACGCCACGGCAAAGGCGAACGAGTACGGCTCGTCATCCGGCGTGCCGCGCAGCACGGTCGAGGGAAACACGAGCAGCTCATCGGCGATCGGCCCGATCGTCGCCAGCATCCGCGCCCCCCGAACCACGATCCCGTTGTCGTCCTGGGAGACGACGTGCGCGCCCAGCGCGCGCCCGTCGATCTGCTGACCCGGCCCGACCGCTCGGTTGGCCTGCGGTGGGATCAGCGTATGGGTGGTCAGCAGGTCCTCCTCGCGGACCTTTTCGTAGTAGCGGCGGATGTTCTCCCCGAATCGAGGATCTGCCTGGGCAAACCACTCCGACGCCTCGCTGAGCGCCATCAGGGCTGAGTTGAGGTAGTCGCCCGTCCGGCCGAGGAAGCCGAGGCTGTAGTCGGCCCATGCCTTGAAGCCGGCTCGCCGGCGCTCCAGATCAGCAGGCGTGCGCGGAACGAGGAACGACGTGCCCACGCGGTCGCCGCTCGTCGGCGACTCGTAGGTAAGGACGTCCCGCAAGGCGGGATCGTGCTGAAGGTCGAATAGCTCGGCGTAGGTCCGCACGATCCCGGCCAGCGCCGGGTGCTCAGGAATCGGGCCCTGGACCGACTCGCCGTTGAGCTCAACGCTCGGGCGGGTTTGGGCAAGACGCTCTACGTACTCTTGTCCGGTTCGGGCTCCCATGTCACTCCCTCTTGATGAACGCTCTCGGCGCCACCGTATCATTATTTGAACGACGCGCAACATATTTGTGCAGTGTCTCCCCGGTGGGGTAGCGTTGGCGCCGTGACCAGCTCCGACGCGCGACAGCCGGCTCCCGCGACGCACTCCCTGACCCTCGACCGCGGTCTGCGTGCTCTCTCGGTGCTGCACCGGCACGCAGACGGGATGACCGTGGTCGAGCTCGCCGACGCGTTGCAGACGCACCGCGCCGCGGTCTACCGCCTGCTGTCTCCCCTCACCGACCACCATCTCGTGCGGCGGCTGCCCGATGGGCGCTACGCCCTCGGCGCCGGACTGATCGAATTGGCCAGCGGCGTGCAATCGCGTCTGCGAGTCGAAGCCGATCCGGTCCTGCGCGAGCTCGCGGACCGGCTCCGCGCCACCGCGGCGCTGACGGTTCGCGACGGGGAGGAGGCCGTCGTGGCGGCCGTTGTCGCCCCGCCGGATCAACTTGTCCACCTGACCTACCGCACGGGGATGCGTCATCCGCTCTCCCGGGGCGCGCCCGGGTTCGCGCTCATGGCCGCGCTGCCACCCGAGACCGGAGAGCCTGACGAAGTGACCGAGGCACGCGCGCGGGGGTGGGCGCTCAGCACGGGACAGCTGCTTCCGGGCGCCACCGGTGTTGCCGCGGCGATTGCATCCCCCGCCCACGAGCCCGTCGCTGCGATCAGCGCGGTCTGGATCGCCGGCATCGATCCGGACCTCGCCGGCCGAGCGGTCCGGGACGCCGCCACCATCCTGACCGAGAAGCTGCTCGGCTGAACAGATCAGCGGGCGCTCGCCCCGGCCGTCGGCGACCCGCCTGCCGTATCCGCTATCTGACCTCGCAGCGGGCCCGGCTGAACACCTCGGCAGCGGTCGCGTTCGCGACGCCCACGCCCCGACCGCGGATACGGTGTGCCGGTGCCCGGGTCGGATCGGGCCTGTGGCGCTGCACTACCATAGGCCCAGCATTCCTGGGTCCACGAGGCCCGAAGAGAGCGAAGAGGAACAGGAGACAGAGCGGTGGCTGACGGCTCCGCATCGGTTGTGCCGCTGAGTCCCGCGAGCCGTGCGCCCGAGCGCTGGCGAGCCCGGGGTTCGAGCACGGCGCGCCGGCTTCAGTCATGGTCGGAGATCCTGGCCGCGACGCACCTGGGCTTCGACGTGCACCCCACGCATCGGACCCCGGTCGAGTTCCGCGGCGCGGTCACGCGCTGGCCGATCGGCGATCTGATGCTGGTCGACTGCGCGGCGTCGCCGTTCCTGGGACACCGCAGCCGGGTGGTGATGGGTGGACAGCGCGAGGAGCGCCGCCACGACAACGTGCTCGGCTTTCAGTTCGTCGGCCAGGGCGTCGAGCTCGTGCGCGAGGGTAGCCGGGAGCTGGCGCTGCGCTCGGGCGACGTGGTCTTGTGGGATGGTCTGCAACCCACCGAGGTGGAGATCGTCGAGCCGTTTCACAAGCGCACCCTGCTGTTTCCCCGCGACCGGGTGCTCGCCGTGTGTCCCCGGCTGGCGGAGCTCCGCGCGCTGCCGCCGCTGGCGGGCAACGGCGCCGCCCGTCTGCTCGTGCGCTACATGAACGCCCTGGCGCTCGAGCTGCCGCGGCTCGAGCCGGCCGCCGGCACGGCCGCCGCCAACGCGGCAGTCGAGCTGCTGAGAGCCGCCGTCGAACCGAGCGTTCCCACCAGCCGCGCCGCAGCGCGCGTGGCCAGCCGGGCAGAGATCCGCCGCTACGTACGCACCCGATTGCCGGATCCCCAGCTCGCGCCGGCATCGATCGCTCGCGCCTACGCGATGTCGGTGCGCGCCCTGCACGCGCTGTTCGAGGACGCCGACACGTCCGTCGCCGGGCTCGTGCGCAGCGAGCGACTCGCGCGCTGCCGCGAGGACCTACAGCGACCGAACGGAGGCTCGGTGACCGACATCGCCTTCCGCTGGGGGTTCACCGACGCGGCCCACTTCTCACGCGTGTTCAAGCGCGCCTTCGGCGCCACCCCGAGCGAGATCCGCAACGCCTGCCTCGGCGGGCACTCCGAGTCGGGCTGACCGAGCGCGGCGCAGCTCCCCCGGGGCACGCGACGCATCCCGGGGGGAAACACAAAATTAAATAAAATTGGTTTTTTGCTCGGTCACCAGCGGTATGGCTGCCCGCCCGGCTCAGTGGATCGCGGGGCCGTCGATCGCGGCTGGGCGCGGTCGCCGAAATGGTCGCGTTTGACGTTCGGTTCGGATGATCGGTTGCGGTGAGGGGCCAAGCCTCGCAGTTGCGGGTGTCAGCCCACGTCGATGTCACGGGATCGCGGTGTGCCGGCGCCAACCAGCGCTCACCCCCCACGGATACGTCAAGAGAGCCGGAATACGTGCACACGCTGACAAATCGGGTCATCCGATCGTGATTTGTCATCTCACACATGTAATACATGGACACCATGACAAATCCCTCGCGCGGGTGGCGATTTGTCATCTTCGACAGGTCGCCGTGGTCGCTGTGGTCGCTGGGCGGGTATGGGTGTGCAGATCTCGGTGCAGCGCGGAGCGGGCGCGAACAAAATGTCACTCACGTCCCTTGAATTGGAGGGGTGTGCGCGTTCGGGCCCGCTGAGCGGGCTCTCACGCACGAACCCCCCGGAACCAGGGAGTTGTGGGAGATTTGTTCCGCTTTCGCGTGGCGAAGTTGCGCGCGGGCACGCTCGGGGGCCGTTGGCCGGTCCAGCCCGGCGCGAGGGGTCACACCGCAGGGGATGGTCTTCTCAGTGTCAGATTTCTGACGGATTCACCTGTACAACAGCCCAATCCAGGGCCCAGAAAACTCGATCGGGATGTTAAACAGCTGGTGGCTGGGGAACTGCCCAATCGCCGTTTCAGGGGCGTCGTTTGGGACGTTGTACAGCTTGACCCCGGGAAGTCAGCGCAACACGCGCGTGGTGTGCCGGTTTGAGTCGGTGTTCATGTTGATGTGTGTGACTGTGCTTGACCTCGGGTCGGAGAGGCCGGCGGAGGCGGTCAGCGCCCGGTGATCCCGCTCGGGCGGCCTGACGCGGGAGCGCTCCAGGTTCATGCGGCGAGGAGACCGTCCCGAGCCATCGGGAAGGGTGATCGTCAGAGCAGAGGGAGGAGATCCGCGACGCCGTCGACCACGGCATGGGGCCGGCGTGCCTCAGGCACGCGCTCGAGCGAGACCTGCACCGCTGATCCCGCTGCGCACGAGCACGGTGCGCGAGCCTCCCAGGCGGCCGAGCGCGATGTCCATGCGCAGGTCGTCGCCGATCACCGCCAGCTGGTTCGTGGGCACGCCGAGACGGGTGTGGACCTCAGCGACCGCGGTCCGCGACGGCTTGCCGACGATCTTCGGCCGGGCGCCGCCGGCCTTGGCGATGGCCGCGGTGACCATCGCGCCGCGACTGAAGATCGGCCCGTGGGCGCCCGCGTAGGCGGGGACGTAGCTGCCCGTCAGCAGCGGCGCGCCCCGGATCACTGCGCGCGCCGCACGCTCGAGTGAGTCCATGTCGACCTCGTTGATGTGGGCCACGAACACGACCTCGGCCTCCTCGTGCCGGGCGAGCGGAACCCCGGCCTGGGCCATCCGCTCGCGGGTCGCCTCGGTGGCGAACAGGAGCAGCGGGCGCCCCGGGTGGCGACGGCGCAGGTAGGAGAGCGTGCTCTCGATCGGGGTGAGGACCTCGTCGGCGGCCACCGGCAGGCCGTCCTCGGTCAGCCCGCGCGCGATCGCCTCGGCGCTGACGTGGCTGCCGTTGGTGAACAGCACGAGCGGGCGCCCCGAGGCGCGGATGCGCTCGAGCACCTCGACGGCGCCGGGCTGCGGGCGGCCGTGACCGTCCGGCCCCCGGTGCACGAGCGTCCCGTCGATGTCGAACACGAACCCGCGGACGTCGTCGAGCCGCAGTTCGGCTCCGTGGGACTCGCGTGCCCGGTCGCCTCGGCGGGGCGGTGTTGCCTGCCTTGACCGCCGAAACGGCTGCTGGCTCGTTAGCCACGGCGCCAGAGCCGCCGTGTCGGCGTCCCCGGCGAGCGAGAACGCTGCTCGCCCGCTAGCCACGGCGCCAGACCACCGTGTCGCCGTCCTTGACCAGCGAGAAGTGGGTGATCGACGGCCGTCGAGCCAGCTCGCGCAGCAGGTCGACGAGCGGCGCGCGCCCCGGCCGGGCGGCCGGCATCGGCGCGGGGTGCCCGCGCGCCGCGATCATCGCGTCGACCTGCTCGGCGGGCATGGTCAGGCGCAGCAGCAGTTCCTCCTCGGAGATGCGGCGGCCGAACCGCTGGTGGGCGCCGTCGAGGCTGAGCGGCTTGAGCTCCCCCAGCTGCGCGGGCCTGCGGACGGGACGAGGACCCGCTCGGCGATGTCGGGGTCGACGGGCGCCGGCGGCTCGCCGTAGTGTCCGAGGAAGTAGCGCACGGTCTCGTCGGAGACGGCCGACCAGCGTTCGTCGTCGATCACGTTGCGAGCGGCCTGGCTGGCCACGAACTGCGACACCGGGGTGACCAGAATCGGGTAGCCCATCTCCGCTCGCACGCGGGTGACCTCCTCCAGCACCGCGCTCGAAACAGCTCGGGGCGGCGCAGCTCCTCGAGCATCCGGCGCGTCGTGGTCACCATGCCGCC
Organism: uncultured Solirubrobacterales bacterium; assembly: GCA_963838535.1. Lineage (GTDB taxonomy): Bacteria > Actinomycetota > Thermoleophilia > Solirubrobacterales > Solirubrobacteraceae > Palsa-465. The sequence goes on from CAWIRN010000031.1 coordinate 66,066, forward strand.
GGGGAGCTGATGCTGGTAGTAGGCGGCGTCGAACTCCTGCGGCACGCCGGCCGGCAGGCCCTTGGCACGGGCCAGCTGGTCGAAGTGCGCGGATACCTCAGCCTCGGCCTCGAGGTCGAGCGGGTGCGAGTATCCGGCCGCCTCCAGGTTGCGGGCGGTGTTCTGCACCTCCGGCTGGGAGGTCCCGCGCGAGAGCGGACCCGACGCGGTGTGCAGCACCTGAAAGCCGGCTCTGACTCCCTCGAGGTAGACGAGCGGCGCCAGGCCGATCGTGCAGTGGCTGTGCAGCTCGATCGGGCGCCCGGCGGCGGCGGCGATGAAATGCGGCGCCAGCTCCCGGACGGCGTCGGGAGTGAGCAGGCCCCCGGGGTCCTTGAGGTATAGGCGGTCGATCTCGAGGCAGTCCGCCAGGGCGGCGGCGCGCTCTGCGTAGTAGCGGTGGGTGTGCACGTCGCTGATCGAGTAGGTCAGCCCGACGACGACCTCCTCCACGCCCGCGGCGCGAGCCATCGCGGCCAAGCGCTTGAGCCGCTCAGGGTGGTTGGAGGGCTCGGCGATCTGAAACCGGCGGATCCCGTTGCGCACCACCAGGCGCAGCGCGAGGCTGATCACGTCCTCGTCGGCCGGAACCCAGGAGATGAACCGCATCCCGGTCCCGATCATGCTCAGCCGGGTATTCGGCATCGCGGCGCTGACCAGCCGCATCCGCTCCCACGGGTCCTCGCGGTGAAAGCGCACCGACACCGCCATGTGCGTGCTGGAGGTGAAGTCGAGCGCGTGATACCCGACGCGGTCCATCGTCGGCGCGATCGCCAGCACGTCGGGAGTGGTCAGCCCGGTGGCGCTCCACAGGCTCTGGTTGCCGTCCCGGGTCGTCGTGTCGACGAAGTTGACCAGCCGGCTCACGCGGCCGTCTCCCCGTCGGAATCCGGCTGCACACGGAACAGCGGCGCGCCGGACTCGACCACCTCGCCGTTCTCCAGGCACACCTCGACGATCGTCCCCGCCACCCCGGCCGGGACCGAGTTCATCATCTTCATCACCTCGATGATGCCCACCGTCGTATCGGCCCCGACCCGGCTCCCCAGCTCCACGAACGGCGCCTCCCCCGGACTCTCGGCCCGATAGAACGTCCCCAGCATCGGCGCCTCAATCGTGACCGTCCCGTCACGATCGGCGGATTGGAGTGTGGCGTCGGGGGCAGGTCCCACCGGGGCGTCGGGGGACACGACTGACTCGCCTCCTCGCGTCGCGCCCGGAGGCGAGTCAGTCGTGTCCCCCGACGTCCCCCCGCGCATGACATGGAGCACGAACCCCTCAGTGGTCAGATGTAGCTCAGAGAGCTGGGACTCGTCGATGATCCGCAGAATCTCGCGGACGTCTGCGTCGCTCAGCGCCATGCTCGCTCAGGCGTCTCGGCGCGCTGGGTCGACGCCGAACGTGCTCATGACCAGGGCGATCGCCGATGTCGCCGGCGGCTTTTTCGCTCGCTGGGGCAGCGCCGTGACCGGACGAGATTGCAGCACGAACAGGTTGGCGGGCGAGGCGCCGGCGCGCGCGATCGCCCACTCGATGTCCTGATGGGCGCCGAAGTGGCGCTCGACCCGGCGGGCCACGTCGACCAGCGTCCGCAGGTCGTGCTCCGACAGGCAGCGGACGGTTCTGGCGTTCGAGGGGGACATCGCGGCGTACCGTCCCGTCGCCGTCGGGCGCCGCCACGTACTCGACCCGTTTCTCGCCGACCTGCTCGCGCAGCACCTCGCCGGTGACCTTGCTGAGCCGGTATTCGTCCGGCGTCACCTCACCCCCGACGACCGCCTCGCCGAGACCCCAACTCGCGTTGACGGCGATCGTGCTCGGATCGCCGCTGACCGGGTTGCACGTGAACATCACGCCCGAGGTCAGCGGCATCGACCATCGCCTGCACGGCCACCCCCATCGCCGGCGAGGCGGTTCCTTGCCCTCCGCCGGCTCCGCCCGGTGCGCTGCCGGCGCCGGCTCCGTCGGCGGCGCTCGGTGCGCCCGGCGATCGCCGGCCGATCCGTCGGCGGCCCGGGGCCCGCTCGATCGGCGGCCGCGGCGCGGGCCCGGTAGGTGACGGCGGTCGGGCTGTAGAGGCTGGCCCAGCAGTCGCGCACCGCGCGGATGACGTGTTGCTCTCCGGCGACCCAGAGCAGGGTCTGCTGCTGGCCGGCGAATGTCGCGGTCTCGCTGTCCTCGCCGATCGCGCTGGAGCGGACCGCGACCGGCGGGGCCGGCTCGGAATGCCGGCGCCCGAGGTCGCTGTACCCCCGCGCGATCTCCACCTGCACGGCCGCGGGCACGGGCGCCGAGCGGATCGCCTCGGTGAGCTCGGCGCAGATCGATCGCACCGACTCGAGGTCGTCCGGCTCGAGCGATTCAAGTCGCCGGTCGATCAGCGACTGCAGCCCCGCCTCCTGTATGAACGTGCGAAACGCCGCGGTGCTGAGCGCAAAGCCTCCGGGCACCGGGATACCTGCGGCCAGCAGCTCACCGAGGCTCGCGCTCTTGCCGCCGAAGCGGGGCTCGTCGGACCGGCGGAGCTCGGCCAGCGGCTGGCTGTAGCGCACGCCGGCTGCCACTAATCCTCCTCGCCGACGAGCAGCGTGACGACGCCCTCGGAGCCGTCGACGCGGATCATCTGACCGGTGGCGATGCGGGAGGTGGCGCTGCCGGTGCCCACCACGGCCGGCAGGCCGTACTCGCGGCAGACGATCGCCGCGTGTGACATCACGCCGCCGACGTCGGTGACCGTCGCCCTGATCTTGGAGAAGATCGGGGCCCAGGCCGGAGAGGTGCTGCCGCAGACGAGGATCTCGCCGTCGCGAATGTCGGCCACCTCGTCGACCGAGCGGACCACTCGGGCGATCCCTTCGACGGTGCCGGGCGAGGCCGCGGCTCCGTTGAGCACCCGGCCGCCATCCTGCTGGCGAGCCCATTCCTGGACGCGCTCGGTGGTGACCCCCCAGAGCATGATCGTCATCGGGTCGGTGACCGCCTCGGGCGCGACGCCGAGCGCGGGCGGCGGCGTCCACGCGCCGAGTCGGTCGAGGATCTGCTTCCGGCGGGCGGCAATCGGGGGCCAGTGCTGTGGCCCGGCCGGCTGGCCGCCGGTGGCCCAGCTGAGCACCAGCTCATCGAGGGCGGACGCGACCTCGTGCCGGCTGAGCTGGAACACGTCCTCGCCGTCGTGGAGGAAGCCGTGCTGCGCCAGCAGGGCGCCGAACTCGCGGATCTTGTTCCACCATTTGGTCAGGAACCAGTAATCGCAGAAGAACTTGTGCTCCTCCACGTAGGGGAACACGGTGCGCGACAGCGCGAGCAGGTCGTGGAACGGCTGGCGCGATGCCTCGTCCAACAACGCGCCGTACTCCTGGGCCAGACGGTCGCGCTCGCGCTCGATCTCCGCCGTCGGCCGCTCGATCTGCTCTCCCGCTTTGAGCGCCGCCACGTGTCCGATCAGCGCCGCGTAGGGGATGCTCGGATCGTCGAGCCAGCTGCGGTAGTAGTGGTACAGACCGTCCCCGGTGGCCATGTTGAACCACGGGTCCTTGACCTTCTCCAGCTCGGCGAGCCAACCGCGGCCGGCCTCGCTCTGCGCCAGGTCGGCGTCGATCTCGTCCGGCGTGCGACCCTCCACGAACGCGGCGTCGACCGCGGTCTCGATGGCCAGACGGGCCAGACGCCGCAGCTCCGAGTCGGGCTTGAACAGCAGCACGTCGATGCCGGCGACCATCTGCGCGATGTGCTGGTCGGGGATGTCGGGCAGGTGGCCCTTGCAGAACTCGACGAACGTGCCGTAGGCGCCATACCCCAGCAGCAGGAACTCGAAGTGGTGCTGCCACATGAGGTCGCACAGGCGCAGCGCGCGCGCGTACGCGTCGAGGAGCTCGTAGAACGCTGTGTTGCGGTCATCGCCGAAGGCCACCTCGTCGGGCTCGTACTCGGGCAGTCCGGGCACCCGCAGCTCGCCGAGTTCGGCGATCAGCGCCTCCATCTTCGCGCGCCATTTGCCGTACAGCTCGGTCCAGTTCGCGTAGTAGTAGCCGGCGCGCGCCTGGAAGAACCCGGCCCGCTCGGCGATCTTCTCGGGATCGGTGACCGGGTTGCCCGAGATGTACACGTAGCCGTTGACGATCCGGTAGTCGATGCCCATCGCGGGGGGCACCGCGAAGACCCGGTTCTGCCACGCCCCCACCGCCTGGTAGGGGGAGTCGATGCAGATCACGTCGAACGCCGGCATCGGAACCGGGAAATGCATCGAGTTCCAGAACCAGAAGCGGTTCTCGTCGGTCTCGCGCCGGTGCTCGTCGAACAGCGCGTAGTAGGGATACATCTCCTCCCAACCCGCGCAGTCGGGCGGAGGCTCAATCGAGTACGGACTGGGAAACGCGCCGAGCGCGGGCGTGGAGCTGGCCATGGGAACCTCCCTCAGGGTTGCAGCGCCTAGTCGCCGCCGCTTTGACTTATAGAGATCTCAGCCGCTCGAAGTCAAGCCGGTTGAGCTTACGCGCAGTCCTCCATGCGCCCGCGCGCTCGATTCACGCGGCCGGGGAGACAGCGCACGACGACGGCGAATAGGATCGGCTGGCCTTGACAGGAGCCGCTGAGAGTCGCGCGATGCGCGTCTGCGAGGTCACCGAGTTCGGGGAGCCCGAGGTCTTGCGGCCGGCCGAGCGCCGGTTGGCCCGTGCCCGCGCCCGGGGTACTGAGTGCGCGATGAGAGCCCGAGACTGAGGAGGAGCAGATGGCGCGGATTGTGCTGGTGCACGGGGCGTTCTCCGGGGCGTGGTGCTGGGAGCCGGTGCTGCCCGGCCTGCGCGCCGCGGGCCACACCGCGCAGACGGTCGAACTGCAGTGGATCTCGCGCACCGACGAGCTCGTGGCGGCGCTCGACGGGTTGGCGGCCGGACGCTAGGTGGTCGCCGCCGCACATACGCCCATCGGCGGCCATGCGCGCTGATCGGCAAGAAGCCCTGCACAGGATGGCAAGCCGCCCGGCGGGGGCGGCGCTAGCGTGGAGTCACTTCCCCCGGAGCGAAGAGGAGTAGCGATGGCGCAGGACGAGCTTCTGGCCCTGTACTGGACGGTGAGCGGCCCGGCGGACGTGCACGTGGGTCGCGAGTGGAGCACGTTCGACTGGCGCGACCGCTGCGCCCAGGCCGCCCGCGTCGGATTTCGCGGCATGGGCCTCTGGCACGCCGACATCGAGCATCAACTCGAGACGCGCACGCTGGCCGACATGAAAGCGATCTTCGACGACGCCGGCCTGCGAGTACATGCAGGTCGAGTTCCTGGCCGACTTCTTCGTCGAACCGGGCCAGCCCGAGCGGGCCGAGTCCGACCGGCGGCGAGCGTTGCTGTTCGACACCGCTGCGGCTTTCGACGCCCATCACATCAAGGTGGGCAACATTCCCGGCACGCCGTGCGAGCTGGACACGCTCACCGAGGCGTTCGCCGAGCTGTGCCGGGACGCCGCCAATCACACCAACGCACAGGTCGTGTACGAGTTGATGCCGTTCGATGTCAACGTCCACACGCTCGATGCCGCGCTCCAGGTGGTCACGCAGGCCGGCGCGCCCAACGGCGGGCTGGCGATCGACACCTGGCACATGGCCAAGCTCGCCATCGCGCCGGACGACCTGCGCCGGATCGCGCCCGAATACCTGACGTGGGTCGAGCTGTCCGACGGGCAGTTCGCGAACCTGCCCGATCGAGTGGACGAGACGGTCAACCACCGCCGTCTGCCCGGGGAGGGCGAGTTCGACATCCCGGCCTACGTCGAGGTGTGCAAGCAGATCGGCTACCCGGGACCGTGGGGCGTGGAGGTCCTCTCCGAGGAGTTGCGCAAACTCCCGATCGAGGAGGAGTTCGATCGCGCGTACGAGACCACCGCCGCGCAGTTCCGCGCCGGCGTGACATGACGGCGAAGGCGAGGAGGAGCAGATGAAGGAACTGGACAGCGACCGGCTGATCTGGATCTACACCCAGATGGTGCGGATCCGCGAGTTCGAGGAGCGGGTCAAGCAGACGTTCGAGGAGTACCCGGGGGTCATCCGCGGGCACACCCATCTGGCCGACGGAGCGGAGGCGTCGATCGTCGGCTCGCTGGCCACGCTGCGTCCCGACGACCAGTTGATGGCCACCTATCGCTGCCACGGCTATCCGCTCGCCCTGGGCACCAGCCCCGACGCGATGATGGCCGAGATCTACGGCCGCAGCACCGGTCTGTGCGGCGGATATGGCGGCTCGATGCACCTCGTCGATACCGAGCGCGGCTTCCTCGGCACCTCCGGGATCGTCGGGCAGGGCATCCCCCAGGCCACCGGTGTCGCCTACGCGGCGCAGATCCGAAAGCAGGGACAGGTCGTGCTGTGCTTCTTCGGCGACGGTGCCTCGAAGCAGGGCGCGTTCTCGGAGTCCCTGAATGTGGCGTCGTTGTGGAAGCTGCCGATCGTCTACGTGATGGAGAACAACTCCTACAACGTCGTCACGCGCGTCGAGCAGGAGGACGCCAATGCCGCCGCCGGCGAGCCGCTGGCGGTGAAGGCCAAGGCGTTCTCGATGCCCGGGGTGACCGTCGACGGAGGCGATCCGGTGGCCGTCTACGGCGAGGTGGGAGCGGCGGTCGATCGCGCCCGGTCAGGCGGCGGCCCCACGCTGGTGGAGTCAAAGGTCTACCGGCTCAGCGCTCACGGCAACATCATCGCGCCGCCCGGCGTGCCGTTGCACTACCCGGAGCACGAGGCGATTGAAGTGTTCGGTGCGCGCGAGGAGTACGAGGCGGCCAAGCGCGGCGACCCGGTGCCCCGCTTCCGCGCCACCCTCATCACCGCCGGCACGCTGAGCGCCGAGCAGGCCGATCAGATCGCCGCGGACGTGCGCGAGGAGATGCAGGCCGCAGTCGCGTTCGGCATCGACAGCCCGTATCCAGAGCCCGAAGCGGCCCTCAACTACGTCTACGCCTAGGAGACACGCAATGGCACGGGAGATCCCCTACATCGCGGCGATTAACGAGGCTATCCACCAGGAGATGGCGCTCGACGACAGCGTCCTCTACTTCGGACAGAACCTCGCCACCACGGAGAACGATGAGTTCGTCAAGTCCTACGGCCACGACCGCGTGCGCGTGACGCCGATCTCGGAGACCGCGGAGATCGGGATGGCGGTGGGAGCGGCGCTGGCCGGTATGCGGCCGGTGGTCGAGCTCTACATGGCCGAGTTCATGCTCGTGGCGATGGATCAGGTCGTCAACGAGGCGCCGCGCTTTCGCTACATGAGCGGCGGACGGGTCAAGGTCCCGCTCGTGCTGAAGGCCGGCTACGGCTTCACGGCCGGCTGGGCCGGACAGCACACCGGCTCGATCTACGGCATGTTCATGGGCGTTCCGGGGCTGAAGGTGGCGCTGCCGTCGACCGCCGCCGACGCCAAGGGTCTGATGGCCACGGCGATCCGCGACGACAACCCGGTCTGCTACTTCCATCACTACCTGCTCACGCTCGAGCCGGGCGAGGTTCCCGAAGGGGAGTATCTGGTCCCGTTCGGGCAGGCGGCGATCCGCCGGGCCGGTGCCGACGTGACGATCGTCGCGACCGGCTGGACGGTCGGCAAGGCGCTGGAGGCGGCCGAGTCGCTGGCCGCGGAGGGCATCGAGGCCGAGGTGATCGACCCCCGCACGCTGGTCCCGCTGGACATCGCCACGATCCTCACCTCGGTGGAGAAGACCGGCCGGGTCGTGCTCGTCGACCAGGCGACGCGACACGCGTCGGCCTCGGCGGTGATCGCCGCCGAGATCGCCGACGTCGGCTTCTCGGCGCTGAAGGCGCCGATCAAGCAGGTGACCGCGCTCGACGCGACGGTGCCCTACAGCGAGCCGATGGAGGCATACGTGCTCCCCGACGAGGCGAAGATCGCCGGCGCGGTGCGCCAGGTCCTGGGCTCGGCACCGATCGCCGCGTAAGCCCGTCCGTGGGCCGATCGACGGGGCCTGGCGCGTCGGTGCCTGCCGAGCTCGACGGCGACGCTGCCCTGGCGCTGCTGCACACGATGTGGCTGATCCGCTGCTTCGAGGAGCGCGTCGCGCGCCTCAAGCGGAGCTTCCAGGTTCACGGCCTGATCCACCTGAGCATCGGCGGCGAGGGCGTCGCGGCCGGGGTGTGCCGTCAGCTCCGCGACGACGACGCGGTCTACAGCGGGCACCGCGCCCACGGCCACGCGATCGCCAAGGGCGCGCCGATCGATCGGGTGATGGCCGAGCTGATGGGCCGCTCGGACGGGCTCTGCCGCGGGCTCGGCGGTTCGATGCACCTGGTCGATGTCGAGCACGGCCTGATGGGTGCCACCGGAGTGGTGGGCGGCAACCTGCCGCTCGCCCTGGGCAGCGCGCTGGCGGCCCGGTTGCGCGGATCAGATCAGGTCACGGTCGTGTTCTTCGGTGACGGCGCCGTCCAGGCCGGCCACTTCAGCGAGTCGGTCAACCTCGCCGCGCTGTGGGAGCTGCCGGTGATCTTCGTCTGCGAGAACAACGGCTTCGCCGAGTTCACGTCGCGCGCCGAGCACAGCCGGGTCGAGCGCGTCAGCGACGTCGTGGCGCCCTACGGGTTCGCGCGCGAGACCGTCGACGGCGGCGACGTCCCGGTCGTCTGGGAGGCCTTCGGCCGCATGCTGGAGATCGCGCGCCGCGGCCGCGGGCCGCTGCTGCTGGAGTGCCTGACCCACCGCCGGCGCGGCCACTACGAGGGCGACGCGCAGGACTACCGCGACGCGCTGGCCGACGCGGAGTGGGAGCGCCGAGACCCGTTGGCGCGACTGCAGGCGCACGCGCTCGCCGAGGGCTGGCTCGACCATTCGGCGTGCGAGGCGCTCGAGTCCGAGGCGGGCGCCGAGGTCGAGCGCGCGGTCGAGTTCGCCCGCGCCAGCCCGTTCCCAGAGCTCGGGCTGTCGGCGGAGATGGTCTACGCCGGGGCTCCCCGGTGACCGACATCGAGACGACGTTCGTGAAGGCGATCAACGACGCGCTCGCGCGGGCGATGCGCGCCGACGAGCGGGTGATCGTGCTCGGCGAGGATGTCGCCGAGGGCGGCCCCTACACGGCGACGGCCGGTCTGGCGGAGGAGTTCGGAACCGAGCGGGTGCTCAACACGCCGATCAGCGAAGGTGCGGTGTGCGGCGTGGCGATCGGCGCCGCCCAGGCCGGCCTGCGCCCGGTGGTCGAGATCATGTTCATCGACTTCATCACGCTGGCGCTCGACCAGCTGGTCAACCAGGCGGCGAAGGCGCACTTCATGTCCGGCGGCCAGCTGTCGGTGCCGCTCGTGCTGCGCACGCAGGGCGGAGCCGGGCGGCGAGCGGCGCGCAGCACTCGCAGAGCCTGGAAGCCTGGCTGACCCACGTCCCGGGGCTGAAGGTCGTGATGCCGAGCTGCGCGGCCGACGCCGCCGGGCTGCTGGCCAGCGCGATCGCCGACCCCAACCCGGTGGTGTTCGTCGAGAACAAGGCGCTCTACTTCCGGCGCGAGTGGGCGCCCGCCGAGCCGGCACCCGTGCCGCTCGGCCGCGCGCGGATCGTGCGCGCCGGGCGCGACGTCACGATCGTCGCGACCTCGCGGATGGTCGGCGAGGCGCTCGAGGCAGCCGAGCGGCTGGCCGCGCAGGGAGTCGAGGCCGAGGTGATCGACCCGCGCACGCTGATCCCGCTCGACCTCGACACGATCGTCGAGTCGGTCCGGCGGACCGAGCACGCGGTGATCGCCCACGAGGCGGTCAGCGTCGGCGGCTTCGGCGCCGAGCTCGTCGCCGAGCTGCAGGCCGCGGCGTTCGACTGCCTCGAGGCGCCGATCGAGCGGGTCGGCGCGCCGTTCACGCCGGTTCCGGTCAGCCCGCCGCTCGAGGACGCCTACCGGCCCGGACGCGAGCAGGTCCACCGGGCGGCGATGCTCGCGCTGGGGCGGGACCGAGCGCGGAGGCCGTGAGGCCGTGCCGGCCGCTATTCGTCCTGGGGCAGGGCGATCAGCGATGCGCCGGGCATCCGGTCGAGCATCTCGCGGTGGCGCAGCACGATCTCGAGGTTGGTGAACGCCAGCCGCGCGTGCTCGCGAGCGAGGCTCTCGGCGCGTGCGCCCTGTCGCTGCTCGATCGACTCGATCAGACCGAGGTGATGGCGGTGGGCGATGACGAGGATCTCGCGCGACTCGGGGAGCTCGGCCTCGGTGAGCACGAACGCAGCGCTCGGGCCGGCGAACGGCAGCGAGACGATTCCCGCGAGCGCTCGCTCGAGCATCGGGCTGCGGGCGATCTTCAGCAGCTGCGCGTGGAAGCGCTCGTTGAGCTCGACGTAGCGCTCGAAGGACTCGTAGTCGGCCCGGTGCACGAGCGCTTCGATTCCGTCGTTGATCGTGCGCAGCGCTCGCAGCTCACGGCGCAGGCGCTCCGCGCTCGACGGCGAAGCGGGCGGCAGTGCCCTCGAGCACGCCGCGCAGCTCGATCGCGTCGTGGATGTCGGCCTGCGTGAACTCGCGCACCACGTAGCCGCCGCCTGTCAGCCCGCGCAGCAGGCCCTCGTGCTCGAGCGCGGCGAGCGCCAGGCGCAGCGGCGTCCGCGAGACGCCGAGACGCTCGACCAGCGGCAGCTCGGACATGCGCTCCCGGCGCGAACTCGCCGCTGAGGATCAGCTCGCGCAGGCGCAGCAGCGCCCGCGTGATCTGGGTTCTGTCAGCCGGCTGTGCCACTTCGCTCACCACTCCTCGGCGGCGCGCGCGTTGCCAACGTCTACTCCCGTGGCGCGCTCCGTTGGCAGACGAGTGTATTCCTACCGGCGGGTCTTGCATGCAGAACTAGCCGGCAGTGGCGCCGAACACGCTTCGTTTGGGTCTTGTTAGGGGGCTGTTGCATGCATCCGTGCTTACAACTAGTATCACCGCGACTCGCCAGACTGGGGCGGGTTCATTACTCGAGGAGGAGAGAACGTTGAGGATGTTCCATCAGTGGCCGCGCGTGCGGCCGAAGCTTCGCAGTTGCTGCGGTGATGGGTGTGATGGTCCTGGCCGGCTGCGGGAGCAGCAGTTCGAGCAGCAGTAGTGCGACCAGCACCGCCGCGGCCAGCAGTTCGGCCACCGCGAGCAGCACGGCCAGCGCCGCCCCGGCGTCGACCAGCACCTCGTCGTGCGGTCCCAAGCCCGGCGTCAAGGCGACCGGCACGCCGATCAACATCGGCACGATCGACACCAAGCAGCCGGGCACCGACTTCAGCGACGGTCCGAACATGATCACCGCGTACTTCAACTGCGTCAACGCGAACGGCGGCGTCAACGGCCACCCGCTGAAGCTGTTCGTCGCAGTACGACCAGACTCAGCCGGCGCAGATCGCGGCGGCCGCCAAGCAGCTGATCCAGACCGACCACGTGGTCGGGATCGTCGGCGTGTTCGACCTGCTCGAGTGCACGATCGATCAGGCCTACTGGAAGCAGCTCGGCATCTACGAGATGGGACGCCGGTATCGCGCCCGAGTGCTGGTCGACGCCGAACAGCGCGGCGGTCAACATGGGGCCGCGCTACAGCTCCGACGGCGCGGTGCAGTACGCGCTCAGCCAGCACGTCGGCAAGATCGTGTTCGTGCAGTCCAACGTCCCGGGTACCGGCTACATCGCCGCCGGGCCGGCGGCGCTCGCGAAGGCCGCGCACGTGCCGATCACCGAGCTGACCGAGAACGTGCCGATCAACGACGCCAACTCGGTCGCGCTGGACCTCGTCAACAAGGCCGGCTCGAACGGGTGGGTGGTGCTCAACTTCACCCCGCCCGAGGCGCTGGTGATCCTGCAGGCCGCGCAGAAGCTCGGACTCGAGGACCGGGTCAAGGGGTGGGGTTGCTCGACTCCGTGCAACACCGACTTCCTGGCCAAGGCGCTGGGACCGAAGTGGAACCACAAGCTGTTCGTCAACGCCGAGCTGACCTCGCCCGATGACCACAACGGGCCGGAGATGCAGCTCTACAAGAACATCCTGGCCCAGTACGGCAAGAACGTCGCCGGCGGCCTCGGTTCCTTCAGCCAGATGGGCTTCCTGCTCGGGAAGTTCTCGACAGACGCGCTGCTGAAGATCAAGGGTCCGTACACGATCAAGAGCGTCAACACGGCGTTCAAGAACATCAAGGACGAGAAGACCGAGCTGCTCTGTCAGCCGTGGGTGTACGGGCCGTACCCGTTGCACATTCCCAACAACGCCGACTTCACGACGACTCCGGACAACGGGAAGATGGTCACCGCCCAGGGATGCTTCAACGTTTCCTCGGCGGACCCGCAGATCGCGCAGTACCGTAAGGCGGCAGGCACGGCACCGTCAACGAATCCACCGACCTCGTAGGAGTACGGCAACGCATCAGCGATCAGGGCGTCTAAGGAGCCATGCCAAGCTGGACTGACGTCGAGCAGTTCCTCGTCACCGGCCTGTCCCTCGGCGGGGTGTATGCCCTGTCGGGGGTCGGCATGGTCGTCCTGTACCGCGCCACCGGAGTGCTGAACCTGGCCTTCGGTGCCGTCGGTGCGATGGGCGCCCTGATCGCCTGGCAGCTGATCAACCACTCGGGCTTCGGCTTCTGGCCCGCCTTCCTGGTCGCCGTGCTGTTCGGCGGAGTGGTGACGCTCGCCTACGGAATGGTGTTCGGCCCCGCGCTCGCCGGGCGCGACCCGCTGGTCAAAGCGACGGCGACGCTGGGCCTGACGCTCGTGCTGCTCGGGGTGATGGACCTGCTGTGGCCCTCGAGCGGAGGCGCATCGCGCGCGCTGACGATCCCGACCGACAACAACACGTTCCAGATCGGCGAGATCTCGGTCACCTACACGAACGTGATCGCGCTCGCGCTGGGACTCGTCATCACGATCGTCACGGCGGCGTTCCTGCGCTTCACGAAGCTGGGAACGGCCATGCGAGCGATGGCCAACGACCGCGAGATCACCGCGACCCTGGGCGTCCCCGTGAGGCGCGTGACCGCGGCGGCGTGGTTTGGCTGCGGGGTGCTGTCGGGGGTGGCCGGCGTGCTGCTCGCTGACCTGGTCGCACTCGACGCGACCAGCCTCACGTTCCTGGTGATCTCCACGCTGGCGGCCACGCTGATCGCGCGCCTGCGCTCGATCCTGGTGACGTTCGTCGCCGCGATCGTGATCGGCGTCGTCAGCGCCGAGCTGACCCCGATCCAGTCGCTGAGCAACTACCGCGACATGACGCCGTTCGTGCTCGCCGCGATCGCCCTGCTGGTGCTCAACCGGCACCGCGTGATCTCGGTCGGGCGCCAGGGGGTTTAGGCTTGGAATCTCCCGGCGTGAAGACCGCGGACGACAGCACCGCAGCACAGGACGACGCCGCCGCGCCGGATGTAGCCCACGGGCCGTCGCGCGAACGCCCCAGGCCCGAGCCCCGCGACTTCGTGCGCCCAGCGGTGATCGCCGCCTTGCTGCTGTTCGTGTTCCTGGCGTTCCCGTCGATCTTCAGTCTCTACTACCTCGACGCATGGACCCAGGTGGCGATCTACTCGATCGTCACGCTCGGGCTCGGTCTGCTGGTCGGACGCGTGGGCATGGTGTCGCTCGGTCAGGGGGCGGTGCTGGCGATGGGCGCGTGGGTCGCCGCGCGCCTGCTGTTCGCGACCGCGCTTCCGTTCCCGATCGTGCTGCTGGGCGCGGGGCTGATCACGATGGTGCTGGGGACGCTGGTCGGGCTCCCGGCCCTGCGGATGAGCGGTCTGTATCTGGCGCTGATCACGCTGATGCTGGCGGGCGCGATCACGGTCGCGCTCGCCACGATCAACTTCCCCAACGGCGGCCACGGCTTCACCGGCTACGACGGCAGTACCGTCCACATCCCGCCGATCCGCCGGCCGAGCGTCGCGACCAGCGATCCGGCGTTCTTCCGCTACTCGGTCATCGTGGCGATCCTGATGTTCCTGTTGGTGCTCGCGCACGTCCGCGGGCGGCCGGGACGGGCCTGGGCGGCGATCCGCCAGAGCGAGTCGGCCGCGCTGGCGGCCGGCATCAACACGACGTTCTACAAGCTCTGGGCGTTCGCGCTGGCGTCGTTCGTCACCGGCGTCGCCGGAGGCCTGGTGGCCGGCAGCTTCCGCTACCTGAACTCGCTGACGTTCGCGACCCAGGATTCGATCACGCTGCTGGCCGTGGTGCTGATGGGCGGTGCGTACAGCATGTGGGGCGCGATCATCGCCGCGTTCCTGCTGAAGTTCCTGCAGGCGCTGCTCAACAACTGGGGCGTGTCCCCCGACTGGCTGACGATCCTGTTCGGCATCGGCGTGCTCCAGGTCCTGACGACCGCGCCGCGCGGACTCGTCGACCAGGTGCCGAAGGACCTCGCGCGCCTCGGGCGACTGCTTCGTGGCCTGTCCGGCCCAGCGCCTCGGCCGGGGGGCGGGCCGAATGATCGAGGTGTCCGGACTGACGGTCCGCTTCGGCGGCGTGACCCCGCTGGACGGGATGGATGTTACGTTCGAGGCCGGCACGTGCGGATTGATCGGCCCCAACGGAGCTGGCAAGACGACCTTCTTCAACGTCCTCAGCGGGTTTGTTCGCCCGGCCGCCGGGAGCATCGAGGCATTCGGCGAGAACCTGCTGAAGATGGCGCACTTCCGGCGCGCCCGGTGGGGCGTGCGGCGAACCTTCCAGACCGAACAGGCGATCGAGGAGCTGTCGGTGTACGACAACGTGGCGATGGTCCACGAGCAGTCGAAGCTGAACAAAGGCTCGCGGCGGGAGGACACGCTCGCGGCGATCGAGTTCGTCGGGCTCCGGATGTCCCCGGAGACGAAGGTGGGCACGCTCGGCGCCGCCGAGCGCCGCCTGGTCGAAGTCGCCCGCGCTGTCGTCGGCAAACCACGGCTGGTGCTGCTCGACGAGCCGGCGGCCGGCCTGCCCGACGAGGAGACCGAGCACTTGAGCGCGGTGATCCGCAAGATCCCCGAACAGACCGGCGCTCTGACGATCCTGGTCGACCACGACATGAGCCTGGTGTCCGGGTGCTGCGAAACGACCGCGGTGCTCGACTTCGGAAGGCTGATCAGCTCCGGCCCGACCGACGAGGTGCTGCGCGACGAGCGCGTGATCCGCGCGTATCTCGGCACGGAGGAGAACGTGTGAGCGACGCTAGCACCGGCGATCTGCTGAGTCTGAGTGGGCTTACGGTCGAGCGCGGCGGCCGCGTGGTCGTCCGCGACGTGACGCTCGAGATCGCGGCCGGCGAGGTCACGGCGCTGCTCGGGCCCAACGGAGCCGGCAAGTCGAGCCTGGTGCTGGCCGTGGGCGGCGTGCTGCGAACGGAAGCGGCTCGGTCACGCTGGGCGACCGCGAGTTCGCCGGCAAGCGCCCCGAGCGGATCCGGGCGGCCGGAATCGCGATCGTCCCCGAGGGCCGGAGGCTGCTCGGGGAGCTGACCGTCGAGGACAACATTCGGGTGGCCACGTACTCGCTCTCGCGGGCTCAGGCTCAGGCCGGGCGCAAGCGCGCCCTGGAGCTGTTCCCGGAGCTCGAGCAACGGCTGGACGCCCCCGCCCGCGCGCTGTCGGGTGGCGAGCAGCAGATGGTGGTGCTCGCCCAGGCGCTCGTCTCCCAGCCCGAGCTACATGCTGATCGACGAGCTGTCGCTCGGCCTCGCGCCGGTCATCGTCAACCGGCTCATCCCCACCATCCGCGCGATCGCGGACTCCGGGATCGGGGTGCTGCTGATCGAGCAGTTCGTCACCGTCGCGCTGGGCCTCGCCGCAACCGGGCCCACGTCATGGAGGGCGGCCGGCTCCAGTTCTCGGGGGATGCCCAGCAGCTGCGCGAGAAGCCCGAGCTTCTCCACACCGCCTATCTGCTCCGCGGCGCGAAGACGAACGGCGTCGGCGCGCTCGCCGCTGAGCCCGAACCGCGATGAGCGTGATCAGGATGGAGCACGTGCTCGTCCTCAGCGACGACATCGAGCAGACGCGCGACTTCTACTGCCGGGTGGTCGGGCTGCGTGTCGGCGAGCGTCCGCCGCTGCAGTTCCCCGGCTACTGGCTCTACGCGGGCTACACTCCGTGCCTGCATGTCGCCGAGCGGGCCGCGTACCTGACCCACGCTGAGAGCTTGGGCCTCGCTGTAACCGACGGGCCGGTGGGCGCCGGCCCCGTCGACCACATCGCCTTTAGCGCCTCCGACTACGACGAGGTCAGCGCCCGGCTCGACGCCAATGGGGTGCCGGCCGTCCGCAACACCGTCCCGGGCGGCGGGCCGCGGCGGTTTTTCATTGACGACCCAAACGGGATGCGCATCGAGATCAACGTGCCGAACCCCGACTGAAACGAGGCACTGATGGCCCAACCTGACACAGCACACGAGACCGCGACCGGGGGGCGGCGCACCTCGCCACCGTTCCGCGCCGATCACGTCGGCAGCCTGCTGCGCCCGCCCGAACTTCTGCGCGCCCGCCAGGAATTCGCGCCGGGAATGTGACGCGCGAGCAGCTCCGCACCGTCGAGGACGATGCGATCCGCGCCGTCGTCAAGATGCAGCACGACGTCGGGCTGCAGTCGGCGACCGACGGCGAGTTCCGGCGGGCTTCCTGGCACATGGACTTCATCTATGAACTGGGTGGGATCGAGCAGGCGCCGGGCGACATCACCGTCCATTTCCGCAACGAGCAGGGCGAGATCGAATACAAGCCGGCGGCGATCCACGTCGCGGACAAGGTGCACCTCGATCATCCGATCTTCGCGCAGGACTTCAAATTCCTTCAGGACACAGTCGGCCCCTCGGTGACGCCCAAGCTGACCGTGCCGTCGCCGAGCATGGTCCACTACCGCGGCGGTGCCGCGGCGATCGATCCGAGCGTGTATGCCGACGTCGAGGCGTTCTGGAGCGATCTGACCGCGGCCTACGCGGCGGAGGTCAAAGCGATCGCCGAGATGGGCGGCCGGTACCTGCAGTTCGACGACACCAGCCTGGCCTACCTCAACGATCCGAACCAGCGCGCTGAGATGGCCAGCAAGGGCGAAGACGCCGAGCACCTCCACGAGACCTACATCCGCCATCTCAACGAGGCGCTGGCCGACAAGCCTGCGGACCTGACCGTCACGACCCACCTGTGCCGGGGCAACTTCCGCTCCTCGTGGGTGGCCGAGGGTGGTTATGACTTCGTGGCCGAGGCCCTGTTCGGCGACCTGCACGTGGATGGCTTCTTCCTCGAATACGACGACGCGCGCTCGGGCGGGTTCGCGCCGCTGCGCTTCGTGCCGAAGGACAAGCTGGTCGTGCTCGGTCTCGTCACCACCAAGCGGGGTGAGCTCGAGGACAAGGATCAGCTTAAACGGCGGATCGAGGAGGCGGCGCAGCACCTGCCGATCGAGCAGCTCTGCCTGTCTCCCCAATGTGGGTTCTCATCGACGGTGGACGGCAACGCGCTTACCTACGACGAGCAGGTGGCCAAGCTCGAGCTGGTGGTGGAGACCGCCGCGGAGGTGTGGGGCTGATGCTTGCGTTGGATCGGAGGGTGATGGTCCGCGCGCCAGGGTGGGGCTGATGCGGGCGGTGGATCAGAGGGCGATGCCGGGCGCGGAGGGGAGGGGCTGATGCGCGCGGCGGTGACCGAAGGGGTCAGGGATATGGCGTTGCTCGACCGCCCGGAGCCTCCGCAGCCCGGTCCCGGCGAGGTCGTGGTGCGTCCGGAGGCGGTCGGCATCTGTGGCTCGGATTACCATTTCTTCACCGGCGAGCTGTCATCCGCGGCCGGTGGGGCGTTG
This sequence comes from uncultured Solirubrobacterales bacterium, assembly GCA_963838535.1. Classification (GTDB taxonomy): domain Bacteria; phylum Actinomycetota; class Thermoleophilia; order Solirubrobacterales; family Solirubrobacteraceae; genus Palsa-465. The sequence continues at coordinate 83,845 of CAWIRN010000031.1, forward strand.
TTCCCTCGGGTCCAGGGACACGAGATCGGCGCCACGATCACGGAGCTGGGCCCGAACTGCCGCCCCGAGCTCGCGCTCGGGCAGCGCGTCGCGGTGTGGCCGCTGCACGCGTGCGGGCACTGCTACCCGTGCAGCGTCGGGCGCGAGAACACGTGCGACAACTTCCAGCTGATCGGGATTCACATGGACGGCGGTCTGCAGCAGCGGCTGTCCACCGGCCAGGATCAGGTGTTTCCGATCCGCACCGAGAACCCGGCGGTTGCCGCGATGGTCGAGCCCCTGTCGATTGGGGTCCGCGCCGCACACCGGGCGACGGATCGAGCCCGGCGAGCGGGTGGTGGTGATGGGCGCCGGGCCGATCGGCCAGTGCGTCTGCCTGGCGGCGCGCGAGCGCGGGGCTGAGGTGCTGGTGATCGATCCCCAGGCGCGGCGGCTGGCGCTGAGCGCCGACATCGGGAGCCGAGACGCTGCTGTGGACCGAGCCCGACGAGGTCGTTGCCGCCGCTCGGAGCTGGGCCGGACCGGCGGGTCCACCCGTCGTGGTGGATGCCACCGGGGTACCCGCCGCGGTGCGCGCGATGGTCGAGATCGTGGCGTCCGCGGGACGGGCGGTGCAGGTCGGCATGTCCGGCCACGAGGTCTCGTTGCGCATCGGCAGCCTGACCGAGAAGGAACTCGACGTGCTCGGGGTGAGCTGCTGCGGCAGCGGCGAGTTCGGCGAGGCGGTCGCGCTGGCCGAGCGCCACGATGCGCTGCTCGGCCGGTTGATCAGCCAGGAGTTCGCCTTGGAGCAGGCGCCGGAGGCGTTGCGCTTCGCGATCAGCAATCCGACCGAGGTGATGAAAGTGGTGATCCGGGGTGAGTGACACCGACGGGGCAACCGAGGCCCGCACAGGTAACACCTATGACTACGTGATCGTGGGCGCCGGTTCGGCGGGCTGTGTGCTGGCCGGCCGCCTGAGCGAGGACACAGATGCTCGCGTCGCGCTGCTGGAGGCCGGCGGTGGGGATGGCCAGCCGGAGATCCGGATGCCGGCGGCGTTCCCGGTGCTGTTGAAGTCAAGCGTCGACTGGGACCTGTTGGGCGAGCCGGAGCCCGGCCTGGGCCACCGGCGCCTGTACCTTCCGCGCGGCAAGGTGCTGGGCGGCTGCAGCGCGATCAACGCGATGATCTATACGCGCGGCAACCGCGTCGATTACGACGCGTGGGCGGAGGCGGGGTGTGACGGCTGGAGCTACGACGATGTCCTGCCCTACTTCAAGCGCGCCGAGGACAACGAGCGCGGCGAAGACGCGTACCACGGCGTCGGCGGACCGCTGCGCGTGTCCGACGGCCGTTCCCTGCACCCGCTTGTCGACACGATGCTCGAGGCCGCCCAGCAAGCTGGGCACGAGCGCAACCCCGACTTCAACGGCGCCCGTCAGGAGGGCGTCGGCCGCTTCCAGCTGACCCAACGCGACGGGCTGCGCTGCAGCGCCGCAGACGCGTACCTGCATCCGGCGGCCGGACGGAAGAACCTGCGGGTGATCACCGGCGCCCTCGCGCTGCGCATCCTGTTCGAGGGTGACCGAGCGGTCGGGGTGGAGATCGCCCGCGACGGCCGGGTCGAGCAGATCCGCGCCGATCGCGAGGTGATCCTGTCGGCCGGCAGCTACCAGTCCCCAGTCCTGCTGATGCTGTCCGGGATCGGCCCCGAGGACCAGTTGGCGCCGTTCGGGATCGAGGTGCGCGAGCCGCTGCCGGTCGGGCATGGGCTGCAGGACCATTGCATGGCTCAGCTCAACTATCTGACCGACGAGGTCTCGTTGTTCATGGCGGTCACACCTGAGAACATCGCGCTGCTGCAGTCAGAGGGCCGCGGCCCCCTGAGCTCCAACATTCCCGAGGCGGCCGGCTTCTTCCGCACCCGGCCCGGCCTCGACGCCCCGGACATCGAGTTTCACTTCGCGCCGTCGATGTTCTTCGATGAGGGGCTGACCGCGCCGTCGGACCACGGCTATTGCTTCGGTCCGGTGGTCATCAACCCCACCAGCCGCGGGCGAGTCATGCTCCGCACCCCACTGCCCGACTCCAAGCCCCGCGTACTGTGCAACTTCCTCACCACCGAGGAGGATCGCGCGAGCATGCTCGCGGGGATGCGAATCGCGCTCGAGATCGCCAGCCAGGCTCCGCTACGGGCGGTCGAGCGGGCGCCGTTCAGCGTCCCGGACTCCGATTCCGACGACGATCTGATGGCTTTCATCCTCCGGGCCGGCCAGACCGTCTACCACCCGACGTCAACGTGCGCGATGGGCTCGGTCGTCGATCCACAACTCCGCGTCTACGGCCTGCAGGGATTGCGCGTGGTCGACGCGTCCGTCATGCCACAGATCACGCGCGGGAACACGAACGGCCCCACGATCATGATCGCCGAGCGCGCCGCCGACCTGATCCGAGCCCCCGACGGGATGGTGGCGTCCGCCGGTCCCAGTTCGCTGCGGACCTGAATCTCGCGCGCGATCAGGTCCTGGTGCCCGGTTGGGCCGCGTCGGTGCCTCGCGAACGCGGGCCGAGATGGGAAACCGGGTGGCCCGCGTTGGTGCTTCATGAACGCGGGCCGAGACATGAAAACGGGGTGGCCCGAAGGCCACCCCGTGGTACTGCCCTGCGGTGCTGGGTGATCAGCCAGCGGCGGCGAAGTTGCCGTTGCTGCTGCCGAACGTGAGGATCTGGACCTGGTTGCCGTTCAGGGCGTTGATGAAGCCGTGGGACGAGTTGCCGGCCACTGCCGTGTTCGAGGTGTAGCTGCCGTGGCGTGAATAGCTGCTGCCCATCAGCTCGCGGGCGGGGAGCTGCTCGGCGAGCTGCGCGTCGAGCTCGTGGATTGTCAGTTCGCGCATGTTGTGACTCCTTTTCGGTGGGACTGGTTGTGGGTACGGGCCGGACGCTGGATACTTCGGCGCTGCGGCTTCACACCCGTGGTTGCTTCTGGTATCTAGCTTTCCTGATGTCGCGGGGAGCGCCGGGGGAAGTTCATTGGGTCGGGGTGGGGGTTTTTGTCCCTGGCCCTGCCGCGAGGGTGGCGTCGACACGGGCCTGTCGTAGGGCGAGCGTGGTTCCGGTGCGACGGCAGATCAGCAGGTAGGTGAGGGTGATCCCGGCGACGGGCAGCAGCAGCATCGTCGCGCCGATGGCCCCGTTGAGGAGATCGACGATGCTGCCGACGCGGGCGCCGTACGCCACCCCGTCGAACTGCAGGATCAGCGATTGCCACGCGCGGGTCAGGTAGCTGGGGGCGTAGAGGATGATCACCACGCCCATGGCGCTGAACGCCGCGAGGGTGCTGATGACCCAGGTGGTGACGGCGGCGCGCGCCCAGGGTTTGAGTTCGGTGACGCGCCGGTCGGCGGGTCGGCCGGGGCGGAGGCTGGTGATGACGGGTTTGATTCGGGTGAATAGGTCTGAGACGCCGATGAGGTCGAGACGATGTGGTAGCCGTCGAGGCGGACCCAGGGGATGAACTGGTCGAGCAGCAGTACCTGCTGGCTGACCACGAGGACCAGCAGCGGCTCGTAGCCGGTGGCGAGGTAGGCGCTGGCGGCGCCGAGCGCGAAGAGGGCGTTGAAGTAGACGCCGCCGAGGTCGGTGCGGAGCCGCCCGGTCTTGGTGAGGCGGTAGGAGTCGGTGACGTCGGTGTAGAAGACTGGCCAGACGAGGTAGATGCCGATCCCGATCCGACCGGGTTTCGCGCCGCCGTAGCGGCAGGCGGCGGCGTGTCCGCATTCGTGGAAGGCGAGCGAGAGGATCGCCAGGGCGAAGAGCGCCAGTCCGAGCGTGGGGTGGTGGATCACGGTGCGTAGGCCGGCGCCGATCCCGTGCGAGGTCCCCAGCCAGACGTCGCAGGCCAGGAGCGCGGTGAGCGCGGCGATCACGATGGGCGGCAGAAACAGTGGCCTGAGCAGCCTCGCGAGCGCGTTGACCGCCCGCTCGCCGACGATCCCGGCGCGAAAGCGCAGCGCCAAGAGCGCGTTGACGCGCTCCAGGTTCGGCGGGCTGCCGTCGCGCGGGGCGAGCAGGCCGAGTGGGACGAGCTTGTGTTCGGCGACGTACGCGATCTGGTCGGGGGTGATCCGTAGGTCCAGGTGCTGGCCGGTGTCGGCGGCGACCTGGGCGAGCGGGCGGCCGTCCATGTGGCTGGCGATCGCGTAGAGAAGTTGGGAGAGCTGGACGACTTGGTCGTCGCAGCGGCGTACCAGGTAGGGGGGTTCGCGCAGGCCGGATCCCGCGACTCGGCCGATGAGCTCGGTGCCGGCCAGCAGCTGCGGGGCGGGCTGCGTCGCGCCGGGTGCTGGGACGTGCGCCGGCGGCGTAGGAGCGGCGCTTCGGTCGATCGTCGTGATGCTCATGATCAGCTCCTCATCTGTGTGGCCGGCCATCCGGCCGGGAAATGCGGACGGGGTGGCCGCATGGCCACCCCGTCGCACAGCGCCCCCAAGCCCTGATGAGCCGGGGGTCCTGGTCAGAACTAGCCGGCGATCGCGCCGTTGCCGTTGCTGCTACCCAGTGTCAGGAGCTGGACCTGGTTGCCGTTACCAACGTTGATGAAACCGCTGGACGAGTTGCCGGCGACGGCCGTGTTGCTGGTGTAGCTGCCCTGACGGTGCCAGCAGCCGCCCATCAGCTCACGGGTCGGGAGCTGCTCGGCGAGTTGGGTGTCGAGCTCGTGGGTGGTGAGTACGCGCATGTATCTCTCCTTGAGGATGGTGGGGCGCTGAGCGTGGTTGACGTTCTCGTCGCGTGCTCGAGCACCTCATGGTGTGCTTATCGTTATCTAGGATCGCCGAGATCGTCGGGGGCGTTGGGGGGTGTTTATTGGGTTGGGGTGGGGGTTTTTGTGCTCTGGACTTCTTGGTGGCGGAGGTGGTGGGCGGCGGTGATGGCGTCGTGGCGGGTGTGGACGCCGAGTTTGCGTAGGACGCTTTTGATGTGGCTGTAGACGGTGGTGGGTGAGACGACGAGGGTTTGGGCGATTTGTTGGGTGGTGGTGTGTTGGTCGAGGAGTTCGATGATTTCCCATTCGCGGGTGGTGAGGCGGCTGTGGGTGGGGCGCCAGCCGGTGGTGGGGGTGGTGTGGAGGTGGTGGAGGAGGTGGGTGGTGAGGTGGCGGGGGATGATGGCTTGGCCGTGGGCGGCGAGGGTGATGAGTCGGGCGAGTTGGTTGGGGTCGATGTTTTTGTTGATGTGGCCGGTCGCGCCGGCTTTGAGGGCGCTGAGCGCGGGGTGGTGCGGGTGCGGGTGCGGGTTTGGGTGCGGGTGTGGTGGTAGCTGGCGGTGATCGTGGCGGCGCCGATCGCGAGGAGTCCGAGCAGGATCGGGGTGAGCGGCGGGCCGGCCGGGGGTTCGCTGCTGCCCGGGCTGGTTCGCGCTGCTGCTGTGGTCTGTCGTCGCGTGCTGCGGCGATGAGCCTGGCGGCGGGGGTGGTGGGGTGCGGTGCTCCTGGCGGCGTGGCGTGGGGGTGGTGGGGGTGTGAGGGTCGGGGTGCTGGTGGGGATGTGCAGCGCGTCCAGGGTGCGGGGGGTGGCGATCCCGGTCGCGGGGAGGGTGTGGGCGTGTTGGTAGCGGCTGACCGCGTGGGTGGTCAGCGGCCCGTAGCGCCCGTCCGCGGGCCCGGGCGTGAAACCCGTGGTCTGGAGGTGCTGCTGGAGTGCGCGCACGCGCAAGGATCCGGCGGGCTGGTGGTAGCCGGCGCCGGGCGCGAGCCCTCCGCGGCCCGCGATCCGCGACGCGTGCAACGCCGCGAGGGTCCGCGCGCCCGCGATCCCGTCGACCGTGAGCCCGTCTGCGTGTTGGAAGCGGCTGACCGCCTGGCGGGTCAGCGGCCCGTAGCGGCCGTCCACCCGCCCCGCGGTGAACCCCGCGGTCCCCAGGCGACGCTGCAGCACACGCACCCGGCCGCGCAGCCACCCCGGACGGTACCCCGCGCCCGCCGCCAACACCACCGACCGGGGGTCATCGACCACTCGCGCCGCGGTCCGCCGCGCAGGCGAGGCCGAGCCCCCCGCGGGCCGCCGATCCGGCCAAAGATGCGTAGCCTGCTGGTCGTGCATGGCGATTTCAACGAGCTGGTCGCGCCTCCGGAACTCGGGCGCACGTTCACGCAGCCGATACGCCCGGGGTTCGCCGATTGCGCCCCGTCGGGTCGGACCCGGCTCGATGCGCTGGCCTGTTGGTTACAAGACGTGGCATACGCCGATGTCGAGGACGCTGGGCTTGCGGAGAGTGTGGTGTGGGTGGTCCGGCGCACGCGCATGCGCGTCAACCGATTCCCCCGTTTCGGTGAGCGGTTCGAGGTCACGACATTCTGCAGCGGGCTCGGCAGGATGTGGGCCGAGCGTCGAACGGACATCGTGCGCCCGGGCGAATCCGTCGCGGACGTGGAGGCCGTTTCCCTATGGGTGCATTTGAGTCCCGACGGCTGGCGCCCTACGCCACTGACCGAGCATGAGATCCTCACCTACGGGCACACGACTCCGGGCCGACGGGTAAGCGCTCGGTTGCGCCATCCGGCACCGGGCGCGATCGAGCGCAGGGCCCCGTGGACGTTCCGCGCGACCGAACGCGACATCGCCGGGCACATCAATAACGCCGCCTACTGGCAGCCGCTCGAAGAGGAGCTGTTGGGCGGTAGCGATCCCGACAGCATCGATGCTGAGATCGAATATCGGGCGCCTGCGCAACCCGGCGAGAAGATCGTGCTCCGCGCAGGCGGTCGCCGCTGGATCGTGGACGGCGATGGCGAGACGCACGCTTCGATCCTCGTCGCGAACGGCACCGTGATCTGATCGTGCATCGAGGGGACTACAGCGTGAAGACGATCTTGCCGAACATCTCGCCGGCCAGCATCACCTCGAACCCCTGGCGGGCGTCGGCCAACGGCAGGGTCTCGTGGATCACGGGACGCAATTGCTTCTCCACGCAGAACCGCATCAGTCGCTCGAGCTCGTCGCGGGTGCCCATCGTCGAGCCGATCACCGACAGTTGAAGGAAGAACACCCGGGTCAGCTCGGCCGGTGTCGCGTCGCCGGTGGTGGCTCCCGAGATCACGAGTGTGCCGCCCGGCTTCAACGATCGGACCGAATGCCCCCAGGTCGCTCGACCGGTGGTCTCGAACACCGCATCGACGCGCTCGGGTAGGCGGGCACCCGGCTCGAAGGCCTGATCGGCGCCCAGCTCAAGCGCGTGCGCCCTCTTCTCCTCCGAGCGTCCGGTCACCCAGACGCGGGCGCCCGCCGCACTGCCCAGGACGGTGAGGGCCGTGGCCACGCCGCCGGTCGCGCCCTGCACGAGGATCGTCGCTCCCGGCTGCACGCGCCCCCGGGTGAACAGCATCCGATACGCCGTCAGCCAGGCAGTCGGCAGACATGCCGCTTCCTCGAAGGAGAGCTCCGCTGGCTTGGGCACCAGGTTGCGGCGCGGCACGGCGACCCGTTCGGAGAACGTGCCCTGGTGCTTCTCAGACAGCAGCGAGCGTCGCGGGTCGAAGGTCTCGTCTCCGCGCCAGGAATCGTCGCTGATCACGGCGTGCACGACGACCTCGTTGCCGTCCCGGTCGAGTCCGGCCGCATCGCAGCCGAGAATCATCGGTAACCGATCGCGGCTCAGCCCAACTCCCCGCAGGGACCACAGATCGTGATGGTTGAGCGAGGTGGCCTTCACGTCGATCGTGGTCCAGCCGTCGGCGACCTCGGGCTCAGGCCGATCACCGACCTCCAGCACGCTGAGTGGATCTTCCGGATTGACGTCGATGGCGGCCACGGCAAGCATCGGCTGAATCATGCCCGAAGCAACCCGCCCGCGCACCGTCGCCGGCCGGCGTCGCCGGCGGGGCGCGTGCCGCTCGTGGTGGGTGGCGGGCAAAAGTTCACTCAACCCCAGCACTTTGACCTGGTGAACGCGATCTGTGCCGCTCAGCGGGCCCTGCGACACACACCCCCCCAAATCATGGCCCGTGGGCGAGATTAAGCCCACTCTTCGGCCGATCGACGGCGTCGGCTCCGAGGCAATCGTGCCGGTCACAATCCGGCTGGTTCATCGTGCGCCGGTTCGGGATAGAGTGCCGGATATGGACGTCGGTATCGGTTTGCCCGCCGCGATCAACGGAGTGGATGGCCAAACGCTGATCGATTGGGCGAAGCGCGCGGAGGCGCGGAACTTCTCCAGCCTCGGCGTGCTTGATCGGATCGTCTACGGGAACTACGAATCGTTGATTGCGCTCGCGGCAGCGGCCGCGGTGACCGAGCGGATTGGCCTGTTGACGGCAATCCTGATCGCTCCGCTGCGGAGCAACCATGCCCTGTTCGCCAAGCAGGCGGCAACCCTCGACCGCCTGTCCGGCGGCCGGTTGGTCCTCGGGCTAGCGGTCGGCGGACGAGAAGACGACTTCGCGGAAAGCGGGGTCGACTTCCGCCGTCGCGGGGTCGAGTTCGATGCGTTGCTCGAGCGCGCCATCGACCTGTGGCGCGGAGCGACGCCGGCCGTCGGTCCCCAGCCGACCACCCCCGACGGGCCGCACGTCATCCTCGGCGGCACCGCGCCGGAGGCGTTCCGACGGATGGCCAAGCATGGTGCAGGGTGGATCGCCGGCGGGGGCGGTCCTGAGCAGTTCCGTTCCGGTGCCGATGCGGCGGAGGAGGCCTGGAGCGCGGCGGGACGCGAGGGCGCGCCGAGGCTGCTCGCGTTGTCGTACTTCGCGCTGGGCGATCATGCGCGCGAGGCGGCCGACGCCACCCTGAAGCACTACTACGCGTTTGCTCCTCCGTACGCCGATCGGGTCGCCGCCGCGGCGCTGGTCACGCCGGAGTTGATCGCCGAGCGGATCACCGGGATGGCGCAGGCCGGCTGTGACGAGCTGATCCTATTTCCCTGCAGCTCGGATCTGACCCAGGTCGATCTGCTCGCCGACGCGCTCGGCAAGTAGTCGGGACCCACAGTAGGCCCGTACTCCGGTTAGCCCCAGCGGGAGCGCGGGTGAGCGATCGCGGCCTGGGCGGCCGCGATCCGCGCGATCGGAACCCGGAACGGTGAGCAGGACACGTAGTCCAGCCCGGCGTCGTGGAAGAACTCGATCGACTCGGGGTCGCCGCCGTGCTCACCGCAGATGCCGAGCTTCAGCCCCGGATGCGCTTCGCGCCCGACCCACGCGGCCAGCCGCACGAGCCAGCCCACGCCGGGCTTGTCGATCGTCTCGAACGGGCTGCGGTCGATGATCTTGCGCTCCAGATAGGTCGGGACGAACTTGGACTCGACGTCGTCACGGGAGAAGCCGAGCGCGGTCTGGGTGAGGTCGTTGGTTCCGAACGAGAAGAAGTCGGCGAACCGGGCGATCCGGTCGGCGACGAAGCAGGCCCGCGGAAGCTCGATCATCGTCCCGACGGTGTAATCGGTGCCCTCGCGCAGACCCTCCTGGTCGCCGACGTGAACGACCAGCTCGCGCATCAGCTCGATCTCGTGCTCGTAGTCCACCAGCGGGATCATGATCTCGGGGTGAGGCGGCCGAGCCGCCGCCTTCGCGGCGCGGAGGATCGCGTGCACCTGCATCTCGTAGATCTCGGGATAGAGGATCCCCAGCCGGCAGCCGCGCGTGCCGAGCATCGGGTTCTCCTCGGAGATGTCCTCGGTCCGCGACAGCAGCAGCTCGAGCTCGGGCAGGTCGTCGGTCTCCTCGATCCGGGCGCGTTCGACCTGGGCGGCGAGCTCGGGGAGGTTGGGCAGGAACTCGTGCAGCGGGGGGTCGAGCAGTCGGATCGTGACCGGGAGACCGGCCATCGCCTCGAACAGCCCTTCGAAATCCTCTTGCTGCAACGGCAGCAGCTCTGCCAACGCCTCGATGCGCGTCTCGACGAGTTCCGGCCATGATCATCGCGCGCATCTTGGGCTGGCGGTCCTCGGCCATGAACATGTGCTCGGTGCGGCACAGACCGATGCCCTGCGCCCCGAGCTCCCGTGCCCGCAGGGCGTCCTCAGGCGTATCAGCGTTCGCGCGGACGTCGAGCTCGCGGACTTCATCGGCCCACGACAGCACCCGCTCGAAGTTCTCGTCGACCAGCGCCTCCACGAGCGGCACATCGTCGACCGTCACCCATCCCTTGCTGCCGTCGATCGCGATCAGATCGCCATCGTGCAGCTCGGTGCCGTCGACGGTGACGGTCTTGGCGGTCAGATCGACCACGAGCGCCTCGACGCCGACGACGGCCGGGCGGCCCATGCCCCTGGCCACGAGCGCCGCGTGCGAGGCCTTGCCGCCCTCGGAGGTGAGGATGCCCTTGGCGGCGTGGAAGCCGGCGACGTCCTCGGCGTCGGTGAACGGTCGCACGAGGATCACGTCGCGGCCGTCCCGCGCCGCCGCGACAGCGTCGGCGGCGGTGAACACGATCGCTCCCTTGGCAGCGCCGGGAGACGCGCTGACCCCGGTCGCCAGCACGTCGAAATGGGCCTTGGGGTCGAATGTCGGGTGCAGCAGCGCGTCGAGCGTGCCGGGGTCGATGGTGACCAGCGCCTGCTCCTTGGTCAGCAAGCCTTCAGCGACCGCATCGACGGCGAACCGGACCGCGGCCTGCGCCGGGCGCTTGGCGTTCCGGGTCTGGAGCATGTACATCCGCCCATCCTCGACGGTGAACTCGGTGTCCTGCATGTCCAGGTAATGGGCCTCCAGCGTGCGCAGAATCTTCATCAGCTCGGCGTGGACGTCGGGCAGCCAATCCTTGATCTCGTCGATATCCCGCGGCGTCCGGACTCCTGAGACGACGTCCTCGCCCTGGGCGTTGGGCAGAAAGTCGCCACTCGGCTCGGGCGCTCCGGTGACCTCGTTGCGCGAGAACGCCACGCCCGAACCCGACGTCTCGCCCTTGTTTCCGAACACCATCTGCTGCACGTTGACGGCCGTGCCCCAGTCGTCGGGGATCCGGTTCAGGCGCCGGTAGGCGACGGCGCGCTCGCCGATCCAGGAGTCGAACACCGCGCGGATCGACAGCCGGAGCTGCTCCGCGGGGTCCTGCGGGAAGTCCTCCTTCGTGTGCTCGCGATAGATCTCCTTGAACGTGGCCGTCAGCTCACGCAGCGCGTCGACGTCGAGCTCGGTGTCCTGCGTGACACCGCGCTGCTGCTTGGCCGACTTGATCGCTTCCTCGAAGCGCTCACCCGGGATCCCGCGTGAGACGTTGCCGAACATCTGCACGAAGCGGCGGTAGGAGTCCCAGGCGAATCGCTCGTTGTCGGTCGAGCCCGACAGGCCCAGCACCGACTCGTCGTTGAGGCCCAGGTTGAGCACCGTGTCGAGCATGCCCGGCATCGACTCGCGCGCCCCGGACCGGACCGAGACGAGCAATGGGTCGTTGTGGTCACCCAGTCGCTTGCCGCTGTGCTCCTCCAGCCGGGCAAGCGCCTCGGCGACCTCGTCGGCCATCCCCTCGGGCTCCTGGCGGTCCGCGCGCATGTACTGAACGCACGCCTCGGTGGTGATCGTGAACCCGGGCGGCACCCGGTCGGGCCCGAGCACGTGAGTCATCTCGGCGACGTTCGCCCCCTTGCCGCCCAGCAGGTCACGCATGTCCCGCGAGCCCGCGGCGAAGTCGTAAACCCACCGGGGCATCAGTTCACCCAATCTCCGTCAATCACCTGGCAGCGATCCTACCCCGATCACCGCGCGGTTGCCCAGCGAGCTTGCCCTGGTTGTCGGATTTCAGCCCGTGGCGCGGGGCGCGCGGTCAGGAGGATGCCGCGGCCGCGTATTGCGGAGTGACCCCCATCGCCTCGGCGATCAGCTCGTACGAGCGTCGCCGCGCCGCGTGGTCGTAGGTGATGGTCACCGCGATCACCTCGTCCGCGGCATATTCGCTGGCCAGCACCTCGATTCCCGCCCGCACCGTCTCGGGCGATCCAACGATGGCGCGGCGGCCGGGCACCGCAGAGCCCGGTTGCTTGCCCTCCCGGGCGAAGAACGCCAGCGCCTTCTCCGGGGGCGGGATCGGGATCAGCTCGTTGCGGCGCAGCAGGGTGAACGACATGCGGCTGCTGGATGCCAGCTGCTCCGCCTCCTCGTCGGTCGGAGCGCACAGGACGGAGGCGGCGACCGCCACGCTTGGCGCCGCGATGTCTCGTTCGGGTTGGAATCGCTGACGGTAGAGAGCCGCGATCTCGCTGCCGGCCGGATTGATGAAGTCCGCGAACGCGTAGCGCAGGCCGAGCTCGCCGGCCCAGATCGCGCTCTGCGGCGAGGATCCGAGCAGCCACGGGACCGGCAGCTCGGGTCGGCCCGGGCAGCGTGGCGGCCAGCCGGTGGAACGGATGGTCGGCGGGCAGGCTGTCGTCGAAGTAGGCCAGCAGCTCACCGAGCTGCTGCGGGAAATCGTCGGGCGACACCTGACGGCGGTCGCGCTGAAGCGCATAGGTGGTCAACGGATCGGTACCGGCGGCACGGCCGATGCCGAGATCGATCCGTCCGGGGAACAGCGCGGCGAGGATCGTGAACGACTCCGCCACCTTCAGCGGGCTGTAGTGCGGGAGCATCACGCCGCCGCTGCCGACCCTGATCTCCCCGGTGGCGGCGGCGATCGGCCCGATCAGCACTTCGGGGCTGGGGCCCGCCAGCATGGGGCCGCCGTGGTGCTCGGCGACCCAGTAGCGGTGATACCCCAGCTCGTCGGCAAGTCGCGCGAGGTCCAGCGTGTTACGCAGGGCGTCGACGCCGGTCGAGCCCTCCGAGATAGGTGACTGATCCAAGACTGAGAGGCGCATTCCCCGATGGTAGGGAGGACGCCGACTCGTCGTCTGGTGTCCGCTGCGGACCGGCGACGGGTACGGTCCGGGCATGTCGATCTCGACGGGTCTGCGGTCCGTGATCGCGACGCGCTACGTCACGCCTCTGCGTGAGGGCGGGTCGCTGCCCGGATTGGTCGAGGCTGACGACGATGGGCTGTACGTGACCAAGTTCCGCGGCGCCGGTCAGGGGCTACGAGCGTTGGTCGCCGAGATCATCGTCGGCGAGCTGATTCGGCGCGTCGGTCCATTGGTACCCGAGCTCGTCACGGTCGAGATCGATCCGCGGCTGGGAATCGCCGAGCCGGATCCGGAGATCCAGGAGCTGATCGCGGCGAGCCCCGGCTCGAACCTCGGGGTCGACTTCCTGCCCGGGGCGTTGCCCTACATCCCGGCCGGCCAGTGGACACCGCAGCCGGAGCTGGCGGCCGACATCGTGTGGCTCGACGCCCTCACGACCAACGTCGATCGGACCGCCCGCAACCCCAATCTGCTGCTGTGGCACGAGCGTCTGTGGCTGATCGACCACGGAGCGGCGCTCTACCTCCAGCACGGAGGGCTGATCCCCGAGGAGCACGCTGGCCGGCCGTTTCCGCAGATCGGCGACCACGTGCTGCTTCCCGATGCGGGTTCGATCCTGGAGGCACACGCGCGCCTTGCGCCGCGCGTCGGCCCGACGCTGATCGACGAGGTCGTATCGCTGGTACCCGACGACTGGTTCGTGGGCGACCCCGCCGAGACGTACGTCGATTATCTGAGGCGGCGCGTGAACAGCACCGCATTCGCGGAGGAAGCGGAACGTGCCCGACTCCACGCCTAGCGCGTTCGCCTACGCGATCGTCCGCGTGGTGCCGCGCGTGGAGCGCGGGGAGCGCTTCAATGTCGGCGTCGTGCTCTACTCGCGCCAGCACGACTTTCTGGGCGCGCTCGTGGCGCTCGACGAGGTCCGGCTGGCCGCCCTGGCGCCCGACGTCTCGGCGAGCGACGTTCGCTCGCATCTGGAGGCGATCGTCCGCGTGGCCGCGGGAGATGCGCAAGCCGGCCCGATTGCCGCGCTGCCGCAATCCGAACGCTTCGGCTGGCTCGTGGCTCCGTCGAGCACGATCGTCCAGACGTCGGAGGTCCATACCGGCCTGTGCGGAGATCCGGCCCAGATGTTGGAGCGCCTGTTCGCGAAGCTCGTGGCGCCGGTCACCCGCGGCTGAGCCGATCGGCTCCCGCCGCCTCGCGTGTCTCTGGGCTCGGATGTGGCATGCAGACGGGGTGGCTGTCACACCACCCCGTCGCAGCGCCCCCACGTCTGGACCGGACTGAGCCGGCGCAGCCCGTCCGACAGCCAACACGTGCCCGAATCGCGTTCAGTGTGGCCGTCCTGGTCCCCGCCCCGTGGGGAATTTCATGCCATGGTGGTGGGGACTTTTCCCCCAAGGCCTCTCGCCCGGTCAGTCGGCCGGGCCCGGGTAATTCCGGCCGCCGGCGGTGTGCGAACGGCCCGATAGCTTGTAACGTTAATCAGTTAATGGATTATCTATAAATTTGATTGATGACAACGTGAGCGCCGGAACGGAATCTGAGTCGCCTGCTGAGCGGCGTGTGCGGTCCCGACACCCCGGATGGTCTCCCGTAAGTCAGATTTCTGACAGATTCGCCTGTAAAGCAACCCAATCGACGGCGCGAAAAACTCGGCTGGGACGTTCAACGGCCGGTGGCTGGGGAACGACCCGAACGCCGAAAATGAGGCTTCGGTTGGGACGTTTCCCAGGTGTTTTTCGTCGATCGGAGCCAGCTCGGGTTCGGCCTGTCTCGCCCCGTCCGGATCCCGCCCGCCGAGGACGATGCCAAGCCGCGCAACCGAATTGCTTGCTGGGAAAGTGACCATCTATCTGAGACGAGGAAATCGATCGACCAGCCTGTCGATTTCGCCTGCGCTCGAACGTCGGACAAGATGGAGCCGCACAGTCGGCGGCGAATCGCAACCAAGGAGCCTTCATGCCCCAGTACATGCTGTTGATCTACACGCCGGTCGACGGTCCGCCATCGGACCAGCAGGCCGAGCCCATGTCAGCCTGGAGTGAGTACACGCAGAGCCTGCAAGAGGCCGGCGTGTTGGTCGGCGGCGAGCCGCTGCAGGGCACCGATGTCGCCACGACGGTGCGCGAACGCGACGGCGAGACGCAGATCACCGACGGGCCGTTCGCTGAGACGAAGGAGTTCCTGGCCGGCTACTACCTCCTGGATTGCCCGGATCTCGACACGGCGCTCGAGCACGCCGGTCGCGTGCCCAACATTCACTATGGATCGACCGAAGTGCGTCCGGTGATGCAGTTCAACGCCGGCGGAACACCCGAGCAGGCGGCACAGGCTCAGGCGTAGACCGCGGACGGCCAGCGGCGGCCGGGCTGGGCATCCCGGCCGCCGCCCGTCGGGGCCTCGACGGAGGTTGACGGCCGGATCGGCCTCCGGACGGGAGGCCTCGCCGGTGATTGACGGCCACAATCGACCGTCGGCGGCCGTCAGAGCGCCGGAACGGCCGAACCCCCCCGTCTGTCGGGTATGAGGGGCAGTTGGTTGGTATCCGGCCGTGGTTTGGCCCAGCGTGTCCGTCATGACTGCGACTGCCCGCACGCCCCATCCGCTCCCCGAGGCCCAGCCCGCGACGCCGGCTCGGGTCGGCGCGGCGGCCACTGCGGTCGGCGTCAGCCTGCCCGAGACGGTGGTGCCCAACGCCGAGATCGGCGCGCGCCTGGGCGTCGATGATGACTGGATCGTCCGCCGCACCGGGATTCGCTCACGCCGTGTGGCCGAGCCCGGGGAGCGCCTGACGACGCACGCGACGCTGGCCGCACAACACGCTCTGGATCGCGCCGGGGTTGTGGCCACGGACGTGGATCTGGTGATCGTCGCCACCACGACCGCCGACGAGATCATGCCCAATGCCGCACCGCTGGTCGCCCATGCCCTGGGCGCCACGCGCGCCGGAGCCTTCGACGTCGGCTCGGCCTGTACCGGGTTTCTCTCGGCGCTGGCGGTCGGCACGGCCCAGATCGAGGCCGGTCGCGCCGAGTGCGTGGTGGTGGTGGGTGCGGACTTCATGTCTCGGATCACCGATCCCGAGGACCGGGCGACCGCCGCGGTGTTTGCCGACGGCGCGGGTGCCGTCGTGTTGGAGGCGACCGACCAGCTGGGCCGGATCGGACCGGTCGTGTTGGGGGCCGACGGCGCCGGTGCCGACCACATCGTCGTCGATCGCGCCACCGCGCAGATGAGGATGCGCGGACACGAGACGTTTCGCGAGGCGGTTGCGCGGCTCTCGCTGGCCACGCTGCAGGCGGTGGGGGCCGTTGGGCTCGGGCTCGACGACATCGATCTGTTTGTCTACCACCAGGCCAACGGCCGGATCCTCACCGCGGTCAGCGAGCGACTCGGCCTGGCACCAGGGCGCGTCGTCGACTGCATCGGCGAGTACGGAAACACCTCGGCGGCGACGCTGCCGCTGGCGTTGGCCTTCAGTGAGCGCGAAGCGCTCCTGGACGTCGGAGACCGCGTGCTGCTCGGCGCGTTCGGTGCCGGCTTCACCTGGGGCGCGACCGTGATCGAGTGGGGTCGCCCATGAGCCTGGCTCTCGCTCCGCAACCGGAAACACAGCTCAGCCCGCTCGAGCGGCTGCAGGTGCTGTGCGATGTCGGCTCGTTCGAAGTCATTCGCTCTGAGGTCATATCGCTGGTCATGGGCGAGAAGGCTCGCAACGGCGATGGTGTCGTCGGCGGAGCCGGCTTGATCGACGGTCGCCCGGTGTTCTGTTACGCCCAGGACTCGAGCTTCGCCGGCGGGTCACTCGGGGAGGCGCACGCGAGCACGATCGTGCGCGTGCTGGAGCTGGCCGATCGGGCGCGCGCCCCCGTGGTCGGATTCGTGTCGTCCGGCGGCGCGCGCATGCAGGAGGGCGTCGCGGCGCTCGGCGGCTACGGTCGCATCTTCCGCCGCACCGTCGCGCTGTCCGGCCGCGTGCCGCAGATCTCGATCATCTCGGGGCTCTCGGCCGGCGGCGGCGCGTATTCGCCCGCGCTGACCGACTGGGTCGTGATGACCGAGGAGTCGAGCATGTTCCTGACCGGCCCCGGCGTCGTCCGGGAGGCGCTCGGCGAGGACGTGACGGCGAGTGAGCTCGGCGGCACCCGCGTCCACGAGCGCAACGGCGTCTGCAACTTCGTCGCCCGGACCGATGTGGACGCGGCGTACCTGGCGCGCGATCTGCTCGGCTATCTGCCGAGCCATCGTGACGAGCCGGCGCCGAGGGCCCCGGTCAGGGCCGCGAACGGCCGTGATCCGGCCGCGTGCGTGCCCGATGAGCCGCGCCGCGTCTACGACGTGCGCGGCGTGATCCGGGCGCTCGTCGACGGCGGCGAGCTGCTCGAGGTCTCAGCCGGATGGGCGCGCAACCTCGTCACCGCGATGGCCCGGATCGACGGGCGTCCGGTCGGCGTGATCGCCAACCAGCCCCGGTACCTTGGTGGTGTGCTCGACGCCGACAGCTCACAGAAGGGCGCACGCTTCGTGTCGAAGTGCAACGCGTTCGGGATTCCGCTGCTCGTGCTCGTCGATACCCCCGGTTTCATGCCGGGCAGCCGGCAGGAGTCGGCCGGCGTGATCAGGTTCGGGGCGACGCTCGTGCACGCGTTCGCCGAGGCGACCGTGCCGCGGGTGACGGTGATCCTGCGCAAGGCGTTTGGCGGCGCGTTCATCACGATGAACTCCAAGGACCTCGGCGCGGACTACGTGTTTGCCTGGCCCCGGGCGCAGATCGGCGTGATGGGCGCCAAGCCGGCGGTCGGGATCATCCACCGCCGCGAGTTGGCCGCCGCCGATGATCCCGAGCGCGCGCGCGAGCGAGCTGGCCGATCATTACGCCGACCGGCAGCTGCGACCGCAGGTGGCCGCGAGTGCGGGCTACATCGACGAGCTGATCACCCCGAGTCAGACGCGCTCACGGCTCACCTGGGCGTTCCGTTCGTTGACGGGGGTCGGCATGAGTCGCGCGGACGCAGTGCTGCTGACCGGCGCCACCGGCTTCGTCGGGATGGAGCTGCTGGCCCGCTACCTGGAGCGCAGCGAGCGCCCGATCATCACCCTCGTGCGGGCGGACAGCGACGAGGCAGCCCACGCCAGGGTGCAGCAGGTGCTGGCCAATCTGTTCGGGTCCCGGGCTCAGCGGTACGCGGCCCGGGTCGAGGCAGTCGCCGCCGAGCTGACCGCTCCGGGACTCCGCTGGCCCGCGCGCGCCGCGAGGAGCTGGCTCGCGAGGTCACGACGATCGTCCACAGCGCCGCCTCGGTGTCGTTCACGCTGCCGCTGCAGGAGGCGCGCGAGATCAACGTCGAGGGCACCCGGCGGATGCTCGAGTTCGCCGAGCTCGCGCGGGAGCGGGGTGGGCTCGAAGCGCTACGGCACACATCTCGACCGCCTACGTCGCGGGCACCCACGCCGGCCGCTTCGCCGAGAGCGACCTCGACGTCGGGCCAGGAGTTCCGCAACTCCTACGAGCAGTCGAAGTTCGAGGCCGAGCAGCTGGTGCGCTCCCACACAGGGGCTGCCGTTCACGATCCTGCGTCCGAGCATCGTCGTCGGCGATCGGCGCAGCGGCTGGACGTCGGCGTTCAACGTGCTCTACTGGCCGCTGCGCGCGTTCGCCCGAGGCCTGTTCAAGGCGGTGCCGGCGATTCCGTCCGCGCCGGTCGACGTGGTCTCGATCGACTACGTCGCCGACGCGATCCACGAGCTGTGCGAGTCGGCCGGCGGGATCGGCGAGACCTATCACCTGACGGCGGGCGCCAACGCGAGCACGATCGAGGAGATCGCCAGCTCGCCAGCCGCTACTTCCGGCGGCCCTTGCCCCGGGTGCTCCCGCCCGCCGAGTATGCCCGGCTCGAGGGGGATTCGGTCGCGGCGCACGGCGCTCGAGGGCGAGCGGCGTCTACTTCCCGTACTTCGCGATCGGGACGGTGTTCGAGGAGGCGGTCACGCCGCGCTCGCTTGGACGCCGCTGGGATTCAGGTCTCGCCGCTGGGCGACTACCTCGAGCGGCTGCTCGACTTCGCCACGCGCAGCCGCTGGGGCAAGCGGCCGATCGCGCGCTTCGGCGCGCGCTCGCGAGCCCTAGGGCTCGCCGAGTGATCCTGGCCGACATCGCGCGCTTTCGCGCCGACGATCCGGATCGCGCTGGTGACGGCGTCGCTCGCGTGTCCGATCTGCCTGCGCAGCGAGCGAGGTCGAGTGGGACGCGGCGCTGGACGGCTACGATCCGTCGGTGGAATGCCGGTGCCCGACGCTGCGAGCAGCGCTGGCGCGTCTACCTCGCGCCGCAGCAGGCACTGCGTTTCGGCTTGATGGACGCGCACTCCGGCTAGCTCGGGACGGCGCTGCGCCATGAGTGTCGACCGCGTCCTGCGGACGCGCGGGCGGGGCTCGGAATCGAGGCGCTCGAGCTGTTCGTCGAGGTGCTCTCGCAGATCCGAGCAGGGTTCGGCGCCGGCGAACGGCTTCTACGACCGGCTGTGCGAGGCCGTCTGCCGGCTCGCGCGGATGCGCCGCGCGGTCATCTTCCGCTACGACAGCGCCCGCCGGCGGGTGCGCGCCGCCGGCGCGCACGGGCTCGACCTCGAGCAGTTCGCCGGCGCGCACGTGACCGTCGAGTCGGCGCCGATCGCCGCCCGGCGCTGCGCGAGGACCAGGTCGTCGAGGCGACGGGCGACGTCAGCGGTCAGGTCCCCGACGAGTACGCGGCGCTGGTCTCAGAGCCGGTCCGGCTGGTGTGCGCGCCGATGACCGCCGCCGGCCGCGCGATCGGCGTGATCCTGGCCGACCGGCTGATGTCGGCGCGCCGCCGCTCGACGACGCCGAGCGGCACCTGCTGTGGACGCTCGGCAAGGCGGCGGCGCTCGCCTCGGTGGCGCGGATCGTCGCCACCCAGGCCGAGAACGCCCACCAGCTCGAGCAGCGGATCGACCTCGCGCGCGAGATCCACGAGGGCGTGATCCAGCGGCTGTTCGGCGTCTCGATGGCGCTCGACGGCGACGGCGATCTGCCGGCGGAGGCGCGCGAGCGCTGCGCGAGCGAGACGCAGGCCGCGCTCGCGCGATCTGCGCACCGCGCTGCAGCGGCCGCTCGGGCCGCGCGCCGCGCGCGACCGAGACGACGCTTGTGGCCGAGGTCGAGCGGCTCGCCCGCGTGCATCCCGACCTCGGCGTCGACGCTCGAGGCCGGCGTCGACGGCGACGTGCCGCCGCAGCCTCGAGCCGCTGGCGCAGTCGGTGCTGCCGAGGCGGTCCGCAACGCGCACAAGCACGCCGAGCCCGACCCGCGTCAGCGTCCGGATCGGCCGCGCTGCGACGGCGCGTTCGTGCTCGAGGTCGTCAACGACGGCGTCAGCGGTCGCCGCCGGCGAGCGCCGGGATGGGACTGCGCCTGGCCGCGCTCGAGGCACTGCAGAGCGGCGGGGTGGTCGAGTTCGGCGAGCGCGAGCCCGGGACCTGGCAGGTCCGGCTGGTCGTGCCCCACGACGATTACGACGACGATGCCTGAGGGCGAGCGCAGCCCCGAGCGCCTGCAGCGTGCTCGTCGTCGACGACCACGACGTCGTGCACTGGGGCTTCCGGCTGATGCTGACCCAGCAGCCGTGGGTCGAGCGCTGCCTGAGCGCCAGCACCGGCGAGGAGGCGCTCGACGCTGGCCGCGCGCTACCGGCCGCACGTCGCGCTCGTCGATCTGTTCATCGGCGAGGAGTCGGGCGCCGAGGTCTGCGAGCAGCTGCGCGCCGCCGAGCCGCAGACGCGGGTGCTGCTGTTCTCCGGCGCCGGCGAGATCTCGCCCCAGGCCGCGCGCGCGGCCGGCGCCTCGGGCTTCGCCTACAAGGACTGGCCGGCGCGGAGGATCGCCGCGCGCGGTGCGGCTGGTCGGCCTCGGCAAGACCGTGTTCGAGCGCCACGACCGCCACGGGGCGCTCGGGCTGTCCGACCGCGAGCGCGCGGTGCTCGAGCTGATGGCGTCGGGCTCGACGAACCCCGAGATCGCCGAGGCGCTGCACCTGTCCAAGCACACCGTCAAGGAGCACACGAGCGCGGTGTACCGCAAGCTCGAGGTCCGCAACCGGACCGAGGCGGTGCAGCGGGCGCAGCGGCTCGGCCTGCTGGTCTGATCAGCGGGACGTTCCGGCCGGGCTCACTAGCCTGTCAGGCATGAAACTTCGCACGCTCGGCCACACCGGAGTCACAGGTCAGCCCGCTCTGCCTCGGCGCCATGATGTTCGGCGCCTGGGGCAACACCGATCACGACGAGTGCATCAGGATCATCCACCGCGCGCTCGACGCGGGCATCAACTTCATCGACACCGCCGACGTGTACTCGCGCGGCGAGTCGGAGGAGATCGTCGGCAAGGCGCTGGCCGGCGGCAGGCGCGACAACGTCGTGCTGGCCACCAAGGTCCACGGCACGATGGGCGACGACCCCAACGAGTTCGGCAACTCGCGCCGCTGGATCATCAAGGAGGTCGAGAACAGCCTCCGGCGGCTGCAGACCGACTGGATCGACCTCTACCAGATCCACCGCCCGGAGGCGGACACCGACATCGACGAGACGCTCGGCGCGCTGACCGACCTGGTCCGCGCCGGCAAGGTCCGCTACATCGGCTCCTCGACCTTCCCGGCCAGCCAGATCGTCGAGGCCCAGTGGGTGGCCGAGCAGCGCGGCCGCGAGCGCTTCGTCTGCGAGCAGCCGCCGTACTCGATGCTCGTGCGCGGGATCGAGAACGACGTGCTGCCGACCGCTCAGCGCTACGGGATGGGCGTGATCCCGTGGAGCCCGCTGGCCGGCGGCTGGCTGTCGGGTCGCTACCGCACGGGCGCGCCGAGCTGCCGACCTCGCATCGCGCCGAGCGGATTCCCGGGCGCTACGACCTGTCGCTGCCGGGCAACCAGCGCAAGCTCGAGGCGGCCGACGCGCTGGCCACCTGGCCGAGGAGGCGGGAATCTCGCTGATCGAGATGTCGATCGCGTTCGTGATCCGCCACCCCGCGGTGACCGCGGCGATCATCGGGCCGCGGACGATGGAGCAGCTCGAGTCCCAGCTGACCGCCGCCGACGTGGAGCTCTCCGACGAGGTGCTCGACCGGATCGACGAGATCGTCCCGCCCGGCGTCAACGTCAACCCGGCCGACGGCGGCTGGGCGAACCCCGCGCTCGAGCCGGCCGCCCGACGGCGGTAGCGGCTCCGCTGCTGGCTGCCCGGGCGCGCGGT
The DNA here is from genome assembly GCA_963838535.1 of uncultured Solirubrobacterales bacterium. Classification (GTDB taxonomy): domain Bacteria; phylum Actinomycetota; class Thermoleophilia; order Solirubrobacterales; family Solirubrobacteraceae; genus Palsa-465. The sequence continues at coordinate 105,926 of CAWIRN010000031.1, forward strand.
CCAGCCCCGTCCGGGCGGCACGCGGCGGCTCGGGCCGCTCAGCCGTCGGCGAACACCGCCGCCAAACGCTCTGCCGTGTCCGGGTCGGCGGGGAAGAACGCCTCGATCGAGAGCTCGGCGACGGTGATGTCCACCGCGGTACCGAACGTCGTCACGGTGCTGAAGAAGGCCACCTCGCCGCTCTCGGTGGCGAGCCGGAGCTCGACCATGATCTCGCCCGAGTGCGGCGCGGGCTCGGCGGTCGGGCCCGGATAGCCGAGCAGCTCCTCGAGGCAGCTCCGCCAGCTCGAGGATCGTCGGCCAGCGCGAGCTGCCGCTCGAGCCTGTGCAGCAGGTGCCCGCGCCACTGCGCGAGGTTGAGGATCCGGGGCGCCAGCCCGTCGGGATGCAGAGCCACGCGCATCGTGTTGACCGGCGGGGCCAGCAGCTGCGGGCTCACGCCCTCCAGCAGAACACCGAGGGCGCTGTTGGAGGCGACCAGGTTCCATCCCCGATCGACGGCGAGCGCCGGATACGGCTCGTGGCCGGAGAGCACGCGGCCAAGCGCATCGCGGACCTGAGCCAGCTCGGGATCGTCGAGCGAACGGGCGCCGTACCGCGGCGCGTAGCCGGCGGCGAGAAGCAGCCGGTTGCGCTCGCGCAGCGGGACGTCGAGCTGCTCGGCGAGGTGCAGCAGCATGTCCTGGCTGGGCAGCGATCGGCCGGTCTCGACGAAGCTCAGGTGCCGGGTCGACACCTGAGCATCGAGTGCCAGATCGAGCTGGCTCAGCCGGCGCCGCTGGCGCCAGTCGCGCAACATCGGCCCGACGCGATTGTCGGCGGTGCTGGTCACGCTCACGAGCGTACCGCCGCCGGCAGCAGTCTCGTCAGCGCCGCCACGCTCAGCAGGATGGCGGCCAGCGCGGCGAGGCTGAGCTCGAACGCGGAGGCGAACCCCTGGTTCAGGGCACCGAAGAAGATCACCCCGATGATCCCCACGCCAATCGCGTTCCCGACGTTCGTGCCCGACAGGATCACGGGCAGCGGCGCCCAGCGACTGGCGCGTGCGCGGGCGAACAGCGCCGGTGAGGGCGCCGCCGACGGCGCGGGCGAAGCGGACCGCGCGGACGCCGCGCGCCGCGAGGGGGCGGCCGACCGCGAGGACGGCGGCCGCAGTTGGGTGAGTCGTTCTGTGTTCATGGCGCGCACAGTCACAGCGCGGCCGCCGACTGTCGATTACCCGGGAGGTAATGGCCCGGGGGACGCGACGTCGCGTGTCCGCGCACGCCGGGGCCGCTCGTAGCAAACTCTTATGTGGCTCCTACGCGGCTCCGACGCGTGGCGAGGATCGTCTGATCAGGCCAGCAAAGGAGGTGAACAAATGCCACGTCGGATCAAACCACTGCTCGCGGCTCTCGCGATCACCGCAGCGGTCGGCGGTGGGGGTGCCGCAATCGCGAGCGCCGCCACGTCGGGCTCCGCGAGCGCGACCACCCCGACCACCCCAGCAGCCCACGCTCCCCCGGCCGGCGCGAAGGGCGGTTCGCATAACTGTCCGAACATGTGACATCGCGCCACGATGTCGACCGCGCAGCGATGCTCGACCGGCTCCTCGCGGAGCCGGTCGAGTCGCATCAGGTGCGCCGGGTGATGCGGTAGACGATTCCGGTGCCCCAGTCGCCGACCAGGACCGACCCGCCGGGGGCGAGCACGAGCGCGAGCGGGTTGCGCAGGCCCCGTAGCCACGCCTCCGGGGAGCCCCCGCGGTAGCCGGAGCCGCCTTGCACCAGCGCCACCCGGGCCACCTTGGCCGTCTGCCATTCCGCGACCAGGGCAGCGGTCCCGACCGTCGGGCCCAGCTGTCCGGTGACGATCACCAGCGATCCGACCGCCGCGTGCTGGTCGAGCACCGCGATCGGCCGCGGAACGCCGGCGCACGCCGCTCCGCCCTGGCCGTAGCACCCGGGAAAGCGCCAATCGGTGCCGGGGCGCACGACCGCCAGCCAGTCACCCGGGGTACGCGCCCCGAGGTCGTCGCGCTGGTTCATGGTCACGAACAGATCGCTCGTTCCCGGGAAGTAGTCGAGCCCGACCGGGGCTCTGATCCGGCTGGCGTACAGACGCAGATCGCTGCCGTTGGGCCGGAAGGAGACGATCGAGCCCGACCACTGCGATGTTGGCTGGCAGTGGTCACACGTCGCGGTGATGCCCATCACGAACCGTCCGTCGGGCGCGAGGACCAGGTCGTTGTTCTCGGCATGAGCGAGCGGGCCCTGGATGATGGTCTGCCGATGCGCGAAGCGGGTGCCCTGCAGCCCGCTGTATGCGGTCACGCGTCCGACGGAGGAGACGTACAGCCGACCGTGGAGCCAGACCAGCCCGAGTGGGTCGTCGAGCCCGCCGATCACCCGGACCGGGCGCGCGCCGGGCTGCGCGATCAGATACACGCCGTCGTGCGCGTGGGCGCTCAGTCCGGCCGCCGCCGCCCACAGCCTTCCCTGGGCATCGAACGTCAACGCCGCCACCGTCGGCACGCCCCTCGCGTAGATGCTCGCCTGGAGCCCCTCCGGGCCGCGGAGGCCGGCGCCGATCGACACCGGCCCGGATCTCGGGTGGTTCGCCGAGGCGCCACAGCCCGTGAGCGCCGCCCCGACGAGGAGCGCGACGGCGAGGAGCGCGCCGCGCCGAGCACACACGCTCAGCCGAACGCGATCACGCTCCGGATCCCGTCCTGGTGCTCCCGAGTGGGTCGGCGTCGAGGGCGTCGATGAGCAGCTCGAGCATGCGCGGCCACGCCTCGGGCTCCACGTGCTTGGCGGCGCGGGTGGCCGCGAAGAGCAGCCGCACGTCGAGCATCGAGGCGTCGGCCCGCAAGCGGCCCTCGGCGCGAGCGCCGGCCAGCAGTTGCTCGAACGCGCGGGTGGCCTGCCCGGTCGCCGTGACCACGTCCGGATGCTCGGCGACGGCGATCCTCGCTTCGCCGAGGAACGTGTCGGCCGCCTCCTGCTCGACGAGCATCCACAGCATCTCGGTGAGCGCCGACCAGCAGTTGCCCTCCCGAGCGCTGGCATCGCGGGCGGCGTCAGCGACCTGGTTCAAGCGCCGGGTGACCAGCGCCGCGAGCAGCTCGTGCTTGGACGGGAACTGTCGGTAGACGCTCGCCACACCGGCCCCCGCGGCCGCGGCGACCGCGGGCATGGGCGCGTCAAGGCCCTCACGCGCGAACACCTCCGCGGCAGCGCCCAGCAGGCGCTCGCGCTTGGCCTCGGTGTCCAGCTCGGCCCATTCGCACGCGCGCTCGCTCTGCGAGGCGACTGGCGCTGCCGCCGTCGTGTGCGGAGGCTGTCGATCCGCTACCGGAATGATCATTCCGCTAGAGTACTCGCAATGCAGTCCGGCACGAGTACGAAGGGCCGCGTCCACCCGAACATCATCCTCGCCGTTCTCTCTCTGGCGGGGCTGGCCTATGCGGTGTTGAGCTCGTCGGTCATCCCGGCCCTGCCCACCATCCAGCATGACCTGCACGCGTCCGAGGCAGGGGTGTCGTGGGTGCTGACCGGTTACCTGCTGTCGGCTTCGGTGGCGACCTCGATCATCGGCCGGCTCGGAGACATGTATGGCAAGGAGCGGCTGCTCCTGTACACGTTGATCGCGCTGGCGGTCGGCACGCTGTTGGCGGCGGTGTCCGACTCGCTGGGCGTGCTGATCGTGGCGCGCATCATCCAAGGCTCGGCCGGTGGCATCTTCCCGCTGGCCTTCGCCATCGCGCGCGACGAGTTCCCCGCCGACCGTGTCGCCGGCAGCATCGGGCTGATGTCATCGATTCTCGGCGTCGGAGCGGGCGTCGGGCTGATCTCCGGCGCGATCATCGTCCAGAACCTGAGCTGGCAGTGGCTGTTCTGGATCCCGCTGGTCGTCATCGTGATCGCGGCGGTGTGCACGTGGCGGTTCATCCCGGAGTCGCCGGTGCGCGTGCCCGGACGGGTGAACTGGCTGGCCGCGGCGCTGATGACCATCGGCATCTCACTCGTGCTGATCGCGGTCTCCGAGACCACCACGTGGGGTTGGGGATCGCCCAAGACGCTGGCGCTGTTCGCGGTCGGCTTTGTCTTCGTGGTGGCCTGGATCCTGGTCGAGCTGCGCAGTCGTGAGCCGCTGATCGACATGGCGATGATGCGCATCCGCGGGGTGTGGACCGCCAATCTGGCTGCCTTCCTGCTCGGCGCGGGTATGTACTCGGCCTTCATCGTCTTTCCGGACTTCGCCCAGTTGCCCAAGAGCACGGGATTTGGCTTCGGCGCATCGATCATCGTCTCGGGGCTGTACCTGCTTCCCTCCTGTCTGCTGATGGGGGTGCTCGGTTCACAGGCCGGGCGAGTCGCGCGGCGCTACGGATCGAAGCCGTCGCTGGTGGTCGGCGCGGCGATCACCGCGCTGGCGTTCGGATGGCTGTTCGTGGCCCATGCGCACCCCTACGACATGCTGATCAGCTCAGCGCTGCTGGGCGTCGGGATCGGGCTGGCGTTCGCGGCGCTCGGCAACCTGATCGTGCAGGCGGTTCCGGCCGAGCAGACGGGCGTGGCCGGCGGCATGAACACCGTCATGCGCACGCTCGGCGGCGCCCTCGGGGCGCAACTCGCCGCGACCTTCATCGCCAACAACACGGCCGCCAGTGGGCTGCCCACCGTGACCGGCTTCACCGAGTCCTTCCTCCTGTCGACGATCTTCCTGATCGTCTGCGTCGGGGCCAGCCTGCTGGTCCCGGTTCCCCGGCCTCTGCGCGCGCCCGTTCGGCTCGATGTCGAGGCGCCGGTGGCGGTGCTCGAGAAGGCCCGGTAGCCCTGGCGCTGCCCGGGGACACTCCTCCCTCCCTCACTCCGCGTCCGGCCCGTCTCCGCCCGGTAAACCAGGCTCGGCGCCGGCCGACCCTCCAGTACGCTCCGGGTTTCGGTCCGGTAGCGGCCTCAGGAGGCGCGAGTGACATCGACCCATGGTGATCTGGAGCATGTCCTCGTCGGCGACCGGCGGCTGTGGGTCGACGGGCCCCCGCAGGAGCTGTTCGGCCGGCTCCGCGCCGAGTGCCCCGTGCACTGGACCGAGCGCGTGACCGAATACCCCGAGGAAGCCGGCTTCTGGTCGGTGACCCGGGCCGAGGATGTCCACACGGTCAGCCGCGACTGGCGGACTTACTCCTCGGAGTTGGGCGGCGTGACCGCCTTGACCAACGTGTTCCCGATCGAGCTGATGCGGGCGATGTTCATCGGCATGGATCCGCCCAAGCACGACCGGCTGAAGATGCTCTTCCAGGCCGGCTTCACCCCGCGGCGGATCGCTGGCCACGAGCCGGCGGTCAGGCGCATCGTCGTCGATGTGCTCAACGGGCTGGACGGGCGCGAGACATGCGACCTCGTCACCGACGTCGCCCAACCGGTCGTCTCGCGGGTGATCGGCAGCTTCATGGGCATTCCCGCGGAGGACGACGCGGTGTGGGCGGGGCTGATGAACACGACGCTGGCGACGGGCGATCCCGACCTCAATCCGGAGGGCATCACGAGCATCCTGTCCAAGGACATCCCGGAGATCTTCGCCCGCTGCGCCGCAATGATCGCGCAGCGGCGCGAGCACCCGACCGACGATCTCACCAGCGTGCTCGTCCACGCCGAGATCGACGGCCAGAAGCTCGAGGAGCACGAGATCGTGATGGGCTTCTTCCTGCTCGTCGCGGCCGGCAACGACAGCACCAAGGCGACGTACTGCAGCGGCATGCGGGCGTTGATCGAGCACCCCGAGCAGCGTCAGTGGCTGCTCGACGATCCCGCGCTGATACCGAGCGCGGTCGAGGAGTCGCTGCGGATGTTCCCCGCCTTCGCGCATTTCCGCCGGACCGCGACACACGACACCGAGCTGGCCGGACAACCGATCCGGCAAGGCGAGAAGGTCGTGATGTGGTACGTGTCGTCCAACCGCGACGAGACCCGCTACGAGGACCCTGAGCGCTTCGACGCGCGCCGCAACCCCGAGCACCAGGCCTTCGGCGCCGGTGGGCGGCACTTCTGCCTCGGGGTGGCGCTGGCCCGGCTCGAGCTGCAGATCATGTTCGAGGAGACGCTGGCGCGCTACCCGGCGATGGAGCTCGCGGGGGAGCCGACGATGGTCCAGTCGCCCTTCCTCAACCAGCTGAAGACCCTGCCGGTCGTGCTGGGTGCGGCGGGGGGAGATTCGCGCCCCCGTCCGAGCGGCCCAACCACACGCGCCGGCTGATTACCCCAGTGCGCCGTCGTTCGGGCCGGCCGGCTGGTGCCAGCTCGTCCAGCTCGCACTGGCCTGCGCGAGTTGCTCGTCGGCGCGGATCACGTGCATGACGGCGTTGATCAGCGCCAGATGGGTGAACGCCTGCGGGAAGTTGCCCAGGTGCCGGCCGGTCTGTGGGTCGAGCTCCTCGGCGTACAGGCCGAGCGGGCTCGCGTAGCCGAGCAGCCGCTCGCACAGCCCGCGGGCCCGATCGAGCTCGCCGATCTCGCAAAACGCCGAGACCAGCCAGAACGAGCAGATCAGGAACGCGCCCTCGGAGCTGGCGATGCCGTCGTCGGTCTCCTCGGTGCGGTAGCGCAGGACCAGCCCGTCCTCGGTCAGCTCGTCGGCGATCGCGAACACGGTCCGCCGGACCCGCTCGTCCTCCGGCGGTAGGAACCGCAGCAGCGGCATCAGCAGCAGCGCCGCGTCCAGCGCCTTGGTCCCGTAGTGCTGGACGAATACACCGCGCTCGTCGACGCCGTGCGCGCACACGTCGGCGTGGATCTCGTCGGCCGCGGCGCGCCAGCGCCTGGCGTGCTCCCAATCCTCGCGCAGCATGGCCAGCCGGGCGCCCCGATCGCAGGCGACCCAGCAGAACATCTTCGAGGAGGTGAAGTGCTTGGGCTCGCCTCGCACCTCCCAGATCCCCCGGTCGGGCTTGCGCCAGTTCGCGATCGCCGCTTCCACCTGGCGCTTGAGGATCGGCCAGACCCGCTCGTCCAGCGAGTCGCGCGAGCGGGTGTGGAGGTAGACCGAGTCGAGCAGCGCGCCCCACACGTCGTGCTGAGCCTGCTTGTAGGCGTCGTTGCCGATCCGCACCGGCCGCGCGCCCTCGTAGCCGCTGAGATGCTCGACCACCTGCTCGTCGAGCTGCCGTTCGCCGCCGACCCCGTAGAGCACCTGCAGATCCGCCTCTCCGCCCGCCACGTCGGCGATGAAGGAGAAGAAGTCGTTGGCCTCCCAGTCGAATCCGAGCGTGTACAGCCCCCAGAGCATGAACGTCGAGTCGCGGATCCAGCTGTAGCGGTAGTCCCAGTTGCGCTCGCCGCGTGGCGTTTCCGGCAGCGAGGTCGTGGCGGCGGCGAGCAGCGCTCCGGTGGGGGCGTAGGTCAGGCCCTTCAGCGTCAGCGCGCTGCGCTGCAGGGACGGCCGCCAGGGGTGGTCGGGAAAGTTGCCGCGGTCGAGCCAGTGCTGCCAGTGGTGCGCGGTCCAGACGAGCCGGCGGTAGGCCTCGTCGTAGTCCTGGGGCGGCGGATGTTCGCTCCAGTACAGGGCGCAGTAGAGCTGCTCGCCTTCCTTCATCAGGTGCCGGGCGGTCGCGCGGGAGCCCTCGAATCCCAGCCGCAGGTCGGTCTTCAGCCCGAGCTGGATGTCGCTGCCCTCGCACGTCGCGACGCCCTCGTGATAACCGGGCTCGGTGTAGCGCCAGGTGGCTGCCTGGCGGCCGTAGTCGAACACGGGCTCGCAGTCGAGGACGACCTGGACCTCGCCGTTGACGCACCGCACGGTGCGCAGGAGCACGTGGTCGGCGTCGTAGTCGGTCGGCGCGCGGCGGTGCGTGTGGGAGCGCTCGTGCTCGTGGTGCCAGCCGCCGATCAGCAGCACGTCTCGGACGATGATCCAGCCAGACCCACTGCCCCAGCTCGTCTCGAGCACCATCGTCCCGGGTAGGTAGCGGCGCGATGCCGGCACCGACATGCCGTCGGGCCCGAAGCGGAACGAGCCGGCCCCACGGTCGAGGATGGCGCCGAACACGCTCGGAGAGTCGACGCGGGGCAGGCACATCCATTCGACCGCGCCGGTCGGCCCGACGAGGGCCACCGTCTCGCAGTCCGATAGAAACGCGTAATCAGCGATCGGCGGGAACGGGCTGCCCCCGAGCAGGATCTCGGGCTGCGGCTCCCCGACGGGCATCTGAGCCGGCGCCGGGGCGCTCAGCGTGTCGGGCTCGGCCCGTCCATCGGTCTCGCGCATGCGGGCATTATCCCGGCCGCCGCGCGAATGTGGCAGCCGTGCAGCCGAACTGGCAACCCCCCGCTGCGCGGTCTAGCCGCCCAACCCCCCGAGAATGGCGAACGGGTTCGACGGCCGCTCGTCGAAGATCGTGTTGGAACTCGCCTCGACGGTCACCGTACTGCCGGATGGCACCTCGGCGCGCAGGCGATCGGCCAGCGCGGTGGCGTCGTCCTCGTCCAGCGCGCCGATGAACAGGTACTTCCAGCGGTGCACGTTCGGCAGTCCCTCTTGGCGCAGCTTCTCGGCCAGCTGCACCGTGTCCCGGTGCCGGTGCAACTCGACCCGCACCTCGAACTCCGGATAGCCCCGGGCCAGCGATTCGGCGCGTTCGGAATCCATCAGCTCCTGGCGCTCGGCGACGCGCTGGGCGTCGGTGTCGGGGAGCGGCGTGTCGGGGTCCTCCCACTCCTCCGCGGTGGGATGCCAGTGGCGCAGCTCGGACTCCAACCGCCAGCTGTTCTGCTCGCCGAGCGCCCGGATGACCTGATCGACGCGCTCGGCCTGAGCTCGGGTGCCGGTGTAACAGAACACCTCCGATCCGTCGAGCGAGACGGCCACGCGGTCATGGAACGATTGCTCGAGATCGTGCTCGAGCTCAGGGGCCTGGAGGCGCTCGGTCAGCTCGCGCGCGGCCCGCTCGTCGTGCAGATGGACCCTCAGTCGCCAGTCATCGCTCATCGCGTCCAGACTACCTGGCCGGTGGCCAAGTGGTCGCCGTCGCACCGGCGCCCGGAGACCGCTAACGCGCCGCCCGCCCCACCGACAGCGCCAGCAGGGCGATGACCGCGGCGGGCATGACCCACCAGGCCGCGCCCCCCGCCCCCGCAATCAGCGCCGTGAGGCCCAGCGCGGCGACGACGCCGACGGCCGTGATCCAGTCGTCGCCCACCACGAAGTCCCATACGGCCAGCGCCGCCTTGACGAGCGAGTTCATGCCGCCTCGCCCTGGGGGCTCGCGGCGGCCCGGAGCGCGGCGCAGCCAGCGCACCATCGCGACCGACGCCAGCACCACCCCGGGGATGATCGCCAGCAGCGCGGCATCTCCACCGGGCCACGACGCGCCGGCCCCCTCGGCGCCCCAGAACATCCCGAACGAGGTCAGCATCACGCCGACGGCGAACTTCAGCGTGTTCTCCGGCACGCGCGCCAGGGGCGCTCGCGCGGCGATGCCCGCAATGACGACGACGGCGATGGCCGCCGCGGCGGCGGCCGCCGCGAGTCCCACCCGCTGCTGATTGGCGCCGAAGGTGAGCACGATGAAGGCCACCTCGAGACCCTCCAGCAGCACGCCCTTGAAGGCGATGGCAAACGAGTAGCCGTCGATGCCCGGCCGAGCACCGGCGCCCGCTGAGCGCGCGGCGGCAGCCTCGGCCGCGAATGTCTCGGCTTCATCGTGAAGGGCCTTGAGTCCCGCCGCGCGCAGCACCGCCTTGCGCAGCCACTGCAGGCCGAACACGAGCAGCAGTCCGCCGACGACGAGGCGCAGCGAGCTGATCGGCAGTGCGGTGAGCGCCGGGCCCAGGGCGGCGACGATGGCCGCGAGCACGGCCACCGCCGCGCCCACGCCGTAGAGGGCGGAGGACCAGCTCCGCGTCGCACCGACCGCCAGCACGATCGTCAGCGCCTCGACCGCCTCCACTGCGCAGGCGAGAAACACCGATAGGGCAAGTCCGAGGTCGGCTCCCGACACTCCGCCCAGTATCGCTCACCGCCAGTCGCCCTCGAGTGGGTTATCCGGAGGTAACCCCCGAGCGGGTTATCCGGGGGTAAATAACATGGATGTAGATGAGTTCCGGTTCAGGCAGAGGATTCAGTGCCGCCCATGGGGGTTCGGCCCCCGGTGCGATGCGCTCCCTGCGGGGCGGGGGGCGTAAGCCGCCGGCGTTGATGGACCCCACCCGCGAGCGCGATCGCCACCGGATCCTGAAGCTGTTCACGCCGTATCGCTGGCGCCTGACGGCCGTGCTCGTGTTGATCGTGTTCTCCTCGGGCCTGGCCATGCTGCAGCCATTCCTGCTGCGCGACGTGCTCGACCTGGGGATCTTCGAGCATGACGAGACGCTCCTGACCTGGCTCGTCCTGGCCATGATCGCGATCGCGATCGTCAACGCTGCGCTCAGCGTGTGGCAGACCTACATCTCCAATGTGATCGGCCAGCGGGTCATGCACGACCTGCGCGCGGCTGTCTACGAGCACCTGCAGCGGATGTCGCTGGCCTTCTTCACGCGCACGCGGACGGGCGAGGTCCAGTCGCGGATCGCCAACGACATCGGGGGCATCGACAGTGTGGTCACGACGACCGCGACGTCGATCGCCCAGAACGCCACCACGGTCATCGCCTCGGTGATCGCGATGTGCCTGCTCGACTGGCGCCTGGCGATCCTCTCGCTCGTGTTCGTGCCGCTGTTCGTCTATCTGACGCGCCGGGTCGGCAAGGTGCGGCGGAAGATCACCATGGAGCAGCAGCGGCGGCTCGCCGATATGTCCGCGCTGGTCGCCGAATCGCTGTCGGTGTCGGGGATCATGCTCGGCAAGACGATGGGTCGCGGCAGTGATCTCGCCGACCGGTTCACCGGCGAGTCCAAGGGCATCGCCGACCTCGAGGTCCGCTCGCGCATGGCGGGCCGCTGGGTCATGTCGACCATCCAGATGACCTTTGCCATCCAGCCGGCGATCGTCTACTGGCTGGCGGGTCAGAGCTGGCTTGGTCATACGATCTCGATCGGAACCGTGGTGGCGTTCACCACACTCCAGGTGAGGCTGCTGTTCCCGATCCAGAGCCTGCTCGGGGTCGGCGCCGACGTCGAGGCGTCGCTGGCCCTGTTCGACCGGATCTTCGAGTACCTCGACCTCCCGGTCGACATCGTCGAGGCGCCCGACGCGGTCCAACTGCGACCCGACGAGGTGCTGGGCGAGGTCAGGTTCGAGGACGTGTCGTTCCGCTATAGCCAGGCGGACGACGATAAGTGGACGCTGCGCAAGATCAACCTGGTCGTCCCCGCCGGCACCCGGACCGCCGTCGTCGGGGAGACCGGCGCCGGCAAGACGACGCTGGGGTACCTGGTCGCGCGGCTCTACGAGCCCGAGCAGGGGCACGTGACGATCGACGGCGTCGACGTCCGCGACGCGTCGCTGGCCTCGCTGGCGGCCACCGTCGGGGTGGTCTCGCAGGAGACCTACCTGTTCCACGCCACCGTGCGCGAGAACCTGCGCTTCGCGCGCCCGGAGGCCACCGATGCCGAGATCGAGGACGCGGCGCGGACGGCGCGGATCCACGATCTGATCGACTCGCTGCCCGACGGCTACGACACGGTCGTCGGTGAACGGGGGTACCGCTTCTCAGGTGGGGAGAAGCAGCGGATGGCGATCGCGCGCACGGTGCTGCGCAACCCGCCCGTCTTGATCTTCGACGAGGCGACCAGCTCGCTCGACACACAGACCGAATACGCCGTCCAGGCCGCCCTCGAGCGGCTCTCGGAAGGGCGCACCACGATCACGATCGCCCACCGCCTCTCGACCGTGCGCGATGCCGATCAGATCGTGGTCCTCGACCAGGGCGCGATCGTCGAACGCGGCACGCACGAGGAGCTCATCGAGCGCGGCGGCATGTACGCCGCGCTCGTGGCCCGCGACATCACCGAGCCGGTCGAGCGCTAGCCCCGCCCTCCCGGTGGAGGGTCACGGTTGAGTCGTCGGTCTGAGGATGTGTGGCGGCCGGCCGCATCACGCGAACTTCGGCGTTTGGGGTCCACCCCTCGGACGCCAAACGCCAAGGTTCGGAGATCCCTCGGGTTGGCGGGCGCTGCGCCGATTCGGTTCGTGGCCGGCGGATCTGCAACGACGTGGTCGGGATGTAGCCGCACGGAACCCGCGGGCGCTGCGGGCGGCTGGTCCGTGGCGCCCTGGCGCGGAACGGCGGGGTCGTCGGGTCTCCGGCCGGCCCGGGCCGGCTCGGCGGCGGGCCGGCGCTCAGTCTTCTGCCGAGGACGAGCTTCCCGGCTCGGCGACGATGGCAGGGTGGGCCGGCGGCCGTTGGGGCGGCACCACGCCCGGAGCGGATCCGTTGCCCGGGGGAATGCCGTCACCGCCCGGCGAATGGGGCGCCGGGCCGATGCCATCGCTGGCCGCGGAGCCCTCGACCCGCAGATGGGGCAGCACGCGTTCCAGCCCCGCCGGGAGCCACCAGTTGGCGTTGCCCAGGATCAGCATCAGGGACGGCACGAGCGCCGAACGCACGATCAGCGCGTCGAGCAGCACCGCGGTGGCCAGGCCGACACCGAACAGCTCGATGATCCGCTCGCCGCCGAGGATGAACGCGCCGAACACGAGCACCATGATCGCCGCGGCCGCGGTGATTGTGCGACCGGTGGCCGCCAGCCCATGCGTCACCGCTTCTCGGTTGTCGCCGCGGCGGTGCCACTCCTCGTAGATGCGGCGTGACCAGAAAGACCTCGTAGTCCATCGACAGGCCGAACAGAATCGCGAACATCAGCACCGGGACGAACGCCTCGATCGGCCCCGTCTTGTCGATGCCGAGCAGCGACGCGCCGATGCCGTCCTGGAAGATCGCGGTGATCACCCCGAACGCGGCGGCCGCGGAGAGGATGTTCATCAGGGCGGCGATCGCCGGGATCACCAGACTGCGGAAGACGAGCATCAGCAGCAGGAAGCTGAGCAGCACGACGACGCCGAAGAACAGCGGCAGCTTGCGTGACAGCACGGTGCTGAAGTCGTCGAAGATCGCCGTCTGGCCGCCGACCAGCACGTTCAGTCCCGTCCCGCGGGCGGCGGCGGGAATTACCTGGTCGCGCACCTTGTGCAGCAGGTTGGAGGTCGACTCATCCTGCGGCGAGCCCTTGGGATACACGTTCGCCAGCGCCACGCCGGGTTGGCCGGCCCCGGGGCTGGGCAGGAATCTGGGCTGGGTCGCGCCCGACCACACCCGGGGTCGAGGCCACGGCCTGCTGTACGCGTGTGAACGCGGCTTGCTGGGCCGGCGTAGTGACCGAGGCCACGAGCTGCAGGGGCCCGTTGTAGCCGGGGCCAAAGCCCTTGGCCAGCAGGTCATAGGCCTTGCGGGTGGTCGACCCGGACGGGTCTGAGCCTGAGTCCGATGAGCCGAGCCGCATGGACAGGAACGGGATCGCGAGCAGCAGCATGATCGCCGCGGACACGACGGCGAACGCCGCCGGACGCCGCTCGATCCACCCCGCCCAGCGCGCCCAGGCAGGCGACTCGTCGCTGGTGCTCAGCTTGCCCTCACGCAGCGCGCGGCGCTCGCGGCGGCGCAGCACGCGCGGCCCGAAGAAGCCCAGCAACGCCGGCAGCAGCGTCAGCGCCGCGACAACCGTGAACGCGACCGCGATCGAGGCGGCGATCGCCACGCCGTATAGGAAGCTGACGCCGAGCGCGAACATCCCCAGCATCGCGATGCACACGATCATGCCGGCGAACAGGACCGCCCGGCCCGAGGTGTCGACGGACTCGATCACCGCCTGCTCACCGGACAGGCCCCGCAACAGCCCCTGCCGGTAGCGGGTGAGGATGAACAGCGCGTAGTCGACGCCGACCCCGAGTCCGATCAACAGCGACAGCTCGGAGCTGAACGAGGCCATCGAGATCACGTGCGAGAGCAATCCGATCACCGCGATCCCGGTGCCCAGCGACAGGGCGGCGGTGATCAGCGGCAACGCCATCGCCAGCAGCGACCCGAACACCAGGAACAGCACCACCCCGGCGGCGAGCGCTCCGAGCCCGAGACCTCCGGCGCCGTTCTGCGCGGCGCCCTCGGCGATCTGTCCCTCGACCTCCACCTCGACGCCATTGCCCGATCCCGCACGGGCGGTATTGACGAATCGCTTGGCGGCCGGGGCGAGGATCTTGCTCGACTGCTCGTCGAAGGTGACGTTGGCGAACCCGATCTCGCCCGACTTCGAGATCTGGGCGGCACCCGCGGGCCCATACGGCGAGGCGACCTCGGAGACGTGGGGTAGACGGGCCACCTTGGCGAGCATGGCCTCCACCTGCGTCCGCACGGCCGGATCGGTGATGCGACCCTTGTCGGTGGCGATCACGATCTGGTCGGTGTCGCCGGAGGCCTTCGGCGCGGCGCGCTGCAGCAGGTGGATGGCGTCGAAGCTCTGCGTGCCCGAGAGGTCGAAGTTGTCGCTGTACGCGCTGCCGGCGGCCGAGTGGATCACGGTCAGGCCGATCAGCGACGCCACCCACACGAGCAGCACAATGCGTCGGTGCGTGAAGCACCATCTAGCGAGATTTCTCAACTGATTTTCCTAAGCCTCAGGCGTGGATGGGCGTCACGGGTGCGGTCGCGACGCCAATTGAACAGTGCTTCCCTGACAGTCCTCTGACAATCCAACGTTGTCCGAGGGTAGCGACGCGGGCCGCCCGCTACGTCGCCGGGACGCTCAACGCCGGGATCGGCGCGGCCAGACGAGCGTCCCCAAGGCGCCGAGCGGAAACCGGTTCGGCCGGTTCTCCCTCAGCCGTTTCGCGCCGACGACCCAAACGCGGAAACGGCCCCTCCGTTGGGATGTTCCCCAGGTGTCTTGCGGTCCTGTGACGATTACCGAGTATCGACAACCGTCGCAGCGTGCGGAGAGCCTGACGCCCCTCGCTTTTGAGAACGTAAAGTCGAGTGGTGAGTCCCCAGCCATCTGACGACCTGGTCGTTCGCACCGAGTTCGCGGACCGGGACGGCGACGCGATCGTCGCGCTCCACGACCGCGTGTACTCGACCGAGTTCGGGTTCGACGCGCGGTTCGCCGGCTCGGTGGCGTGGTCGATCGAGGCGGCCCGGGCGGGTGGCTGGCCGGACACGGCTGGCGGCGTGTGGCTCGTCGACCGCGGCGGGCAGCTCGCAGGGTCGCTGGCCTTGACCACGGACGGGGACGGGGACGGGGTGGGGCGGGTGCGCTGGTTCGTGCTGGCGCCGGCGGCGCGGGGTCGCGGGCTCGGGCACCGGCTGCTGGCCGAGCTCCTGAGCCGGGCGCGCACTGCGGGCCTGCGCAGGCTGGAGCTTGAGACGTTCAGTGCCCTGACGGTGGCGGCGCGGCTCTATCTCCGGGCCGGGTTCACCGTGGAATGGGAGCGTGAAACCAACCAGTGGGGGCCCGTGATCGTCTACCAGGGCTACGCGCTCTCATTACGATGACGGGATGGATCCACAGCGGACGGCGCTGCTCGTCATGGACCTGCAGCTCGGGATCGTCGAGCGCATTGGTGACCCGGCACTGCTGAGTCGGATCGCCGGCGCGGCCGCGGCGGCCCGCACCGCCGGCGTCCGGGTGATCTACGTCAAGATCGGGTTCCGGGTGGGCCATCCGGAACTGAGCCCGCGCAATCCGATGTTCGAGCGGCTCACCCAGGCCGGCAGCTTCCTCGAGGGTCCCGCGAGCGAGATCCACCAGGCAGTCGCGCCCCAGCCCGGCGAGGTGACGGTGACCAAGCGGAGGGTGAGCGCGTTCGCCGGCAGCGATCTGGATGTCGTGCTGCGCGCCGGCGAGATCGACGCGCTCGTGTTGACCGGGATCGCCACCAGTGGCGTCGTGCTGTCGACTCTCCGGCAGGCGTCAGACCTCGACTTCAGGCTGACCGTGCTCGCCGACGGCTGCGCCGACACCGACGAGGAGGTGCACCGGGTCCTGACCGAGAAGGTGTTCCCCCGCCAGGCGCAGGTGTTGACCGTCGCCGACTGGGTGGCCTCGCTCGAGTCGGCCTAGCCGGAACCTGTGCCCACCCGAACCACTGCCGGGATCGTGCTGTACCGCGAGGCGACGGGCGGCGGGCTCGAGGTGCTGCTCGTGCACCCCGGCGGCCCGTTCTGGGCGCGTCGCGATCTCGGTGCGTGGTCGATCCCCAAGGGAGAGTACGGGCCCGACGAGGCTCCGCTCGCCGCCGCGCGCAGAGAGTTCGCCGAGGAGCTGGGCGTGGCTGCGCCCGAGGGGCCGATCGAGGATCTGGGCGAGGTCCGACAGAAGTCGGGCAAGCGGGTCCGCGCCTGGGCGCTGGCCGGCGACGTGGACGTGAGTCGCGTGCGGAGCAACACGTTCACGCTGGAGTGGCCGCCCCGGTCGGGCGTGACGCAGGAGTTCCCGGAGGTGGATCGAGCGGAGTGGTTCGGGCTCACCGTGGCCCGCGAGAAGATGATCCCCGCGCAGGTCGCGCTGCTCGACCGGCTGCAGGAGCTTCAGCGCTCCTGAGCGGTTCGAGCGCCGGCCGTATGCCGGCCACGCCCAATGGATATACTTGAGGCGTCAACCGTATGATCTCCGCGACTCTGTACAGCGATCCCGCGTGTCCCTGGGCCTATTCCGAGAGCCCGGCGCTGCGAGTGATCGAGTGGCGCTACGGCGACCAGATCGCCTGGCGGCTGGTGGTCATCGGCTTGACGGAAGAGGCCTCCCAATACGCCGCTCGCGGCTATACCCCGCTGCGCGGCGCGCTGGGCCAGCTCTTCTTCCGCCGCTACGGGATGCCGTTCTCGCCGTCGCCCAAGCCCCGCCTGAGCGCGACCGCGCGCGCCTGCCGAGCCGTCGCCGCGGCCAGCCTGGCGCATCCGGGCAGCGAATGGGCTGTCTTCCGCGCGCTTCAGCTCGCCAACTTCACCACGCCGCTGGTGCTCGACGACGACGCCCAGCTGGGCGACGTGCTCGACGGGGTGTCCGGGATCGACGGCGCGGCGATCATCTCGCGGCTCGACTCGCCGGAGGTGACCGCGGCCTACGAGCGAGACCGCGCCGAGACGCGTACGGCGGCCGGCTCGCCGGCCGAGCTACAGGGGAAGACCGCCACCACCGACGGTCCGGTCCGGTTCACGGCGCCTTCGGTGGTCTTCGAATCAGATGGCCGGCAACTGGTGGCCGGCGGGTTCCAGCCCGTGGAGGCCTATGACGTGCTGGTCGTCAACCTCGATCCGACGCTCCGCCGTGAACCGCCGCCCGAGACGCCGGCGCCATTGCTGGCCCGATTCGCGGATGGCCTGACGACCCAGGAGGTCGCCGCGCTGCTCACCCGGGGGAACGACGCGCCCGACCGGGGCGCCGCCGAAGCAGCGCTGCTCGAGCTCGCGGCGTCCGGCCAGGCCGTCCGCCGGCCGCTCGGCGATGACGCGCTGTGGACGGCCGCGTAGCGACTGAGCCCGTTGGACCATGGTCCGCCCCGGGGAAGTCGCCGTTGCACCGAGGTCCGGCGAAGTCGCGGCAGCCCCGCGGCGCGGTGGCGTCGCCGCTGAACCGCGGCGCGGCAGCTCACGCGTCGAGTTCGAGCGCCAGCGGAAGTGACTCGAGGCCGTAGATGCCCGACGGCGTGCCGAAGTCGGGTTCGCCGGCGATCGCGATCGAGCGGACGTGCCGGCCCAGGAACGCGAGTCCCTCCTGCATCTCCGCGCGGGCGAGGTTGGCGCCGACGCAGTAGTGGATCCCGGCGCCGAAGGTGAGCAGTCGCCGGTCGCCGGGCGGCGCTGCGATGTCAAACGAGTCTCGGTCCAGCGAGCGCCGGTTCGCGTGCCAGGCGGAGACGAGCACGATCGAGCCGGTGGGGAACCTCACGCCGCGGTGCTCGACCTCGGCCACGGTGACCCGGGCGGTGAACGGCGTGATCGGCTCGTAGCGCAGCGCCTCGTCGACCGCTGCGAGCGCGAACCGGTCCGGGTCGGATCGGAGTCGCTCCCACTGGTCGGGATGCTCGGCCAGCAGGCGAACGGCGTGAGCGAGCTGACTCTGGCTCGTGTCGACGCCCCCGACGAGGATGTTGAGCACCAGGTTGCGCAGCTCGTCGTGACTGAGCCGGTCGCCCTCCTGCTCGGCCGCGATCAGATCGGTGATCAGGTCGGAGCCGGGCGAGCGCCGCCGACGCTCGATCAGGTCGTCGGCGTACACGTAGAACCCGGCCACCGCGGCTTCGATCCGTTCCCGTTCGTCGATCAGGCTGACCGCGTCGAATTGGCGCTGGATCCAGTTCGACCAGTGGTGCAGCCGAGGCGCATCCTCCAGTGGCGCCCCCATCAGCTCGGCGATCACCAGTGACGGATACGGCTTGGCGACTGTCGCGATGAACTCGCAGCGCCCGTCGGGCGACACCTCGGCGAGCAACTGGGCCAGGAAGCCACGCATGGCCGGGCGGTAGCGGTCGACCGCGCGCGGGCCCAGCGCCGGATTGACGAGGTTGCGCAGCCGGCGGTGATCGTCGCCGTTGACGTTGATGATGTTCTTGACAATCTCCTCGTGCAGCGGCCCGTCGGCGATCCCGAATATGTCCGCGATCATCAGCCCAGGGAAGACGGCGTCCTTGGTGCGCAGGAAGAACTCGGCCGCCTCGCGGTCGAGCACGATGAAGCCGAACGGGCCCGCCGCCAACCAACCGTCGTAGCCTGAGATGCCCGCCATCGCGGTCCGATAGCGGGCGCCGCGCAGCGTCGCGTCGGTGTGGTCGAGCATCGGTAATTCGAGTTCGGTGGCGAGTGCCATCAGCGTCCGATCCAGGGATTCGTCGCGAGTTCGCGCGCGACCGCCTCGGTGACGGTCAGCGCCTGCCGGACCGTCGCGTAGTCGACGTTATCGGGTGTGTCACTCGGCAGGTGGTAATTGGAGAGGGCCTTGTAGCGGTTCATCGAGGTGAGCGTGGCGATCGGATACCCGGCGCGGCTGGGGATCACCGCATCGGTCGAGGTGCGTGACCGCATCCCGCGCCGGAGCGGAATGTCGGCGCGATCGGCCACCCGCGCCACCAGATCGCGAAAGCCGCGGTCGTGGTAGTCCTCCATCACCAGCGGGCCCTCCCCCTCGAGCATGATCAGCTTCGGCGAACCGAGCGTCTCGAGGTTGAGAAACCAGGTGCGGTCGCGGTCAAGCGTCGGGAAGTGCCGCTGCGCAAACCCGTGGATCCCGCCCTGCAGCACCTCCTCGGCCCCGCAGGAGACCAGCAGCACGCGCAGCCCGTCGATCGGCGCCCGGCGCACGCGCTCGGCGAAGGCGACCAGGGCCGCCACCGCGGTCAGGTTGTCGTTGGCCCCCGGTACGACCGGGCTGCGGGCCACGTCGGCGAACACGGCCGCGCCGACCAGCGACGCGGCCGCGCCGGCGCCGATCATCCCGCGCCGGCGCCCAGCCGCCCCGAGCGCCACGAGCCCGGGGCCGGTCAGCATCGCCCACCACAACGGCAGCGAGGTGTCGATCCGCTCGATGATGCCCGGGAACCGCTCGCCCAGCCAGGCCTGCGCACGCTGGTCGAAGATCATCCCGGTCGGGGCGGCGTCGTGGTGGGCGAGCAGGACGAGCGTCCGCTCGGCCGATGCCTCGCCACAGCGTCCGATCACGTTCCAGGTGGTCTGCGGCCGGGTGATGGCCCGCCGAAACCAGCGCGGCCCGTTGGAGACATCGTCCGCGATCGCCGCCGCCGCCGTGACGGCCGTGGCCGCGGCCAGCTTCTCCGTCCGCGACTCACACAGCGCCGTCAGCCCGGCCAGCGCGCTGATCCGGGCCAGCGTGCCGATCACCCGGGCGTACCCGTCGCGGAACTGTGCTTCGTCGATCTCGGTCTCGCACTGGGCGCTCTGCAGACGCTCCGCGATCCAGTGAGCGGCCTGCTCCTCGCCTGGCGACCCGGCTCGGCGCTCCAGCGGCGCCAGCGCGACGACGACCTCGCGCAGGATGGTCTCGTCGGCGCTCACTCCGACCGGCGTCGTCAGGCCGCCTGCACGTTCTCGAACACCGCCGCCAGCCCCTGGCCGCCGCCGATGCACATGGTCTCGAGGCCGTAGCGGCCCCCGCGGCGACGCAGTTCGTGCAGCAGCGTGGCCAGGATCCGGCCGCCGGTGGCGCCGATCGGATGGCCGAGCGAAATCCCCGAGCCGTTGACGTTCAGCCGCTCGAGCCCGTCGGGCAGGTTCCATTCGCGCAACACCGCCAGAACCTGGGCGGCGAACGCCTCGTTGAGCTCGATCAGGTCCATCTGGTCGAGTGTCAGCCCGGCGCGCCCGAGCGCCCGCCGGGTGGAGGGAACCGGCCCGATCCCCATCGTGCGCGGCGGCACCCCGGCCACCGCCCAGCCCACCAGCCGTGCGAACGGGGTCAGTCCCAGCTCGGCCGCGCGCTCGGCGTGCGTGACGATGCAGATCGCGGCGCCGTCGTTCTGCCCGCTCGCGTTACCCGCCGTCACCGTCGCCTCGGGATCGTCCTTGGCCATGATCGGCTTGAGCGCCGCGAGGCTCTCGAGTGTCGTGTCCGCCCGTGGGTGCTCGTCGCGGTCGATCAGCCGCGTGCCGGTCTTGCGGTTCGTGACCGGAACCGCAACGATCTCCTCGGCGAAGGCTCCCCGCTCGTGCGCGTCGACCGCGCGTTGATGGGAGCGCAAGGCGAGCTCGTCCTGCTCGGTGCGGGGGATGCCGTACTCGCGGCGGAGATTCTCGGCCGTCTCGACCATCCCGCCGGGAACGGGATAGTTCGCGCCGCCCGCCGTCACGCGGCCGCGGCCCAGCCGGTCCTCCAGCATCGCGCCGCCGGATCGAGCGCCCCATCGCAGGGTGGTCGAATACAGCTCGGTCTGACTCATACTCTCCGCGCCCCCGGCCAGGACCAGGTCGGCGGCACCGGTCTGGATCTGCATGCTCGCCTCGATCACCGCCTGTAGTCCCGCACCGCAGCGCCGGTCGATCTGGAGGCCCGGCACGTCGACCGGCAGGCCGGCATCCAGTGCGGCCACCCGGCCGAGCGCCGGCGCCTCGCCGTTCGGATAGCCCTGCCCGAGCAGCACGTCGTCAATGCTGCCGACCGGGAGTTCCGTGCGCTCGACGAGCGCCTTGATCACCGTCGTGGCCAGTTCGGTCACCGACACGTCGCGGAACATCCCGCCGAACCGCCCGACCGGCGTGCGAAGCGGCTCGCAGATCAGAGCGTCGCGCATCGCGGCCAGCATAGTGGTCGCCACCCCGCGCACGCCCGGTGCGACCGTCCGCGAAACCCCGAGGTTCACGTGATGCGGTCGGTATCCGGCGTCGGCTGTCCAACTTTGGCGTTTTGGTTCCGAGGGGTCGAACTCAAACGCCAAGGTTCGCGTAGACCTAGTTCAATCCGCGATGCCGATGTGGCCTGGCTGGGCCGCGACCCGGATCAGCCACGAGCTGATCGCCGGGTAGGGCTCGAGCGAGAAGCCACCCTCGGGCGCCACGTGCGTGTAGGCGAACAGGGCGATGTCGGCGATCGTGTACCGCTCGCCGACCAGAAACTCTCGACCCGAGAGGTGCTCGTCCATCGCCGTGAGCGCCGCGAGAGCTCCCTTCTGCTTGGCCTCGAGCTCAGCATCGCTCGCATGGATTCCGGCCAGCTCCCAGAACCGCGCGACCGCGATATACGGCTCATGGCTGTACTGCTCGAAGAACAGCCACTGGAGCACCTGGGCCCGCTCGTATCGGTCCTGCGGCACGTACTCGGTCCCCTCGCCGAAGTAGAACAGGATTGCGTTGGACTCCGCCAGGCTGCGGCCGTCGTCGAGCACCAGGGTCGGGACGCGGAGGGCCGGATTCAAGCCTCCCAGCAACGCCGGCCGGTCCGACCGATCGAACACGTCGACCTCCCGCCGCTCATATCCGATCCCGAGCTGCGCGAGCAGCAGCCTGACCTTGTAACAGTTGCCGGACACCGGGGCGTTGTAGAGGAGCATGCGCGAAATCTGTCAATTCAGGCGGACGCCGGTCGCGGGGCTCGCTCCTGGATGACGCGCGCCCCATCCTTGGGGGCGAGTGTGATGGCCCGGAACTGGACCTTCGAGCGCCGCCGTCCGGCGGGCTTCAGTGCGGTGCGCTCCAGCACGCGGCGCAGGACGACCCGCATCTCCATCAGCGCGAAGCTGGCGCCCAGGCAGCGCCGTGTGCCGCCGCCGAACGGCAGCCAGGTGTAGGTGTCCGGCGCTCCGTCGCCGATAAAGCGCTCGGGTCGAAACGTCTCCGGATCCGGGTAGATGTCGGAGCGGCGGTGGATGACCCGGATCGAGGGATTGATCTCGACGCCGGGGGGAATCTCGTATCCGTTCAGGCGAAACGGCTCGCCCCGCACGACCCGCCCGACTCCCGGGATCACGGGACGCATGCGCAGGGCTTCCTTGACCACCGCATCGAGGTATTCATCATCGGCCTGTCGTGCTTCAGACAGAACGCGGGGGGCATGGAGCAGCAGGTCGAAGGTCCAGGCCAGGCCGGTGGCGGTCGTCTCGTGGCCGGCCAGCAGCAGCGTGACCAGCTCGTCGCGGACCTCGCGGTCGGTCAGCCGCTCGCCGTGCTCGTCCCGGGCCAGCAGCAGCGCCGAGAACACATCGGTGCGCTCGGCGAGGTCGGGCTGCTCACGCCGACGGGCGATCTCGGGGTAGAGGAGCTCGTCCACGGCCTGCTTGCGCGCCTCGAACTTGAGAGCCGCCTCCGGATTTCCCCGGCCGCGCAGGACGGTGGCCAGCATCAACAGGCGCCGCGGGCGCGCGAGGCGCTCAACCATCGCCTGCAGCCGTCGCCGCAGCTCCTCCTCGGCGGCGCCGGGCTCGTAGCCGAACACGGCCCGCACGATCACCCGCAGGGTCAGCGACTGCATGCTTCCCAACAGCGGGAAGGGAGTCAATACCGGCCAGGAGTCGATCTCCAGGTCGGTTGACTCGCGGATCGTCTGGGCGTACCCGAGCATCTGCTGGCCGTGGAAGGGCGGCAGCATCAGCCGGCGATGGCGCAGATGCTCGGCTCCGTCGAGCAACAGGACCGACCGCTCGCCGACCACCACCCCGAGCAGCGCGTTGGCCTCCCCGGCGTGCAGTTGATCGCCGGACCCGCGGAACAGCTCCTTGACCAGGTCGGGGTCGAAGAGCATCACGAACCGTTGGTCGAACAGCGTCCCGAACGTGACCGCGTTGCCGTAACGGCGCCGGCAGGCCTCCATGAAGCGGGGCCCGGCGAGCATGAAGCCGGCCGTCTGGACCAGTCGCGGGAGGTGGGGGCCAGGGGGGAGGGTGGCGGTCATGGCACGTGCGATGCTGCCACACCGGCATGGTCGCCCCGGGGCCGATCCGGTGAAGGACTAGGGGGGCGGTGCCAGAATCAACCGATGGATGAGTGACACCAAGCGTGCGGGCGCTGTTCGCCACTCGGAGCCCCCGCTCTCGGCCGGTCAGCTGACCGCGCGGCGCGCCGTCCGCAGGCGCCACCGCCGGCGTCGGCGGGTGGCCGTGCTCGCGGCGCTGGTGCTCGTGCTGGGCGGGGTGTTCCTGATCCTGCGCGGCGCCGGGAGTGGCGGCCAGAAGGCCGTGGCGGCGCGACCCCCTCCCGTCGCCGCCCCCCAACGCCTCACGCGCGCCGTCCGACACCACGCGGTCAACTTTCAGCGGCCGGTCGACCGGGTCCTGCGCTACACGTCCTACGTCCGGGTGGCCGGCACCCGCCGTCGTGACGTGGCGTTGACCTTCGACGACGGGCCGGGTCCGTACACGGGCTCGATCCTGAAGATCCTCGAACGCACCCGCACGCCGGCGACATTCTTCGTGGTCGGGGAATGGGCGCGCGCCCATCCGCAGCTGGTCGCCGAGGAGGCACGGGGCGGGTTCGAGGTCGGCGACCACACCGAGACCCACGCCTACCTCACGGAGCTCTCGCCGGCCGGGCAGCAGGACCAGATCACCGACGCGGCCCGCGCGATCCGCGCCGCCGGCGCGCCCGCTCCGGTCCTGTTCCGACCCCCGTACGGGTCGTTCAACCCCGAGACCCTGTCGCTCCTGCACGCGCAGCGGCTGCTGATGGTGCTGTGGAGCGTGGATACCAGCGACTACACCAGGCCCGGCCGCGCCAAGATCATCTTCACCGCGCTGAGCGGCGCCGCCCCGGGCGCGATCATCCTGATGCACGACGGCGGCGGCGACCGCAGTCAGACCGTCGCCGCGCTGCCCCGGATCATCACGCGCCTGCGCCAGCGCGGTTTTCACCTGGTCACCGTGTCCCAGCTGGTGGCCGACGATCCGCCCCCCCGGGGGCAGCCCGCGCCTCAGTCGCTGTCGGGGACCCCGTGACGCATCTGTCAGAGTAATTTCAAGCTTCTCGCCTATCGTGGTTCGGACCCAAGAAAGGCGGAGTTCTCATGAAGTTCCTGCGCACAGCCTCAAGTCGCCGTCTGCTGGCCACGCTCGCCGGTCTGCTGGTCGCCATCGCGGCCGGGACGGCGATCGCGGTGGCGGCAGCCGGGCCCGGCCCGGTCCCTGCGCGTACCTCGCTGGCGAAGGCGCTGCACACGGCGGTCGCCGCGCCCGCCGTGCCCGGGATCACCGCCCGCATCAGCTTCACCAACCACCTGATCGACGCCTCCGACCTGCAGGGTTCGGACCCGATCCTGACCGGCGCGACCGGTCGCCTGTGGCTGTCGAGCGACCATCGCCTGCGGCTCGAGCTCCAATCCGACAACGGCGATGCCCAGGTGGTCGTCAACCGCGGCTCGTTCTGGATTTCCGATCCGTCCGCGCACACCGTGTATGAGGGGACGCTGCCCGCGCAGAGTGCCGCGGCCAAGCACCAGGCCAAGCCGGCCCACGGTCAGGACAAGGTGCCGACCGTCGCGCAGATCCAGTCCGGACTGAACCGGCTGCTGGCGCACGTCGACCTATCCGGCGCGATCCCGAGCGACGTGGCCGGCCACGCCGCGTACACCGTCCGCGTCTCGCCCAAGCACGACGGGGGGC
Source organism: uncultured Solirubrobacterales bacterium (assembly GCA_963838535.1). Lineage (GTDB taxonomy): Bacteria > Actinomycetota > Thermoleophilia > Solirubrobacterales > Solirubrobacteraceae > Palsa-465. Next base: position 130,928 of record CAWIRN010000031.1, read on the forward strand.
TGCTGGGCGCGGCGGAGGTGGCGTGGGACGCTGCCCGCGGGGTGCCGTTGCGGATCGCCGTGTACGCGACGAACGACAGCTCACCGGTACTGCAGCTGAAGGCCACCGACATCTCCTACGGCACGGTTCCGGCATCTGTGTTCGCCATCTCCCCACCGGCCGGCGCGAAGGTGGTCAAGATCTCGACCCCGGCGAACCACACCGCCGGCGCGGCGGTCGCGCACGGGTCGAAGTCGGGAGCTCGCCGGCATCCGGCTGAGGTCACCGGCGCGAAAGCGGTCTCGCGTCATCTGCCCTTCACCCTGGTGGCCCCCCGGACGCTCGTCGGCCTGCCGCGGCGCAGCGTCACGCTGCTCAATTGGGGCGGCAGGCCGGCCGCCCTGGTGGCCTACGGACAGAACCTCGGTGGTATCGCGGTGATCGAGCAGACACCGAACTCGGCGAGCGCGACCCAGAGTCAGAGCGCCAACGGACTCAGCCTGCCCACCGTGTCGATCAACGGCGCGACCGGCCAGGAGCTCGACACGACGCTCGGGACGATGGTGCGCTTCACGCGCAACGGTGTGGCGTACACGGTCGTCGGCTCGGTCCCGCCCGCAGCGGCTGACGCCGCGGCGCGGGCGCTATGAGCACGGGCGCCCCGGACGCTTCCGGCGCGCCGGCACCGCGTCCGCCGCCGATCGAGGTCCGCGGGCTGGTCAAGCGCTACGGAGATCTCACCGCCGTCGCCGGGGTCGATCTGACCGTCGAGACCGGCGACGTGTACGGCTACCTGGGGCCCAACGGCGCGGGTAAGACGACCTCGCTGCGGATGATGCTCGGCCTGATCCGCCCGACCGAGGGGACCGTGCGGCTGTTCGGGCGCGACCCGATGGAGAGCGTGCACGCGCTGGAGGGCGTCGCCGGCTTCGTCGAGGCGCCGGCGTTCTATCCGTACCTGAGCGCCCGCCGCAACCTGGAGCTGCTCGCCGCCTACGACGGCGACGGGGCCGCGCGACCGGATCGCTCCGGCGCTCGCGACCGTGGAGTTGACCGACCGAGCGGGCGACCGCGTCGGCGGTTACTCGCACGGGATGCGCCAGCGGCTGGGGATCGCGGGCGCGCTGTTGCGCAACCCCAAGCTGCTGCTGCTCGACGAGCCGGCGACCGGCCTGGATCCGGCGGGGATGCGCGACATGCGCCTGCTGATCCGCCGTCTGGCCGACGAGGGGATGACCGTGTTGCTCTCCAGCCATCTGCTGACCGAGGTCGAGGACATCTGCAATCGGGTGGCGATCGTCCGCTCCGGGCGAATCGTCTACGAGGGCGAGATCGCCGCGCTGAAGCGAGGCGCCGGCACGTCGTACCGACTCGAGACCACGGCTGATGAGCGGGCACTGGCGGTCTGCCGCGCCCAACCCGGATTGACCGACATCCGCGTCGAGCACGGACGCATCTGCTTCACCGCCGACGAGGCAGCGGTCACCCTACTGTCTCAGGCGCTGGTCGAGGCAGGCGCGCTGATCAAGGCGATGGCCCCTCAGACGGTCACGCTCGAGGACCTGTTCTTCTCCTTTACGGAGGGTGCCGAAGGCGAGCCCGGAGCCCGCTCCGCCGAGCCCGCCCCGGCGGTGGAGTCCGCCCGCTGATGCCCGGCGTGGCGACCGTCTATCGCTGGGAGCTGACCAAGCTCCGCTACCAGAAGCGCACGTACCTGGGGCTCGGCGCGGCCGTGCTGGTCCCGATCCTGTTCGTCGTCGCGGTGCACTTCCGGCACGATCGGCACGGCGGGGATTTCGCGTTCTCCTCCTACCTCACCCGCAGCGGGCTGGCGGTGCCCCTGGTCATCCTGCTGTTCGGGGCGGTGTGGCTGTTCCCGCTCATCACCGCGCTGGTGGCCGGCGACATCATCGCCTCAGAGGACCACAACGGCACCCTGAAGACGATCTTCACGCGCTCGCTCGAGCGGGGGCAGATCTTCGCCGGCAAGGCGCTCGCGACGGCGACCTACGCGGTGCACCGCGATCCTGCTCGCCGGGACGGTCGCGGTGATCGCCGGCAGCATCCAGTCGGGGTTCAACTCGCTGCAGAGCCTGTCCGGAACGATCGTCTCGGCGCCCAAGGCGCTCGAGCTCGTGTACGTCAGCCTGCTCGTCTACCTGATCCCGATCGCGGCGATCGTGGCGATCGGGCTGCTGCTCTCCGCGGTCACGCGCAACAGCGCCGCGGCCGTCGTCGGGACGCTGATGTTCTCCCTGCTGATGCAGCTGCTCGGGATCCTGCCCGGGCTCACGGGAGCCCAGCCCTACCTCCTGAGCACGCAATTCAACGCGTGGCAGGGCCTGCTGCGCACCCCGATCGACTGGGCGCCGATCGTCCGCGCCGCCTGGGTGTGCGCGCTCTACGCCGTGCCGGCGCTGTGTGCCGCCCTGCTGGTCTTCGTGCGCCGCGACGTCGCCGGTGGCTGAGGACGTCCTCGCTGGCGGTTCGCGCGAGCGCGTGCTGGTGGTCGACGATGATCCGCCGCTGCGGCGCATGCTGCAGCGCACGCTGTCCGCGGAGGGTTGGGAGGTGACGGTCGCGGCCGATGGCGGCGCCGCGCTGGTCGCCGCCGAGCGGTCGGCCCCCGATGTGATCGTGCTCGACGTGGCGATGCCCGACCTCGACGGTCTCGCCGTCTGCCGGAGGCTGCGCAGCAAGGGCCTGCCGACGCCGATCCTCATGCTGACTGCGCGTGACGCGGTACCGGACCGCGTCGCCGGACTCCAGGCCGGCGCCGACGACTACCTGGTCAAGCCGTTTGCCGTCTCGGAGCTGATCGCGCGGCTGCACGCGCTGACGCGCCGGCGCGCGCAGCGCAAGCCGGTGCTGTCCTATGCGGACCTGGTCCTCGACGTCCAGGCGCGGGTGGCGACTCGGGCGGGGGCACCGATCGAGCTGACCGGCCGGGAGGCCGCGCTGCTCGAGCTGCTGCTGCGCGAAGTGGGTCGCACGGTCACCCGTGAGCGGGCGCTGGAGGAGATCTGGGACGGGGCCGCCGAGGCGAACGTCGTCGATCGCTACGTCACCCGCCTGCGTCGCAAGCTCGGTTCGCCGCCGGTGATCCGGACGGTGCGAGGGTCCGGGTTCGCACTGCGCGCATGACCCGCGCGCGGCGGGGGCGACGACCGGGCTCCTACGCGTCGTCGAACAACTCGAAGCGCGAGCCTCCCTGGGCCTTCGCGCGGTACATGGCGGTGTCGGCGTCATGGATCAGATCATCGGGCTCGGTGGCCGGGTCGGTCGCCATGGCGATCCCGATGCTGACCGCGATCGACGTCTCCCCGCCGTCAAGCCGGATCGGCAGGCCGGCCGTGCGAATGAGTCGCTCGACGATCCGCACCGCCTGTCGCTTGCTCTCCAGGTCCTCGAACAGGAAGGTGAACTCGTCGCCGCCGAAGCGGGCCATGGTGTCGGCCGGGCGCAGCAGCTCCTGCAACCGCTCCGCCACGGCCACCAACACACGGTCGCCCGCCGCATGTCCGAGCGAGTCGTTGGTCAGCTTGAACTTGTCCACGTCGAGGAACATGACCGTCAGCGACGCGTTGGATCGGCGCAGACGATGAAGCGCCACGCCCAGGCGGTCGAGAAACAGCACCCGGTTCGGCAGCCCGGTCAACGGGTCGTGCAGGGCCTGGTAGGCCAGCTCGACGTCGGAGCGCTTGCGCTCGATCGCATAGCTGATCGCGCGGCTCAGCAGCACCGGGGTGAGCTCGGTCTTGATCAGGTAGTCCTGGGCGCCGGCCTGCAGCGCCAGGAGCCCGAACTCCTCGTCGGGATTGTCGGACAGAACGATGATCGGGACGTCCGGAGCGGCGACGCGGAGGTGCTTGAGCGGCGCGAGCACGTCGCCCGCGCGCTCGGAGAGATCGAGCAGCACGCAGCCGGCGCCGCTGTCGAGCAGTTCCTGGGCCACGTCGTCAAGATGCTGAGCCGGGACGACCACGAGCCGCTGCGCCCGGGCGCCTCCGAGCAGCTCGGCGATCATCGGTGTCGCCCGCGGGTCAGCCTCGACCAACAGGAGACGGGTTCGAGCCGCCCACTGCGCCCCGTGCTGCTCCCCGACCATAAACAACCTCCGTGTCTAGATTGGTACTGAAAGAGCTTTGGCTTGGTTAGTAATAGCACGGTTTGGCGCGGGAAATTTGGCTATCGTCAGCTTTGCGGGGGGGTGAGCGGTGTGTTGCGGATGCCGCAGACTCTGCGCGTACGCCTGGCTGCGGTCGTTGCGGGCTCGATCCTGGCCGCGATCGCGGTGTTCGGCCTGGTCACGGTGCTCCTGGTCAGCCACCAGCTGCACAGCTCGCTGGACCGCGCCCTGCGTCAACGGGCGCAGGAGGTCGCCCAGCTCGCGGTGTCCGCGCCGGCGGTGCTGACCGATCCGGGAGCGCTCGAGAGCCCGGCGTCGGGGCGACAGATCGCGGTCGAGGTGATCGACGCCCGCGGGCGAATCCTGGCCCGCTCGCTGACGCTCGGGGTGGGGCTCCTGCCCCAGGACAGGTTGGCGCGTCAGGCGCGGGCCGCCGGGCGCACCGGGTTTGAAGACGTCGAGATCGACCGGCGGCCGTTCCGCGTGTACGCGGCCCCGATCGCGCAGGCCGGCGGACCGGCGGCCGGTGGCGCGGTGCTGGTCGCCTCGGACACGCGCGATCTCTCGAGCACGATCGGCAGCCTCGGCGTCCTGGTCGCGGTGAGCGGCGCCGGCGTGGCGCTGCTGGCGGCGCTGGCGGCGGCAGCGCTGACGCGGCGCGGCCTGCGGCCGCTGCGTCGGCTCGCGGTCGCCGCGGGGGAGATCGAACGCACCGCCGATCCGGCTCAGCGCCTGCCCGAGCCGGCCGCCGTGGACGAGATCGGACAGCTCACGGGGGTGCTCAACCGGATGCTCTCCTCGCTCGAGCAGGCGCGAGCCAGCGAGCGCCGCTTCCTGGCCGACGCGTCACACGAGCTGCGTACCCCGGTCACCACGCTGCTGGGCAACGCCGAGTACGCCGTGCGCCACGGTGCCGACCCTGAGGTGCTGCAGGAGCTGCGCGATGACGCCGCCGGGCTGGCTCGACTGGTGGATTCGCTGCTGCTGCTGGAGCGAGCCGGTGGCACGACGCCGGTGTGCGAACTCGTCGAGCTGGGGCCGCTCGTTCGGGTCGCGGTCATCGACAGCGATCCTTCCGGCGAGCGGGTGCGGATCGGGCAGCTCGACGAGGTGAACGTGCAGGCCGATGCGGAGGCAATTCGCCGCGTGCTGGCCAACCTGATCGAAAACGGGCTCGTCCACGGCCCGACCGGCGGGCGCGTGACGGTGACGCTGGCCCGAGCCGCGGGCTGGGCGCGGCTCACGGTGAGCGACGAGGGACCGGGGCCGGATCCGGCGTTGCGCGACCAGGTCTTCGAGCGCTTCTGGCGTGGCCCCGGCGCGGCGGAGCGCTCGGGCTCCGGACTCGGGCTGTCCATCGTGGCCGCAGTCGTCGAGCGTCACGGCGGCCGGGTCTCGGTGCAGGATGCGCGATTCACCGTCGAGCTTCCGGCGGCCCGCGCCTCTGATGACTGAGCCTACGTGGCGCTCGAGGCGGGCCGGAGGCCCGGGCTCGGCGGGCGGACCGTCGGACGTCGGCGCGCGCAGCTCGAGCTCCCACCACCCGACATCCCGCCACGCCCCGGCCTTCCAGCCGATCCGGCGGTAGATCCCCACCGCGGTGAAGCCGACCGCCTTGTGCAGGGCGACGCTGGCCTCGTTGGGCAGCGTGATCCCGGCGCAGGCGATGTGAAGCCCCTGGCGCCGCAGGAGCGGGAGCAACGCGTCGTACAGCGCGCGCCCGGCTCCGCGGCCGTGATGGGACGCCGCCACGTACACGGCGACGTCTGCGGCCCAGCGATACGCCGCCCGCTCGTGATGCTCGGACGCGTACGCGTAGCCGATCACCTCATCGTCCAGCGCCGCCACGAGCCACGGGTAGCGCCGCGAGATCCGCTCGATCCGGCCGGCGAACTCGTTCTCGGTCGGTGGCCGCTCCTCGAGCGACGCGACCGAGAATTGCACGAACGGGCGATACACGGCAGCGCAGGCGCTGGCGTCGAGCGCGGCCACGGCATGGCGGATCAGCACAGTTACCTACCCTATGTTCCCCGCGGTTTCGGTGCGGCGCGGGCGACTGCTCACCACTCCCTGCGCCAGATACCAGGAGAACCATGACGATCCGGACCTTGACCGACGAGCAACGCGCCTTTGTCGAGACGATCCGCGACTTCGCGCAGCGCGAGTGCGGGACGCGCGGGCAACGCGACGCGCTGACCGACCATGGACGCGAGCCCCACAACCAGGAGATCTACGACCGGATCGCCGCGCTCGGATGGCTCGGCGCAGCGATCCCCGAGCAGTACGGCGGATCGGGAGGCGGCGCGACCGACCTGTGCCTGCTGTGCGAGGAGTCCGCCCGCGGCCTGATCCCGATGGGCTTCTTCGGGGTCAGCATGATCACCGTCGGAGCGGTCCAGCGCTTCGGCACCGAGGCCCAGAAGGAGGAGATCCTCGGCGGCGTGACACGCGGTCGGGTGGAGGCGATCGCGATGTCCGAACCCGAGGCCGGATCCGATGTGGCGAACGTGAGCTGTCGAGCCGAGCGCTCGAACGGCGGCTACGTGATCAACGGCCAGAAGACGTGGATCACGGGCGCCCACGCGGCCGACCACATCCTGCTCGTCTGCCGAACCCAGCGCACGGGAAACCCGCACGAGGGTCTGAGCATGATCTCCGTCCCCACCGACGTCGAGGGGCTCGAGATCCGCGGCATCGAGACGATGGCCGGCCGCGAGGTCAACGACGTCTTCTTCACCGACTGCTACGTGTCGGCCGAGCGGCTCCTGGGCCAGCAAGACAACGGCTGGCGCCAGCTCATGGCCGGGCTCAACCACGAGCGGCTGATCATCGCCGCGCAGGGGTTGGGGCTGGCCCAGCGGGCGTTCGACGACGTGCTGGCCTACGTCAAGGAGCGCAAGCAGTTCGGTCGTCCGATCGGCACCTTCCAGGTGATCAAGCACCGACTGGCCGATCTGGTCACGGAGATCGAGTCCACGCGGCTGCTGGTCTACGACGTGGCCGCGACGGTCGACGCGAACCCGCAGGCGCTGTTCCCGCGCGAAGCCTCGATGGCGAAGCTGAAGGCCACCGAGGCGGCCAAGCGCGCGACGCTGGAGGGCATGCAGATGATGGGCGGGTACGGCTACGCCGCCGAGTACGACATGGAGCACCTGGTGCGCACAGCGGTCGTGATGACGATTTACGGCGGCACGAGCGAGATCCAGCGCGAGATCATCGCCAAGACCCTGGGTTTGTAAACAGGGCCTGGCGGCCCCGGGTGTGGGCTCAGCTGACCCCCGGTTCGCCGCGCGCAGCCCGCTCGACGGCCGGCAGCACGTCGCGCACGATGCTGAGAAAGCCCTCTACGAGCAGCACGTGGACTTGCGTGCGGGACAGGCGACCGCGCTCCAGCCACTCGATGCTGGCGGCTTCGGCAAAGCCCGAGTAGGCGCGGATCACCGCCCGCAGTTCGGCCGGAGTGTCCGCGCCCTGCTCGGTCCGCAGCGCCTCGATCAGGCGATCGGCCGCCTGTTCGCGGGCCTCGTCGAGGATCGCCTCGACCTCGGGGTCGCGTCCGAGGCCACGGGCGCCGATCGCGGCCAGCCACGTGCCCCGATTGCGTTCGAGCGTCTCGAGCCAGCGTTCGACGCTGTCCTCGATCACGACCTCGATCCCACTCACGCTGCCCTGCTGGGGCACCGGGTTGGAGGGCATCCGCATCAGCGTGCGGACGACCTCGAGATAGAGCTCACGCTTGGTGCCGAAGTAGTGGTGCAGCAGGCCGCGGGCCACGCCCGCCTCGAGCGCGATCTCAGACGTGGAGACGGCGTCGTAGGTGCGCTCGGAGAACAGCCGGCGCGCACACGCCAGGATCTGCCGGCGGCGCTCGTCGTGCTCGAGCCGCTGCCACCGGGGCGCAGGCGCAGGGCCAGGCGCGGGGGAGGGGGTCATCAGTGTGCCGAGGCCACCCGCGATGGCAGCGCGCCAGTCACGATCTGGTCAGCCAATCCGGACGCTGGGCCCACCTCCCCGGCGCCGCTATGAGGTCATGCCGGTGAACTGCCCGCCGGTGATGTTGAGCACCTGTCCGGACACGTAGTTCGCCCACGGCGAGCACAGGAAGAAGACGCCGCCGGCGGCCTCTTGCGGAGTGCCGGCGCGACCGAGCGGGATCAGCATCGAGGCCATCCCACGCAGCTGTTCAGGGATCCCCAACTGCACCTTCTCGCCGCTGATCTCTATCACGTTGGACTCGTCCTTGGAGGCGGTCAGACGCGTTTCGATGTAACCGAAGGCGACGGCGTTGACGTTGATCTTGAACTGTCCCCACTCCTTGGCCAGCGTCTTGGTCAGACCGACCACGGCGGCCTTGCCCGAGGCGTAGTTCGCCTGGCCGGGGTTGCCCATGGTTCCGGAGATCGACGACGTGTTGACGATCTTCCGGAACACCTCGCGACCCTCTGCGCGCTCGACCTTGGCCGGCTCGCGCATGTGCGGAGCCACCGCGCGGCACATCCGGAACGGGACGATCGAATGGATGTCGAGCATCCGCTGGAACCACTCGTCGCTCAGCTTGTGCAGCGGAGCGTCGAGCGTGTAGCCGGCGTTGTTGACCAGGATGTCGACCTTGCCCCACTCGTCGATCACCTTCTGGACGAGCTGGTCGCAGACGCCCTCTTTGGTCAGGTCACCCGAAAACACGAGTGTCTCGCCGGCGATCTCGCTGGCGGTCTGCTCAGCGACATCGCCGTCGAGGTCGTTGATCAGCACCTTGGCGCCTTGCTGGGCGAGCAGTTCGGCGGTGGCACGACCGATGCCGCGCGCCGAACCGGTGACGATCGCGACCTTTCCGTCAAGGACTGTCATATGGACTGCCTCCAATGTTCGAGTGGTGAGGGCGGCGGATCATGTCAGCGAGCCCATCCGGGTGCTGGTGCGCCATCCGCCCGCCGTCCGTGTATTGGCATTCTGCCAACAAGATCGATCCGGCGCTCGACCCGGGGCCGGCGATCGCGCGGATCTGGCCCGAGCCGCGGCGCGGATCTGGTCCGGCGATGGCCCTAGCTAGAGTCGGACCCCTCATGAACGCAGCTGACTGGCTCGCGGCGTACGCGGCAAAGCTCGGCGTCGACGCCCCCACCGAAGACCAGCTGAACGCGGTGCTTGATCTCGCCGGCGAGGCCGCGCACTCGTCTGAGCGGATCGCCGCACCGGCCGCCTGCTGGCTCGCCGCTCAAGCTGGCGTCGGGCTCGACGAGGCGATCCGCCTGGCCCGTCAGGTGGCTGAGTCGTGACCGACCGCGATCACGACATCGTCCTGTTCGGAGCCACCGGGTTCACCGGTGGGCTGACGGCGGAGTACCTGACTCGCAGTCTCGGCGGCGGGCGCTGGGCTCTGGCCGGGCGTAATCGGTCCAAACTGGAGACCGTTCGCCACCGACTTGCCGAGATCGACCCGGCCGCCTCCACGCTGCCGCTGCTGATCGCCGACGTGGAGGACCCGGCGTCGATCCGCGCGGTGGCGCAGTCGGCCAAGGTGGCCATCAGCACCGTCGGTCCGTACATCCGCTACGGCGAGCCGCTCGTGGCGGCGTGTGCAGCCGCCGGCACCGACTACGTCGATCTGACCGGCGAGCCCGAGTTCGTCGACCGCATGTGGCTGCGCTACCACGAGCCGGCCCAGCGCAGCGGCGCGCGGCTGGTTCACTCATGCGGGTTCGATTCGATTCCCTACGACCTCGGGGCGCTGTTCTCCGTGCAGCAGCTCCCGGAAGGTGTCCCGATCAAGCTTCAGGGATTCGTGCGCGTGGGCGGCACGCTCTCCGGCGGGACCTATCAGTCGGCGATCGAGATCATGAGCCGCCTGCGTCAAGGGGCGTCCGCCGCCCGCCAACGCCGCGAGCGCGAGGCCCGCCCACTCGGGCGCACGGTCAAAGGGGTCTCCGGGGCGCCCCACCATGTCGAGGCGGCCGGCGGCTGGGTGTTTCCGCTCCCGACGATCGATCCGCTCACCGTGCTGCGCTCCGCGCGGGCCCTCGAGCGCTACGGTCCCGACTTCACCTACAGCCACTACCTGGTCGCCAAGCACCTGCCGGTGCTGGCGGGCATGATCGGGGGCGCCGGCGCGGTGATCGCGCTCGCGCAGCTCCCCCCGACCAAGTCGCTGCTGCTCAAGCTCAAAGCTTCCGGCTCGGGGCCATCCCCCGCACAGCGCGAGAAGGGCTGGTTCTCGGTTCGGTTCATCGGTGAAGGCGGTGGCCAGCGCGTGCTCACGCAGGTCAGCGGTGGCGACCCGGGCTACGGCGAGACGTCGAAGATGCTGGCGGAGTCGGCGCTGTGTCTCGCCCAGGACGAGCTGCCGGAGCGCTCGGGTCAGCTCACGCCCGCGGTCGCCATGGGGCAGCCGTTGATCGATCGGCTGCAGCGGGCCGGAATCCGGTTCAGTGTGCGCGACTGAGCGGCCCGGCTGCTCGAGGCGGCGCCCGCTCAGGCCGCCCCAACAGCGGTCAAAGGACCAGTTTCCACTGCTGGCCTCTCCGACCTGCAAGTCAGAGACATACTCACTCACCCAGAGATCAAGATCAATAAACCAACGACCCCCCACAGTCCAGCAAACCCAGTCTCCGCGTAACCCGGTCCAGCTCGCTGGGCGCGTGAAGGGGGAGGTGGGGGCGATGGGGCTGGGCTCGGCGGGTGTGGGTGCGCGGGGCGGGACGTCCCGTGGCGTGGCGCGGGAGCGAACAAAAATCGTCCCAACCCTCGTGGATTGGGGGGGTGGGGGTGATGTGGCCCGCTGAGCGGGCTCTGAGGCACGAACCCCCCGTGAATCAGGGAGTTGGGGGCGATTTGTGCCACTCCCGCGGCGCAGGCGCGCGCCGCCATGCTCGGCGGGCAGGCGGGCAGGCGGGCAGGCGGGCAGGCGGGCAGGCGGGCAGGCGGGCAGGCGGGCAGGCAGGCACACGGCACACGGCACACGGGCTGGCGGGTGGGGTCGGTCGGGCGGGTGGGGTCGGTCGGTCTGTCCGCTGCGCGGGGCTCCGGACACGATGGCTGGCGGTGAGTTGGTCATATTTCTGACTCATTTACCTGGGTAACAGCCCAATCGAGGGCTCGGAAAACTCGTTTGGGCTGTTCAACGGCTGGTGGCTGGGGAACGACCCGATCGCCGAAAACGAGGCCTCGTTTGGGACGTTGCCCAGGTGCTTGTTCGCGATCCCGTGACATTTCCGGAGGACCGTCACCCCTGGCGGTCGGCGAACACCCTGGCGTAGGGCACCCCGCGACGCGCGACCCGGCCGTCACCCCCGGCCGATCCAGCGGGCGTCCATCTCCCGACCGTGCTACTACGGCCACGAACCCGCGATGGACCCACACAAACAGTAGGAGAGCCGAAATCAGTGGCGGAATCCGGCGAGTGGCTGGGCGTGTCCGGCGCCACCCGCTCGCCGCGATAGTCCTGGTGGTACTTGAGGGCGAGCGGCGTCAACGATTTTCGTGGGTTTCCCAATCCGCGCTCGCGCCCCTCGGTCGGGTGTCGAGTTGTTCTGGATTAGGGTGTGCCCGTGGGCCTCACTCCCGAGCAGGCGATCGACTCGATCAACCAGGTGTACGGTCGCCACGCCGGCCGGCGTGCGCTGCACGCCAAGGGCATCCTCTGCACCGGTACGTTCACCGCCACGCCCGAGGCGGCCCGGCTCACCCGCGCCGCGCATATGCAGGGCGACGCGACGAGGGCCACGGTTCGGTTCTCCAACGCGTCGGGTAACCCCGATGCCCCTGATTGGGCGCTGGACACGCGCGGCTGTGCGGTGAAGCTCTACTTGGCCGACGGGTCACGCACCGACATCGTGGCGATCTCCTCGCCGCGGTTCCCGACCCGGACGCCGGAGGGGTTCATCGAGCTTGTCAGCGCGCAGGGCGCCGGACCGGCCGGCGCGTGGAAGCTGCCCATCTTCTTCGCGCGCCACCCCGAGGCGCTCCGCGTGCTGCCGGTGCTCGCCCCCACGCTGCTGCCGCCGTCGAGCTACGCCGTGATCGCCTATTACGGCATCCACGCATTCACGTGGATCGATGCCGATCGGGTGCAGCGCCACGTCCGTTATACGCTGCGTCCGCAGGCGGCCGGGCTGAAGCTGGCACCGTGGCAGGCCAAGCGTCGCGGCTCGGACTACCTGCAACGGGAGATCGCCGAGCGGCTGCAGCGCGGTCCGGTTCGCTTCACGCTCGAGCTGCAGATCGCCTCCCCCGGAGACCCGGTCGACGATCCGAACGCCGGCTGGCCCGGCGACCGTCGGCGCGTCGACGCGGGGACCCTTGAGGTCACGGGCCTGGACACCGAACGGGAGATCGGCGGGGATGTGCTCGTGTTCGACCCCACGCGAATCACGGACGGAATCGAGCTGACGCCTGATCCGGTGCTCCGGTTCCGTCCCGCCGCCTACTCCGAATCGATCGCGCGCAGGACGGTCGGGTGATGGCCGGGGCGACCAAATGGACGGCGGCGGACATTCCCGATCAGACCGGCCGGATCGCCGTGGTCACCGGCGCGAACAGTGGGCTGGGCCTCGTCACCGCCCGTGAGCTGGCCCGGGCCGGTGCCAGCGTCGTGCTGGCCTGCCGCGACACGGCCAAAGGCGAGCAGGCGGCCGGCTCGATCCGGGCGGCCGCGCCGGCGGCCGACGTCGAGGTGCTGGCGCTCGATCTGGCCGACCTCGCCTCGGTTCGCGAGTTCGCCACCCGGCTGGCCGCCGACCGTGACCGGCTCGACCTGCTCATCAACAACGCCGGCGTGATGGCCCCGCCCCGCCGCGTGACCGCCGACGGATTCGAGAGCCAGTTCGGCACCAACCATCTCGGCCACTTCGCGCTCACCGGTCTGTTGCTGGCGAAGCTGCTCGCCGCGGCCGCCCCGCGCGTGGTCACCCTGGCGAGCGGGATGCATCGAATCGGCACGATCAAGTTCGATGATCCACAGCGCAAGCGGGGATACAACAACTGGCTGGCCTACGGTCAGTCGAAACTCGCGAACCTCCTCTTCTGCTTCGAGCTGCAGCGGCGGGCCACTGCAGCCGATACGACGCTGCGCAGCGTCGCGGCGCATCCCGGATACGCCGCGACCAACCTCCAGTTCGCCGGGCCGAGCCGCTCCTATGAGCGGGCGATGATGGCGGTGGCCAACAAGCTGGTCGCCCAGAGCGCCGAGATGGGGGCGCTGCCGACGCTCTACGCCGCGACCGCCCCCGACCTGCCCGGCGGATCGTTCGTTGGCCCAGACGGCTTCATGGAGGGACGCGGCTACCCGACGATCGTCACAGCGGCCGGCAAGGCCTACGACGAGACGGCCTGGCGACGGCTCTGGGCGTTGTCCGAGCAGCTCACCGACGTCCACTACGAGTTCCCCGTCGCAGCGGTGGGGAGAGCATGACGCTCGCAACCCATGTTCCCGCCTGATGACCCATGTCCCCGCCTGATGACCCATGTCCCCGCCTGATGATCCGACTGCCCGCCTCATGACCGATCTGCGCGCCGACGGTCACGCGGCGCTCGAATGGGCCGCCCAGTACCTAGAACGGGTGGGAGAGCTGCCCGTCCTGGCGCAGGTGTCGCCGGGCGAGATCCGCGCCAGTCTCCCGTCGACGGCGCCTGAGCAGCCCGAGCCCTTCTCGGCGGTGCTGGAGGATCTCGATCGCGTCCTGCTCCCCGGCGTCACCCACTGGCAGCACCCCCGCTACTTCGCCTACTTCGCGACCAGCGCGTCGGAGCCCGGGATTCTCGCCGAGCTGCTCGCGGCGACGCTCAACCAGGTGTCATTCCTGTGGCGAACCTCTCCGGCGGCGACCGAGCTCGAGGGCGTCGTGCTCGATTGGGTGGCCCAGCTGCTCGGCCTGCCCGGCGGTTGGCACGGCCATATCGAGGACACCGCTTCGACCTCGACGCTCGCGGCGATCATCGTCGCGCGCCAGGCGACGGGGCGGGAGGAGATCGTGTGCTCGGAGCAGACGCACTCGGCGGTCGCCAAAGCGGCCCGGATGCTCGACATGCGCCTGCGCCAGGTCCCCACCGACGCAGCCTTCCGCCTCGATGTCGACGCGCTCGGAGATCTCAGCCAGACGGCGGTGGTCGTCGCCACCGTCGGCACCACGGCGAGCACCTCGGTCGACCCGGTTCCGGCGATCGCCGATGCGTGCGCGAGATCCGGTAGCTGGCTGCACGTCGACGCCGCGTACGCCGGCGCGGCGATGGTCTGCCCCGAGCATCGGTGGGCGTTTGCCGGCGTCGAGCGCGCGGACTCGTTGGTCGTCAACGCGCACAAGTGGATGCTCACGCCCATGGACTGCTCGCTGCTGTGGACCAAGCGGCCACAGGACTTCCGCGCGGCGTTCAGCCTGGTGCCCGAGTTCCTGCGCACGCCGGAATCCGAGGACGCGCTATCGCTGAGCGAATACGGACCGGCGTTGGGTCGGCGCTTCCGCGCGCTGAAGCTGTGGGCGGTGCTGCGCTGCTACGGCCGCAGCGGTCTGCAGGCTCAGATTCGCAGCGGCGTTGAGCTCGCCGAGCGGTTCGAGCGGTGGGTGGCGGACGAGCCGGGCTGGGAGCTATGCGCGCCGCGCCGGTTCTCGGTCGTGTGCTTCCGGCGGGAGGGCGACGATGAACGAAACCGGGCGCTGCTGGAGCGCGTCAACGCCAGCGGGGAGATCTTCATCTCCCACGCCGTGCTGAACGGGCGCTACGTGCTGCGCCTCGCGATCGGCAATTTCCACACGACCGACGAGGACGTCCGGCGCGCCTGGCAGGTGTTGCGAGACCTCGCGGCCGAACTCGACTAGCGGGCCGACCCCAAACTACGCCCGGGGATTCGCCCCCGGCGAATCCCCCAAGGGAATTCATCTCCGGTGAATTCCCCTCTTACGGAGTTCTTACTTTGATCGCGTCATGCTGGCGGGGATGCGCGTGCTGATCGCAGAGGATGAAATACGCCTGGCCGATGCAATCGCGCGCGGTCTTCGGCGTCAGGGAATGGCCGTCGACCTCGCGCCTGATGGGACGCAGGCACTGGTCAAGGCGCGCGTGGTGCGCTATGACGTCGTCGTCCTGGATCGCGACCTGCCGGGTCTGCATGGCGACGACGTGTGCCGGCTGGTACGCGACGAGCGCCCGGAGACCGGGATCCTGATGCTGACCGCGGCGGGGACGCTCGAGGACGTCGTCGAGGGGCTCTCGCTCGGCGCGGACGACTATCTCGCCAAGCCGTTCCGGTTCGCCGAGCTGGTGGCTCGCATCCAGGCACTGGGGCGGAGATCCGCTCCCAGCCGGCCGCCGATGCTCCACCACGGCGATTTGGAGCTCGATCCGGCGCGGCGCAGGCTGAGCCGCGGTGAGGCGCCGATCGAGCTCGCGCGCAAGGAGTTCGCGGTCCTCGAGGCGCTGATGGCGGCCGATGGGGCGACCGTCTCGGCCGAGGAGTTGCTCGAGCGCGTCTGGGACGAGCACACCGACCCGTTCACCAATGTGGTGCGTATGACAATCATGACCCTACGGCGTAAGCTGGGTGAACCGCCGGTGGTTGAGACAGTGATCGG
The DNA here is from genome assembly GCA_963838535.1 of uncultured Solirubrobacterales bacterium. GTDB lineage: Bacteria > Actinomycetota > Thermoleophilia > Solirubrobacterales > Solirubrobacteraceae > Palsa-465. The sequence goes on from CAWIRN010000031.1 coordinate 146,597, forward strand.
AGTCGGATACAGGATGGCGTGATGCGGCTGGCTCTGCCGAAGCTGCGCGTGCCTCGTCTTCGCATCGGCGGGCCGGCGCCCACGATCCGGTTACGGCTGACGGTGCTCTACGGACTGGTGTTCCTGGTCACCGGTGCGGTGTTTCTGACCATCGGGTATCTGCTCGTCCGCCACAACCTCGGGGCCAGTGGAGATGTCCGCAACCAGCTGCGCAAGCTGGGGCTGATTCCGCCCCGGGGGACGACCTTCCTCGGGCGCCCGTTCGTGCTGCGCCCCGGGTCCCCGGAGGCGAGCTTTGCCGCCGCCGTGCGCGCGCAGCTGCGCAGTGACGCGCTTCATCGTCTGTTGATCGAGTACGTGGTCGCGCTGGCCGTGATGACGATGATCGCCGTCGGCACCGGCTGGCTGCTGGCCGGGCGCGCCTTGCGACCACTGCGCGATATCACCGCCACCGCGCGGCGGGTGTCAGGTGAGAACCTGGGCGAGCGCATTGACCTCGTCGGCCCAGCGGACGAGCTCAAGGAGCTGGCCGACACGTTTGACGGCATGCTCGGGCGCCTCGATGCCGCGTTCGGCAGCCAGCGTCACTTCGTGGCCAACGCGTCGCACGAGTTGCGTACCCCGCTGGCCATCATGCGGACCGAGGTCGACGTCGCGCTGGCTGACCCGGGCGCGAGCACGCACGAGCTGCGGGCGATGGGGGAGGCCGTGCGCGAGACCGTCGATCGCTGCGAGCGGTTGATCGAGAGCCTGTTGATGTTGGCCCGCAGCGAGGGCTCGGCCGGCCGGGAGGAGCCCGTCGACCTGGCATCGCTGGCCGGGGACTGCATCACGGATTTGCGCCGGCGCGCGCACGATGCGCAGGTCGATGTGCGGGACGATCTCGAGCCTGCCTGGACCCGGGGCGATCCCGGCCTGCTGGAGCGGATGATCGCCAACCTGGTCGACAACGGGATTCGCCACAACGAGCCCGGAGGGTTCCTCGTCGTGAGCACGCGTGTGCACAACGGGCGCGTGGTGGTCAAGGTTGTCAATGGGGGCCCGGCGATCGACCCGGTCGTCGCGGAAGGGCTGACTGAACCCTTCCGGCGGCTCGATCGTTCCGTTGGTGGATTCGGGCTCGGCTTATCAATCGTGCGCTCGGTCGCACAGGCCCACGGCGGCACCGCCACGGTGACCGCGCCGGAGTCCGGTGGGCTGGAGGTGAGGATCGAGCTCGCCGCGCTACCCGCGCCGGCAAACATTTTCGTTTGGCGAACTTCGAGCGCTCTTACATAGAGCTGACAGCTTCGGCGCTACAACCGAATCACTGCACTGTCATTCCAGGAGTCGCCTCTGATGTCGTCACTCGCCTTGTCAATAGTTCGGCGCCGCACGCTCGCGGTTTGCGTCCTCAGCGGCGCCCTGGCCATCGGCGTCAGCGCGTGCGGGTCATCGTCGTCCTCGACGACCAGTCTGGCCAGCGCGGGCGCGGGCGCCGGCACGTCCAGCTCCACGTACACAGCACGGCTGAATTTCGCCAAGTGCATGCGGGCTCACGGCGTCAACGTCCCTGACCCGTCGGCCAACGGCGGTCCGGCCGGCGGCGCCGGCGGTCCCGGCCCCGGCGCCGGGGGGTTCAGAGCGCTCCGCAGCAGCCCCAACTTCCAGGCCGCCAGTACGGCCTGCGCGAAGTATCGCTCCAAGGCGTTCGGCGGCGGTAACTTCTCCCCGGCCCAGCGCGCAGCGGCGCAGCAGGCCCTGGTCAAGTTCGCCAAGTGCATGCGCTCGAACAACATCGACATCCCCGATCCGAGCACCAGCGCCGGCGGTGGGTTCGGCATCTTCCGCTCGATCCCCTCCACTCAGCGCAACAGCCCGCAGTTCAAGAAGGCCCTGCAGTCGTGCTCGAGCACGCTCCCACGGTTCGGCCGTGGCGGAGCCGGAGGGGGCCCCCCAGGTGGTGCGCGGAATGCCTAAGGCGCCAGCGCGCGCCGCGCGCGCCGTGCGCGGGCGACTGGCCGGTGTTCCCCGCTGGCGTCGCGTGGGCGCGGCGATCGGGGCGGTCGGCCTGGCCGCACTGGCCATTGGCATCGTCGTCGTCACCGAGCTACCCGGTTCCAGTCAGGGTGCGAGTCCCAGGGCCAAATCCTCCGGCTCAACAACGGTGCAGCGGCGCGATCTGGTGGCTACCGACACGGAGTCGGGCACGCTGAGCTATGCCAACCCACAGACCGTGTTCAACCGTCTCAGCGGCACGATCACCTCGCTGCCGAACGTTGGGCAATTGGTGAAGCCCGGGCAGACCCTCTACCACGTCAGCGGGGCTCCGGTCGTCCTGTTCAATGGCACGACGCCCGCCTATCGCGATTTGACATCAGGCGACAGCAACGGGCCCGACATCCTGCAGCTGAACCGCGACCTGAGGAGCCTGGGATTCGATCCTGATCATCAGCTCGCCTTGAATGACACCTGGCAGGATGCGACGACCACCGCGGTCGAGAACTGGCAGTCAGCGCTCGGGCAGACCGAGACGGGCACCGTGACGCTCGGTCAGATCGTGTTTCTGCCCGGTCCACAGGTGATCACCTCGGTTGACACAGACCTGGGATCAACCGGGGGAGCCAGCAGCGGGTCGGCGGCATCCGCCACGAGCACCGCGGACACCCACCTCACTCCCCACGTCGAGTTCGTGAGCTTGACCACCGCCGCGAGTGCTCCCTCCCCGAGCGCCGCGGTCGACGCGCCGGCCTCGACCGCGGTCATGACGCCCACCGCCGCCGCAGCGCCGTGCCCACAGCCGGGTGTGTCTCCCTCAGCCAGCGGCGCTCCGTCGACCACGACGCCTGCGCCGGCTTCGAGTTGCGAGAAGACTGGCAACCAGACCACCACCACCGAAACAACCACGACGTCCACGACGCCGACCACCACGACGACGACCTCCACCACTCCCACCACTCCCACCGGCCCGCCGGCGAACGTTCCGACCAAGCCCAAGTCGGGCAGCCGCTCGCCCTCGGAACAGGCGATCCTGTTGGCTCTGCTCAAGGCCGAGACGCTGGAGTTGAAGAAGAGCCTGTCGGCCTCCGGCGGATCCTCGCGCTCCGGGGCCAGTGCCTCCGGCAGCACCTCCGGTGGCAGCAGCGGCAGCCGCGGCGGGAGCGGGGGCTTCAGCGGCGGCGGCGGCGGTGGCGGCGGCGGAGGCGGGGGATCCAGCAGTGCCTCGGTGAGCTCCGGCGGATCGAGCGGCGGCGGCTCCTCATCCGGTTCCGGTGCCTCCGCTGGCGCATCCACCGCCCAGGCGATCCTGCAGACGACGTCAAACCAGCTGGTGGTCACCGTCGATCTCGATGCCACCAAGCAGAGTGAGGCGGTCGTGGGTGAGCCCGTCACGGTCGAGCTGCCCAACGGCAATACGGTCAACGCGAAGATCATCGAGGTCAGCCCCGTGGCGCAGACCAGCAGCAGTAGTAGCAGTAGCAGCGGTGGCTCGGGCGGGGGGAGCACCGGCTCGACCAGCGCCCCGTCGGCGACGATCCCGGTGACGATCAAGATCACCGGCCGTCACCCGGCCTCGGGGCTCGATCAAGCCGCGGTCAGTGTCAACTTCGAGCAGCAGGTCGAGAAGAACGTCCTGTCAGTGCCCGTGACCGCCCTGTTGGCCACAGCCGGCGGAGGCTATGCGGTCCAGGAGGCCGCCGCGCCCCACACCCTGATTGCCGTCACCCCCGGGCTGTTCGCGGCCGGATACGTGCAGATCTCGGGCTCGCAGATCTACCCGGGCCTTCAGGTCACCGACTCTCAGGGATGAGCCGGGTGTTCGCCCGCGTCAAAGCCACGCCCGGCGAGACCAGCGAGCGGCCCGCCGGGGTCCGGACACCGTCGGCGAGCGCCGGCGGCGTGGCGATGCTGTTGCGCGACGTCACGAAGGAGTATCCCGGTGGAGTGCACGCCCTGCGCGACGTGAGCGTCGAGATCGACGCCGGCGACCAGGTGGCCGTGGTCGGCCCCTCGGGCTCCGGCAAGACCACCATGCTGACGATCCTCGGGACACTCGAGCGTCCCAGCAGCGGCGAGGTGCAGGTGGCCGGCCGCGACACCGTGCAGGCATCGGATGCGGAGCTCTCGGGGCTGCGTGCGCATGAGATCGGATTCGTCTTTCAGGGCTTTCATCTCCAGGACGGGATGAACGCGGTCGACAACGTCGCCACGGGCATGCTCTACACCGGTATGCCGATTCGCGAGCGCCGCGAGCTCGCCCGAGCCGCGCTCGAGCGTGTTGGCCTCGGGCATCGGCTGACCCATCGACCGCCGCAGCTCTCCGGTGGCGAGCGCCAGCGGGTGGCCATCGCGCGCGCACTGGCCAAGCGTCCGGTGATCATCCTGGCCGATGAGCCCACCGGCAACCTCGACTCCAAGTCCGGAGCTGAGGTGCTCGCGTTGCTTCACCAACTGGCCGCCGATGGGGCGACCCTCGTGCTGATCACGCATGACGAGCACATCGCCGAGGGATTCCCGCGGCGGATCCAGATGTGGGACGGCGAAATCGTCGGGGACGAGCGCTGGAGCGGCGCCCGCGGGAGCGCTCCGCCGATTCCGGGCGAAATCGTTGGGGACGAGCGCTGGAGCGGCGCCCGCGGGAGCGCTCCGCCGATTCCGGGCGAAATCGTTGGGGACGAGCGATGGAGCGGCGCGAGTGGCAGCGTCCGGCCGATTCCGCGCGAGGTCGAGGGAGACGAGCGCCGGTGAGCGTCGCGGCGGTCCGACGGCCGCTCACTGCGCGCAAACGCGAAGGCGGCGACAGCGCCCGGATCGCGCCCCATGAGCTGTTCTGGGTCGCCCTCCAGGGGCTCCGTCAGCGGCGGCTACGAGCGGCGCTGTCGGCACTCGGGATCGCGATCGGGATCGGCGCCATGGTGGCGGTCGTGGGCGTGTCGGCTTCGAGTCAGGCCACCCTGCTGGCCACGATCGACAAGCTGGGGACCAACCTCCTGACGGTGACGCCGGGGACGACCTTCTTCGGCTCCAACGAGGTGCTTCCCAACACCGCCGTGCCGATGATCAAACACATGAGCGCGGTGAATCAGGCTTCGGCGGTCTATCAGGTGTCAGGCGCGACGATCCTGCGCACTCCGTACGTGCCCTCCGAGGAGACCGGCGGCATCGGCGTCGACGCAGCGGATCCCGGACTGCTCTCGGCCGTCGGCGGCCAGCTCGCCACGGGACAGTTTCTCAACACCGCCAACCAGAACTACCCGACGGTCGTGCTGGGAGCGCAAGCGGCCAACACATTGCAGATCCCGAGCGTCAACGGCCATATCCAAGTCTTCCTCGGGGGAACCTGGTTCAACGTGATCGGCGTGCTCAAACCGGTGGTCCTCGATCCTGGCCTCGACAGCACGGCGTTCATCGGCCTGCCGGTGGCAGAACGGCTGTTCCAACAGCAACCGAACCCCTCGGAGATCTACGTGCGCGCCAATGTCAATCAGGTCACGCAGGTGTCAAACCTGCTCGCGGCGACCGCGGACCCCCAGAACTCCGACGGCGTCGATGTGAGTCGCCCCTCGGACGTGCTCGAGGCCCGCGCCGCCGCCAAGGGCCAGTTCACGACGCTGCTGTTGGGATTGGGGGCGGTCGCCCTGCTCGTCGGCGCGATCGGGATCGCCAACATCATGGTCATCTCCGTACTCGAGCGCCGAGGCGAGATCGGGCTCCGCCGCGCTCTCGGCGCCACCCGCCGGCACATCAGCTCGCAGTTTCTGGCCGAATCGGCCCTGCTGGCAGCACTCGGCGGAATCGCGGGGCTCGGGCTCGGCGCGCTCGCCACCTGGATCTATTCCCTATCGCAGAATCAGCCCATGGTCATACCTGCCTACGCGCTGATCGCCGCGCCCGCCGCTGGTCTGGTGATCGGCGCCCTCGCCGGGCTCTACCCAGCCTCAAAGGCCGCTCGCCTGAGCCCCACCGAAGCGTTGCGAGCATCCTGAGCCCGTTCGCCTGAGCTCGACCGAGGCGTTGCGAGCGGCCTGAGCGGCTCGCCTGAGCTCGACCGAGGCGTTGCGGGCGGCCTGAGCGGCTCGCCTGAGCTCGACCGAGGCGTTGCGAGCGGCCTGAGCGGCTCGCCTGAGCTCGACCGAGGCGTTGCGAGCGTCCTGAGCGGCTCGCGCCCGCCGCTTAGCGCAGTTGATGCGGCCATCTCGGACGCTTCCGCGGAGGCTCAGCTGAGCCTTACGGAAAGCTGACGCTGGGACCCCTACGCTCTGTTCATGTCGAGCTGGCGCCGCCAATTCGGAGGAGTCGGAAGGCGAGACGAAGGCAGCCCCGCGCCGTGTCCCGCCTGCCGTCACCTTAAGGCGCCTGCCGACTGCGACGAACGTGCGCCTCGTCGCCCGCGGGCGAGCCCCCTCCCCGCAACCTGGGGTACCGGCGGCGGCCCAGGCCGCGACTCCCGCCTGGGCATGCCCGCCGGTCCTCGGGCACTCTGTTCTCGTCGATCACGGCGGGCTGCGGACTAGGCTGCCTCCTGCGCTGGGGTAACCCCGGCGCCCAGCGCAGCTGGCACCGCACAGCATCGGGGCTGCCGGAAGGCGCTCCTGGCGAGGTAGCACGGTTGGTCGTCGGCGGTCGGGCAAAGAGAAGGCCGTGCGCCGTTGTGCGCGTGCGGTACCGGTAGGGGGCCGTCGGGGGCACCGACGCCGGCCAACGCCACGCCGACGACGCTCCGCCAGCGCGGACCGACCGCGATCACCGGGCTCACCAGGTGTCGATGTATGGGCGCTTCTTGGCCGGGCGCGTCCACCAACCGGGAGCAGAGCGCTCGTCGAACAGGGTGGCAATCCACCGGCGGGTGTCGGCCGGATCGATCACGTCGTCGATCTCGAAATAGGCGGCCATGTTGATGCCCTGACCGTGCTCGTAGGCGGCGCTCACCGCAGCATCGAACGCGCGCTCGCGCTGGGCCGGGTCCTCGATTGACTCGAGTTCGCGCCGCATCCCGAGCCGCACCGCTCCCTCCAGGCCCATCCCGCCGAACTCGGACGTTGGCCAGCCGACCGTGAACAAGGGCGCTTTGAACCCTCCGGCCGCCATCGCCTGTGCGCCAAGCCCGTAGCCCTTGCGCAGGACGACGGTGCCGGTCGGAACTTCGAGGTTCGCGCCGGTGACGAACAATCGGGCGACGTGGCGCACCGTCGCGGTCCGCTCGGCGGCCGGCCCGACCATGAATCCTGGTGTATCGCAGAGGAACACGAGCGGCAGGTCGAATGCGTCGCACAGCTGCATGAAGCGCGCGGCTTTGTCGGCGCCGGCGGCATCGATCGCGCCACCGAGGTGGGAGGGGTCGTTGGCGACCACGCCCAGCGGTCGGCCGTCCAGCCGCGCGAGCGCCGTGACGCTTCCGGGCCCGAAGCCACGGCGCAGCTCGAGCACCGAGCCTTCGTCGAACAGGGCGTCGATGATCGGGCGGACGGCGTAGCTCCGTTTTCGGTTGGTCGGCACGAGCTGGCGGAGAATGCGCTGGTCGGTGAACGTGCCAGCCGGGAGCGGCTCGCCGCGACGGAAGTACCCCAGGTAGCGCTTGGCGGCATCGATCGCTTGGCGCTCATCGGCGACCCGAAGGTCGACGACGCCGTTTTCGTACTGCACATCGATCGGCCCCACCTCGTCCGGGGCGAATGCTCCCAGGCCCCCGCCCTCGATCATCGCCGGCCCGCCCATCCCGATGCTCGAGTCCTCGGTCGCGATCACCACGTCGCAGCACCCGAGCAGCGCGGCGTTGCCGGCGAAGCAGTAACCCGACGCGATCCCGATCAGCGGCACCGCCCCGCTCAGCCGCGCGAACAGCTGAAATGCGCGACAGTCGAGACCGGCGACGATCGGCCAGTCGACGTCGCCGGGGCGACCGCCGCCGCCTTCGGCGAACAGCACCACGGGCAACCTGCGCCGTTGCGCCACCTCGAACAGACGGTCCTTCTTGAGGTGGTTGCGCATACCCTGGGTCCCGGCCAGGACGGTGTAGTCGTAGGACATCACGACGCACGACTCGCCCTGCACATCGCCGATCCCCGCCACCAGCCCGTCGGCGGGCGTCCGCGCGATCAGCTCGTCCTTCGGTCGCCGGCGCTCCTGGGCGGCGAAGATCAGCGGGCCGTACTCGACGAACGTGCCCTCATCGACGAGCTGAGCGAGGTTCTCCCGAGCGGTCTGGCGTCCCTGCGCGTGGCGTTGGCTGATGGCGTCCGGACGTGCGGCGTCCAGGCCGAGGTCGTGGCGCTCGCGGACCGCGGCGAGGTCCGGGCGAACCTGCTCCAGGTCTGGCGCGTGCACGGGCTCAACGGTGGTCGGAGCGGTCGCTCCGGCCGCCAGGACAGCCAGCAGCTGACCCTCGTCGACCGTGTCGCCGACCGCCACCTCGAGTCGCGCCACGACCCCATCCAGCTCGGCCACCACCTCGTGCTCCATCTTCATCGCCTCGAGCACGACCACCGCGGCACCGGCTCTGATCGAGTCGCCGGGTCGGTGAGGCGCCGAGATCACGATGCCCGCAAACGGGGCGAGCACCGACGCTTCCCATCGGGCTGGCATCGGACGGCATCATCTCGCAACGTCCGTGAGCGTGGATTCCCGTCCGGCCGCGCTCCCGCGCGCCCAGCATTGGTGAATACTCCTGCGATGAGCAGCGTTCCCGAGCTCCTCTGGGAGCCTTCGCCGGAGCGCATCGAGCGCGCCACGGTCACCCGCTTCATCGACTGGCTCAGGCGCTCGCACGGGCTGCGCTTCGACGGCTACCCGGACCTGTGGCAGTGGTCGGTGGATGACATCGAGGCGTTCTGGGCCGCGATCGTCGAGTTCTTCGACGTGCGCTTCGACGTGCCCGGATCGGCCGTGCTGGGCAGGCGCGAGATGCCCGGGGCGACGTGGTTTCCCGGTGCGCGGCTGAGCTACGCCGAGCACATCTTCCGCGGCAAACGCGACGAGGACGTAGCGCTGTTCCATGCCTCCGAGCTGCGCGAGCTGGACGAGTGGACCTGGGGCTCCCTGCGCGCCGCACGTGGCCGCGATCGCCGCCGGCCTGCGCGCTCTGGGTGTCGGCGAGGGCGATCGGGTCGCCGCCTACATGCCGAACATTCCCGAGACGGTCGCCGCGTTCCTGGCCTGCGCCTCGATCGGCGCCGTCTGGTCCTCGGCCGCACCCGAGTTCGGCGCTCGCAGCGTGATCGACCGGTTCGCGCAGATCGAGCCCAAGGTGCTGCTGGCGGTCGACGGATACCGCTACGGCGGCAAGGACTTCGATCGCCGCGCGATCGTCGCCCAGATCGCCGCGGAGGTCCCGTCGCTGCAACGCGACCGTGGTGCTCGGCTACCTCGACGGAACCGGATGGGAGGACGGCTTCTTGGGCGAGGGATCGGAGCTCTCGTTCGCACAGTTGCCGTTCGACCACCCGCTGTGGGTGCTGTACAGCTCGGGCACGACCGGGCTGCCGAAGCCGATCGTCCACGGCCAGGGCGGGATCCTGATCGAGCAGCTCAAGAAGACGCATCTGCACCTCGACGCCCAGGCCGGGGACCGCGTCTTCTGGTTTTCGACGACCGGCTGGATGATGTGGAACTTCCTCGTCGGCGTGCTGCTGACCGACGCGTCGATCGTGCTGTTCGACGGCAACCCCGGATACCCCGACCTGGGAGCGCTGTGGGATCTCGCCGAGCGCACGCGCATGACCTGCTTCGGGACCAGCGCGGCGTTCATCGCGGCCTGCATGAAGGGCTCGGTCGAGCCGGGCGCGGGCCGGGATCTCAGCGCGCTGCGCGCAGTCGGCTCGACGGGCTCACCGCTCGCCCCCGAGGGCTTCCGCTGGATCTACGACCAGCTCGGCGCGGACACGTGGCTGTTCTCGACCTCCGGCGGGACCGACCTGTGCACGGCCTTCGTCGGCGGCGTGCCGACGCTGCCCGTGTATCTGGGCGAGCTCCAGGCGCGTTCGCTCGGCGCCAACGTCGAGGCCTGGGATCCGTCGGGGCAGCCGCTGGTCGACGAGGTCGGCGAGCTGGTGATCACCGAGCCGATGCCGTCGATGCCGATCTTCTTCTGGGGCGATGAGGATGGCTCGCGCTACCGCGAGCAGCTACTTCGAGCAGTACCCCGGCGTGTGGCGCCACGGCGACTGGATCGAGATCACCTCGCGGGGGACCGCGATCATCTACGGGCGCTCGGACTCGACGATCAACCGCGGCGGGGTGCGGATGGGGACGAGCGAGATCTACCGCGCCGTGCTCGCGTTCCCGGAGGTGATCGACGCGCTGGTCGTCGACCTGCCGCGCGCCGGCACGGACGGCTGGATGCCGCTGTTCGTCGTCCTGGGCGAACGCGACTCGCTGACCGACGACCTGGTCGCAGCAGATCCGGCGCCGGATTCGCGAGGACTGCTCTCCGCGCCACGTGCCCGACGAGATCCGGCAGATCGCCGAGGTGCCGCGGACGCTGTCGGGCAAGGTGCTCGAGGTCCCGGTCAAGCGGATCCTGACCGGCACGCCCGCCGGAGCAGGCCGCCAGCCGCGAGTCGCTCGCCAACCCAGAGGCGCTCGACTACTTCATGAGCTGAGGCGCTCGCCAAGGAGTCCTAACCACGCTGGGTGATCGCTTCGGGCGCCCCGGGATCCGCCGTGGGGCCAGATTCGAAGGCACGGTGCTGAAACCTCAGAGCGCAAGCTCGCGATCGGTACCACGGCGCTCGCCGCGACAGCATTCGCCGGGGGAGCGTACGCGGCGAATCGAGCGGCCCGAAGAGCGATCGGGCATGTTCCACGGCCAGGCGCCTGAACGACCCCCCCGCCGTTTCCGGCGCGTCCTTCGCGGGCGTTTCATGATCAGCACCGCAGCGGTCAGCCGCGGACAGGCCCGGAGCTTGCAAGCGACGTCGCGATCAAGCAGCGCGAGCAGCAACCCGGGGCGGAGGCCGCCGGAGCGGTCTGGCTTGGACAGCGGCGTGGGCGGCCGCTTTCCTGGCCGGAGGTCGGGCGGTCCGCAGCGCCGCGAGCGATCCTGACCACACAGTGCTCCGCGCTGACGCTGTCAGCTCGCGATCGAGGCCGGGCGATTCGTCACCCGGACTCAGGCGGCAAGATTGTCGGCGGCCGTCTCGACCAGGCGGACGTGATTGACGCACAGTCCTTAGGTTTCGCTCAGATTCGGGTGAGAGGGTTTGCCTCACGGGCGCACCGATTGGATGCGCCCGGCCAGCTTGAAGGGAGTTGATGCGCGCGGGCTCGACGCAATCGGAGCGCCGAGCCCGCGGGTGGCTCGCCCACCCACGGCCTCGGAAGGCGAGGCAGCATCGCCCCTCTTACGGTCTTCTTCCTTCACTCTCAAGGGTTTCTCACTGGCAGGTGCTGTACTGGGATGTGTGGAACCAACCTTGCCAGGAGATGAGAAGCCAAAGATGAGTCGTTTCAGCCGATTGTTCCCAATCATCGCGGGAGCCGTTGCGGGGGGAGTCATTGCGCTGGTCGTGGCCAGCGGCAGCAGTTCGACTCACTCGGTGACGACGACCGTCGTCCAACCATCCCGCGGTACGACGATCCCGACGTCGTTGAGCGGCAGTAAGACCGGCATGACGATCAACCAGATCTACCGCGCCGACAGCCCCGGGGTGGTCGACATCCTCGTGACGTCGCAGAGCCAGAACCCCAGCGTGTTCGGAGGCGGTGGCGGCGGGACACAGCAGACCCAGGGTGAGGGCGCCGGAGTCGTGTACGACTCCAAGGGCGACATCCTCACCGACGAGCACGTCGTGGCCGGCGCCACGTCCGTCCAGGTCAGATTCCAGGACGGACTCAAGGTGCCAGCCAAAGTGCTCGGAACCGATCCGTCGACCGACGTCGGCGTGATTAAGGTCAACGTTCCGGCGTCCGAACTCCATCCGCTCGCCTTCGCCGACTCAAGCGCGGCCCAGGTCGGGGATCCGGTCGTCGCGATCGGCAGCCCGTTCAGCCTGCCCGAGACGACCACCGCCGGCATCATCAGCCAGGTCGGTCGGAGCATCCAGGCCCCCAACAACTACACGATCCCCAACGCGATCCAGACCGACGCCGCGATCAATCCGGGCAACTCCGGTGGGCCGCTGCTCGACGCGAACGGCGACGTGCTTGGCCTCAACGATCAGATCGAGACCAACAACTCGACGGCGTCCGGCCAGGGCTCGAGCTCCGGCGTCGGGTTCGCATCGCCGTCCAACACGGTGGCCAGGATCGCCAACGCGATCATCGCCGGCCATCCCGTCCAGCACGCGTATGTCGGCGTCGAGCTCCAGTCCAACTCGACCGGCGGCGCCGAGGTGACCGTCGTTCAGCCCGGATCGCCCGCGTTGAGCGCCGGGGTCCAAACCGGCGATCTGGTCACCGCGATCAACGGCAAGGCGATCACCACCACCGATCAGTTCATCGCCACGGTGGACACGTTCTCGCCCGGCGACACGATCACCCTGACCGTCAAGCGCAACGGCCAGACGCACAACATCCAGGTCAAGCTGGGCACCCGTCCCGCCTCGACCCCGACCGGCGGCTGACCGCTCGGTCCTCGGCTCGCTCGCGACCCCGCCGGACCCCCGGCGGTGGTCGCGAACGGCTGATAGGCCACGGTCCTCGCGCGCTCCCTCGCGACCCCGCCGAAACCCAGGGGGTCGTCGCGGGTGGCTGAATAGGCCCCAGTCCTCGCTCGCTCCCTCGCGACCCCGCCGCAACGCGGCGGGGTCGTAGGGCGAGCCCGGGCCGTTACTTGGCGGCGCTGGCGGCTTGGGCCAGTGTGCGCTCCATCAGCTCCTGATGCACGGAGCGGGTGCGGCCCTCGCGGCGAGTCCATGAGCCGTCGGCCGCGAGCATCCAGGCGAACGTGTCATCCGCCAGGCACCGCTCGAGCGTGTCTTCAAGCTCGGCCTGCAGCTCAGGTTCCTCGACCGGCGTGAGCAGCTCCACCCGCTTATCGAGGTTGCGCGGCATCAGGTCGGCCGAGCCGATGTAGTACCGGTGCTCATCGCCACGGTGGAACGAGTAGATGCGCGAATGCTCGAGGAAGCGGCCCACGACCGACACGACGTTGATCGTCTCGCTGATGCCGGGGATACCCGGGATCAAGCAGCAGATGCCGCGCACGTTGAGGTCGATCGGCACTCCGGCCCGCGACGCTCGGTACAACGCTTCGATGCACTGCTGGTCGACCAGCGAGTTCATCTTCAGCACGATCCGCGCGGTCTCGCCCGCCTCGTGCGCGGCGATCGTCCGGTCGATCTCGTTGATCAGCGGCTCGCGCAGCCACGTGGGCGCCACCAGCACCTTGGGTTGGGGGGCGGGATGCCCGTAGCCGGTCAGCGTGTTGAACAGGTTCGCGACCTCCTGACCGAGCTCCCGATCAGTGGTGAACAGGCCGAAGTCCTCGTACAGCCGGGCGTTCTTGGCATGGAAGTTGCCGGTGCCGATCATCACGTAATGACGCACGCTGCCCCGTTCGCGACGCACGATGAGGATCAGCTTGGCGTGTGTCTTCAGACCCGGGATACCGTGGACGACGTGCGCGCCGACCTCCTCCAGCGCACGCGACCAGTGGATGTTCTGTCGCTCGTCAAAGCGTGCCTTGAGCTCGACCAGACACACCGCCTGCTTGCCCTTCTCGGCCGCCGCGATCAGCGACGGGACCAGCGCCGAGTCGTCCGAGGTCCGGTAGACGGTCATCTTGATCGCCAGGACCTCAGGGTCCTCGACCGCCTGTTGGACGAACCGTTCCACGCTGGTCGAGAAGGAGTAATAGGGGTAATGGACGAGCACGTCGCCCGAACGCATCGGCGCGAACACGTCGGGCTGACCGTCGCCGTTGTCCGGGGCGGTGACGAACGCCGGATGGGTCAGCGGGGTCCACCCAGGCTGGCGCAGATCAGCGTGCCCCTTGACCGAGGCGATCTGCCACAGATCGCCCATGTCGAGCAGTCCGTCGACGTCGTAGACCTGGACCTCGTCGACTCGCAGCCACTCGATCAGTCGCGTGCGCAGCGCCGGATCCATGCTCGATCCGACCTCGAGCCGCACGACCTCCCCGAAGCGCCGCCGGCGCAGCTCGTCCTCCACGGCCTGCAGCAGGTCGTCGGCCTCGTCTGAGACCTCGAAGTCAGCGTCGCGGGACACTCTGAACAGGTCGTAGCTGAGGATCTCGAGCCCCGGGAATAGGGCGCTCAAGTTGGTGGCAATGATGTTCTCGAGCGGGATGAAGGTGTCCTTGGAGATCTCCACGAATCGGGGCAGGACCTCCTTCGGCACCTTGACGCGTGCGAACGCGTCATGGTCGAGGTCGGGGTCGCGCAACCGGACGATCAGGCTCAGCGACAGATTGGAGATGTAGGGGAACGGCCGTCCGGGGCCCACCGCGAGGGGTGTCAGGACAGGGAAGATCTGCTCGCGGAAGTGGCGCTCGATCACACTCGCCGGAGCGCCCGATTCCTCGCAGGTGACGATGCGGATGCCGCCCTTGGCGAGTTCCGGGCGGATGACCTCGGAGAACTGGCGCGCATGGCGGCGGTCGAGCTGGCGCACCCGCTCCGCGATGCTCTCGAGCACCTCGGTGGGGGGCAGCCCGTCCGGGCCCCGAGCATCGATACGGGCGTCGACCTGGTCGTGCACGCCGGCCACGCGGACCATGAAGAACTCGTCCAGGTTGGTGACGAAGATGGCCAGGAACTTGAGGCGCTCGATCAGCGGCAGCGACTCGTCCTCGGCGAGTTGAAGCACGCGGTCGTTGAAATCCAGCCACGACAGCTCGCGGTTGACGTACAGGCTGGGGTCGGTCAGGTCGGTCGGCTGGGGCAACTCATCGGTCGCCATCGCCGTCGGCTGCAGCGATTCGGTCGCGGGATCGTTCATGCCACCCTCTCGTCGGACATTGCGATCGCACTGAGGTCCCCGGGACGCAGCAGTGCGATGAGCTCTCCCTTCGCGATCCCCGCCAGGCCGCCCTTGCGCATCCGGGCCTGGACGCCGGTGAGGTCGTGAAGGGTGAGCGAGAACGAGGGATCGTGGCCAACCAGCAGCACGTCGCCTCGTCCGTCAATCAGCGCGTGGACGTCGAACGGCTCGCCGGCCAGTCTCGGCTCGATGGTCACTTCGACGCCGAGCGGCTCGCACGCGCGCTGAGCGGTCTGGAGGGCCCGGAGCTTGGGGCTCGACAGGCACACGTCGATGTTCGTCCCCAGACGACTCAGGGCCTGTCCCGCCGCCTCGGCCTGACGGATGCCCCGCTCGGTGAGCGGGCGCTCGTCGTCGGGCAAGCCATCGGCGGCCTCAGCGTGGCGCAGCAACCAAACCATGCCTGAACTCTACGCATCGGCCGAACTAGGCGGTGGGTTGCTGCGGGTTGCCGCGATACGTCCGGCGCATACGTTGGTACCGGCTGGGAAGCGTGCCGACGATCTGCTCGGCGTTGTCGAGCAGGTGGGCGGCGCGCCGGGGCTCGCCCCAGCGGTCCTCGGCCTCAGCCATCACGAGCAGCGTGTCGATCGCGTCGCGATGATCGGGATCGGTCGGCCAGGCGGCGGGGGGAGTGAGAATTGTGGTCACAAACAGGAAGGTAGGCAGATCGCAGCAAACGTGTGTGACGGTTCGGTTAAGCACCGCACGCAGGTTTAGCCAACCTTGACAGAAGCGGGGACGATATGCGTTCCCCGCGTCAACCGATCAACAGCCGCCGACCGAACACGCGCTGGAATGCGTCGCCGTCGCCGTAGCGCTCGACGCTCCAGCGCGGCAGTGTGAGGTCGCCGCCGGCCTCCAGGTGGAGGTCGACCCCATGGCCGTTGGCGCGCAGCCTGGCCTCCGAGACCGACTGGTCGCGACCGCGCTCCAGGTGCTCGGCGAGTCGCAGGACGACCGAGCAGCGCTCGAGCAGCTGCTCGTCCCCGTCGCGAGCGAGCGGCGCCAGTTCGCCCAGCTTGGGCACCCCCTTGCGGTGATAGCGGCTCATCTGCGCGATCAGGGCGCGCTCGCGCGGGTCGAAGCCCGGCAGCTCGGCGCTGACGATCAGATACCGGGAATGCTTGTGGTGGTCGTCATACGAGATCGTCATGCCGACGTCGTGAAGCATCGAGGCGGCCCAGAGGAGCTCGCGCTCGTCCGGTTCGGGTGCGAACAGCCCGCCGGCGACGAGCGAGTCGAACATCTGCAGCGAGAGCACGGCCACGTGCTCGACGTGCGCCATGTCGGACTCGTACTGGATGGCCAGGTTGCGCACCGCCGTCTGGCGCACGTCGTCGAACATCGGCTCACGGCCGGCCAACAGCGTCCCGGCGAGGAAGACTCCGTCGCGCAATCCGGCCTCGGTCACCTCGATGCCGTCGAAGCCGCCGACCTCGAGCGACCGTCTCGAATACCAGCGCGGAGGCGAGGATGATGTCGCCGCGGCCCGGCTTGATGCCCGCGACCGTGCCGCGGTCGGAGATCGGCAGTGACGCGAGCATGTGCACCAGCTCGCCGATCGCCTTGCGGGTGATCACGAAGCCCTGCACGCCGAGATCGATCGCATGGGCGGCCTGCTGGGCGGCGGCGCCGAGGTTGCGCGCCGCCCCTCCCAGAGCCACCAACCGCTGCCCGGATCGGTTCAGCCATTCCAGGTCGGCCAACGACTCGCGGACGTGAGCACGGACGCGCCCCAGGTCCTTCTTCCTCGCCGCGCCGGAGCCGGGCAGAAACTCCTCGGTGAGACGGACTGCCCCGAGCGGGAACGAGACCATCTCCTCGGCGCGCCGGTCGCTGACGTGGATCAGCTGCATGCTGCCGCCGCCGAGATCGAGGACGACTCCGTCGGTCAGCGTGCTCGTGTTGATCGCGGCGACGTACCCGAAGCGAGCTTCGTCCTGCGCCGAGAGGACTTCGATCGTCATCCCCGTCGCTTCGTAGGCGCGGGTGAGGAACTCCTGTTGGTTGGCGGCGTCGCGGATCGCACTGGTCGCTACGGCGTGCACGTCGTCGGCGGCGAGTCGGTTGGCACGACAGAAACGCTGAAACACCGTAAGCGTCTCAAGGCCCCGCTGCATCGCCTCCTCGCTCAGACGTCCCGATGCGCCGAGCCCGGCGCCGATGCGCACGGTCTCGTACAGCTCGTCGGTGCGTTTCCACCAGGCCCCGGGGACGTAGGTGAAGACGACCAAGCGCCAGGAGTTCGAGCCGAGGTCGATCACCGCAACCTGACGGTTGGCGTGCTCGGCGTTCCAAGCGGCCCGGGTGGTTCGCCAGCTCACGGCTGCATGATGCGCCGCGCCGCGGACGTTTCGCCGGTTGACCTGAGGGGCCTACCGGCTGGGGGCGCCGAGCGAGGCCGACGCGGGCCGATCCGGAGCGGGTTCTGCGGGCTCGCCTGGGCTGCCGCCCGGGCTCGGGCCGACGGGGGTGATCACGTAGCGCGTGGCGGCGCCGATCAGCAGCAGGGTCAGGATGACCGCGCTCGAGGCGCACCACTCACACACCGCGTGGATCGAGAACAGCTCGCGATAGGTCAGGTAGGCGCTGAAGCCGAAGCCGATCAGCGTCAGGCCGAGCGTCGCCAGCCGCGTCTCTTCGCGGTCAGGGGCGAGCAGGCTGGCCAGGATCCCGACGTAGCCGATCAATCCGATCAGCGCCACGGGCACACCACCGAGGCGCGACCATTGTGAGGTCTGCACCTTGATGCACGAGCCGCCTGCCGTGCAGACCGGCTGGATGCCCGAGTAGTGGACGTAGGTCAGATAGATCGGCGACCCCCAGCCCGACCACGCTGAGCGCGATCATCACCCGGCGCAGCAGGCCGGAGCTCACGGCCGTCGGTCCGTCCGCGAGCTCATCGACCCTGGCTCACGCGACCTTCTGGATCGTCTGCTGCAGCTGGGCGTAGCTCGGCACTGCCGAGCTGGGCGTGGCCTGCCCCTTCGGGCCCTTGAAGATCAGCGTCGGCGTGCCCGTCACTCCGATCGCGGTGCCGGACTGCATGTCGGACTGCACCTGGTTGACGAGCGACGGGTCGTTGCGGGCGGCCTGCCACTTGACCAGATTCAGGCCGGGTATCTGCTTGGCCAGTCCCTGGAGGTAGGGCTCGGTCACGTAGCCGCTGCCCTCCTGTCCCTGCTCGTGATAGAAGAGCTCGACGTAGTTCCAGAAGCGTTGCTGGTTTCCGGCGGCCAGGGCCGCGACCTGCTGGGTTTGGAACGTGGTCGCGTCCGGGGTCGCGGTCTGGAACGCCTTGTAGTTGACCTGCACCTTGCCCGAGCGCACCTCGTTGGCCACCAGCTGCGGGAACGAGCCGAGCGTGAACTGCTGGCAGATCGGGCACTCGAGGTCGCCGTAGTAGGTGAGCGTGACCGGCGCCTTGGGGTTGCCCAGCCGCGCGCCGGATTGCGGAATGCCCGACAGCAGCTTCTCCACCGAGGCGACGGTGGTCGACGCCTGCGCGCCCTTTTTCAGTCCACTGGACTTGCTTCCGCCGCCGCTGGAGATGGCGATGGCGACGGCCACGAGGGCCAGCGCACCGAGCACGACGCCGCTGACCATCTTCAGGCGTCGGTCGCGTCGTGCGCGCTCTGCGCGCGCCTGTTCCTCGGCCAAGCGCCGTGCGCGTGCTTCTTCCTTTTGCTTGGTGCGGGAGGCCACTGAGGAGCTCGTGGGGGAGGCTGAGCGGCGCCGGCGCGTAGGCGGGGCGCCCCGTACTCAGAGGATAGCGACGCCGAGCGCCGCCACGCCCCAGCGGATCGGTGCGCCGTGGCGGCTCACGGGAGCACGTGGAGGGTGAAGGGCGCCGTCACGACCCGGCCACCCGCCTTCATCTGCAGGAACAGACGCCAGGTCCCGGGCACGGCCAGCAGGACACCGACGGTGAGATGGCCCGGCGCCGGCGCGCTCCCGGTGATCTTCGGCGCCCCGGCCAAGCTTCCGCAATTCGGCGCATCGGGAGCGCAGATGTGTGTGTGGAAGTAGTCGAGCGAGCCCTGATGGAAGAAGATCGCGTGGGCCAGCGCCCCGAACCAGGGGACGAAGTGCACGTCATGCCCGTGCGCATCGGTGACGTTGACGTGCAGGAATTCGGCCTGGATCGCATGCAGGGGAGGGTGGGCCTGGATGTCGAAGTGGTAGCCGTCGACGACCTCGTGGGCCGTGAAGGCCGGCAGCTTGACCGGGTGATAGTGACCGACGACCTTGACGTTCTGGAGCAGCTGGAAGTTCGGTTGTCCGCCGGGGATGTCCGGGTAGATGTCGACCAATACCCGGTAGGGCCCCGGCGCCGGGAAGGTGACCGTCTGACGCAGGTGGCCGTTCGGGAGGATGGGCGGGTGGTCGTGGATGATGTAGGCGAGGTCGTCGCGCACGATGATCAGGTGGACTCCGGTATGCGGTCCCGCTCCCGTCTTGTACGTCGTCAGCGGCTTACCGCTCGGAAGATCGACGGTGAACGACACCGTCGTCGGGTGGCCTGGCAGGACCGGTGTGGTGGGCTGGAAGCCGCCCAGCGCGAACACCCTGGCCGGCGCGATGGCCGGCGCGCTGACCGCCCCGCCCGAGCTCGAGCCGCAGGCCGCGAGTGCGATGCCGCTGAGCAGCGCGCCGAGCAGCGCCGCCGTGCGGAGGATCCTCATTTCAGCGCGGCCTCAAGCGCCTGGGTGGCCCCGTTGAGGCCGAACGCGCCTTCGAGTCGCGCGGTGATCACGCCCTGGCGATTGATCGTGAACAGCCACGGCTCGGTCTGCAGATTGAACGCCTTGAGCTGTGGGCGCAGGCCCTTGGTGGGCTGGTTGTTGACGTAGACCTCCTGATGGATGAAGGCGATCCGGTTCCCGAACTTCTGCTGCAGCTGCACAGCGATGTCGGTGACCGGTCCGCAGATCTTCGAGATGCAGAACTGCGGGGTCGAGAACAGGAGCGCGATCGGGCGCTTGCCGAGCACCTGGTTGAAGGAGACGGCGTGCATGCTCTCCGGCGGGAGACGGGTGGTGAGCAGGGCGGTGTTGCCGTTCACCGTGGCCGCCGTATCGGTCGCGATGTCGGGCGGTCGCTGGCCGACGTTGGGGATCTTCGAGGAGGGCGCGACGGCGATCTCTCCGGGCGCCCCGATCAGGCCCTTGCGGGTCCGGGTCAGCGCCAGGATCGTGTACGTCCCCTTGTGCGCGACCGGCACCTCGGTCGAGTAGATCGCCT
Organism: uncultured Solirubrobacterales bacterium; assembly: GCA_963838535.1. GTDB lineage: Bacteria > Actinomycetota > Thermoleophilia > Solirubrobacterales > Solirubrobacteraceae > Palsa-465. The sequence continues at coordinate 166,763 of CAWIRN010000031.1, forward strand.
CAATGCCGCCGGGGCCGGAGTTCTGCTGGCTGCGGTACTGGGGCGAGACGCTCATCGGGTCGGCCGGAGCGAGGAACGGCCCCTGGGCCGGCGTGTCGGGCGTCGTGGCGATGTAGATCGCGGTCGGTGCGTAGATGAACGCGCCCGAGCTGGCCGTCAGCCCGAACGCGAGCCGGCGCGTCCCCGGCGTGAACGTGCCGGTGGCGGCGCCGAGCTGCGCGCTCGATTTCGCGAGCTTGGCGAGCTGTCGCAGGCTCTGCGCGTGCGCCGGCGGGAACTGGCTTGGGTGGGGGTGCTCAGCGGCCGGGAGCTCGGCCACGGCGGGAGGCAGGACCGGGCCCGAGGCGGTCGTGCGGCTCGCCTCGGTAGCCGTGTGGGACGCCTGTGTGCTGCTCGCCGGTGAGGACGGGCCCGACGTGGCCGTGGTGGATGAGGAGCCGCAGGCGGCCAGGACCACGGTGGCCGCGGCCGCCATCCCCGCCAGTAGGCGGCGTGTGCGAATGGATGTCATGGACGTGATCTTCTCCTCGAATTAACGCGCGGATGTCGTGGTCCAGGGATCGGCGACGGGTGGTGGCCCAGGTTCCCAGAGAGATCACGGGCCAAATTCCGGGGAAGAGCAGCACCCGGAGATCTGCAGCGCGCGATTACCAGGGCGTGCGGACCTGCACGGATCAGAGCGTACAGTCGCCCAAAGCTGCGGGCGCCGGCCGGCCGTGAACGTCTGGTTAAGCCCGTGGGGGCGTCGTTACTCGCTGTTTGCGCGTGAACATCCTGTAACCAGGGGCGAAGAACCGCACGACTCCGTCGAGATGTGCATTACAGTGCGGACATGTCGCCCGAGTCCAGCGGCGCGCCCCCGGTGGCACCGGCAGGGGCGCAGCGCTCGCAGAATCGGCTCCGGCTTGCCGTCATCGACCGCGACTCCGGCTTCATCCAGGTCTTGGCCAACCGGCTCGATGCGCTCGGCTGGGAGCACCGTGCCCTGGCCAGTCCGGTCACCGCCGATGCGCTTGTGGCGATGCGCCTCAATGCCCTCGTCCTTGACCTGGCGATCGTTGGGCCCGGCAGCTGGGACTACCTCGAGAGCGTGTGCACCCGCCTTCCCGGCCTGGCGATCATCATCTGCACCGGCCCGTCGTCAGTGGCCCAGCGCGTGCGCGGCCTGCGACTTGGTGCCGATGCGTGGATCACCAAGCCGTGCCACCCCGAAGAGCTCATCTGCGTCATCGAAGCCGCGATCCGTCGGCACCGGCGCAACGATATGCCGGCCGTGGTGGGGGCGGCCCAGGTCGGGGAGATCACGGTCCGTCCCGACCTCTATCAGGCGTACGCCGGTGAGGTGAGCCTGGAGCTGACGGCCCGGGAGTTCGAGATCCTGCATCTGCTCTCGCAATCGGATCGCGTGCTGCGCCGCGAGGAGATCTACGAGCGCGTCTGGGGTTACGCGATGGCGCACGGTGATCGATCCGTCGATGTGTTCGTGCGCAAGTTGCGCCAGAAGCTCCGTGCGGCGTCCTCGCAGTGGAGCTATATCCACACACACTTTGGCGTCGGTTACCGGTTCGCGCCCGAGCGCGACGGCGGGGCGGGCGAGCCGGAGCCGGCTGCGGCCCTAAATGGGGCAGCCGTCGATCTCGAGCACGCTCTCTCCGGCTGAGCCGCTGATTGGGGCCGGCGCGGCGCCGGCCGTGGTCGTGCTCAGGCCACCCGTTCACGGCTTCTTCACATTCCCGTCACGACTCGGTAACGATTCTGGCGGTCTGCTGCGGCAGCATCCGCGGGCAGATGGCGGCCACCGTTCAGTCTCATCGGGAGGTTCTCGAAGTCGGCCCGCTTGAGGTTCTGCCCGAGGAGCATCTGGCGCGGGCGGGCGGGCGGGCGCTGCGGCTCTCGATCCGAGAGCTCCGGCTGCTGACCGAGCTGGCGCGCCGCGCGGACCGGATCATGGCGCGCGAGGAGCTGTTCAGCCTCGTCTGGGGCCGAGAGATGCGCACGGGCGACCGGTCGGTCGACGTGTACGTCCGCAAGCTCCGAGTGAAGCTCGAACAGGCGCTGCCCGCGTGGTTGTTCATCCACACGCACTTCGGTTTCGGCTACCGGCTGTCGGCCGAGCGCAAACCGGACGCCAACGATCGGTTCACAAGTGGATAACACCTGGGGCTCTGATTCCGCAGAGACTCTCCCCGACATCACGTGACCAAGGAGATGACTGTGAGTACACGTCGCATTAGCGCGGCCGCCGTTCTGGTGGCCGCAGCGCTCGGGATCGCCGCGTGCGGTTCGAGCAGCTCGAGCTCGAGCTCGAGCGCCGCTGCGCCCGCGTCAAGCGGATCCACCAGCAGCAGCGGTGGTGGTGGTGGTGGCTCAGCGACCATCAACGGCGCCGGGTCGACGCTGGCTGCGCCCATCTACCAGCAATGGGGATCGACGCTTAAGGGCCAGGGCCTGACGGTGAACTTCAACCCGGTCGGCTCGGGCGCCGGTGTGGCGCAGCTCCAGGCGGCCACAGTCGACTTTGCCGGGAGCGACCCGGCGCTGAAGCCGGCTGACCAGGCCGCCGCGAAGGGGCCGGTGCTCCAGTTCCCGGTGGCGTTCGGCGCGATCACCGTCTCGTACAACCTCTCGGGCATCAAGAGCGGCATCAAGCTCGACGGACCGACGCTGGCCGACATCTTCAACGGCACGATCAAGACCTGGAACGACCCGAAGATCACCGCGCTGAACCCGGGCATGAGCCTGCCCAGCACCGCGATCACCGTCGTGCACCGCTCGGACTCCTCGGGGACGACGAACGGGTTCACGACATACCTGTCCGACGTTAGCTCGAGTTGGAAGTCGTCGATCGGCGCGGGCAAGGACGTCAAGTGGCCGGTCGGTACCGGCGCGGCCAAGAACTCCGGAGTCGCGGCGGCGATCAAGCAGACCGCGGGAGCCGTCGGCTATGTCGAGCAGGCGTACGCGCTGGAGAACGGCTTCACGTATGCATCGATCAAGAACTCGTCCGGGACCTACGTGCTGCCCTCGATCCCGGCGACATCGGCGGCGGCAGCGGGCGTCACGGTCCCCGCGGACCTCGGCATCTCGACCATCAACTCACCCAGCCCGTCTGCGTACCCGATCGTCTCGCAGACCTTCCTGATGGCCTACAAGGACCCGTGCAAGGCCGGTGCCAGCCAGTCGGTGGCGAGCGGCGTGAAGAAGTTCTTCACTTATGCGTTTGGGCCCGGCCAGCAGACGCTCGGAGCGGGCTCCGACCAGCTCCCGTATGCGCCGCTGCCAGGGTCCTTGGCTACCAAGGACAACACGCAGCTGGCCACGATGACCTGTAATGGCTCCCCACTCTCGTAAGGACGCGTAGGTGGAGGCAAGTGCTCCACCGGTTCCCGGCGGCCGCTCGGCTCTCAAGCGGTCGTCGGGAAGCCGGTTACCTGACCAGATCATGCAGGTGGGGCTGACCGTCCTCGCGGCGGCCATCCTCGCCCTGCTGGCGTACTTCTTCATTCGCCTGATCGGCGAGTCGAAAGACGCGTTCAGCAGGTTCGGCCTCAGCTTCGTCTTCGGCAACGACTGGGACGTCTCACGGCTGACCTTCCACGGCGCGCCGCTGCTGTTCGGGACGATCGTCACCTCGGCGATCGCGCTGATCATCGGCGTGCCGATTGCGGTCGCGACTGCGCTGTTCCTGACCGAGTTGTGCCCGGATCGCGCGCGTGGTCCCCTCTCGATGCTGGTCGACCTGCTCGCCGCCGTACCCTCGGTCGTCTATGGCCTGTGGGGGGTATTCGTCCTGATTCCGAGGCTGCTGCCGGCCGAGAAGTGGGTCGCGAGCACGTTCTACGTTCATCCCGTTCGTCGGCGGCCCGGTGCGTGGCCCAACTACTTCATCGCGGGGCTGATCCTGGCGATCATGATCCTGCCGATCGTCTCGGCGATCTCGCGCGAGGTGATCGCGACGGCCCCGGCGGAGCACAAGGCGGCGGCGCTGGCGCTCGGGGCGACCCGTGGGAGTAGTTCGGATATCGGTGCTTCCGTATGCGCGGCCAATTCCAGGCTGACTGGCGATGGAACCGTCGGCGTCGGCCGTGGCCGATGAAGACCCGGGCAGGTTCGGCGTGACGACCGCCGGCGGGGTTGAGGTGGACGGCGGGCGCGTTGTCGACGATCACCGTGTGCGTGATCGTGGCGGTCTGGCCGGCGTCGTTGGTGAGGGTAGGCGTGACCGTGCAGGTGTTCCGCGTGGCGTAGGTGTGGCTGATCGTTGGGGTGCTCCTCCGTCCTGCGTGCCGGTGCCGTCGCCGAAGTTCCAGCTGTAGTCGGTGATCGTGCCGACCGCGTCGGTGGAGCCGCTCGCGTCGAAGCTGACCGCTTGTCCCTGGGCTGGACTGATCCGGTGTGGCGAGGAACGACGCGGTTGGTGGCGCGTCGACCGTGATGTGCCCCCGTCTTGGTCCCGGTGACGCCGAGATCGTCGGTGGCGGTGACGGTCACGGCGTACGTGCCGGGCGCGGTGAAGGTGTGGGTCGGGTTCTGGATGGTGCTCGGTTGTTGGGGCTGCTGGGGTCGCCGAAGTTCCAGCTCCAGCTGGCGATCGGTTCGTCACTATCGGCCGTCGCGTTGAAGCTGACAGGCAGGTTCGGCGTGGCGACGGCCGAGCCGGGGCTGAGGTGGACGGTCGGCGCGTCGTCGACGATCAGCCCCTGGGTAGTGGTCGCGGTCTGGCCGGCGTCGTTCTTGACGGTCAGCTTGACCGAGTAGTAGCCGCGCGCGCCTACGTGTGGGTCACCGTCGGGGTGCTCCCTCGTCCTGCGTGCCGGTGCCGTCGCCGAAGTTCCAGCTGTAGTCGGTGATCGTGCCGACTGCGTCGCTCGAGCCGCTCGCGTCGAAGCTGGCCGGCGTGTTGAAGGTAGGGGAGGAAGTAAAGGAGGCGGTCGGGGGCACGTCGACGGTGACGATCTGGGTCGTGGTCTCGCCCTCGCCGTTGTTGTTGGTGACGATCAGCGTCACGCGGTACTTACCCGAGGTCGCGTATGCGTGGCTCATGGTCGTGGTGCTCCCGCATCCTGCGTGGTGCCGTCGCCGAAGTCCCAGCTGTAGTCGGTGATCGTCGCCCCCGGAGTCGGTCGAGCCGGTCGCGTCGAAGCTGACCGCCGAGCCAGGCTTGGAAGCCGTCGGCGAGAACGAGAACGCGGCGACAGGGGTGGTTGGCGACGCCGCCGCGGTGGTGAAGCCGTAGGTGTAGCCGTACACGGTGCCGATGCCGTTCGTGGCCACCAGGCGGTAGTCGTACTGGGTACCGGATGCGAGGTGCGACGGATAGCCGGTCACGCTGACTGGGGTCGTGCTGGACCCGATGTCGGCAGCCGGGGTCTGCTGCACGTTGCCTCCGCTGGCCGGCCAGTACTGGATCCACCAGCTGGTGTCGAGGCCGTTCGGGTAGATCCCGGCCGTGATCGTGGCGCCGTCGCTGCGCGTGCTCTGGGTGTAGGTGTTGTCGCCCGAGCCGGTGGCGATCGCCGGACCGCCGATGCCGGGTGCGCCGGTCACCGCGTCGCCGGAGATCGAGCCGACGCCGGTGGGCCCGTCGTAGGTCACGCCGGCCCTGCAGATATAGGAGATACCGGGGGCACAGGTGCCGTTGGAGCCGTTTACGATGTCGTTGAGCGCGCCTCTGTTGGCGTAGGCCCACTGGGGGCTCGAGCTGCCGGCGCCCGTGATCGCGTAGTACGCGGCGATCACCGGTGTCGCGAGGCTGGTCCCGCCGACCACCGACCAGCTGCCGCCTTCGTAGACCGACAATCCCGTGTCCGGGTCAGCGTCGGCCGACAGGTCCGCGCATAGGAGCGACCCCTGCAACCGGTGTCGGTCTGGTACGCCGGCTTCACGATTCCGTGGTCCCGATTGCATCCGGAGCCGCCGCCCACCCACGCTCCCTCGCTGAACCCCGGACGTTCGCGCCGCCGCTGGCCGGTCCGAGGGTGGTTCCGCCCGCGGCCGTAACGCCCGGCAGGGCGGCGACGAACGCGGTAACCTGCTGGCGCTGCGTGAAGACGTGGGCCGGCATAACGCGCTCGACAAGCTGGTGGGTTGGGCGCTGCTCGCCAGCAAGCTCCCATTCCACAACTGCATCGTGGCGGTGAGCGGACGGTCGAGCTTCGAGATCCTCCAAAAAAGCGTGACCGCCGGCGCCCCGATCGTGTGCGCCATCTCGGCCCCCAGCAGCTTGGCCGTCATGCTGGCGCGGGAGTTCGGCGTCACGCTCGTCGGCTTTTTGCGCGACGCGCGCTTTAACGTGTACGCGGGTGAAGAACGCCTTCGAACGACGGAGTACGGAGGGGGAAAAACCAAGCAAGCTTTCGGTCGGACGCCATGACCGAGGCCTCATATGACGATTCAAGCAGAGTGCATACACGACGAGGTAGCGCCGGTACGGGGCGGTACGCCGCCTTGATTCGATGACTACTCCGATGGCGGGCGATCCTCAGGACACGCATTCGGGGCTGAGCAAGGTCCTGTTTCCCACGATTGTTTCCCCGGCTTTACGAGCCCTGATGCAGAGCGACCCGGGTGCATTGCATTCGTTGATTATCGAATGCAACGCGGATTATCCGAACGGCGTCGGCGAGGCGAAGGATCGAGTGCGCCGGATGATATGCGAGGTTGCGGGCGCAGTGGCGCTCGCACGCGACGACGCAGCATCCATCGGTGACTACGTGTATGCGGTACTCGATTGGGACAGCTTGAACGCGATACTCGCCAAGGATGGATCCGAAGCCATGAGTTCCGACGAAGCGCGCACGGCGCCGGCATCGTCGCCGGAGGTGGCCGCGCACGCTCCGCCTCCCGCACCTCGGAGAGCGTTCCGTGCAATTCATCGCGTCTGGCCGTCCACGAAGCTCCGGCATTTCACGGTCGAGTCGATCCGCACCATAAAAGCCGACGCCGCACACGCATCGTTCGCTGCCTTGGGCGCAAACATCACATGGGCGGTTCTGGACTCGGGGGTCGACCGGACGCATCCGCATTTCCACATGTACAGCAACATTCTGACGACGGGCTCCTTGCTGCCAAAAAACTTCTCGCCGACGCCCGGGGCGGACCCTCTCGACGATCCGGACGGACACGGCACACACGTAGCGGGAATCATCGCGGGCCAGTGCGATCCAACGGCCTCGACACTCGCGGCCATCCAGGCGATCGCCGAGGACGGCACGCCGAGCGAATTCCATCTGCAAGACGTCGCGGCCATTCGGGGCATGGCTCCAAGATGCAATATCCTCAGTTTGCGCATCTTCGACGACAAGGGAGACGGCGACGATACGGCCGCGATTCAAGCCCTCGAGTATGTCATGGTGTTGAACTCGTTCGGCGCCCACATACGCGTGCACGGGGTGAACCTGAGCGCCGGCTATCTTCCCGACCCGGAGACGTACGGCATTGGCCAGTCCCCGTTATGCAGGACGATCGACCGGCTCGTGCGCAGCGGCGTCGTCGTCGTTTGTGCGGCCGGCAACTTTGGCTGGACGCCCGGTTCCTCGGATGCGACCGGCGCGACCCAGCCGGGTCAGTCGGGGGCGCTGGCGAGCATCGCGGATCCGGGGAATGCCAACCTCGCAATTACCGTCGGCTCGACGCACAGGCAGGAACCACACCGATATCGGCATCGTTTTCCTCAAAGGGACCGACGGTGGACGAGCAGATGAAGCCCGAAGTGGTCGCCCCGGCGAACAGCCCATCATCTCCTGTGCGGCCGGCGCGCTCAAGTTCGAAAGTTCGCGGCTACCTCCCGCCCCGGCGGATGGGATCGTGCGCGACTTTTCCTACGCCGAGGACAGCGGGACGAGCATGTCTGCGCCGCACGTGAGCGGCATTGTTGCAGCGTTCTTGTCGGTCCGTCGCGAGTTCATCGGCGAGCCGGAGCGCATTCGCGAAGTCCTTAGGTCGTCGGCCATCGACCTGAATCGCGATCCGCGCATGCAAGGTTCGGGGCTGGTCAACCTTTTCGGCATGCTGCAAATAGTCTAGTAATGGGAGATCGAAAGTGACGAACTACGGTCCTTACGCCGCGTTCGACGTTTGCTTTGACACGGGCGGCCACTTGGTCGATTCCACGCAACAGGACGATGCGATTGCTTATTTCAGCGTAGGAGGGGGCGGGGCGGGGGTATCGGAGATATTCGTCATCTCGCACGGCTGGAACAACGACATCGCGGAGGCGCAGGATCTCTACCATCGATTTTTCGACTCGTTCGGAAAGGTAGCGGCAACACGAGGGAAGACGCCGCAAACGTACGGTGTCCTCGCCCTCTTCTGGCCTTCAAAGAGGTTCGCCGACAAGGACCTCATTCCAGGAGGTGCCGCTGCGGTGGGAGACCCCTTTGACGCGCAGTTAAATGCGCAAATGGATCTCTTCAAAGCGATGTTCGCGGATAACCCGAAGACGAACGCCAACATCGACGCGGCTCGGCGCCTTATCCCGACGCTTTCCGTAAACGTGCTCGCGCAAGATCAATACGTCCAGCTACTTTCCGAATTGCTGCCGGTTCCGCGATATGAGGTCGACGAAGGTCTCGACGGCGCGATACAGGCGGTGGCGAACTTGGACGGGCGTACCGTGCTGAAGCGGCTCTCGCAACCCGTACGCCCGGTAGGTACCTCCGCCGCGGCCGGCTTCAATATCGGCCAAGGGATCAAGGCCGGAGCAGCCGCACTCGGCAACGTGTTCACCTACTACACGATGAAAGATCGCGCCGGTATTGTGGGCCGCACGGGCGCTCTGGCTTTGATTCAAGCCTTGCAAGCCGCTTCCGGCGGCGCGAGGAAGTTTCATCTCGTCGGACATTCCTCGGCGGCCGCCTCGTGACGTCGCTTGCGAACGCGCTCCCACCACCAGGGTGTAGTTCGACTCGATGACGCTGCTGGAAGCGGCATACTCCCATAATGGAATGGCGACGAATTGGGACGGAGCGGGCGCGAACGGATCGTACCAGGGCGTTCTCGCAAACCGCACCGTTCAGGGACCGGTCATCATCACACACAGCGTACACGACATTCCCGTGGGCCTCATGTATCCAACCGCGAGCCGGGTGATGAACCAAGTGGCGGCCTCCGTTTACGGAGGACCGGACGACAAATACGGCGGCATGGGACGCAACGGTGCGCAGCACACGCCGCAAGTCTTGGCGGACGTGCCCTTACAGGCAGTCGGCGGTAGCTATCCCCCCGCACCCCCGAATACTCCCTTTGTGGTGAACATCGACGGTGCCGGACCGGATCCCAAGATCACCGGACACGGGGATGTCTGTAAGGACGAAATCGCCCACGCGATGCTGACGTACATCGGGTAAGAACGAGAATTACTCCGTGCCGGCCGGCAAGCTGCGATAGATCGCCGAGCGTTCCACGCTCTCCCGGAATGCCTCGCCGGAGAGCCGGTCGCGCAGCGGCGAGGGCACGAAGTACGCGTGCGTTCCGCAACGATCGCGTCCGGGTCGGCGGCTTTGCGGGTCGCTTCATCGAGGGTCTTCTTGCGATAGTAAACGGGTACTCCTCGCCGAGATACTCTCGACCGGCGGCATCGCGTTGACAGCAACGGCGTGCAGCGCACGATGCACTCGACGACGTGTTGTTCGCGCTGCCGTCGTAGAGGTCGAGAAACGCAAGGTTCTCGGCGAGAGTCGCGTCGTACTCGCCGGACGGCGACGTAGTCGACGATCTCGACGGTGTCGCCGCTGCGCCGCGCTCACGAGATTGCGCACCTCAAGTCGAGTTGGTTCGCTCCGCCCATTCCTCAGGCACGCGCTTCAGGATCTTGCGTCGGTTCTGGGACTCCAGCTTGTAAGAAGAGGCGAAACGGCGGAGCCACACGCCGACGTGCAGGATCTTCGGATCGGGATTGGCGCGGTAGCGCCGAGGTGAACAGCGACGGGGCCGCTCGGTCGGCATCACCAATGCCTCGACCGGACCGTCGAGCCGCTGTTGCAGATAGTCCGCAGGTGCTGCGAGAGCACGTAATACGCCGCGGCAGCCGCGGCAGACTTTCCTTCCAGGCCGGATAGCGACAGGATATCGGCCGGAGCTTGCGGTTGCCGTTGCACCACGCCGGGATGGCGGCGGATTGTGCATCATTCCGATCCACGGCGCGTCCCGGTTTATCTCGATCCCCTGCGCGGGATCCCACGAAACGTCTTCTCGACGCAACCGTCGAACAACGTCCCGTCCCGCGAGTGCAGCGGTGCGAGACTTTCCATGACGTACGGCCAGCCCGAGCGGTGGTAGCCGACATGCCAGTGCTCGTCGAGATTGAGTCGACCCAAGGTTCGGCCCTGCTACGTCAGCTTGCCTACCGCGCGCTTCGAGAATCGCCCACCCTTGCGCGTCGTACGCGTCTTTCCATTGCCGTAGAGGCCCGATCCACGGATGATCGCTTTGAACGGCTCGACGTTGGGACGGTTGAACGCGAGGCCCTCGTTGCGCAAGGTCGCTCGATCGTCGTTTCGGTCTGCACGTAGGTTGCCGACGCACGGTCGAGTGCGGCGTTGAACTCGCGCTCGACGTTTCTTGCAGGTTCTTCGGAAGCTTCTGCCACGCGGCGCCATTGGCGATCATGAAGTAGACGATGTAGTTGTGATTCGTCATCGAGACGTACTTGAGATTTTCGTAGAACTTGAAGTTCTGGACGGTCGGTAGAGGGACTTCGATCCCGTCGACGAGGTGCGTTTGGAGCGAGGTGTACACCTCACCGATCGGCAGCGGCGTCGCTTGCGCGCCGAATGCCTTGAAGGTCGCGACGTCATGGGGCGCCGGGCGGGACGCGGATCTTGAGCCCTTGAAGTCGGCCGGGGTCACGATCGGGCGCAGGTTGTTCTGCGTCTGGAACGCGCCGCCGGTAAAAACTCGAACCGAATTTGTACAAGCCGAGCTTGGTCGAGGCTTGGCTTGCCACGTACTGCCCCAGCGGACCGTTTGCCATCTTCATCAGTTCGGTGTGCGACGGAAAGACGAACGGGACGGTCTCGACGCCGCAGCCGGCAGAACGCTCGCAAAGATGTTGTTGCCGATCTGCAGCAGTTCCATCGCCCGGTGCGCAGCCTGCGTGATCATCGAGGTGTCGTCGCCGAGCTGGCTGTTCGGGAATACGCGAATCTCGATCTGGCCGTTCGTGAGCCGTTCGGTACTCCTTCGCGGGCTTCACCGAGTTGCCGTCATCGGGTTGGTGACCGGCTGATCGTTGCCGAGCTGTACGTGAACTTCGCAGCGTCGCCGGGATAGCGCAGTATTCCGGTCGAGAAGAGCGGCACCGGCGCGACGGCGAGCACATGCTTGCGCGCGAGTTTCATGGGTACGTCCAAACGCACGGCACAACACCGCCGGGGGTCCGGGTTCCTCCGCCGACTAGGACATCCTCGCGTCTGTCAAGGTGATTTTGGATATGGTCAAAGACGTTGCATTCATCGCCTATTCGGTCACAGACGTTCCGCGCGCGGTCGCGTTTTACAGCGACGTCATCGGTCTGAAAGTTGGCGTAGAGAATCGGCGATCACTGGACGGAGTTCGACGTTGGGGCGTCACGTTCGGCGTCGGTAGACGGGGCACGCCGCTCGGCATCCAGCCCGGCACGTCGTTCAGCGCTGCGCTCGAGGTCGACGAGTCCAAGGCCGAACGCGACCGCGCGATCGGGTGCGGGCGTGGAGATTGGCGAGATTCACGAAAGCCCGGTGTGCTACAGCGTGTTCGTCACCGATCCCGAAGGCAACAAGTTCGGCCTGCATCGAGCGCAAACCGCAGCAGCTAACCGGGAGCGGCGCGCGCTCCGACGGCGGCGTCGATCGCGGCGGCGAGATCCTTGCCGAAGAACGGCTTGTGACACGGTGCGATCCCACTCGCCGGCTCGCCGTGGCCGATACCGATGCGCAGGAACGCGGTCTCGCGCCGCACGCGACGCGATACGCGCGCGGCGATGCCGCCGCGTCCGACTCGTCGTCGACCAGCACCGCACGTCGAATCGCTCGTCGGTGAGCAGCGGGAGCGCGTCGGCCGAGCGTGCGCACGACTTTGAGGCGGTAGTTCGCTCCGCGCAGCGCGTGCGCCGTGAACGAGCGCGCCTCGCCGTCGGGATCGATCAGCAGCACGCGGCGGTGGTCTCGTCGTCCGTCGGTCACGGAGGCGGCCGGCAGCCGCACCGTGAACGTGCTGCCTTTGCCCTCGACGCTGTCGACGGCGATCGTGCCGCCGTGTTTTTCGACGATCAGGCGGCGAGATACAGGCCGAAGCCGGTGCCGGTGATGCCGAGTCGCCGCGCGTTCGATCCGCGCGCGAAGCGCGAGAACAAGCTCGCTGCCTCGGTTTGCGGCACGCCGATGCCACTGTCGGCGATCGTCACGATCCGGTCTTCTCGTCGCGCGCGCCCGATCTCAACGTCGACCGTCTCGCCGTTCGGCGAATACTTGATCGCGTTGCCGATCAAGTTGTCGAAGACCTGATGCAGGCGCTGCTCGTCGCCGTAGGTACGGAGCGGCGAGGATCGGTGACTGCTTGATCCGGATGGTGCGCCGCTGCTGGTGCGCTTCGGCGGCACGCGCGGACGAGCTGCGCGACGTCGACCGGGTGGCGGACGAGCGAGAAATCCGCGTTCTCCAACCGCGAGAGCGCCAGCGTGTCGGTGGCGAGGTTCGCCAGCCGCAGCGCGTTCTGCGTGATCGTGTCGAGCCAGTGGCGCGATTGCGCGTCGAGGTTCGGATCCTCGGCCAGGATTTGCGCGAAGCCGACGATCGACGTCAGCGGTCCCTTGAAATCGTGCGCCAGCATGGCGATCAGATCGTCCTTGACTTGATTGAGCTCGACGACCGCGTTGCGGCGCGCGTCCAGCTCGCCGTACAGCTCGACGTTGCGCATCGCGATCGCGGCGTACTGCGCGACCAGGCCGAGCGCGAATACGCTGCTGGTGTCGATGCGCTCGCCCTCGCGGCGCTCGCGCGACAGCACCAGCCGGTGCCGCTCGGGACTCGGGATGCGCGCCGCCGCGCGGCGCGGCCGGATTGTCGACCACACGGTCTCCGAGCCGAGCGCCGCGCGCAGAAACGTATCGGACCCGTCGCGGGCGTCGGGCGGAGCGGCGAGGTCGTCGCCAAGGCGCCAACCCGCCGCCCGGGCAGCGGCGCCCAGAACCGCACGCGGAACCGGTCATGGCGGTGCTGCCGCCGATCAGCCGGTCGACGAGCGTACGCGGGATCGAGCGAGGCGAACAGCTCGCGCGCGACGCTCGTCAGCGCGGTGAGCATGTCGTTCTGCGTCGCCAGCGCCGCTTCGTGCAACACTTCGGCGGTAACGTCGCGATAGGTCGCGAGGATGTGGGTGACTTTGCCGTTCGGATCGGCAGCGGGTGGACCGCCTCGTCGGTCCAGTACTCCGTCCCATCCTTGCCGGATAGAGGCGTGCGCGCACGCGCAAGCTTTCGCCGGCGAGGACACGCGCCGGCGCGCGTCGCCGAGCACGCAGCCGGTCCTCGGGATCGCGGGCGACAGTCGCACTCGTCTGCCCATCAGCAGGTTCGCGCTAGTAACCCGCTGGCTTTCGCAAAAGCGTCGTTGGCGTAGATGATGTTCGAGGAACGTTGCGTGGTCGGGCAGGTCGACCGGCTCGTAGATGAGGATCGCATCGCTCGAGTTCTCGACCGCGGTCGAGAGCAGCCGAATGCGTTGCTCGGCCTTGCGCCGGTCGGTGAGGTCGACGCCGAACACGTACACGAGCGGTCGCCCGAGCGAGCGCACGAGTTCGACACGGAACTCGGTAGGGTAGGTCGTGCCGTCCTTGCGGCGTGCCACGGTGTCGATCAGGATCGGCTCGCCGTCGCGTTCGGCGATCGATCCCTTCAGACGCTGCGGCGAAAACGGTTTGCGCAGCCGCGGCAGCAGCACCTCGATCGGCAGCGCGCGGATCTCTTTGGCGCTGTAGCCCAAGTTGCGCAGCGCGCCTTCGCTCGCAAACACCAGGCGCTGCATTTCCAGATCGAAATGGTACAGCTCGCTGCGCGACGCATCGATCAGCCGCATCAGTTGGCGGCGCGCATCGAATTGGTCCCATCACCGCACCGGCGATCATCTCGAGCGTCTTGCGCTGCGCTTCGAAAAGACGGCGTGGGCGCGTGTCG
>CAWIRN010000032.1:0-228737 GCA_963838535.1 uncultured Solirubrobacterales bacterium
GCGGGCACGGCAGGAGATCGCGGCGACCGGGCTGCGCGTCTCTCCCGCCGGACTTCAGGGCGTTGCGGCACTGACGCCGAGTGAGCGCCGGGTGGCCGACCTGGCCGCACAGGGGCTGACCAATCGCGACATCGCGCAGTCACTGTTCATCACGGAGAAGACGGTCGAGACTCACCTCGGTCACGTGTACGACAAACTCGACGTCCGGTCGCGCCACAAGCTCGCCGAGATGCTCGCGCCCGCCGGGAGCGCGGCGTAACCGTACGGCGCGAGTCGTTGACCACCGGCGAGGACGGGTGCGCCATCGACCTCAACCGCGCTCGATCGGGACGTCCACGAGGTTCCCCCACTCGGTCCACGAGCCGTCGTAGTTCTTGACATCGGGGGCGCCGAGTAGCTCGTGTAGCACGAACCAGGTATGGGCGGAGCGCTCCCCGATGGTGCAGTAGGAGATGATCGGCCGCCCATCGAGCACGTCGTTAGCCCGGTACAGCTCGCGGAGCTCGCCGACCGACTTGAATGTTCCGTCCTCGTTGACGGCGTGAGCCCACGGAATCGACTTCGCTCCCGGGATGTGCCCGGATCGGTGCGCGTTCGCTCCGACCCGCATCCGACCCGCTCGCCCGAGAATTCGTGTGGCGCGCGGACGTCGACCAACACCTGCGTTGTGTCGAGCGCGTTGAGGACCTCATCACGCGCGGCTCGGATCGCGTCTCCGGGGTGGCGATGAACGTCGTTGGCGCGTGCTTCGCGAGCTGCGCAATAGTCGGGCGGCCCTCGGCGATCCACCGTTCGCGAGGGCCGTTGAGCAGCTTCGCGTTGTCGTGGCCGTAGTACTTGAAGTACCAGTATGTGTAGGCCGCGAACCAGTTGTTACGGTCGCCGTACAGGATCACGAGGTGGTCGTTCGAGATACCGCGCCCGCCGAGTAGCCGGCCGAAAGCCTCGGGATCGAGGAAGCCCGCTTGACGGGGTCCTGGAGGTCCAGACGCCAGTCGAGCCCGATCGCGCCGGGGATGTGCGCCTCACGGTACCGGTCGGGGTGCTCGTCGACTTCGACGATTCTGATCGAGTCGTCGCTGAGGTGCCGCTCGAGCCACGACGGTTCGACCAGCACGTCGTTCGCGTACTTAGACAATTTCCGGTCTCGGCTCTTTGCCACTGTCATCACCACACGGTAAGGATCCGGGGGGCCCATTGCGAGCCCCCCGGCGGTTGGGTCGGGTTGTGGGTTTGGGCCCGCTAGCTTGTGAGTTGCCGGTGAACCCGCCGATGAAGCCGGTGTAGCCCGGCGAAGCAGTCGTGCGCGGGCTGAGCCGTTGCCGGCGGGCCAGTTGACGCCGTCGTTGTAGAAGACGTCGGCTTCCTGGCCGTCGGCGGCGATCTCGGTCGAGCTGCTGGCGCTGCCGACCTGGTCGAAGTCGCCGGGGTTGAGCGGCGTCGTCCGGCGTGGTGTCGAGCGCGTCGCTGTTGGTGTGGATGTTGATCTTTGTCCCGGCGGGCATCGGCCCGGTACCGTCGAGATCGGCGGTGGTGTTCGGCGGTCACGTCGAAGGTGACCTGGTTCTGGCCCGTCGACCTTCGAGCAGGTCGAGGTGAAGGTGAAGTGCCCGTTGCTGGCCGAGCGATCACGGTCTGGCCGGCGGAGAAGAACCTCTCGCCGTGCGAGTAGGCGAAGTGCCGGGATTGCAGGTAGAAGCTCGGCGGCTGGCCGCCGAGGTGCTTGGCGTTGTTCGCGTTGGCGACGATGACGGCGGCGACGCTCGTGCCACCGAGGGCGACGAACAGCGCGACGAGGCCAATCGCCATCGACAGGCTCGGCCGGCGGATACGGAACTTCATTGGAGAACCTCCTGGATTGGATGTGGTGGGGCGGGAATCAGCTGACCACACGTACGGGTCAGCGCGGTGCTGGCGTATTGACAAACCCGGGATTGGGCGTGTGCTGACGCACGGTGTCGAAGTCATAGAACGCGCCCGGCGCCTTGCCCTTGGCCCCGAAGCCGATGCCGGCCGCTTGGAAGCTTTGGATCGCGCCTTGTGGACTGGTAAAGCCGGTGGTTCCGTGGCCGGGACCGTCCGCTTGATCGAGCTGGTTGTACTTCATGAACGCACGGTCGTTGGGCTGGAGACCAAGGGCTTGGCGGGCGAGGGCTCGGTGAACCGCTTCGTTGCCGACCAGCTCAGCGCCGGCGCGGGCGAGGCCAACGTGTCCGTTCTGCGCCCAGATGGTCGTCGCGACGAGGTACAGGTTGATGCAGATCTGCTCGCCGACCACCAGCGTCTGGAACAGCGAGGTCGGATCGAAGAACAGGCCGTCGGGGACCCAGACGCGGTGTGTCGCTGCGTGTCCGCCGAACTGTCCGGTGAGGACCAGATAGTGCTCGAGCTCTTCCCGGGAGGCCGCGCCCACCGTGTCGATCGCAGCCTTTGGCAGAGTGACCTTCTGGAGCGCCGTGGTGGTGACGATCGTCGTCAGCACCTCGACCGTTGCGGCGACGTTGATCGCCTCCTGGGTAGTCCCGCTGAAGGGCCCGCTGATCTGAGCCGCCGCCCGCGGGGCCACTCCGAGCGCGGCCCCGACCGCCCCCACGCCGCCGGCGAGCAGGAGCTGGCGCCGCGAGAAGCCGCGCGTTGCTGCTTCGAGCTCCCCGCCGCTTGCGCTGCCGTAACCAATACGTTCGAACATCTCTGCATCCTTTGCCGTTGGCCGATGGGAACTTCAGTCGGCGTGATCCTGCCCGTGCCCGCCCGATCGGGCATCGGGGACGCCCCTGATCCTGTCCCTGACATCACCCCGACATCCCCTGAGGCTGCGACCGAACCCGGAGGGGTCGGTCGGACGGGCAGACTCTTACGATGTTGTAGGGATCTCTTGCGGCTGCGCTTCACCGCACCGGGCATCCTGCGCAGGGAGTTTCGTGACCACCGCGTTCGCCGTCAGTGCCGCCTCCGTGAAGGCAGCCGCCAACCGCCCCTTCCTCGCGACCGGGAAATCCCGCCAGGTAGCCCCATCGACCCCGGCGGCCGGGTCCGGGCCGAGCGACTGATGCCGGCCCCTGGCGATCACAGCCCGGGCTCGGAGGACGGAGACTCACGAGTCTGGGGCCCGGCGGCCCCGGCCGAGCAGACACCCGACCGGCTCGGGATCCCCGCGACCGGGCGGGAGATCCCGGTCGCGCAGCGGCTGGGCCGAGTCCTCCTGATCATGGGCGGCATTGCCGCTGTCGTCTTGATCGCGGTCAGCACCAGCGCCATCACGGTCCCCGGCAGCCACGACAGCACCCCGAGCGCGGAGACCAGCCCCCAGGCGTCGCTGGCCGCCAAGCGGATGGCGGCCAACCAGCTGTGGGCCTCGGCCACGTGCACGAACATCCTGGACTGGAAGAACGAGATCCACCACGACGCAACCAGCCTCAACCTCGGCTTCGGTCCGCTGGCCCGGATCCAGGACGCACTCACGGCCACCACCCAGATGTCGAACCAGTTCAACAAGCTCGGTCTGCCCCCGACCGCACGCACCGCGCAGGCGCAGGCCGAGATCGATCAGCTACGGTCCGACATCACGTCCCGCGTGCACAACATCGAAGGCGCCGCGGGCAGCGTCGCGAGCGGCCACCCCGCGGCGCTCCTCTCAGTCTTGAACGACCTCGAGGCCGACACGGTCGTGGGAACGCAGATCGTCAAGGAACTCCGCCACGTTGTCTCCGTGGACCTCGGGCTCTCGCTCGTCGAGACCCGGGCGTGCCGGCAGCTCATGGGGATCCCCATCTGAGCCACGGGCCCTGGCCGGCTGGCCGGCGGGCTGCTCAGTGCGCTATCTCTCCGGCTTGGGGAAATGCCCGACCACGCAGTTGGAGAATCCTGACTTGAAGTGACAGGTTCCGTCCGTGCGCAGCCGGCCGAGGCGGTGATTGCCCTGACGCACGATGAGGTCATAGCCAAACCGGGTCACGTGCGTGGTGCTCACCTTGACGTCGAACAGGAAGCGGATCCCGAACTCGGTGGCGATCACGAGCGACACCGGCCCGACGCGCACCACGCTCGGGTTGTGCACCTTGCGAACAGCGGGTCACAATCACACAGCGGGAAGCGCAGCGTGTGGACGGGCGTCCGTGCGCCGGGCAGCTGGCCGCGGGCGACGGCCCGCAGCTCCGCCCGGGTGGGTCGCGGTCAGCTTGGTCGTGCCGTTGGCGGTGTCGCTGAGCTTGACCGCGACAGCGCGCGTTACACCCGTCCATTTGTGTGGTACGTTGCTAACCGAGGGGACGACCACGTCGTCGAGAGCTGGGTTGGCAAGGAGGTCAATCATCGGGGTCAAGGACGTAGGGGTCAGCCGGAGCCTGGGGACGGAGCCCGCTTGCGCATCGATGCGGCGCAAGCGGGTGTGGCTGGTCGGAGCGCTCTGCCTGTCTGCTCTGGTGTGTACGCCCGCCCTCGCGCGGGCCGGGGCTCAGCTCGTGGTCCCGTCGTCGAGCCTGCGCTCGCTCGGGTTGCGGGCGGGGCGCGCGTCGCTGGTCGCCGCCCGCAACGATCTCGGAGCCGGTCTGCCGCGCTCGCTGGCGCACGTGGTCGGACGAGCACAAACGCAGGCCACCGCCGCCAGCGGCCCCGCCGGTCAGCTTCGGTCCGACGCGTTTGTCCTCGGCTCGCCGCCGGCGGCCCGTCGCGTGTTGGCCGCGTGGCGCCGAGCTCACCGAGGGGCCCGTCAGGTCGCGGTAGGGCAGCAGGGATTCCTGGTCGCGGGCTCGGCCCGAGCGTTCGGTCGCGCTGTGGTTGCCTGGCGGGACGGGGCTCGGATCGGGATCATCGCACTGCGCGCCGGGCGGGCTGGAGGGGCCGGCGCAGCGGCGCTGCGCTTCGCGGCGCTCGGCGAGACACTG
The DNA here is from genome assembly GCA_963838535.1 of uncultured Solirubrobacterales bacterium. Taxonomy (GTDB): domain Bacteria; phylum Actinomycetota; class Thermoleophilia; order Solirubrobacterales; family Solirubrobacteraceae; genus Palsa-465. Next base: position 4,884 of record CAWIRN010000032.1, read on the forward strand.
CTCACCACGCGGTTGCCGAGCACGGCGTGGGAGCGGGTGGCGAGCGCGATCCGACCGAACGGCTCGGTTTCGCTCCAGACCGCGTTACAGGCCTTCGCCCTGGTCTACGGCCCCCTGCCCGGCGTCCACGCGCCCAGCGGAGGCCGGACCGCGGTGCCGTCGGGAACGTTGGTGGGCGCCTGGGTGCTGCGCTACCGGGCGCGACTGTCGCCGCGGCTCAGGCGCGCCGTCGACCGGGATCTGGGGTTCACCCCGCGCTCTCACGCGGCCCGCGTAGCGTCGCTCGGTGATAGCAACTTCCACCCGAGCGCCTCGATCACCGCGACCGCGGGCTACTGGGAGGGCATCTACGCCGACGCGGGTCACCTCGCCCATCAACTCAAGCTCACCATCGTGGCGGGTACGACCAGCGCCGGTGAGCTGACGACCAAGGACGTCACCGCGTATGCCGACGCCTACCCAGTCGACCAAGCCGGCGAGGAGTCTGACACCGGTCCGATTTGCCGGATCAGGGTGAGTCCTGAGATTGCCTCAGACGCTCCCTTCTTGTCGCGCATTTTGGCGCACGAGGTGTTCCATTGCTTCGAGTTCGCGCTCGACCGGCATTGGACCGAGCAGACACCGTGGGTGATGGAGGGGATGGCCGAATGGGCCGCACTGAACGTGGACCCAAACACCACCTACGAGTCAGAGCAATGGCTATGGGAATACGTCGAGAATCCCGACACGCCGCTGTTTGAGCGGACGTACGACGCCGTCGGATTCTATGGTCACGCCCACGACGCGGCGGGCAACCTCTGGCCCAAGGCCGTGGCGTTCCTGAATGCGGATACCAACGAGGCGCAGTACGCGATCGCCGGCGGGAATACGGAGCCGTTCCTGTCCACGTGGGGTTCGAGCGTGTTCCGCTCTGGCTCCGGGGGCGCACCGTGGAGCATGGTCAGCCCGGTGGTCCCCCCGGACGTCGCCCAGCTGAACCAGGCCATCACGAATGTGTTTGGCGATGCGATTGTGCTCGCGGTCCCGTACGCGACCCATCAGTACCGGCTGTCCGCGGTATCCGGCGCACCGATCGTGCACATCGCGATCGACGGCCACGCCCGGCTGGACACCTCACACAACTACACGGCGCTCAAGGATGCCTGGTTCTGCATGGGCGCCTCGCCCTGTGTGTGTCCACCCGATACGACCGGCACCGTGCCGGACACGGCGCCGCTGAGCGCACCGGCGGACCTGGGATTGACGGGCGATGAGGCCATCGGTGGTACTGCCGGTTCGGTGACGTACCTGCCCCTCTCGCACTTCTGCCGGAACAAGCAGCCCCGACCGCCGGGCGGCGGTGTGGTGGGTGGAGGTCCGAGTGGCGGCAACGGCGTCTCCAATGGGGACCCGTTCCTCACCACCTTCGACGGGATCGGCTATGCATTCCAGGCGGCGGGCGAGTACTCGCTCGTCAAGTCAACTGTGGACCGCCTCGAGGTACAGGCTCGACAGCAGCCGTATCCGGCCCGGACCTTCGGCCTGAACAACGACCTGGCGCTGAACACGGCGTTCGCGATGCGGGTCGGCCGCGCGACGGTCGAGATCGATCGCGGCTCGCCGCTGGTGGTGCGGGTGAATAAGCGTCGTCTGAGCCTGCGCGCCGGACAGGAATTGTCGCTGGCAGGCGGGGGTCACCTCAGCTACGGGACCCAGGCCTCGGTCGTGCTGTGGCCCGACGGAACGCGTGCGCGCGTCTTCTCCATCGGTAGCGAGGGGGTGAACATTGCGATCCACCCCAGCGCCGTCCGCGCCGGACACCTCACCGGGCTGCTCGGGAACGACAACGGCAGCCTCAGCGACGATTTCGTCAGCCGGGGCGGACACCACTACCCAACCGGCCTGGTCTCAAGCCCCCTCCTCTACGCGCACACCCACAACGGCGAGCAGATCCTGTACCACCAGTACGGCAACAGCTGGCGGGTCACCCAGTCACACTCACTGTTCGCGTACGAGCGGGGCAAGAGCACCCGCTCCTACACGATCATGAACTACCCGCACCGGCTTGTGTCGTTGTCATCGCTGAGCGCGGCCAGCCGAAAGTTGGCTCAGGCCGTCTGCCACGGGGCGGGCGTCACCAACCAGGCCCTCCTGCAGGGCTGCATGATGGATGTGGGGGCCACGGGGAGCCGCGTGTTCGCGACCAGCGACGGCACGCTGCAATCCGCCGCCGGGATCCCCGCTGCATCGGGCGCCACCAGCTCGCCGATCCCCTGGACCCAGCTCTCCTCTCACACCGACCAGTCGATCCTGGTCATCCCGACGCTGGCGTCCGCCGGCTCCGCGGTCGTCGCCGCATACCAGCGCACGACTGACAACTCGATCGAAACCGCGAGCTTCACCCCGAGCGCCGGCGGCCTCGGTGCGGTCTCCCGAGTGACACCGTTCACCGGCTGGAGCGCTATCGGCAGTCCGATCCTGTTCCCGACGGCCGGCGGCGGTCTGCAGATGATCTTCGCCGGGTCGAATACCGGCGCTCCCGACGATCCGCTCACCGGCATCGTGATCGCACAGCGCAACCCCGATGGATCCTTCGCCGCTCCCGCGCTCGCGACGCCCGACAGCTCCGCGGACGTCGATGGCGCCGCATTGGCAGCGGACGGATCAACGCCGCAGTGGTCCGCCGCCCCCGCCGGCGGCCTGGCGGTCTACCGAGGCGCCAGCAGCGCCAGCACCAACGATCTCAGCTCCGCGTCCCCGGGCACCGTGTACTCGCCCGAGCTGGCCTACGACCACGCCGGGCGGCTGTGGTTGGCCTGGTACGTGATTGCCGACAACGAGGCGCAGAGCGGCCTGTACATGTTGCAACTCGACCCGGCCAGCGGAGCCGCCGCCGGAACGCCCGTGCAGGTCCCTGGCAGCGGCTCGATCGACAATGACCTCGGTCACCTTGCTCTGGCGTGCGCCCAGATCTGCCGGATCGTCTACGACAACGCCGACAGCAGCCAACTCGAATCCTGGGCGCCGGGCGACGCCGCTCCCGCGGCGGTCGCCACTGACCCCGGCGGGCTGCGCGACCCCACCGCCGCGTACACCGCCGACGGACGGCTCTGGGTCACCTGGACGCAGAGTTCCGACCAGCACGTCCTGGCCAAGCTCGGTGACACCCGGGGGGCCGGTGGCAGTCCCATCGCGACGAGGCTACCGGCCGGTTACACGACTCCTCGCAACGGCGCGTCAATCGCCCGCGGCACCCAACTCGTGCTGGTCAGGAACTGGGAATCCGGCAACCGGACGGCCGTCTTCGCCACCGTTGTCAACCCCCCGGGCTGATCCGCTCACGTCGACGGGATTGGCGGCGCGGTCGCGATGCGTGAGCGCGCACATCGGCGGGGTGGGCGTCGCGGTCGGGATGCGTGAGCGCGCACATCGGCGGGGTGGGCGGCGCGGTCGGAATGCGTGAGCGCACACCCTTTCACTGGCGCGTGCGCTCGGGTTTAGTTTTAGTTCGCTTCCGGCGACCGGCGGGAGGCTCATCGCAGGATGGAGCCGGTGATCGTGGGGCGGCGAGCCCCCAGGAAGAAGATCCCCGGCAGCCCGGCGGTCTGGAACCCGTCATTGCGGTTGCGCTCGAGGGTGCTGGCTCTGATCGCCATCGTTCCGGTGCGGTCGTCGCTGACGAAGAAGATCGCCCCGCCGCCCTCGTTGGCGCGGTTGCCCACGAACGAGCTGCCACCAATCGAGAGCGTCATCTCATCCCCGTCGTTGTAGATCGCGCCGCCGCTGCCGCCGCCCGGAGTGCCGGGCCGGGTGGGGTTGGCGCCGTGGCCGATCGCTCGATTGGCGAGGAAGCGGCTGTTCAGCACCGTCCAGGAGACGCCGATGCTGCTCAGAGCGCCGCCGTTGCTGCACACGTTGCCGGTGAAGTGAGTGTTGACGACGTAGACGGGAAGGCCGTGATACTGCGACAGCACCCGGACGGCTCCGCCTCCGATGTCCGGTCCCTGCGGATCGCAGCGGTTGCCGGCGAACACCGAGTTGACGATCCGCACGCGCCCGCCGCGGACGAAGATGGCGCCTCCGCCGCCGCCGTCGAACCGCTGGCCGCTCGAGTTCCCATCCGTGAGGGTGAGGTTCTCGATGACCAGTCGGGGAGACGCCTGATCCTGACAGTGGGATGTCGTCCACACCTGGGCCGGATCGCAGGTGTCCATGTAGAGGATGCGGCGCCGGCCCTGACCGCTCAGCGTCACCAGCCCACCTCCGTCGATGACGACTTGCGGGCTGGTGTTCATGACCTTGGCGGTCGCGCTCATCCTGATCGTGACGGGCTGGCGCCCGCAGGAGAACCGGATGATCCCGCCCGCCCGCACCGCGGCGAGCACCGCCGCCGAGGTACAGCTGGCCGCGGTTCCGTGCCCGACGACGTGGTTCGGATGGGACGTGCCCACCGCGCGGCCGGCGGCGGGCACGGACACCGAGCGCACACCCGGCGCTGATCGTCGCGGGCTTGAGCGTGCGGAGGGGACCACGCACGCGCCCAGGACCAGGAGGCAGAGGCACGCGAACGGAAGCGACACCCGTCGCGGCCGCCCGAAAACGGCGGCCCCGGAAATGGGCGCACCCGAGCGGAGGTGTGGATTGGCGGACGTCTCGCACCTGATTGTCGCCGAAGGACAGCCGATCATTCGACGAGGTAGATCTCGTAGATGACGCCGGCGGGCTGGCGGCCCCCCACCCCGATGAACACGCCTTTGTTGAGCCATTCCAGGTCGGGTGCGGCGGTCTCGATCTGGGTGGCGGTGCGGAACGTGTATTCGCTTGCCTCCACGTCCTCTCCTCGCGCCAGGCGCCCCAGCACCTCCGGAGCGCCGTGGCGCACGCTGCGGGATTGCACGTAGAGCAGCTCACCGCTGTCGGTCTGGAGCGTGTAGCGGATATCACCGAAGGCGGTTCCGTCTTCGCGGAGGATCTGCCAGTCAGCGCTCCCGCCCGGGAGCAGGTTTCCGTTGAGCTCCGGGCCGGTGAACCGACCGCCGGTGAGGGGGACGATGCGACGCTGCCCGTGGGGCGTGGCGCCGAAGCCCAGCGGCTGGCCGAGGCTCGCCTCAAGGCGGTAGATCTGCCGCAGGCGGGGGATGGGGAGCTGGCTGCTCATGATGATTCTCCTGTCCGGTGTAAGTGGAAGGAAGGAGATCAGGCCAGACGTTCCGTAGCAACGCTGATGGCGTCTCGCGCCTCGTTCGCGAGGCTGCGGGTGATCTCCTCGGCCGAGAGTTCCCGGGCCAGCACGTGTGCCTGCCCGGCCCACAGGTTGATCAGATCGGGGTTGCCGACCCTTCGGCCGTGGGCCCGCAGAGGCGAGGTGAGATGGTGAATCTCCGGATAGGCCTGCGGGACGGCCTCGCCGTGCTCCTGGTGCCATCGGTTGTCAATCCCGCGGGCCAGGCGGCCGCTGAACGCGCGGGTCAGCACCGTGGGCGTCTCGGTCGCCGCCGCGGCGCGGTGGGCGTCTGACGTGCCGGCCTCGGCGCTGCGCAGGTAGGCGCTGCCGATCTGACCGGCGCTGGCCCCGGCCACCAGGACGGCTCCGAGCGCGGCGCCGGTCATGATCGACCCCGCGGCGATGAGCGGCCGGTCGACGCTCGCGCGCACCAGGGCGAGCGCGGCCATCAGGGTCAACTCGGACTGGGCTGCGTCGTCGACGAACACGCCCCGATGTCCGCCGGCTTCGATGCCCTGCACGATCAGCGCGTCGGGGCCGAGCGCCGCGGCCCGTCGTGCCTCCGCTGGGGAGGTCACGGTCAGCCAGACCTCTGACCCGGCGCGATGCAGCGCATCGATGGCCGCTTGGGCTGGAACCCCGAACGTGAACGAGACGACGGCCACGGGTCGCTGACACAGGAGCTCCACCTTGTCGTTGAACCAGTCATCATCAAACCGCGGTTGCCCCAGAGTGACTCCGGCGCGGGCGGCCTCGGGGGCCAGTCGCCGTGCGTAGGCGGCGACGACGTCCGGCTTCGTGGCGCTGCCGCCGCCGACGAACACGTTGACGCCGAAGCTATGGTCGGTCATCGCCAGCGTGGCTTCGATGTCCTCGGCCAGTCGCTCGGGGCTGAGATACCCGGCGGCGAGGAAGCCAAGACCCCCGCCGCGGTTGACGGCCGCCGCCAACGCGGGAGTGGACGGTCCGCCCGCCATGGGAGCCTGGATCACCGGCACAGCCAGGCCAGAAAGCACATCGGTGGTGGGCTCGGTCCGGTTCATCATCGTTCCCTGCTCACGGCGGGCCGGCGCATCAGGGCTGATCCGCCGGGCCGGACAATGACAGCCGGTCAGGAGCCGGCCCGTGCCCCAGGGGCTTGCGCAGGACCACGAAGTAGAGATCGTCACGTTGCGGCCTGGCGTAACGCGGATCGGCGGGAAAGGGCCGGGTCTCACCGGTCCGCTGGAAACCGAGCCGCTCATACCAGAGGATCAGGGCTGCCTGCTGGGCCAGCACCGTCATCTCCAACACCGTCGCCCCGAACGCATCCGCGACCAATCGCTCGGCCTCGGCCATCACGCGACGGCCCACACCGCGGCCCTGCGCCCTCGGTGCGACGGCAAAGGTTCCGAAGAACGCCACACCGTCACCGCGGTCCTCCAGTCGGCAACACGCGAGCAGGCCATGATCCTGATCAACCACCAGCATCATCGAGCCGGGACGCTCGATCAGGTCAAGCACCTGACCTTCGTCGATGCGGTCCCCACTGACCAGGTCAGCCTCACTGGTCCAGCCCTCACGACTGGCATCGCCTCGGTAGGCAGACCGCACCAGCGCCACGAGCTCTGCGGCATCGGTCGGAGCGGCCATCCTGAAACCCTTCATGCGTCAACCTCCACAGGCAAGATGATGACGGCCCGGAACAACCTGGTCAGCCCGGAGCGAGGCCGAACCGCCAAATTACGCGTGTTGCGGTGAACCCCTGAGGTGATGCGGAAAACGGGCGCAGACCGACACGCTCGCGGCGCTCAAACGCTTGCGCGTGATCGGATGTCTCGTCCCAACGAAGGGCCGTTTTCGGCGTTCGGGTTGTTCGCCAGCCCCCCACCTGCACGATCTCCCAAAGTGCGTCAACCGAAACCGATTCGGGGAATCGCGCATGCCCACCATGTGTGATCTCCCATACCCCCAAGGCGATCCTCAGTTTGGGGTCCTATGCAGGCGAATGTGTCAGAAATCTGACCTTGAGGCCGCCGTCCTACTGCGTTGGGACCCTCCCGAGCGCTGGGCCGGCCCGCGCCCCGGCCGCGCCGGACCGGCCGGCCCGCTCACCCGCAGAGCACGCCTCCACGCCCCTCCGCGGCGCGAAAGTGGGACAAATCGCACCCAACCGCCCGATCCGGGGTGGGTGTGTGTGGCAGGGCCCGCTGAGCGGCACACATCGCTCACAGCCCCCGATCTGAGGGGATTGTGTGCACTTTTTTGTGGGTCTGCCTGTCGTTTCCGTGGGTGGTTTCGCGGCCTGGGAGGGGTGGCAGAGGTCGGCGAGGCTCCCCATCGGAGACCGCGGAAGACGGTTCCTCTGACGCGATCGGCGCGCATGAACGGGGGATCATCCGGTGCGAGCTCCGCGAACCCCGGCACGCGCCACACGGGGGCCCGGGTGACAGACAACCCCGCCGCCGGACCCCACGCGCACAACACCCGTCCGACCGCCGAGCGCCGTCCCAGGCCGGCATGACGGTTCTGCGAGCGCGAGCTTGACCGTGAGCCCTGCCCGTTTCCCGCCGGAGTCGGGCGCTCCCAGCGCCCGACCTCCCGGCCACCCAGCGCGGCGGGCGGCGGCTGTCAAGTAGCGCACACCATTCTCCAAACACCGCACCGCCTCGCGAACAAGAACAGGCCGCCCGACGCTACTTGACAGCAGACGACCGACCGCGCTACCCCCGCCTGGAACCCTCTGCCGCTAGCTGAAGCTGCCTGCCGACCGACGCTGCCTGCCGACCGACGCTGCCTGCCGACCGACGCTGCCTGCCGACCGACGCTGCCTGCCGACCGACGCTGCCTGCCGGTCGACTTCGGCCATCCACATCTGATGCGGCAGCGGTCCGATTCGGCGCACCGCTGACCTGAACCTACCATCGCCGGCGGGCGAACTCAGCCCGCCGATCGTAGGCGGGCGGGGGCGATGCACTCCACGCGGTTTCGGCCGCGTCGCTTGGCTTCGTACAGGGCGTCGTCGGCCTCTTTGAGGACTTCGTAGGCGGGTCTGCCGCGCTCGGGATCGAGCGCGGCGACTCCGGCGCTGACGGTGATCATGCCCGTGCTGTTGGCGTTGTGAGGGATGTTGAGCTCTTGCACGCTACCTCGCATGCGCTGGGTGACGTGGATGCCGGTGGCGAGGTCTTGCTCGGGGAGGATGCAGAGGAACTCCTCGCCGCCGTAACGGTAGAGCCCGTCGCCGGCCCGAGCCTGGCGTTGGAGCTGGGCGCTGACCGTGTGCAGGACCCCGTCGCCGGCCTGGTGGCCGTGTGTGTCGTTGTAGGACTTGAAGTGGTCGATGTCCAGCAGGGCCATGCAGTAGCGATGTCCGTAGCGGATGACGCGGGCTTCGAGCAGCTCGACGTCCTCCTGGAGGACTCTGCGGTTGTTCAGCCCGGTCAGTGGGTCGCGGCGCGCCAGGGTGCTGAGTTCGTGGTTGAGGTGTTCCAGTTGGGTGCGTTGGTCAGCGAGCTGGCCGTGCAGGGACGTGACTCGGGCGGCGGCGATCAGACGGACCTCCAGCTCGTCGGGGTCGAGCGGCTTGATCAGGTAGTCATCGGCGCCCGCGTTCATGCCGGCCACGATTTGGTCGTGAGCGCCTTGACTCGTGATGAGGATCAAGTAGACGCGTCCGCCGTTGGGATCGGCGCGGATGTTCTGGCACAGCTGCAGCCCAGTTTGGCCGGGCATCATCCAGTCGCTGATGACGACGTCGGGGTGGCCGCTCCGGAACGCGCTCCAGGCCTGGTTGCCGTCGGTCACGATGTCGCATTGGTGGCCGAGGCGCTGCAGCGCCATCCGCGCGATCAGCCGGGACGTGGAGTCATCGTCGGCGACGAGAATCTTCATCGTCTGACCCTTCGCGAGCTGAGCGCCGCGCGGACACGCCCGAGCTCGGTTTCCAGCGCGGCCAGGTGGGCCTGGCCTGTGGCGAGGTTCCCCGACGCGCTGACGGCTTCCAGGGTGGCGCACAGGCCCGCGAGTGCGTTCGCGCCGACGTTGGCGCCGGCCCCCCGCAGGGTATGGGCGGAGCGGAGCAGGCTGGCAGCGTCGTCGGCCGCGAGCGCGTCGCGCATCGCCACTACGCCCATGTCGGCGTCAGCCAGGAACAAGGCGGTCAACTGCTCCATCAGATCCTCCCCCGCGTCCGCGCCCAAACGTTCCAAGCGCGCGATGACGTGAGCATCGAGTGCCGGCGCCCCCGCCTCGGCCGAGACGTCCTGCACGGTGTTGTCGCGCGGGTCGGGTTGGGCTGGACCGGAGGTCGTGGCCGGCGCACCCTGCGCCGGATCAGCCGTGATGCTGGGGTGTAGATGGTCCGGGGCCCAGTGAGCCAGGACGGCGGCCAAGGACTCCAAGCTGAGAGGCTTGGCCAGGTAGTCGTCCATACCGGCGGCCAGGCAGCGCTCTCGGTCGGCCGCCATCGCGGTGGCGGTCACCGCGATGACGCATGTGTGACGGTCGGGACCTTCGATCTCGCGAAGCTTCTCGGTGGCCTCGTAGCCGTCCATCACCGGCATCTGGCAATCCATCAGGACAACGGCGTAGTCATGCAGACGAACCGCTTCGACGGCATCGACCCCGTTCGCCGCGACATCGGCGTGGTAGCCCAGGCTCGCCAGCAGCGCGGTCAAGACCTTCTGGTTGGTGAGGTTGTCCTCGACGACCAACACCGAGCCCGCCACTGGCTCTGGAGAGTTCGGCTCCGGCTCCGGCTGACGAGCGCCTGATAACTCGCGGCTGGCGGCATTGGCGGGCACCGGCGCGCGGCGGGCGGCGTTGGGGAGCACCGCGGCGGCGTCATCCGGATCCGACACTCCGGAGGGCGCGACGCCGGGGGTAAGAGCGACCGTGGGAGCGAGTGCCATGTTCAGCGCGCCCCGCAGCCGCGCTGAGCGGACCGGTTTGGTCAGGTACGCCACGACCCCGGCTCGCTGGGTTCTCTCCGCTTCGCCGCGTTGGGCGGAGCTGGTCAGCATCACCATCGGGGTGTGAGCCAGACTGGGGTCGGCGCACGCCATCCGGGCGAGGCCGTAGCCGTCGATATCGGGCATGTTCAGATCAAGCAGCAGCACGTCGAACGGGCGGGCTTGTGCGACCGCCACGCGCATCAGCACCAGCGCCTGCTTCGCCCCATCGGCCACGACCGCCGTGCATCCCCACCCGAGAATCATCTCCTGGAGCACCCGCTGGTTGGTGAAATTGTCATCGACGATCAGGGCGCGCACGCCGACCAGATCAGTCACGTCGGTGCGAGTCGCAGCGGTGATCGATATCCCGAACGGAATCAGGGCGGTGAACGTGCTCCCGACACCCGGTTCGCTGGTCACGTTCAACGTTCCGCCCATCAATTCGACGAGTTGCCGCGAGATGGCCAAACCGAGCCCGGTTCCTCCGTAGCGGCGGGAGGTGGAGCTGTCGGCCTGTGTGAACGCGTCGAACAGGTGCTCGAGCGTCGCTGGGGTCATCCCGATGCCCGTATCGTGGACTGACAGCTCGACCATCACGGCATCGCCAACATCCACATCCACCTGCCGGGCGGTCAGGTTGATCTCGCCCACCGAGGTGAACTTGACGGCGTTGCCCAGCAAATTGAGCAGGACCTGGCGCAGCCGTCCCGGGTCGCCTTCGAGGGCTCCGCAACGCGATTACGCCGAGACGGTGAGCTCCTCGGCCGAAGCGCTCCTGACGGTCATCGACGACATTCTGGATTTCTCCAAGATCGAGGCGGGCAAGCTCGACGTCGAGAGCGTCACCTTCGACTTGAGATCGGTCGTCGAGGAGTCCGCCGCGGGCAGGGCGGGGTCGATCCGGCAGGTCAACTCCAATTCGTCCTGTTGGGCGCGTGCGGCCAGCAGCGTGGCATCGAGGTCGGTGCTCAACAGCAGGCTGCTCATCCCGATCACACCGTGCGCCCGGCCAGAGCCGCTCGGACGCGGGGGTCGCCCGCCAGCGAGATGAGTCCGCGGGCGCCTCCTGCCGTCAACGAGGTCCCGACCCGGTCGGTCACCTTCAGGGTGATCCCCTGAGCCCGGCCCACGTTGGTGGCGAACGACTGGATCGATTGGAGGCTGTAGTTGACGCCCAGGATCCCGAGCGGGCGGCCGTCGGGCCCTCTGATGTAGTCCGTGACCGTCACCGCCAGGGTGTGACTGGCCTCTTTCGTCACGATGGCGTTCGACACGAAGGGGCGGCCCGACGCGACCAGGCCCTTGAACCACTCACGGTAGGCGAAGTTGGTGCCGTACACACTCGGCTCAGGCGGGTAGGTGCTGCGCGAGGTGCCGTGTAGGTCAGCCACGAACGAGGCCGAGATGCCGGGGACCGCGCCGGCGAGACTGGCCAGGTTGAATGCGACCGCGGCGTCCCCGCGCGCGCCTGCGGCCACCCCAGCCGCCAGTGTGGGCCGGGTGGCGTAGCTGTGCACCAGCGCCACCAGGTCAGCAGTCTGCTTGCCGATGACCACCGCGCTGACCGCCGCGGTCGTCTGCACCTGCTTGTTGACCACTCTGGTCACCTGATTGGAGGCCAACACGATGCTGCTGACGGCCAGCAGAGCAACCGCCGCCAACGCCACGACGGTCAACAAAGCCACGCTGCGCCGCGGCGACGACATCAAGCGCCTCACTGTGCCTCGCACGCCTCCCAGACCAGCCATTCCCACCGTGACCTCTCCCGTGGCTTTACGGACCTATCGGCTCGGAGAGCCCGCGCCTTGACCTCGGGTGGAGGCCGAGTAGCGCCTGGCGAGATCGGCGTCAGCTTGTGGCGTCGAGCACGGCGCGCAGGGCAGCGAGGTCGGCCGCACCGAAGACGACGCGATTCCGGGTGGCCACATAGACGAGATCGAGGTCAATTCCGGCCTGAGCGATCGAGCGGGTCAGGTCGGCCAGCACACCCGGGCGGTCCTCGACGTCGACCACGACGACCTCGCGCTCGCGGGTGATCCCGAGATGCGAAATCGCCAACGAATGCTTCGCGGCCTCGGCGTGCGGGACGAGGATGTGGAGCTCGGCTCGCTCGGCTGACCCGATGCACGTCGCCGCTGCGATGTTCACGCCGGCATCGCTAATCGCGGCCGCCACCTGCGCCAGCGCTCCGGGCGTGTTCTCGATGTCGATGACCAGGTCGAATGCCATCTGTCCCGTGCGGCGGCATCCTACTGACCTGGGGTCGTTCGATGACGCGGAGCGATGGGGTCCGCGCGCTGGCCGAGCCGCCCCGCCGGCATCGGCACGTCGCCGCCTTTAGGGGACGTACGAGATGAACTCGATCAGGCTGCCGTCAGGGTCGCGGAAGTAGACGCTCGTGCCCGTTCCCTGGGCCCCGATTCGCGCGACCGGGCCTTCCTCGACCTCGATGCCGTGCGCCTCCAGATGTGCGACAGCGCGCTGGATCGAGTCCGCCCATTCGAAACACAGGTCGCTGTTGCCCGGCGCCACCGGATTCCGGGCGACCGGATGCGGCTTGACGCCAGGGCCGTGAACGTTCAGCTGCCCGGCTCCGAACCGGTAGGCCCAGGTGCCGCCGCCGCGATCGACGAGCTCCGCTCCCAACACCCCGCCATAGAAGGCATTCGATCGCTCCCAATCCGAGACGTGGATGACGCAGTGATCAAGCTTCAGTTGCATGCCCACAGCATCTCACCCCCGGCTCTTGTGGCCCATGCGCTGATTCCGTGGATCGGGGTGACGGTACCCACGGAACGTCACAGGGCCGTACCGTGAAACACCTGGGCAACGTCCCAACGGAGGCTCCGTTTTAGGCGTTTGGGCTGTTCCCCAGCCCCCAGCTGTGAAACAGCCCGATCGATTTTTTTGAGTCCTCGATTGGGTTGTTGTGCAGGCACATCTGTCAGAAATCTGACCTTGGAGAGATATTCTCGTGCGCTGGAACTCCCGCGTGCCGGACCTACCGCGGGCACAGCGCGGCGCGCGCCTCACCTCAGCTGCTCGGCCCCGCTCATAGATACGTCAGGAGCGCCGAAGCCTTGGGGCTTCGGCGCGCCGAAGCCTTGGGAGCTTCGGCGCGCCACAGCGGAACACGTGTTCTTACGAATTTGTGCGGCTTCGCCTCAGGTGTCCTTCACGCAGAGGGGTCATCCTCATCTCATCTAGGAAAGGAGCGCCAGCATGACCACGATCCTTGTCATCAACGCGGTGTCATCGCTTCTCGCCGCCGTCGGCATCGGCGGGCTGTTTGTGTGGAGAGAGCGGCAAATCCGACACGCGCACCGCGTGCAGCCCGTATACGTGACGACGCGCGCGGATCGGCCCCTACCGCGCCGTTGACGCGGAGACAGCACGGTCAGGTCGAGCCGTTGCCGGCTTCCTCGACGTCCATGCGAGCAATCAGGTCATCGCGAAACGTGTACGCGTGGATGACCCGACCCTCGCCAAGGAGTGCGCCGTCGAGGCTTCGCGCCACTTGATCAACCTCAACCGCGACCCGGCCATCCGGGCGGGTGGTGAAGGCGACCGGCGTCACGGTCGGGTCGATCGCCGCACGCGGAAAATGGGGGGCTAGTCGTGGATCGCCTCTCCCGCCTCGAGCATCGCGACGAACTTCGCCAGCCGCCGCGCCCGCGTCTCGGGCCGCTTGGCGTCCTGGAGCCGGTAGAGGATCGCGTACCGGTTCTGGCTGCTGAGCTCGGCGAAGAACGCCCTGGCCTGGGGACGCGCGTCGAGCTCGCGCTGGAGATCATCGGGGACGACGCTTCGCTTCTGACCCTCGTAGGCGGCATCCCACCGACCGTCGAGCTTCGCTCGCTCCACCTCGGCGTGGCCCGGCGGGGCGCATCCGGCCCTCGGCGATCAGTCGCCCCGCGGTGTCACGGTTGATCCGCGACCACCGGCCACGCGGCCGGCGCGGGGTGAAACGCTGCCAGAAGTACCGCTCATCCAGCGCCTCGCGGCGCCCGTCGATCCATCCGAAGCACAGCGCGATCTCGAGCACCTCCGGGTAACGGACGCTCTCGACCCCGGCGTCCCGCTTGGCCATCTTGATCCACACGCCCGCGCTCCGGTGGTTCTCCTCCAACCACTCCTCCCATGCCTCCGGGGAGGCAAATGACATCGTTGGAAGGCCGTCATCAGCTCCCACTGACATCAGACTAACCCGAAGTTCCCCGTAGTTTCGGACTAACACTAACCAGGCGGGCACGACGATCGCGGCCCAATCGGCCGGGGCGGCGAGAATCGGCCCTGTGTGAGCCATCTCCACGTCGTCGTCAGCGGTCGTGCTGTGGTTTTGCGCCCCGCAGCGCCTCCAGCACCGCCGCCAGCCCCCGGTCGCGATCGCGATCGACGGTGTGGCCATCCGGATAGGCGTAGAAGCCCTCACCCGCCGCCGCTCCCATGCGGCCATCCTGCGCGAGCCTGGCCAGTGCCGGTTGCGGAGCGGTGGCGGCCGAGAGCTTGGGGTAGAGCTGCGTCGCCACCGCGAGCGCGGTCTCGATGCCGGCCAGGTCGGTGCTGCGCATCGGCCCGATGACCGCCCACCGTGGCCCGAGGCATTCGGTCACGACGGCGTCGATCTGCTCGGGCGTGGCGACACCCTGATCGATCAGGGCCAGCGCTTCGCGGATCAGCGCATATTGCAGCCGGTTGACGAGGAAGCCGTCGATCGCCGGCACGACGATCGGTCGCTTGCCGAGTTCGGTGAGCAACGCAAGCGACCATTCGACGACGCCGGGCTCGGTCGCGCTGGTCGGCACCACTTCGACGAGCGGGATCAGGTGCGCGGGGTTGAACCAATGCAGCCCCAGGAAACGGTGGGGGCGCTCGAGCGCCTGCGCGAGCGACTCCAGTGGCAGCGAGGACGTGTTCGTCGCGATCACCACATCAGAGGGGGCGGAGCGCTCGGCCTCGGCGAGCACGGCCCGTTTCAACTCGAGCGACTCCGGTACGGACTCGATCACGAGGTCCGCTTCCGCAGCCGCGTCGGTGATCGAGTTGACGTACTCGACGGCTGCGATCCCGTCGGCCTGTAGTGCCGTCCGCGCGCGATCGAGCGTCTGAGCCGAGCGCGAGGACAGGCAGACCCGGACTCCGGACCGGGCGAGTACCTCGGTGATGCGATGGCCCATGACGCCGGCCCCGAGTACCGCGGCCTTCATGGGCGTGCGCTCCCAACCGCTCTGAGGCGGGCGGCGTCCCAGCGCGAGCTCACGTCGCCCGGCGTGATCACGACCCCGCTGTCATTCGCCGGCCAGCCGCCCGTCTCTGAGACCACGCCCAGCGCGACGCCGTGCTCGGTCCACCCGCTGGTCGCCTCACCGGTCTGGCACAGCCCGAGCACCGGCCGTCCGTACAGCTTTCCGAGGGCGACCGCACGGCGGACGCCGTCGGCCACCTCAACAGCGTCTCCTCCGTTGACCGCCACCGCATCGGCCCCAGCCTCCAGGTAGGCGGAGGCCAGGTCGGTAAACGCGTCCTCCGCCGGCTCGAGCTCATCTCCCGACAACGAGCGCCGCAGCGCGGCAGGGGGAGGGAGGGCGGGGATCACCGCGTGCCCGGAGGCCTCTCGCATGCACGCCACGAGCTCAGATCCCGAGGCCGACTCGGGACTGCGGGCGAGCGCGTCGACCGCGTCGTCGCCGAGCTGCCCCGCGGCCATTGCGCAGCCGATCGCCTCGTCCGCGGCGAACACGAACATCCCGTCCGCGATGGCCAGCGCCGCGACATCGGCGATCAAACGCTGCGCGAGCGCCGGGTGGCGCCACCAATCCGCACGCTCCTGGTGGATCAGCTCCGGCAGGCGCTCCCAGACGATCGGCACGAATGCGACCTCCTCACCCGCCAGCGCACGTCGAAACCGCTCGCGCCCGCTCACACTCGAACGACCTGGCGATTCGGCTGGCCCGACGGCCATTCCCCAAAGTACTTCAGCACCTGGTCCGGGGGCCGCCGCCGCTGCCAGTCGACGACGAACTCGGAGTAGGGTCGCCCGTTGGCCAGCCGGCGCGCCCGGTGCTGCTCGCGGAGCTCGCGCGTCGCCGCCTCGTCGACCAGCAGCGTCCCGCCGTCGTAGGCCACGCCGTAGAGCTCGCGGGCGGTCCAGTCGCTGATCAGGTCGGCCCGGACGTCGGCCACGACGGCGTCGGGATCGCGCTCGAGAACGTCGCCATAGCCGCCGCTGCCCTGCGTGCTCGCCGCGAGCACGTCGCCCTCCTGCAGGATGGTGATGCCTCGCGTCTGATGTTCGACGATCACCTCGCCTCCGAGCGCGGTGTGGCCGCCAGCGAGCTCGTAGTCGTCGGTGGGAAGCCGCGGCTCGCCGGCGGCCATCAGCTCGAGCAGGTCGGCGCCGAGCACTCGGATGCCCGGGAGCACGGTCATCGAGTAACCCCCGAACAGCCCGTTGTGGGCGGGGAACTTCGATTCCTTCTGACTCGACGTGAAGGCCAGGTGCGGGGTCCCGTAGACGACGTAGGCGACCGCCGCCCCGACGCCGCCGCGGTAGCGGCCGAAGCCCCCGGTGTCCCGTTGGCGCTTCTGATACAGGTGCAGGAGCGGAAACTCGGCTTCGATGTCCTCGACATCCGGCGCCTTGCCCCAGGGGCCGTGCGGAAAGCCCCACACGTCGATCCCGTCCCGGTCCGAACGTGCGGCCAGCCCATAGGCGTTCAACGGGTAGCCCATGAAGTCGGTCACCCTGACACCGTGCTGATTGGTTCCGGCCACCATCACGGCCGAGGCGCTCGAGGAGGTGAACGCGCAGACCAGCGATTGCTGCTCAGTCGGATACATCACCTTCGAGAGCGCCACGCCCAGGAGCGGGAACACCATCGCACCCACCAGCGGCGAGCAGCTGATCGCCGCCTCGGGATCGGCGTCGAAGAACGAACCGTGCGGAACGCGGATGTCGATGTGGTCGAACATGCCTGAGGAGATCGGGAAATCGTGAAACGGAAACTGATACAGACCGACCGCGCAATGGCCCCGGATCACGTTCGTGAAGGCGTTGTAGGAGCCCTCGTGCTCGGGGGAGGTGCCGGCGAAGTCCAGCGTCAGCCGGTCCCCCTCCACGCGCACCGCGACAGACGCCCGCAGCAGCCCGGCCTCGTGGCCGGTGGTGTCCATGAACACGTTGTGCCGGTAGATCCCATCCGGCCATTGCTCGATCCGGTGGCGCACCCCGGCTGAGGTGTGCTGGATCATGCGGCGGAACACTCCCCGCACCAGCGGGCCGCCCCGGCGCTGGGCCAGTCTCTGCAGTCGCAGGCGCACGCGATCGCAGGCGGCCACCCGCGCCTTGACGTCCGTCACCTGCATCCGCGGCGCGCGGGAGATGAAGTTCTCCATCATCAGCAGCAGATCGTTCTTGAGCTGGTAGCGCTCGCCGATCTTGATCGGCGTCAACTTCATGCCCTCGTCGTGACGGGTGTGCGCTTGGGTGATCTCGCCGCCGGGCTCGCTGCCGCCCGTCTCGGACTGATGGGCGCCCGAGACGACCCAGGCGAGCAGCTCGCCATCGCTGAACACGGGCATGATCGCGAACTGATCGGGGTTATGGATGCCCCCGTACAGCGCTTCGTTGCAGTAGTAGATGTCGCCTTCGGCGACCCCGACGGAGGGATCGTCACGGAACTGGGCGAGGATGAACTTGATCGGTACCTGACCGGTCACCGAGTGCAGGTAGGTACCCAGCACCGCGGACACGAGGTCGCCCTTGGCGGTGTAGATCGCGACCATCGTGTCTCCTGAGTGCAGCATGCTCGAGATGCCCATCTTGGTCATCACCTCCTTGCCCTCCTGGAGCATGAGGTTGAGGTTCTCCGAGTAGATCTCGTAGTCGCCCGGCCGGAGCGATCGGGCGTCCTCGAGCTCCTGCTCGGTGGGGTCCTCGAGCGCCATCGCTCGCGTGACCATCTCGGCGTCAAACATCCCGAGCCTCCGGATCGTGGGACAGGACGATCCCGGACTTCTCGTCGACCGCGCACGTCCAGCCCGGGGCGACGACGACGGTGGTGTCGTCGGAGTCGATCAGCGCCGGCCCGGCGAAACGATGCCCGGGGCGCAGCAGCGCCATCTCGAACACCGGCACGCCCAGCGGCCCGTCCTGCGCCGCAAACAGCGCCTGCCGGCTCCCGGTCCGCGCCGCCTCGGGGTCCGGCGGTCCCGGCTCCTGGCGCGGGCGATCGCGGTCGGGCTGGGCCAGGGACGCCTTGAGGATGAACGCCTCGATCTCGACGCCGGCCTCGGGATTGAGGCCCAGCGGGCTGTAGGCCTCGCTGAACTCCCGCTCAAACGCGGCGTAGACGCGCTGCATGTCCTCCTGCGAGCCGACCTGCAGCATTGGCGAGGCGACGCGCTTGACATTGAGCTGGCCGCCGAACTTCATCTCGAGCTCGAGCGCGTAGGTGATCTGCTCCGGATCGAAGCCCTCGCCCGAGAAGTCTCGCCGCGCCAGCGCGCGCAGCGAGTCCACCACCGAGTTGAAGGCCTGGTAGTCCTGAAACCACTCGCGCGTGGACGGCGTCAGCAGCGCCAGTCGGCGCGAGCACTCGTAGACGTGCAGGACATCCATGGTCGAGGAGCCGTAGGCGCAGAAGGTCGAGGAGAAGGGAAAGATGACGACCTTGTCCATGCCCGCGGCCTCGCTGTATCCGCAGCAGTGCACCGGTCCGGCGCCGCCGGCGGCGAAGATCACGAAGTCCCGGGGGTCGTAGCCCTTGAGCACCGTTTGCTTGTAGATCTCCGCGCCCATCTTGGCGTCGATGATTCGCTTCATGAGCAGCGCGGCTTCGGGCACCTCGATGCCCAGCGGCTTGGCCACATGCTCGTTGATCGCCCGTTCCGCGCGCCGGCGGCTCAGCGTCAGCTGGCCGCCGTGGAAGCGCTCGGCGCTCAGGTAGCCGAGCACCAGATCCGCATCGGTGACCGTTGGCAGGCGTCCGCCCTGATCGTAGGCGGCCGGGCCGGGGATCGACCCCGCGCTCTCGGGGCCAACGTCCAGCCGGTTACCGAGTAAAGCGTCGACGCGGGCGATCGAACCGCCGCCGGACCCGATCGAGCGCGTGTCGAGGATCGTCGCGTCGACGGTCCACCGATCGATGGTCGGCGCGAACTGGTAGAAGCGCGTGCTGCCCTCGACGACCATCGCGATGTCGAAGCTGGTGCCGCCCATGTCGGTGACCACGACGTTGCTGTAGCCGTAGGAGCGGCCGAGCGCTGCGCTGCCCATCAGACCGGCGACCGGGCCGCCGTTGTAGGTGTGGACGGCGGCCGAGCGGAACACGCTGGCCATCCCCCCGGTGTTGTGGACCATCATCAACGGATTGCGGTAGCCACCCTCGCGCAGTCCCTGACCGATGCCGATCAGCTCCTCGTACATCGACTGGTGCAGGTATGCGTTGAGAATCGTCATCGTCGTCCGCGTGTACTCGAACTTGCGCGGCGACACCTCGCTGGACAGGAACACCGGCATGCTGCCGAGGTAGGTCTCGTTGTACTCGAGCTCGATCAGCTCGCGGATGCGCTGTTCGTGGACCGGGTTCATGAACGACCACAGCAGCGACACCACGAATCCGCGCACGCCGGCGTCGACCAGGGCGTCGAGCTGCGCGAGCAACTGCGTCTCGTCAAGCGGACGCAGCACCCGGCCCCGGTGGTCGACGCGCTCCTTGACCGCCACCGTCAGGTGCTTGGGGATCAGCGGAACCGGCTTGTCGGCGCCGGCGATGTTGCGCTGCTCCTTGAACGGGATCCCGTCGGACCACTGGCTCGCGCGGCCGATCAGGACGGTGTCCTCGAAACCTTCGGTCATGATCAGGCCGAGCCGCGGGCCCTTGCGCTCGATCAGCTTGTTCATCGCCAGGGTGGTCGAGTACCGGATGATCTCCGTGTCGCCCAGCAGGCCGTCGGTGCTCAGCCCCAGGCGCTGCGCGGCATCGTCGATCGCCCGCGACATCCCCTGCGAGAGGTCGAACGGCGTCGTGCGCGCCTTGCACCAGACCTCGCGCTCCTCCTGACGGACGTAGCAGTCGGTGAAGGTGCCGCCGATGTCGATCTCGATCGAGGCGCTCATCGGGGCCCTCCGGGCGGATCGCCCTGCGCCTTCAGCGCATCGACGTCCAGCTCGATGTCGTGTGTGATCGGGTGTCCCGGCGGCAGGTACTCGACCTCGATCAGCGTCCCGCAACCCGGGCAGATGAACTCGAGAATCCGGCACCAGGACGGGTCGGGGGCGAAGTTGTACTCCGCATTGTCGACCATCGGCCGGTGGACCTCACGGGGATCACGCTCCCAGACCAGGCACCCGTGCTTGTAGTTGCCCCGCGCCTCGCCCAGGTCGTGGCCGCAGCGCACGCAGAGCCACCGCTCGGCGTCGAGATCGATCTCGAGATATTCCGTGATCCGGCGCTTCATGCGCCCACTCCGTTGACCAGGACCCCGTAGCCCTGAGGGCTGAACGAGGCCGACCAGCCCGGCGGCACGAGGATCGTGGTGTCGGGTGCCTCCAGGAACGCCGGGCCGCAAATCGTCTCGCCGCCCGCCTGCCCCAGTCCGCCGACGATCGGCACGGAGACCGGCCCATCGCTGGTGTGCACCTGCCGGGCGCGACTCTGCGCTGCAGTGGTCTCGCCCATGATCATCTGGACCACCGGCTCGTGGGCCACCGACACGGCGAGCCGGCACCGGGTCGCCTCGGAGATGGGATCGGCGGAAACGATCGAGGTCGGCGACTGCTCCAGCAGCGCCGCGAGGGAGATCACGCGCGGCTCGCCGGCACCGATCCGCACGGTCGCCTGCACCCGCTGCAGGTCGGTCACGCCCTCGGCCCGGAGATCGCGGCGGGCGCTATCCGCCATGCGCGCGACGGCCTCGGCCAGCGCAGCCGCGTCGGCGTCGGCCGCCACCACGCCCTCATACGAGTGAGCCACCGGGAGCAGCCCCGCTCCGAAGGCGGAGAACACCGAACTGTGCGGAAACACCACCACGCGCGGGATCTCAAGAATCTCCGCGGCTTCGACGCAGAGCAGGCCGCCACCGCCGCCATAGGAGAACAGCCAGCGATCCGTGGTCTCCGACGCCGTCAGCTCGGGGTGACGCGTGGCCCAGCGGGCCAGTTGTACCGACAGCTCACCGTGGATCGCGGCGCGGGCTTGGAGCAGCGCCTGCTCGGTGCTGGCCGCGCCGAGCCGATCAGCGAGCTCCACGGCGGCGGCCCTCGCCGGTTCGGGGTCCAGCGTGCGCCGGCCGCCCAGAAACTCGCCCGGCGCGAGGTAGCCGAGCAGGAGCCATACGTCGGTGGGCGTCAGCTCCCGGCCTCCCAAGCCGTAGCAGGCCGGGCCCGGGGAGGCGCCGGCGCTGTCGGGGCCGACCTGAATCGCGCCGTCCTCGTCGACCGAGATGATCGACCCGCCCCCGAGCCCGAACGAGGCCAGCGCCACCGACGGATGCGGGATGACGACCGTGCCCACCTCGGTCACCTCCGCGACGGGCACCTGGGCATCGTGCAGAAAGGCGACGTCGGTCGTGGTTCCGCCGACGTCGAAGGTGCAGACCTGGCGTGCTCCGAGCTCGGGGGCGACGTAGCTCGCGCCGAGCACGCCGGCGCTCGGCCCGGAGTCGTAGGTGTCGATCGCGCGCGTCTTGGCGACCCGGCTCGTGGAGCCATCGGTGTTGACGATCAACAGCGGTCGCCTCAGCCCGCGATCCCGTACCTCGTCTTCGGCGTGGTAGAGCGCGCGCGCCAGGCGCGGGTGCAGGTAGGCGTTGATCACCGCCGTTGCGGTGCGGCCGAAGTCGTCGGGCGCCAGCGAGACCCGCGAGGCGACGAGCAGCGGGACGGCGCCGAGGTAGTGGCGGGGGTAGGAGCGGTCGATCACGCTCCGCGCCAGCAGCTCGTTGGCCGGGTTCAGATGCGCGTTGGCGAAGCTGATGACCAGGAGCCGCACACCGCGCTCGAGCAGGTCACGGACCGCGGACTCGACCTCGGACGCTGTCGGCTCGGCCGTCACCGCGCCGGTGTGGCCGGTCTGCTCTGCCACGCCACGGACCAAGTCGGGGGCGATGAATTCGCGCAGCGCCTCGGTCTGGGCGGCGCTCCCATACAGAGTGGACTCGGCGCCACGCGTGACGATCAGGCCCACGGCCGCGCCACGGCGCTGCACGATCGTGTTGGTGGCGACGGTCGAACTGAAGTGGAGCTTGGCCAGCGAGCTCAGGAAGCCGCCGAGCTCCTCGTCGACCGCGGCCGCGGCGGCTTCGATGCAGGCCGCGAAGCCGATCGTCAGATCATGGGGCGTGGTATCAACCTTGACCTGCGCGGTGTGCTCCCCGTCAGAGACGAAACCGTCGGTGAACGTGCCGCCGGTGTCGATGCTGAGCACGAACGAGCGGCGTGGCGCCGGCTCGGGGGCGGTGATGGTCTCGATGCGATCGGGGGCCGCGGCGGGCATCTCAGACCACGCCTTCCAGGCAGGGAATATTGAGCTCGCTGGCCCGCGCCTGCTCGATCGCCGTCTCGTAGCCGGCGTCCACGTAGCGTGCCACTCCGAGCGCGGGGTCGCTCCAGAACACCCGGGCGAGCTTGCGCTGCGCCAGCTCGCTGCCGTCCGCGACGACGACCATGCCGGTGTGGATGCTCTGCCCGATCCCGACGCCGCCGCCGTTGCCCACGGCAACCCAGCTGGCGCCCTGCGCGGCGTTCAGCATCGCGCACAGGATCGGCCAGTCCGCGATCGCGTCGCTGCCGTCCTTCAGGCCTTCGGTCTCGCGCGAGGGCGACGCCACCGAGGCCGGATCCATATGGTCGCGTCCCAGCGCCACCGGTCCGATCTCCCCGGCGCGCACCAGCTCGTTGAGGCGCAGGCCGACGACGTCGCGCTGGCCGAGGCCCAGCCAGCAGATGCGGGCCGGGAGCCCCTGCGGGCGGACCCGGCGGCGCGCGAGTGAGAACCAGCGCTCGAGCGAGGGGGAACC
Source organism: uncultured Solirubrobacterales bacterium (assembly GCA_963838535.1). Taxonomy (GTDB): domain Bacteria; phylum Actinomycetota; class Thermoleophilia; order Solirubrobacterales; family Solirubrobacteraceae; genus Palsa-465. The sequence continues at coordinate 28,041 of CAWIRN010000032.1, forward strand.
CACGACCTCGATCACCGCGTCCTCTGACCTGCGCAGATCCTCCGGATCCCCGGTCAGGTTGATCCAGCGATACGGGCCGACCCCGCGGGCGAGGATCGGGCGCACGTACGCCGAGACGAATCCCGGCAGCGTGATCGCTTCGGGCACGCCGGCGTCGCGCGCCTGGGCGCGGAGGTTGTTCCCGTACTCGAACGCCACTGCGCCGCGCTCGCGCAACTCCAGCAGCGCGGTCACGTGGGTGGCGATCGACGTCCGCACCTCCTGCAGGTAACGACCCGTGGTGGTGCTCGCGCGCTGGGCCTGCTGCGCGGTATAGCCGCTGGGGACGTAGCCGTGCAGGAGGTCGTGGGCGGCCGTCTGATCGGTGACCACGTCGAAGTGCACCCGGTCGCGCACCAGTCGGGGGACGATGTCGGCGGCGTTGCCCACCAGTCCGATCGAGCCGGGGCCGTCGGGGTCATCGAGCGCGGCGATCGCATGCCGGTAGTCCTCGGTGACGAGATCGATCCAGTCACCCTCCGCCCGGCGCTGGGCTCGGCGGGGATCGACCTCGACGATCAGCGCCCGGCCTCCGTTGAGCGTCACCGCCAGTCCCTGCGCGCCGCCCATTCCGCCCAGCCCGGCGCTCAGCACGCGCCGGCCGTCCAGCGTGCCGTCGAAGTGCGTGCGGGCGACGGCGGCGAACGTCTCGTAGGTGAAGCCGAGTACGCCCTGGGTCCCGATGTAGAACCAGCCCCCGGCGGTCATCTGGCCGTACATGGTCAGCCCGGCGGCCTCGAGCGCCCAGAAGTCCTCCGCAGTGGACCAGGCGGGGACCAGCATCGCGCTCGAGATCAGCACTCGGGGCGCGTCGGGGTGCGACGGGAGCACTGCGACCGGCTTGCCCGACTGGATGATCAGGGTCTCGTCGCTGCCCAGCCCGCGCAGCGCGGCGACGATCGCGTGCAAGCAGGGCCAGTCCCTCGCCGCCTTCCCCTGCCCGCCGTAGACGATCAGGTCCGCCGGGCGCTCGGCCACCTCCGGATCGAGGTTGTTCATCAGGCAGCGCAGCGCGCCCTCCTGCTCCCAGCCCAGGCAACTGCGCTCCGCGCCTCGGGCTGCTCTCACGTCAGTGCTCAAGTGCCGGCTGGGGCGCGCCGTGTGAGGGCCTGGGTCCCGACTGTCGTCTCGCCGGCGCTCACGCGCTGGGGTGACGCTCGACGGTGATGCCGCCGTCGGGCGCCGGATCGAGCCCGTCGGCCACGCGGGCGCCGACATCGTCGAGCAGATCCTCTTCCTCGCCCGTGCCCATCTCCTCGTGGGCCAGCGCCTCGGATTCGAGCAGATCTCGCTGACTGTCGGCCACTGCCGCCTCGGCCGCGACGTCGATGTTCCGGCTCAGCAGGTAGTACGTGATCGCCGCGACCGGGAAGCCGATGAACGGCGAGATGTCGCCGCCCGAAAGTGAGTTGGCCACGGGCCCCGAGTAGATCGTCGTACTCATGAACGGGATCATCACGACGAAGCCGAGCGTGTACGCAGTCAGGCCGCGCCACGACCACGCCCCGTACATACCGTGCGGCTTGAACAGCTCCCGGACCGCGTAGTTGCCCTTGCGCACGAAGAAGTAGTCGATCAGGTTGACCGCCGTCCACGGGATCATGAAATAGAGCACGATCAGCAGGAAGTTGTTGAAGTTGGTCAGGAAGTTCTCCGGCAGCGCCAGCGCCAGCACCGTCCCGGCGATGGTGATGAAGCCAATGCTGATCCAGCGGGCGGTGAACGTCGGGCGGATTCGCTTGACGGTGTCGACCGTGGTCAGTGAGGACAGACCGCCGCTGTACATGTTCATCGCGGTGACGGCGATCAGGCCCGGAATCGAGCAGATCAGCAGAATGTCGCCGAAGCCGCCGAACACCTTCTCGGCAGCAGCATGGACGGCTGCGACTGGTGCGAGGGTCGGGTCGGGCGCCAGGATGAACGCACCGAGCAGCATGATCCCCGCGCCAATGGCCGAGCCGCCGTAGGTCCACCAGAAGACGGTCGAGGTCTTCGTGTTCTCGGGCAGGTAGCGGGAGTACTCCGACACGTAGGGGGCCCAGGTGAGCTGATAGCTGACCACCGCTCCGAACTGCACGAGGAAGAGGCCGATGTGGAACCCGCCGAGATCGAACGAGTGCGAGGGCAGCGAGGTGTTGAACAGCACGCCGATCGTGAACACCGCATACACGACGATGAACAGCCAGGTCGCCCAGCGGAGTCCGACGTGGATGAAGTGATAGCCGATAACCGTCAGGGCCAAGGCCAGGATCACCACCGGCAGATCGGAGGTCAACGTGCTCGTGGAGGGGATCAGCTCCTGGATCACCTGGCCGCCGAGGATCGTGTTGAACACGTTGAAGCCGATGAACAGCAGCACGGCGACGATCACCGGGAGCAGTGATCCGTAGTAGCCGAACTGTGCGCGTGACTGGATCATCTGCGGCAGGCCGAGCCGCGGGCCCTGGGCCGAGTGAAAGGCCATGAACAGCGTCCCCACGAGCACGCCGAGGATGATGGCGATGCAGGCCCAGATGAAGTTCAGGCCAAGCGAGACGCCGAGCAGCCCGACGGCCAGGGTCGACAGCTGGGCGTTGCCCTGAAACCAGACGGGGCCCAGATGCCACGGCTTGCCGTGCCGTTCGCTGACGGGCACATAGTCGATCGAGCGGATCTCGACCCCGCGCTCGGTGGACTCATTTTCCGACTGTGTGGTCGTCACTAGCGCTCTCCCCAGGGTTTAGCTACGCCGGCTGGCATTGCGGAGTATGCGTTGTATACAAGACGAGGCGTCGTATTGCAACGGATGAGAACCCAGGACCGTCCTCGTGACCACGATTGGCGCGCCGGCGATATCCGGCGGTCCATCGTCAACGTCCCGTGAGGATGCTCAGCGGGAGCGTGAAACCGACGTTCCAGACGCCTCCGTCGACGACCTCGAGCAGCTTCAGGTCGCCGGCCAGGCTGCACGTGACGTAGGCATCCTCCCGCGTGAGCCCGTGCTCCTGCACGAGCCAGGCAATCGTGCCACGCACGGCGTTTCGGGCGCCCTCCATCAGGTCCGGCCCGATCCCCATCGTGCCGTGGTGACCGGCACCGTCCACCTGCGCCGTGAGCGGGCCCGGAGTCTGAAAGCGGGGGGCGGGGATCGTGCGGGGCTCGACCGTGAAGCGCAGCACGGCGCGCATGTCGCATTCGCACGCCGCCAGACACACCTCACCGTCGCCCTGGACCGCGTGCGGATCCCCGCAGGAGAACAGCGCCCCCGGGCTCCAGACGGGTAGCCACAGTGTGCTGCCGGCCGTGAGGTGGCGCGTATCGATGTTGCCTCCACCCCGGTGGGGCGGAAACGAGGCCGCCGTCACGGGCTCGCCGGGGTGCGTCCCCATCGTGCCCAGGAAGGGGGCGAGCGGCACCGTGACCTGCGGGCACACCGCCACCGTCGCCCGGTCGCGCAGGCTGAAGGTGCGGACAAACGGCTCCGGAAAGTCGCCGGGCAGCAGACCGAGGTCCGGCTCGGTCCCGCACCAACCCCAATCGCCCGGGGTCAGGGACAGGATCTCGACCCGCAGCGTGTCGCCGGGTCGCGCCTGCGCCACGGACACCGGGCCGAGCAGGCGATAAATGGTGTCGAAGTCGAAGCGTGTGTCGGCGTAACTGTCGCCCTCTCGGATCTGACCGACCCCGGCCATCTGTAGTTCGAAGGTGATGACGTCACCCGAAGCGATCGACAGCGTGGGCTCAAGCCGACTGTCCCAGGCGTGGTGAAAGCGGGTCGGGTCTATCCGGTGCTCCATACGGTCCTCTCCTCGGTTCTGGGTCGCCCACCAGCGCGTGGCCCTGCGTGGTCGCCGTTCACTCGCCCGCCGGTGTCGTGGCTATCCAGCCGCGATCGAGCTCGCGGACCGATCGGCACCCGGCCAAGGTCATGGCCAGCCGCAGTTCGTCGATCAGCAGTCCGACCGCGCGCGAGGCGCCGGCCGCACCTCCGGCAGCCAGCCCGTAGACCAGCGCCCGACCGGACAGACATGCCCTCGCCCCGAGCGCGAGCGCGGAGACGATGTCGACGCCGCGGCGCACGCCGCCATCGAAGTAGACCTCGAGTTCGGAGCCGACCGCGTCGGCGATTGCGGGCAGCACGCTGATCGACGAGGGCGCGCGATCGAGTTGGCGTCCGCCGTGATTGGACACGATCAGGCCGGCCACGCCCAGCCGTGCGGCCTGCTCGGCGTCCTCGGTGCGCAGCACGCCCTTGAGGAGCAGCTGACCGCCCCACTGCTCCTGCAGCCAGGCGATGTCCTGCCAGGTCAACGTGGGGTCGAACTGGCGGTTGATCAGCTCGGACAGGCTCTCGCTGCTGCCGGTGCCGGCGGTGGCGGCGCTGGCGCTGAGCGCGCCCTCGGAGAGGATCCGCGGGCGGCGGATGAAGTTCGCCGACCAGCGCGGATGCACGGTGCCCTGTGCCAGTGAGCGCAGGGTGACCCGCGGCGGGATGGTGAAGCCGTTGCGCCGGTCACGCTCGCGCCCCCCTGCCCGCGGCACGTCAACCGTCACCACCAGGGCGCGGTAGTCGTTGAGGCGAGCACGCTCCAGTAGCGACTTGACCATTTCCCGGTCTCGTCCCACGTAGAGCTGGAACCACCGGGGTCCCGGGCTGAGACGCGCCAGCTCCTCGATCGTCCGCGACGCCGCGGAGGAGAGCACGTACACGCCGCCGGCGGCATGTACGGCACGGGCCACGGCCACCTCGCCCTCGTGGTGGGCCAGCCCGGTGAAGCCCGTCGGCGCTCCGAGCAGCGGCACTGCGATTGGCTGCCCGAGCACGGTGGTGGAGAGATCGACGTCGGCCGCGCCGGCCAGCACGCGCGGGAGCACCTCCACACGCTGTAGGTCGCTCTCGTTGCGCCGCGCCGTCAACTCGTCTCCGGCGGCCCCGTCGATGTAGTCGAACACCGCGCGGGGGATGCGTCGGCGAGCCAGGGCGCGTAGCTCGGCGATGTTGCCGCACCGCTCGGCGCGGTCGGATTCCGACAGCCGGCGCCGGGTCGCCGCGGGAGCAGTGGCAATGCCCGCCCGGAGCTGGCGCCCCAGCAGCCCGAAAAATCCCTCCTGGCTCATCGCGCCGGGGCCGGGCCGGCCGGAACGTCGGTTCCGTGGGCGAGGCGGTCGACCAGCGTCGCCGAGACACTGGCGGTCTGCGCGACGGCCACCTCGTCGACGCGCTCGCGAAGGTCGCCGCGCGAGTGGTAGTACGGAAAGTCCGGTCGCCAGATCAGGCATGACGGGACCCCGGCATCGCCGAACGGGGCGTGGTCCGCGAACGTGCTGCGCTGGTTCATGACTCGGTCGGGCCGCCAGCCTTGGGCCTCGGCGGTCTCGACGGCCAGCTGGGCCATGCCGGCGTCGGCTGACCAGATCTCGCGATACGAGGGGTAGGCGCTGGCGATGCCGTCGAGGTTGACCATCGCGACGGCGTCGCGCAGTTCGGCCGCGTGCGCGTGGGCGTAGGCGGTCGCGCCCCACACGCCGACCTCCTCGGCCGCCGAGGCGAGCAACACGATCCGGCGTTGAGGTGCGGCGCCCAGGAGCGAGCGGGCGGTCTCCAGCAGGCTGGCGATGCCGCCGCCGTTGTCAAAGATCCCTGAGCCCTCGGCCTGGCTGTCGTAGTGGGCGGAGACGATCACCTCGCCCTCGCCGGAACCCGGGATGACCCCGACCAGGTTGGCGGTGCTCCGTTCACGGTACGCCCCGTGATGGGCGATCCGGATCTCCACCGGCGCCCCGCAGGTGAGCGTCGAGATCAGTGCGCGGCCGGCCGCGTGGCCCACTGTCACCCCGCAGTAGGACGTCGGTCGCCCTGGCCAGGGCGCGCTCAGCGGGGGAGGGTACAGGGCGCCGGCGAACGTCCCCACGATCTCGTCGGGGGTCTCGCAGATGTGCACCAGCCCCGCGATCATGCGCTCCTCGAGGACGGCGCTGAGGTCGAACGGGAACACGGTGTGCGCGAGCACGATCCGTCCGTTCAGTGCGACGCCCTGGCGATCCAGCCGGGTGAAGTCGGCTTCGGTCGCCTCGCCGAGGTAGATGGCCTCTCCGCCGACCTCGCCCCCCGCCGTGTACTGGAGGGGCTGGCACTCGAGCTCGAGCCGGTCGGGGGTCAGCACCGTGCAGGATGCCGGGGCAGGCTCGAAGGCAAGGTAGTCAAACGGCTCCAGCCGCACCTCGCTCAGGCCGAGCTGGACGAACCGATCAAGCAGGTAATCGCGGCAGCTGGCCTCACCGTCGGTGCCGGCGAACCGGTTGCCGATCGCGGCCAGGTCGTCGAGCGTGCGGCCCAGCGCCACGGCGTCCAGACTGACGGGGGCTCGGTTCATATGTGCTCCTCTGATGGGTGGGCCGACACGGTGCTCAGCAAGGGCGGGGCGGCGGGGTCCACGGCGACGTCGACCAGCCACGGGCGCGCGTCGCTCACCGCCATCGCGAGCGCGCCGGGCAGATCGCCAGGGGCGGTGACGCGCACCGCGCGGCAGCCGAACGATTCGGCCAGGGAGACGAAATCCACTCCGGGCAGCGCCAGGCTGGGCAGGCCCTCCAGGCCAGAGAAGTTCGCGACCGATTCCAGGATCGCGTAGCGGGCGTTGTTGACCACCACGAACGTGACCGCGATGCCCAGCTGGACAGCGCTCCACAGCGCTTGTGGCGCGTACAGCGCCGAGCCGTCTCCAATCACGCACACGACGGGGCGGGACTCCTCGGCGAGCTTGATCCCGACGGCGGCGGGCATGGCAAAGCCGAGGCCTCCGCTGGCGGTGGTGAAGAAGCTGCCCGGACGGCGGATCCGGATGTGACGGCGGAAGTCGTTGCGGTTCGACGGCGACTCCTCGACGATCACCGCGTCGGGTGGCAGGGCCGCGGCGAGCGCGGCCATCACGTAGTCAGGGCGCATCGGCTCCGATGGCTCGGGCGCCGGTGGCCGCGGTCGCGGGGCGAAGTCCGGGCGATCCCGCGGCGCCAATCCCTCCCCCAGGTCTTCGGTGACGCTGCGCACGTCGGCGACCACGCTGAGGATCGTCGGAGCCCGGGCAGCCTCGTCAGGGTCGTCGGTGATCTGCACCAGCGGAGGCAGGGCCAGTCCGCCGGGCTCGTAGGGGAGGAACGCGAACACCGGGGCACCGAGCACGAGTACCAGGTCGGCGCCGGCGAGCTGCGCCGCCGCGGTGGCGTAGCCGGGGGCCAGGTGACCCCGGAACTGCGGATGGTGCTCGGGGAATCCGGCGCGCGGCGATTGCGGCGCCGCCCACACCGGCGCACGCAGGCGCTCGGCGAGCCGCGTTGTCGCCGCCCAGGCCGCGGACCGGTCCACGCCCGCGCCCACCACGATGGCCGGGTCCCGGCTGCGCTCGATCAGCGCGGTGAGCTCGGCCAGCGTGCGCGCGTCGACGCGCCCGCCGCCGCCGACCCGGCCCAGCGCTGCGGCACCCCCGCCGCGTCCACCGCGCCCGGCGTCTGCGTCCCAGTCATCCATCGGGATCGAGATGAACACCGGCCCCGCCGGCGGGATCTGCGCAAGCTGCCAGGCCCGGTCCAGCGCGCCCGGGATGTCCTGGGCGCGGGCGGGTTCGGAGCTGCGTTTGACGTAGGGCGCCATCAGCTCCGTGGAGCGCGCGAACAGGTACGGCTCGAGCTCTAACTGCCGGCGGTCCTGGTTGCCCGCGGTGACCACGATCGGCGCGCGATTGTGAAACGCGTTGACCACCGCGCCCATGGCGTTGCCCACGCCGCAGGCGCTGTGCAGGTTCACCAACGCCGGGCGGCCGGTGGCCTGGGCGTAGCCGTCGGCCATCGCCACCGCGACGGCCTCGTGCAAGGCGAGGACATAGCGGAAGTCGGCCGGGAAGTCGCGTAGCAGCGCGAGCTCGGTCGAGCCGGGATTGCCGAAGATGGTCGTCATGTCGCGGCCGCGCAGAACGTCGAGGGTCGCGCTCCGGACCGAGTCGGCGCCGTGAGCGCCGGCGGGCACGGGCGAGCTCAACGTGCCGCCGGGCCGGCGATCAGGCGCTCGTACGCGGCAGGGTCCGTGATCCCCTCCGTACACAGCAGCAGCACGGTGGTCTGCGGACTCAGCCCGAGCGCCTCCCGGGCCGGCGCCAGCTGCGGGTCCTGCGCCAGCGCCAGCATCCCGGCCAGGCCGCCCGCCCCGGTCTCGCCGGCGGCGATCCCGTCGGCGGCCAGCAGCCGCATCGCCTCGGGCACACGCCCGTCCGGCACGGCCACGTAGGCGTCGATGCCGCGGGAGACGGCCGGCCACGCGATCAGCGAGGGCGTCGCGCAGTTGAGCCCGGCCATCATCGATTCCTGCGGGTGGTCCAGCGTCACGATCTCACCGGCGGCGACGGATTCCAGCAGGCACGCCGCCGACGTCGGCTCCACGCCCACGATCGCCGGCCGGGGCGCCGGACGCGACCGGACGTACTGGACCACGGCGGCCGCCAGCGCGCCGACGCCGACGGGGACCGCCAGCATGTCGGGGCGGCGCTCCGTGGCGCTCTCCAGCTGCTCCTCGATCTCGTCGAATACGGTGGCGTAGCCCTCGATCACCCAGGCCGGGACCTGCTCGTAGCCCGGCCACGACGTGTCCGAGATGACCAGGCAGCGCTCGCCTGCGTCCTGGGCCGAGCGCCGCACCGCGTCGTCGTAGCCCCCGTCGACCACCGTCACGGTGGCGCCCTCGCCGGCGATCGCGTCGATCCGGGCCGGCACCGTGTTCGCCGGCACGTAGATGTCCGCGGCGAGGCCCAACAGGGCCGCCATGTGGGCCACCGCGCGGCCGTGGTTGCCGTCGGTGGCGGCGCTCAGCGAGAACGGCCGCAGCGCGGCCACCGCCTCGCGCAGGGCGGCGAATGTCGCCACCCGCTCGGGGCTCTCGTTCAGCCGGTCCAGCAGGGCCCGATAGACCGCCCACGAGGCCCCCAGCACCTTGAACGACGGCAGCCCCAGCCGCGTCGACTCGTCCTTGACGACCACCTCGGCCACGCCCAGCCGCGCCGCGGCCGCCGGCGCCGGACGCAGCCGCGTTGGCGCGTAGCCGGGCATGCTGGCGTGGTACGCGCGCGGGCTGGCGCCCGGGCGCAGGGTGAGCGCGCCGGCCGGGTGGGGCTGCAGCAGCGCCACCGCGGGCCCGTCGACGGCGACGGCGCTCACCTCGAGTCCTTCCCGCCGCCGGGCACGGAGTCGTCGCGACCGTTGCGGATCGCCGCCAGGATGCGCTCGGGCGTCATCGGGAGACGGCACATCCGGATCCCGACCGCGTCCTGGACGGCGCTGGCCAGCGCGGGAGCGCACGGCCCGATCGGAGGCTCGCCGATGCCACGGGCGCCAAACGGCCCCTTGCCCAGGTAGAGCTCCAGACCGATCGCGTTGATGTCCGGCAGGTCGAGCGAGGTCGGAATGAGGTAGTTGGCGAACATCGTCGAGTGCAGGACACCCTCCTCGGTCTCCATCTCCTCGCTCATCGCGTAGCCGATGCCCTGGGCGGCCGCGCCCTGAATCTGCCCGACGACGCGCTGCATGTCGATGGCTCGGCCCACGTCGTGGACGGCGACGTACTTGAGGATCCGCACCTCCCCGGTCCGCTCGTCCACCTCCACGTCCACCGCATGGCAGCCGTGCGTGTAGTCGGGGAAGGTCCGTCCTCGGCCGGTCGTCGAATCGAACTCACCGCTCTCCGCGCGAAACGTGTCGTGCACGTACGGCATGACGTCGCGCGCTTCCGCGGTGCGTGAGAGCTCGGCCATGGTCACCGAGCGCGCCCGGTCCCCGTCGACGCGCACGCGGTTCTCGGCGAACTCCAGCTCGGGCTCGTCGCAGGCGAGCAGATCGGCGGCGATCGGCGCCAGCTTGTCGCGCAGGAGGCGCGCCACCTTGACGGCGGCGTTGCCCGACATGTACAGCTGCCGGGTGGCGAAGGTGCCTCCGGTGAGCGGGGTCAGGGCGCTGTCGCCGATGTGCACGCTGGTGCGGTCCACGGTGACACCGAGGATCTCGCCGGCGATGTTGGCCAGCGAGGCCGCCTGCCCGGCGCCGAGGTCGGTGACCCCGGCGCGGATGACCATCGTCCCGTCCTGCTCGAGGCCGATCCAGCACGACGCGCGGTCGGTGAAGAACATCGACCGGCCGTAGGGCTGCATGCTGCAGGCAAAGCCGCGGCCGATCCGGCCGCCGTTGGTCGGCGTCGAAGATCTCGCCGAGCTCCTTGAGCGCTCGGTGCATGCACTCGCGCGTGCCCGGCTCGGTGTCGATCGGCTCGGCGGTCACTCGGATGTCGCCGCGGTCGACGAAGTTACGCTCGCGCACCTCCGCCGCGGTCATGCCGACGCGCTGGGCGATGAGATCCATCTGGGACTCGTAGCCGAACACCACCTGCATCGCCCCGAAGCCGCGAAAGGCGCTGGTCGGGACGGTGTTGGTGAACACCGCGGTGCTCTCCACCCGTGCGTCCAGGCAGCGATAGGGGCCCGTCGAGTTGACGGCGCCGGCGAACAGCACGCGAGAGCTGAGCAGGGGATAGGCCCCCGCGTCCCCGAGGATCTTGATGTCCTGGGCGACGATCGTTCCGTCGTCGAGCACGCCGGTCCGGTAATGCATGCGGAACGGGTGGCGCTTCTGGCGGGCCAGCAGTGACTCCTGGCGCTCCCACACCATCCGCACCGGACGGCGGGTCTTCCACACCAGCGCCGCCAGGTAGGGCTCGACCGTCATGTCCTCCTTGCCGCCGAAGCCGCCTCCCATGTAGGCGGCGATCACCCGGACGCGGCTGTGGGGCAGATGGAGGATGTCGGCCAGCTGCCGGGCGTGCTCGATCACCTGAGTGGAGACCCGCAGGGTGACCACCCCGTCGGAGTCCACCCAGCCGACACCCGATTCGGGCTCGAGGTAGGCGTGATCGACGCGCGGGGTCTGGTAGGTCTCCTCGATGATGTGGTCGGCGCGACCCATGGCCGCCTCGACGTCCCCGATCGCAGAGCGCCAGGTGATGTAGCGGTTGCCGCCGGGGTGCACGGCGGGAGCGCCGTCGGCGAGCGCGGCATCGATGGTGAACACGCCCTCGGCGTCCTCGTACTCCACCTCGACCAGGCTGGCTGCCTCCACCGCCGCGCCCGGTGTCTCGGCGGCGATGGCCACCACCGGCTCGCCGTCATAGCGGATGCGCTCGGCGGCGAGGACCGGCTGGACGATCCGGTCGATCCCCAGGCCCGAGGCCTCCTCGGAGATGGCGTTGTGCGGGATGTCGGCGGCGGTGAGCACGGCGCGCACGCCGGGCACCGCCTGGGCCGCCGCGGTGTCGATGCTGGCGATGAGCCCGCAGGGGACGCGAGCGCGCACCACGACGCCATGCAGCATGCCGGGGAAGCCCCAATCGTCGGCGTACGGGAGGGTGCCCGCCACCTTCTCCACGAAGTCACGGTGCGGGACCCCGCTCGTCCGGCCGGTGGGGAGACGCGCCGGCGTTGGCGGTGCCTTGACGGGCGCCTCGTCGACCGCCTCGCGGGCCGTGGTGCGGCCGGTGTCAGTCGCCATCGGCGGCCTGGCGAAGGTCGCGATAGGCCTCGATGGAGTCGAGGATCTTCGTGTACCCGGTGCAACGGCACAGGTTGCCCGCGATCGCCCGGCGCAGCTCGTCGCGGTCGGCATCCGGTTGGCGGTCCAGGTACCACTTCGCCGTCAGCAGCATCCCCGGGGTGCAGAAGCCGCACTGCGAGCCGGCGTGGTCAAGGAAGGCCTGCTGGAGGTCGTGCAGCTCGCCGTCGGCGGCCAGCCCGCGCACGGTGGTGATCTCGCACCCGTCGGCCTGCACCGCGAACATCAGGCACGCGTTGACCGGCTCGCCGTCGAGCAGGACGGTGCAGGTGCCGCACACACCCTCCCCGCAGCCCAACTTGACCTCGGGGCACCCGGCTTCGGTGCGCATCAGCTCCAGCAGCGACAGGTTGGGGCTGACGCGCAGCTCGGTCGGGCGCCCGTTGATGGCGACGTTGATCGTGTGAGCCGCGGTCGCGCTCACGCTGGACGTCTCCGCCCGGACCCGGGCCCCGCCCAACTCGACTGTATGGCGGCCGCGTGAGTCATCCGGCGGCCGCCACCCGCTCCCCGTTGCGCCGGCGCGCGGCGTCGGCGGCGGCGCCGCGCAGCGCCCGCGCCACCAGCACGCCGACCATCTCACGCCGGTACTCCGCGCTGGCATGGGAGTTCGGGGTGACCTGCGCCTCGGCAGCCACAACCCGGCCGACGGCTTCGCTGGACTCCGCGTCGATCCGGTGGCCCGTCAATGCCCCCACAGCCGACGAGACGTCGACCGGGCGCCCGCCAACCGCGCCGAGCGCCAGCCGGGCGCCCGTGCAGGTCCCGCCGTCATCGCAGGTGACGATCGCCGCCACGTTGACAAACGCGAAGTCCCCAGGCCGTCGCGACATCTCGATGAAGCACGAGCCCTGGCCGTCAGTGAGCGCGGGCACCTCCACGCGAGTGATGAGCTCGCCCTCCTCCAGCGCCGTCACGAGCTGCATGATCGGCAGGTCGTTGACGGCGATCGTGCGCTCGCCGTCCGGGCCGAGGGCGTGCACGCTCGCGCCGTGGGCGATGAGGACGCAGGGCAGCTCGGCGGCCGGCTCTCCGTGGGCGAGCGAGCCCCCGATCGTCCCCCGCTGGCGGACGCGGACGTTGCCGATCTGGCGCACCGCCTGGGTGAGCATCGGGGCATGCTGGGCCACGACGTCGGAGTGCTCAAGGTCGACATGGCGGACGAGGGCCGAGAGCACCAGCGTGCCGCCGGCGAGCTCGATCGTGCGCTCGTCGACACTGCCGATGTCGATCAGCGCGGACGGTGCGGCGAAGTGGAGAATCATCATCGGCACCAGGCTCTGCCCGCCGGCGATCACATGGGCGTCGTCGCCGAGCTCCTGGAGCCGCTGCACCGCTTCGCTCCATGAGGACGCCCGGTGGTACTCGAAGGCGGCCGCGTACATCAGACCGTCGCCGGAGCGCCGATCTGCTCGAGTACGACCGCGAGCGCGGCGTGGTTGCTCGTGACCACCGGAACGTCGAGCGCCGCCTGGATCTGATCCCGGGCGTCGATGGCGCGGAAGTTCGTGCACGACGCAAACAGCAGATCGATGTCGCCGCCGGCGAAGCACTCGAAGGCGAACTCGGCGATCCGTTCGGGGGTCACATCGGCGATCGTGAAGTTGTCGGTGATGCCGAGTCCGTGGATGCCCGTCACCTCCAGGCCGTCGGCCTCGAGGCTCTCGCGGATCTTCTCGTTGAGGCTGTCGACGTAGGGCGTGATGACGCCGACCCGCCGCCCGCCGGCGGCGAGGATCGTGCGTCTCACCGAGGCAGCCACGCTGAACGTCTCGGCCCCCGTCTCCCGCGCGATCCGCGCGATCAGCTGCGCCTCATAGTCGTTGCCGCGCAGCGCCCCGGCGCTCGTGCAACCGAACACCATCACGTCGGGCCGGGCGGAACGGAGATCGTTGATCGCCGTGGGGAGATGCTCGTCGAGCATCGCCGATTCGCCCTCGGGCGTCGTCTCCTCCAGGTACATGCGGGCTGTGTGCAGCGTGGCGGTCGGCGGCAGCCGCCGGTAGAAGTCGACCTCGATCACGGTGTTGGAGGACGGGACGATCAGTCCCACGCGCGCGCTCAACGGGGGTCCATCAGTCCGCCGCCGAGCCGGTCAGGCGCGCTCCGAGTCCGTCGCCGGCTCCGTTGGTCACAGCCGGCAGCGTGGGCGGCGGCGGCAGCTCGAGCAGGTCAAGCGGGTTGGTCTTGATCATCCGCTCGATCCCCTCCTCGCTGACGCCGGACTCGTAGACCGACTGGGCCATGACGCGCAGGCACTCGGCCGGCATCGGGTTGTGGCGCTGGCCGGCGTCGCTCATCAGGATGCAGTGCTGAGCGCCGATCGCCTGGATGGCCTCCACCACGCGCGTCAGGGGCGCGTGGTTCGACATCGGCGACACCGTGCAGTAGCCGAACTCGGCGTACGCGCCCTGGTCGACGAGCGCCTTGAGCCGGTCGAGATCGAGGCCCGGCACCTTGAAGAACGGGTGGGTGATCATGATCTTCTCGACACCGCGGGCGCGGGCGGCCGGCACGAGCAGCTCGATCTCCGGAATCGACAGATGGCAGGTGCTGAGAATCGCGTTGTGCTGCGCGGTCAGGTCGAGGACGTCCATCAGCCCCTCGATCGGCTCGCCCTCGCTCGTGAACACCTCGATCCCGGCGTCGTCGGATTTGGCGACCGTGCTCGCCTGCTTGTCGTAGACGCCCGTCGATCCGAACGTCCGCGCATGGTTGGCGGCGTCGACGGTCGGCATCCAGATGTGCTTGGCGCCGAGCTGGAGCGCCGACTCCACCGCCGCGGGATTGATCCCCCCCACCGCTCGGTTGAGCACGATTCCGCCGATCACCTGGATCCCCGGCACGAGCTGCTCCGTCAGGTAGGCGCGGCTCGTCGTGCGCTCGGAGTGGCATTTGAGCGACAGAGCGCGCAGCCCCAGCGACGTGGCGTGCCGCGCCACCCCGGCGTCGTCGGCGATCCGCGGGAAAAGGTCTGGCTCGGAGTGAACGTGGACGTCCACCGCGCCTTTCATGTCGACGAACGGACCGATCATGGGGCTGACGTCACCTCTCTCGTTGTGCTGCTGGTCGTCTTCTCGCCGTCGCGGAGCCGGCGCAAGTCGGTCAGCTCCTGCTCGGTCGGCGCCGCAAGCTCTGCGACCGTGTCGGACACGAGCAGCTCGAAGCCGGTGTTAGCGCGTACGTCGGCCTCGGTGATCCCCGGTTGGAAGGGCGTCCAGCCGCAGGCGCCCGCTCGCCTCGTCGAACCCGAGCAGCGCCAGGTCGGTGATCACGGACATCGGCCGGTTGCGCACCAGCCCGGCCCGGCGGCGGGACTCGGGTCCGGACAGGTAACCGGGACTGGTGACGAAGTCGACCCGCTCCACGAACCGCCGCCGCTCATGACGGGTCATGATCATCACCTCGCGACAGCTGGACACGATGTCGTTGGCGCCGCCGCTGCCGGGTAGACGGACCGTCGGCCGGTCAGGGTCGCCGATGTAGCTCGTGTTCACGTTGCCGTACTGGTCGAGCTGCCCGGCGCCGATGAAACCGTAGTCGTAGCACCCGCGCTGCCCGTAGAGGAACAGGTCGTTGATCGAGGTGAGCATGAACGCGCCGTGCGCGGCGCGCATCTCGTTGGTCGAGACCGGCAGGCGGCCCGGCAGCATCCTCGGTCCGATCGATCCGCCCTCCAGCACGATCGTCAGCGCGGGGGCGTGGAGCCGCTTGGCCAGCACGCTGGCCTCCAGCGGTGCCCCGACGCCGGCGAACACGACCCGGCCGTCACGCAGCAGCCGGCTGCCGGCGATCGTCATCAGCTCGACCGGGGTGGGGGAATCCGTCACGCCGACACCAGCTCCCTCGCGCGGCGGCGCTGCTCCAGCAGGGTGGAAGCTCCGATCACGTCAAGGAAGCCGGCAAAGCTACCGGCCTGCTCCACGTACTCGGCCAGATAGGCGTGGACGCCCGCCTCGCCGTCGGCGATCACCTGCTCGGTGTAGGCGTCGAAATGGTCGAAGTCCGCCTCGTAGCGACCGTGACACTCGTGCGGGTAGGAGCCGAACGGCACCTCGACGACAGCGTCCACGACGAACCCGGGGATCCGCGTGCGATCCGCCGTGCGCACGATCGCCTCGTGGGGCACGACCTCCTCGGCGGTGACGATCACCGTCCGGGCGGCGCGCGCGTATTCGACGTCCATGTAGGCCGGGCCTTCGATCTGGGCGTTCCCTTGGGCGTCGACCGTCTGGACGTGGATCAGGGCCACATCGGGCACCAGCGCCGGCACCGCCACCAGCAGCTCGCCCGTGAACGGGCAGCGCATCTCCTGGGCCGGCGTGCGCTGCAGCAGGTCGGAGCCCAGGAGCGACGCGGTCGGCAGGAACGGCATCCCCATCGACGCGGCCAGCAAGCGCATGCCGAATGACAGGTGGCTCCACTCCTCATAGATCGATGGATCGCGCTCGACGTACTGGCGGAACACCTTGGGGATGCCCCAGCGCAGCCCGATGCCGACCCAGCTGGAGATGAGCTTGTTCGCGGCGCCGGTGGCCAGGAACAGCTCGGACTCGTAACACATGAGGTTCCGAGCCAGGGTGAGATCCCGGCGCTGAGCGCGCAGCAGCTCCAGCAGCATCGCCCACGGGGTCCGTGAGTAGCAGCAGCCCCCCGCGACGACGATGTCGCCATCGCTGACCAGCGCCGCCGCCTCGGCCAGCGAGACGCGCTTGTCGGCGGCGGTGGTCATGCCGGCTTGACGGAGGTGCCGGTGGCTGCGGTCATGCCACCGCGACGGAGATATCGGAGACCAGGGGCAGCACCTCGGCTGCGAACCGCTCTACCTGATCCTGCTCGTAGTCGCACGGGACGAGGCAGATGTGCTGCACCCCGGCGGCGGCCTGCGCGGCGATCTGCTCCGCGCACTGCTGAGGCGTGCCGCGGATGGCGCTCTCCGCCGTCGACTCGCTCCAGGCGGGGAGGTCGAAGTAGTCGGCGATGTACTGCCGGGCGCGCGCGTCCCCCGCCTCGAAGCTGTCCTCGACACACAGCGCGAGCTGGGCGACGTTGCCCAGGGCGCTCGGGTCGCGGCCCGCCGCCTCGGCGTGCTCACCGATTCGCCGCCACGCCGTGGCGAACGCCTCGGGCTCGTAGAAGTAGGTCAACCAGCCGTCGGCCCGCTCGCCGACGCGCTTGAGCACCTTGTCGACGTAGCCGCCGATCAACAGCCGGGGCCGTGGGCGGGGCGACGGTTCGGGGAGCATCAACGCGTTGCGGAAGGGCACGCCGCGTGCCTCGCCGCTCACTCGCTCGCCGGTCCAGAACTGCTGCATCAGCTCGAGGTTCTCCTCGAAGATCGCCCCGCGCCGCTTGAACGGGACGCCGCAGGCGTCGAACTCGCGCTCGTACCAGCCCACGGCCATGCCGAGCGTGAGCCGGCCGTTGGAGATCAGCTCAAGCGTCGCCGCGGTCTTGGCCAGCACCGCGGCGTCGCGCAACGGCAGGACGAGGATTCCGGTGCCGAGCTCCACGCGCTCGGTCTCGCGGGCCAGTACGACCAACGTCGACAGCGATTCCAGGAACGGGAACGGCCGGCCGGTGCCCAGGAAGATGTGATCCCAGGCCCACAGAGAGTCGAACCCGAGCTCCTCCGCCCGCCGGGAGTAGCGGACGATCGCGTCGAGATCGGGCACCCGCGAGGCGGGCGTGAAGTTCTCGACGGCGAGCCCGAACTTCAGCGCGGTCATTTCGCCAGCGCCCTGGCCAGCACCGCGCGGCCATGCTCGATGTGGGTACGCATCCGCTGCTCGACGAGCTCCGCGTCGCCCAGCTTGAGCGCGTCGAGGATCGCCAGATGCTCGTCGAGGAACCGCCGCGGGACCTCGGCGGTGTAGACGCGCTCGGACAGTTCCAGCTGCAGGCGGTTCCAGTAGCCGCGCAGCACGCTGAGTAGTTCACTGCCGCTGGCCTCGTAGATGGTCAGGTGGAAGTCGGCGTCGAGCTGGCCGGCCTCGCGGGCTTCAGCGGCGTCGAGCGCATCGACAAACCGCGCCAGCACGTTCTCCACCGACGCCAACAGCTCTGGGGTCATCCGCTCAGCGCCCAGGCGGGCCAGATGCGGCTCCAGCACCAGCCGGACCTCGTACAGCAGCAGGGCCTCGGCGGGGGTGAGACGGTAGGTGACGAACGTGCCCCGGCTGCGGTAGGTGATGACGAGCCCTTCGCCCTCCAGCGTGCGCAGGCCCTCGCGGACGGGCGTGCGGCTGACGCCGGTGCGCTCCATCACCATCGCCTCGGTGAGCCGGGCGCCGGCCGGCTGGCGGCCGGTGAGGATGTCCTCGCGGATCACCAGGCACACGTGCTCGGAGAGTGACGGCGGGCGTTCCGGGGGGCCGTCGTCGCCGTCACCGCGACGGCGCAACCCGTAGCGATCCGTGCGCCCCGCGAGGCGACCTTTTGAGATGGACATGCAGTGGGGCCTTTCAGAGGTCGGCACCGCCCAGCAGTGTGCAGAGTATACAAGAGCCAGGAGCGCCCACGCCCGGCCGCGTCAGAAGCTGTCGATCAGGGCGAAGCCGACCGTGTCGAAGCGCGTCATTCGCTCCAGCACATCCTGGGCGCGGTCCAGCGGGACCCGCTCGGTGATCAGCCCGGCGGGGTCCAGACGCTTCTCGCCGACCAGTCCCAGCAGCGCCGGCAGGTGGATGTGGGGGTTGCCGACACTGCCGACGATCGTCAGCTCGGCCTCGATCAGTTCGTCGAGCGGGATCCCGACGATCCCCTGCTCGGCCTGGCTGGTCAGACCCACCTGCACCAACCGCCCGCCCTTGCGCAGGCTCATCAGGGCCGCGGTTACCAGCGACGCCGTGCCCAGGCCGCCGAGCGCGACGTCGGCGCCGCCACCGGTGGCGTCCTTGACCGCCGCGATCACGTCGGTGCTCCGCGCGTTGAAGGTGAGTGCCGCGCCCTGCCGGCGAGCCGCGTCCAGCTTGCGGTCGTCGATGTCGACGGCCACCACCGCCGCGCCGCTGGCGGCGCCGATCTGCACCGCCGACAGGCCGATCCCGCCGACCCCGTGGACCGCCAGCCACTCGCCGGCCCGCAGCTTGGCCTGGTGCTGGACGGCATGCCAGGCGGTCATGAAGCGGCAGCCGAGCGCTGCGGCGGCCTCGAACGAGACGGTGTCCGGCAGGCGCACGCAGTTGAGGTCCGCATTGACCACGCGTACGAATTCGGCGTAGCCGCCGTCGTGGGTCATGCCGAGGAACTCCATGGCGTCACACAGGTTGGTCCGGCCCGACCGGCAGTACCCGCACACGCCGCAGGCCTCGTGAAACGGGACCGCGACCCGGTCGCCGACCTTCACGGCGGTCACCTCGCTGCCCACCTCGGTGATCTCCCCGGCGAACTCGTGGCCCATCGTGATCGGCAGCGGCGGCGCCAGCCCGACCCAGGACCAGTCGCCCATCCAGGTATGCCAATCGGTGCGACAGATGCCCTCGACGGCAACGCGCACGACCGCCTCCCGGGGGCCCGGCTCGGGCACGGCCACGTCCTCGATGACCAGCGGTTGAGCAATCTCGACCAGCCGAGCAGCCTTCAAGTGTTGCTCCTCACCTCAAGAGAACAATGTCGAGTATGGAGTGTATACGTTCTGCAGAGTGGGCGCAGTGATGGCCGCCGGCTTGGAACGGCCGGTACCGGGTCACGCCGCACGCCGTGGCACGCCGTCCACTCCGTTCACAACGTTCGCGGGCGAGCCGCCACGCAGGACGTGGTCCAGGTTGTCCAGCGCGGCGCCAATCATCCGTTCTCGCGCTTCGTTGGTCGACCCGGCCAGGTGCGGGGAAAGGAGCACGTTGGGGCGTCCGCGGAGCGGGTGATCGTCGGGCGGCGGCTCCTGCGAGAACACGTCAAGCGCAGCCCCGCGCAGGCGGCCGGCGTCGAGCGCGTCGGCGAGCGCCTGCTCGTCCAGGACTGCGCCGCGGGCGACGTTGACGATCACTGCGTGCGGCGCCAGCAGCGCCAGCCTCCGAGCATCGAAGAGACCCCGGCTCGAGTCGGTGAGCGGCATGTGCAGAGACACGGCATCGCTGACCGCGCACAGCTCGTCCAATTCGACGTGCTCTACGCCCAGCCGCTGCTCCACCTCCAGCGGCGCCCGCGACGGATCGGCATAGACCAGCCGGCGTAGCTCAAACGGGGCCAACCGGCGGGCCACCTCCTGGCCGATGCGGCCCAGACCGACGATCCCGACGGTGCGGTCGCCGAGCTCGTACACGCCGGTGCGCGCCGCGTCGACCATGTCCCAGCGACCCGACAACATGCCCTGATGGTGTCGCCAGACGTCCTTGAGCAGCGTCAGAACTGCCATCACCGTCCACTCCGCGACGGCGCGGGCATTGGCGCCTGGCGCGTTGGCCACCGGTATGCCCCGCGTCGCGGCGTAGTCGGTGGCGATGCTCTGGGTGCCGGCGGTCGGCTGGAACACGACCAGGCAGCGGCCGGCGACGTCCAGGAGATCGGGATCGAGCTCCAGCTCGTGCGTCCAGTCCCCGATCACATAGTCCGCGGCACCCAGCCGCTCCAGGACACCGCGGCGCGAGCGCTCGACGTCCAGCATCACGTGGGGGGCAAGCCGCGCTCGCCGCTCGGTGTACACCTGGCCGAGCACCGCCTCGGGGGTGAGCGACAGCACGCGCGGTTCGGACGCCCGCTTACGCCGGCTTCGCGAGGGTCGCGCTCACCGTCAGTCGTCGGCCGCTTCGGCGAGCTTGCGCGCCAACTCAGCCGGGCGAGTGAACATGACCTCGTGGCTGCCGTCCATTTCGACGAGCTTGAATCGACCCAAACGCTGGGACATGCGAGGATGCCAGGCGCCCGGGACCAGCGCTCGGTCATCGGCCACCGCGATGAAGCTGCGGGGCAGCTCGCCCTGGTGGAAGTCGCGCAGGTCGAGCTTCTCGTCCCAGGGTGCGAACGGCTGCGGGACCAGGCGCTCCCACACCGAGCGGGCAGCCTCCGGTGAGGCGTCCTGCATGAACTGGTCCCGGAACACCTCCCAGGGGCAGGCGACGGTGTTGTCGGGGCTGCTCCGGGCGGACTCAGCGAACAGGGCTGTCTGCTCAGGAGGGAAGTTGTCGTTGACGCTGGCGCCGTTCTCCACCACGAACGCCGTGTGGAACACCAGCCGCTTGAGCCGATCCGGGATCACCTGGGAAGCCCGGCTGACCACCGAGCCGCCGAAGCTGTGCCCGACCAGGACCACGTCGCGGAGATCGCGCCCTTCGATGAAGCTGACCACCGACGAGACGTAGTCGTCGTGGCGTATGCCCCGCCGGCTGGCGCCGGGCAGATGGCCCGGATAGGTGGGTGCGTAGGCGCTGTGTCCCAGCTCCCGCAGGCACCACGCGGTGGGCTCCCAGGCCCAGCCGCCGTGCCACGATCCATGCAGCAGGACGAACGTGTCAGGCATGCTCCCTCCTGGTGAAGCGATCGAGCACGTTGCGGGTGATGCGCGAGACATTGTTGTCGTAGCCGCGGTGGGACAGGCCGCCGGACCACGCGATCGACGACGTGGCGAACACCGCGCCGCCACCGGGCGCTTCGAAGTAGGTCAGGTCGGCGCGCACGTTTACGTTTTCGGTCCCCCCGACGCCGTCGAACATGAATTCGATCTCCTCGGGCACGATCTTGTACGAGTCGTTCTGGTCTTGAGCCGACGCCAGCAGGAAGGTCTGCGGCGGAGTTCCGAGCGTGACGTCGGCGCGGTCGATCTCCTGGCCGGAGGCGCCCCCGCCAACCAGACCGAAGTCGCCGATCCGCTCGTCCTCCGGGACCCCGGCGAAGATCCAGCTCACAGCGTCCAGCCGGCTGTCCGGCATACGTCGGTAGTAGGACGATCCGGCATAGCCCTCCGATGTGAAGCCGGTCCCGAACAACTTCTGTGGCGCTCTGCCCCGGTCACGCCAGAGTCCGCCCTTCTCACCCGTGGTGCTGTGAGTGATCTCACCCGGTGCCCCCTGCCAGGCCCGCACCCCGCTCTCGCCGCGGCGGACCTCCATCACCCACGGCTTGTCCGGCCAGTAGCTGATGACCCAGTAGAAGCCGTTTCCACCCATGGACATGACCTTTCCGCCCTGTGACACGTAGTCCTCGATCGCGTTGAGCATGCGCTCGCTGGCGTACTCAGGATGCGAGCCGGTCATGACTGCGGCGTACGGTGCCAGTGCGTCGACCCCGTCACGGTGCAGATCCTCGTCGGTGAGGATGTCGTATTCGTATCCGTGATGCTCGAGCCAGTCGACGATGTAGAGGTCGCTCGGGAACTGCCAGGTGCCCATAAAGCTGAACCGGTGCCGCGGTCGCATGTTGAGGATCGGTCGTCGCCGCGAGCTGAGCGACACGCCGCTGCCGTCTTCGTGCAGCTCGTAGGTCGAGCGGCCGAGCTCGGGGTGCTCCATGAGCAACAGATCCAGCGGCTGCAGCACAGGCGTGTGGCCCACGATCGCCTGTCCCATGGGCGAGGAGGTGGCCATGTGCTCGTTGGCGTAGGCCATGTAGCTCGCCGTCGGTAGGACCAGCGCGACCTTGCCCTCGGCGCCGGGCCTCGCGCGAACGAAGAACGGCGCGTGGTCCTCGAATCCTCCCGCTCGCAGGCGCAGCGCATACACGCCGGACGGCAGGTCGGGAGGGACCGGCAATGTGCAGGTCGTGGCCCAGCCGACATCTTCGAGGTCGTCCTCGTGAAAGTGCACCGCACCGTAGAGCCACGGGGCATGACGCCATTCGTAACACGAGCCGTCCCAGTTGTGGGCGGTGACCGCGCGAACTGGAAGGTTCACCAGCTCGCCGCTCGGGCTGGCTGGCGTCGCGCCGGCCACCGTCCCCGTCTCGATGCCATTGCTGAGGTCCCACCAGGCTCGCAGTCCGTCGGGCACTGCCGGCCTGCTTGCGCTGCGCGCGAGTGCCGCGATTTCGCCCGGCGCGAGTGCGCGCTCGTATACGCACGGCATCGACAGCTTGCCGGTGTAGGACCCCCGGACGACCCGCCCGTCGCGCGCATCGAACGCGGACAGCAGCAGATCGACCGCGGGCGGCGCGACCCAGGGCAGGGCCGCCGCCTCGGCCGCCCGACCGGCCGCCCCGGCGACCGGGCCGAACTGGCCGTTGTACGAGTTGACCACAGGCACAGCCTGTACGCCCATCACGCCCCGGACTGGGTCATAGGTACCGGCCACCCCGTACCAGGTGCCCGCCTGGATCCCCGCCTCAGCGGTGACGCGCTGGAGGCCGTCGGCGCCGGTCATCCAGAGCGCGGGGCGAAGTCCGGCGTCCAGGACCAGCGCGACTCCGGTGTGTCCGGCCGCGTCCCAGACGGAGAGGAGCGGCTGCACCTTGTCGGCCGTCTGGCACTGAGCAAACGCGAACCACGTGAAGCCCGACCCCGGTTCGGGAAGGATCTCGGCGGCGGCGGGAATGCGCGCGTAGGAGCCGTGATGAGACGGTTGCTCGACCAGGGGATACGTCCCGTCGACGCCGGAGGCGAGCTCGACCTCTTGGAAGCCGGGGCCACCGGGCTGGGTATCGCCGTGTATCAGCTTGACCAGCTGGACATCGACGGTGTCAGCTCCGTCCCCGCTGATCTTGAAATCCAGCGCCTCGCCGGGCAGGACGCTCAGCTCGCCGGCGTAACCCAGGACCCAGGTCGGGAAACGCATCTCAGACCGCCCTGGACACCAGGCTCGGGCGGCTACTCAACCGCGTCCGCTCCGAACACGTCTCGCAGACGCTGCTCGAACACCGCGTGTATGGCCGCTGCCTCGACGTCGAACGGTCCCATGATGCGCTCGGCCTCCAGCGGCGCGGAACCCCTCAGCCGGCAGACGAACCAGGACTCGGCTCCGTCGTACTCGACGATCAACTTGCCGTCGATCGGCAGGCTGCCGAAGTAGTTCAGCAGACGCAGTAGTCCGTCGGCGTGCCGGCCCAGGGGCGCCAGGCGGTGTTCGCGGACCAGCTCGGGTGTGATCACGGAACGCAGCGACGCCCGCCTGCGCGCGTGAAACGTGGTCCCCACCACTGCCTCGAGACTGGCCTGTGTACCGACCGGCATCGCGTCCTTTAGCGCTCCATCAGGCCGCGTCGGCGATGCTCACGTCGCCGGCTGGACGACCGGTGCCCGCGCGATGGGACGGTTCCGGAAACGTGCCACATGCTGCGCATAGGGTATACAGTACGCAATCCGAGTCCCACGGGGCAAGCCTTCAGCGCCCTGCGCACAGCGGGCCATTGTGAATACGAGGCATACGTGATGTCGACGAGTCAAACCACTACGGTCGGCGCCCAGCAGCTCGCCGAGCTCGACCGCCGCCTGCTCATCCACCCGTACCTCCCGGGCTCGGTGCAGGAGCGGATCGTGATGACCGAGGGCAGCGGTTGTCGCCTGCGCGACGCCGGCGGGCACGAGTACCTCGACGCCACCGGCGGGTTGTGGCTGGCCCAGATCGGCCACGGCCGGGCCGAGATGGGGGAGGTAGCCGCACAACAGATGCGCCGGCT
Source organism: uncultured Solirubrobacterales bacterium (assembly GCA_963838535.1). Lineage (GTDB taxonomy): Bacteria > Actinomycetota > Thermoleophilia > Solirubrobacterales > Solirubrobacteraceae > Palsa-465. The sequence continues at coordinate 52,239 of CAWIRN010000032.1, forward strand.
CGAGTACTTCACGAGCTTCTGGGAGTTCTCCAACGACCGGGCGATCGAGCTGGCGCAGAGGCTGGCCGAGCTGTCCCCCGCCTCGACCTCACGCGTGTACTTCACCAGCGGCGGGTCCGAAGGCAACGAGGCGGCCTTCCGGATGGCGCGGTACTTCCACCACCGCCGCGGCGAACCGGATCGCAACTGGATCCTCGCCCGCCACCACGCCTACCACGGCATCGGCTACGGATCTGGCTCCGCGAGCGGCCTGCCGGTCTATCACGACGGCTTCGGGCCCATGCTGCCCCACGTGCGCCATCTGACCCCGCCGTGGCCGTACCGCGCCGAGCTGTTCAACGGCCGCGATCCGAGCGACTTCTGCCTGGACGAGTTGGAGCGGACGATCGAGGACATCGGTCCCGACCGGATCGCCGCGATGGTCGGCGAGCCGGTCATGGGCGTCGGCGGCATGCTCGTGCCGCCGGACGACTACTGGCCCCGGGTGCGCGAACTGCTGAGCGCGCACGGCATCCTGTTGATCCTGGACGAGGTGGTCACCGCGTTCGGCCGCACCGGACGCTGGTTTGCGGCCGAGCACTTCGGCGTCGAACCAGACCTGATTGTGACCGCGAAGGGCATCACGAGCGGATACATGCCGCTCGGCGCCGTGCTGGTCTCCGAGGAGATCGCCGAGGTACTGGGCCGCGACCACGGCTTTCCGGTCGGATTCACCTACAACGGGCATCCCACCGCGTGTGCCGTGGCGCTGGAGAACCTGGACATCATCGAGCGTGAAGGGCTGCTCGATCGCGCCCGCGAGGTCGGGGCGCTCCTGTCAGACGGGCTCTCCGCGCTCACCGAGCTCCCGATCGTGGGCGAGGTCCGTGGGCTGGGGATGATGCTGGGGATCGAGCTGGTCAGCGACAAGCAGACGCGAGCGCCGCTCTCGATGCACGCGGCGCCGCATGACGTGATTCGCCGCGAGACCGGCGTGCTCGTCCGGGACTGCGCTCACACGCTCGTCCTCTCGCCACCGCTGGTGATGACCCGGGACGAAGCGGCCGAGGTCGTCGAGGCGGTCGGCTCGGTGCTGGAGCGCACTGCGCAGGACGGAAGTATCACGCCGCGCTGAGGCGTAGCGCCCGGCTTCACGCGGTCAGGGCGGTGAGGATCGGGGCGAGCTGGCGGACGCCGAGCTCCAGCGAGCGCACATCGATGCGCTCGTGAGTGGTGTGCATGCCGAGGCCTCGGCTGCAGCCGATCGCCACCGCCGGAATGCCGAGCGCCGCCGCCGCGTTGGCGTCGGTCGACCCCGAGCCCAAGCGCTCCCCGAGGCCGAGCTCGCGGCGCGCGGCCAGGACCGCCTGGAGCAGCGGATGGCCGATCTCGATCCGGCCCGGCGGACGGCGTCCCACGATCTCACAGTCCAGCGAGAGCGGCGGCGGCACGGCCAGCGCGCCCACCCGGTCGCTGAACCGGTCCAGCTCCGCTGCCTCGAGCGAGCGCCGCTCGACCACCATCCCGGCCCGGCCGGCGATCGCGTTCACGGCGGTGCCGCCGGCGAGCGTCCCCACGTTGGCGCCCCCGCGCGCGAGCTCGTCGGCGATCGCCACCAGCGCATGGATCGCACTCGGCGTTCCCCGGTCCCACCACGAGTGGCCGCCCGGTCCGGTCACGGTGACTTGAGCACGGACACTCCCCACGTGTTCGCTGATGACCTGGTCGAGTCCGTGGCCCTCGAGTGCAACCGCCTGGGCCGGCCGAAGCTCCTGGCACACCTGCCGCGCCCCGCGGAGGTTTCCCAGGCCCTCCTCGCCAACTGTGAACGCGACCACGAGCCCGGGCGGGAGTTCGCTCATCGGCTCGAGCGTCCACACGAGCGCCATCACGGCGGCCGCGTTGTCCCCGACCCCGGGGCCGACGAGATCGTTCTCGTCGCGCTCGATGACCAGCGGTGTGTCGGCATCGAAGACGGTGTCCACATGGGCCATCACGAGCACGCGCGCTGCGCTCGCCGCCTGGCGCCAGATCAGGTTCCCCGCCTCATCCCGGTACCGCTCGCCGGGCCTGCCGCGAAGGCGCCGCTCGAGCCAGCGCAGGCGCTCGTCCTCGGCCCCGGTTGGCGCTGGGATGGCAGCGAATGTCTCCAAGGACTCGAGGTCGAGCCCCGCGTCGCTCGGATCCCCGCCGGGCTCACTCACTTCTCGCCCGGTCGTTCGCGATGACCGCCGTGGCGTCGATCTCGACGAGCCACTCCGGCCGCGCCAGAGCGCTGACCACCAGCCCGGTCGAGCAGGGGTGCACGCCGCGCAGCCAGCGCCCGATGACGCCGTACACCGGTTCGCGGTGGCGAATGTCGGTCACGTACACGACGATCTTGCAGATCTCGTCCAGGCTCGCGCCGGCCTCGCCGAGCAACGTCTCGATGTTGCGCATCGCCTGCTCCGCCTGGAGGGCCGGATCGCCGACCCCGACGGATTCCGAGGACTCGAGGTCCTGCCCCACCTGACCGCGCAGGAACACGGTGTTCCCCGCGACGACGGCCTGGGAGAGATCGTTGTCAAGCTGCTGATCGGGATAGGTGTCCTTGGTGTTGAACGGGCGGATCCGAGTATGGGTCATCGAAGGGTTCCTCACGGTGTCGGCGTTTCACAGGGCGGCAGTTCCGTGCACGACCTCGCCGCCGATGATCACCTCGGAGACCACGTCCTGGCCCACGGTGAGGCAGAGCTCGCCCGGATGATCGACGGAGAGGACGGTCAGATCGCCGCGCTTGCCCGGATCAATCGAGCCGCGATCGTGATTGAGCCGCAACGCGTAGGCGGCGTTCAGGGTCCCGGCGACGATCGCCTCGGACGGTGTGAGGCGGAACCATGGCGCGGCGAAGGCGATCGTGGCGGCCAGCGAGGTGGCGTGGATCGAAGAGCAGTAGTCGGTTGCCACGGCCACCGGCACGCCTTGGTCGACGAACAGCCGGGCGTTCGCTCGCCGATCGGTCAGGTAGATGAGCTCGGCTTGAGGCAGGAGCACCGCGACTGTGTCGGTCTCGCCGACCGCCCGGATCTCGTCGTCGGGCGTGTAGGTGAGATGCTCGGCGGACACCGCGCCACCGGCCACGGCAGTCCGCCAGCCCTCCGAGCTGTTCCACGCGTCCGCGTGCGCCTTGGTGGGGATCCCGAGCTCGCGTGAGCGGTGAAACAGCCGCAGCGCCTGAGCCGGGGTGAACAGCCCCTGCTCACAGGTGATGTCGTGGAACGCGGCGACGCCTTGAGTGATCACGCGCGGAAGCATGGCCAGCACGTCGGCGGTGTAGGCATCGGCCTCGACTCCGGCGGGGACGACATGGGCACCGAGAAACGAGATGGTCAGACCGAGCGGAGTGAGGCCACGGCTCTGATCGAGCAGTCCGAGCTGGCGGAGCTCCTCCTCGGCGGTCAGGCCGTAGCCGGACTTGACCTCGAGCGTGGTGGCGCCTCCGACGAGGATCCGCTGGTACCCCGCGGAGAGACGCTCCAGGAGATTGGCGTCGGTGGCCGCGCGGGTCTCCAGGACGCTGGCCCAGATCCCGCCGCCCCGCCCGGCTATCTCGGCCAACGTCGCCCCCGCCAGGCGCTCGGCGTACTCGGCATGACGGCTGCCGCCGAACAGCGGATGCGAGTGGCACTCGACCAGGCCCGGCAGGACCGTCCGCCCCGACACGTCGAGCGTCCGCACGTCATCTCCCCAGTCCGCGAGTACGTTCTCGGTGCCCCCCACCGCGACGATCCGGCCCGCGCGGATCGCCACCGCACCGTCGGCGACCAGGTCAAGGACGCCCTGCTCGGCCCCACGGCGGGGCCCGCCGCGGTCGCACACGCGGGCCACCTGCGCGGCATGGACCAGGTTCAGGTCGTTCATGGCCGTGCCGTGGTGGGCTGGCCGTCCGCGCGCGCGGCCGCCGCCTCCCCGAGCGGGTCGTCACTCAAGCCGGCATATCGGCGCACCAGGTCGACGGGGCCCTCGAAGTCATAGTTGTTGTAGACCGCGAGCAGATGCGAAAACGCCGGCGACTGGGCGAAAAGCTGAAATGTCAGCCGGTGCCCGGCGTAGTCCGAATTGAGCAGGTCACGGGCAAATGCGAACAGGCGCCGGCGCTGCTCGGCGGAGACGTCTCCGATCGCCAGATACTTGGCCAGCCACGGTCCCGCCTCGGGATTCTCGAACGTCTCGGCGCTCGGGGTGACACACAGCTGCCCGCCGCACAGGTCGCGCGCCAGGTGCATCATCGCCGGCAGCTGTGAGCAGGCCAGCACGCGGCCGGAGTAGAGCAGCGCCTGGTTGGGCATCTTCAGTCCCCCGGGACTGGTCTGCGCCATTTCGATCGCCGCGGTCAGGTGCGCGTTGATCCCTTCGCGGTAGCAGACGAGCTCCGCCAACTTCTCGCGCACGCCCTGGTGAAGCTTTACGCCGGTCTGGGCGGCGTTCAGATACGCGACGCCGACGAGCAGGTCGGCGAATCGCAGGTGCCGTTGGACGAACGGGAACATGCTGTACCGGTGGAGAGTGGCTCGAATGAACGCCGCCGCACGGGTGCTCCGGTAGAACAGGACATCTTCCCACGGCACCTCTACGTCGTCGAAGATGATCATCGTGTCGATCTCGTCGAAGCGGCCGGAGAGCGGGTAGTCCGCCGCCGCTCCGCGCCCGGCGAACGACGATCGGCAGATGTGCTTGATGCCTGGGGCTCCCATGTCAGCCACAAAGCCGACCGCATAGTCGGACAGCTCGCTGCCCCCCCAGTCTCCGATCGTCGGCTTCACGAACGCCTGATTCGCGTAGGCGGCGGCGGTCTCGAACTTGGCGCCACGCACGATGATTCCGTCGCTCGTCTCGCCGACCATGTGCAGGAGCACGTCCGGATCCTGGTCCTGGGGACGTCGCGACCGGTCGCCCTTGGGGTCCGTGTTGGCCGACACGTGGAACGGGTCGGCCTGCGCCACGTGCTGCACGTGGTGCCGGATGTGCTCCGAGAAGGCCGGATCGATCTCGTCGAGTACGTCCTGGCCGTCGTACAGCGACCACATCTCACCCACGGTCTCGTCGCCCACGCGGGTGACGATCCCCCCCAGATCATCCAGCACGCAATCGACGGCGTCTCGCTTGGCATACCAATCGTGCTTGGTCAGCGGCCGCTTCGCGCCGGTCGCGCAGCGCTCGCCGGTCGCGGCGTCCCGGTAGGACATCACGTCTTCGGTGGCCGGGTCATGCGCGAGGTCGTAGATGCGAGCGCGGGCGTCGACGATCGGACGAAACGCGGGATGGGTCGCCACGTCACTCACCCGCTCGCCGTCGATCCACACCACTCGGCCGTCGCGCAGCGATTCGCGGTACTCGTCACCGGTTCTGATCATGATGTATTGTTTCCCAAATAGTGGTAAACGTTTCCCAGATACGGAACGTACCAGGTCCCACCGGTCCATGCAAACGCTCGCGCGAAGGTCGATGGCCGTCGATCGGGCGAGCGCGCGGAGGTCGATGGCCGTCGATCGGGCGACCGCGCGGAGGTCGGTGGCCGTCGACCGGGCGAGCGCGCGGAGGTCGGCGGCCGTCGATCGGGCGATCGCGCTGAGCCGATGGCGCGACCGCGCACCGACCCAGAGCCCAGCGCGCCCAAGGTGCTGGAAAAGGCGCTCGCCATTCTGGAGGCGTTCGGCCCTGAGACGCCCGCGTGGACCGAGGCCGCGTTACGCAGGCAGCTGGGGATTCCGTCGACGACGCTGAACCGGCTGCTGCGCACCCTCGAGCGCTCCGGCTATCTCCTCCGCGATGAGGATGGCCGCTACCGCCTGGGCATCGCAGCGGTCAGACTCGGGAATCGAGCCAATGCATCTCTCAACCTGCCGGGGGTGCTCGCGTCCGACCTGCGCGATCTCGCCACCCGCACCGAGGAACTGGTGATCCTGGCGGTGCCTGAGTTCTCGAACTCGCTGGCGCGCTACATCGCGACGGTCGATTCGCCGAAGCGGCTGCGCGTCACCGCCGAGCTGGGGACGGGTGTGCCGCTGACCGCCGGCGCGACGGCCAAGGCGATCCTGGCCTTCCAGCCCGCCTCGCAAATCGACGCCGTGCTGGCCGCCCCGCGCGCGCGGCTGGCCGCCGGCACGGTGACCGGCGCCCGGGCGATCCGGGAGCAACTCGCGACGATCGCCGAGCGCGGTTGGGCGTTCAGCCGGGAAGAGACCTACGACGGGGCATGGGCGATTGGGGCGCCGCTGCTCGACGCGGAGGGGCACGCGTTCGCCGCGATCGGCGTTGCCGCCCCGATCAGCCGCCACAGCAGCGCGATCGAGGCCGCCACCCGGCGGGCGGTGGTCGCCGCGGCCGGCCAGGCCGGACAGAGGCTGCAACGGACCGGTCCGGGTCCCGCGCCCGCTCGCAGTGCGTCGGCGGCGCAGGCCGGGCGAGTGGAGCGGTAGGTTGCCCGGCCATGCACCCGACGGCGGCCCGCCTGGCCGAGCGACTGCGCCAGCGAGGGCTTCAGATCGAGGTCCGGACGCTCAGCGACTCGGCGCGCACGGCTGCACTGGCGGCCGCGGCGCTCGACGTCGAGGTCGGCCAGATCGTCAAGTCGCTGGTATTCCTGCGCGACGGCGAGCCCGTCATGGTCCTGTGCGCCGGCGACCGTCGCGTCGACGCCCAGCGGTTGGGCCTATCACCGGCAACCGCCGATCGTGTACGCGAAGAGACCGGCTTCTCGATCGGCGGGATCCCGCCACTCGGACACGACGTCGAACTGGCGACGACGATCGATGAGTCATTGCGGCGTTTCGAGGTTGTGTGGGCCGCTGCGGGCACCCCGCACGACGTGTTCGCGGTCGGTACCGAGGCGCTGATCGGGGCGATCCCCGGCGCTCGGGTCACCGTCGTCAGCTGACGGTTCGTTGTGTTGGAGCCAGAGGTCGTAGATGTCGATGAACGCGTCCATGGCGGCGTCGACCGCCGCGACGTCCTGGGTGGCGAGGAGGTCGAGTAGCAGTCCGCGGGTGACGGCGATGCCGAGCCGCGCGTGGGCGCGGGCGATGTCGGCCGGCACGCCGCGGTCGATGTTGGGCTGGGCGATCGGGTCCAGCCAGGCGTCGACGATGCCGTCAAGCACCGCGGTGGTGTGCGGGCGTCCTTGCAGCGCTTGGCCGTAGAGCTCGAAGAACAGTCGTTCGTTGGGCCACAGGGCGGGATCGGAGATGTGTTTCCACCAGGCGCGCATCGCTTCTTTCGAGGGTCGGGCGGGGTCCGGGATGATGTCGGTCAGGGCCTCTCGCTGGCGCTGCTCGACGGCTCGGACGATCTCGATCCACAGCCCTTGCTTTGACCCGAAGTGGTGGATCAGCATCCGGTGGCTGGTGCCCAGCGCCGCGGCCAGCTGTCGCAGGCTCACATCGCCGATCCCGTTCTCGGCGACGTACTGGACCGCTCGGTCGAGCAATCGTTGCCTGATGTCCTTGCCACTCAACGCTGCCTACTGTACCATGTGGTACATGAAACCTGTACGCGTCACCACCACCGTCCCCCAGGCCCGCGCCGACGTCTACGAGTTCCTCGACGTGATGGCCAACCACGAGCCGTTCACCAACCACCTCCTCCACGACTGGGAATACTCAGGACCCGAACGCGGAATCGGCTCCAAAGCCCGCGTCCACACCACCATCGCCAACCGCACCGACGTAATCGACATCGAAGTGATCGCCGCCGACCCCCCAGCCACCATCGTCGAGCAGAACACCGGCGCCAACGGACAACGCATCGCCACCGGCACCTACACACTCCACGCACTACCCACCGGCGGCACCCAGATCGAATTCGAATTCCGCTGGAAGCAGGCGCCCCTCAGCGAGCGGCTCACCGCCCCCCTCGTCCGCACCGTCGTACGCCGCGCAAACCAACAAGCCCTCAAGCGCCTAGCCGAGCAACTCGCCGACCGCGACACACACCGCACACCCGCCCAACCCGCCTAATCCAAGCGGTCTCCACCGCACCAGCGGCGGAGACCGCTCAACCTACAGACAGGGCAGAGCGCCTCGTCCTCGTCCGCCACGACGACATCGCTCATGGCCGGCCGCCCTCGCGCGCGGGGTACGCCACATAACCGGCTCGTGGCGGAACTCCCGCGCGGTAGCCTGCTGGGAGGACCGAATACGCGGCGGCAAGCGAGGAGCCCACACGACATGACGAACCGAGCGGCCTTGAGGGCGTCGGATGCGGATCGCGAGCAGGTGGCCCAACGTCTGCGCCGCGCCGCGACAGAGGGACGGCTGCTCACCGACGAACTGGAGGAGCGCCTGGGCGCTGCGCTGTCGGCCAAGACCTACGGTGAACTCGATGCGATCGTGGCGGACCTGCCGACCGCCGAGGTTGACCGCCGGAGACGTTCGGTGACGCCCGTCCCTGCCCGGGCCGGGGTGGCTATGGCCATCGCGCTCGCGGTCACGGTGGTGCTGGTCACCGCGCTCGGTCTTGCGGTCGGCGGCCACGCACACCCAGGCCATCATTGGAGTGGCGGACCGAGCGGTGGGGTGCCGATCATGTGGCTGCTGTGGCTGGCGATCGGCTGGCGGCTCCTGGTGCGCAGGAGCCACGGCCGGCGGTAGCACCCGCGTTAGGCCGAAGCTCCCCCTTCGGGTCAGACGTGCGGGGAATCGAGGTGCGCGGGGGCAGCCGCCATCCGCGGTCAGATGTCCGGCGACTCGAGGCGCGCGGGCGGCCGGTAAACCACCCGCGGTCACGCGTCCATGGAGCGCACACGCGCGACGACCAGACGGCCCAGCAGCGGGGCGAACTTGAACAGGCTCGGACCGGTCACGCCGAGTACGCCGTTGTGTTCGGGCAGATCCCAACCGTCGTGCACCAGCCCTCCGGGTATCGGATCGGCGCGAGTCGAGAACTCGCACGCGATCAGCCGTTCGGCGATCGGCTGCAGGCCGGGGAGCGCCTGGGCGACGATGGCCAGGATTCGCCGGTGCGCGTCCCGTACGTGCTCGGCCTCGGGGACCTCGGCGGGCGCCGCGTCGCTGAGCCCGACCGAGTAGTGGTCGGGCCCGTCCATGACCGCATAGAACGGCTCGCACAGCCCCGGGTCTCGATTGATCCAGCACGGCGCCGGAAACTCCAGCGGCTCACGCAGCGCGAACGAGAACCGCACCGACCGCATCCGCCGCGGCGCGGACAATCCCAGCAGCCGATAGGTATCAGGACCGGCGCACACCACCACCCGCTCGGCGTCTCTGCGACCGCCGCCGGCCAGCGTCACCCCGCCGCTGTCGACGCTGACGGCCTCACCGAGCTCCAGTTCGAGCCCGGCCTGCAGGAAGTGAACGGTGTCCTCGGCGTGGATGGCCGCACCGGTCGACTCGAACGACCACGCCTCGCGCGCCACAGCCAGCGGATGACGGGTCCCGCTGACCGGCTGAAGGCCGCCGTAGCGCTGTAGGTGCACATCGCGGTCAGACATGTCCCCGGTCAGGAGCAGCCCCACCCGGTCGAGCAGCGGCGCTCCGGCCACCCGCTCCCACGCCTCCCACATCTCCAGTGACCTCGCCGCGGCATCGGTCAGCATCCCGTCCGGGTGGGCGAGCCGGAAGATGCGCGACAGTCCCGCCGACTGACGCCCGCCCGGCACGTCAGCGCTGAGCACGCTCACCCGATGCCCCGCGCGAGACAGCTCAAAGGCCGCAGCCAGCCCAACCACGCCGGCGCCAACCACGAGCACATCTCTCATCGCGGTCGCCCGGGAGTGCGCCGCTGCGGCGCAATCGTGAGCATCGCGGCGCTCGCGGCCGGCAGTGTGATGGCGTACGGCGCCGCGGCGTGCGGGCTCGTCGAGGGGTTCAACGTGACCGTCGAGGTCAGGCCGGCCAGCGCGCCGGTCGTGGTGGTCGGGCCGAAGCTTTGGCCATCGATCGTGATGCCCGACGTGGCGTAGGCGTTGGGGGCCGACAGTCGTTCGAGCTCCGCCGGCTCGGGTGGCGACTGTGTGCGAACCAGCACCGAGCTGGAGTGGAGCAGGCTGTCGTTGATCAGAACCACTCTCGTGTAGCCGTACTTGCCGATCGTCGCCCAGACGCGGGTTTGCCCCGTGTCCCGCTGCGCGACCCGCACCAGCCTGGCCCCAGGGCGGGCGGCCTGGGAGAACATCAGCAGTCCGTAGTACTCAGGCCGCACGGTGGCGGTCCAGCGCCCGTTCACTTCAGTGAAGCCGAACAGCTGGTTCGCGGTCCCCGGGAAGGTGTGGATATTGACACCGTCGATACCGTCGGCGAACGATTCGAACAGCGCGTTCACCGCCCACAGGGCCGAGGCGAACACGTTGCTCACGCCCGGTTGGCCACCGCACGTGACCGAGTTCATCTCATCGATCCGAATCGGCGCGTGATGGGCGTGTGACAGCAGCGCGTACTGCGCCAGCGCGTGGCTGAGTCGGCTCGGCGGGTGCGGATTGAGCAGGTTGGGGACGGTGGGGTAACCGGGTAGGCCTGGAGAGGTCAGGCACTTGTTCAGCCAGTAACTGTGCACAGTCACCAGACCGGGCGGCGGATCGGCATCGAGGAACTGCGCGAGGTGTCGCAGCCACCAGTAGTTTCCACTCGAGGGTCCGGCGACCGGGATCCCGGCGAACGCTTGGCGAAAGCGCAAGAACTGGGCGGTGAACGCGCCGAAGTCATAGCTCGCGGGACGGCCGGGTACGGGAATGCCCTGCGCCGTCGTGTACCAGGCCAGCCGTGAGTACAGCTCCGGCTCGTTGCCGAGTTCGAGCGCGGCCACGTATTGACGGCCGATCCCGGAGATCAGCGCATGTGCCTCGTCCGCTTCGACGACCGGCTGGTTGGCCTCGAGGTTGATACCCAGGATGTAGCGCACGCCGGTGGCCTGAGCCAGGGCCCGCGCGACCGCCAGCCACAGCGGCGTGATGCTGTAGGTGACGCCCGGCGGACGCGACAGCTTCGCGATCGGCCACCAGGTCCAGTCGGTGCTGTCACCCCCGATCCGCAACACGGGCGCCTGACCCCGATTGAGGTTGCCAATCAGTCGCACAAACACGGGGTTGATGGCCTGGGGGTCCGCTCCGGCGTAGGACAGAATCGTCCGGTACTCGAGCGAGAGCCCGACGAACCCCGCCGGGATTGGCCGGCCGTGCCCAACCGCGCCGACCGTCACCACCGCCGGCGGCGCTGCCGACGGACCGGTCGGCGGGCTCGCGACCGCCGACGCGACGGGAGCGAACGCCAGTAGCGACACCAGCACCGCGATCGCCAGGGCCGCGCGGGTCGTCCGCCCCACCTAACTCTCGGCCGTGAGCTCGCGGGCGCTCAGCCCGGCGAGCTCGGCTGGCGTGCCGGTCTGGTGATCGCCGTCGGCGAGCGGCTCGCCGGCGTCGATGCCCATCCGCATCGCCGGGCCGTCAGCCGTCCCATTCGTGTCGGTGAACTGGATCGTGACGCACGAAGCCTCCATCGCGCTCCGGATCATCCCGGATCTTGGCTCACCGCCGGGGGTGAACCGCACCCCCGACGATCATCCCGCGGAGCCACTTCGGATCAGGCTGCCGGCGCCGCCAAGCTGAACGTGTGCTCCTCCCAAGCGGCGAAGCGCCGGTAGCCGACCTCCGAGTAGATCTTGTTCGAGGTTGGATTCGCCAGGTCGGTGAACAGCATGCATGTCCGAGCCCCGTCGTGGAGCGCGCGGCGGCTGACGGCGGCCACCGCGGCGCTCGCGTAGCCTCGTCGCCGATGCTCAGGCGGGGTGTAGACCGGTCCCAGCCTCACCACGCCGGCGACCGAGGGGTTGCTCGCCACCAATGACACCGGCGCACCTCCGTGCTCCCACAGCCAGAGGCCGCCATGCTCCAGACGCGCTCGGACGGCGTCAGCGGCGTCCGCCCCACCGCCGAACACGCCGGCCTCCCGGGCAAAGTCTCCCCACCATGCCGTCAGCAGGCCACGCTGATCACGGGAGGCCCGAACCAGGCCGCCGGGTCCGGGACGCGGCGGATCCGTGACGACGTCGAGCGAGTGCAGCGCCATGCTGGTGCGGCATTGGGTGCTCCCGCCGGTTCGGTCTCGCCACGCAGCCGCCAGCGCGCGCGCCGTCGAGGCAAGGGCATTCACTCCATTCAGGTCGGGATCGTGCTCCAGCCAGCCGCCGATCAGGTGGTCGGCGGCGTTGGCATCCAGCCCGCTGCAGATCATCGGCCACGGTGGCGCACGCAACGCCACAGCGACGACCCGCTCCTGGTCGTCAAGGCCCCGGACGAGCGTTGCCGTCCCGGTGAACTGATCCTCGAGCACTCTCAGAAGCACGGTCGCGAGCACGTTGCACTCGATGTGGGCCTCGAGGAACGGGCGCGCCACATCGGCGAAGTGGCGTGGATCGGGGTCATAGACGAACTGCACGACAAGCGCCTTTCTGTGTCAGACCGTGCGGAGCATATGGGGGACGCGCTCCGCACTGCGCGAGCTTGGCGCGTAGCTGACCGACCCGCGCGGCCCCCGGGCGATTCTCGGCGATGTGGGTGTCGGCTTCCCGCGGGTCCACATGAGCGCCTCCTTGTCCACCGCCGCGCCGCGAGCGACGCTATCCGCGTGCGGGCCCCGAGATGGGTGCAACAAGGATGAGACTGCTCGTGCTCGGCGGCGGACCCGCGGGCATGAGCGCGGCGTTGCACGCGCGGGAGCTCGGTGCTGATGTCACGCTGATCGAGGCCAAGCAGGTTGGCGGCACCAGTCTCAACGAGGGCCCGGCGTCCGGTTCGCACGCTCGCCCGGGCGGCTCGGCTGATGCGCGATGCGAAGTCGTGGGAGCGGCTCGGCCTGCGCGGCGCCGCCCCGGAGATCGACATCGCCGCGGCGCTGGCCAGCGCCCGCCGAGTCGCCGACTACCTGCATGATCAGCGGCGATTGGCCAACGCGCTGCGCCGCGCTGGGATCGATCTGATTGACGGCGCCGGCCCGGCGGTGTTCGTCGACTCGCACGCGGTCCGGATCCCGGACGGGCGCACGTTCCGGGCCGACGGCTTTGTCATCGCGGTCGGGGGGCGGGCCGGTCGCCTGGAGATCCCGGGCGTGAAGCTTGCGCTCACCTACGAGGATCTGCGACACCTCACGGCGCTGCCGGCGTCCGCGGCCGTCGTCGGTGGCGCGGACACCGGCTGTCAGCTTGCCTCGATCCTCGCCGACTTCGGGGTCGCCATCACCCTGATCGAGGCGGGACCCAGGCTCGTGGGCCATGCAGATCAGGACGTGTCGATCGCGCTCGCCGAGTCCTTCCGCGCCCGCGGCATCATGGTGCTGACGGATACCCTTGTCGAACGGCTCGTCCGCGCCGCGCGCCGGCGTCACGGCCCACTACCGATCCCCAGCGGGGGAGTCGCGGCTCGACGTCGAGGCGGTGTTTCTGGCGGTCGGCTGGCCCGGTAACGCCGACGTCGATTGGCGCCGCGACGATCGGCCTCGAGACCGACCGCGGCTACGTCGACGGTCGATGACGCGCTGCGCAGCAACCTGACGCACATCTTCGCGGCCGGGGACATCAACGGGATCAGCATGCTCGTGCCCAGCGCCCGCATCGAGGGCCGGGTCGCCGCCGAGAACGCCGTACTCGGCACCCGGCGGCGCTTCACGCACGAGCTCGTCCCCACCGGCAGCTTCACCGACCCCGAGTACGGCGGCGTCGGACTCACCGAGGCGCAAGCCCGAGAACGCTACGACTGCGAGATCGCGGTCGCGCGCTACCGGGACCTCGTCCGCCCCGTGATCGATGATCACCCCGACGGCTTCTGCAAGCTCATCGTCGAGCGCAATCGCCGCTACATCCTCGGCGCTCACGTGCTGGGCGAGTACTCCGCCGAGGTCATCCAGACCGCGTCCGCGTGCATGGCGGCCAACCTCCGGATCGAGCAGATCGCCGAGCTCCAACCGGCCTTTCCCACGTTCACCGAGGGCATCACCGTCGCCGCACAAACCATCGTCCGGCAAATGGGCCTCGCCCCCACCGCCCCCAGTTGGGGCGAGCTACAGGCCGGTGGCGCGACACCCGGCACATCAGCCGGGTGAGATCACTCAGCTGGATTGTTACCCAGCGGCGCGGCACCACACCTGTGTGTCAGTAAGTAGATAATTTAAATATCAATTAATTGTTTTTACACCTATCCGGAAACGCAGTCGCTGACCACCTCAGGTCCCCGCCGCCTCGGACCCGTGGCCGACTGGGGCGGAGCGTCGGCGCGACGGTGACTGCTCGTCGCACGATGGCGCTACGCCGACCTAACCGGCTTTGCTGAGCTGTTCCTCGACGGTCCCCGCGGCGAGGCTGGTTTCACCGAGATGGGTGATGCGCCACACCGGCGCTCGCTGGAGATACAGCGACGAAACGAGCCCTGCCTTCTGGAGCTTGCTGAGCGCTTCGTTCACGTAGCTCGTGAGCACGAGGGGCCTTTGCTGCCCGGCACCGGGAACGTCTCTGACCAGGTAGCTGCACAACTGCTGGACGCGCAGGCTGGTCCGCGGTCCGTCGGGCCGCATGCCCGGCAGCAGCAGTAGGGCGAGATCCTCAGCGCTGAGTCCCCGGAGACGCTCGATCTCGGCCTCCAGTGCGGCCCTCTCTGCGACCTTCTTCTCGCTTCTACGAAACAGCGGCGACATCTGCCCTCCAGGAATTGCGCTGTCCACTCGTCCTGCGCTCCCCGCAGTGTAGGCGGGTTGGCTGGTGGGTTGCTGTACAGGCAAGTCGAGGTTCGTAGCGGGGTACCGCATCGGCTCATGCGGGCCCGCGAACGACGCCAAATCGTGCATCTCCGCCCGCGGTCGCTCCTCAGCGGTCACGCAGCGTCCGGCGGCTGATCGTGTGGGCGAGGCGGCGCGGTGTTGTGGAGAGCGGTTCTGCGACTTACTTGACCGCGGCCGCCCGCCGCGCTTGGGGCCAGGACGTCGGGCGCTGGGAGCGCCGGAGCTCCGAGCAGGGGCGGCAAGGGCTCGTGGGGCTCTCCCGGTGCCGGCGGCGGCCGGGATCAACCCGGGGCGGACCGAGCGCGCCCGGCGCGCTCGCCGAGCACCAGCGGCGAGATCCTCCACCCCGCTGTGACCGCAGTGACGGTACGCACGGAACGTCTCACCGATCCGCACACACGCGCCCCGGTGTGCGACACCGGGGATGGCCGGGCTGATTTGTTGCCCATGGTCACGAAGCTCTTCAGCACGCTCCGGCCTACCGGCCGATAAACGTCACAGGATCGTCAACACGGTGGGGAACGACCCAACCGAGGCCCCGTTTCGGGCGATTGGGATGTTCCCCAGCCACCAGCTGGGGAACAGCCCGATCGAGTTTTCCGGGCCCTCGATTGGGCTGTTACCCAGGCGAATCTGTCAGAAATCTGACCTCAAGGAGACCATCCCGTGCCCCGGCCCCCCGTGCAGACGGCGGGCGGTGTGGGCCGGCGTGTGTAGCCACGCCAGCCCCATCCGTGCGGGGCGGTGATCGTGGACGAGGGTCTAGGAGGCCGCGACCCCGACCACGTGGCCCTGGGCGTCGGCGAACACGCCGAACGTCACGCCGGGCACTTCCTGTGCGGGTTGGATGATGCGTCCGCCGAGTTCCTCCGCGCGCTGCAGCGTGGCTCCGACGTCCTCCACGCCGATAAAGAACAGGACCGTGTCGTCGCCGCCCTGGAGCGGACCGATCGCCGTCGGAAGCGCCCCGTCGACCCCGATGCCCACGAACGTGTAGCCCGGAAGCGCGCCGTCGGAGTAGGTCCACCCGAACAACTGGCCGAAGAACTCCCGGGTGGCGTCCGGATCGGTGCTGCGGATCTCTGCGTGAACAACTGGATGCGGCATGTGATCCCCTTCGTCGATGGTTTCGGCCCGGTGAGGACCGCTGATACCTCCGACGAACCGGGACGCGTTGAATCGACAACCACCCATGCGGCCCAGCGAGCTGCGAACCCGAGCGCTCCACGCACATACCGGCGTCACCGCCACTCAAGGTGGGGGTGGGAGATGCCGATATTGCGTCATGTAGATCACTTCTGAGAGCCCCGGGGGCTCTTCTGAGAGGATTGAGGATGTCTGATTCGCCGGCCGCTGTTGCCCGTGGCGTGAACGGTCCGGTTGAACCCGGAGGCGTAGCTCGACCCCCGCCAGCGGTGTTGGTCGTCAATGATCGCGCGAACCAGCGCGTGGCCATCCGCTCGATGCTGGGTTCACTGGGTGTCGACGTCGTCGAGGCTGACTCCGGGCGCGGCGCGCTGCGTGCCGTGTTCAACCAGACGTTCGCGGTGATTCTGATGGACGTTCGGATGCCGGGCATGGATGGGTACGAGACCGCCGATCTGATCCGCCAGCGCCGGCAGTCAAGCGAGACGCCGATCATTTTTGTCACCGCCTACGGGCGTGAGGATCATCCCGATACGGTGGCGGCGTACGCGAGCGGCGCGGTCGATTTTCTGTTCACTCCGGTTGTGCCCGCCGTGCTGCGGGCCAAGGTCACGGTGTTCGTGGACCTGTACGTCAAGTCCGAGGCGCTGCAGCACTCGCTCGATTCGATCACGGCGCTGAATGCGGCATTGCGCGACAGTGAGGCGAGGACGCGAGCGGTGCTCGACAACGTCGCCGACGGGATCGTCACCGCCGGCGAGGGAAGCCTGATCGAGTCGTTCAACCCCGCCGCGCGAGCCCTGTTCGGCTACACCGACGCGCAGGTGATCGGGACGCCGTTCACGCAGATGATCGCGCCGGAGCGCCGCGACGAGTTCCGCGGCTTGTGGGGACAAGTGCCGGGGCTGTTGAGCCAGGCAACGACGGAGAGCCGGACAACCGAGACGGTCGGATGCCGTCAGGACGGCTCCACGTTTGCCATGGAGATCGAGCACGGCGAGGTCATGCTGGGCGATCGGATCCTCACGCTCGCGTTCGTGCGTGACGTGTCCGAGCGCAGGGCGTACACCGAGAGTCTCGAGCATCTCGCGCTGCACGACGCTCTGACCGGCTTGGCGAACCGCACCCTGTTCGGAGAGCACGTGCTCCATGCACTGGCGGCGGCGAGGCGCAGCGATCGAGCCCAGGCCGTGCTGGTGATGGATCTCGACGGCTTCAAGCACGTCAACGACTCGCTCGGACGCGATCACGGCGACACCCTGCTCATGCAGGTGGCGGATCGACTCCGTGACGTGCTCCGCGAGAATGACACGATCGCCCGGCTCGGTGGTGATGAGTTCGGGATCCTGCCCGCGGACGCCACCGACCTGGCGGCGGCAGTGGCGATTGCGTGGAAGATCGATCAGGCGTGCAAGCCGGTGTTCACGATCCAGGAGGAAGTCGTTCGGGTGTCCGCGAGCGTGGGTATCGCCCTGTTCCCGGCGCACGGCAAGAACACCGACGAGTTGCTGCAGCGCGCCGACGCGGCGATGTATGTCGCCAAGAAGTCCGGCACCGGCTACGCCGTCTTCGACACCGCCCAGGAAACCGACGCTGCGCGCAAGCTGTCGCTGCTCGCCGACCTGCGCCAGTGCATCGCCCGCAACGAGCTGGTGCTGCATTACCAGCCCAAGATCGACTTGGGTACGCGCCAGATCTTCGGTGTCGAAGCACTGATTCGCTGGCAGCATCCGGTCCAGGGTCTCCTGATGCCGGGTAGCTTCATGCCCGAGGTCGAGCGCACCGAGCTGATCGAGCCGGTGACGAGATGGGTGCTCAACGAGGCCCTGCGCCAGCAGCACTGCTGGCGCGAGGAGGGCGTCGAGCTGACGATCGCGGTCAACATCTCCGCTCACAGCCTGCGGCCGAGCAGCAACCTGCCCGAGATCGTCGCCGAGCTGACCGAGGCCTGGCACACCGCGCCCCACAGCCTGACCCTGGAACTCACGGAGGGAGCGCTGATCGAGGCGGAGGCTCCGGAAATCATGGGCCGGCTGCACGAGATGGGACAGAGGCTCTCGATCGACGATTTCGGCGCCGGCTACTCATCGCTGGGCTATCTCCAGCGTCTACCGGTCGATGAACTCAAGATCGACCGCGCCTTCGTCATGCGCCTGTGCCCGGCCAGCGGCGATGAGGTCATCGTACGGTCGATCATCGACCTGGCCCACAACCTCGGTCTCACGGTGGTGGCCGAGGGCGTCGAGGACGAGACCGCGCTGGACATGCTCGTCGCCAACGGCTGCGACAACGTCCAGGGCTACCTGCTCGGCCGGCCATCCCCGATCGAAGACCTCAACATCTGGCTGACCGAGTCACCGTACGGTCTGCACGCGGCGGCGAAGCGCTGAGGGGCTCCCGCGCGGGAGCCCTAACCGGTTCGCGTCACGGTTCCGAGGTGCGCAACGGCCGCCTCCAGCCGGTCATCACCCCAGAACAGCTCGTCGTCGATCGCGACCGTCGGCACTCCGATCACGCCGGACGCGTACGCCGCGTCGGTCGCGTCTTGCAGCGCCTGCTTGACCTGTGGGTCGCGTGTCGCGGCCTCGAGTTCACGCGCGTCGATTCCGACCTGCCGGCCGGCGTCCAAGATGTGGGCGAGGACGCCCAGTTCTGCTCCCCGCTGGAAGGCGTTGCGGTAGGCCTGCCGAGTGAACTCGCGTCCGAGGTCCATGGTGAAGGCGAAAGTGGTCGCGCGCATCGCGCTCAGGTAGTCCGTCGGCCAAGGGTCGGGCCATCGCATCGGCGGCAATCCGTAACTGCGTGTGCGGCGCTCGATGTCGGCCATCCCGCTCTGCCGGCGCCGGTAGTCGCCGAGTGCCCAGGAGCTGCGGCCGGTCAGCCGGAACAGACCCCCGAGCAGGACCGGCTGCCACTGAACCGGCTCGGGGAGGAGCGGACTCACCCGCTCGGCCGCCAGGTAGGCGTAGGGCGATCCAAGGTCGAAGTAGAAGGTGACTCGGGGCATCCTGACACTCGGCCTCTCTGTTCGGTAAAGTGAACGATCCGTTCCTCATGATAGATGATCGACACGCACGCAGCGTCCAAGAGGTGCTGGCAGCGAACCTGCGGCGGTTGCGCATCGCCCGCCACCTCTCGCTGTCCGAGCTGGCCCGAGCGACCGCGATGAGCAAGGCGACGCTCTCCGGGATCGAGAACGGCCGCGCGAACCCGACCGTCGAGACGCTGGTCGGTCTGGCCGCCGCATTGCGCATCTCGCTGGTCGAGCTGCTAGACGAGATCCCGCTCGGTGACGTCCACGTGGTGCGGGCCGCTGACGGCCGACTTGGCGAGCGTGACGGCATGTCGCATCGGCTGCTGGAGGCGGTCGCGGGGGGCGGCGGCCTGGAGGTGGCGGAGATCGTGCTGGAGGCAGGCGAGCTGCGGGAAGTTAAGCCGAATGCCGAAGGCGCGCGAGCGAGCCTGTACGTGCTCGACGGAACGCTGATCGCGGGACCGGTCGAGCGGAGCACCGAGCTGGGGAAGGGCGACTACATCGCGTTCCCGGCTGACGTCCCGCACGTCTACGCCGCGGGCCGCCGCCCCACCCGGGCGCTCCTACTGACCCAGCTCCCGAGCTGAACCGGCCGTGGCCCCGGGCGCCGGCCCGGGCCGGGCCGGGCCGGGCACGATAGGGGTTCCCGAGAGCGACGCGGTCGAGCTCTCCGGGTCCTGGCGGTGAGCGTCGGCGGGCGTCAAGCGAGCGCCTGCAGGCAGGAAATGCCCGTCGGGGGCCGAAAGCGCGGGTGGTGCGCGACGGTCGAGACACGACTGGCAGTGATGCGGCCACCGGCGGGCGCTCGCTGGGGATGCGCACCCAGCGGGTGGCCGCTGTGCTCGCGTTGGTCGTGTGTGTGCTGGCGGTGGGCGCGCTCGGAGCGGCCGTGGCGGGCACGAACCGGCACGCCGTCAAGCGCCGGCCCACCCCGGTCCGGAGGGCCGCGTCCGGGTCACCCACATCGACCGCGTGGCGAGGCAACGGACACCGCGTCGTCCTGGCCTTCGGTGGCGACGTGCACTTCGAGGGCGCGCTCGGCGTCCGCCTGGCCGACAGCCCGTCCAGTGCGCTCGACGGCGCAGTGAGCACGCTGCTCTCGGGCGCCGGCGTCTCGATGGTCAACTTCGAGTCTGCGCTGACCTACGGTGGGTGCCCGGACCCGCAGCCCAAGGCGTTTGTGTTTCACGCGCCGCCGAGCGCGCTGACCGCGTTCAAGGCCGCACACGTCTCATTGGTGACCGCGGCGAACAATCACGGCGAGGACTGCGGGCTGGCCGGCCTACGTCAGTCGCTGGCGATCGCGCGGGCGGCCCACTACCCGGTCATCGGGATCGGCGACAACGCCGCGCAGGCGTTCAGGCCCTATCGAGCGGTCGTCGATGGTCAGCGGATCGCAATCTTCGCGGCGACCCAGGTGCTGGACGCCGACCTCGCCTCGACCTGGACCGCGACGGCTGACCAGCCCGGCCTGGCGAGTGCCTATCAGCAAGCCGAGCTTGTCGCTGCCGTGCGAGCCGCGCGCCGCAACTCGGACACAATCGTCGTCTACCTGCACTGGGGCACCGAGACCCGGCAGTGCCCCAACGCGCTGCAAGAGCCGCTGGCGGCGGCGCTGGTGAAGGCCGGCGCGGACATCGTGGTCGGGGCACACGCTCACGTCCAACTGGGGGCCGGGTATCTGGGGACGTCGCTGGTCGACTACGGGCTGGGCAACTTCGCGTTCTACGACACGACGCCACCCGAGACCGACAGCGGAACCCTCCTCGTGACCGCCACGGGCCGTCACATCGATCACTATCAGTGGCGGCCCGCCGTGATCGAGAACGGGCTTCCCGAACCGCAGCACGGTACAGACGCGGCAGCCGCGCTGGAGCGCTGGAACGGCCTTCGCGCATGTACGAACCTGTCCTCGCGCCCCCATCCGACGCTCTCCGCCGGCGCCTAGCGCAGCACTGGCGCAGGACTGGCCGGGCACGCTGTCGCGCCTGTTGACATCATCGGGGGCGTGACCGAACTCAACGAAGTCGAGATTGAATTCCCGGACGAAAACGTCGCCTACCCGGCGCCGGGCGCGCGCCCGTCACGCAACTCGCGGGAGCACGTCCCCCCGCACGTCGTGGTGCTGTTCGGAGCGACCGGTGACCTGGCGCGACGAAAGCTCCTGCCGGGCCTCACGCGGTTGTCGTTGTCCGCGCTGGCGCCCGATCTGGAGATCGTCGGCACTTCACTCGAGGATTACGACGACGAGTCGTTTCGGGCCTTCGCGCGCCGGGCGGTCGATGAGTTCGGCTCCCACCCATTGACCGACGAGGAGTGGGCCACGTTCGCCGGCAAGCTCCATTATGTGGGCCAGGCCGCGGGGCCGGAGGCGTTGGCCCAAGCGGTGACCACAGCCGAGCTGAAATTGGGCAACGAGGTGCGTCGACTGCACTACCTGAGCGTTCCGCCGAGGGCGGCGCTGGCGGTGATCCAGACGCTCAAGTCCGCGGGCCTGGTCCAGCGTTCGCGCGTCGTCATGGAGAAGCCGTTCGGCAGCGACCTGGTGAGCGCCGTCTCGCTCAACGCCCGGCTTCACGAAACGTTCGCCGAGAGACAGATCTTTCGCATCGACCATTTCCTGGGCAAGGAACCGGCGCAGAACATTCTCGCCTTCCGGTTTGCCAACGGACTGTTCGAGCCGATCTGGAACCGCAACTTCATCGATCACGTGCAGATCGACATTCCGGAGGTGCTGGGGCTCGATCGCCGGATCCAGTTCTACGAGTCGACCGGCGCCTATAAGGACATGGTCGTGACACACCTGCTGCAGGTGCTGGCGTTCGTGGCCATAGAACCACCCACCGCTCTGGAACCCCGGGCGATCAGCGAGGAGAAGAACAAGGTCTTCCGCTCGCTGTTGCCGATCGATCCGGCCGATGTCGTGCGTGGCCAGTACCAGGGGTACCGCGACGAGGAGGGCGTCGCATCGCACTCGGAGACCGA
Organism: uncultured Solirubrobacterales bacterium; assembly: GCA_963838535.1. Lineage (GTDB taxonomy): Bacteria > Actinomycetota > Thermoleophilia > Solirubrobacterales > Solirubrobacteraceae > Palsa-465. Next base: position 74,139 of record CAWIRN010000032.1, read on the forward strand.
GACGTTCATCGCCATGAAGTGCGCGATCGACAACTGGCGCTGGGCCGGCGTGCCGTTTTACCTGCGTACGGGCAAACGGATGGCGGAAGAGCAGCGCATCGTGTCGATCGCCTTCCGCCAGGCGCCCAAGAGCATGTTCCCCAGCGGGTCGGGTGTCGGCTCACAGGGCCCGGACCATCTCACCTTCGACCTCGCAGACGCCTCGCGGCTGTCACTGTCCTTCTACGGCAAGCGGCCCGGACCCGGCATGCGACTGGACAAGCTGAGCATGCAATTCGCCACCCGGGAGACCGACGAGGCGGGTGACGTGCTGGAAGCCTACGAGCGACTCCTGCTGGACACACTGCGCGGGGACCAGACCCTGTTCAACACCGCCGAGGGCATCGAGAGCCTGTGGGAGCGTTCGGAAGCGCTGCTGGAGAACCCGCCCCCGGTCAAGACATACGCGCCCGGCAGTTGGGGTCCGAACGCCATTCACCAGCTGATCGCTCCGCACGCCTGGCGCCTGCCGTTTGAACGGGCCTGGCGCGAGCAGAAGTAACCCTATGCGTGAGCGGGGCTCGGCCGGTCCGCGGCGGATCTGCTCGGGATGACCTACCCGCCGCTCAGTGCGCCGGCCAGGCGCTCCAGGCCGCGGCGGATCTCCTCGGGCTGATGGGCGGTGAAGGAGAGGCGCAGGGTGGCGGGATCCGGCGGGCCGGTGAAGAAAGGCGCGCCGGGGACGTAGGCGACGTCGCGCTCGAGCGCCCGCGGGAGCAGCGCGGTGGCGTCCCAGCCGTCGGGTAGTCGCGCCCACACGAACATGCCACCCTCCGGACGGTTGTGGGTCGAGCCGGCCGGCAGCGCCGCCGCCAGGCCGGCGAGCAGCGCGTCGCGGCGGGCGCCGTATGCGGTCCGCAGGCGGCCGACATGGGCGCCGAGGTCGGTGGTGGCCAGCCATCGGGCGGCGGCCGCCTGGTCGATCGTCGAGGAATGCAGGTCGGCGGCCTGCTTGGCGATCGTGAGCGTGCGCAGCAGCATTCGCGGTGCACGAACCCAGCCGATGCGCAGGCCCGGCGCGGCGACCTTCGACAGGGTCGAGAGCGCGAGCGTCCGATCCTGCGCCTCGGGCAGCGAGGCGACCGCGGGAAGCGGCTCACCGTCGTAGCGCAGCTCGCTGTAGGGGTCGTCCTCGACGATCCACAAGTCCCTGTGCCGCGCCGCCGCCTCCGCCAGCGCGCGCCGGCGCGACAGCGGCAGTGTCCGACCGGTCGGGTTGTGGAACGTGGGAACCGTGTAGAGCAGCTTCGGGCGGTGCTCGGCCACCAGCTCGTCGAGCGCGTCGGGGTCAAGGCCGTCCTCGTCACACGGGATGGGCACGGCCACGGCGCGCGCCAGCGCGAAGCACTGAAGCGCGGCCAGGTAGGACGGCTCCTCGACGAGCACACGGTCCCCCGGCTCGAGCAGAACCGCGGCCACGAGGGTGAGCGCCTGCTGCGAGCCGCTGGTGATGAGGAGGTCGTCAGCTTCGGTATCCAGCCCGCGCGCGGTCAGCCGCTCGGCGAGCGCCGAGCGCAGCGCCGGATCGCCCTCGGTGGTCGAATACTGCAGCGTGCGGCCGGCGCAGTGGTCGGCCAAGACGGCGGCAAACGCGTCGCGCAGACCCACGACGTCGAACAGCTCGGGGGCCGGCAGACCGCCGGCGAATGAGATGACTCCGGGGCGATCGGTCAGCGCGAGGATGTCGCGGACGGGCGAGCTGGTCGCGCCACGGACACGATCCGCAGTGGGTAGGACTTCATCGGCAGGGACATGCGGGCTCCAGGAGAAGGATCGACGGGGCGAGTCAACCGCCACCGGGGCACCCGCGAGCGCTGCGGGTCACTACCGCCCGGTGGCGCTCTCTACTCGTCTGGCTCTGCTCCGCATGACCGGACAGTCTAACCGTAGTGAGAGCATCTGATTCGGCCCGGTTCGCACTGTGACCAGGTCTTTCACAGAACTGTTGCACGTCAACCGCCGCCGACCTCGACGGCAGCTCAGCCGTAGATCAGGCCGCGAACCAGCGCTCGAGGAGTGACCGTACCCCAGCCGGAGAGCGTCGGCGACAGGACCACAGGCTCGTCGCCGTTATGAACCGCCACGATCAACCCGAGGACCCAGCGAAGCCGAGGCCGGATGTTACGTAGGCGTCGATCGTATTGGTCAGGCTGAGACCCGTCGCGGTCGCGCTGTACACGATCATCAGCCTGGTCTGGTTCGTGACGGGAATGGAGAGGCCCGTTGTCGTCCCATTCGAGGTCGTTCCGAGCGCGATGATCCCGGTAAGCGGCGGGGCCAGCGTCACGGTCGCGCCGGGAACCGGACTGAACGTGTTGTCCGGCGTCGGCGAGCTCCACAGCTGAGCCTGGATCGTGACGGTGCTCCCGACCAGAGCCAGCGCCGTGGTCGTACTCGCATAGGCGCTGATGGAGGTGATCGTGCCGCTCTCCGGGAGGCTCTCAGCCATGTTGGATACCCCTGGGCCGCCGGTCGCGTCAATCGCGCCTCCCGTGATGGGGACACCGCTCACCTGGCCGACGCCGGCGACCGGAATCTCGGCCACGGTGTCCGTTACCCCGCCCGCTTTGGTCTTCATCTCCGCCGGCACGCCAGAGCCCGACATGAGGATCGACGCGCCGCCACCGCCGCCGGTTCCGGCCGCACCGGTCGGGCCGGTTGAGCCCTGGCCGGTGGCGCCGGTGGTACCCGTGCTACCCGTGGTACCCCTGCTACCTGTGGCGCCTGTGGTTCCGGTGACGCCGGTGGTTCCGGTCGCGCCGGTGATCCCGCTTGAGCCGGTGATGCCGGTGCCCGTGTTGCCGGTGTTGCCGGTGAGTCCTTGGTTGCCGGTGAACCCGGTGCTGCCCGTGCTGCCGGTGGCGCCGGTCGTGCCGGCCGCTCCGGTCGCGCCGGTGACCCCGGTCAGACCGATCTGACCGGTCGCGCCCGTCGCGCCGGTCGCCCCGAGGCCCGTGGCGCCGGTGGCGCCGATCGCGCCGGTGTTCCCGGTCGCGCCACCCTGCGCAACGAGCGTCCACAGCGCAGAATTGTTCTGAGGCGTGTGATTCTGATTGCCGTTGACCGTCGATGCGTAGGACGAGCCATCGTTGCAGTTCGTCGCCCCGGTCAGCGGACAACTGACCGCGTTACCGATCGAATACACCGTGATCGAGTTCCACGCCCCCTTGAACGCGATCGGCGGACCCGCCGCGCCAGTCGAACCCGTCGTCCCCGTAAACCCAATCGCCCCGGTCGCTCCCGTCGAACCAGTCGCTCCAGTACCACCCGTCGAACCGGTATCACCCGTCGCTCCATCCGACCCGTTAGACCCGTTCGACCCGTTCGAGCCGGCATCCCCCACCGCGCCCGTCGCGCCCGTCTGCCCGGACTGCGCCAGCAGCACCCAATCAGCCGAATCATTCTCCGGCGTGTTGCCCTGATTACCGTCGATCGTCGACGCGTACGACGACCCGTCATCGCAATTCGTGATCGCGCCCGCAGTCGGACAGCTCACCGCATCACCAAGCGAATACACCGTAATCGCAGTCCACGCACCCGTGAACGTAATCGGCGGACCCGCCGCACCAGTCGCGCCATCCGCACCATCCGCGCCGTTGGAGCCGTTCGAGCCGTTGGAGCCGTTGGAGCCGTTGGAGCCGGCATCACCCGTCGCGCCCGTATCACCCGTCGCGCCCGCAACCCCCTGGGAACCCGTATCACCCTGGGAACCCGTATCACCCGTCGCGCCCGTGGCGCCCACATCGCCCGTAGAACCCGTGCCGCCCGTCGCGCCCACATCACCCGTCGCGCCGATACCGCCCGTCGCGCCCACGTCCCCAGTGGAACCCGTATCGCCCACGCCGCCGGTCGAACCCGTGTCCCCCGTCGCGCCCACGCCGCCAGTAGCGCCCGTGGAACCCGTATCGCCCGTCGTACCCGTCGCGCCCGTATCACCGGTCACGCCAGCCAAACCCATATCCCCCGTCACACCCGAATCCCCCGTCGCGCCGACATCCCCCGTCGCGCCCGTAGCGCCGATGGAACCCGTATCCCCGACCAAGCCAGTCGCGCCCGTCACACCCGAAGCGCCAGTCGCGCCCGTCACACCCGACGCGCCCGTCGCACCCACATCACCCGCAGAACCAGTCGCCCCAGTCGACCCCACCGCCCCCGCAGAACCCGTATCCCCAACCGCACCCGCCGCACCCGCCGCACCCGCCGCACCCGCCACCCCAGCCGCACCAGTCGTCCCCGTCACACCCGCAACGCCATCAGCACCCTTCGCGCCCGCCACACCAACCGCCCCCGTCGCCCCAGCCGCCCCCGTAAAACCACGAAAACCCCGCGGACCCCGCTTACTCCAAGAATCCTTATGCGTACCACGCGGACACACAGTCCCCGCATACACCAACGCCAACCGCCCCGACTGATTACCCACACACGCATAATACGTACGCGCCACCGCAGGACCAGCCGCAAACAACCCACACACCAACACCCCACCCACCAACACCCCAAACGACAAAACCCACACCCGCACCAAACCACCAAACCAACGTCCGTGACCGCCTACGCGCAAGGATCCGTCCTCCGGGCTAAAGTTTTGTCGCAACTCCCAACGATCAAGCCCACTCGAGCCAAGCCACTGGGTCTCCGTACCTAAAGCTGAACCTACACCGATTCGCACGCTTGTCAAGCAATTTGCTGATCCTTCGATCTGTGACAGGACACCATGAGGAGCATTGGTCACAGGTTGCGATTTGACAAATGAAGAATGATCAGGAATCGTCGGTTGGGCTCCGCGACCCGACACGAAGAGCAGCTCACCCCGCGCTCGGCACAGCGGACCAACCTTGGCCGGTAAGACCGGCCACATGACGAAACGAGCGAAAGCCAACCCGAAGATCAGTCACGTGATCCGCCGCCGACCGGGAGACGGCCGCGGCCGACGCCAGCCCGCCACCTGCCCGCCGTCACGCCAACCCCGACACCCCAAACGCTCGCGCGCCCGAACTCGCAGAACGTTTATCTACACCAAGCTTCTCACGCTGCGTCGCTGTGGCGTAGATCACGTAGTTGATCTTATCGTTGCTGCTGCCCTGGTTCGGCGCGTCGTGGATGACCACGGTCGAGATCTGGTTCTCAATCCTCACCACACAACAAGTCCGCCGGGGCGTGTACCACGACGTCCCCGAACTGATTGCCGCGATCGAGCACTTCATCGCCGGACACAACGACCGCGCCCAACCGTTCATCTGGACCGAGATCCCGAGCAGATCCTCAAGAAGGCCATCAAACGACAAGACACTTCAGACGCGCTGCACTAGAAGGCGGTGCGTCTGCCGGCGATCACCCGGGGCTGACGCCCACACGGCCGGCTCGACGTGATTAAGGTTGCCCCGAACACCGAAGGCGCCGGCGATCCCGGTGTTGCGCGAAACGCGCACAGGGCCTGGCAGGTGGCCGATGCACGAGCCTCCAGGCGTGGTAGGGCCGCCCGGCGACACGTCGCACCCTTCGCACGTCCGACCCCATCACCGCTCACCGCTGATCCGCAGCGAAGGGGCGGGAGAGCGCATGCGCTCTCCCGCCGTGACCGCTAACTATTCGCGCAGCCCACCGCTAGCTCGGCGCCCCGGCGACCTGGGTAATCGTCAGCGTTCCACCACCGGCGGTCTGCGGCGTCACGGCCCCGATCAGTCCAAACAGGTTGATGTTGATGGAATCGCCTGCTGACAGCGTGAGGATCACCCGTCCGTCCTCCATGCTCGTCGCGTTGCTGGGAGTGTCCACGGAGCCTGGGATCGCGGTGCCGTTCAGCTCCAGCTCCGACGAGGCACTCGTCGTAGCCGTGTACTTGAGGGCGTAGGAGATTTCGTACGTGCCGGCATTCACCGCACTGGCCACGCCGTTGCTGTATATGAAGCCGGACTGCGCTTGGTTGCTGTCCACGGGTACTACGGTGCCACCAAGCACGACAGCGATCGTGCCGCCATTCCGTGCTCCGTAGAAGTAGCTCGATCCGCCGCCGCCGCCGGATCCGGTCGCGCCGGTCGGGCCGGTTGAGCCCTGACCGGTGCTGCCGGTCGAGCCGGTCGAGCCGGTCGAGCCGGTCGAGCCGGTCGAGCCGGTCGAGCCGGTTGAGCCGGTTGAGCCGGTGGTTCCGGTCGCGCCGGTGATCCCGCTTGAGCCGGTGCTGCCGGTCCGGGCCCGTGTTGCCGGTGTTGCCGGTGAGTCCTTGGTTGCCGGTGAACCCGGTGCTGCCCGTGCTGCCGGTGGCGCCGGTCGTGCCGGCCGCTCCGGTCGCGCCGGTGACCCCGGTCAGACCGATCTGACCGGTCGCGCCCGTCGCGCCGGTCGCCCCGAGGCCCGTGGCGCCGGTGGCGCCGATCGCGCCGGTGTTCCCGGTCGCGCCACCCTGCGCAACGAGCGTCCACAGCGCAGAATTGTTCTGAGGCGTGTGATTCTGATTGCCGTTGACCGTCGATGCGTAGGACGAGCCATCGTTGCAGTTCGTCGCCCCGGTCAGCGGACAACTGACCGCGTTACCGATCGAATACACCGTGATCGAGTTCCACGCCCCCTTGAACGCGATCGGCGGACCCGCCGCGCCAGTCGAGCCCGTCGTCCCCGTAAACCCAATCGCCCCGGTCGCTCCCGTCGAACCAGTCGCTCCAGTACCACCGGTCGAACCGGTATCACCCGTCGCTCCATCCGACCCGTTAGACCCGTTCGACCCGTTCGAGCCGGCATCCCCCACCGCGCCCGTCGCGCCCGTCTGCCCGGACTGCGCCAGCAGCACCCAATCAGCCGAATCATTCTCCGGCGTGTTGCCCTGATTACCGTCGATCGTCGACGCGTACGACGACCCGTCATCGCAATTCGTGATCGCGCCCGCAGTCGGACAGCTCACCGCATCACCAAGCGAATACACCGTAATCGCAGTCCACGCACCCGTGAACGTAATCGGCGGACCCGCCGCGCCAGTCGCGCCATCCGCACCATCCGCGCCGTTGGAGCCGTTGGAGCCGTTCGAGCCGTTGGAGCCGGCATCACCCGTCGCGCCCGTATCACCCGTCGCGCCCGCAACCCCCTGGGAACCCGTATCACCCTGGGAACCCGTATCACCCGTCGCGCCCGTGGCGCCCACATCGCCCGTAGAACCCGTGCCGCCCGTCGCGCCCACATCACCCGTCGCGCCGATACCGCCCGTCGCGCCCACGTCCCCAGTGGAACCCGTATCGCCCACGCCGCCGGTCGAACCCGTGTCCCCCGTCGCGCCCACGCCGCCAGTAGCGCCCGTGGAACCCGTATCGCCCGTCGTACCCGTCGCGCCCGTATCACCGGTCACGCCAGCCAAACCCATATCCCCCGTCACACCCGAATCCCCCGTCGCGCCGACATCCCCCGTCGCGCCCGTAGCGCCGATGGAACCCGTATCCCCGACCAAGCCAGTCGCGCCCGTCACACCCGAAGCGCCAGTCGCGCCCGTCACACCCGACGCGCCCGTCGCACCCACATCACCCGCAGAACCAGTCGCCCCAGTCGACCCCACCGCCCCCGCAGAACCCGTATCCCCAACCGCACCCGCCGCACCCGCCGCACCCGCCACCCCAGCCGCACCAGTCGTCCCCGTCACACCCGCCACGCCATCAGCACCCTTCGCGCCCGCCACACCAACCGCCCCCGTCGCCCCAGCCGCCCCCGTAAAACCACGAAAACCCCGCGGACCCCGCTTACTCCAAGAATCCTTATGCGTACCACGCGGACACACAGTCCCCGCATACACCAACGCCAACCGCCCCGACTGATTACCCACACACGCATAATACGTACGCGCCACCGCAGGACCAGCCGCAAACAACCCACACACCAACACCCCACCCACCAACACCCCAAACGACAAAACCCACACCCGCACCAAACCAACAAACCAACGTCCGTGACCGCCTACGCGCAAGGATCCGTCCTCCGGGCTAAAGTTTTGTCGCAACTCCCCACAGCCAGACCCACTCGAGCCACGCCACGGGAATTCCATACCTCAAATCTCAACGTACAGCGATTCCAATGCTTGTCAAGGATTTTTCTCGTCTTTGGATCTGTGACACACCGCAATGAGGAGCAATCCTCACGTGTTGCCGTCTGGCAATGAAGAATGATGAGGTTGACGGGCCGGCCCCGTCAACCTCCACACACCGCAGCTCGTCCGCGCTCGGTCGCAGCAGAACGACCTTCGCCCCGCGCGGACGCCACGGCTTCACGCAAGGGTCGCACAGGAGATCATTAACCGTTCGGTCGGTAGTTGTTCGGTGTCGCCGCCTGGGCGGAGACCGCGTCCGAAACCGGCCCGCCACGCTGCCCGCTGAGACGCCAACGCAGCGCCTACACCCCGGCGGCCAGAGCGTCCGAACCCCGATGCGTCGGTCTACACCAGCCTTAGGTGCCGGTGTTGTTTGCGTAGATGACGTAGTAGACGGTGTCCCCTCCATCTGCGTTTCCATCCGCGTAGGTGACCACCCTACCGGCGATCGCCGCTGTGGAAACTGGGAAGTTTTCGACCGAGTCGGTTCCGACGGCCGAATCGGCCGAGTACCCCGGAGGCAAGGTGACGGTGCAGATCCCGGCTGCTCCTGAAGTGGTACAGCTTCCGGTGAAGACGGTTTCGGCCGTCGTGAGAGTCCCGTTGAGGAAAACCGGCGTGCCGCCCCCGGATCCCGACGCGCCAGTCGGCCCGGTTGAGCCCTGGCCGGTGACGCCGGTGCGTACCCGTGGCGCCCGTGAGACCCCTGCCGCCTGTGGAGCCCGTCACGCCCGTCGTACCCGTGGAACCCGTGGAACCCGTCACGCCGGTGGAGCCGGTCGCGCCGGTGATCCCGATCGATCCGGTGCTGCCGGTGCCCGTGAGTCCCGTGTTGCCGGTGAGCCCTTGGTTGCCGGTGAAGCCGGTGCTGCCGGTGCTTCCGGTCGAGCCCGTGGCGCCGGTTCAGCCCGTAGCGCCCGTGGTGCCGGTGATCCCGGTCAGACCGGTCGAGCCCGTGGCACCGGTCGAGCCGGTGGCGCCGGTCGAGCCGGTGGGACCCGTGGAGCCGGTGGCACCCGTGGAGCCGGTTGAGCCGGTTGAGCCGGTTGAGCCGGTGACGCCGGTGGTTCCGGTCGCGCCCGTGGTTCCGTTTGATCCAGTGCTGCCCGTGCCGGTGAGGCCGGTGCTGCCCGTGAGTCCTTGGTTGCCGGTGAGTCCTTGGTTGCCGGTGAACCCGGTGCTGCCCGTGCTGCCGGTGGCGCCGGTCGTGCCGGCCGCTCCGGTCGCGCCGGTGACCCCGGTCAGACCGATCTGACCGGTCGCGCCCGTCGCGCCGGTCGCCCCGAGGCCCGTGGCGCCGGTGGCGCCGATCGCGCCGGTGTTCCCGGTCGCGCCACCCTGCGCAACGAGCGTCCACAGCGCAGAATTGTTCTGAGGCGTGTGATTCTGATTGCCGTTGACCGTCGATGCGTAGGACGAGCCATCGTTGCAGTTCGTCGCCCCGGTCAGCGGACAACTGACCGCGTTACCGATCGAATACACCGTGATCGAGTTCCACGCCCCCTTGAACGCGATCGGCGGACCCGCCGCGCCAGTCGAACCCGTCGTCCCCGTAAACCCAATCGCCCCGGTCGCTCCCGTCGAACCAGTCGCTCCAGTACCACCCGTCGAACCGGTATCACCCGTCGCTCCATCCGACCCGTTAGACCCGTTCGACCCGTTCGAGCCGGCATCCCCCACCGCGCCCGTCGCGCCCGTCTGCCCGGACTGCGCCAGCAGCACCCAATCAGCCGAATCATTCTCCGGCGTGTTGCCCTGATTACCGTCGATCGTCGACGCGTACGACGACCCGTCATCGCAATTCGTGATCGCGCCCGCAGTCGGACAGCTCACCGCATCACCAAGCGAATACACCGTAATCGCAGTCCACGCACCCGTGAACGTAATCGGCGGACCCGCCGCACCAGTCGCGCCATCCGCACCATCCGCGCCGTTGGAGCCGTTCGAGCCGTTGGAGCCGTTGGAGCCGTTGGAGCCGGCATCACCCGTCGCGCCCGTATCACCCGTCGCGCCCGCAACCCCCTGGGAACCCGTATCACCCTGGGAACCCGTATCACCCGTCGCGCCCGTGGCGCCCACATCGCCCGTAGAACCCGTGCCGCCCGTCGCGCCCACATCACCCGTCGCGCCGATACCGCCCGTCGCGCCCACGTCCCCAGTGGAACCCGTATCGCCCACGCCGCCGGTCGAACCCGTGTCCCCCGTCGCGCCCACGCCGCCAGTAGCGCCCGTGGAACCCGTATCGCCCGTCGTACCCGTCGCGCCCGTATCACCGGTCACGCCAGCCAAACCCGTATCCCCCGTCACACCCGAATCCCCCGTCGCGCCGACATCCCCCGTCGCGCCCGTAGCGCCGATGGAACCCGTATCCCCGACCAAGCCAGTCGCGCCCGTCACACCCGAAGCGCCAGTCGCGCCCGTCACACCCGACGCGCCCGTCGCACCCACATCACCCGCAGAACCAGTCGCCCCAGTCGACCCCACCGCCCCCGCAGAACCCGTATCCCCAACCGCACCCGCCGCACCCGCCGCACCCGCCGCACCCGCCACCCCAGCCGCACCAGTCGTCCCCGTCACACCCGCAACGCCATCAGCACCCTTCGCGCCCGCCACACCAACCGCCCCCGTCGCCCCAGCCGCCCCCGTAAAACCACGAAAACCCCGCGGACCCCGCTTACTCCAAGAATCCTTATGCGTACCACGCGGACACACAGTCCCCGCATACACCAACGCCAACCGCCCCGACTGATTACCCACACACGCATAATACGTACGCGCCACCGCAGGACCAGCCGCAAACAACCCACACACCAACACCCCACCCACCAACACCCCAAACGACAAAACCCACACCCGCACCAAACCAACAAACCAACGTCCGTGACCGCCTACGCGCAAGGATCCGTCCTCCGGGCTAAATTTTGTCGCAACTCCCCACAGCCAGACCCACTCGAGCCACGCCACGGGAATTCCATACCTCAAATCTCAACGTACACCCATCTCCAGACTTGTCAAGCAATCCCCCCTCCGTCGAGCTCTAACAAGCCGCGATGAGGAGCAATCGTCACAGGTTGCGATTTGACAAATGAAGAATGATCAGGAATCGTCGGTTGGGCTCCGCGACCCGACACGAAGAGCAGCTCACCCCGCGCTCGGCACAGCGGACCAACCTTGGCCGGTAAGACCGGCCACATGACGAAACGAGCGAAAGCCAACCCGAAGATCAGTCACGTGATCCGCCGCCGACCGGGAGACGGCCGCGGCCGACGCCAGCCCGCCACCTGCCCGCCGTCACGCCAACCCCGACACCCCAAACGCTCGCGCGCCCGAACTCGCACGCAGCAGATCAGAATGTCGCGCACGCCGCGCTGCTTGAGCTCTGAGAGGACCTGCATCCAGAACTTCGCGCCCTCGGTCTCCTGGAACCACATGCCCCGCACGTCGCGATCGCCGTCCATCGTGATCCCCAGCGCGAGGTAGCAGGCGCGGCGCTGCACGCCGCCGCCCTCGCGGATCTTCAGCACCAGCGCGTCGAGGAAGATCACCGGGCTGTTGACGTCCTCCAGCGGCCGCTGAGCCCACGCACGCGCGTCGTCCATGACCCCGTCGGTGACCTCGCTGATCAGCTCCCGGCCGACCTTCACCCCATAGATTTCCTCCAGGTGCGCCGCGATATCGCGCGTGGACATGCCCCGGCTGTACAGCGCGAGGATCTTGTCGTCAAACCCCTCAAAGCGGCGCTGACGCTTTCCTGACGATCTGGGGCTCGAAGCTCCCGTCGCGATCCCGCGGCGCGTCGATCCCGACCCGCCCCTGCACAGTGACCAGCGTCTTGGGGGTCGTCCCGTTGCGCGTGTTCCCCGCCCCGCCCGGCGGCTCTCGGTGGGGCTCGTAGCCGAGATGGTCGGTCAGCTCGACCTCCATCGCTCGCTCCACCAGCCGCTTGGTCAGCTGCGCCAGCAGGCCCCCGGGCCCCGCGATCTCCTGCTCGGTCCGCGCGCCCGCCAGCAGCCCGTCGATCACCTCATCGGAGATCCGCTCGCCGTCGCGTCGCGCCACCATGCCGCGAAGTCTCGCGCGCTCGACGGCGTCCTCGATCACCCGCTCGCCGATCTCTGGGGGCTGCCCGAGCCCAGGCGGGGTCGGCTATCTGGAGCTGGATGAGGGCCGGGCGTGGCGGTGGCGGCGCCGGCGCGATCACGGCTGCCTGCAGGACGGCAAGCCGGGCAGCGCGGTGCATGGTCTGCGCCCGGAGGAGATCACCGAGATCCTGGAGCTGTTGAGCAATGGGGCGATATCGATCGCTCGCACCGAAAGCTCGCGCACCGCGGCAGCTACCTGCACCGAGTGTGGGGCTCGCCGGCCACCGTGCGACGTGTTTTGGCTGCTCACGACCTGGTTCTCAAGCGCCCCCGCCGGGTCGCTCGCCAGCCCCGGCGGCCGTTCCCGGCCTGGGCCGACTACCGCAAAAACTCGATCTACATCTACGACGTGACCCACTTCCAGGGCTGCCCCAAGCATGCCGTGTTCGCGGTCATGGACCTCGTCACCCGCAAGTGGATCACCGAGCTGGTGAGCAGTGAGGAGACCTCGACCCAGGTGCAGGTCGTGTTCATGGACGCGCTGGAGGCTGAGGGGCTGCTCGAGCTCATCGAGGCTCGCCAGGACGCGATGGTGAGCGCAGACCCTTCCCCCTTCGATGCCGATGTTGACGTTCCCCCGCCACCGGTGCTGCTCGCCCGCCGGCTTGCCTGGCGGCTCGCCGCCGGCTCCCTGCGGGAGAGAGACATCATCTAAATAAACGGACTTCTTCTTGGTTGTTGAAGGCATGACGCTCCAGTTCGATCATGCCCACACAAATCCTCGGACACTCCCGGCCCGGCAGACCGCCGGCGAATGAGATGACTCCGCGGCGATCGGTCAGCGCGAGGATGTCGCGGACGGGCGAGCTGGTCGCGCCACGGACACGACCGGCGGTGGGGAGGACGTCATCGGCAAGGGACATGCGGGCTCCAAGAGAAGGATCGACGGGGGCGAGTCAACCGCCACCGGGGCACCCGCAAGCGCTGCGGGTCACTACCGCCCGGCGGCGCTCTCTACTCGTCTGGCGCCTCTCCGCACGACCCGAGAGTCTAACTGCAGTGAAGGCGTACGATCCGGCGACGTCAACCGCCGACCGCCACGGCCGCTCAGTCGTAGATCAGGCCGCGAACCAGCGCCCGAGGAGTGGACCGTACCTGACCTGGAGAGCCTGCGCCGACAGGACTCCACGCTCTGGCCACGCCATCGGGGAATTCAACAAACTATTACCTACTGCTTGCTTCACGCGCACCGTAGTGGCATCTGACCGCATGTGAACCAAGCTCACCGAACGTCCACCCCGAGATCCAAATAGGCAGGCAACATCAACAATCACAGATCGTTTGAAACACCGTCAGGACGAACCGGTCCGCGGTTTGAGCTCTACCCAGAGCTTCCCCCTGAGAGCTCTTCGATGGTGAGAGAGGCCGCCGAGGGGCGCGTCCCGCCGGCCAGCGGAGTGACGGTAAGCGCGTTGCTGTTCCCGGCTGGATTTCTGACCGTGAGAATTGAATTGATGCTGGTGGTCGAGATGAGAGTCTCGCCCACAATCTCGCTCGTGCCGTTTTGCCGTCCGAAGACCGTGTATGCGAGGTCGGCTCCGTTGAGAGTGAGCAGGAGCTGCCCCGATTCGCTTACTGACACGTCGAAGGCCACGCGGTAGGTGCCGATGGCCGCCAGGTTGAACGAGCTTGGGCCGGTCCTCTGGATGGTAGTGCCGCTGGTTGGGCCGTCCTGGGGGAAGCCGATATCGGTCCCGGGCGCGACTGTCGCCGCATTGTCCGGGGGTGAGAGCGCGAAGAACTCGGCGAAATCGGACGAGCCCCCTCCGCCGGCGGATCCGGTTGCGCCGGTGGGGCCGGTGGTGCCCTGTCCGGTGCTGCCGGTGGTGCCTGTCGTTCCCCTCGGACCCGTGTCACCGGTGGTTCCGGTGCTGCCGGTGGTTCCGGTCGCGCCGGTGACCCCGTTTGATCCGGTGCTGCCGGTGCCGGTGTTGCCGGTGTTGCCGGTGTTGCCGGTGAGTCCTTGGTTGCCGGTGAGTCCTTGGTTGCCGGTGAACCCGGTGGTTCCGGTGCTGCCGGTGGCGCCGGTCGTGCCGGCCGCTCCGGTCGCGCCCGTCACCCCGGTCAGGCCGATCTGACCGGTCTGACCGGTCGCGCCGGTCGCGCCGGTCGCCCCGAGGCCCGTGGCGCCGATCGCGCCGGTGTTCCCGGTCGCGCCGCCTTGGGCGACGAGCGTCCAGAGCGCGGAGCTGTTCTGCGGCGTGTGATTCTGGTTGCCGTTGACCGTCGAGGCGTAGGACGAGCCATCGTTGCAGTTCGTCGCCCCGGTCAGCGGGCAACTGACCGCGTTACCGATCGAATACACCGTGACCGGGTTCCACGCCCCCTTGAACGCGATCGGCGGACCCGCCGCGCCAGTCGAGCCCGTCGTCCCCGTAAACCCAATCGCCCCGGTCGCCCCGGTCGAACCAGTCGCTCCGGTACCACCCGTCGAACCGGTATCACCCGTCGCTCCATCCGACCCGTTGGACCCATTCGAGCCATTGGAGCCGGCATCCCCCACCGCGCCCGTCGCGCCCGTCTGCCCAGCCTGGGCCAGCAACGTCCAATCCGCAGAATCATTCTCCGGCGTGTTGCCCTGATTACCGTCGATCGTCGACGCGTACGACGAGCCGTTATCACAATTCGTGATCGCGCCCGCAGTCGGACAGCTCACCGCATCACCCAACGAATACACAGTAATCGCCGTCCACGCCCCCGTGAACGTAATCGGCGGACCCGCCGCGCCCGTATCCCCCGTCGCGCCATCAGACCCATTCGAGCCATTCGAGCCATTCGAGCCCGCAGCGCCCGTATCACCCGTAGAACCCGTAGCCCCGATCGAGCCCGTATCACCCGTCGAACCCGTAGCGCCCTGAGAACCCGTAGCGCCCGTCGAACCCGTGCCGCCCACATCGCCCGTGGAACCCGTGCCGCCCGTCGCGCCCACATCACCCGTCGCGCCGGTACCGCCCGTCGCGCCCACATCACCCGTGGAACCCGTGCCGCCCGTCGCGCCCACATCACCCGTCGCGCCGGTACCGCCCGTCGCGCCCACATCACCCGTCGCGCCCGTCGAACCCGTATCCCCCGTCGTACCCGTCGCGCCCGTATCACCGGTCACGCCCGCCAAACCCGTATCCCCCGTCACACCCGAATCCCCCGTCGCGCCGGCAGCCCCCGTCGCGCCCGTATCCCCAACCAACCCAGTCGCGCCCGTCACACCAGAAGCACCAGTCGCACCCACATCACCCGTCGCACCCACATCACCCGCAGAACCAGTCGCCCCAGTCGCGCCCGTACCGCCCGCCGCACCAGCCACGCCAGCCGCACCCGTCGTCCCCGTCACACCCGCAACACCCGCCGCCCCATTTGAACCGTTAACACCGTTCGCGCCGGCCGCACCCTTCGCGCCATCAGCACCCTTCGCGCCCGCGACACCAACCGCCCCCGTCGCCCCCGTGAAACCACGAAAACCCCGCGGACCCCGCTTACTCCAAGAATCCTTATGCGTACCACGCGGACACACAGTCCCCGCATACACCAACGCCAACCGACCCGTCTGATTACCCACACACGCATAATACGTCCGCGCCACCGCAGGACCAGCCGCAAACAACCCATACACCAACACCCCACCCACCAACAACCCAAACGACAAAACCCACACCCGCACCAAACCACCAAACCAACGTCCGTGACCGCCTACGCTCAAGGATCCGTCCTCCGGGCTAAAGTTTTGTCGCAACTCCCAACGATCAGGCCACGCAGGCTGCGCCTCAGGGTCGGTTTCCTACCTGAGAACTGACCGTACACCCATCTCCAGGCTTGTCAAGTCATCCCCCGATCTCTCAAGCTGTAACAAGCCACAATGAGGAGCAATCGTCATATGTGGTGTGCCACTTGGCGTCGGCGTGTGCGCGTCACAGCCATCACCACCACCTCCACCCAGGGGGGTCGGCGCGCAGGCAGGTAAAGGTACGTTTGCATACGTTGTGCGGCAGGTAAGTGACTCGAGGCCGCGGAAGCGGTATGGTGAGATGCACCCGGCAACGGAGGGCTGGGATCCGTGACAAATCATTACCTGGCGATCGTGCCGGCACTCAACGAAGTCGACGCAATCGCTGGCACCGTCGGCGAGATCGAGCAGTGGGCGCCCGGGTTCGACGTGTTGGTCGTAGACGACGGTTCGACCGACGCGACCGCCGCAGCCGCCACAGCCGCGGGGGCCAGGGTGGTGCGCCTCCCGTTCAACCTGGGGATTGGGGGCGCGATGCAAACGGGTTACATCTACGCGCAGATGCACGGGTACGACGTCGCCGTCCAGGTCGACGGGGACGGACAGCACGACCCCCGGGACATCCCGGGCATGCTGCACCGACTGCAGGCCGAACGGGATCTCAACATGGTCACCGGATCGCGCTTCCTGGAGCCCGGCAACGGCGGTTTTCGCTCCTCGACCACGCGGCGCGCCGGGATCAGCATCTTCTCCCGAGTCGTCTCGTTCGCCTCCAGGCAGCGTGTCACCGATCCCACGTCAGGCTTCCGCATGATCGATCGGAAGGGGATCGAGCTGTTCGCGCGCGAGTACCCGCACGACTACCCCGAGGTGGAAGCGATTCTGCTGATGCATGCCTATCGGCTCTGCAGCTGCGAAGTGCCGGTGCGGATGCGTCCGCGCCTCACCGGCCAGTCGGCGATCTCCAAAATGCAAGCGGCGTATTACATGGTCAAGGTGCTGCTGGCGGTGTTCGTCGGTCTGTTTAGAGCCCATCCGACCGCCGCTGACCCCGAGGCTTCGGCACGGCCGATGTCGCCCGCCGTGACCGATCGTCGATCATTCGTGCCTTCGCACGGAGACCCGACCGAGTAACCGCTGCTGCGCAACCGCCTGGCGCAGGCTGGCCAGGCGCGAGGCGGCGTCAGCGCGCTCGGCTGGAGTGCTGAGGCGGCGTGCGGCGCGTATCCCGCGCAGGCCGGACAGCCAGCCCTTGAGGATCGCGGCGACCGCGATTGGCTGGCGCTGCTGAACCAGTTGCACGCCGTCGAACGCAACCGACAGGGCCATCGCGAGCACGAGTCGTCGGAGCGGAAGGTGACGGGCTGCGCCCAGCAACCGATTGCGCGACGACCAGTAGAGCCGCAGCGGCGACTGGTGAGCGCCGGCTGAGGCACCGACGTGGTGGTGCATTCTCGACTCGGGACAGACGAGGGACCGGCCGAGACGAGCGAGGCGGACCGCATAGTCGGGCTCATCGCCGTACATCCACAGCTCCTCCCAGAAACCACCGATCCTCAAGTGGTCAGCCCGGCGAACCATCAGGAACGCCGGACTCAGGCCGACGACGTCGCGGTGCTCGCCGGCGCGGAGCCCCGCCTGTTCTGGGGTGAGGTTCTCGCACAGGCTCCAGCCGGCGAAGTTCGGAGCAATGGCAATGCCGGCGCTATCGATGTGATCGCCGGCTCCTGGCTCACCGACCCCCGGCGCGCTCCCCGGCACGCGCCCGGGTCGCCCGTGCCCGGGCCTGCCTCGATCGACTTTCAGCACGATTCCGCCGACCGCGGCAACTTCGGGCTCGACAATAGCCTCACGCAGCCCGTGATCCCAACCGGCCTCAACCGTCCCGTCTGGCTGGGTGAACGCGACCAAGCGGCCGCGAGCAGCGCGCACGCCAAGGTTGTTCCCTGTACAGAATCCGACGTTCTCCTCGCACCGGATGATGCGTACCGGCAACCGCCCTGGCGGTAAGTTCTGGAGACTTCCGTCCGTCGACGCGGAGTCCACGATGATGATCTCCGCGCTCTCGCACACCGTGTTCTCCTGGAGCGCCGTGACAGCGTCGAGCAGGAAACCGCCTCCGTTGTGGTTAACAATAACTACCGATATCTCAAGGCTCTCGAGCGCCTCTCGAGTGGACAGGATCATCGCCCACTGCACATTAATGGCCACCACCGCGGCACGTCCTGCCGGCGCGAGCCTCGCCGCCGCGCCCGGCATATGACAGATGCGCGCAGCGCCCAAGAACATCCTGACTGACGCCGAGGCGGGCCGGCACGTGATCCGCGGCACCGCGTGGCGGGTCACCGCTAACGCTGGAGGAATCGGTCTCGGGGTCGTGACCGCAGCGCTGCTGCTGCATCATCTCGGCGTAGCGGAGTCGGGTCGGTACGTCACGGTGATCTCGCTGGTCGCGATCGCGGTCGCGGTTGCCGACACCGGACTCAACATCGCCGCCAGCCGCGAGCTGGCCCTCCGCGACGCCGACGAGCGCCGGAAGCTGACCGCGAACATCCTCGGGCAGCGATTGCTCGTGATGCCGGTGGCAGTGGGGCTGGTGGTGTGTTTCGCGGTGCTCGCGCAATACCCGTGGCGGCTCGTCCTGGGAACGATGCTGGCCGGTACGGGCGCGTTGCTGGCGGCGCTCGCCGGTGCCCTCCTGGTGCCGCTGGCCGTCGAGCTGCGTAACGCGCGCCTGGCATTGATCGACTTCGTCCGGCAGGCGGTGACGCTCGTCTGCGTGGCACTGCTGGTCGCCGCCGGCGCCCGCCTGACGCCGTTCTTCGCCGTGCTGATCGTCTCCGGTCTCGCCATGCTCGCTCTCGTCCCCGTCGTCGCCGGCCGCCGAGCGTTGATGTCTCCGCGGTTCGACCGCCCGGAACAGCGCACGCTGTTTGCCACCGCGCTCCCGATGGCCCTCGCGCTCGGGCTCGGGCAGATCTACTTCCGGCTCGTGATCGTGCTGATGTCGCTGATCTCAAACCCACGCCAGACCGGATACTTCGGCGGATCGCTGCGGGCGATGGAATCGCTGATCACCATCCCGGTGCTGATTATCGCCGTGGCGCTGCCGCTGCTGACCGCCGCCGCGCGTGATGACGCCGCTCGGTTGCGCTACGCCGTGCGGGGGCTCGGCGAGGCTGGCGTGATCGCCGGGGTGCTGCTCGTGCTCGTCACGGCGCGTGCCGCCACCCCAGTGATGGTGATCATCGGCGGTGCCGCGTTCCGGCCCGCCGGAGCGGTACTGAGGATCCAGGTCGGAGCACTGGTGTTCGTGATGCTCTACCAAGTCTGGAGCGGGGCACTCCTGGCGCTCGGGCACCAGCGCGAACTGATCCTCACGAACGCGCTCGCGTTGCTCGGCCTGGCGGCGTTCGCCGCACTGCTGGTGCCGCCATTCGGCGCTCAGGGCGGCGCAGCCGCGAGCGTCATGGGGGATGCCCTGCTCGCCGGTCTGATCTACTGGCGGCTGCACCGCACCACCGGAAGTGTGATGGTGTCGCGGAGTTTCCTGAGCCGCGTGGCACTGTCAGCGGCGGCGGCGGGCGTCGTGCTGGTCCTGCCGGGACTGCCCGATTTCGTCGCGGCGGGGCTCGCCGGCTTGGTCTTCCTCACCGTCGGTCACTTCGTGGGGATGGTGCCCGAGGAGGTACGAGTGGCGTTCAGTCGACGCCGCCCTGGCGGCCCGGCCACCTAATAAGTGGTCGCCCCGCAAACACGGCGGAGACCCCTAAGCGCAAGAGCTCGGGGGACGATCTTGGCCACCTCGGAGGCGGCCCCACAGAACCCCGACCGACTCCGCCTCACGGTGGCCGTCGACGACGTCGTACCCGGCCGCCGCGAGGAGCCGCCAAGCCTCAGCGTACGGCTCAGCCAAGCCGTTGGTGGGGTGGTACTCGACCACGATGTATTTCGGGGCGAGAGACGCGAACCGGTCGTCGCGGAGGAGCGGCCACTCTCCACCCTCGGCGTCGAGCTTTGCCAGATCGCATCGACCCATCAGCTCGAGCGCGTCGACGGTGCGAACAACGTCTTCGCCGTCCTGCGGCGAGTCCACTCCCGCACCCGCGACCTCCTGCGAAGGCGGCACTGCCCTCCGAGCAGGCCGCCGCGCCAAACACGAGCGTCCACCGAAGGTCGCCGACTGCCTCGCGGTTGAGCACCAATAGCTCGTAATTGTCGACATCGGGCTCGACCGACGTGAGCGAGCAGACGTCCCAATGCTCAAGAGCCCATCGGGCGAAGTAACCGACATGAGCGCCAACATCGAGCACGCGTAGCCCGCCCGCCAGCGGCCAGGGCGGCGAATAGGCACCGCGGAGGTAGATCTCGCCATACACCGCCGCATCGCCGCTGCCATGGCGCAACCACAGATGCGGCCCGGCCCCTCGCGGAGCGTAACTCGCGGGCAACAGCCGATCGTGATCGCGGCCTGAGGAGTATCCAGGGCGCCGACCCCGGACGACCGCGACCGACTGCGCCCATGCCTCCCGGCGCCACAGGGCCGACTCGAAGTCGCGACGGAACGACATCAGAACGCGGGCACCGTGCCGGGCGACAACGGGAAGGCCTGCCAGCGCATTTGTAGACAGACCCTCTACCATCAGTGTCAGTTGGAACGGTACCACCATCCACGCGACCAACATTCATCCTGAGATGGTGGCGTTTGCCAGCTCGCAGTTGAGCACCGCCTCCGATCAGCGCCTCGAGGTGATTGCCTTGGCGGTGGTCGTGTGCGGGCTGATCTTCGAACTCGTCCGCCGTAAGCGCCTGATGGAGCGCTATGCGATCCTCTGGCTGTTCGCCGGCGCCACGATCTTGGTGCTGGCGGTCTGGCAGGGACTACTGACACAACTGTCTCACGCAGTCGGCATCTACTATCCGCCGTCGGCGCTGTTCGCGATCGCGTTCGTGTTTGTGCTGGCGATGCTGGTGCACTTCTCAATCACCCTCTCGCGCTTGTCAGACCAGAACAAGGTGCTCGCCCAGAGAGTCGGCCTGCTGCAGCACGAGCTCCACGCGAGTCGGTCCGACGAGGCGCCGGACGCCGGCGCGGTCGACGAGCTGACGCGCATAAGCTGACCCTGTGGCGGTGCCAGACGCGCTGGCTGTCGTGGTCGTGACCCACGACTCGGCCGAACACCTGCCGCACCTGATCGAGTCGCTGCTCGGCCAGCTGCGCCCGGATGACGAACTGGTCATCGTGGACAACGCGTCACGCGATCAGACGACGGCGATCGCGAGGCGGGCGGGAGAGCGCGTCGGGTTGGTGCAGAGCTCCGAGAACCTCGGCTTCGGTGGTGGCTGCCACCGCGGAGTGCGCGCGACGACCGCACCGCTGCTGTTGTTCGTTAATCCTGATTGCCAGCCCCAGCCCGGTTGCCTGCAGGAGTTGCGCCAGGCGGCGTCCGAGCACCCCGGCTGGGGGGCTTGGCAGGCAGCCGTACTGCTCCCGGACAACCGCATCAACACCAGCGGTGGGGTCGTGCACTACGCGGGGGTCGGTTGGGCGGGCGGCTGCGGGAAGCCGTTGTCCGCGTTGCCGGTCGGCCCCTATGAGGTGGCATTTCCCTCTGGCGCGGCGATGGTGGTTCGCCGCTGCGCCTGGCAGCACCTTGGCGGGCTCGATCCGTCCTACTTCCTGTACTCGGAGGACCTCGATCTCGGTCTGCGCCTGTGGCTGGCCGGCTACGGCGTGGGCATCGTGCCGGCGGCTCGAATGAGCCACGACTACGAGTTCGACAAGGGCCCTGGCAAGTGGTTCTGGCTGGAGCGCAACCGCTGGCGGACGGTCCTGTCGGTGTACCCGCTGCCCCTGCTCGTGCTGCTCGCGCCCGCGCTCCTCGCCCTGGAGCTGGTGGTGCTCGCGACCGCCGCTCTCGACGGCTGGCTTGCGGCCAAGCTGCGCGCCGACGGAGCCGTCCTGGCGGACCTGCCCAGCACGCTGCGGCGTCGGCGGACGGTGCAGGCGACCCGCCAGGTGAGCGCTCGGGCGTTCGGATCGCGGTTGACCTCGTCGCTCGACTCCACGCACCTGCCGGTGAGCCCCCGCAGCCGGGCAGCGCGGATCCAAGCGGCCTATTGGGCCGCGGTGCAGCGGATCATCTAGTGCAGCGAAGATGATCCTCGCTTGGCTGGTGTACCCGGTCGTCCTCGCCGCATTGGGCGCCGGCTGGGGTGTGCTGATCGAGAAGGCGGGCGGCGCCAAGTACAACGACACACTGCTGATTCCGCTTGGCCTGGCGGGCGTCCTCGTCGTCGCCGGGCTGCTGACGGCGTTTGCCAGCACGGCGTCGGCGGCTACCCCGGTGGTCGCAGTCGGTTCGGTCATCGGGCTCGTCTGGGGTCGGCCGTGGCGGCGGCTGGCCCTCTGGCCGGCCCTCGCGGCGGTCGGAGTGGTGCTCGCCTACGGCGCCCCGGTGTTGCTGTCGGGTCACGCGACCTTCCTTGGCTACCTGCGCCTCGACGACACTTCGACCTGGTTCGGCATCGTCGATAACGTGATGGCGCACGGACGTTCGGTGGCTGGACTGCCCCAGTCGACGTACACGCTCGCCTACAGCGGTGACGTGGGGGCCGCCTACCCGCTCGGTGCGTTCGTCGTGCTCGGGGTCAGCCGAGCGCTCGTCGGAGTCGACGTCGCGTGGGTGTTTCAGCCGTACCTCGCCTGCTGCGCCGCGGGGATCGCGCTATGCGTGTACACGCTGGCGGAGCCGTTCGTGGCCTCACCGCGACGCCGGGCGCTCGTCGCGTTCCTGTCCGCTCAGCCCGCGTTGCTGTACGGCTACAGCCTGTGGGGCGGCATCAAGGAGCTGACGTCGGCGCTGCTGGTGGTCCTGGGGGTGGCGCTGGCCGCCGCGGCGCTGCGGCGCCGCCCGGTCCATGGGCGCGAGTTGCTCGGCCTGGCCACCGCTGCCGGCGCGCTGGCCATCACGCTCAGCGTCGGCGCGGTGGCGTGGATGGCACCGGCGTTCGCGCTCCTGGTCGGAGGTTGGCTGTGGCGCGCCCGCCAGGAGCACCGCCCGCGCTGGTGGCGTGGGCCGCTGATCTCGTCGACATGGCTGCTCGCCCTGACCGCGGCCTGCTCGGTGCCACTCTGGGTCGTGCTCAGCACCTTCTTGTCCAACGATGCCGGGCTGTTCTCCTCAGGCCAGACGACGGCGACCCAGCTCGGGAATCTGATCCAGCCGCTCAGCGGCTTCCAGCTCGCGGGCATCTGGACGATCGGCGATTTCCGCCTGACCGCCGGAACGTTTCCGACGGCACTGCTCGTCGCGCTGGTGATCGCCTGCGCGCTCGCGACGCTCGTCGTCACCGTCCGGCGGGCTGATCTGACCCTGCTCATGTACCTGTTCGTCGCACTCGTCGGATGCGCGATCTTCCTGGCGCTCGGGTCGACGCCATGGGTGATGGGCAAGGCATTGGCGATCTCCTCGCCGGCGCTGCTCACGGTCGCCCTGATTGGGGCCGCGATGCTGTGGAGCCGGCGGCGCCTCGGCGCTCTCGTTCTGGTCCTGCTCGGCTTGGGGGTGATCTGGTCAAACGTGCTCGGCTACCACGACGCCCTGCTCGCTCCGGGTGACCGTCTGGCCGAGCTGCAGCACATCGACGGCCTCCTGGAAGGCCAGGGACCAACGTTCGTCAACGACTATGAGGTCTACGGGGACCGCCATTTCCTGCGCGACGGAGCGCCTGTCGAGCCGGCCGAGTACCGCACCGCTCCGCTGCCACTGACGAGCGGGACGCTGCTGGTCAAGACCGCCTACGCGGACCTCGATTCGTTCGCGCTCTCGACGCTGCTGCCGTACCGATCGATCGTCACCCGGAGCTCGCCGGTCGAGAGCCGTCCGCCCTCGATCTACAGGCTCGTGTGGGCGGGGCGGTATTACGAGCTATGGCAACGCCCGGCCAACCCGACGACACGGATCATCGTCCATGTCCCACTCGGCGACCAGGGAACCTACCCTTACTGCGGCAACGCCGAGAACGGAGCGTACATGCCGCTCTGCTCGATCGCCCCGGCCGCGGTTCCGCCGTGTTCCGAGATCGAGCGACTGGGGCAGATGGCGCTCAGCGATCACGCCACCCTGGTGGCCTACCAGCGGCCGCCACCGATCGTCGCGCGCGGGGACGACGTCCTGTGGCCGGGCACGTGGCTCCACGATCCGGTCGGCCACACGTTGACGGCGACCACCCCGGGGACGGCGATAGCCCATATCGCGCTGGCGGTTGCGCAGCGCTATCGGCTGTGGCTAGGCGGGAGCTTCACACGTGGCTTCCGGGTGACGCTTGACGGCCGCCACGTCGGCCAGGTCAAGGACCAGCTCTCCGACATCAACGGGTACGTGCCGGTCAAGGCGCTGTTTCTGGCCGCTGGCGTACACACTCTGAAGCTCACCTATCCGCACGCCGACCTCACCCCGGGCAGCGGCAACAACACCTACACCTCGCTGTCGGCGATTGCCTTCCAACCGCTCCAGGTTCCCGCCGCCACGATGCTCAACGTTGCGCCTGCGCAGGCGCGCACATTGTGCGCACGCCCGCTCGACTGGATCGAGATCGTTGCTAACAGGTAGCACCCGACACAGACAAGTAAGGGTAAGGCGCTTCAGTGAGTAACCATGAGCGTTAACCGAGATCTACAGTTACGCCGGCTCAAATCCTTCGCGTAAATGACAGTGTCTCCAGTCAGCAAGTACACTGCGGCGATGTTGAACCATAACTCACCACTCGCACCCTGGGTAACCGCACGGCGGGCGCGCTGGATCGCCACTGCTGGCCTGGCCAGCCTCGTCCTCAGTGCGTGCGGCTCGTCCGGCAGCAGCTCCTCGACCTCGACCACACCCGCTGCCCAAGTACCAACCCACCTGCTTAACACCAAGCGCGTCGCGCTGGCGATCGAGCAGAGCATTCTCAGCGAGCGTCAGCTCCACGCGAAGGTGACATGCCCGCCGGCCGTGCCCCAGGCGAAGGGACGGACCTTCACCTGCGTCGCCGCGACCGAATCCCACTCCCAGCACGTCCGGACGGTGTTCACCGTCTTGCAGCAGAACGATCAGGGTAAGGTTTACTACGCATCTCCGAAGTAGACGCGTCTTTGGGGAATGATGCTCAGGCTGTGGCCGTCGAGGCGACTGCGAGGTTCTGCTCGAGCCGCCCCAGCGCCTCGGGCAGATTGGCGCGGCCGAAGCCGATCCGGATGTGCACTGGCTGGTCGTAGACCGAGCCCGGGAGCAGGAGCACCCCCGCCTGGGCGAGCCGCGGGCAGAATCTGTCCACGTCGGGCACGCCGCTGAGGCGCGGGAACCCGATCGGGCTGGCGGTCGGGCGTGTCCAGGCGAAGGTCTGCGAATGCCGGGCGAAGAAGTCATCGAGCAACGCGAGGTTGCGCACGACGATCGCGAGGTTCCGCTGGAGCAGCACGTGACGGTGTCGGAGCGCGACGGCCGTGAGCAGCTCGCTCGGGGCGCTCGAGCAGATCGTGGTGTAGTCCTTGAGGCGGAGCAGCGCTTCGCGCAGTTCCGCGTCACGCGTGACGAGCCAGCCGATCCGGATCGATGTGCTCGTAGAGAGCGGCAATCGCTTCGCGCAGCTCGGGTGCTCCCGCCGACTCCGTGTAGCCGCACCAGGTCTCGAGCAGTCGAGCGTGTGCGTCCGGCTCGAGTTCCAGCAGCTCGGTGATGGTGCGCGACTCGCAGTCGCTGCTCGAAAGCATGTAGCGGGTCGAGAACTCGTGCCGAGCGTAGTACCGCTCGATGCGAAACGGCCTCAGCTCCACAGCCGTCCATTATCGCCGAGCCCTACCGCGCCGGTCGTTCTGCGGGGTTTGGATGGGGGCGGGACTCAGATTGGGCTCATGCCGGGGCCGGCACGGCTCCGATCTGCACCAGCAGCGAGAGCATGTCGGCCTGGGAGTAGCGCTCGATCACTGTGTCGCCGGCGAAACGGAGAATCGTGATACCCGGCAGAGCAATCGGGGCGCCGGTGGCGGGAACGCCCATGAACTCACCGATGTGGCGCCCGGTCATGGTGAACCGGATCGTGGCGCTGTCCCCGTCCCACAGGGTCTCGTGGAATTCAAGCTGTGGCGAGTCGAACGCGGCAAAGATGCCCTCATAGAACGCGCGCACCTCGGTCTTCGACATCGGCTCGGGGGAGTATCCGTGCAGGCGGATACGGTCGTCGTAGAGGGCCAGGTATCCATCCAGGTCACCATCGTTCCAGCACCCAAGGGCTGTCGCCAAGGCGTGTTGGGGGGTTGCCATGATCCTCCTATCGGGCGGCGTCACTGCGCCGCTGGTGGTCGGGTGGTGTCACGCGGGTGCGGCCCGACGACCTCGATGTCGTAGCTGGCAAACGCGGACATGGCTTCTTCCGGGCTGGTCGGTGCTCGCTCGAACATGCGCTCGAACCCGCCGGGCGCGTTGAGCAACAGCATCCGCGCGGTCGGGCTCTCGATCGTGAAGGTGTGGGGCACACGTCGCGGGAAGAACACCATCGACCCCGCCTGGCCGCGATAGGTCTCCGCGCCGACATGGAAGGTCACCTCACCGTCGAGCAGGTAGTACCACTCGTCCTCACGATGGTGAAGATGCATGGGCGGTTCGATCCCCGGCGACCCGGTGAGCTCCATCAGTCCGATCTGATCATCGGAGGCCTTGAGCTGGAAGTTCGCGGTGAACCACGACATCGGCTGGCCCTCGCCGGATGCGAGGTGGTAAGGCTGGGTTGTTTCGGTGTGGATACCGCGCTCCTCCTGCGGTTGGGACTCGTCAATGCTGAAGCTGGGGCGCTGGGCCCTCGGGGGCCATCGCAGTTGAGGCGGTGGGACCCAGCGTCTCCGGTCCGCCGAGCTCAGAGTTGGCCGGCGGCACATAGGCGCGACCGGGGACGCCGCCGACCATCAGCAGTCGTGCCCCCGCGGGACCACTGCGGATGCGCCGGCGGACAGCCGGCCCGAGGCGGAGGAACGTCTCAGTGTCCAGCGCCACCACGCCGTCCGGCACGACCACTTCGGCCGCGCCCGAGAGCAGCAGGTAGAGCTCTTCCTGGCCGTCGTCCTCGCGCTCGTCGGCGACGGCGGGGCCGGTGCCCACGACCTCGTGCAGATGATGCGCCAAGGTGGCCCCGTCTACTGGGGTGGCGCCCCCAGCCGCCTGTACTCAGAGCCCAAGCGACTCGCCAAGCTCGGCTATCTCAGCGCGAGCGTCGCACCGGGGCAGACCAACCCGCGAACCGTGTACCGGCTCACCGCGTCCGGACGGGGCGTGCTGCGCGAGTGGCTGGCCGCCCCGGCCCGCTTTCCCCGCATCAAGAACGAGGCACACCTGCGCCTGCTGGCCGGCGACGTGCTCACCGATCAGCAGATCGTCGACAGCTTCCGCGGCATGCTGCCCGAGCTCGACGCGCTGGAGACGATCGTGGATGAGATGTACGCCCAAGCCGACCAGGTCCCGCATCGCACCCGGTACCTACGCCTCAGCCACGCCTACGCCCGCAAGCTCGTCGCACTGCATCGTGAATGGATCGCCGCGGTCGAGCGCGAGCTGACACCCGCCGCCCCGAAGCGAGCGGCGGACCCTCGCCGACCCGGGTAAACGCCCCACCGAAGGGCTGAATGCCGGCGCTCGGGGCGAACCCAGTCGGGGCTGGTTTCGTCCCGAGCGACCGTGAAAGCGGTCGATCGGGCTAGGCGGGAACGCCGGACAGGCGTTCGTGGACGAAGCGGACGACCATCGCCCCCTCGCCAACGGCGGTGGCGCAGCGTTTGATCGAGCCGGAGCGCACATCCCCGGCGGCGTATACGCCAGGCACGCTGGTCTCCAACAGGCCGTCCGCTCCGGCCTCACCGCCGGTGAGTACGAAGCCCTTGTCGTCGCGTTCGACGACGTCGCCCAGCCAGTCGGTGCACGGTGCCGCGCCGAGGAACAGAAACAAGAACGAGAAAGACAGGCGCTCGCCGTCGCGCAACGTGACCGCGTCGAGCTCACCGTCGGTGCCGTGCAACGCGGCGACCTCACTGCGGTCGCGTACCGCTACCCCGAAGCGCTCGAGCTCGAGCACGAGATAGTCCGACATCGTCTCGCGCAGGTCGCCGCGGCGATGCAGCAGTGTCACGAGCGCACCGCCTCGCGCGAGCCAGACAGCGGCCTGGCCGGCGGAGTTGCCGCCGCCGATCACCCCGACGCGCGTGGCGCCGCAACGCTGGGCCTCAGGCGGCCCCGCGGCATAGAAGACACTGACACCTTCGTATTCCTCGAGGTTGTCGACCGGCAACCGGCGGTATTCGGCGCCGGTGGCGAGCACGACAGCGCGCGCCACGACCTCATGATCGCCCTCCAAACGCACGACGTGACGCCCGGCACCCGGTTCAAGCGCGAGGGCACGATACGGGGTCGCGGTACGTGCGCTGAACTTCCGCGCCTGAGTGACCGCCCGGCTGGTGAGCTCGGTGCCGCTGATCCCGGCCGGAAAACCCAGGTAGTTCTCGATCCGGCGCGAGGTGCCCGCCTGCCCCCCCAACGCCGTGCCCTCGACGACGAGGGTGTTGAGACCCTCCGACGCGCCGTACACCGCCGCTCCCAGGCCGGCCGGGCCGCCCCCGATCACCACCAGGTCGACCTCCTCGCGACCGGCAAGCTCAAGCCCGATCCCCAGCGCACGCGACACCTCGCCGCTGGACGGGTTGCGCAGCTCACGCCCGCCGGGTAACCGCACGAGCGGGATCTCGCCAGGATCCACCCCCTCGATCAGCGCGGCAACGGAGGGATCATCCGAGTGCTCGGGATCGTGCCACACGTAGGGCAGGCGATTGCGCCCGGCGAACTCGACGATCCGGCGCGTCGACACCGACGTGCGGGGGCCGATGATCTCCATCCCGACGCCCTGCTGCTGAAGCGCCTCGCGGCGGGCGATGAAGGTCGACAACAACAGATCGCCCAGCGGCCCGTCCTCGAACAACAGCGGCCGCAGATCGTCGCGGTCGACTGCGATGTACCGCATCGGCTGCGTCACGACCGCGGTCAGGTAGACCGTTTGGCCCGACATCAGGTTCATCTCGCCGAGGAAGCCCGATGCGCTGTGCCGGACGATCTCGTTGCCCGCCGCGTCCAGGATCGCCGCCTCCCCGGAGAGAATCGCGATGAAGGGATAACGCGCATCGCCGACCCGGAACAGCACATCGCCGACCGTGGCGGTGCGCTCCTCCCCGTGCTCCGCGAGCGTCGCCAGCTGCGACGCCGACAGGAGCGGACTGGGCGGCGGACCGATCATGCACCTAGGGTAGCCTGCGTCTCGTTCCAAGCGATCAGGCGGGAGGCGGCCTGGTCTGGTTCACAACTGGGCTCCACGCCCGTGCTCGCACAGCTGCAGACAGTCAGCAGGGTCGCCTCAACCCGCAGCGCGAGTCCCCTCGGATGACCACCTCCGTCAGGCGCTGACCACGCGCACCTCGGCCCCCGTCGAACCGCGCAACCGAGCGGCGAGCGGATGCGTTCGCCGCGAGAACAGGCCCCGACGCGCCGGAAGCAGGATGACATCGAAGACGCCCTCCGCCGCCCAACTGGCCAGCGAGGTCTTACCGCCCTCGACGACCACGCCGAACACGATCCGCTCGGCCCGGGGCCCCAGCCGAGCGCGCGCGTGCTCGAGGTCTCGCTTGGCGCTGTCGCGCACGGCGTCGTTGTAGTCCCGTGCGCTGACGCCGGCGCCACGCACGCGCGCGTCTCTCGCCGCGAGCGTCACGACGGTCAACTGCCCATCCTGAGCCTCCATCAGGTCGAGCGCCTGATCGATGGCCAGAGCACCGTTCGCCCCGCGCTCGTAGAGCACCAGCACACGCGGCCGGTCATTGCCCAAGCCCTCGCTCATCGCGTCATGTCGGCGGTGCCGCCTCGCCACGTTTGTCACGATCGTTGTGGCTCAAGTGTTCGGCTTGGTTTTCCGATGGGAGAGCATGGGCGTTAGCACTTGGGCTGATCAGCCGGTTTTACCGTGCGGGGTGGGTCACAGCCACGTCTCGGATTCGGAGGCCGCAGGGCGTGAAGTCGTGTGCGCGGCGTTGGGCGGGCGTACGCCGGTCGCTGAGGATCTCGTCATCGTGTTTGCCAGCGCAGAGTACGACGTCGAGGTGCTCTACCGGGCGGCTGTCGCGGAGGCGGCGCCGGCCGGCGTGGTCGGATGCACGAGCACGGGCGCGTTTACCCACGCCGAGCAGGTGTCGAACGGTTGCGTGGCTGCCCTGCTGACGGCCGAGGCGAGGTCCTTCGGGGTCTGTCATGTCGAGTGCGACGTGAGCGACATCGCCGGCTCTGCCCGGCGGGCCGCCGCGGGCGCGCGCGGACGGGCGGGCGACCGCTATCCCCACTCGGTACTGCTGTTACTGACCGACGGCATGACCCCCGACCAGCGTGAGGTGGCGCGCGGCGCGTACGAGGTCACCACGGCGCTGATCCCGTTCGTGGGCGGCGTGGCCGCCGACAGTCTGGCCTGGGAGCGCACGTATACATTCGGCGAGGGCCGCGTGTTGGCCAATGGGATCCTGGCGGTGTGGATCAACGCGGCGCATCCGATGGGTGTCAGCGTCGATCACGGCTGGCGGCCCGTCGGCAAGCCGATGCTGGTGACCCGCGCGGAAGGCACAGTCGTACACGAGCTTGACGGCGCGCCTGCCCTGGAGGCGTATCTGTCTGAGCAGGGCGGCGGGCTGGAGGCGGGCGATGTCGATTTCTTTCGCAAGGTGATGGGGAGCCCGGTCGGGTGCCTGAACGCCCGCGGTCGCTACGACATCCGCCAGCTGCACGCCCGTCTCCCCGAGGGCGGCGGCATCAACTTCAACGTGGGGATCTCGGAGCAGAGCATTCTGCAGGTGATGTCGAGCGACGACGACGCGCTGATCGAGGGAGCCAAGCTCGCCGCCCACGAGGCGGTGTGCCAGCTCACCGGGCAGGCGCGCCTGGCGCTGGTGTTTTCCTGCGGCTCGCGTGTGCCCCTGCTCGGCGACCGACTCCGGGACGAAGCGGTGGCGATCTCGTCGGTCCTCGATGGCGCGCCGGTCTGCGGGTTCTACACGTTCGGTGAATTCGCGCGGACGACCGGCACCAGCGGGGTGCACAACTCGAGCGTCGCGGTGTTGGCCCTGTAGGATGCGACCCGTCGGACAGGAGCCGCCGGGCCGGTTGACGAGCGCCCGCGACGAGGCAGACATCGCCTCTCTGCGCGACCGGCTCGAGCACACCGAACACCTGATGGCCCAGACGCTGATGCGGGCCACCAGGCTCGCGCAGGTGATCTCCGTGCTCGGCAACGAGAGGGACCTGGAGACCACCGTCGAGCGGGTGGCGATCGAGGTCGGCGAGCTGTTCTTCGCCGATATCGCACTGTTGATCCTCAACTCCGATGCCGGGCTGCGCGTCGCGGCCCATTGGGGGGTGGCCGTCTCGGACCTGCCACATGAGCCGTTCGAGCTGCCTGCCGTCGAGGAGCTCACCCGGCTGCGGCCGGTCCGCGTCGGACCGGCCGAGGAGCTGCCGCTCCCCGAATGGGTGCGGTCCTACACGCCCCGCCATGCGGCCTGGGTACGGCTGTTGGTGGGCGAAAAGTCGCTCGGGCTGATGTTGCTCGTGCGCCGGGGCGAGGAGCCGTTCGAGGACTCCGAGGCGACCGAGCTGCGCGCCGTCGCCTATCGCATCGCCTTGGCGATCGAGAACGGCCTGCTCCACCGCCGGATGAAGGACCAGCTCGAACAGCTGCACCGTCTGCAGCAGCTCACCGCAGCGCTCGTCGGCACGCTCGAGCTCGACGCCGTCGGGCGGCGGGTGGCCGACACGCTGGTCTCCGAAGCGGCCGTGTCGGCGAGCGTCGTGCTGATCGACCGCAGCGGCGAGCTCGTCCTCCTGGCCAGCGCGGGCGCGGCGGGTGACCTCGGCGCCGCCCGTGATGGTGATGCGGCGGCGGTGCTCGACGATCGCTGGGAGCGTTTCCCGCTGCAGGTCGCCGATCACAGGGTCGGCGTGGTCGCGGTGGCCGGAGCCCCGCTGGTCGGCAGTGAGCAGCGCCGGATGTTGCTTCACCTCGTGAGCCTGGGCGCGTTGTCGCTCGACAAGGCGTTGCTCTATGAGCAAAGCCGCGAGCAGGCCCGGCACGATTCGCTCACCGGGCTGCTGGGCCATCGCGTGTTTCACGAAATGCTCGCGTCGTCAATCGGCGCCGGAATCCCGTTCAGCGTGCTGTTGTTCGACATCGACGATTTCAAACAGATCAACGACCACCACGGCCACCAAACCGGCGACCGCGCGCTGCGGCTCGTGTCGGACGCGCTTCGACGGGCGACCCGCAGCGGCGACACGGTCTTCCGCGTCGGTGGCGAGGAATTCTGCGCGCTGCTGCCGGGCCTCGGCGAGCAGGACGCATTTGACGTGGGAGAAGTGGTACGGCAGAGGGTCGAGGCGATCGTGGCGACGTTGCCCGACCCCATCACGGTCAGCGTCGGGGTGGCCTGCTTCCCCACGCACGGGCGCACGCGAGACGAGCTGTTGGCCAGTGCGGATGCCGCGATGTACGTCTCCAAGCGAGGCGGCAAGAATCGCACCAGCAGCGCGGGTGGCGACGCTCCGACCGCCGGCGGGCGGGAGGTACGCTTGAGTACGTGACCATCGATATCGCGAAGTTCATGCGACGGTTAGAGGCGATCTGGGACGAGCATCTCGAGGCGTCGCTCGTGCGTTGCGACGTCAACCGATCGATGGCCCACATGACGGCCGAGCCGTCGGTCCGACACATCCCGAGTATGACCGGCGCGGCTGGGCGCCCGGCCCTGGAGCGCTTCTACCGCACGGAGTTCTTCCCTCATCTGCCGCGCGACCTGATCCGGACCAAGATCTCGCGCACCGTGGACCGATTCCGGCTGGTCGATGAGACGATGACATCGTTTACTCACGACCAGGAGCTGCCGTGGCTACTGCCGGGGGTCGACCCGACCTACCGGAGAGCCGAGGTGCTGACCATCGCCGTCGTCAGCTTCGAGCGTGGACTGCTGTGTGCGCAGCGGATCCTGTGGGACCACGCCTCGCTGACCGCTCAGCTGGGGCTTCCCAGTCTTCGTCTCGGGTCGAGTCAGCCGCGGCCGGCCGGGTCGGCCGTGGCCCTCCCGAGCGTGTAACGGCGGTCCCGGGCGGGGCGTGAGCGCCGGAACGAACGAGTGGGCCAAATCTCACACACCCCCCGGTTTGCCCGGGGGGTGTGTGTCAGGGCCCGCTGGGCGGCACATGTCTTGAGCACCCCCCCGGATTCACGGGGTTGAGACTCACTTTTGTTCGTGCCGACTGGCTACCCGGGGCTCGTCGCGGCGCCGACGAGCATTTCGCAGGGACCCACGAACCCATCGGCACCGTCGAACTGCGCGAGTTCGGCGGCGATCTCCGCCCACGCGGCGGCGCGGCCGGCCTCGTCGAGGCCGGAGAGCATCTGGTGCAACGCGCCGAAGGACTCCTGCTCGAAGCGGACGCAGTCGGCGCTCGACGGCAGGCGAAGGGGCGCCGGGACGGTGCGGACCTCGACGTCGATCAGCCCCGCCTGCTCGAACGCCGCTTCGAGCACGCCGGCCTGGCCGAGGCTGAAGGGACCGGGCTGCCCGGGAGCCGGGGGCGGCAGCTCGGCGCGGCGGCGAATGACCGACACCGGGATCGAGAAGAACGCGTTGCGCTCGGCCGTCGCGTAGACGATCGCGGCGACACGGCCACCCGGGCGCAGCGCCTGACGCATCCCGGCCAGCGCCGCCTGCTGGTCAGGAAAGTAGATCAGTCCCACCCGCGAGATCACGGCGTCGAACGTCCCGGCG
The DNA here is from genome assembly GCA_963838535.1 of uncultured Solirubrobacterales bacterium. Classification (GTDB taxonomy): domain Bacteria; phylum Actinomycetota; class Thermoleophilia; order Solirubrobacterales; family Solirubrobacteraceae; genus Palsa-465. The sequence goes on from CAWIRN010000032.1 coordinate 107,975, forward strand.
TCAACCGCGATCGCCTCGCCGTCCATTTCGCGGACCGCGACGTTCGCCAACCCGGCTCGTCGCGCCTCGGCCTCGGCGTGCGCGAGGATCGCGGGTGAGATGTCGGTCGCCAGCACGCGGCCGTCCGGGCCGACACGCCGCGCCGCGGCCAGCGTCTGTCCCCCGGCACCGGCCGCGACGTCGAGGACGCGCGCGCCGGCGCCGACCCCGGCCATATCGAGCATCACCGTGGTCGCCTCACCCAGCCAATCCTCGAGCGCCGGGCCCCAGTGGTGCCACGCTTCGGCGGCCTGCTCCCATTGAGCCTTCGTCGTCCGCTTGTAGCGGACGGGGTCAAATGTCGCGGTAGCGCTCATTACGTCTCCTCGATCCAGCCCACCAACTGCTCGCGTGACACCTTTTCCAACAGCTCGGGGTGGTCGGTCCGCATGTGCTCGCGGATCTCCGCGACCACTTCGTCGTCCGACGTTCCCCGGGCGATGAATCCACACTCGCAATTGATGAGTTTTGGCATTGGTGTGCTCCTTGCGGATAGTTGTACGCATCGATACTGCAGATATGTTGGGAGAATCTTGGCGACCGGGCACCTGAGAATCCAGCTCTGCGGTCGTGTGGCGGTCGAGCGCGACGGCGAGCGGCTGGAGGACCAGCTCCCCGGCCGGCAGGGTCGGCTCGCGCTGGCCTTTCTCACCCTCCATCGGCTGACGCCGATTCCCCGCGCTGATCTCAGCGAGGCGCTATGGGGGCGCAGACCGCCTGCGGCACCCGAGCCGGCGCTGAATGCGTTGCTGAGCAAGCTGCGGCGCGTGCTCGGCCCCGACTCGATCCAGGGCGGGTCGACGATGCGGATCACGCTCCCCCCCGACGCTCGCATCGACCTCGAAGCTGCCGCCGAGGCCATCCACACCGCCGAGTCGGCGCTCACCACCGGCGAGCTGCCGCGCGCCTGGGCGGCCGCGCAGACCGCCATGTTCACCGCCCGCCGCGGCTTCCTACCGGGCGAGGAGGCTGCCTGGATCGACGACGTGCGCCGCGACCTGGACGAGCTGCACCTGCGGTCCCTCGAGGCCTACGGCCACGCCGCGCTCGGCCTCGGGGGAGCCGAGCTGGGCGCGGCCGAGCGCGCCTCGCGCACGCTCACCCGGCTGGCGCCCTATCGCGAAAGCGGGCACCGACAGCTGATGCGGGCGCTCGCCGCCCAAGGCAACCTCGCCGAAGCTCTCCGCGCCTACGACGACCTGCGCCGGCTGCTCCACGACGAACTCGGGATCCCCCCCTCCCCCGCCACACGCGAGCTCCACGAGCAGCTGGTGACCGGCGTCGCTTAGGCTGGGTCGGACGAGGTCCCGCCCGACTCGCCGCCGGCGGCGCTGGGAGTTGGTGGTGATGATGGTGATGGTGATGGTGCCGGCGGTGGTAGTGGTGATGGTGGTGCCGGCGGTGGTGGTCGTGGCGGCGGCGGGCGAAATCCTCGTCGATGTCCTGTTTCTGTGGGTCGGGGTGGGGGTTCGTAGCGGGATAGCGCGGTCGGTCGTCGGCTGTCAAGTAGCAACGGGAGGGGGATGTGGTTCGCGGGGCGCCGATGATTGCCCGGGCGTGGTGTGTGCTACTTGACAGCCGCCGCCCGCCGCGCTGGAGGGCCAGGATGTCGGGCGCTGGGAGCGCCCGACTCCGGGCAGGAGTAGGGCCGGGCGCCGGTGTGCTCTCACGGTTTCGAGGACGGCTGGGTCGATTGGGGCTGACGATCGCCTCGCCGCCACCGCCGCCTGACCCCGGGAGCGCTCCGGCTCAGGCCGCCCCAGCCACCTCACCGGCGCTGACCGCCCCGGCCGGCCTCTCCGACCCGAACAAGAACAGGCTCACACCCACCAACATGAACCTGGAGCAACCGAACCGGCAAACGACACGCCAGGTTGCGCCGACCCCCTGAGGTCAAGGTGGGCAACGTCCCAACGGACGCCTCATTTTCGCCGGTTGGGCTGTTCCCCAGCCACCAGCTGTGGAACAACCCGATCGACTTTCTACGGCCGTCGAGTGGGCCGTTATGCAGCCAAATCTGTCAGAAATATGACATTCAGGGCACCCAGTGCGTCGGCCCCCCGGCGCAATCCGGACCGACCGGCCCCACCCGCCCGCCAAGCCCGGCTGCCCGCCCACCAAGCCCGGCTGCCCGCCCGCCGAGCCTGGCCGCACCCCCGTCCCTCCGTACCAAGCGGCACAAATCTCACGCAACCCCCCGATTCGCGGGGGGTGCGTGTGTGAGGGCCCGCTGGGCGGCACAAACCTCACCCACCCCCCCGATCCAAGGGTCGTGAGTGAACTTTTGCTCGCGCCCGCCCCCCGGCACGCCCACATCCGCGCACCCACACCCGACATGACCGCGCTACCCCGCTACGAATCCCTGACCCGGGGCCCACGGAGACGTCGGGGAGCCATACGTCACCGGGGAGTGCTGAAAAACCCCGCCGCTCTGTGGGCAAGGATTCAGCACTGCCGATGATCGAGCGGTGACCCGCGTCAGACGGGCGTGTCGCGGCCCCGGGCGCGGGGTGCGTCGATGAACGACGCGTCGTCGCCGATCGGCATGCGGTTCTGGATGCGGGGCAGGTGCTCGCCGAAGAACAGGGTCGCGGACAGCTCGCCGCGGGTGCGGGCGCCGGTCTTGTCGAAGATCGACTTGATGTGGTCGGTGACGGTGTGGGGCGAGATGGTCAGCCGTTGCGCGGCCTGGATCGTGGTCGCGCCCCTCGAGCATCAGCTGGGTGACCTGCTGCTCACGCGGGGTGAGACCGTACGCCTTGAGCAGGAGCGGCGCGACGAGCGTCGGGTGGGCGCGCTGGATGAACACCGCGACCTCCCCCGAGCCGGGGGCGCCGAGCAGCCCGCCGTGCAGGACCAGCCACGTGCCCGCCGGCGTCTTCACGGCCGAGCTCGGGAGCGTCACGGCTGGCCCGGCGGCGCCGGCGGCGGCGAGCGCGGTTCTCGTCGCGCTGGCGACGGCATGGATCGAGGCGGATCGCACGCCGTGCGTCGACCGTGCCACCGAGAGCTCGGCGAGCAGCGGCTCGGCTGACGACGACGCGCGGATCAGCCCGCCGGAGGCGTCGAGCTCGACGACGCCCGGGGCATCGGGCAGCGACAGCGGCGGGTTCGCACGCCTCGGCGACCAGCCCGCGGCGGACGGCGCGCGCGAACAGGGCCGACGCGTCGGCGAGCAGGTCGACCTCGCGGGCTGGCGAACTCGGGCTGGCCGGCTCGGCGGACGAGGATCAGCGCCCCCCAGGTCGTGCCGTCGGCGACGAACGCGCAGCGAAGCTCGGGGCCGAGTCCAGCCGGCGTCAGCAGGTCACGAAAGCGTGGGCTTCGCTCCGGATGCCCACCGGTCGCTTCGTTCATCGTCGCCGCCTTGCGCTCGGCGCGCGCGAGCTGGTCGAACTTGTTCACGTCGTCGACCGCGTACTCGTTGTGGGCCAGGACGGGGAAGCGGTCGGGCAGGCCCTGGAGGCGATGCTGGGTGATGAGGTCAGACCCGGGGTCGAGCGTGTGCCAGCAGGCGCCGTCGAACGGGACGGTTCGCTTCAGGCGCGCGGCGGCCTCGTCGAAGAACTCGGCGCGCGTCGGGAGCGCGCAGCGCCAGGCGGTCGAGGTCCGCGAGCAGGCGCTCGGGCGCCCAGGTCCCCCGGCTCGTGCTCCTGGTCGTCACTTCCGCAGGGGTTTCCACTGCTTCCCAGCGTACCCCCCGCAGAATACGGGATACCGCAACGGCCGTGCACGCGGCGAACCTCGTCCGATCCAGACCCACCTCAGGAGGATGAACGATGCACGCAACAGCACAGATCGATGAGCGGCTCACGACCAGAGTGATCGTGCGCGAGGCGACCGCGGACGATGCCGAGCGCGCCGGCCGGATCTTCTACGACGCGTTTGCGTCGATCGCCAGCCCGGCACAACCTTCCGGTCGAGCCGGGCTCCCCCGAGTTCACGCGCTTCAAGGTCGGCGCCATGCTCGCCGACGACGGGTTTGCCGGACTCGTCGCCGAACGCGCGGGCGAGGTGCTCGGCAGCGCATTCGTCGACGAACGCGCCGTCGATCGCCGGAATCGGCCCGGTGACGGTCGATCCGTCAGGCCAGGACGATGGCGTCGGCCGGGCGCTGATGGAAGCCGCTGCTGCGGCGCGAGCAGCGAACGCGGCGTCGCAGGCACCCGGCTCGTGCAGACCGCCTACCACTACCGCTCGCTCGCGTTCTACGCGCAGCCTCGGCTTCAGCGGTCCGCGAGCCGCTGTCGGTCCTCCAGGGCATCCCGTCCGGCGCTCAGCATGCCCGGGCCTCGGCGTACGCCCGGCGGGCGAGTCCGGACCTGCGTGCCTGCGACGAGCTCTGCGTTCGCGTCCACGGCCACGACCGGGACCGAGAGCTCCGCGACGGCGATCGCCGCCGGCACCGCACGGGTCGTCGAGCGTCCCGGACGCGTGTCCGGCTATGCGACCGGATTCGGCTACGGGTGGCACGCCGTCGCCGAGAGCACCGAGGATCTGATGGCACTGCTCGCGTCGGCCGAGACCTACATGGGCCTCGGGATCATCGTCCCCTCGCGCAATGCCGGACTGCTCGCTGGTGCCTCGCCACGGACTGAAGATCGTCCAGCAATCGACGCTGATGAGCACCGGCCTCTACAACCAGCCGGCCGGCGCCTACCTCCCCTCGATCGTGTTCTAGAGGTCGTCCGCAGCGGCGACCTGCGCGAGCCGCTGCAGCGACGTCTGGATGATCTCGCGCTGATCGTCGAGACGTTGCGCTTCGGCTTCGGGAATCTCGACATGCACGGTGATCAGCGTGCCGTCACCGTCGGGCAGCAGGTGCCACTCGAACCGGAGGTCCGACACCAGGCAGGACACGGTGACGCGCTGCTGCTCGCGCTGGGTGTCGAGCAACTGGGCCATCGGAAAGTCGGGGTAGCCGTCGGGGTACATGGTGAACTCGCGCTGATCCTGTACTTCGACGGTGGCCATGCCCGTCCACCAGTCCGGGAAGCGCGAGGGGTCGTAGAGCAGCTTCCAGACGTCCTCGGGCGGCGCAGCGCTGGGCGCGCTGTCATGGAACGACGGCATGGCGGGTTCCTTTCGTCAGGGCGGCAAGCTCTGCAGCGGGCCCGGGCCAGCTCGCGTTCGGGCTCCACGAGCCCGACGACGGGGCGCCCGAGGTCGGCGAGCACCGCGGTCATGCTGTCTCCACCCCGGGTGCGGTCCAGCACGCGCTCCCAGCCCGCGATCGACTCGCGCAGTCGACGCTCGGCCTCGTCGTGGTCGTGCGCGGGCCAGCGCGACCAGGCCCTGGACGCGTGCGAGCCTCGGGACAAGCGCGTCAGGGAAGTCACTCGGCCGCACGGGCTCGAGCACCGTCGCGCGCAGCTGGTCGGCGCCGCGCTCGAGCTCACCGGCACGGGCGAGCGCCTCGGCGAGCGCCAGGCGGGTGAGCGGGCGGCTGATCGGCGCGCCCTCGACGAGCGCGGCTTCGAGCAGCCGGGCGGCCAGCCGTACTCGCCGGCCTCGAGCGCGACGAGCCCGCGATCGTGGCTGACCATCGCGAGCAACTGCGGCTGCCCGAGCTGCTCGGCGAGCCGTTGCGCGGACAGGTGGCGGTCCGGGCGTCCTCGAGCCGATGCAGGCGGGTGAGCACGAACGCGCGGGCCGCCAGCAGATGGATCTCCAGGCTCTGCAGTCCCCGCTCGTCGATCGCGCGCAAGCCCCGGTCGATGAACTCGAGTGCGCGCTCCTGCTCGCCGACCGCGGTCGCCGCCCCGGCTGCGTTCGCCCAGCAGCCGTAGGCGAGATCGGGACGGCCGGCCCGGGCGATCGCCTCGCCGGCCGCGATCGCCGGCGCATAGGAGTCGACGAACCGGCCACGGCGCATCAAGGCGACGGCTCGCGCGTGGCCGACGTCGTAGGTCTGCAGGTCGCTCTCGGGCGCACCGCCGCCCAACTGAGCCAGGAGCCGCTCGGCTTCCTCGACGCTGCCGGCCACGGCCTCGCGCCCAGGCGAGCGCGGCGAGCGCCTCACGACGCTCCTCGTCGGCCGGCTCCGGCGCCTGGTCGAGTAGTTGCAGCGCCGCGCCGGCGCTGTCGAGGACGGCCCGCGGAACGCAGATCGCGCCGTGATAGGCGCGCGCCCGTCGCAGCCAGGCGCGGGCGAGCAGCAGCGGCTCGGCGTCATGCAGCGTCATAACGGCGCGATCAAAGGCAATCTCGGCTGACTCGCGGTGCAGCCGCCACGCCTCGAGCTCGCCCAGCTCGACCCACAGATCGGCGCGTTCGGGCGCGATGGCCAGCGCCTCCTCGAGATACCCCACGGCCTGATCGAGGGCGGCCACCGCGCGCGCCGCGGTCGCAGCGCGCGCGAGCTGCGGGACGGCCTCGGTCAGCGCGCCGGCCAGCAAGAGCTGACGCGCCGCCTCGGCCGAGCGCGGGATGCTGCCCGCGGGCTCGGCGGCGAGCATCGCCCTGGCCCAACGCAGGTGCAGCCCGCGACGGCGGGGCTCGGCGATCTCCTCGTACACCGCGTCGCGCAGCAACGCATGGCGAAACCCGAGCCGGGCGTCGGCCGCGACCAACAGGCCGGTCTCCAGCGCCGTCGATGTGCTCTCGTCCGGATCCTCCAACCCGAGCTGCCCAGCTCGGCCGACTCCAGCGGACGGGCCGCGACCGCCGCGACTTCGACCAGCTTGCGGGCCTCGCCCGTCAGCGGGGCCAGCGTCGCGCGCACCGACCCGCGCAGGCTGGGGGCGACCTCGTCCCCGAGCCCCCGCCCAAACGCGCGCGCGGTCTCCACCGCCAGCAGCGCGTTACCCTCCGCACGCTCCACGACCCGCCGCACATCGGCGTCGCCCAGGCGCGCCGCGCGGCGGGCCAGGGCGGCCACGCGCTGGCGGGCCGAGAGCGGCGCGAGCGCCAGCTCGCGGCCAGCAGGCCCGCCGGATCTGAGCGCGTGCTCGAGCCCGTCGGCGTCGCCGCTGTGGGGCAGCTCGCGACGGGTCAAGAGCATCATGATCCGTAGGCCCGCGACCCGGCGGGCGACGTAGCCGGCCAGCTCGAGGCTCGGGCGGTCTGCGGCATGCACGTCCTCGAGTACGAGCAGCACCGGCCGCTCGCGCGCCGCCCACGAGACCAGCGCCACCACCGCCTCGAACAGTCGCGTGCGCTGGAGGTCAGGCGCCACCGCGGAGCTCGGCCCGCCGCCGCGGGCGAAGTGCGCCGGCAGCTCGCTGATCAGCACGGCGAGATCCTCGGGCCAGGCCGAGTGGGCGGGCGGCGCCGGCAGCGCCGGCAGCAGCTCGCGAATCAGCTCGGCCCACAGGCTCAGGGGGGCGCTGCCGCCGAGGTCCAAGGCCGCGGACGCGGCGGCCAGCCCGCCACCCACGCTGCAGCGCACGCGCAGCTCGGTCGCCAGCCGAGTCTTGCCGATCCCCGCCTCGCCACACAGCACAGCCACCGCGCCGGACCCCTCCGACACGGCGCGCCACACACGCTCCAGCTCCGCCAGCTCCCGCTCGCGGCCCACCAGCGCCAGCACCCCGGGGGGCACAATCGCGGCCGCGGCCGGGGCTCCGTCGGCGGCGGGCGCTTCGGCGCGCACCCGCTCGATCAACTCGCGCGTCTGCGGGGAGGCGGCCACCCCGAGCTCGCGCCGCAGGCGCTCGGACAACGCTCGGTATGCGCGCAGCGCCCCGGCGCGATCCCCGACCGCGTCCAGGCGAGAGATGAGCCGTCGATGCGCCGCTTCATCGAACGGGTCGATCTGCACCTGACGCCGCGTCCATTCGATCGCGTCGCGAACCCGGCCGCCGTCCTGGCAGTCATCGGCGAGTCGCTCGAGCAGCGACATCACCCGCTCGCGATGACGCTCGCGCGCTGCCAGCGCCCACTCGTCCTCCATCCCCTCCAACAGCTCCCCACGGCACAACGCCAAGGCCTCCTCGGGCGACTCACCGTCCGCGCGTCGCGCGAACTCCCGGGCGTCGATCCACAACTCCGCGTCGTCGCGCAGTCCCACGCGCTCGCGGTCGACCACCAGCCAGTCGCCGAGGGCTCGGCGCAGCGCCCACACCGCGCTGCGTAAGCTCGCCCTGGCGCTCTGGTCGAGCACGTCGGGCCAGAAGCGGGCGGCGAGCTCGGCTCGGGACACCGGTTGGGTCGCGAGCGCAAGGTATGCGAACACCGCCCAGGGTCGCTGCGACGGTGGAGAGTCGATCACCGCCCCGTCAAGCTCGACCTCGAGCGCCCCGAGGAGACGCAGGCGCAGCACGCCGTCAAGCGTACCGCCGCCCGCTTTGACGCTGGTTTGACGATCGCTGGACGGTGGGCCGGGAACCTTGTCGCCATGGCAACCACATCAACCACCAAGGAGAGCGCCATGAGCACCACCGCCACCAACAGCAGCGTTACGAAGTTCGACCTCGAGCGCTTCGCGCGGGCCACCGAAGAGCGCGACGCCTCGACGCAGCTGTCGATGTACGCCGCCGATGCGACGGTGACCATCGCCGACCGCATCAGCCAGCCGGGCTCCCCGCGCGTGCTGCACGGCCGCGAGCAGATCAAGGGCTGGATCGAAGACGTCACCGGCCGCGACATGACCCACGCCGTGCAGCACAGCGTCTCCGACGACCGCGGCGCTGCCTTCACGGTGGCCTGCCGCTACGCGGACGGGACCAACGTGCTGTGCGCGACCGTGGTCGAGTTGCGCGATGGCGCCATCGCCAGCCAGACGATCGTCCAGGCGTGGGACGAGAGCAACTAGAGGGGAACCAGACATGTCAACCACACAGACGATCGACGAAGCCAAGCTCAACGAGTTCATGGGCCGCTTCGTCGGGGACCTCGGCGCGACGGTCAGCGCCGCGCTGGTGGTGATCGGCGACCGCCTCGGGCTCTACCGAGCGATGGGAGACGGCGAGCCGGTCAGCGCCGAGGCACTCGCCTCACGCACGGACACCGACCCCCGCTACGTCCGCGAGTGGCTGTCAAACCAGGCAGCCGGCGGGTACGTCAGTTACGACCCCGACACCAACCTGTTCCATCTCACCCCCGAGCAGGCGCTCGCGCTGGCTCAAGAGGGCAGCCCGGCGTTTGTGCCCGGCGCGTTTCAGCTCGCGGCCGCGCTGATCAAGGACGCACCCAAGATCGAACAGGCGTTCTGCACCGGCCACGGTGTCGGCTGGCATGAGCACGATCACGACCTGTTCGCCGGCACCGAGCGGTTCTTCCGCCCCGGCTACTCGGCGAACCTGACCTCGGCCTGGATCCCGGCGCTCGACGGCGTCCAGGCCAAACTCGAAGCCGGGGCACGGGTCGCGGACATCGGCTGCGGCCATGGAGCGTCGACGATCATCATGGCGCAGACGTTCCCGCGCTCTGAGTTCGTCGGCTTCGACTACCACGAAGCGTCGATCGAGCACGCGCGACGGGCGGCTGCGGCGGCCGGACTGGACGGTCGCGTGAGCTTCGAGGTCGCGCCCGCCAAGCACTACCCAGGCAACGGCTACGACCTCGTCGCGATGTTCGACTGCCTGCACGACATGGGCGATCCGGTCGGCGCCGCCGCGCACGTGCGGGAGACGCTGGCCCCAGATGGCACATGGCTGATCGTGGAGCCATATGCCGGCGACCGGCTCGAGGACAATCTCAACCCGGTCGGCCGGGTGTTCTACGGCGCCTCCACGCTCGTCTGCACCCCCGCCTCACGCGACCAAGAGGTCGGCCTGGCGCTGGGCGCCCAAGCCGGTGAAGCACGGCTGCGCGAAGTCGTGACCGCGGGTGGCTTCACGCGTTTTCGCCGAGCCACAGAAACACCGTTCAACATCGTGCTCGAAGCACGACCGTAACCGCGGCAGCAGAGCGCGACGGCGTCCGTACGCGGCACGCGCCGTCGCGCTCACGCGCTCCCCGGGGGGCCGGCGGGGTCAGCTGAACGGCACGAGGGCGATGTCGCCGCTCGCGGTCGTCGCGCCCTGGGAGATCGTTACGTGAGCGCCGAGCTGATGGCCGCGCGCGTGCGCGAGCAACGAGCGTCCCTGTGACGTGAGCGAGAAGATCAGGTACCCGAGCTCGTTGGCTCCGACACGCTCTGGCCCCGTGTGACCGATCACCGTGCCGCCGACTGAGAGCGTTGTCGTGACTGTGCAGGTCTGTGCCGACTGACAGGACGCGAGCACGCCGCCAACGCCCGTGGAGGACACGAAATCGGTGGCGCCGAGGACCTGCAGTGAGGCGGTGGGGGCAAGGCGGCGCGGCGGACCGGTGCCCGACGTCCGAAATGGGATCAGGTTGAGAGTGGTCGTGCTCTTGATCCCCGAGCTGTCCTGCGCCGTGACCTGCACCGGCAAACGGTGATTGCGCGCCCGCGCGAGGATCCGGCGAGCGCTCGGGGACAGGCGGAAGTACAGGACTCCGCTGCTGTGGGCGCCCAGCGGCTGGGGTCCGCTGCGAGCGAGCAGCGTCCGCCCCGACGACACGCTGATGACGATGCTGCACGGATGATCAGCCAGGCAGCTGACCGGTACGCCACCCAGGGCGCTCGGCGAGACGAAGGCGCTGCCGCCGTACACCGCGATCCGGGCCGGTGTGGCGGCCACGGCGGAGGTGGCGAGCACCTGTCCCGCGCTGCCGAGCGCCTGCAGGGCGAAGTCCGGTTGGCCGCTGTTCACCGTGATGGCCGACTCGAACCGGTGCTTGGGGCTGCTTCTGATCGATGTCAGCGCGCTCGGGCTCGGTCCGGCCAGCACGCGCCAGCCCGCCACATCGGCGGCCCCGTTCCAGCTGCCGTAGACGGTCACGGATCCGTTCGCGTGAGGGACCGCCGCGACCGCCGGCGTCGTCGGGGGTTGCGCGCTCCAGGGCAGCCGGTATGCGCGATAGCTGGAGGTCGGGGAGATGAAATGGGCGTCGAAGTCCTGGCGACCGGCGCTGTCGTACTCAGAGAAGTACGGCTGTTGTCCCCAGCCGACGAACACCTCGCCGCTGGGAAGCGTCTGAACACCGCCCTCGAAGTCGGCCGAGATCGGCGGCGAATGGTTGTACTGCTTGACCAGCGTCGCGGTTTTCCGCTTCAGGTCCAGGGAGACCCTGATCGCCCGTGAGTACTTGTGGGTGAGGGGCGGGCCGGCCCCGTCGTCGAAGGTGGTGATGGTCCCGTCGGGCTGCACCTGGGCGTTGTGTTGAAACGCAGTGGAGGTTCCGCGACCCATCTTGAAGCTGCTGTGCTTACCCCCCAGCCGCCATTCGATCACAAGACCCAGCTCGCACGCTCTGACGGAGACACCCGATTACACGAAGGTCTGGTGTAGTTCGACCCGGACGTCGTCGGGGGTCGGCGACACTTTCTCGCCGACCCCCGGAGATGTCACGTCTGAACCGACTCGCCGTCACTTCCACCTGACCGGCGACTCGATGTAGCTCTGGACGAATCCGTTGTAGTCCGCACCGGTGATCCCGCCCGGGACCAGGTACACGTAGCACGTGCTCCACGTCTTACCGTGGGTGAACGGCTTCGGCGCAGCCGTGTTCTCGCAGGGTGGGAAGTCACCGAAGAAGATGACCGACGACGCATCTTGACCGGTGTTGTCGACGCCTGAGATCGCCCCACCGGTCATCGAGCCGAGATCACCCTGGCCGACGTTCGTGATCTTGAACCTGAGGTAATACGGCGTGCCCGCCTTCTCGCTGGCGTCGAGCTTGATGCCATTGAAATCCGAGAACGGCGCCTTGGTGATCGAGACGACGGTGACTCGCAGCTTGTAGGGAGGGGCCGCGTGGGAGAGGGAATCCGGGTTCTGGAACGGGACCGTCGCGGTCTCGCCGACGGCGAGTGTCGCCCCCGGCCGGGTGGTCGCGCCGGCGCCGGTCGCCGCGCCGCCGTTGGTGGCGGACCCGCCGCCCGTGGTGGCGGCCACCGCGACGGTGGAGGTCGCCTGCGCCGCGACCGCGGCACCCGACGAGCTCGAGTCCGTCGAGCTGCCGCAGCCGGCGGCGACCAGCGCGATCGACGCCGCACAGAGCGCCAGCGCCAAGCGCATCTTGCAGATCCTCGGACCTCTCCGCAGTGCGGAGGCTACAGCGGGGATGAAACCTGATCGGGCGATGTTCAACATGAGACTCCTTCACGAAGCGGCGGGTTAAGTGGTGTGCGGTCAACCTAACCCCCCACTTGAACCGCGCACAGGGCACCTAGGGGTGGCCTGTGCGACACCCTCCACCCCCGCTACGGGTGGGGGCCGGATACCCGGTTCAGATCGACGACGCTGCGCTCGAGTGAGCGCAGTCCTGACCGAGATCGTCCGCCACGCGGGGCGGCGCTGCGAGTGACCGTAGCCACAACCGACCTGGTCAGCCCAGCGCCGTCCAGAGCCCACGGCGGCAATCATTAGGATGGGCCCAATGTCATACCTAGATCAACTCAGCGAGTCAATCGATGCTCGAATCGTCGAGCTGAAGAACGAGATCACCGCGCTGGACACCGCCCGAACCGCGCTCGGCAACGACGGCGCCGCCCGCGAGGCGTCGACCGAGACCCCCAGCCAGGCGAGGCCACGGCCCTCCCGCAGTCGGACGAGAGCCAAGCCGGCGCGGTCCCGGCAACCCACTCAGGTCTTGCTCTTGGGCAAGCTCGAGTTGATGCTGCGCGAATCGGAAAATGGACTGAGCGCGACCACGATCGCCAAGCGCTCCAACGCCCGCTACGCCCAGGTGCTTGACCTCCTGCGGGAACTCGAGCGCAGCGGCCAGGTCCGTCGCTTCGGCGATCGCCGAACCAGTCGCTGGCGGCTGATCAGCGACGAGGAACGGATCGCCGAGCGAGCGGCAGAACTCGAGAAACTGAGCCGGAGGTCGGGGAGCTAACTCCAGGTTCCCGCCGGCGTACGTGTCGGCGCAGGTTCAGGCTCGCGGGGGTCGCGTCGCGTGCGCGGGGAAAGGCGAACGGGCCGATTGTGATCGCGCACCCGGAAGGGTGCCGGGTCGGCATCCGGCAGCGGAATGCCTCCCTGAGGGGCCGCCGGGGACGGCCTCCCGGTGACGTGATTATGATCGCGCGCTGACATGAGTCCTCGGGAGGCGCGGGTCAACCACCGCCAGCTGCCGGTCAGCGGGATCGAGCTTCACGTGGCCGAGTTGGGGAGCGGGCCACCGGTGGTGCTCTGCCACGGATTTCCGGAGCTCTGGTATTCCTGGCGCCACCAGCTTCCGGCGCTGGCGGAGGCCGGCTATCGCGTCGTCGCGCCCGACATGCGGGGCTACGGGCAGAGCTCGATCCCCGAGGATGTCGACGCGTACGACATACCGACCGTGTGCGGCGACATGCTGGGACTGCTCGACGCCCTGGGCGAGCAACGGGCCGTGTTCGTCGGGCACGATTGGGGGGCCGCGGTGGTGTGGCAGCTTGCGCTCGCCCACCCAGAGCGCGTCGCGGCAGTGGCAGGGCTGAGCGTCCCGTTCATCCCGCGCTCGCGGCGGCCGCCCGTGGGACAGTTACGCAAGGCGTTGGGCGAGGACTTCTACATGATCTGGTTCCAGCAGCCGGGAATCGCCGACGCGGCGCTCGCGCACGATGTACGCCGGACGCTGACCACGCGCAAGGTGTGGACAGCGCAGTGGTCGCGGGAAGACGAGCAACCGACCCTTCCGACGTGGCTCACCGAGGAAGACCTACGGATCTACGTCGAGACGTTTGAGCGGACCGGCTTCACGGGCGGGCTCAACTATTACCGCAACCTCGACCGGACCTGGGAGCTCACCGCCGACCTCGCCGGTCGCCGGGTCGAGCCGCCGGGGTTGTTCCTCACCGGCTCGCGCGATCCGGTGCGCCGGTTCATGCCCTCCGAGCGGATGGACGGATGGGTGACCGACCTGCGCGACAGCGTCGTGGTCGAGGGCGCCGGCCACTGGGTCCAGCAGGAGCGCCCCACCGAAGTGAACGCAGCCCTCGTGTCGTTCCTCGGCAGCGTCGGCTGGTAACTGCTCACTGCGCCGGCTGGAAGTGGTTAGTTGCCGGTCGCGGCTGGAGGCTGGTCGGGGGGCGCGGGCGGCCACTGCGCGCCCGCGGGTGGCCAGTGCGCGCCCGCGGGTGGCCACTGCGCGCCCGCGTGCAGCCACGTGTCGCCAAGGCCGAACCCACGCCCCAGCGGGTCCCGCGGGTCCCGGCCGAGCTGGTGCGTGCCGGTCAGCCAGGCACGTCCGCTGATGGTCGGTCTGACTGCCGAGCGCGTGCCGACGGTTGCCGTGCCTTCAATCCGGCCCGTGAACATGGTCGAGATGATGCTCTCGTGCACGAACGCGTCGCCGACGCCGAGCTCGCCGCGCGCGTGGAGGACTGCGAGGCGTGCGCAGGTCGCGGTTCCGCACGGCGAGCGGTCGAGTCTCCCGGGGTTGATCGCGGTCGTGTTGCGTCCGTGGCCACCGGCTCGGGGCGGCCCGGTGAAGGTCGTGAACGTGACCGTGTGCAGGTCCGGGCGCTCAGGATGAACGACCGGCACCTGCATGGCCACCGCCGCGGTGATGCGCTGCCCGAGCGCCGCCAACGCCGGAGCCTGCTCGGGCACGATCTCGAGTCCGACCGCGGCGGCGTCGAGGAGGGCGAAGAACGCGCCTCCCCACGCGATATCGACGACAACCTCGCCCAGTTCGGGAACCTGAATTGCCACGTCGAGGTCGACGACGTAAGCCGGGACGTTCTCGAACTGCACCCGCTCGCAGCGGCCGTCTTCGCACGTCGCCCGGACCGGCACGAGTCCGGCCGGCGTCTCGAGCACGAACGCGGTTTCCGGCTCGTCCATCGCCACCATGCCGGTTTCCAGCAGCACGGTTGCGGTGCAGATCGTGTTCGATCCCGACATCGACGGATAGTCCGTGCTCTCCATGATCACCAGCCCGGCGGCCGCGGCCGGATCAGAGGGCGGATAGACGCACACCGCGTGCAGGCAGAGGTGACCGTGAGGCTCGCCGAGCAGATAGCGTCGCAGCGAATCATCGGCCATCAGCTCGAGCCGCTTCTGCGCCATGCTGACCCCGGCGCTCGGCGGTAGGCCACCGACGACCACCCGGGTGAGCTCACCCTCAGCGTGCGCATCGACGGCGTGCAGGACATCGGTGAGCTGCATCACGGTGAGCTTACGTGGCAGTGACGGTGCCGCGACTCGTTGCGCGATATGTTGCCCGCATGCGACGGCTTGGGCGAGTCCTGGCATTGGTGACTGTGCTCGGACTCGGCTGTGTTCCGGCAGCGATGGGCGCCACGTCTCCCCGGATCACCTTCTTCTTTGGACTCCAGCGACCCGAGGCCCAAGCGCGCGCAGCGTTCTTCGCCGTGCAGCAGCCTGGCTCGCCGACGTACCGTCGCTTTCTCAGCCCGCAGCAAGTGGCTGCTCGCTACGGGGCCAGCCCGGCGGTGCGCTCGCAGTTCCTGAGCGCGGTCCGCCGGCTCGGGTTCTCGGCGCAGATCGACCCGAGCGGCGTGTTCGCCCGGGTGAGCGGGTCGCTCGCACGCTTCGAGCGCGTCTTCAAGGTTCGGATCACCAGTGGGATGGGCAGCAATCCACCGGTCGACGCCTACGGGGCGAAAGGATCGCTGCGGCTGCCGGCGGACATCCGACCTCTGGTGCGGGACGTGGTCACCTCGTTCTTGCGCCAGATCAAGATCAAGGCCCGGCCGGCCGCCGCTGTCCCCGACGTCGCACAGGCCGGGACATCGCCGGGGCCCAAGCGCACCGGCACCTGGACGCGTGGCTGTGCTCAGGCCAAGGCGACAGGGGCGTTCAGCTACGCGCAGGTACGGCGCGCCTACGGCATCGACGAGCTGGGCAGTGGAGCCGGGGCGTCGGTGGCGATCCTCGGGCTGACCGAAACGCCCTCGCCCCGAGACATCGCCGACAACGCTCGCTGCTTCGGCTATCCGAAACTGAGATCTCGGACGTTGCTCACCGACGGTGAGACGTTCCCCGTGCCGATCGGCCTGTTCGAGCCCCAGGAGGACCTGGCGCTGGCCCGGGGCATGGCGCCGGCGGCGTCGCTGATCTTCACCCAGGCGTGGTCTGGCTCTGATCAGTGGTTCCTGGGCCTCGCGCAGGTGTTGGACTCTGCTGACCTGCCCGACAGCCTCTCGATCTCCTACGGAATCTGTGAGAACGACGTGCGGGGCAACGGGCCCGACGTGACGCCGTCCACTCGCGCGGGCGCGAACCTGCTGGACTCAATGGCGGTCCGCCTGGGGTTGGCCGGGGTTGGCACCTACGCCTCGGCGGGTGACGGGGGCTCGAGCTGTAACGGCCTGCCCTACAGCGGCGTCGCCTGGCCTGGGTCCTCTCCGTACGTCACCGCCGTCGGGGGCACGCGCCTGACGCTCACACCATCCAACCAGCGCCGCGACGAGGTGGTGTGGAACGACCTGCGCTGGACGCCGGCCTCCCAGGGAGGCGGAGCCGGCGGCGGCGGCCTCGCCTCGCATTCACCGCGACCGCCGTTCCAGCAGTCGCTCGGGCTGCCCGGCGACGGCCGCGCCGTGCCCGACGTCGCCGCCGCAGCCTCGTCATTCCCCGGCTGGGCGATCGTGCTCGGCGGCCATTGGGAGCTCGACGGCGGAACCAGCGCCGCGGCGCCGCTGGTCGCATCGGCGATGGCCGTGCTGAGCTCCGACCTCGAGCGTCGCCACCTGCCGCCGGTGGGCCCGGCCGACGGCCTCTTCTACTACCTGGCCGCACACCAACCGAGCGCTCTGTGGGACGTGGTCCATGGAAACAATGGCTTCTTCCCGAAGGTCCCGGCTCACTTCGCCAAGCGGGGCTACGACCTGGCCAGCGGGCTCGGTGTGCCCCAGTTCGCGCAAATCGCCCGGGTGCTGCCGTCACCCGCGCCGGCGCGCCCGCTCCCCGGGCCGCCATTCGGTCTCGGCTGAGAGTGCGGGAACCTGCGGCAAAGCTTCGTCCCGAACGGAAAGGGCAGCGGATGAGTAGAGAACCATTTGCGGTGGCGGTCTCAGACGGCCAGCTGCAGGACCTCCAAGACCGGCTTGAGCGCGCGCAGTGGCCGCTTGATGTGGACAACGCAGACTGGCGCTACGGCACCGAGCGTAGCTACCTGCAAGAGCTGGTCGAATACTGGCGCACGAGCTATGACTGGCGCGCGCAGGAGCGGGCGATCAACGCTGTTCACCACTACCGGACCATGATCGACGAGATCCCGATCCACTTCATCCACGAGCCTGGACGGGGTCCCAAACCGATGCCGCTGATCCTTTCGCACGGCTGGCCGTGGACGTTCTGGGACTATCACAAGGTCATCGGGCCGCTGAGCGACCCGGCATCCTTCGGGGGCGATCCGGCTGACGCATTCGACGTGGTTGTGCCTTCGCTGCCCGGCTTTGGGTTCTCGGTCCCGCTGACCAAGCCGGGCATCGAATGGGCTGCCACCGCCGATCTCTGGGTCAAGCTGATGCGAGACGAACTGGGCTATGACCGGTTCGCCGCCCAGGGCGGTGACTGGGGCGCACTGGTCACCGAGCAGCTCGGTCACAAATATGCCGAGCACATGATCGGCGTTCACCTCGGTTTGGCGATCCCGATGACATTGTTTGTCACCGGTCTGCCTCGCGAGGACCAATACGCCGACGACGAGAAGGAGCGTTTCCGGCACACGAAGGCCCGCATGGCCGTCGGCACCGCCCACTGGGTCGTGCAGGCCACCGATCCCCAGACACTGGCCTATGCCCTCCACGACTCACCAGTCGGATTATGTGCATGGTTGCTGGAGCGTCGTCGCAGTTGGAGTGACTCCCACGGCGACGTCGAGAGTCACTTCACCAAAGATGAACTGCTGACGATCACCATGCTCTATTGGGTGAGTAACAGCACTGTCAGCTCGATGCGTTACTACTGGGAGGCTGAGCACACCACCTGGACCCCGGCGCACGACCGCATGCCCGTTGTCGAGGCACCCACGGCGATCACGCTATGGCCACAGGAGCTGATGACGATGCCGCAGGGTTACCTCGAGACGTACTACAACCTCAAGCGTGTGACCACGATGGCATCCGGCGGTCACTTCCATCCGATGGAGGAGCCCGACCTGCTCGTGGCGGACATCCGCGAGTTCTTTCGTCCGCTGCGGTGAGAAACCGGGTACGGTTGCCCAACAACACGCGACCGGGCAACAGAAAGACGAGGCACGATGGCCACAGTACTTGTGTTTCACGAGGTAGATGACGTTGAGCACTGGCTCAGTTCACCGAAGCGAGAGGAAGTGTTCGCCGGTCTGGGAATCAAGATCCGCACCTTCAGTGATCCGGAAGGTTCAAACCGGGTTGGGCTGATCGTGGAGATCCCCGACATGGCTGCCTTTGACAAGGTCATGCAGTCCGAAGAGGGGGCTGAGGCGATGAAGTTCGACGGCGTTCGCCCCGAGACGATGCTGCTGCTCACCGAGGGGTAGCCATTGGGTTCCCGACCGTCCGGCCGTCAGGGTCGGACGGTCGCGTCGCCCAACCGGGCTGGCGCGCTTGCGCTGGGTGGGCGGTCCGCGCGGCGGCGGCCGGAGACGATCCGCGCTAGCGTCGCCGGGCCGGATTGCAGGCTGATCGAGACACCCAACAGGAGGACGTGATGGCCATCGTCGTGCTGTCCGAGACACCGGACATGACAAAGGAGCAATACGACGCGGTCGCGGCCGAGGTCGGGTTGAGCGACGCGCTGCCCGATGGTTGCCTGGCACACATCGCCGGCGTGGGCCCTGATGGTTCAACCTGGCGAGACATACACGTATGGGAACGCGCAGCCGAGGCCAAGGCGTTCATGGACGGGACGCTTCGGCCCGCCATGGAGCGCGCCGGGGCCACCCCGGTATGGGGGCCACCGATCACCTGGGAGTTGCACAACCTGGTCACGTGATGGGGTAGGCTCATGCGGGCAGGTTTGGAGAGTGTGGGCGACGTGTTCGATCACGTGATGATCCGCGTCAGCGACAGATCCGCCTCCGACCGGTTCTACGACACGGTCTTGAGCGCGATCGGGATCGCCGATGCCCGCCGGAACGAGACGTTGTCGCAGTGGCAGGATTTCCTGGTCACCGCAGCAAATGACGTCAATCCGCCGACCCGGCGACTCCACATCGGCTTCGGAGCACCGTCCCGCCAACAGGTCGACGCGTTCTGGCAGGCGGGGACCCGGGCCGGTTACGCCGACGCCGGACCGCCGGGCGCGAGACCCCAGTACCGGGAGGACTACTACGGAGCGTTCCTGCTCGATCCCGACGGCAACAGCGTGGAGGCCGTTCACCACGGCGCGCTGCGCCGCGACGGGATCATCGACCACCTGTGGCTGCGCGTGGCCGACGTGGCCGCGGCTCGCCGCTTCTACGCGACGATCGCCCCCCATGCTGCCCTTCAGCTGAAATACGACGCGGCCGATCACGTCCAGTTCGCCGGAACCAGCGGCTCGTTGTCGCTCGTCCCCGGGGCGCCGACCGAGAACCTTCACCTGGCCTTCCCGGCCAGTCAGGACCTCAACGTCCAGCGGTTCCACCAGGTCGCGATCGACGCCGGCTATCGCAGCAACGGAGCGCCCGGCGAGCGCCCCTGGTACCACCCCGGCTACTACGCCGCCTTCGTCTTCGATCCCGACGGCAACAACGTCGAGGTCGTCGACCACCACCGCACCTAGCCCGTCACTCCCGCCGTTGTGGGCCGGTCAGGGGGTTCCGGTGCCGCTCTCAGTGGGCGGGGCTGGCGCGCTTTCGCCGCGGCGATCTGAGACAGGAGTTGGGTCGAAGTGGTCCCGCCGACGCACCTGCAGCCTCGGCAGGCGGAAGCGATCCTGCTGAGGGCTCGCCCATCCCGGAACGGTGGTCGTCGCGCCGACGTATCCGGCCGACCGAACCGCGGCGATCACGGCGGAGTCGTACTGCCCCAAGGGATAGCTGAACCAGTTCACGGGGACGCCGTAGCGGCTGCGCAGCAGCTGCCGCGAGGTCGCCACCTCGGATTGGAGATGGCCGGCATCGAGCGAGATCAGGTTGACGCCACTGACCCCCGAGCTGCCCAGCTCCCATCCGGCGGCGATCAGGCCGCGAACCTGAGGATCGGTCAGACCTCCATCCGATGGTGAGAGGCCATTGACCTGGAGGTTCTCGACCCCGACCCAGCCCAGCTGCTTGAGGACCGGCAGCGCGTTGGTGTACTGCGATGCATAGCCGGTGTCGAAGGTGATCACGATCGGCTTGCCGGAGCCGAGCGAACCTCCCCGCGTCCAGTAGGCCTCGAGCTGGTCGAGCGTCACCGCATGCCAACCGGCGGCCTTGAGCGCTTGCATCTGGCTGGAGAACTCGTCAGCGGGCACGTATAGCGAGCTCGGCCCTGAGCTGCCGGACGGCGGAACGTTGATCACGTGATAGATGAGGATCGGCACGGTCGCCGTACCGGGCTGGGCACGGG
Source organism: uncultured Solirubrobacterales bacterium (assembly GCA_963838535.1). Classification (GTDB taxonomy): domain Bacteria; phylum Actinomycetota; class Thermoleophilia; order Solirubrobacterales; family Solirubrobacteraceae; genus Palsa-465. The sequence goes on from CAWIRN010000032.1 coordinate 128,439, forward strand.
CGGCCGACGTCGTCCCCGTCGAGTGGTGTGTGGATACCGTCGACGAATGCGAGCCCGAGTGCGACGAAGCGTTCAGCACGATCACGGCAACCGCCGCCACGACCACGATCAGCGATCCAAGCGCAACGAACCGTCCCAGCCTCATCGCAGTTCACGCTCCCCCAGTTCGAGGGGAGCGACCTGCGGGTCGCGGAAGCTCATTCGCGGCGACGTTACACGGTAGGGCCGTCGTCTCGCCGGAATCCGGTAGACAGGACGCCCTCCCACACCGGTCGACGTGCGCTCACCTGACCGTCCCAGCGTGTCTCGGCACCGGTCAGTCTTCGCGGTCCTGAGCGCGTGAGAATTCCGAGGCCCGCTGGGCCTGTTCGTCGCTGGGCCGGACGCCGGTGTAGAGGACAAACTGCTCCAGCGCTTGGAGCTTGATCACCTCCGCGCCCGTGATCACCCGTTTTTGCAGGGAAAACGCCAGGCGGACCAGCGGGGTCAGCGCAGGCGCGGCCACCACGTCGAAGACGGTGGCCGCAGCCTCTACGGCCCGCGCTGGGAATGACAGCTCATCCGCTGCGGGCCCACCCCCATCCCTACCGGGGTGGCGTTGATCAGCAGCTGCGGGCGGCTGTCGGCGAGCTCGGGCTGCCAGCGGTATCCGTACTGCTCGGCCAGCGCTGCTCCGGTCTGCGGATTGCGGGCGATCACCGTACCTGCGCCAAAGCCGGAATCCCTGAGCGCTGCCACCACCGCCTTCGCCATGCCTCCGCTGCCACGGACCGCGAACGAGTCGGCCGTCGAGATCCCGGGCTCGGCCAACAGGCTTCGCACGGCGATGTAGTCGGTGTTGTACGCCTGCAAGACGGCATCGGTGTTGACGATCGTGTTCACCGACTGGATGGCCTGCGCGGATGCGTCCACCCCGTCGACGTACTGAGCGCAGGCCTCCTTGAACGGCATCGAGATGCCACACCCACGGATGCCGAGCGCCCGGATCCCGGCGATCGCGGCCGCCAGATCGGTCGTCGTGAACGCCTTGTAGACGTAGTCGAGGCCAAGCTCCGCATACAGGTAGTTGTGAAACCGCGTGCCAATGTTGCTCGGCCTGCCGGCCAGCGACATGCAGAGCACCGTGTCCTTCGTGATCCTGTCGGTCATCGCCGGGAGATTCTCCCAGCGTGGGGATCGGAGCCCTCGATCGCCCGGGGTGCCGGGGCTCAGCTGCGTGTCTTTCCCTCGCGGAGCATCTGCAGCGCCTGCGCGACCCGTCTTTGGCGGGTCTCGTCACGCTTGGCGTCGTCGATCCAACGCGCGAACTCCTTGCGGTGGGTGTAGGCCAAGGCTGCGAATGCGGCGCTCGCCACCGGATCGGCCTCGAGGGCGGCGGCGAGCGGTTTCGGTACCTCCACGTCCCGTGGAGCGGTGTCGAGCCCGAGCTCGACCTGTACGGAGTCTCCGGCCTTGACACCCGCCCCGTCCCGCACCTCGCGGCTCAAGCCCAAGAGGAACTCGCCGCGCATCCGCGAGACACTGGTGCGCCACGTGTAGCCGTTGACCGTTGCGCGGACCGGGAAGCGCTTGGCGCCCTCTCCCACCGCTGCCACCTGCTCCTCGTCGAGCACGATCGCCGCGGCCGGTCCGCGCGGCACGAGCGTGGCTGTGAACTGAATCTGGCCCATCGACCGCGATTCTGGCAGTGCGGGCCACCGAGCCGTCGTCGACGCCGAACCCGAGCCGATCACAGTCGGGGTGGGCCATGAGCCCGGTGCCCGGATTGGGCATGTGAGCTTCAGGGGTCCCAACGCATGAACCAGATATGAGGGCCGCCGCCGGGCGCATCGAGGTCCTCGACCACGCGGAAGCCGCAGCGCCCATAGATGGAGACGTTCCGGGGGGTGCCGGTGGAGAGAAACGCGCCGGTTCCGTCGGCCCCTGCTCGCCCCAACCCGGCCGCGATCAGGGCTGCCCCGACCCCTCTGCCCTGCACCGCCGGCTCGACGGCGATGGAGTCCAACTGCCACAGCGGCTCGTTGGGGCTGCGCGAGTCGACCCAGTCCCAGAACGCGTCGTAGCGGCGCCCGCCGTCGTCGGTCAGCGCGTTGATTCGCGCCTGGTTCCACGGGTGGTCCTGCCAGGCCAGTGACCGGCGGTCCGGCGGGACCCACACCGCGGCCCCGTCTGCGAGGCCCGCCTCCCACACGAGCCCAAGCCCGATCACCTCCTCCAGGAAATAGGTAAAGCTGCTCGTGAAACGAGCCACGAGGTCGCCCTGCTCACCCATCGGCCAGCGCATCATCGGCTCGTCGACGAACGCGCGCCCGAATACCGGGGCGAGCGCGGAGAGCCGATCCGGCGCGGCTCGCGCGACCTCGGTCCGCCTACCGCCCATGTCCCGCATCAGCCTAACCTCGAACGGGGAGCGGCGCAGGCGAGCTCATGGGGCCTCCTCGCGCGCCGATACTCGAGTCCGTTCTGGGACGAGCGGCAGCCCCGTGATGGTCGGGCGCCAATCGGGTATGAATGAACGTCAAGCCGCTGCGGCGGATTGGTTTCGTGATCGGACGGTCGGAGTGTCACAGCTCCGCCGGCTACCTCGTCAGGGGGTTGTGCCATTGATGAAAGGAGCCGAGAATGAAAGTGTTTGTTGCCGGCGCATCGGGAGTGATGGGTCAGCAGCTCGTGCCGCGGCTGGTGGGCGCGGGTCACGAGGTGACGGGGATGACTCGGAGCGAGTCCAAGCGGGCGGGGCTGTACGAGCTCGGGGCCGGCGCGGTGGTGGCTGACGCGCTCGATCCCGACCAGGTCGCCGCTGCCGTCGCCGCTGCCGAGCCCGAGGTGATCGCCCATGAACTGACCGCGATCGCTGGGCTCGACACCCGCCATTTCGACGCCGATTTCGCGCTGACGAACCGCCTGAGAACGGAAGGCACCGACCATCTGCTGGCTGCCGGGCGCGCGGTCGGGGTACGGCGATTCGTCGCCCAGAGCTATACGAGCTGGCCATACGCACGGACCGGTGGGCTGGTCAAGAGCGAACACGACCCGCTGGATCCGTCGCCCGCGCGCGAGATGCGGGAATCGCTGGCGGCGATTCGCCACCTCGAAGCCGCGGTCACCGAGGCCGATTGGACCGAGGGAATCGTGCTTCGCTACGGCGCGTTCTACGGTCCCGGCACGTCGATGTCGCCGGGCGGCGAGCAGTTCGAGATGGTGCGCAAGCGTAAGTTCCCGGTGGTCGGCAACGGCGCCGGCGTGTGGTCGTTCATCCATATCGCGGACGCGGCGGAAGCGACAGTCGCGGCGATCGAGCACGGCCACCGCGGGATCTACAACGTGGTCGACGACGATCCGGCCGCGGTCGCTGACTGGCTGCCGGCGCTGGCAGAGCAGCTCGGGGCCCCGAAGCCATGGCGAGTACCGCGATTTCTCGGTCGGCTGCTCGCAGGAGAAGCCGGCGCGGTGATGATGACCGAGGTGCGAGGAGCCTCGAATGCCAAGGCAAAGCGCGAGCTCGGCTGGGCACCCCGCCACCCGAGCTGGCGGCAGGGGTTCGCCGCATGAATACCGTCGAGCTGCTCATTGACGACCTGCAGCCGGTGTCCTTTGCGATCGCCTATCGGATGCTCGGCAGCGTGGCCGAGGCCGAGGATGTGGTCCAGGAGGCGTTGCTGCGGGTCCATCGCGCGCTCGTGGACGGCCAGCAGATCGAGTCGCCGCGTGCGTTCGTGACGACCGTGACCACCCGGCTGGCCATCGACGAGCTGCGCTCCGCGCGGGCGCGTCGCGAACGGTACGTGGGCGAGTGGCTCCCGGAGCCGATCCTGACCGACAGTACGGACGACCCGGCGCGATCCGCCGAGCTCGCCGACTCGCTGTCGATGGCGATGCTCGTGCTGCTTGAGAGCTTGTCGCCCGAGCAACGTGCCGTGCTGCTGTTGCGCGATGTGTTCGACTACGGCTACGAGCAGATCGCCGCCATCGTCGGCAAGCGTGAGGACAACGTCCGACAGCTCGCCGCGCGCGCGCGACACCAGGTCGGACAGCGCCGCCCGCGGTTCGAGACCTCCCGCCAGCAACACGACGAGCTCGCGCGCCGATTCTTCGCCGCCGCGCGGGAGGGCGACCTCGCCGGGCTCGAGGCGTTGCTGGCCCACGACGTGATGCTGACCGGCGACGGCGGCGGCAAGGTTCCGGCGCTGGCCCGATCGCTCAGCGGCCGCAACCGCGTCGCGCGGGCGCTGCTGAACTGGGTCAAGGTCGGCGCGCGGATTCCGGGAGCGTCGATCCGCCCGGTCGAGGTGAACCAGGCGCCCGGAGCTCTGCTCCTCGACGGCGACGATCGGCTGATCGCGGTGTGGACACTTGAGATCGCCGCGGGACAGATCCAGACCGTGAATTCGATCGTCAATCCGGACAAGCTCGCGCACCTCGGGCCGCTCGCGGATCTCAAGGCGCTGCTCCGCTCCCCACCAGCGCCACGCTAGCTCCGCACCGGTCGAGGGGACGTCCACCCGTAGCCTTCCGTCCGTGTTCGCAGAGCTTGACTTCGTCTACCTGCCCAGCCGAGATGTCGCAGCCGATGTTTCGCGCTTTGTGGAGAAGATCGGCGCCGAACTCGTGTTCGCGATCGAGGCGTTCGGGACGAGGGTGGCGATGGTCAACGTGAGCCCGAACCCACCGGCAGTGCTCCTCGCCGGTCACCTTGAGGGCGACCAGCCGGTGCTCGTCTACCGCGTTGCCGACCTCGAGGCAAGCGTCGCGGAGTTGGGCGAGAGGGGCGTGGAGATCAGGGCGCGCTTCGAGATCCCGCACGGACCGGGGGTGGAACTCGTCATGCCCGGCCCACAGCGCCTGGCTGTGTATCAGCTGACCCGGGGGCAAGCCTCCGAGCGCCTGGCCGGTCGCCGCGATTTTTGAGGCGACTCCGGCGCGTCAGCCGCTCTCGGCCGCGAATCCCCCACTCGGCGGTCGCCAGACGTGTCAGGTGATCTCTGCGAGCCAGGCCGAGATCGCGCGCCCGATCTGTGGACCAGAGTCCTCTTGGATGAAGTGGATTCCCGGGACGGTGACCTCCGTTTGGTCTGGCCAGGTGCGGCAGAACTCGCGCTGGACGCCGGTGAGGATCGTGCCCGGGTCGGCGTTGACGAAGAGCTTGGGCAATCCTGGTGTGTCGCTGAGCCAGCGCGCGTAATCGGAGCAGATTACGTGGACGTCGGCGGGTTCCCCGGCGACCGGTATCTGCCGCGGCCAGACCAGGGTGGGCAGCCGATCCTCGCCAGGGGCGGCGAACGGTCGGCGATATTCGTCCATCTCCTCGGTGCTGAGCCGGCGCAGCATGGAGGCGGGAAGGATGCGCTCGACGAAGATGTTCCTTTGGAGGATCATCTCCTCGCCGGACGGGGAGCGCAGGGCCTGGAAGATCGATCGTGCCGCCTCTGGCCACTGCTCCCAGCCGTTGATCGGCGCGACGATTGCCTCCATGTAGGCGATCCCGCGGATTTGGTCGGGATGGCGCCTGGCCCAGTCGAAGCCCAGCGCGCTGCCCCAATCGTGGACGACCAGAGTGACCCGATCGCTGACCGCGAGGGCATCGAGGAAGCCGTCCAGGAAGTCGCGGTGACGCGTGAAGGTGTAGCGCCTGGCGTCCTCGCTGGGCAGTTTGTCCGAGTCGCCCATCCCGATCAGATCCGGCGCGATGCACCAACCGCTCCCGGTCAGCTCGGGGATCACCGAGCGCCAGAGGTACGAGGAAGTGGGATTACCGTGCAGCAGGACGATCGGCGCGCCTGCGCCCTGCTCGACGTAGGCCATGCGATGGCCGAGGACATCGACGTAGTGCTTGGACTGCTGCCAATCGGTCGACATGATCAATCCTCCCTACGCGGCGGTGCCGCGTGGTGTGTCAGGCTCGCTCGGGCTGCGCTCAGCCGGAACGACGTTCTGGTTACCGCGAAAGCCCAACCCCCAGGTCGACTCAGTAACGCACCATCGAGCCTACCAGCGCCCCGGAACCCGCGTCAGCGGCAGATGGAGGGTGGCTCGAGTTCGTTCCGCGGGAGTATGGTGGCGGGCTTCCGGCTCAACCCTGGTCCAGCAGATCTGCTCAAGGAGGTTCCGCGGGTTGGAGTGAGGAGTTCGGAGCCGGGTAGCGCGGTTGGTCGTCGGGTGGGATGCGCCAGGTTCTCCTCATCCCCCGCGGGTGACCGGAGCCACGAAAAGTGTCACCGGATCGTGACATACCGGGGAAATGTCCTCAGGTTCGGCGTCTGGGTCGCTCCCGCCGGGCGAAGTGGGCCAAATCACGCTCACCCCCTCTGTTTCCGGGGGGTGTGTGTGTCAGAGCCCGCTGGGCGACACATATCGTGAGCACCCCTCCGATTCACGGGGGTTGGGTTCACTTTTGTTCGCGCCCGCGCCGCCCCAGGTCCACTCTGCGCACCCACACCCAACCGGAGCACCATCGCCCGCGTCCACCAACCCCATCGCCCGCGTCCGCCAACCCCATCGCCCGCGACCACCAACCCCATCGCCCGCGACCACCAACCCCATCGCCCGCGACCACCAACCCCATCGCCCGCGACCACCAACCCCATCGCCCGCGACCACCAACCCCACTGCCCGTGGCCACGGCCCGGGGTCAACGGTCCTGCACCTGGCGACGCGGAACACGGATCCCGTGACGCCATCCGCGCGGATCGCCAGCGGATCGCCCGAGCGACAGACAGCCCGCCACCGGCGCCGGGTGCGCAACACCCGTGCGACCAGGCGGCCACCGCCGGACGCGGGCTACAGCGCGACCTGCGAGCCCATGATCACGGTGCGATCGTTTGGCAGCCCGTAGTGCTCGATCGGATTGGCCGCGTTCCGGGCCATGGTGATGAACAGTTGCTTGCGCCAGTGGCGCATTCCCGGGGAGTCGGTCGGGGTGATCGTGATGCGCGAGACGAAGTAGGAGGCATGCTCGAGATCGAGGTTGCGGTCGAGCAGGCCCAGCTTGCGACAGAGTTGCAATGCCTCGGGGACGTTGGGTACATCCTGATAGCCGATCCGCGCGGTGACGTGGAAGATCCGGAACAGGCCGCGACCCATGCGCTCGACCGTGAAGCGATCAGACCTCTCGCAGTGAGGCACTCCGATCGTCTCGATCGTCACGATCAGGACCTTCTCGTGCAGCGCGTGGGTGTGCTCGACCTCGGCGCGGAGCGCCAGCGGGGTGGTGTCCTTGCCGGGGCTGAGGAAGATTGCGGTGCCCGGCACTCTGCGGACCGGCGGGTCGGCTGAGGCCAGCTGGTCGAGGAACTCCTGCAGCGGTCCTTCCTGTTTGGTCCGGTTGCGCGTGACCAGCTCGGCGCCCTTGCGCCAGGTGACCATCACGACGGCCAGCACCAGTCCAACGGCGAGCGACAGCCAGGCGCCGTGACCGATCTTGGCGAGGTTCGAGCTGAAGAACGCGATCTCGACGGTCAGGAACAGGGCCCCCAGTAACGCGAGCTTCCACTTGGAGGTGTGCCACATCGCGCGCGCAACGGCGAGGAACAGGAGCGTGTTGAGGATGAAGGTGCCGGTGACCGCCACACCGTAGATGTCCCCGAGCCGGTTGGCGGATCGGAACACGAGCACCAGCACGCAGACCCCGAGACACAGTCCCCAGTTGACCAACGGCACGTAGATCTGACCCTCCTGCTTGGAGGTTTGCTGGATCTTCAGCCGCGGCAGGAAGCCGAGCTGCACCGCCTGCTTGGCCACCGAGAACGAGCCTGAGATGACCGCTTGGGAGGCGATGATGGTGGCCGCGGTGGCCAACAGCAGCATCGGGAATCGGCCCCAGCCCGGAATCATGAGAAAGAACGGGTTGGCCACGGCTCGGGGGTCATGGATGATCAGGACGCCCTGGCCGAGGTAGTTGAGGACCAGCGCGGGCAGGGCGACCCAGAACCAGCCGAGGCGGATCGGGGCGGCGCCGAAGTGGCCACGGTCGGCGTAGAGGGCCTCGGCCCCGGTCACCGCCAGCACCACTCCGCCCAGGGTCAGGAAGCCGACCATGCCGTGGCCGGCCAGGAACCGGGCCCCCCACGTCGGCGACAGCGCTTGGAACACCGCCGGATCCCGGAGCACCTCGCGCAGGCCGAGCAATCCCGATGGCGAGGAACCAGACGACGAGCACGGGGCCGAACAGCCATCCGATCGCGCCCGACCCGCGTCGCTGGATCGCGAAGAGCACAATCAGAATGAGCAGCGAGAGCGGAACGATCAGGTGACCGAGCGCCGGAGCGTCGACCTGCAACCCCTGTAGAGCGCCGAGCACCGAGATCGCGGGCGTGATCATGCCGTCGCCGAAGAACAACGACGCGCCGAAGATACCCAGCAGGACCAGCACACTCCGACGGGCGACCTTGTGGCGCTGAACCAGCGCAGTCAGCGCCATGATCCCGCCATCGCCTCGGTTGTGCGCCCGCATGATGAAGCCCGCGTACTTGATCGAGACGACGATCATCAGCGCCCAGAAGATCAACGAGACGATGCCGAAGACGCCGGCCGGCGTGGCGTGCGCCGCCGCGGCATGCGAGGTGAAGATGGTCTGCTCGGTGTACAGCGGGCTGGTGCCGATGTCCCCGTACACGACGCCAAGCGCGCCCAATGCGAGTACGGCGCGGCTGGCGTGCGCGATGACGTCGCGCTCGTTCCCGGACGCCGCCTTCACCGCGGCGCTCGGAGCCGCGTCCTCCACTGTGTGCTTCCGATAATCGGCCCGCGGCTCGAGCTTGTGCGCGGCCTCGTTGAGGCTCCGCCGCTTCGCCGGCTTGGCGATCGTTGAGTCTCCGTTGACCTTCAGAAGGGTCTCGGTGTCGGGCTTGGGTGGCCGGCTGCTGATCGACATGTCTGTCCTGGCGCCCGCGTTCAGCGCGGGGCGAGCTGGTCTTCCATGACCAAGTCGCGGTCGCGACCGTCGACCCGTGTGGTTGTCTGCCCGGCGGGACCGAGCAGTCTCAGCGACCGGCGGACCACGTCGTACAGCTCTTCGGGGTAGGCCGGCCGATACAACGCGCTCGTCCCGTCGGTCAACAGCACCTTGGTGAGTGCCACTCCGCCCGGCTGCACCGGCTCATCCGAGCGAAGGGCTCGAGCGAGCTGCTCCAGCGCCGGACGCGCAAGTTCGATCGCCTGCCCATCAGTCGGGATCGCGGCGGAAAAGGCGGCCCGCTCATGCCGCCTGAGGCAGACGCGCTCGACCGCGGCGGCGAGCTGACGACGCGAGCGACCGGAGACCAGCTGTTCAGCGCGGCAGGCAAACGCCGCGCTGGCCCGCGGATCCTGACCGGTCGCCAGCCGGGCGTCGAGCTGCGCAGCGTTGAGGCGCGACCAGACACGCCGCAGAGGCCCGTCGACGCGCGGGATACGCGCCGCGGGGACAAGCGATCGAGTCGCCAGGACGGCCATGTCTACGATCGTAGGAAGCGCGGCGCTAAGGTCGCGTAGAGAATTCGGCTTCCGCCGTCGAGGTTCCGTTAACGCGGGTTGAGGCGGTGGCCTCGGGGGTGGAGCTCCCCATGGAGGCCGAGAGCACGTGCACATACGGCTCGGCGCGAAGGAGAGGCGAGATGACCGAGGACAGGACGGTCGCGGGCGAGCAGAGGACGGTCGCAGGCGAACCGGGACAGCCGCACGCGAAGACGGGACAGCCGCACGCGAAGACGGAATCGTCCTTGGGGACGACGGCGTGCGGCGCTGCTCGTGGGCGAACTCGGCCCCGGAGTACCGCGCGTACCACGACGACGAATGGGGCTTCCCGGTCTCCGACGACGTGCGACTGTTCGAGAAACTCAGCCTGGAGGGGTTCCAGGCCGGACTCTCGTGGCTGACGATCCTGCGCAAACGGCCGGCCTTCAGGCGCGCGTTCGCGGACTTTGAGTTCGAGCGGATCGCGCGGTTCGGCGAACGTGACGTGGCTCGGCTGCTCGACGACGCGGCGATTGTGCGCCACCGGGGGAAGATCGAGGCGGTGATCAACAACGCCGGCCGGGCGGTCGAGCTCGTCGAGGCCGAGGGCTCGCTCGCCCACTACGTGTGGGGCTTCGAGCCTGAGGCCCGAACCGGGCGGTTCGACCGCGCTCGGCTCGCCGCACTCGGGCTCAGCGCCGAGTCGAAGGCGCTGGCCAAGGATCTCAAGCGACGTGGGTGGCGGTTCGTCGGGCCGACCACCGCGTACGCATTCATGCAGGCGATGGGGCTCGTCAACGACCACCTCGACGGCTGCGACGCCCGCCCAAAAGTGGATCGCGCCCGCGAGCGCTTCGATCGGCCCTGACCCGCGTGACCGGGTCACGCGGGTCGTTCTTGGCGTGACCTGCACGATGTCCCAAACCGAGGACGCCGCAGTCGATTTGGGAAATCACGCACGCCCCTCATGCGTGATCTCCCACATCCGATGGGCGCGACGTGGTTTGGGATCTGATACATGCCGGTAGGCCCGGCGCCTACCAGTTTGCGGGCGCGTAGTCCTTGAGGAAGACACCGTGGACATCCTCGCCCGCCTCGCCTCGCACGATCGGGTCGTAGACGCGGGCCGCGCCGTCGGACAGGTCAAGTGGGGCGTGGAAGCCCTCGTCGGCGAGTCGCAACTTGGTGGTGTGCGGGCGCTCGTCGGTGATCCAGCCCGTGTCGACGCTGGTCATGAGGATCTCGTCGGCCTCCAGCAACTCTCGCGCGCTGGTCCGCGTGAGCATGTTCAAGGCCGCCTTGGCCATGTTCGTATGCGGATGGCCGGGGCCTTTGTAACCACGGCTGAAGCTGCCTTCCATCGCCGACACGTTGACGATGTACGTGCGGCGCGCAGCTGACGCCGCCAGCGACGCTCGCAGCCGGCTGATGAGAATGAATGGCGCCGTCGTGTTGCAGAGCAGGACCTCGAGCAGTTCGACGGGATCGACCTCGTCGACCCGCTGCGTCCAACTGTTGTGATCGACCTCGTCGGGGGCCAGACCGGCGGCGTCGATCGCGGTGGCGCGCGCGGCCAGCGCGAGCGTGGTGACCGGATGTCGGTCGTGCGCTGCGCCGAGCTCACGGACGTGCAGCGCGCTCGGCTGCGCAGCCCCGAGCTCCGGACGTGCGGAGCGCTCGGCAGCGCGTCGGCCTCGCCGGCGACCAGCAGCGCATACGCGTCGGACGAGCGACGGACGGTCTGGGCCGCGTTGTTGATCAGGATGTCGAGCGGGCCATCCGCTGCGACGGCGTCGGCCAGGGCGACGACCTGGCCCGGGCTGGCGCAGGTCGACCCCGACGATGTGCAGGCGGTCGACGCCACTCGCTGCTGTCGGGCATCGAGGCGAAGCGGCGCGCCGCGTCCTTGGGGAAGCGCGTCGTGATCGTCGTCCGCGCGCCGTCGCGCAACAACCGCAGCGCGATGTACATGCCGATCTTGGCCCGGCCCCCGGTCAGCAGTGCCCGTCGGCCGGTCAGGTCCGTGCGCGCCTCGCGCCGCTGTCGGTTCAACGCTGCGCAGGACGGGCAGAGCTGGTGATAGAAGGCGTCGACCTCGGTGTACCTGGTCTTGCACTGGTAACAGGGACGTGCCCGGATGAGCGTTCCGGCCCGGGCGCCGACCACGCCCGAGACGAGCGGGATGCCGTTGGTCTCGTCGTCGACCCGGCCCGGCGCCGCGGTGGCCGTCGCCGCGAGCACGGCGCGGTCCGCGGCCGACACTGCGGCCCGACGCTCGGCACGTCGGCGTTCCTTCAGCGACTTGAAGATTCGCGCGGTGGCGCGTCGCACCGCGACGGCATCGGGATGCTCGACCGGCAGCTCGTCAATCCGAGCCAGCACCGCCAGACAGACCTCCAGGTCGCCAGGATCGATCGTCATCGACTGCATTGTTACGGCCCCGGCGCCATCCACGGGCTGATCGTCGACGATCAAGCGGATTTGAGTTTCGCCGGCTCGACGCCGATACGAAACGGATGGCGGAGCCTGTCGCTCATAATGGCGCGCGCCTGACATCGCACGGAAATCACTTCTCCTGCTCACTCACCGTCGCATTGTTGGCCCGGGTGGATGACTTTGGCGGCGCGGACGCCGTCGAGCAAACGCTCCGGCTGGCGCGGAGCACACGCGCGCTCCCGTATCTGCTGGACACCGGGAACTGGATCTCCTACGACGAGGCGGTCGCGCTGTGGGATGCCGGCAGACGGGTCACACACCATCCCCAGTTCGCGCGCGCGGTCGGCGAGGACGCGACGCGACGGCTGCGCACCTCGCCCGTGGCTGACCTGTTGCGGTCACTGGGCTCACCTGAGGCGGTGTACCGCCAGATGGCAATCGCCTCGGCGAGGTTCAGCACGGTCAGCACATTCGAGACGGTCACGGCCGGCCCGGGATGTGCCGAGATTCGGTCGCTGCCGGTCGACGGCTTTCCTCGCCACCCTGACCATTGCGCGTGGACGTGTGGGCTCTTGACCACGACGCCCCCCCTGTTCGGCCTGGCGCCGGCGCTCGTCGAACACAACGAGTGCGTGTCCTACGGCGCGGCCAGCTGCCTGTACCGGATCACCTGGAATGTCGCGGAAGAGCCGGCGAACGGCGACTCCACAGGTCAGATCAGCGCGCTGCGCGACCAGCTCGATGCGATGCGGGAGCGGTTGCGGAACATGTTCGAGACCGCGTCCGACCTGATCGGACCGGACGAACTCACCGACGTCCTGGCCCGTATCACCGACCGAGCTGCCGTCGAGGTTCGTGCACCTCGTTACTTGCTGGCGGTCCGCGCGACGCCCGAGGGCGAGATGCACCGCCATCACAAAGGGTTCGAACCGCACGAGGCTGCTGCCCACGCCGATCGCATTCTCAGCGAAGACCCCGCCGGACTGCCCGCTTCATGGCTGGTCGTGCCGATCGCGTCGCACCGGCGCGACTACGGCCGCCTTCTGGCCATGAACGACGATGGCCGCCCCTTCTTCCCGCAGGAGCGGGAACTGCTCGAGGTCTACGCGCGCTACGCGGCCAGTGCCCTGGACAGCGCGACGGCGTTGATGGAGGCCCGGCAGCTCCGCGAGGCCGAGTTGTCCTCAAGCGAACGCTTCATCTCGGCGATCACCGACAGCATGACCGAAGGGATGTTCGCGTTGGACGGCGAGGGTCGAGTCACCTATATGAACCGGGCCGCCGTCGAGCTGCTGGGCTGGAGCGAGGCGGAGCTGATCGGCCAACCGATGCACGAGCTGACGCACTCCCAGCATGCCGACGGCTCAGTATTTCCGGTGGAGGACTGCCCGCTGACCAGCCTGCGAGTCGGACGCCCGGACATCCGCGTTGACGACGACGTGTTTACGCACAAGAGCGGTGGGCTCATTCCCGTCGCCTACAGCGCCGCACCGCTCGCCGGCAGCCGAGGGCTGGTGGTGGTGTTCAGCGACATCAGCTTGCGCAAGGCGCAGGACGAGCACCGGAGACGTGAGCTGGAGTCGCTGCACTGGGTCGGACGGATCAGGGACGCGCTCGACGAGCACCGGCTCGTGCTCTATGCCCAGCCGGTGATCGAGCTGCCCAGCCGCCGGCAGGTGACCCAAGAGCTGCTGCTGCGCATGATCGACCGCGACGGGACGGTGATCGGACCGGGACAGCTGCTGCCCGTCGCCGAACGCTTCGGACTGATCGGGGAGATCGACCGCTGGGTCGTCGCACAGGCCGTAGAGCTGGCGGCCAGCGGGGTGAGTGTCCACTTCAACCTGTCCGGACAATCGCTCAGCGACCGCGACCTGGTCCCCGAGATCGCGCGCCTGCTGTCTGATTCCCGCGCCGATCCCCAGCTGCTCGTGTGTGAGATCACCGAGACAGCCATCGCGGCCGACCAGCCGGTCGCCGAGGCGTTCGTGCACCAGCTGGCGGCACTGGGCGTGCGGATCGCGCTGGACGACTTCGGAACCGGCTTTGGGGGTCTCACCTACCTCAAACGGCTACCGTGCGAGCAGCTCAAGATCGACGTCGAGTTCGTCAGCGACCTCACCGTCAACCCCGAGAGCCAGCATGTCGTGAAAGCGATCGTCAATCTCGCTCAGGGCTTTGGGCGCAAGACGGTCGCCGAAGGCGTCGAGAACGAGGAAACGCTGGAGCTCCTCGAGCAGCTGAGCGTCGACTACGCGCAGGGCTTCTGGATCGGCAGACCCAAGCCGTTGGTCCCGGTGGACCCCGACGCCGAGCTCGACCGACATAGCGCCCGGGTTGGTGTGCCTCGTCCTGAGCTCGAGGGAGTTGGTCAGTAGCGCCGGGCCGGAAAGCCGGGGCCGAGCTGCTGCTTGGCGCGAGCAGCCAGGCCGACCGCGTAGGCGGCCCAGAAGGTGCCGCTCGCCGGACCGCCGGCGCAGCTGCCGCTGCTGTTACCGGGCGGATGGGTCCAGAGGAACGCGTCGACGTCCCGGGAGCCGGTCGTCGTGGTGTCCATCGGCCCGAGCGACCGGTCGGGCGGGTTACACAGATCGTCGTTTCCGTACTTGACGCGGTTCCGGTTGACCTTGGGTCCGTTGCCGTTCGCGGCGGTGTTCACGATGAAGTGTGCGCCGTGGGTCAGCTTGGAGATCTTCTGCGCCCACCGGACCTCGTTGATCGTCCAGTTTTCGTGGGTGTCGTTGGTGAAGAAGCCGCGGATCTTGTTGACGCCGATCGCGTTGAGGATCCTGGCGGTGTAGGCGACCGAGTTGGAGTCCGAGTACCCACCCTCGACGTAGACGACCGTGTGGGGGAGCGCCTCCATCGCGTTCATCTCGTAGCGCAGGTCGGCTTCCCACTCCGGCATCGACCCGATCTTGCTGATGCAGCTGGAGGAGCCGATCGCGTCGAGCTCGAGCAGGTAGACGGCGGGCCGCCTCCCGGTCGCCGCCGCCATCTCGTCGACGCGGCGCCTGAAGGTGGGGCCGTAGGCGCGCACCTGCTGGGCCGTTGGGCAGCCGCCGAGGGCGGGGTGCAGGAAGTACGTGTTGATGATCGGGATCGATCCCGGGTCGGCGGTCATGTTGTGGCAGAAGATCTTCTCCGCCTGGCCGAAGATCGCCCCGGGTCCGCCGCCCTCGGAGTAGATGCTGAACCGTTGCGCCTCGGGCTGGCCGGCGATCTTGGCGAGCTCCGCGACCTGGTGGGCGAGTCCCGGGTTGGCGGCCAGCCGGGCCGCCAACGGCCCGGAGGAGAGCTGCCGGTCAAACGCCGCCCACGATTCACTGTCGGGAATCGTCTTGATGTTGAGCCCGAGCAGCGTTGCGATTGAGCCGGCAGCCGACCCGTGCGCCGGGCCGGAGATGAAGAAGTGGGCGCCGGTGAGCGGGTTGGCGCCCGGAGCCGTCGGGAGGTCGAGCGGGTTTGACGGGTCGCGCTGTGCGGGGTACGGCTCCGCGCACTGCTGCGCCTCGTTCGTGGCGTGCGCAACGGGCTGGCTCGCCAGAGCAATCGATGTTCGTGTCAGCGTCAGTCCGGCGATCACGACCAGCGCGGCGAGCAGGAGCCCGGTGGTGCGTCGTCGGATCGATCGGGCTGACTCGTGTGAGAGAGATCGCACTGCTCTGTGGATCGGCGCGCCTCGTCTTCAGCGTGATTCAGACCCCGATTTCGTCCAGAAATCGTGGACGCGCGGTCTCAACGGACGGGCGGATTCAACGGACCGGCGGACTCAGGACCGGCGGACTCGACGGACCGGCGGACTCAACGGCCACCCTTGGGCGCTCAGAACAGGCGGTAGAACTCCGAGGTGATGAAGAAGCCGTGACCCTTGGCGTTCGTGCACGTCATCCCGTTCGTGCGGCTGGCGCATGTGAACGATCCGACGTGGGAGTCAGCACCGTAGGCGAGCGCCGGCGCGCTCGGATCGAGCGCGGTATCCCCGGCGCACACGAAGCCACCGAGGCCGGACGTTCCCACCTGAAGCCCCTGGCCGAAGTCCACCTCAGACGGACAGGACGCCGGGTGTCGCGGCGGCGACCAGCTGCGCCGGCGGATGTCGCAGCGCGCCACGCCGTCGGCGATGTCGCATCCGATGTTGGCTGACGGGCTGCGAAACGTCGCCAGCCGAACGGTTGCCGTCGGGGCGGCGGACGTCGTGGTTGCCGGAATCGTCGAGGTCGCGGTCTGGGCGGTGGACGTGGTTGACGAGCCGGCGGTGGTCGACGGCGGCGATGTGATCGTGGTGAAGCCGGCCGTCGCTGCACTGCTCGACGTCGAGGTCGAAGGGCTCGGGACGGTGATCGTCCTCGTGGTGCTGGATCCGCAGCCGGCGAGCGCGAGTGCGGCCGCAGCAACGATGCCGAGGGTCAGCCGCATCACTCGGCGTAGCGTATCCCCGTTGACCAACAACGAGCGTCGGGTAGGTTGCACGCATGACAACGATCACGGCATCCCAAGAACAGCAGGTCCTCGATCAGGTCCCGAAGCAGCTGTACATCGGCGGCGAGTGGCGGGACGGAGCGAAGGGGACGCTCGGCGTCGAGGACCCGTCCACGGGTGAGACGCTGTGCGATGTGGCGGACGCTTCCGTCGATGACGCACGGGCAGCGCTCGACGCCGCCGTCGCCGCCGGTCCCGCGTTCGCAACGCATCCCCCGCGCGAGCGCGGAGAGATCCTGCGTCGCGCGTTTCAGGCCATCATCGACAACCAGGAAGAGCTTGCTCTGCTGATGACGCTTGAGATGGGCAAGCCACTGACGGAGTCACGGGCGGAGATCGCCTACGGCGCCGAGTTCCTGCGCTGGTTCTCCGAGCAGGCGGTGAGGATCGAAGGTCGCTACGGCGTGTCGCCCAACGGTCAGGGACGGTTGCTGACGATGAAGCAGCCGGTCGGCCCATGCCTGTTGATCACACCATGGAACTTCCCGCTCGCGATGGGCACGCGCAAGATCGGCCCGGCGATCGCGGCCGGCTGCACGATGGTCGTCAAGCCGGCCCAGCAGACGCCACTGTCGATGCTGATGCTGGTGAAGATCCTGGAGGAGGCGGGCCTTCCCGAGGGTGTGCTGAACCTGATCACCGCATCCTCGTCGAGCGAGGCGACGGGTCCTCTGATCTCCGATCCTCGGCTGCGCAAGCTCTCCTTCACGGGCTCGACCGAAGTCGGTCGCAGGCTGATGCAGCAGGCATCGGAGAACCTGCTCAGGCTCTCCATGGAACTCGGCGGCAACGCGCCATTCATCGTGTTCGACGACGCCGACGTCGACGCGGCGGTACAGGGTGCGGTGATCGCCAAGATGCGCAACATCGGCGAGGCCTGCACGGCCGCCAACCGCTTTCATGTCGCCGGCGTCGGTGGCCGGCGAATTCGCCGAGAAACTGGCCGGAAAGCTCGGCGCGATGCCGGTCGGACGGGGTACCGAGGACGGCATCCAGGTCGGTCCGCTGATCGACGGCACGCAGCGAAGCAAGGTCGCGCAACTGGTGGACGACGCCGTCGCCCGGGGGGCCCACGCGCTCGTCGGTGGTCACGCCCGTGACGGCGCCGGCTACTTCTACGATCCAACCGTCCTCGCCGACGTCCCCGACGATGCCGAACTGCTGAAGGAGGAGATCTTCGGCCCGGTCGCACCGGTGAAGGGCTTCACCGACGAGGACGAGGCGATCGCCGCCGCCAACGACACCGAGTACGGGCTCGTCGCCTACGTCTACACCAGCGACTTCAAGCGCGCCCTGCGCGTCATCGAGAAGCTGGACACGGGCATGGTCGGGCTTAACCAGGGCATCGTCTCCAACCCCGCCGCCCCGTTCGGCGGCGTCAAGCAATCGGGCTTCGGTCGCGAAGGTGGCCCGGAGGGAATCGAGGAGTACCTCGAGACCAAGTACGTGGCGATCAACCTCTGACGAGGGATCGCCGGTCGGACTTTAGTGCTGGTGCGTTCTTGTCGATACAGGGTGGGTGAGGCTACACGGGACACTCGGGCGCGCGGCGGAACCGCGCGCCCAGACCACGCGAACGCGCCTTAGCGTCAAGCGCGTCGGCCCCGACCGTTGAGCCCGGTCTCTGGTCCCGAGCCGCCTGCGCGCCTGCGCGCCCGCCGGTCGCGGCGGGCTGCCTTCGTCGGCGTGGTGGCTGGCGTGTGTTGTCTGTTCGGCGCTCCGCTGGCGACGGCTGCACCAGCGCCCGTGTTCACCGAGGTGTCAGGCTCCCCGTTCGTCACCGGCAACGGCCCCGAGGCGGTTGCCTTCAGCCCGGACGGCGGCCTGCTCGTGAGCGCCAATTCCGGCGCAGGCGACAACCTGTCGGTGTTCTCGGTCTCATCGGGCGGCGCCCTGAGCGAGGTCCCCGGTTCACCGGTGCCGACCGGCAACGACCCGGTCGCGGTTGCCTTCAGTCCGAACGGCGCACTGCTGGCCGCCGCCAACGAGGGAGACGACACGCTGTCGATGTTCTCGGTCTCACCGACCGGCACTCTGACCCAGATCGGATCTCCGGTGGCGACCGGCAGCGACCCGATCGCAGTCGCGTTCGACCCCAGCGGCGGCCTCCTGGCGATCGGCAATGACAACGATGACACCGTGTCGATGTTTGCGGTCTCACCGACCGGCGGACTGAGCGAGGTCGCGGGCTCACCGTTCGCGACCGGCAGCGATCCGGTGTCGGTTGCCTTCAGTCCAGATGGTGGGCTGCTGGCGACCGCCAATGACAACGACAACACCGTGTCGATGTTCGTCGTCTCCGCCACCACCGGCCAGCTGACCGAGGTCAACCCGGGCTCACCGTTCGCGACCGGGACCGATCCGGTCACGGTGGCGTTCAGCCCGAGCGGCGGCCTGCTGACGACGGCGAACCCGGCCGACAACACGATGTCGATGTTCTCGGTCTCACCGAGCGGCGCGCTGAGCCAAGTGGCCGGCTCCCCGTTCGCCACCGGAAACAGCCCGGACTGGGCGGCATTCAGCCCGGACGGTCGGCTGCTCGCCACCGCCAACGAGGGCGACAACACCTCGTCGGTGTTCTCGGTCTCAGCGGGCGGCGCGCTGAGCGAGGTCGCAGGCTCCCCATACGCCACCGGGGCCGCGCCGGACGCACTGGCGATCAGCCCGCGCGGGCTGATCGCGATCGCGAATCAGTCCGACAGCACACTGTCGATGTTCTCGTTCGGACCACCGGCCGTGGCAATCAATTCACCCGCTGCTGGCGGGACATACCGCCTGCACCAGCCGGTGGGCACCAGCTTCTCCTGTACCGACCCGCCTGATGCGCCGGGAATCAGCGCGTGCACGGATTCAAACGGTGCCTCAGGCAGCCCGGGATTACTCGATACCAAGACCCCAGGCGTGCACAGCTATACGGTCACCGCGGTGACCAGCGACGGCCGGACCGCAACCACGACGATCAAGTACACGGTGCTGACGGCGAG
Organism: uncultured Solirubrobacterales bacterium; assembly: GCA_963838535.1. GTDB lineage: Bacteria > Actinomycetota > Thermoleophilia > Solirubrobacterales > Solirubrobacteraceae > Palsa-465. The sequence continues at coordinate 147,770 of CAWIRN010000032.1, forward strand.
CGGCGCGGCCCCCACGGCGAACGGTTGCCCGCGCGCCACAGGCCGGCTGCAGGGCGCGACGCTGGGACGGGTGGCGCTCGGCATGACACGCGCGCAGGCCCGCCAGCGGTATCAGCTGAGCTCTCGTCACAGCAGCCGCTTCGAAGACGTCTTCTGCCTTACCCCAACCGGCGTGAGTGTCGGCTACGCCTCAAACCGACTCCTGACCACGCTCTCCTCCAGCGCGCGAGCTAAGTTGCGAGGCCGGGTCGTCGTGGCCATCAGCGCGGACCCGATTTTCGCATTGCGCGGTATTCGTCCAGGAGCCACCCTCCGCGCAGCCGCCAAACGGCTGCACACCGGCGCGGTGATTCACGTCGGCGCCAGCAGCTGGTACTTCGCGCGCGAGGGCTCGACAACCGGCATCATCGAGGTCCACCACGGCATTGTCCATGACGTCGGGATCGCCAACGCGAAGCTCACCGGCAACCGCAAAGCGCAGGTCAGTTTCATCAAGCGCGCGTTCTAACCGCTCGGCGGGCTCGCAAAATCGATTGGGCTGAACGGCAGCTTCCCCATCCCGTCCCGGCGGCTGTAAAACGTCCCAACGGAGGCCTCGTTCTCGGCGGTTGGGTCGTTCCCCAGCCCCCAGCTGTGGATCATCCCGATCGATTTTTTCGGGGGCTCGGTTGGGACGTTATACAGGCGAATTGGTCAGAAGTCTGACCTTGTAGAGACCATCCGGGGTGTCTCGACCTCCAGCGCGCCGAACCGACCGGTCAGACACCCCAAGCGGTGCATTTCAGACCGCGCCGGCACTCGTCACACGCGATCGTCCGCCAGAGCCAGGCTGCTCAAGACTCGTGGGAACCCATCTGGTGACGGCCCGCGGCCCGCGGCCGGCGGCCGGCGGCCAGCGGCCGGGGGGTGGGCGATGGGCGCGGGCTTACCCGAGCGCCGCAGCTACGCCTACCGCGGCCGCGATGGCGATCGACGCCCCACGCTGGTCGCCCACGACGCCCGCCTCCATCCGGTTCATCACGTAAGCGATCGTGACGCGCGCTCCGAGGTCGTTGAACACCAGCGAGCCGCCGTATCCGCCCCACCCGCAGGAGCGCGGACCCATCGGCATCGTCTCGCTGGCCAGTCCGAAGCCCATGCCGAACCGCAGGGGCAGGTCCAGCACCAGATCGCGTCCATTTGACTGCTCTTCGAAGATCGCCTCCACACCCTGCGCTGAGAGCAGCCGTGTGCCACGGGCTTCCCCACCGCAGGCGATGACCGATTGGATCGCAGCAACGGACCGGGCATTGCCGTGGCCGTTGGCGGCCGGGATCTCGGCGCGTCGCCACCACAGCTCGGCGGACGTGTCGCCGGTGACCGGAGGGTTGGACAGCGTGCGAACCCCGATCTCGGGCAACCCCATCTCGAGGGTGTTGGCCGCAGGCGGAGGAATCAGCGGCGCCACGCGCGCGTCGGCTTCCGGAGGCACGCCAATGAAGAAGTCTGCACCGAGTGGAGTGGCGACGGTGTCCCTGAAGAAGTGGCCGATCGACTGACCGGTGATGCGGCGCACGAGCTCGCCGATGAGGTAGCCCTGGGTGATCGCGTGATAGCCGGATGCGGTGCCGTGCTTCCACCAGGGCGCCTGGGCGGCGAGCAGCGCCGTGCACCGATCCCAGTCGGCGAGATCCTCGGGAGCCAGCGCCGTGTCCCAGCCGGAGAGGCCGGAGGTATGGCCGAGCAGCTCGCGCACCTCGATCTCCTGCTTGCCGGCCGCCCCGAACTCCGGCCAGTACCGAACCACCGGTGCGTGGAAGTCCAGCTCACCGCGATCGGCGAGGATCAGTGCGCACAGCGTGGTCATCGTCTTGGTCGTCGAGAACACGTTGACGATCGTGTCGCGCTCCCACGGCTCGGTTCCCGCCGAGTCCTTGTACCCGCCCCAGATGTCAACCACCGGCTGTCCGTCCAGCACCACGGCCGCGGAGGCGCCGATATCAAGCCCCTGGTCGAGGTTGCGGGAGAGCGCCTCGGCCACGCCGCGGAACCGCTCGTCATATTCGCCCATGATCTCGGCCATCCGGCTCACCTTATCCGGGTTCTGGGGGGAGGTTCAAACCGGGACTCTCACCGCCGGCGCGCCGATCGTGCCGGGGTCGCGCCTGACCTCGGCGCAGAACGCGGCAACGACGGCCGCATCGAACTGGCTACCGGCGTGGCGCTCGAGTTCCTGTAACGCCTCGTCCGCGCCAACGCGCGGGCGGTAGCTGCGGTCGGATGTCAGCGCGTCGAAGGTGTCGCAGACGGCGATGATCCGCGAGCCGAGGGGGATCTTCTCGCCGGCCAGGCCATCGGGATATCCGCGTCCGTCGATTCGCTCATGGCTCGAGCGGATCAGCGATGCGGTGTTCGCCAGCGCCGGGGCGGCCATCACGATCCGCTCGCCGATCAGCGGGTGACGGCGCATGAACTCCCACTCTCGCTCGTCGAGGGGGCCCGGCTTGTCGAGGATCGTCGCCGGGATGGCCGTCTTGCCCACATCGTGCAACTTCGCTGCCACGCGGATCCGCTGGACCTCGTGCTCGGGCTGGCCGAGCGCTTCGGCGACCGCGCCCGACAGCGCCGCGACACGCTCGACGTGCTCATCGAGATGGCTGTCCTGCTCGGTGATCACCTGCAACAGCGCATCGGTCACCTGCCGGCTCGCTGATGAGCCACTCCGACTCGATGACGAGCGGCCCGCCTTGTCGGCGTACATACGCTCGTCCGCCAGGTTCAGCGCGAGGGTTTCGGTGGCGGCTTCGGAGGGCATCCACGCGGCGCCTTGGGAGCACCCGACATCCCAGCCCTCGCCCCGTTCCTCCAGCGCGGTGCTCAGGCGGAACAGCAGTTCCTCCGCGGCCTCCGGGCTGCAGCGGGCCAGTACGCAGAACTCATCGCCCCCCATTCGATAGGCGGAGCCCGCTCGCTCGGTCGCCGCGGCGAGCCGGCTGCCCAGGCGCTCGAGCAGAGAATCTCCGGCAGCGTGGCCGAAGGTGTCGTTGTACCGCTTGAAGCCATCGAGGTCCAACATGATCAGGAGCAGTTCGTGAGGCCCGGCCGGCTCCGCGAACGCGAGCGCCAGATCGTGGGTCAGGGCCCGACGGTTGCCGAGGCTGGTCAGGGCGTCGGTTTTCGCCTCGTCGCGGCTCTCGGTCAGGAGAGCGTGGTTTTCCCAGGCCAGGCGCTCAACCGCCTTGCGGGCGGACACCGAGCGGAAATAGAAGAACGCAAACGCCGTCAGCAGCAGCAGCAGCGCGGCCGCAGCGCCGAACTTGGTCTGCGTGCGAGCAGTCACGGCACGGTCGGCGTCCGTTCGGCTGATCTCGGCCAGTACGCCTGAGAGGGCAGCGGTGCGAACGATCAAGAGCCGGTTCAGCTTGGGCACGAGGGGTCCTGCAGCGGCGAGGCCCCCCTTCTGCACGGCGACGCGATAGATGCTCGCCACAGCCGCGTCGACGGCGGTCAGATCGGCGCGCCCGGACCTCAGCAGGCTGCCCGGGACCCCGACCGGAGACTGGTCCGCCAGACCCCGCGAGATCGACGCCTCGTCGACTGAGATTCTGGTTCTGCTGTCTGCGGGGGAGCCGCCGGTCGTCGGATCGGCGCTGAACGGAGCGGCGAGAAAGTCAGCCGCTGACAGTTTCATCGCGCTGACCTGCAGCTCCGCATCACGGCTGGAATTGTCACGCCCCACCAGCAGCCACACGGCGGCAATCGCACTGATCGTCAAGATCAGCACTACCACGGGGGCAAGCAGCTGTGAGCGTTTCATGTTCACACGGTCCAGGATCGACGTCGGCCGCTGGGGCACACGACTTGAACCAGGCGCCCTGGCCATGGACGGAAGTTGGCCAGTGGCCAACCCGTCGGAGGGCCGCGCACGGGACGACGGGTGACAGGATTGCCCGATGCCCAGAATCGCCACGATCGGTGTGTACTGCTTCACCCATGAGACGTTCATCAAGACGCTCCGCGATGCCGACGTGCGCCTGCTCGTCGACGTACGCCAGCGCCGGGGCGTGCGCGGCAGCCAGTTCGCCTGGGCGAACTCGCGTCGGCTGCAGGCGTCGCTCGCCGCAGCGGGGATCGCGTATGTCCATCACAAGGAGCTCGCACCCACCACCGAGCTGCGACAGCTGCAATACCGTGAGGACGACCGGCTCGGCGTCGGCAAGCGCTCACGCCAGCTGCTCGCGCCCGAGTACGTGGAGCGCTACACGCACGAGATCCTCGGCCAGGTGGACCTTGACGGGCTCCTCGCCGAGTTGCCCGACGAAGGGCTGGCCGCGCTGCTCTGCGTGGAGTGCGACGCGGCTGCCTGCCACCGGTCGCTGATCGCCGCCCGGCTGGCCTCCGAGTACGGTTTCCGCGTCACCGACCTGGTGCCCTGACCCTGGCCGGCGCGAACTCTGGCGTTTTGGTTCCACCCCCGCGAGCCGAAACGTCAAAGTTCCCCCCGCCGGCGACGCAAGACCACTGGCCCGCGTCGTCGGGTTGAATCGGCCACGCGGCGGCCCCAGCCCTGTACCCTCACGGCAACGCATGGCGTACGCAGATGAGAGTCCGCGGATGACGGGGCCGATCAACCAGCATGCCTCTGCGCTGGCCTACGAGTGGCGGCGGCTGACGCGGGTCGCGACCGGTGTCGCGCTGCTCACGGCCCCGGCGTTCTTCCTCCTGCTCTACCAGTCTGATCATCTCGGACTGCTGCTCTCGCTGCTCATCACGGCCGTCGCGGTGGTGAGCTTCCGCGGGCTGGTCGAGGTGATCGTGCGCAAGGTGATCCCGACCCCCGCCTTGTACGGCGCCGACGACAGCCTGAAGGGCGACGACATCGTGGCCCGGCGGCGCTACTGGTTCTGGCGCACGAAGTTCCGTCGGCTGCCGGTGTACCTGGCGATCATCTTCGGGCTGCTCGCCGTGTGCCAGGTGTTCTTCGCCTTCGCGGGCGTCAGCGCGCCGTTCTTCAAGCCGTTCGAGGGGCTGCGCGAGATCTTTCCGCCCGACACGCTCCCCCAGCTCGGCCTTGTGTTCATCCAGCTGCCGCTGCTGTTCTTCGTCAACTTCGCGATCTTCTTCGGCCCGTTCCTGTTCTTCGCGGTGCGCCAGATTCGCGGCTATGAGCCGGGCGACGCCAGCTGGGGCGTGAAGATCGACGACGTCCGCGGGCAGGCCGAGGCCAAGGAGGAGATCACCCGCGTGATCTCGCTGTGGCAATCCGGCGAGGAGTTCGAGAAGGCCGGCGGCAAGCGCGAGCGCGGGCTGCTGTTCCTCGGCGCCCCCGGGACCGGCAAGACGATGATCTCCAAGGCCATCGCGACCAACTTCAACTGCCCGTTCGTCACCATCCCCGGATCGGGCTTCGCCGGGATGTTCATCGGGATGGACGCGATCACCGTCCAGTTCCTGGCCCGCAAGGCGCGCAAGCTGGCCAAGAAGTGGGGCGGCCAGTGCATCGTGTTCATCGACGAGATCGACGCGGTCGGAATGCGCCGGCAGGCGCTCGGAGGCGCGAACGCAGTGGCGAGCGCAGCGCCGACCTCGATCCAGGACTTCTGCTTCTTCGGCCAGAATGGCTCGATCACGCCGACCGGGGACCTGGTGATCGAGTCACGGGCGTGGCGCGAGCGCTTGTTCGCGCAGCGCTCCGAGCCTCAGATCACGGGCTATGCGGCGTTCGTCGAGCGAGCCGGCGATCGCGTCCGGCGCTTCTACCCCGGCTTCGGGGGCGGCGGCGGGATGGGCGGCGGGCAGGCCCTGAACCAGCTGCTGGTCGTGATGGACGGGATCGACGAGCCGCCGGTGATGCGCAAGTTCTTCACCAACCGGATCAACACGTTCCTCGACGCGATGTTCATCGTGCCGAGCAAGGTCGGCAGCCTGCGACTGCGCCTGCCCTCGCCCAGTCCGCGGCCCGAGCAGATCTACTTCATCGGCGCCTGCAACGTGCCGATCGACGTGCTCGATCCGGCCCTCACCCGAGCCGGCCGGATGGGGCGGCACATCTGGTTCCGCACCCCGACCAAGGACGACCGGCTCGACATCTTCGACCTGTACCTGGACAAGGTCGATCACGAGCTCGACCTCGATACCGATCGGCGCCGAGACGAGCTGGCCCGGATCACCAACGGCTACTCACCGTCGATGATCGAGCAGTGCTGCTCGATGGCGCTGACCATCGCTCACTCCGAGGGCCGCCGGCGGTTCGCCTGGGGCGACATCGTCGAGGCGATGACCACGGTTGAGGCGGGGACCGCCCAGAACATCGAGTACATCCCTGAGGAGACGCGCGCGGTGGCGATCCACGAAGCGGGCCATGCCGCCGCCGGGCACGTGTACCTGGAGAAGGACATCCTCTCCACGCGACTGTCGATCCGCAAGCGCGGCAGCTCGCTCGGGCACTACCAGGGGATGGAGAAGGACGAGCGCTTCTCGCAGTTCCGCAGCCGGGTGATGGGGAGCCTGATCATGACGCTCGGCGCGATGGCGGCCGAGCAGGCCTTCTACGGCGAGAACTCGCAGGGGGTGAGCGGTGACGTGGTCGCGGCGACCGCCACCGCGGCCGCGATGGTCGGGATGTGGGCGATGGGACCCGAGGCCGCCACCCTCGACGGAAGCGCCAGCGTGGAGGGCGAGGCGGGCCGAGGCGGCGAAGCGACTCGAGCGGATCGGCAACACGATCATGAACCGCGCCGGGGGCGGCATGCCCTACATGCCCGATCCGATCACCTCCGTGCTGGGCGATCGCGAGAAGCGCGTGGCCGCCGCGCAGATCCTCGGCCAGGCCTACCTGACCGCCTTCGCGCTGATCGTCGCCAACCGGGAGCCGGTGGAGCGGATCGCCGACACGCTGATCGACCGTAAGGAGATGCACGGCGACGAGGTGACCGACCTGCTCAACAGCGTCGGTCTGCGGCGCCCCGGCCTCGACCTGATGGATGAGCGCACGTGGCCGACCGTATAGAAGAGCCACGGCCCCTCGTCCGCGCGAGCGAAGAGCACGCCGCGGACCCACCGCTGTCCGCCAAGGTCGGGATGGCACTGCGGCGCCGCGACGCGACGAGCGAGCCTTCCCCCCACTCGCGCAAGTTTCGGGTCGCGACGGCGACGCTCGTCGGCCTGGCCGTCGGCGCGATCGTGATCGCGGTTGCGCTGGCCGGCGGCAACAGCAAGACCGCGACCCCGGCGGCGTGGTCGAACTGGGCCCCGCCGGACAGCGGGAACCTCGGCGCGCGCGACATCGCCGACCACGTCGCTCCCTTCTACCGACTGTCCGCCGCCGACCAGCTGGCGGTGGTCACCGTCATCAACCTGACCAACGCCAGCGCGGCCAGTGCCGCGAGTTCGGGGAGCGGGACGGGAACCGGATCGGCAGCCAACAGCGGCCTGCAGGTCGCGGTCAAGCCCGATCCGACCTCCAGCGCGGTCTCGCTCCTGAGCGGTACGACGATTGGTTACAACCTGTGCGGCATCGGCGGCGCGAACTGCGCAATCGGAATCGGCCAACCCTCCACGGACCGGCTGCTGCTCCTGCGCCGGGAGGCACTCGAGCTCGCGCTGTACACGTTCAAGTACGACCACGGCGTCGACAACGTGGTGGCGATCCTCCCCCCGGGACAGATGCAGACCACCGGCACCCTCACCACCACGCCACCCCCCTTAAGAAAATCTTCCTCAGCCAAGCCGGTCGACGTCGCGGTTCTGTTCGTGCGCCCCGAGCTCCAGCCGTGGCTCAGCCAGCCGCTCACCGACACCCTGCCCGAGCAGTTCCCGCCCAGCGTGGCCGAGATGGCGACCGCCCCGGAAGCCGGGCTGGTCGATCAGATCACCGCGCGGGGCCTGTTCTCGGAGAAGATGGTGCAGGCGCAGGACGGCAGCAACCTGATCGTGCTCGATCCGCTGCCCCCGCAATAAGTAGGCCGCGCCCGCCGTGGTTGCCGCCCCCCGAGTGGGACGCGGTTAGGGCCGCGCCGCGGCCGCGGCCGACGTGCCCTGCGGCGCGAACCCGGGACACTGTGTGACCGGGAGCCGCGGATAACGCGGGAAGCGCTCGGGCTCGGTCCGCGAGCGTTGGCAGAGCGAGAACACCGAGCCGCGCGTGTTGGGCACCAACTGCTGGTGTCGGCACGCGTCACACAGCCCAGCCGATGGCCGGACGGTGGCTACTCGAACCACATCCCGCTGGCGACCGGGACCTGGACGAGCCGGGGCCCGTCCTCGGCGGCGATCGCTTCGCGCAGGGCTTCGGTCAACGCCTCGCGGCCGTTGACCTCGCGGGCCGGCATGCCGTAGGCGCGCGCGACGGCCGCCACGTCAAGTCCCGGCAGGTCGAGCCCCGGCGCCCCTGACACCTGCTCGAGTGTCGCGAACCACTTGAGGATCATGTACTCGTCGTTGCGCAGCACGAGAAAGGTGACCGGAAGCTTGTAGGCGACGGCCGTCCACAGGGCGACGATCCCGTACTGGGCTGAGCCCTCCCCCAGCACGCACACCACCGGTCGGCTGGGCTCCGCGAGCTGGATGCCGATGGCCGCCGCGATCCCGAAGCCGAGCCCCCCACTGGCGGTGAAGTAATAGCTGCCCGGCGTCGACAGGCGCAGCCGGTTGCGCAGCGCCCACACGCTCGAGGGCGTCTCGACCACCGCGATCCCATCCCGCGGCCAGACCTCCGCCAGCGCGGCCATGGCCTCCGAGCCGCTGAGCGGGTCCGACGGCGGCGGTTCCGATGGCGCGGGCCGCGGCTCGGGCGCCAGACGGTCCGAGTCGCCGACGAGATCGACTAAGCGCTCGAGGGCGATCGCCACGTCACCGATGATCGCGTCCCCCATCGGTGCCCGGGCTGCCTCGCGGGGATCGCTGGTGATCGCCACCAGCGCCGTGCCCTGCGCCAGCAGTGGCCCGGGGATATAGGGGTAGTACGGGAACACGGCGGAACCGACGACCAGGACCAGGTCGTGCCCCTGCCAACGTCTCGGCGACGGGGCCGATCGCCGGAGGCAGGATCCCGAGGAAGTGCGGGTGATTCTCGGGGAAGCCGATCCGTGAGCCGCCGGCGGTCGGGACCGCCCACACGCCCAGTCGCTGCTTCTCGGCCAGCGCGACCGCCGCGTCCCAGCCGCCGCTCGCATCGATATCCGGCCCGGCGACGAGCACCGGGTTGCGCGCCGCCTGCAGCCGCTGCGCGAGTTGCGCCAGCGCGGCCGGGTCGGGGCCGACGCGCCCGCTGACCGTCCGCTGCGTCGCGTGTCGCGTGCGGTCCTCGTCGTCCTGCGCCCCCCAGTCGTCCATCGGGATCGAGACGAACGCCGGACCGCGCGGGGGTAGCGACGCATGGTGGATCGCGCGCGCGATGGCTCCGGGAACGTCCTGCGCTCGGGCCGGCTCGTGGCTCCACTTGACGTACGGCTGCGGCCCCATCGTCGCATCGCGGTTGGTCAGGACCGCCTCCATCATCATCTGGGGGCGGACCTGCTGGCCGGCCGTGATCACCAGCGGCGACTTGTTCGCCTGCGCATTGAAGATCCCGCCGACCGCGTTGCCGACGCCGGGCGCGGTGTGCAGGTTGACGTGCGTCGGGCGGCCGGTGGCCTGCGCGTAGCCGTCGGCCATGCCGACCACCACCAGCTCCTGCAAGCCGAGCACGTAGGAGAAGTCCTCCGGGAAGTCGGCCAGCATCGGCAACTCGGTCGAACCCGGGTTGCCGAAGATCGTCGTCATCCCGTGCGCGCGAAGCAGCTCGAATGTCGCCTCACGAACGGTCGCCATCAGCCGTGGACCTCCTTGGTCGCTATCGGAACCCCAAGCGCGGGGCGGATGCAGACCCTATTCTGAGCGCTGCCGAGGCGCTCGCCCGCTCGCGGTCAGAGCTCGGCGAGCACTTCGGCGGCGGCGCGCTCGCCCGAGCTCACAGCGCCGTCCATATAGCCGTTCCAGTACGTGGCCGTTTCGGTGCCGGCCCAGTGGATCCGGTCGACCGGCTGGCGGAGCCGCGACCCATAGGCCAGCAGCGTTCCGGGGCTGGGGATGCCCACCGGGCAGCCCCGCGTCCACTGCTCGGCACTCCAGCGGCCGCACCGGCGACGAACCGGCGGCGCGTGATCTGGCTCTGATCTGCGTCTGGGTGAGCTGTCATCTGTGAGCAGAACTGAGTTGCATGGACAAAGTTGCGGCTCAGGCGCGAAACCGAGTCGCTGCTCGGTTCGTCGCCCACCCCCCGGGATCCTGGGTTGCTCACGATACATTCCGCCCGCCGGACCTTGGCGCACACCGCCCCGAAAACCGGGGGGGTGAGCGGAACATGGCCCACTCGCCCCGCGGCCGGGGCTCCGCGCCCGGCCCCGGTCACGTTCCGGTGATCCAACCTGCAATCCATGACAAATCGCGTCGTGGGCGCCCGATTTGTCGGCCCTGACAGCTCAGACATGTAGAAGTCAGAAAATCGCGTCGGGTCGCGGCGATTTGTCAAATCCAACAGGTATCGACCGCGATGGCGATGACTGAGCGTGCGGGCGGACACGCCAGTGACGCCCGCCCGGGGAAAACTCCCGACCGACGCTCAGGGGCGGCCAGCCTGAATCCGGGGAGCTTACTATACTTTATGAAGTATGGTGACATTCCGGCGACTTCTCGGCTTTTTGAACCCCTATCGCAGCGGGGTCATTTGGTCGTTCGTGCTGGCCGCCGGGGGGATCGGCGCCACCGTCCTGATCCCGTTTCTGACCGGTGAGGCGATCAACGCGATCCGGGACCACAATCATCGCGAGCTGACGATTCTGGCGATTGCGATCGTCGTCGCCGGGTTGCTGCGTCTGGTGTTGAGCGTGTTTCGCCGGCTGGTCGCCGGTCGCGTCTCGCTCGGGGTCGAGCTCGACCTGCGCAACAGCCTGTACGGACGGCTGCAACAGCTCGAGCTGTCGTTCTTCGACCGCCAGCAGACCGGACAGCTCATGTCTCGCGCGACGGTCGACCTGCAATCCGTCCGCTTCTTTCTCGGCTATGGACTGATTTTCATCGCCCAGTCGCTGCTGACGATCGTGCTCGCCGCGGTCGCCATGTTCATCCTCCAGCCGGAGCTGGCGGCCATATCGCTGGCGCCTGTCCCGTTCGTCGTTCTGGTCGCCAACCGCTACGGCAAGCGCTCGCAGCCCGCGCTCCGCGAAGCTCAGCAGCGCATCGCCGAGCTGACCGCCGAAGCCGAGGAGAACGTCTCGGGGGTACGCGTGGTCAAGGCGTTCGCCCAGGAGCCGCGCCAGCTCGATCGCTTCAAGCATTCCACCCAACGCGTGTTCGACCAGCAGATCTATGCCACGCGGATCCAGGCGTTCTATGGCTCGCTGATCAGCTTCCTGCCGAACCTCGGCCTGGGAGCGATCCTGCTCGTCGGCGGGCGCGAGGTGATCGACGGAACACTGAACGTGGGTTCGTTCACCGCGTTCTACGCCTACCTGCTGATGCTCATCTCCCCCATGCGCACCCTCGGGTACATGCTCGGCGCCGGCCAGCGCGCGACCGCGTCCGGCGCGCGGATCTTCCAGATCCTCGACCGGGTGCCGCAGATCACCACTCCGGAGCAGGCGCCACCGCTGCCCGACGGGCCCGGCCGCGTCACGCTGCGCGACGTCTCGCTGACCTTCGAGGGCTCTCCGCATCCCGCCCTCAGCGGCATCGATCTCGACGTCCCGGCAGGACAGACGGTCGCGCTGGTCGGCGCGATGGGCTCGGGCAAGACCGCGCTGGTGTCGCTCCTATCGCGGCTCTATGACGTCAGCTCGGGCTCGGTCCTGATCGATGGCGCCGATGTGCGCTCGGTCGACGTGGTCAGCCTGCGCCGTCAGATCGCGGTCGTCAACGACGATCCGTTCCTGTTCTCGGCGACCGTCCACGACAACATCGCCTATGCCCGCGCCGACGCCACCCGCGAAGAGGTGGAGCGCGCCGCTCAGGCCGCGCAGGCCGACGAGTTCATCCGCCGGCTGCCCAAGGGCTACGACACGATGGTCGGGGAGCGCGGGCTGACGGTGTCCGGCGGCCAGCGTCAGCGCATCGCCATCGCCCGAGCGATCCTCGCCGATCCCCGGATCCTGATTCTCGATGACGCCACCTCCTCGGTCGACGCTTCGACCGAGCAGGAGATCAAGCTCGCCCTGAGCGACGTGATGGCAAACCGGACCACGTTCGTGATCGCCCACCGCCTGTCGACGATCGCGCTGGCCGAGGAGATCTACGTGCTCGAGGATGGACGGCTGGCCACCCACGGATCCCACGATGAGCTGCTCGAGACCTCGGAGCTGTACCGCGAGATCGTCGAGAAGGGCATGCCCGACCAGGTCTTCCTGACCCGCAAGGCAGTCGAGGTGGCGGGGCTATGACCGACCGCTCAGAGCTGCGGCGTCGGCTGCAGCAGACCAGTGGCCGCGGGCGCAAGCTACGCGGTTTGGTCGAGCTGCTGGCGCCCTACCGCTGGCGCGTGCTGGCCATGTTCGTCTCGCTCATCCTGGCCACCGCCGCGGCCCTGGCCCCCGCCCCGCTGGCCAAGGTGGCGATCGACCAGGGGATCAACAAACACGACGTGCAAACACTCGATTTGGTGGTGGTGGCGTTCCTGCTCTCGGCGGTGGTGTACGCGGTCGCGTCCTACGCGCAGACCTACCTGGTCGGGTGGGTCGGGCAGCGCGCGCTTCAGGACCTGCGCGCGCAGCTGTTCGCGCATCTGCAGTCGCTGTCGATCGGCTTCTACTCGCGCAACCGCGCCGGGGTGATCATCTCGCGCCTGACCAACGACGTCGAAGCGCTCGATCAGCTGGTCGAGGACGGGTTGGCCACCCTGATCCAGTCGAGCCTGACGCTGATCGGGGTCGTCGTGATCCTGTTCGTCCTGGACCCCCACCTGGCCCTGCTCACCTGTCTCGCCCTGCCGTTGCTGGCGCTCATGGGATTGATATTTAGAATTTTTTCGGCCGATGCCTACCGCTTGACCCGGGAGAAGATCGCGTCAATCACCGGTTACCTGCAGGAGACGCTGTCGGGCATCCGCGTCGTGCGGGCATTCGGGCAGGAGCCGCGTCACATCGCGCGCTTCCGCGACCTCAACGATCAGAACCGGGCCGCGAACATGACCACGGTCAACCTGAACGCGGCATACTTCCCCGCGGTCGAGTTCCTCTCGGCACTCGTGACGGTCGAGATTCTCGTGGTCGGCGGCCTGGAGGCGATCAACGGGCACACCTCGACCGGCGTCGTGTTCGCATTCGTGGCGGCGCTGAACAACTTCTTTGACCCGATCCAGCAGCTCTCCCAGCTCTACACCACGTATCAGTCCGGGATGGCCGCGCTCGACAAGATCTTCGAGCTGCTCGACGAGAAGCCCGAGCTCTCCGACGCCCCGGACGCGTTCACGCTGCCGCGGATCCGCGGCGAGCTGCGTTTCGACGATGTCTCGTTCCGCTACGGCTCCGATGACGACGGCGCGTGGGCGCTGCGGGACATTGATCTGGTCATCCCCGCCGGCCAGACCGTCGCGCTGGTCGGGGAGACCGGCGCCGGCAAGTCGACCTTCGCGAAGCTCGTGGCCCGCTTCTACGATCCGACCTCGGGCAGCATCTTGGTCGACGGGCACGACCTGCGCAGCGTCACCTCCGACTCACTGCGCTCCCAGATGGGCAGCGTTCCCCAAGAGGGCTTCCTGTTCAGCGGGACCGTGCGCGAGAACATCTCCTTCGCGCGGATGTCGGCCACGGACGCCGAGATCCGCGATGCCGCCCGCGCGGTCGGCGCCGACACATTCATCTCAGCGCTGGAGCACGGCTATGACACGCAGGTCGGCGAGCGCGGTGTCCAGCTCTCGGCCGGCCAGCGACAGCTGATCGCGTTCGCCCGCGCGCTCGTCGCCGACCCGCGGATCCTCGTCCTCGACGAGGCCACGTCAAACGTCGACGTGCACACCGAGAGCCTGATCGAACAGGGACTGCGGCGTCTGGTAGCCGGCCGGACCGCGATCGTGATCGCGCACCGCCTGTCCACGATCAGGAGCGCCGGGCGGATCATCGTGCTCGAGCACGGAGAGATCGTCGAGCAGGGCACGCACGAGGAGCTGCTGGATGCCGGCGGTCGCTACTGGCAGCTCTACCAGGACTGGGCCGAGCAGGCGGCCGCCTAGTGGTCGCCGTCGCACATACGGCCGTATTCGAGCGGGCGGCCGTTTGATGGACACGCCGATCGTCGTCAGCGCGCTCGCGATCACCGCGGTGAAGGGAACGAACCTGCGCTCGGTCGACCGCATCCGGCTGGATCGCGACGGGGTTCGCGAGAACCGCCGCTTCTACCTGATCGACGCGCGCGATCGCCTGGTCAACGGCAAGGTCGTCGGCGAGCTCACAGGGATCGTGGCCGATTACGCCGACGCCGCGCGCCGTTTGACGCTGACCCTCCCGGACGGAAGCGTATGCGCGGACGGAATCCGCCTCGGTGGACCGGTCGCCACCCAGTTCTATTCGGGGCAGGTCGTCGGTCGGCTCGTGCTGGGCCCGCTGTCCGAGCGACTGAGCGAGTTCGCCGGCCAGCCGATTCGCCTCGTCGAAGCCCCCGACGTCGGCGGCGCGGTCGATCGGCGCGGCAGAGGAGGGCCACGTATCGCTGATGTCGCGGGCCTCGCTGGCGCGGCTGGCGGAAGTCGGCGATGGGGCGGACATCGACGGGCGCCGGTTCCGGATGCTGATCGAAGTCGACGGCGTGCCCGCCCACGCCGAGGACGACTGGGTGGATCGCGCCGTGAACATCGGCGAGGCGGTGGTCACCTTCGGCGGGCACGTCGGCCGCTGCCTGATCACCAGCCGCGATCCTGACACCGGCGAGATCGACCTGCCGACTCTCGACATGCTCAGGAGCTACCGAGGCGATCTGGGCACGACCGAGCCACTCGCCTTCGGCATCTACGGCCACGCACTCGTGCCCGGAACCATCCGGGTCGGCGACTCGGTCACTCCCGGCGACACGGTCCCCGGCGCATCAGCCGGCGCGAACCAGCGGCGGTCAGTCCGCTCTGGCCAATAAGCACCGGCGCGTCAGCCGGGCCGATCAGCGGCGACGCGTGGGCCCGGGCGATAAGCTCGACGGCCCGTGAGCCAGGAGCGTGTCCAGATCGCAGTTGCCGACCACGTCGCGGTCGTCACGCTGGCGCGACCGGAGAAGCACAACGCCGTTGACGTCGCGATGTTCGACGCGATCATCGCGGCCGCTGACCGGCTGGCCGGCGAGTCCGGCGTGCGCGCGATCGTCCTGCACGGGGACGGCCCCAGCTTCTGCTCAGGACTCGACGTGATCAGCGTGATGGCGGCCGGCGCTGGACTCGACGGGCTGACTGAACCACTGCGCGGCGCGGTGCCGAACTGGTTCCAGCGGGCCGCCTATGACTGGGTGCGCGTACCGGTGCCGGTGATCGCCGCGGTGCACGGAAACTGCTTCGGCGCCGGACTCCAGATTGCCCTGGCGGCCGACATCAGGATCGCCACCCCCGACGCCCGACTGTCGGTGATGGAGATCAAGTGGGGGTTGATCCCGGACATGTCGATCAGCCGGACGCTCCCGCGCCTGGTCGGAATCGACGTGGCCAAGGAGCTGACCTACACCGGCCGCGTGATCAGCGGCGCGGAGGCGCACGACCTCGGGCTCGTGACCCACGTGGCCGAAGATCCGCTCTCTCAGGCGCGCGAGCTGGCCACGGAGATCGCGGCGAAGTCCCCCGACGCGGTGCGCGGCGCCAAGCGGCTGTTTGACGAGGCCTGGACCGGAACCGCGGTGGAGACCCTGTCGCTGGAGGCCCAGATCCAGCTCGGCCTGGTCGGCTCGGCGAATCAGCTCGCCGCGGTCAGCGCCGGGCTCGCCAAGGCCCCGGCCGAATTCATCGACCCCTAGACAGGAGGTCAGCCGTCAACCCGACGGGCGGGAATTGCACCCGGTCGCCCGACCCACGTGGGTGGTGGGCAACGTCCCAACGGAGGCCTCTGAAAACTCGATTGGGCCGTTCCCCAGCTGGTGGCTGGGTTTCAGCCCGGTCGGACTCTGAGGGGTGGTCGATTGGGGTGTTATTCAGGCGAATCTGTCAGAAATCTGACCAGGAGAGGCCCTCCCGCAGCCAGTACGCAGACGGCGAGACTCGAGGGTCTCGCTGCGCTCGCAGCCGCTCGATCCGAGGGCTCATGCTGGCCGTCGGGCTCGCCGTGACGCTGGCCGGCTGTGGCGCCGGTGCGTCTCCCAATCCGAATCACGACCGCGGCGTTGCTGGCGCACGGTTTTGATCCCAACAGCACCGTGCCGTGCCCGCCCTCGATCACCGTCGACGGTAAGACCTTCACCAACTTCGACGGGGAATCCTCGGCCGCAGCGAGCTTTGTTGACGACTTCGCGCAGTCGTGCAACGCCGCGTTCATCTCGCTGGCCGGGCGTCTGTCGCGGGGCGATCTGGCCGCCTCCGCGCGGCAGTTCGGTTTCGGATCGCGATGGCAGCTTCCGCTCGCCTCCTACAGTGGGCAGGCCCCACCGTCGGCCGGCACGGTCGAACAGGCGGCGGACATGATCGGGCAAGGCCGCATCCTCAACAGCCGCACTCGGGATGGCGTTGGTCGCGGCGGCGGTGGACAGCGGATCCTGGCATCCGCCAACCCTGATCACCGACCCCTTGACGCCCCAGCCCAGCCAACCGCACGACGACTGCCCCCGGCGGCCGTCGACGAGCTGCGAACGCTGATGCGGGCCGTGGTCACCTCGGGGACGGGAGCTCCCGCCAACCTGCCCGGCCAGCCGGTGTTCGGCAAGACCGGCACCGCCGAGTACGGATCGGCCAACCCGACCCTCCACCGACGCCTGGTTCATCGGGACCGAGACGATCGGAGACATCGTCGTGCCGGCCGGTCGCTGGTGAGCACGATTCAGCCGTGCGCGCGTGTGGCGGGGCCGACTGGTCTGGCGTGATGCAATAGCGGTGATGAAAATCTCCGAAGCACAGGCATTGTGGGAGCCCGCGGGCGTGTACTGCAACACCGCCAGCTACGGACTGCCACCGCGGCCGGCGTGGGAAGCGCTCCAGTCCGCGCTCGCAGAGTGGCATAGCGGGCGCACGAGCTGGGAGCATTGGGGGCAGAGCACCGAGGACTCGCGGGCGGTGTTCGCGCGATTGGTCGGCGTCGACGTGGAGCGGGTGGCGGTGGGTTCCACCGTCTCGGAGCTCGTCGGCTCGGTCGTCACCGCCCTGCCCCCGGGAGCCCGAGTCGTGGTTCCCGACATCGAGTTCACGTCAACGCTGTTTCCGCTGCTGGTCCAGCAGCGCCTTGACGTTCGCACGGTTCCGGTGGCCGGGCTGGTCGACGCGATCGCCGCGGGAGTCGAGGCGGTCGCGTTCAGCGCGGTGCAGATGAGCAGCGGCGACGTGGCCGACGTCGACGCGATCGTCGCCGCGGCGGCAAGCGTCGACGCGATCACGGTGTGCGACGCGACTCAGGGACTCGGCTGGCTGCCGCTTCAGGCCGCGCGCTTCGATGCCGTCGTGTGCAGCGCCTACAAGTGGCTGATGTCTCCGCGTGGGAGCGCATTTATGACCGTCTCTGACCGACTGCTGGAACACGCGGTGCCCCACAGCGCCGGCTGGTACGCGGGTGAAGATGTCCATACCAGCTATTTCGGAGCGCCATTACGTCTGGCCTCCAGCGCCCGACGGTTGGATGTCTCCCCGGCCTGGTTCTCCTGGGTCGGGACTCGGCCGGTACTGGAGTTGATCGAACGAATCGGGATACCGGCCATCCACACCCACAACCTGGCGCTGGCCAACCGCTTCCGAGCCGGTGTCAGCCTCGAGCCGAGCAACAGCGCGATCGTCTGCGTTGACGTACCCGGAGCAGCCGAACGCCTGCAGCATGCCGGGATCATCACTGCTGTGCGCGGCGGGCGTCTGCGGACCTCGTGGCATGTCTACAACGACGAAAGTGACGTCGATCAAGTGCTGGACGTGGTCACCGGGTAGACCGGGCTCAGCTGCGACGCCGCCGCACCCGCCTGCTCTGCACCAGCCGCAGTCGGCTGTGGTCATCGTCCTTCTCGGATCGATGGCGTTCAGCTACGGGCCAGCGAGACTCGTTGCGGTTCGCGGATGACAGGGAAGTGGAGCGGGCCGGCCCGACGACCGCGTGGTTTCGATCACCGTCACGCGGGGCAGTCAGAGATAGTGAGCGCTGATGATGGAACCGACCACGCGTTCGGCTCGGGAGCGGCGTTCACGCTGGGCGTCGAGGAGGAGTTGTTCCTGGTCGACCCGGTGACCGGCCATCAGGCGAACGCGTCGGCCGCGGTCCATGAGCGGATCGGGCCCGTCGACGGAACGGTCGAGCGGGAGCTGCATGCCTGTCAGATGGAGTTGATCACCGACGTCTGTCGCAGCGCCGGCGGAGCCATCGGCGCGCTCGGCGCGATGCGCCGGGCGGTCCTGGCCACGGGGGCCGGGCTGCTCGGTTCGGGAACCCATCCGTCCGCGACCGAGGGTTCCGCCGAGATCACCGACAAGGAGCGCTATGAGCGCATTCGCCACCTGCTCGGGGACGCGGTCGCGACGCCGGTTGGAGGGCTGCACATACACGTCGGGATGCCGGACCCGGAAACGGCCATCAGGGCGTTCAACGGCTTGCGCCGCCACTTGGCGATGCTCCAAGCGCTGGCCGCCAACTCGCCGTTTCGGCACGGCCGCGACACGGGCCTGGCGTCCGCCCGCGAGGTGACGATGCGGGCCTGGCCCCGATCGGGCGTGCCGCGCGCGATGCATGACTTCGCGGACTTCACCGCCATGGCGCGACTGCTGGCGCGGGCCGCCGACGTGCCCGACTACACGTGGTTCTGGTGGAAGCTGCGGCCCCATCCGCGCCTGGGCACCGTCGAGGTGCGGGCGCTGGACGCGCAGGCGTCGCTCGACGACACCGCCGGCCTGGTCGCGCTGGTGCACTGCCTGGCTCGCCACGCGGCCGAGGCTCGCCCCGAGCCCGATCCTCCGGCCGAGGTGCTCGAGGAAGGGTCGTTCAGGGCGGCGCGGTTCGGGGTCAGGGCCCGCTTGCCCGACGCCCAGGGCCGGCTGCGACCAGTCCACGAACTGCTCGACGATGCCCTCGCCCTGGCCCGCCCCTACGGCCGCGAGTTGCACTGCGCCGATCAGCTCGAGACGCTGCCTGGTCTGCTGGAGCGCGGCGGGGGTGCGCAGCGCCAGCGCGCGTCCTACGAGATCGCGGGGATGGATGCGCTGCTGCGCGAGATGACGGCGCTCACCAGCGCCGAGGCCGGGGGATCGCGTGGTGGCAGTGCCCGGGCGCTCAACTGAGTGATCGCCCCGAACCGCACGAAGACGGCCGGGTCGCGATCGCGACCCGGCCGTCCTCGGTCAACGGCAGTCTGCTTCAGTCCGCGGGACTAGGGGCTCGGCTGAGTCCCAACCCCGTGACTTGCGGTCGTGAACTTGTAGATCGTGCTCGACCTGAACGTCTGGCCGGGGTTCAACGTCGTCGAGGGGAAGCTCGCCTGGTTAGGCGAGTCGGGGAAGTGCTGGGTCTCCAACGTGAACCCGTCAGTCTGACGGTACGTGTGGCCGCTGGGCCCCACGAGATCGCCAACCAGGAAGTTCCCTGAATAGAACTGCACCCCTGGCTCGGTCGTGTAGGTCCACAGCACCCGACCGCTGCTCGGGTCCGCTGCGACCGCTGCGAGCTTCATGCCAGAGCCGTTGAGCACCCAGTTGTGGTCATAACCGTGAGCCAGGACCAGCTGATTGCCCTCAGGCGCGCTGGCGTTGTGGATGTCGCGGCCAATCGGCTTCAGCGTTCGGAAATCGAACGGGGTGCCCGCCACGGAGACGACTCCCGCGTCGGGGATGAGGTTCGCGTTAACGGGCGTGAAACCGTTGGCATCGATTTTCAGCAGCTGGTTGAAGACGTCACCGGATCCCTCACCCGCCAGGTTGAAGTACGAGTGATTGGTGAGATTGATCACGGTTGGCTTCGTCGTGGTCGCGCTGTAGCTGATGTGCAACGCGTTGTCCTGCGTCAGCGTGTAGATCACGACGTTGCTCACGGCTCCGGGGAAGCCGTTGTAGCCGTCGGGATCTGTATAGGTCAGCTTCAGCGAGACGGAGTGCCTGCCGATCGACGGGGTCGCAGCCCAGACCTGCGTGTTGTAGGAGTCTGGCCCTCCGTGCAGCAGGTTGAGGCCGTTGTTCGGATTGGGGCTGGGAGGCTGCGGGGCCCCAAGCTTGAACAGCGTGCCATTCAGCGTGAACTCGGCCCCCGCGATCCGGTTCGCGTAGCGGCCGATGGTCGCGCCGAAGTAGGTATCACCAGATCCGCCGGACGGTGGATCGGTGAAGTCGGTCACATAGTCCTGGAGAGTCGGGAAGCCGAGCGTCACGTTCTTGACGGCGCCACGGCGACCCCGACCCGGAACCCAGATCGACTGCACAAGCCCACCGTAGTTCGAGATCTTGACGGTCATCCGACGCCCGTTCGTGAGGGTGTACAGCCTGGCGGGCAGAGCCTGATTGAGCGGCGGATGAGCGGGCACCGTGCCCCAGAATCGGCTCGTGATCCCCAGACCACCGCTCCGATGCTGCGCTTTTTGGGCCTGTCCCGACCTCGATTTGGAACTGCTCTTGGTGCCGGTGGCACGGGCGGACGCCGCTACGGCCAGCACGGCCGCGGCGGTCAGCGCACAGGCCAATGCAACAGCGGCCTTCCTCGCGTGGGGGTACAGGGCGCGTGGCATAAATCTCCATCCTCTCCTCTGGCTTGCCCCTTAAGGCGAGGCAAGCGATGGGTTCTATCAGGGGCGCGTCTACCCAGAAGCGCCCGTGTGTGAACGCTAACACTCGGAGCACACCAAAGTTGCATTTTTTATGAGCGCGCTTTATTTGGCTAGCACTCTCTTTCCTCACTAAAGCTCATAATCTTTAGTAATAGTGTGTGTCATGTATGCACGGCGCGATCGCGGCCGGCCGGTTCGGGCTGACGTCTGGGTGGTCGCAACATTGCCACGGAGGAGACGGATGACTCAGCGCAGGCCGGCGGACGGCGAGTCATGTTCGCGGCGCTTGGATTGGTCGAGGGGCGGCTCGCTGTGGCATGGTTCCGGCTGTGAGCGCTAGTCTGCAACGCCACGCTGTGGGCGTGACGTGGTGCGAGGTGAGCGGAACGTTCCGCTCGTCTCATGCGCTGGCCAGTGCCGGCCGGGTGTGGCTGGTCGATCCGTTCGAGGACGAGCCCGCCCTGGGCGCGGCGGCGGAGCTCGGCGATCTGGCCGGCGTCCTGCAGCTGCTCGATCGGCATGGCCGCGACTGTGCGGCGCTGTCACAGCGCCTCGGCGTCCCGCTCCTACGGCTGCCGGGTCCGGGTCAGCTACCCGGCACACCGTTTGATGTCGTGCCGGTGATCGCGCGCAGGGTCTGGAAGGAGGTCGCCCTGTGGTGGCCAGCCGAGAGCACCCTGATCGTGGCCGAGGCGGTGGGCACCGCTCCCGCATTCGCGGTCGGACGCCGAGTCGGCGTGCATCCCGTGCTGCGGCTCACACCACCGCGAGCGCAGCTCGCGGGGTATCCGGCCGAGCGTCTCCTCGTGGGTCACGGCGAGCCGATCGAGTCCGGCGCCCGCGCGGCGATCGATGAAGCGCTCGACCACTCACGCTCAGACATACCCCGCCTGCTGGTCAAGCTGCCCTCCCTGCTCCGCGGCGGCTGAACCGCCGATGTGCGCGATCCCACCCCATGCCCAACGCTGAACCGCCCCGGCGGGCGAGCGGTGGGGGTCTGGGCATTGGGTCGCCGCAACATCGTGTTCCGCTACCAGCGCCTGTTCGCAGAGATCCAGCCGGTGTGCGATGAGCTGAACGAACTCCTCGCGACCGTGCAGTCAGCCGCGCCCCCCGGGCAGCCCGTCCGGGATCTGTCTCCAGCCTAGCCGCCTCCTCACCAGGCCGGGCAACGCGCCGAACGATCAATATTCGATCGTGAGCTCGGGCCAGCTAGTCATCGTGCTTGGCCTCGCCACGGCCACCCTGCTCGCCGTGGCGGTGCTGCGCCGGGTGGGCGTTCCGGCAGCCGGTTGTGCTGGTCGTGGCCGGCCTGATCATCGGCTTCCTGCCGTTTGTGCCCGATGTTTCTCTCGAGCCGAATGTGGTGCTGCTCGGCCTGCTGCCCCTGCTCGTCTTCGACGCCGCGGTCACGTCGTCGCCCACGGCGTTCTTCAACAATGCCCGCTCGATCGGGGTACTCGCCGTGCTGTTGGTCGTCGCGACAGCGTTCGCGGTCGCCGCGGCTGCCCACTGGCTCGACCATCTGGCGTGGCCGATCGCCTTCGTGCTCGGTACCGCGGTCGGTCCGACCGACGCGTCGGCGGCCACCAGCATCGGGCGCAGGCTCGGGCTGCCGCGACGGCTGCTGACCATCTTGGAGGGCGAGGCACTGTTCAACGATGCCACGGGGCTGGTGCTGTACGCCGCCGCGGTGACCGCCGCCACCTCCGGCCAGTTCTCGGCGCTCCACACCGCCGGGGCGATCCTCTACTCGACGGCGGCCGGAGGAGCGATCGGGCTGGTGGTCGGATTCGTGGGCCGATGGCTGCGCAACCGGATCGACGACCCGCCGATCGAAATCGCCGGCTCGATCCTGATGGCCTACGTCGCCTATCTGCCGGCCCAGGCGATCCACGCCTCGGGCGTGCTGGCTGCCGTGGTCGCGGGTCTGTATCTCGGGTGGCACAGCAGCAGCGGCGCGTTTTCGGCTCGGAGCCGACTGCAGTCCGGGGCCTTCTGGGAGACCTTGGTGTTCCTCGTCAATGCCGCGCTGTTCGTGCTGGTTGGTCTGTCGTTCCACACCTTCAGCACCGAGGCGAGAGGTCCAGTGGGTCGGTTGGCGGTGACCGGCATCGCGGTGGTCTTGACGGTCGTCGTCGTGCGTCTGGCCTGGATGTGGGCCTTCGGCTGGCTGGGCCGACCGCGGCGTGGCGCACCGGTTGTGCCCGGCCAGCGCTGGCGCGAACGGTTGCTTCTGGGTTGGTCGGGCATGCGTGGCGCGATCACTCTGGCCGCGCTCCTGGCGGTGCCGACGCTGACCGACGACGGGCGCCCACTCGCGGGACGTGACGACATCATCTACCTCGGGTTCGCGGTGATCATCGCGACTTTGGTCGCGCAGGGCATGACCCTGCCCGCCCTGGTGGCCCGGCTCCATCTGACCGAGCACCCCTCGGTCGCCGATGCCGAACTCCAGGCGCGGCTGAAGCTCACCCGAGCCGTCCTCGATCACATCGCGGAGGCGAGCGCCACCGGCGAACTCCCCGACGAGCTCACCGACGGCCTGCGCGCCCAGTACTACGCCCGGTTGCGTCGGCTGGAGACGCTGGGTGACGACGAGGACGACGAGAATGGGGGCACCTCCACGGCCGAGGCCGACCTGAGCCTGCGTCGCGACGTGATCGCCTTCCAGCGCCGCACGCTGAGCGAACTGCGTCAGCAGGGCGACATTGGGGTGTCCACGCTCAGGGCGATCGAGCATGGTCTCGACTTGGAGGAGGCCCGCCTGTCCGCCGCCTGAGCGGGTGCAGCGCCGAGCGCTCAGCCCACAGCGATCAGGTCGACGACGAAGACAAGCGTCTCGTCGGGCCCGATCACGCCGCCGGCGCCACGTTTGCCGTAGGCGAGCATCGGCGGAATCGTGATCCGGCGCCGTCCGCCGACCTTCATGCCGGTGACGCCCTGGTCCCAGCCGGCGATGACCTGGCCCTTGCCGAGACCGAACTTGAACGTATTGCCGCGGTCCCACGACGCATCGAACTGCTTGCCCGTCTTCCACGAGACACCCACGTAGTGGACCTCCACGACGCGCCCGGACACCGCCTCGGCACCGTCCCCGACGATCAGGTCCTCGAGCTCCAACTGATAGGAGGGCGCCTGGTCTGAGGCGACCTCGACCTCGGGCTTCTCGTTGGCGGCCACACCGGCACCGTACCGATCGAGCGTCGTGAACGATCAGCGCCTGCGCGCGAGCCTGCCCATCAACAGCGCAACCGACCGCTCCAGGTCCTCGATCGTCGCTTGCTCGACGCTCGTGACCCCGAGTGTGTGATTCAGCCACGCGTTGATCTCACGATGGTTGGCGCCCCGCTGCCGCGTGAGCTCGGACACGAGCCGGTGGCGTTCATCTCTGAGCAGGGCCCGGCGCTCGAAGGCCGGCGTCTGGCGCGCGCCACCAACCAACGGATCGTGATCTGCGCCGGCGGGCGCCGGCACCGGGACAGCCGGCGCGATTGCCCCCGAGCGCGACGCGGGCCCGAACAACGTGAGCTGTGGCGCCACGTCCGCGCTCAGCGGGACGAACGCCGGAGCAGCAGCGGTTTCGGTCTCCGGGCGCTGCTCCCGCTCGAGCTCGAACTCGATTCCCGCGCCGGTCCCGTCGCGCGTGCTCCGGGCGTGGCGCAGCTCGTGCTCGACGGAGGCGGCGTGGTCGCGCAGAACCGGATCAGCGGGGATGTAGAGCCAGCTCGGCTCAACCGGGCGGCCCGGGATCGTGCGCACGAAGCGCCCGACGATCTGACGAAACACGAGCGGCGTCTTGGCGGCCGTCGCGTAGACGCCGACCCGGAGACGGGGAATGTCGACCCCCTCCGACACCATGTTGACCGCGACAACCCAGGGATCTCGAGCGTGCGTGAAGGCCGCCAGCTTCTCAGCGGCTCGAGGCTCGGTGTGCAGCACCACGAGTGGGACTCGCCCCGTGGCCTCGCGCAGCAGCGTGGCGATCCGGCGAGCATGACTCGAGTCAGCGGCGATCACCAGCCCGCCGGCGTCGGCGTGGCCTGCGCTTCGCAGGGCGCGCAGCTTGGTGTCCGCCTCGCGCAGAATCCGCGGCAGGCCATCGGGGAGCTCGGTTGAGATCGCAGTGCGGTAGCGGCGGCTCGCCTCCCGAGTCGACAGCACGGTCTCGAAGCTCGACTCAATCACGTCATCGCCGCTGCGCCAGGACAGGGTTCCGTCATAGGCCACGAAGGCGACCGGCCGGCAGACCCCGTCACGCACGGCGTCGGCGTAGGCGTAGGAGATGTCGGGCTCGGCCAGGCCGTCAGCGTCGTAGCGCACACCCGGGATCGGCGTGGCGTCGGAGCGAAACGGCGTGCCGGACAACAGCAGCCAGCGCGCAGCGCCGGCGAAGGCCGCCGCGAAGCCCTCACCCCAGGCCAACTCCTCGCCGAGATGGTGCGCCTCGTCGGCGATCACCAACGTCCGCCGCGCCGCAGCCCGCCGCCAGCGCGCCGGATGCCCTGGCAATCCGCGCGTAGGTCACCGCGACGCCGTGGAATCCCGCCGGCGTCCGTGGGGAATCCGCGTCCGGGGCCAAATCGATGCCCAGCTGATCCGCCGCGCGCGCCCATTGACGGGTCAGCGGGACCGTCGGGCAGGCCACCACTACCGCGCTCACGGCGCCCGACGCGAGCTCACGGTGGGCCAGCTCGAGCGCCGGCCGCGTCTTGCCCGCCCCGGGAGCCGCGGAGATCAGGAACGGCCCGGTCTCCCAGCCCGCCATTTCCGCCAGCGCGCGGCGCTGCCACGCACGCAACGAGGCGGGAGCGGTTTGGACGCGAGGCGGGGCACGGGTCGGGCATGGTGAACCACGGACCGGACGCCAACCGAGAAGTTCTCGCACTTGCGGTGCGCACCTTCTATGGTGAGGGTGGACAGCCGATGAATACCGAAGACCTGACCGAAATCGAACGCGCCGGACGACGCTGCGAGGTCTGCCACTCCGGCCGCAACTGGCGCCAATTCGAGATCGTCCGCCCCACCGACCGCCAACCCGTCGTACTCTGCCGCAGCTGCAAAGCCCGCTTCGGCGAGGACCCCCCCGTCGGACGCACACCCCAACCCACCCCAGAACCCGCCCCCCGCCAAGGCAACCAAGCCGGCCACCCCCGCCACACCAACCGCCGGCCCACGCAACGGCGAACCCAAACCCGACCGCCTCCGCGCCGCGCTGCGCAAACTCCCCAGCACCTTCTCCACCGCCATGGCCGCCAAAGCCGCCGGGCTCAACAGCGAGAAGACCCTCGCCCGCCTCCAAGACCTCGAACGCCGCGGCGAAGTGCAACGCATCGGCAACCGCTGGTCAACCGAATCACCCCCCAGCGACATCGCCTCCGCGATGGACCGCCTCGAAGCCCGCACCAGCAACCTCCGCATCGTCAGAGACCGAGCCCGCGTCGGCTAACCGCCGTAGCGCCTCGCCGGACGGCTCGGTCCGGGCGCGTCAGCGGGCGCGGCGGCGGCGTAGGAGCAGGGTTTGCCTGGTCGAGGTACCAACCGCAGGCTCATCGGTGGGCGCGGGCGGTGTGACGTCGATCGCGCTGGAGCACGCCCGGAGCCGAAAACGCGGCCACGGCCACGCCGCCCAGCTGCCATGCAGGCACGCGGACGCGATGGCGCAGGACATCGAAGCCGAGCGCCTCGACTCGGTCCAGCACGCGCCCGTACACCGATCGGGCCACCTGAACCCCGGGGCGCACGGCCGGATGGAGGACCTCGTGCAGGAACGCGGTGCTGGCGAACATGCGGCGCGCCCGTGTCACCTCGCCGGCCAACAGCGTGCGCAGGCCGTCGGTCATCCGGGCCTGCGCAATGTCGTTGACGGTAACGCCCAGGCGGTCTCGCTCCTCGCCGGGGAGATACACGCGATCGAGCTCGAAGTCCTCCCGCACATCCCGGATGAAGTTCGTCAGCTGGAAGGCCCGCCCGAGCTCGGCCACACTGGCGTGCAGGTCCGGTGGGGCGCCGAGGAGCGGCGCCATGATCAGCCCCACCGCGCCGGCGCTGCCTCGCATATACCTGTCCAGCTCGGCGCGATTGGCCACCCGCACCGGGCCGCAGTCCAAGCGCATCGAGTCCATGTACACCGCCAGCTCGGACAGCGGCAGATCGTGCCGACGGCCGGCGTCCACCAGCGCCGCGATCACCGGATGCGCGGAGCCGCCGTTGGCCATCCCCTGCTCGAGCTCGGCCTGCCATCGATCCAGCGCCCACCGGCGGGCCGCCGGATCCGGGGAGCGATCGACCCCGTCGACGAGCTGATCGGCGCCGCGCACGAATCCGTACAACGCATATACGGCGGGGCGCACATCTCGGGGAAGACGCAGAGTGGCGCAGTAGAAGGTCGGATCGTGCCGCCGCTGCATGCGCCGACACGCCCGATAGGCCGAACGCAGGTCGGCCTGCGCCCCGGGATTCACCTCAGGCATTCTGGCAATGAAAGCAGCCCCCGCTCCCGAAGACGTTACGGTGACCGGCGTGCACCCTCAGAGACACTCAACGCGCGGGAAGGACTGGCATGAACCTCGATGACCTCGCTCCGCTGGTGGAAGAGGCGGCCGGTCGCATCGCCCCCCACGTGGTCCGCACGCCGGTGCTCCGGGTCGCGGACTCCGGTCGTGAGCTGGGAGCCGACGTCGCGCTGAAGGCGGAGGCATTGCAACGGACGGGGTCGTTCAAGATCCGCGGTGCGATGAACAAGATCCTCGGCCTCAGCGCCGAGGAGCGGGAGCGAGGCGTGATCACCTTTTCGGCGGGGAATCATGCTGCGGCCGCTGCGTGCGCCTGTGCCGAGGCGGGGATCGACTGCTACGTGGTGATGTGGCGGACGGCCAATCCGCGCAAGGTCACGGCCACCCAGGCCTGGGGAGCCACGGTCGACCTCGAGGCGGCCGACTCCACCGAGGCTGCCGATCGGCTCGCCGAGATCGCGCAGTCCAGCGGACGCGTGCTGGTCCATCCCTTCGACGATCCGCACGTGATCGCCGGTCAAGGGACCGCGACGGCCGAACTGCTCGCAGACGCCCCTGAGATCGACGTCCTGCTCGTGCCCACCAGCGGGGGAGGATTGCTGGCCGGGGCGGTGCTGGCGTGCGTCGCGGCGGGCGGCTCGGTGATCGAAATCATCCCGGTGCAGGCTGAGTCAGCGCACGTCGCTGGTTCATGCCCTCGCCCATGGCGGCTCGGTGCGCTACCGGCCAGGGCCAACGGCCGCCGACGCGCTGGCGGCTCCGTTCTTCGGCTCGCTCAACTTCGACATCGTCCGCGAACGCGTCCGCGAGGTGGTGACCGTGACCGAGCCGGAGATCGCCGACGGCGTGCGGTGGTGCTATCAGCGGGCCAAGCTCGCCGTCGAGCCAGGTGCCGCGGTGCCGATCGCGGCGCTGCTGGCCCGCCGGGTCAGTGTTCAGCCCGGGCAGCGCGTCGGAGTGCTCGTGTCCGGAGCCAATCCCGATCCGGCAGTCATCGCTCCCATGCTGATGGGAGAGGAAACGTCCCGATTCCAGGGTAGGGGGCTCGGCGGCAATGTGTTGGTGAGTCGCGGCGGTTGGAGTGCCGCGATCCGGATGCTCACCCGCTACGTTCACCACACTTGGGGTTGCGTCCGGGTGGTGGCTTGAATATGGTGGTCGTGTGGGGGGCCGCACTTGCGGTGCGCACCTTCTATGGTGAGGGTAGACAGCCGATGAATACCGAAGACCTGACCGAAATCGAACGCGCCGGACGACGCTGCGAGGTCTGCCACTCCGGGCGCAACTGGCGCCAATTCGAGATCGTCCGCCCCACCGACCGCCAACCCGTCGTACTCTGCCGCAGCTGCAAAGCCCGCTTCGGCGAGGACCCCCCCGTCGGACGCACACCCCAACCCACCCCAGAACCCGCGCCCACCCCCAAAGCGACCAAGCCGGCCACCCCCGCCACACCAACCGCCGGCCCAGCGCAACGGCGAACCCAAACCCGACCGCCTCCGCGCCGCGCTGCGCAAACTCCCCAGCACCTTCTCCACCGCCATGGCCGCCAAAGCCGCCGGGCTCAACAGCGAGAAGACCCTCGCCCGCCTCCAAGACCTCGAACGCCGCGGCGAAGTGCAACGCATCGGCAACCGCTGGTCAACCGAATCACCCCCCAGCGACATCGCCTCCGCGATGGACCGCCTCGAAGCCCGCACCAGCAACCTCCGCATCGTCAGAGACCGAGCCCGCGTCGGCTAACCCGCCCGGGCGGTCCGGAGGACGAGAAGCGTTCTGGAAGGCTGTACTAGGGTTGGCGGATGGTCGATCAGCCCAGGCTCATCATCCAGGTGCCGCGGGGCAGTGCTGTCGAACGAGCGCTCAGCGCGCAAGCGCCAGAGCAGCATTGCCAGCGGCGAGGTCGTGGTGGTGGTTGGCGCGACCGACGCCAAGGGCAACCTCGAGTCGATCACCGCGGGCCAGGTCGTGCTATCGCTGCCCTCGCCCGAGGCGCTGAAGCGCGAGTCCGTCGAGGTTCGCCGGGTGATCGGGCAGGCGGGCACGGGCGTCGAACCGCTGGTGATTGTGGTCGAGGCCGCCGAGGAACTGGGCGAGGCCGAGCTGGGCACCGTCCTCGACGCGGCGAAGCACACCTCGCGAGCGGTGATCTTGCGCATCATCCGCGACGCCTGATCGGGGTCGTGGCAGCTGAGCCCGGGGCTCAGAACCCGCCGAGCCCGGCCTGCTGTTCGGTCCAGTTCGCGGGCTGGGTGCCGTACATGTCGTCCGGGGCGATGAACACGTAGCCCGAATGCCGTTGGCTGACCGCGGCCAGATCCGCCGGGAGGTTGGCTGCCGTGGCGTCGTAGATCAATTGAGCGAACCGTGAGGGCGGGTAGCTGAACACGAACTCGTAGCCGACGAGACTGGGGACGTCGGCGAGCAGGTTCGCTTCGCTGTTCTCGGTGATCACATGAATCTCGGCCGTCGGCATGTAGCTCGCGGCGAACGTCGTCCCGAAGTTGTTGACGGTGATCAGAGCGGGGCCCAGTGTCTTGGCGTACACGTTCAGCGCCTGCGTAATACGCCTCGCTGCCGATCACGTTGGGGACCCGGTCCAAGAAGTAACCGTCGATCGCATACAGGTCGTGCCACGTGGACATCTCGGCTTCGACCCCGCGCCTCGCTCTCGCCGTGTAGTTCGTATCGACATAGCCGAGCACTTTGATTCCGACCGCGCGGCAGCGGTCGATGTGCGTCGTGTAGTCCGAGTTGGCGGACTGGCCGGGCCCGGTGTCGACATTGGCGATCACGTATTCGACATTGGTGGGATCCGCTTCGATCACGTCCCAGAAACTGCCCAGGTACGTCGGGTAGACGTACAGCGGGATCATCGCCTTCAACGGCCAGGGTCCCGCGGTCACGGACACCAACCGTTCTCCGACGCGCCGTCCCGGTAGCGCAGTCGACGGTGTCGAAATCCATCGGGCAGAGTTGCGTTTCAGTGCGCATCGCGACAGGAGGCAATGAACGATCGATCAGGTTCGCGAACGAATATTGACGCAGATCGAGTCCGCAACGAGAGCCCGGCAGCACGAAACCTGGGCGATTTACATCATGGGCAAGGATTCGCCGGAGATCCGGCTGTCCCGCCTGCCCGGTGCCGAACACCACGTGCAGTCGATCCTCACTCACAACTGGAGTCCCGCGGTCACGGAGAGCGCCACCTTACTCCGATCTGCCCGCCCCTCACGCCACGAGACGCTCGCGCCAATGCGCGAACTCACCGGCCAGCTCGGACTGGCCGAGGCGATCAAGGCGGGTGATGTGGTCCTCGATGTAATACAGGTACAGCGGCAGCAATTGTTCGCCCAGCAGTTCGGCCGCGGCGTGATCGTCGGACGGTGGGACGGTCCGCCAGGCCAGCGCGGCCCCCACCAACCGGCGACCCGGCGCGTCGTCAAGCCGGAGGTAATACGCGACGGCGCCATCGTTCGTGCCGACGCGCCCGGTCGCGGCCGTGAACAGAAAACGCACCGGGAACAGCACCAGCTTGGTCAGGCGCCTCACGCCACGGGCGATGAGCACCTCCGGGTAGCGGATCTCCTCGTCGGCGGCCACGCCGGCGGGTCGAATCGAGCCGAGACGCTCCCCGCTGGGCCCTCTTCGCCGCGAACGCCGGCCAGAAAGTCCAGCGCGAACTCGGAACCGGTGATCACAAGCTCGCCAGAGCTCGGACGGGACAGACCCGCGCGCGCGTCGCGGCCGCTCAGCAGCCGACCATTCTCGAGCAGGTCCAACCGATCGAGCGCCGGGAAGCGCCCGCCCTCTCGCTCGCCACGCAATGTCGCCGGCGTGCCCCAGAACACCGACAGCCGCTCGGCGAGCTCCGAGCCCGCGGATCGCTCAGCGTCGGCGACGGCTTGGATCGCCGCGGCGTCGCCGGGGCGCAGCGGATCAGCGACGATCAGGCCGAGGTCGATGTCGCTGACCAGCGGGCTGAACCCGCCGTGGGCCAGGCTGCCCAGCGCGTAGGCGGCGACGAGCCGCGCCCCGAACGCGGCACGGTAGGCGTCGGCCGCCTGGGCCAATATCGAGTCAGCGTCGGCCTGGCTCACGGTGCGCGCAGTACGACGACGCAATTCTGCCCGCCGAACCCGAACGCGTTGGTGATCGCCGTGCGCACCGGTATTTCGCGGGCGTGCAACGGGACGTAGTCGAGGTCGCATTCCGGGTCGGGAAACTCGAGGTTGGCCGTGGGCGGCACGACGCCATCGCGCATCGCCAGCAGGCAGACCATCGCCGCGAGGCTGCCGGCGGCGCCGATCAGGTGGCCGACCATGGACTTGGGCGCGCTGACAGGGACGCGCTTCGCGTCAGCCCCCAATGCCCGGTGCAGCGCAAGCGTCTCGGTCGTATCGTTGGCGCGGGTGCCCGTGCCGTGGGCGCAGACGTAGTCCAGGTCGGCGGCGCGCGTCCCGGTGCGCTCCAGAGCCAGCGCGATGGCCCGCGCCGCGAACGCGCCGCTCGGCTCAGGGGCGCTGAGGTGAAACGCGTCGCTGGTCAGCGCCCCCCCGGCGACCGACCCGTAGATCCGCGCGCCGCGCGCGTGCGCGTGCGCGGCCGACTCGAGCACCAACACCGCGGCGCCCTCACCGAACACGAAGCCGTCGCGCTCGGCGTCAAACGGCCGGCTGGCCCGCTCGGGCTCGTCGTTGCGCCGTGACAGCGGCCCCATGTTCGACAGCCCCGCGAACATGGCGGCGCAGATGCCGGCATCGGCACCGCCGGCGATGATCACGTCGGCCTCGCCGGCCAGGATCAGCCTGCGCGCCTCGAGCAGCGCGTAGTTGCCGCTGGCACAGGCCAGCACGCTCGCGGACACCGGGCCGTGAGCGCCGAAGTCGATCGCCACCTCGCAGGCGGCCATATTGGCGATCGTCATCGGTACGTAGAAGGCGCTGACCGCTCGAGGGCCCTCGGTGATCAGCGCCTCGACGGCTCGCTGGGTCTCGGGCACCCCGGCGACGGCGCTGTTGATGACGACGCCCACGCGATCGGGGCTCGCCGCGATGTCGAGCTCGGCGTCGGCCACCGCCTCACGGGCGGCCGCGACGGCGAGCTGTGAGAACCGCGCCGTCCGCCGCGCGCGCTTGATCCCGAGCAGGTGCTCGGAATCAAAGCCGTGGACCTCGCCGGCGATCCGCGTCGGCAGCGCGGAGGCGTCGAAGCTCGTGATCGGCCCGATCCCCGAGCGTCCGTTGATCAGCCCGCGCCAGGTGCTGGGCACGTCGAGGCCGAGGGGCGTCAGCGCACCGAGGCCGGTCACGACAGGGTCCGCGAGACTCACGGGCGCTCCAGCAGGCCTGCCTGGGCGTCGCGCAGCGCCCATTCGCGCACGACATAGTGAACCTTCTTGCCGGTCGCGGTGAGCGGCAGCTCCTCAACGAACCGGTAGGCCCGCGGCCGCTTGTAACCGGCGAGCATCGGGTGGCCGGCGCAATGCGCGTCGCACGCCGCGACGTCGAGCGTGGCGTCGGCGCGGATCACGTAGGCGACCACGATCTCGCCCCAGCGCTCGTCGGGCAGGCCGACGACGACCGACTCCGCGATCCCCGGATGCTCGGCCAGGACGCTCTCGACCTGTACCGGGATGTACGTTCTCGCCACCGGAGATCAGCATGTCGTCCTTGCGCCCGACGATCGTCACGTACTCCTCGGCGTCCCAGGTGGCCAGATCGCCGATGTACAGCCAACCGTCGCGGAAGCCGGCCGCCTGCTCGTCGGGTTGATTGACGTACGCGTAGCCGGACTTTGCCGAGCGGACGATCACCTCGCCGACCTCGCGACCGTCCTGAGCGGCGAGGTCATCGTTCGCGGCGCGGCGGTCCTCGTAGATCCGCACCACGCGCACGTCGTCGTCGGTGCACGCGCGTCCCGCCGAGCCGGCGTGCTCGGGCAGGTCGGCGGGCCGCAGAAACGTGTTCCAGAACGCCTCCGTGGTGCCGTAGCCGTTGAAGATCCGAGGCGTCAGGATCTGCTGATAGCGCAGGCACGCCGCGCGATCCAGCGGTGCGCCCATCGTCACGATCCCACGCAACGACGAGAGGTCGCGGGGCCGCTGCTCCTGCTCAGCGCTGAGCAGCGCGAGATTCGTCGGCGCCCCGATCAGGAACGTCAGCTGGTGGCGCTGCACCCAGTCGAGCACGGTTGAGGCGTCGAACTGGCGCAGCGCGACCGCCTCCGCACCGACATAGAAGACGGGATTCGGGCCGCCCGCGTAGAGCCCGCCACGATGGAACCACGGCGTCATGTTGAGCGTGCGGTCCTCCGGGCCGAGCGGGAAGTGCATGATCACATCGTGCGCCGTGAGGACCTCGACGAGACCGTTGAGCGAGACGCCCTTCGGCATCCCCGTCGTGCCCGAGGTGTAGAGCCGCGTGCTCTCGTCGTACACCGTCGTCGCGGCCGGCACGGGCGCAGGGGCGTGAGCGGCGCTGAGCAGCTCGCCCAGGCGGAGGGCGCCGGGCAGCGGCGCGGCCTGTTCCAGCGGGTCGGCGACGATGACGCTGCCCGGCCGATCCGCGGCGAGCGCCAGAGCCTCGCGCGCGAGCCCGCTCAGCGCGGCGTCGTAGACGAACGCCCGCGGTCGGCTGTCGTCCAGCACGTACGCGGTCTCGCCGGCTGACAGACGGAAGTTCACCGGCGCGGCGATGGCTCCGAGACGCTGCGCGGCGAGCCAGGTCAGCGCGAACTCAGGGCCATTGAGCAGTTGCATGACCACGACGTCTCCGACCGCGACACCGAGCGCGGCCAGGCCCCCGGCCAAGCGCTCGACATCGCTCCACAGCTCCCGGTATGACCAGCGGCGGTCGGTGCCCGGATCGTGCAGGGCCCACCGCTCGGCGTAGCGATGGCTGTTGCGCTGCACGCCCGCGAGGTAGGTGAAGTGACGCTCGAACACCTCGCGGAAGGCGGTCGGGTCGTAGCGGTAGGGAAGTGAGCGACTCATGCGTCGAGCGTGGAAGCTAGCTCACGGACGCTTGGGCAAGCCTCCGCGGATCCCTGGTGCCGCGTCTACGGCCGTTTCTCGA
Organism: uncultured Solirubrobacterales bacterium; assembly: GCA_963838535.1. GTDB lineage: Bacteria > Actinomycetota > Thermoleophilia > Solirubrobacterales > Solirubrobacteraceae > Palsa-465. The sequence continues at coordinate 182,202 of CAWIRN010000032.1, forward strand.
ACACGAGGCGATAGTGGTCCAGCAGCTCGCGCTCGAAGCAGATCTTGTTGGCACTGACGCCCGAGGTGAACGCGAGCCGGAACTTGGCGCTGGTCAGCCAGTGCGGGAGAAGCCGCAGCTTGAGCAACGTCTTTCTCAGGCTCGGCGCGCCGATGCGCGCGTTCCACTGGTTGATCGTCTCGATGTAGTCGAGCCGTCCGCTCACGCTCGAGACGAGGCGGAAGTGCGGCTCGGCGCAGCGGACGACCTGCTCCTGGCTGAGCGGCAGCCACGAACCGGGGAACTGGCAGCCGAGCAGTCCGAGAATCCACGCATCGGAGTTCCGCGGAGCGTCGGTGCTCACCTGCTCGAACGGAATCATGTTGCGTCCGAACACCATCGTTTGCAGGTAGAACCGGCCCGTATCGGGCAGGACGCTGCCGACGTGACCGAAGAATTCCCGGTAGATCTGCTCTTGGCGCCCGGCGGTGTAGTCCTGTGGTGAGCAGAAGTGTTCAAACGCACCGAGGCTGGCCACCGCATCGAAGCCGCCGTAGCTGCTCCGGGCCACCTGCCGCGCGTCGGCAATCTGGACATCCAGGCCGTGGCTGCGGCAGGCCGAGGCCTGAGCCGAGGACAACGTGACCCCCAGCCCTCGCGCGCCGACGCCGCGGATGTAGTTCAGCAATCCGCCCCAGCCGCAGCCGAGATCGAGCACCCGTCGACCGGCCTCGATGCCGATCTGCTCGGCGAGGTAGTCGTGCTTGCGCCGCTGCGCCTGCTCGAGGCTGAGCGAGAAGTCCCCGTCGTATTTCGCCCCGCTGAAGTCCGCCAGCTCGCCCAGACTCAGACGGATCACACGATCCGTTAGCGAGTAGGTGAAGTCGAGATCCTGCCGCTCAGCCATGACCTGAGGCGGGCGGCTTGTCGCACGGGAGCCGTCGCGGCCGGTCTAGGGAGCGCATATCAGAGACAGATCCATTCGGTGAGAGGGCTGGAGGAGAGGTAATTCATAACTAAACCTTACGACGAGCGACACCTCGGCTGAAAAACGGTCATATGATGCCGCCGGCACGCGGACGGCGCGTGGGGGTTTGGGCCCCCCGTGGTTCTCGATCGACGGAGGAGACGGCGTGACGACCACTCGCGCGCCCATCGGCGTCCCATGGGGTCACGGGTAGCCCTTGGCCCGCGATGCCTGTCCTCTCGGGTGCCGGAGGTACGTTCGCGCCAGCGCCACGGCCAGCGCACGCTTGCGCGCCCGGGTCGCGCCGCGCCAGCTGACCGACACGGTGATCAGACGGACCCCGTCGGTCGTCATCAGCTGTGTCTCGGCCGGGAACCAGTCGGCCTCGATCCCCAGCCTGCTGACCGCCTGTGGCGCAGCGATCATCCGGGTGGCGGTGAACTGCTGGGCGGCCTCAACCGCGGTGCGCTCGAGCACGAAGTACGGTTGCGGCCCGGTGTTGACGTTGGCCGTCGCCTCGACGCGCCCGCTCGCTCCAACCCGGGCGCGGAACGAGCATTGGGGCATGGCGTTGTTGCCGGTGGAGGGCGCGAGGGCGATGCTGCCCGCCGGCGCTCCGAGGAAGCGGGCCATGGCCAGCCGAGCGCTGGGTGCGCACACGGCGACTGGCGCTGACGGTGGAGAAGCAACGTGCGTCGCCTGTACCGCCGGTCCCGCATGCCCACACCCGCAGAGCAACAGCATGGTCAGGCCGACGCTGCCGGCAGCCAATGACGAGCGCCACCGCTCACGTCTACCGGCCGTGGCCAAGCCGCCACAACGCACATTAGGAGACATCATGTCGCGCAGGTATATCGATTGTCGTGAGCTGCCGAGCGGATGCTTCTGACCTGCCCGCGGTCGTAGTTCCTCGCTGGCCGCCGAGCGTCACCGGCGGATGAACGATTCGTGATGCGGTGAGCGGGTACCGTGGTCAGATGGACTCGTACACCAAGCTCAATTTGAACGACGTCAAGGATCTCGCCCCCGACTTCGGGATGAACGAGATGGGAGAGGCGCGCTTCGCGCGTAACGCGCTGGGTGCGCAGCAGATCGGCCTGTCGAACTATCGGATGAATCCCGGCCACCGTGTCGGTTTCGGGCACCGACACGGAGAGGTCGAGGAGATGTATGTGGTGATCGCCGGGTCTGGTCGCTTCAGGGTCGAGGACGATGTGTTCCCGGTGACGGCCCGAGACGTCGTCTATTGCCGGCCGAGCGCGATGCGCGAATGGGAGGCCGGTCCAGAGGGCCTGGAGATCCTGGCCTTCGGTGGCCATGCCGAGAACGACGCCGAGATGCAGCCCGGCTGGTGGAACGACTGATCAACTCCGCGCGACGATCAGCGTGGCGCTGCGTTCACAACGACGCGAATTCGGCAAACAGGGCTCGGGCGGCGGCGATCCCGAGGGGGACGTACTCGACGAGCAGCCGCTCGTTGGGCGAGTGGATGTTCGCGTTGGGCAACGAGAATCCGGTGATGATCGTGGCGATCCCGCGATCCGCGAGCGCGGCCACGACCGGGAGCGTACCGCCGGAGCGGATCAGGGCCGGCCGTACACCGAGCACTCGCTCAAAGGCGTTCAGGCCGAGCTGTACGGCCTGGGCGTCCGGCGGGACCAGCCCCGGCGCGGCCTGGGACAACAGCTCCACTTCGAGTTCTGCGCCGCGAGGCGCCGCTTCGGAGAGCAGCCGGGTGAACGCCGCGGCGACCTCGGCCACCTGCTGACCCGGCGCGAGCCGGATCGATACGTTCGCGGCGGCCACGACCGGGATCACGGTCTTCTGCAGGTGCGGCGATCCGCTCTCGATCCCGTTGATGTCGAGGGCCGGCTCCGCGAACGTCCGCACGTAGAACTCCGCCGCGGCGTGGGCATCCATCGGGCGGGCACCCTGCTCGGCGAGCTCATCCGCGCCGGCCGGCAGTTCGCGCCAGCCGGCCAACTCCTCCGAGGTCGGCGACCGCAGTCCCGCCCGCAGAGGCTCGGCCAGGCGACCGTCGACCGCGACCATCGCGCTGAGCGTGTGGATCAGCGCGTGCGCCGCATTGAGCGCGGCGCCGCCGTAGAGACCGGAGTGCAGATCCCGCGTGCCGGTGCGCAATGTGACGTGGAAGTACACGAGGCCCCGGGTCGCCACGTTGAAGGCCGGCAGGCCGCGACGAATCATCCCGCTGTCGAAGATCACGGCGGCCTGGGCTCCACGCTCATCGGCCTCCAGGAATTCCACGATCGAGTGCCCACCGGTCTCCTCCTCGCCATCGCACGCGAACCGCACGTTGACCGGGAGCTCTCCCGCCTGCGCGAGCTCCCGCGCGGCGCAGAGCAAGAGGAACAGCTGTCCCTTGTCGTCGGCGACGCCGCGGCCGTAGAGATACTCGCCCCGGATCTCCGGAGCAAACGGAGGTGACTCCCATAGCTCCAGCGGGTCCGGTGGCTGGACATCGAAGTGGCCGTAGCAGAGAACCGTTGGCGCGCGGTCTGGTTCGCGGGACGCCCGCAGCTCCGCGAGCGCCAGTGGTTGGCCGTGCCAATCGACGAGCTCGCTTTCACCGCCGGCCCCGCGCACGTGCTCGCAGACCCACTCTCCGGCGCGTTGCACGTCGGCGCTGTGCGCAGGATCGGCGCTAATCGATGGAATGCGGAGGAACTCGGCGAGTTCGTCAAACCAGGCCGGCACGCCGACGAGCCTACTTCACCCGGTGTCCTTGCCAGCACCGTGGGCCGGCGGTACGGTTCACGGGATATGGCGAACAACAAGAAACGGGCCAGCGCGGACAACGGCCGGGCGCGGCGCAGCGACATCGGCCTGGTGACGCCCCAAACGGGCGGCGGCGGCAAGCGGCTCAGCGCCAAGGTGTACGAGCGCGAGCTCGCGCGCCTGGAGCTCGAGCTCGTCAAGCTCCAGGATTGGGTCAAGGCCAACGGCCTGAAGGTGGTCGTGCTGTTCGAAGGCCGCGACGCGGCCGGGAAGGGCGGGACGATCAAGCGGATCACCGAGCCGCTCAACGCGCGTGTCTGCCGCGTCGTGGCGCTCGGGACGCCCACCGAACGTGAGAAGACGCAGTGGTACTTCCAGCGCTATGTGCCCCATCTCCCGGCGGCTGGCGAAATCGTGCTGTTCGATCGCTCGTGGTACAACCGCGCCGGGGTGGAGCGTGTGATGGGGTTCTGCACCGACGACCAGTACTACGAGTTCCTGACCTCGGTGCCCGAGTTCGAGCGGATGCTGATCCGCGCCGACACGATCCTGGTCAAGTACTGGTTCTCGGTCTCCGACGAGGAGCAGGAGCGCCGCTTCCAAGAGCGCCTGACCCATCGCGTCAAACGCTGGAAGATCAGCCCGATGGATCTCGAGGCGCGGACGCACTGGTTCGATTACGCCAAGGCGAAGGACGACATGTTCCGCTACACCGACATTCCGGATTCGCCCTGGTGGGTCGTGCAGGCCGACGAGAAGCGCCGGGCGCGGCTGAACTGCATCCACCACCTGCTCTCGATGATCGACTATCGGGAGATCAAGCCGCCCAAGCTCAGGCTGCCGCCGCGCCAGCCGGCCGACAAGAAGTACGTACGGCCGCCGATCGAGTCGATGAACTGGGTCCCGTCGGCGTTCTGACGGCCGTCGGAGGCCCTCATCATCGAGCGCCAGCGCGTCGCGATCGTCACCGGGGCCGGGTCGGGAATCGGCCGGGCAGTGACACGGGCGCTGCTCGAAGGCGATTACCGTGTCGCTCTGGCCGGTCGTCGCGCTGACGCCCTGCGCGAGACGCTGGCCGACCTCCCGGCCGGGCCGGACCGGGCGCTCGTCGTCCCTGCCGACGTCACGGACCCGGCGGCGGTCCTGGGGCTGTTCCAGCGCGTGGCTGAAGCGTGGGGGCGAACGGACCTGCTGTTCAACAACGCCGGGGTGTTCGGCGAGAACGCGCCGTTTGCTGAGCTGGGGCTGGAGCAATGGCGCAGGGTGGTCGACACGAACCTGACCGGGAGCTTCCTGTGTGCTCAGGCGGCGTTTCGTGCGATGAAGGCGCAGAGCCCGCAGGGCGGACGGATCATCAACAACGGCTCGATCTCCGCGCATGCCCCGCGACCGAACGCCGCCGCCTACACGGCGACCAAGCACGCGATCACCGGCCTGACCAAGACGATCTCGCTCGAGGGCCGGGCGTTCAACATCGCCTGCGGGCAGGTCGACATCGGCAACGCGGTGACGGACCTCAGCGCCAACATCGGCCGAGGCGCCCAGCAGGCCGACGGCTCGGTCCTCGTCGAGCCGATGATGGACGTGCGCCACGCCGCAGACGCCGTCCTCTACATGGCCGGACTGCCGCTCGAGGCCAACGTGCAGTTCCTCACCGTGATGGCAACCAACATGCCGTTCATCGGACGTGGCTAGCCTCGGTTGGCTAGTTAGTTGTTAATCAAATATATATTAATTTGTTTTTTACCAGGGTGGCGCCAGACCAGTGGTCGGTTCGGAGAGTCCGGGGCCAGGGAGAGCAGGGGGTCGGGCGCTCGCGGGTTGAGCGCATCGACGGTAGGCTCGTCGGGGTGTCGGATCCCACCCCGCGACGTCCTGGCCGCCCGACCGCGCGCGAGCTGAAGCTGCCGAGCGAACGCGACTGGGAACGCTCGGCAGTGTTGCACCCGCGGCCAGGTCCCCGCCAGCCTGAGTTGATCAGCGATGGCGGCGGGCTGCCCTTCCCCCCTGCCGCGTTGGCCGAGGCCTCCGAGCCGCTCGACCCGGAGGACCCGGCGGTCGACGCGCTGTGGGGGCAGCTCACCGCGCGGGCGGTGCCCAAGCGGCCCTCGCGCCTACCGTGGAAGCGCGGCGGGGAACCGCCACCTCCGCCTCCGCCCGCGAGCCTCGATGGCTGGCGGCAGCTCGCCCGCACCGACAACGAGGTCCTGTTCGCCCGTGGCCGCCCGCCCAAGCTGGTCACCCTCTCCGTGCGACTGGACGCCCGCCGCCGGACCTGGACGTGTCTCGGTGCGAGCGCAGCGCGGCCTCTGCGAGCCACGCGTGACGGGATTCGCGCGTCCTCGTGGCGCCTGGATCCGACGCAGGAGACGCCGCCGGACGCACCGATGCTCCGTGTGCTCGTGCGGGAGCAGACGTTCGCCAGCGGACAGCGGGCGGACGGCCGCGTGCTCGAGCCCGACATCTACGTCGATGCGGAGGAGCTCGTGCTCACTTTGTTTGTCTCGCCCCTGCCGGGTTTCCAGAACGGCACGCGCCACCCCGAGACCCCGGTGCGCATCGCCCTCCCCCACCCCGTCGGCCCGCGCCGGCTGATCGACGGGGCACTCGTCGAGTTCCCCGCCTCGGGGCCCCCACCGTCAGACCGCGCGTGAGCCGACCCGGGTGGCGAACGCGGCGGCCGCCCCCGCGGTTGATGGCGCGCCGACGTTGAGCGTGGATGACACGCCCGTGCGAAGCGCTCGATTCGGTTCTGCGCTAGCCGGCGGCCGAAGCGGTCGGCGAGGTTGTCTCAAGCTGGACGTCGGAGAGTTGGCCGTCGGTGATTTCGCCGTCGGCGAGCTCGTCGTCGGTGGTCGGGTCGCTCGTCGGGTCGGTCAGCCCTAGGACCGCTGCCTGCTTCCGGGCGTCCTTCTTCAGCTTCTTCCTGTGCCGACGCTCTCGAACCGCGGCTTCCCGATTGAGCTTTGCCATCGTGGTTTTCTTCTTGGAACTCGAGGCCATGCACGTCCGTCCTTCTGGTGGAATTTCGAGCGCGTCAGCGACGCGCAAGCCTTTACGCCTGGGGGTGGAGCGGCGAGTCCCTGGCGAAAGCGCTCTCCGGATCCTGCAGGAAATGCCGGTCGTTGTGATGCGTTGACTGAGCTTGATCTCGGCTTGCGCCGACACCACACCCAGTACTCGACCACAACACGGGAAATCGGGGCATGCCGCTGTCGCCGCGCTCGAAGACGTCGAAACGCCCCACTACAGGGTAGCTCATGAGCCGTCGGACTCGACGACGAGGCCCTCGTGCGGGAAACGTGAGATCACTTGGCGTCGTGGAAGATGACGCCCAGCGCAGTGCGTTGGCCACGGGTCACGGTGCTGACGCCATGACGCAGACCGACGCGGTGGTAGCCGTGCCGGCCGCGGTTCGGGCGCTGGTGGGTCGGGAAGATCACGAACGCTCCCTGTGGTGGATTGAGCACATGCGCGCGGCTCTGCGCCCGAGGCCGCTGTTCCATCAGCACGAACTCGCCGCCCTCGAAGTCGACTCCCGGCTCGGACAGGATGGTCAGGATCTGAAACGGAAAGTAGACGTCGCCGTAGAGGTCCTGATGCAGCGCGTTCCAATCGCCTGTCGATCGTGGCTCGGAAGCGGCCGCCGTCGAACAGCTCTGACAGTGCCTGGCATTCGGAGCTGTCCAGCAGAGGCGCGGTGATCGCGTAGCCGTCGCGATCGAGCCGCTCGCGCAGCTCGTCCCAGTCCAGCGCGTCCACGTCAGTGCGAATGCCGGGCGTGCTCGTCGCCCGAGAGCCCCCACCAACCCAAATGGATCGGCTCCCCTGCTCCCCTCGACGCCGCGGCGCGGACGGAGCAGGGGATACCGGGACTGCCCTAAGCCCGCGCCTCCTCATCGCCGAAGATGACGAGACCATGCAGGATGTACACGCACAGCGCGAAGATGGCCAGCGACCACCACGGATGCGTGCCTCCGATCGACAGCAACGACTCCAGCGCGCCGAGGCCGGCGGCGAAGATCCCGATCACCCGGCCGTAGCCGCCGCCTCCGATGAGCGAGAACCCGCCGGTGAGCTGAATGATGCCGACCAGAATCGTGATCCAGCCCCAGGTATGAAGGCTGGCGAACACGTACTGCGTGTTGTCGAAGAAGTGAGCATTGCCCACCGAGCCGATGCCGTAGATGATGTTGAGGGTCCCTGCGATCAGCAACAGAATGGCTACGAATACCGTCCGTCCTGCACCCTTCACGTGCGCCTCCCTTGTCCCCGGCCGCCGCGTTCGATGGTCGGCCGGCTCGCTTGACGAATTCCCGCTGCTGATCGTCAGCGGTTGTCGCGCTCGCCGCATCACCCAAACCGTATGAGGATGTCCCGGCGTCGGCGCGCGTTGCCGGCCGAGCCTCGATCGGGTCTGACTAGGCCACTAAGCTTCGGATGCCTCGACGGCCTGCTCACCCTCCACCGAGGGCCCCGCAGAGGCGGGGGGCGCCGAGCTCAGCGACGCCTGGACCGCAGCGGCCTCGTCGGCCGTGAACGTATGCCGGCTGACCTCGCCCCCACTGTCGGCGACCGCCGCCAGCATGGCGTCAACATCGGCGCCCGGGCCGATCAGGACAATGGCCGAGTCAGAGCGGGGCACTGCGGTCCGCAACTGGTCGGCGAGCAGTGGGGGTTCGGGGTCGGTCTCGCTCCGCTCACCGACCTGAGAGCCGAGTATCGCCCCCAACGCCATCCCTACCGCGATGCCCGGCGGTCCCAGCAGCAGGCCGATGGCCGCCCCGCCGACGAAGCCCTCGGCGGCGCCGCGTTCCGAGACGTGAAGAGCCTCGTCGACGTCTACGTAGTGGCCCGCGAAGGTACCGCGCAAGACCAGGTGGCCATTGTGGTGGTGCTCGACAAACCCGATCTCCTGAGCCCATCGCGCGTCGTAGCCGGAGCGTTCGCGTCCGGCGACGAAAGCCTCGGTCGCGGCCCCCTCGCCGTGAAATCGAACCAGCGCGAAATCGAGATCCATGCGGGCGCAAGTCTACCGCGCTGCCCACACTCGAGCCCACGGCTGGCACCGTCGCTCACGACCCGTCCGGCTGGAGCTCCGGCAGGATCTCTCGAGCCGTGGTCGAACCACACGAACCACGGCCCGCGTTCGCGGACGAGTTCTCGTGGATGAAAGCCGCATGCGGCGGGCGTCGGCGCTTTACGATCCGCGGATGAACGTCGGCGGTCGCATCACCGGCGCGGAAGAAACCGACAGATGCTGTAGTCATATCAGGCACACGATCCAGATTTCGAGAAAGGAAGTTGCCCCGATGACCAGGATTCCTCTGCTGGCGGTGCTCGCCGTCACCGCGCTGGGGGTTGCCGCGTGTGGCAGCAGTTCGAGTAGCTCGTCGAGCAGCGCTGCGGCGCCCGCAACCAGCACGGCCGCACCGGCGGCGACGAGCTCGTCAGCCGCCCCCGCCGCAACGGGTGGCGCCAACACGGTGACCGAAGCCGCAGATCCCGGCGGCGCGCTCAAGTTCACGTCGGACTCGCTCACCGCAAAGGCGGGCAAGGTGACGATCAGCTTCACCAACAACTCCCCGATTGACCACAATTTCACCCTCGCGACGGCCAGCGGGACCAAGGTCGGAGCCACACCGACCTTCTCGGGCGGGACGAAGACGCTTGCGATCACCCTGAAGCCGGGGACCTACACGTTCTACTGCTCCGTCCCGGGTCATGAGATGGCCGGCATGAAGGGGACCCTCAAAGTCTCGTAATCGTGTCGGGGCCGCTCAGCGGCCCGTGAAGACGGCCGGCCGGCGGCGGCCGGCGGCGGGCGGGGAGCGCGCGCGCAGCGCGTCTCCCCGCCACCAGCCGGTGCACCGGGAGGCCGTGCGTCGCGTCGTCGTGTTGTGCGTATCCGAGGGATCTGGTTTTGTTCCCTCTCCGTGCGCTCGCTCGTGATCTCCGACAGTCACCTCGGCGCGTGGACGGGCGACGATCTGTTGGCCTACCCGTGGGCACGCGAGGCGCTGCGCCCCGAGCTCGAGCGCGCGGACGAGGTGGTGCTCCTGGGCGATTTCGTCGATCTGCTGTTTGCCACCACGGAGCATGCGTTCGAGCGGGCCGACGGGCTCGTTGAGCTGCTGGCGCAGACGTTGTCGGGGAAGCGCCTGGTGTGGCTGGCCGGCAACCACGATCATCACATTCTGGTTCGCCGGCTCGAGGCGCTGACCGAGCTGCGGATCGCGACCGGCAAACCCGACGAGGAGCTGTCTGAGCAGTGGCGCGCGAGCTTCTTCTTCGAGGCGTTTCTGCGACGCCGACTGCCCGATACCGAGATCGAGATCGCCTATCCGACCTATCGGGTTGGCGAGGTCCTGCTCAGCCACGGTCATTACCTCGACGGCGAGGTGCGCGGGTCGGTGCCGAACCGGCTCATGCAGGGTGGGTTCTGGCGGCTCGCCGGCGGGCGTTCGACGACGCCGACGGTCGCTGACTACGAGGCGGCGTTGGTTCCGCTGACCGAGTTGCTGTTCACCGAGGCGCAGTTGCCAAAGGGCGCTGAGGCCGAGCAGCGCATCCAGGCCGACCTGCGCCGGCTCGGTCACTTCGCGGCGACCGCGGGGGCGCCCGGGCGAGAGCTCGCGCGGCTCAGCCGCCGGCTCACCCGTCGGCTGCGGGGTACACCCGAGGTCCACACCCCGACAGCGAACTACGTGCTGGCCCGGGTGGTCGAGCCCGGAGCGTCGGTGCTGCCCTCGGTCACCGCGTACGCGCGCGTGTGCCGCAACCTCGGGTGGGACCGCGATGCGCACTGGTTCGTGTTCGCGCACACCCACCAGCCGTTGGAGGGGGTCAGTGCCAGCGCCACCCAGACCGGGCCGCGGTTTTGGAACACGGGCTGTTGGATCTACGAGCCGCCAGGGGGCTCCCCCACTGACTATCTCGGCTACCTCGACCACAACTGGCCGGGCAGCGCCGTCGTGATCGACACCGAGCAGCGCGGCGGCGAGCCCCAGCTGCTGGAGCTGCTCGCCGCCGATCGCCAGGCGCTGCGCGAGCGGTTCGCCGGACCGGACCCGCCGGCGCCCGCGCAGCTGCGCCGCTACGAGGACGTGCGCCGCCTCCTGCGCATCAGCTGATCGGCCGACCGCGCCCCGGGGCCAGGGCACGGGCTCCGCACGACCGGAGTCCCGCGGCAGGACGGTCCCGGTCTTTTGGCCACCGAGGGGAGTCTGATCCTGGGCCGAGCGTGGTCGATGTGTAGTGGTGGCCGTAGCCGGGTACATGGTCACTACGCCGCTGGCTTGGTTGCTTCCGGCCGGCGGACACATCCCGCCTGGGGGCCACTTGCGGCCTCGAGGTCCCTCCCTCTGATCGGAGACTTATGAATAACGCCTCTCAAGAAAAGGTCGTGCAGTATCTCTTTGAGGCGCGGGCGAGTGAGGACGCGCTCGTGCGCGTGCTGCAGTCGCAGATCGCCATGACCCCACGTGGAACGTACCGCTCGGCCCTGGAGACCCATCTGGACGAGACACGAAAGCACGCGGCGCGCGTGGGGGAGCGCCTGAAGGCACTCGGTGGGGGCACTCACCCGCTGATGGCTGTCGTGGGTTTTTGGGAGGACGTTCTGGGCCAGGCCCTCGCCCTCTCGAAGACTCCGTGGGATCTGCTCCGTGGTTCCGGTGGTGAGGAGAAGGTGCTCAAGAACGCCAAGGACGCGTGCGCCACCGAGGCGCTGGAGATCGCGACGTACACGGCGATCGAGCGGCTCGCCGGTTCGCTCGGTGATCAGGAGACGGCCGAGGTCGCCGCATCCATCCTCGCCGATGAAGAGAAGATGCTCCAGCGGATTCTGCGCGAGATCCCCAAGCTGGCCGAGGCGGTGGTGCGCGCTGACGTACACGGCAAGCCCTCGTATGACCTCAGCACCACCGGGGCCGGCGAGGCTGTCCATGAGGCCGCAGCCGCGAGCCGGGACCTCGCGCGCAAGACGACGGCCGCGACCAAGCGGACCGCGCGCCAAGCCCGCAACGTTCCCGGCGTCGCCCGGGCCGAGGGTGAGATCAAGGGTGCCCTGGCCTCGGAGGACGACCTGGCGATCGCGCGCTACGCCGACCTCACCGCGGAGGAGATCATCGCCAAGCTCACCGATCTGTCCCAGATCGACCTGGCCAAGATCGACGCCTACGAGCGCAAGCACGACAACCGGACCACGGTTCTGAGTCGGATTACCTCGCTGCGCGGCGACGAGCCGTGGGCCGGCTATGACGAGCTAACCGCCGCCGAGGTCGAAGCAGTGCTCTCCGAGGGCGACGAGGACCGGGCCGGCCAGGTGCGGTCCTACGAACGCGCCCATAAGAACCGCGTCGGCGTGCTGAAGGCGACCGAGCGCGAGCACAGCAACGCCTGACGGCAATCAGTCCCAGCGGTCATCCGATCGCGGGTGGGTGGCGGGAGCGAGGGCGGCGCCGGTCGCCGTCGTTCCCGCCGAGAGCGAGGGCGGCGCGTGTCGCCGTCGTTCCTGCCGCCACGGTCAGGCGCAGATTTCGACCGGCGCGCCGAACGGCGATTCGGTCAGCCAGGTCGTGAGCTCCTCGGCCGGGCGTGGGCGACTGAAGAAGTAGCCCTGGGCGCTGTCGCAGCCGTTCGCGACCAAGATCTCGAGCGAGGCCTCGTCTTCGACGCCCTCGGCGACGACGGTCAGGCCGAGGTTGTGGGCGAGGTCGATGATCGAGCGAACGATCACCGCGTCGCCTGGGACCGACGGGAGGTTGATGACGAAGGACTGGTCGATCTTGATCTCGTCGATCGTCAACTGTCGGAGGTAGGCCAGCGACGAGTGACCGGTGCCGAAGTCGTCGATGGCCAAGCGCTCGCCCATCGCGTGCAAGCAGTTCGAGGACTCGCGCCACCTCGAGGCTGATGATGGCGTTCTCGGTGAGCTCGAGGACCAGTCGGCCGGGTGGGATTCCCCACGTGTCGGTGAGCTTGGCGACGGTATCCGGGAGCGTGCTGTGTCGCGTGAGGCTGCGGGCCGAGACGTTCACCGCCATCGTCAGGTCGAGGCCGGCGTCGATCCACAGCCGCTGTTGGCGCAGGGCCTCGTTGAGCACCCATCGCGTCAACGGCTCGATCAGCTCGCTGCGCTCGGCCTCGGGCATGAACTGACCGGGCATCAGGAGCCCGTCCGTCGGGTGTTGCCAGCGCACCAGCGCCTCCACCCCGGTGGTTCGCCGACCCGCCGCCAGGTCGATCTTCGGCTGATAGTGCAGGATCAGCTCGCCCCGCGGGATTCCGTCGCGCAGGTCGTTGAGCAGCGTTAGCCGGTGTGCGGTCTGGTCCTCCTGGTTCGCGACGAATACCGCGAGGCCGTGTCCGGATCCTTTGGCCTGCTGCATCGCCAGATCGGCTCGGCGCAGCAGTTCGGCCGTGGAGCGGCCGTGCTGCGGAAACAGTGCGATGCCGATGCTCCCGTGCACCTCGATGGCATCGCCGGTGACCAGGAATGGCTGCTCGAACACCTCGCGGACCTTCCAGGCGATTGCCGCGGCCGCCTCCACATCCGTTTCCGCCGCCGGCAGGATGCCGAACGAGTCATCCCCCACCCGGCCGACGGTGTCCGAGTCGCGCATCGCGGCGCGAAGCCGGGTGGCCACCGCCTGCAGGAGGGCGTCGCCCTTGTCGCGTCCGCGGGTCTCGTTGATCTCGCGGAAGTTGTCCAGGTCGACGAGCAGCACGCCGCGGGGCTCGTCGCTCCGATCGGCGAAGGCGATCGCGCGATCCACTCGGTCAACGAACAGGGTGCGATTCGGCAGACCGGTGAGATCGTCGTGGAGCACCCGGTGCTCGAGCGCGTCCGTGTACGCCTTGCGGCCAGAGACGTCACGGATGCAGGCGATCGTGAAGGTCTGCGCTCCGATCTGCATCTGACTGATGCCCATCTCCATGGGGAAGCATGAGCCGTCCTTGCGGCAGCCCACCGTTTCACTGGACTCCGCGGGAATCTCGTTGGCGTCCAGCAGGCTCCATCTTGCCCGTGCCGAGTCGGAGAACGCGTCGTGATGGCTGGGCGCCACGATGAGCTTCAGCGGTCGCCCGATCACCTCATCCTCGCGATAGCCCAGCAGGAGCCGGGCCGATCGGTTGAACGATTCGATCAGACCGCCCTCGCCGGCCGTCACGATCCCGTCGGCCACGTTCTGCAGCACGGCGCGTGCGCGCACCTCGCTCGTGCGGAGGGCCGCGTTGAGACTCGTGATGGACTCGAGCGAGCGCCGCAGCTGCTGGGACTGCAGGAACAGGTTGACGAACCCCGAGACCTTGGCGCGCAGGACATCGGGGAGGATCGGCGTGAAGACGAAGTCGACGGCGCCACTGGCGTAGGCATTGGTGGTCTCGGCCTCATCGCAACCAAAAGCCGTGATGAAGATGATCGGCGTGAGCTGCGATTGGGGTCGTTGCCGAATCAGTCTCGCCGTCTCGAATCCGTCGAGGTCGGGCATCCGTACGTCCATCAGGATCAGCGCGAAGGTCCAGCGCAGCACCGCGCGCAGCGCCTCGCGCCCGGATTCGACCTCGATCACACGCTCGCCCAGCGGGGCGAGCATCGCGCGGATGGCGATGCGCTTGGCCGCGTTGTCGTCGACGACCAGAATCGGGGCCGGTGACGGGAATGTGTTCGCGTCGCCCGGCTCAGGTCCCGGCGGCTCGAATATGGGCAAGAAGCCCGCCCGGTCGAACGGCTTGGTCACGTTATGCGCGGTCATCTCAGGGTCCCCCGTTGAGAATCGGCACAAGCGCACAGGCCCTTGAGCCCCTGTCCTACCTCTGGCCGTGGGGCTGCAGACCCTGTGCGTTCAGGAGGCTGTGCCGAGAGGACCGCTCGGCACGGTGACGCCAAGGCTGAAATCGGAGCTCGCGCCATGTTCGGCGGCGTGGGCCGTCGCCTCATTCGCGCCGTCGACGAGGCCCGTGTAATACATGCGGAGGCACAGATCGAACAGGATCAGGTGGACGTCAAAGTCGGTCGCGTCGCCGCTCAGCTTGGTGATCGTTTCACGGACCAACGGATTGCTGACATCCACCAGGCGCTGCTTGTGCTCCGACTCGCCCTTGGGGGAACTCATGCCACGGTTCTAGCCTGCTCCAGTCGTTGGCAAACACTGTCGTCCCTGGGCCGCCGCGCCGCACCCGATACCCAACGGACGCTAGGCCGGATCAATTCCCAGCAGTGTATCGAGGGGTGCGGGGCGTCCGATCGCGAAGCCTTGCGCGTAGTCGACCCCGTACTCCTCGAGCAGCTCGAGCGTCGCTTCGCTCTCGACCCCTTCGGCGATCGTCTGGCGGCCAAACCCCTCCGCCAGGTTGACGATCGCCTTGACGACGTGCTGATTCTGCGCGTTCTCGACCAGATCGCGCACGAACTCGATGTCGATCTTCAAAACGGTGATCGGCAGGCGCTTGAGATAGGCAAAGCCGCCATATCCGATCCCGAAATCGTCCAGGGCGATCTCGCAACCAAGCTCGCGGAGCTCGTGCACGAACGCTTCCGCCACCACCTCGTCGCTGGCCAGGGCAGTCTCGGTGATCTCGCAGACCAGCAGCCCCAGCGCGGCGCCGGTATCGCGCAACGCGGCGACCAGGTCCTTGATCAGCTCGCGGGACCCGAGTGATTTGGCCGAGATGTTGAAATGGACCTTCAGCCCCCGTCCCGCCAGCTGAGCCGCTTGCGCCACTACCCAGCGATCGATTTCCTCGATCAAGCCGAACTGCTCCGCGGCGGGGAGGAATCGGATCGGCGCGATGATCGCCCCGTCGCGGTCGACCATCCGCAACAGCAACTCATGCGCGACCACCGCGCGACTGTGCACGTCGATGATCGGCTGCGCGTAGAGCACCAGGCGCTCCTCATCCAGCGCGTCACGGATCCGACCCACCCAGGTCAACGTCTCCAGCTCACGCCTGTGGCGCTGCTGGTCGGCCCGGCGGGCGCTGACATCCCCGAACACGACCACGATCCCCTGAATCTCCTCGTCGATCGTGATCGGCGCCGTGCTGTAGGCGACCGGCAACAGCCGGCCGTCCCGGCGTGTGAACGTGTCGTCCTCGACGCGCAGGGTGGCGCCCGTGTGCAATGCGCCCAGCAAGGGGGAGTCCGCCGCCGCGAACGGCGAGCCGTCGTCGTGCTGGAAATGAATCGTGTCGTGCATCGGCCGGGTGCCGATTTCGTGCATCGTCCAACCGAGCAGCTTCTCCGCCGCGTGGTTCATGTACGTGATGCGGCCCGCCCGGTCCAGCGCGAACATGCCCTCGGCCATGCTGTCGGTCACCGCCGCCAGGAAGCGCTCGGTCGCGCGTAGCTCGACCGTCTGAGCCTTGGACGCCGTGATATCCGACACGATCGCCAGGCCGCCAATCTGGCTTCCGTGCAGGTCGGTCAGCGTCGTCTGGGACACCCGCGCCCAACATCGCGTCCCGTCCTTGCGCCGGAAACACTGCTCGACCACGCGCGGCCGGATCTGAGGGTGAGCTGTCGGCGCGTCTTCATGCGCGACGGCGGGATGGTCGGGATCGGTGAAGTTCGCGCGCGCGCGCCCGATCATCTCCTCCGGCGCATAACCGAGCATGCTCGCCATCCGAGGGTTGACGTAGTCGGTGCGTCCCTCCGCGTCGACCCGCCAGACTCCGTCCGGTGTCATGTCGAGGATCTCGCGGTAGCGCTTACCGCTCTCGGCCAGGGCCCGCTCAGCCTGCCGGCGCTGGGTGATATCGCGCCCGACGGCGGTCAGCCCGGCCGCCTTGCCCGCTCCATCGATCTGCGCGAAGGCCGTGATGGCGAGGTCGATCAAGGTCCCGTTCTTGTGCAGCCGCTGGGTCTCGTAGCACTGCACCTCCCCGTCGGATACCGCCTGCTCGCGGAGTCCGCGACTCTGCAGTGTGGCGTCCGCGGGAATCAGAACGTCGCTTGATTCACCGAGAATCTCCGCCGCCGAGTAGCCGTAGATCGCTTCGGCGCCGCGATTCCAGCCGACGATCCGCAGGTCCGCGTCGAGCGAGACGATCGCGTCGTCGGACGAGCGCACGATGTCGACCAGCCGGGCGCGGTCCGCCTCGGCACGTCCCCGATCACTCGCGCCCGCGAGCACCGCACGCTCGGCGGCCTCCCGCCCAACGCGCTCTTCACGTTCGCGGCGATGGGATTTGGCCAGCGCTGCTCTCAGCCGCTGGAGACGGCGGCGGCTCGAAGAGTCCTCGGCTCCCAATCCATCTGGAGCCACCGAGGTCCCCACCCGCGGGGGGCTATTCCTCTCCGTCATCAACCTGCCGGCCACCGCTCGTCGCCACAGCCGAGCTCACCGGCCCAGGCGATATCATCCAGTCTGGCGATCGGCGCGCGTCTGCATAGCGGTCGTGGCTCGCCGCGGTGTGCTGCCGATAATGGTTGACGCCGATCCCAGATCGCCTCGTACGCATTCAGTATCGGCAGTCGGCCGAGGCCAGCATGAATCGCCGGCGCAGGCGCTTCGGGGGCATGACTGCGGGCCCCGGCGGCGGCCGGGCGGGCGGGCCGCTATCGCTCGCGACGCGGCTGCGGCCGGGGTGGGCTGCTAGCGCTCGCGACGCGGCGGCGGCAGGGGCGGGCCGCTAGCGCTCACGACGCGGCTGCGGCAGGGGCGGGCCGCTAGCGTTCGCGAGGCGATTTGGGGCGGACGTGTTGGAAGCCGAAGCGGCCTTTGATGCAGAGGTTGCCGCGGGTGATGTCGTGGTCGTTGGGGCTGGTGACTTTGACGATCTCGTTGTCCTGGACGTGGAGGGTGAGGTTGCAGCCCACGCCGCAGTAGGGGCAGATGGTGTCGGTTTGGGTTTGGCGGGACTCATCCCAGGTCGCGGCCTCGCGCAGTTCGTGCTCGGAGCTGAACATGAGCGCGCCGGTGGGGCAGACGGCGATGCAGTTTCCGCAGTACACGCAGGCGGATTCGGGTAGCGGGTTGGCGTATTCGGTGGAGATGCGAGCGTCGAATCCGCGTCCCGCGACGGTGATGGCGAACGTGTTCTGGTATTGCTCGCCGCACGCGTCGACGCACTTGTAGCAGAGGATGCATTTGGAGTAGTCGCGGACGTAGAGGTCGTTGTCGATCTTGGTGGGCGCGTGCACGGTGGCCGCGGTCTGTCCGTCGGGTCGCTCGTGGTGGCCGGTGCGTTTGTGGTCGCGCTCAGGGTCGGGCGGGGCCGGTGGCCCGTAGCGTTCGGGATGTGCGTCGTAGCGCTTGAGGTAGTCGTGGGCGGCTGGTGTGATCGAGAGGTCAACCGAGGAGGCGAGGAACTCGATGACCATTTTGCGGCTGTGGCGCACCCGGTCGGAATCGGTGTGGATGACCATGTCGGGTTCGACGGGACGCGAGCAGGCGGGCACGAGCGTGCGGGCTCCCTCGAGCTCCACCACGCAGATGCGACACGCGTTGGCCGGCGTGAGCGTCTCGCCGTAGCACAGGGTCGGCGTGTCGATCCCGAGCTGGTTGCAGGCGTCAAGGACGGTCGAGCCCTCGGGCACCTCGACCGGCTGCCCGTCGATGGTCAGCGACACGAGCCGGGGGGCGGGCTGGGTGGATGCCATGGGCAGCTCGATCACGTGAGCGCTCCTTCGTTGAATATGTCGAGGCGTGTGATGGCCGATTCGATCGCGGAGGAGGCGGTCTGTCCCAGGCCGCAGATCGACGCGTCGCGCATCGCCTCTCCGATCTCGGCGATCAGGGTCAGCTCGTCCTGGACGCTTCCGCGCGTGCGGCCGGAGCGCAACCGCGCGATGGCCTCCTCCTGGCGCACGGTGCCCACGCGGCACGGCACGCATTGGCCGCAGCTCTCATCGCGCATGAACGCAGCGATGATGGCCAGCAGCCCGCCGATATCGACCTGCTCGTCGATCGCGACCACGACCCCGGAGCCCAGTGTCGCCCCCGAGGCGCGGGTGTCCTCGAAGGTGAGCGGGAGATCGAGGTCCTCGGGGGTGATGAAGCAGCCGGCGGCACCGCCGAGCAGAATCGCCCGCAGGCGCGAACCCGCTGCCACCCCGCCCGCCAGCTCGAGCAGCTCGCCTCAGCGTCGTCCCAAACGGCACCTCGTAGGCGCCTGGGCGCGCAACGGCTCCCGAGACGCAGAACAGCTTCGGGCCGGTTGAGCGCTCGGTGCCGATGCGGGCAAACGCAGCCCCGCCCTCGAGCACGATCGCCAGCGTGTTGACGAGCGTCTCGACGTTGTTGACCACGGTCGGCTGGCCGAACAGCCCACGCTGCACGGGAAACGGCGGCTTGTTGCGCGGCTCGCCGCGATAGCCCTCGATCGACCCGAAGACCGCGGTCTCCTCACCGCAGATGTAGGCGCCGGCGCCCTTGCGCAGCTCGATGTCGAAGCGGAAATCGCGCGAGAAGATGTTCTCGCCCAGGAATCCACGCTCCCGGGCCCGGTCGATCGCGTGCTGCCAACCGGCGCTGCGCGAGCGGGTACTCACCGCGCAGATAGATGTAGCCGTGTTCGCAACCGGTGGCGTAGGCGGCGATCGTCATCGACTCCAGCAGCGAGAACGGGTCTCCCTCCAGAATCACCCGATCCTTGAACGTTCCCGGCTCAGACTCATCGGCGTTACACACCAGGTAGTGCGGCCGGCGAGGCTGGTGGGCCACCGCGTCCCATTTGCGACCGGTCGGGAACGCCGCTCCCCCGCGACCCATCAGCTGGGAATCGAGCACCTCTCGGATCACCCCCTCGGGACCGAGCTCGAACGCGCGGCGCAAAGCGGCGTACCCCCCGTGCGCGCGATAGTCGTCAAGGCTCTCGGGATCGGCCACCCCGATCCGACCCAGCAGGCGCAGGCCGGGTTGCCCGGCCTGCGGCGGTACCGCGGAGCGGTGCGGCGGGAGCGTCGCGCCGGCCAGGACGGCCAGCAGACCGTCGGCGTGCACCGAGGTCAGCTCACGCTCCACGGGTGCCTCACCGGACTCGATCAGCAGCGCGGCGGGCGCCACGTCGCATTGCCCCAGGCATGGGCTGGGGAGCCAGGTGCTCCCGTCGCGATCGGTCCCCGGAGCGCCGATCTGGTCGGTCAGCGTGGCGATCAGCGCTGCCGAGCCGGCGCAGCGGCAGACGATGTCATCGCAGACGTGCACCACCCGCGGCGCCTGCGGAGTGAGCGAGAACAGCCCGTAGAAGGTGGCCACCCCGTACACGTCGGCGGGGGGGATCGTCAACCGCCGCGCGATGTAGTTCAGCCCGCCGGGACTGATCCAGCCGACGCGCTCGTGCAGCGCATGCAGCGCGGCAGCAGCTGGTGGCGCTGCGCGCGCGCCGGACTGTCCGCCGTGGGCTGAGTGCCCATCATCGACGCGATCGGCCCCGACCCAGCTCGACAGCGGCGGGCCCAGGAACGCATCGACCGCGTCACGCTCGGCCGTCGCCGGCTCGGCGTCGAGCAGATGGACATCCACGCTACTCGCCGGCCTTGCCGCTCGCCACGCCGGCGGTCGCGCGGTGGGCGCCGTTGAGCTTTTCCACGCGCACGGCGGTGGCCTTGAACTCGGCCGTGCCCGACTTCGCGTCGCTCGCGTCGGTGGTCAGCAGGTTGACGTCGATCTCATCGGGGAAATGCATCGTCATGAACGCCAGCCCGGGCCGCAGGCCGGAATCGATCCGCACCGGCGCCTCGATCACCCCCCGCCGCGAGCTGACCTGCACCACCTCGCCCGGCTCGACGTCGAGGGTGACGGCGTCCTCGGGGGAGAGATCGAGCGTCTCCCCGCGACGCAACGGGCTGCTGTACAGGTTCGACTGCACGCCCGTGTTATACGAATCCAGGCGCCGTCCGGTGGTCAGCCGGATCGGGAACTCCGCGGTCAGCACGTCGATCGGCGGCGCCCACGGGGTGACCGAGAACGGCGCCGGCGCACCCTGAATCGGCTCCTCCCACAACCGCCCATGCAAGAACAGCGAGCCGGGATGCTCCTCGCCCGGGCACGGCCACTGGATCCCGCCCAGCTCCTCCAGCCGCGGGTAGCTCATCCCGGCGTGCATCGGACTCAACGACCGCAGCTCGTCCCACGCCTCCTGCAGCGTGGGATGACCCCAGTCGTGGCCGAGGCGACGCGCCAGCTCACCGATGATCCAGTGGTCATCGCGGGCCAGGCCCGGCGGATCAAGCGCCTTATGCATCCGCTGGACCCGCCGCTCGCTGTTGGTCACCGTCCCACCCTCTGCCTCGCACCACGACGCCGAGGACGGCAGCACCACATCGGCCATCTCGCACGTCTTGGTCATCAGGATGTCCTGCGCGACGAGGAAGTCGAGGCTCTCCAAGGATTCCAGCGACTTCTTGGAGTCCGCCTCCGATTGCGCCGGGTTCTCACCGAGCACATACAACGTGCGCAACTCGCCGCGCTCCATCGCCTCGAACATCTGCGTGAGATGCCAGCCGCGCGCCGGCGGGATCGCGCACCCCCATGCCGCCTCAAAGCGCGCCCGCGCCGCATGATCGTCCTGGACGTCCTGGAATCCCGGGAGCTTGTTCGGGATCGCGCCCATATCCCCGCCGCCCTGCACGTTGTTCTGACCGCGCAACGGGTTCAAACCCGACCCATACCGCCCCACATGCCCGGTCAACAGCGCCAGATTAATCAACGACAACACGTTATCCACCGCGGTCACGTGCTCGGTGATCCCCAACGTCCAACACACGATCGCCCGCTCCGCCCGCGCATACGCGTGCGCCAGCTCGCGGATCGTCCGCGCCGGCACACCCGTCACCCGCTCGCCCTCCTGAAGCGTCCACGGCTCCACCGACGCGCGATACTCCGCAAAGCCGGTCGTCGCGCGCTTGATGAACGCCTCATTGGCCAGCCCGGCATGGATGATCTCGCGACCCATCGTGTTCGCCAACGCGATATCAGTCCCGACGTCAAGCCCGAGCCACGTGTCGGCCCACTGCGCCGAGCCCGTCCGCCGGGGATCGATCACGTGCAACGACGCGCCGCGATGCACGGCCTTCAGCACGTGATGGAAGAAGATCGGATGCGTCTCGCGGGCGTTGGAACCCCACAGGATCAGCAGATCCGTCTCCTCGACCTCTCTATAGGACGACGTACCGCCGCCCGCACCAAACACCGCCGCCAGACCGACGACGCTAGGAGCGTGTCAGGTGCGATTGCACGAGTCGATGTTGTTCGACCCCATCACGGAACGCACGAACTTCTGCGCGAGGAAATTGACCTCGTTCGACGCCTTCGAACAGCTGAACATGCCAAACGAACGCGTCGCGTCCTGTGCCCGAGCCCGACCGAACCCCGCCGCCACGAGATCCAGCGCCTCATCCCAACCCGCCGGACGAAGCGACCCATTCTCGCGCACCAAAGGCTCCGTCAGCCGACCGCGAAACTTACGCATCCAATCACCTCCCCTCGTCTGCTCCAGGCCCTAAGGGCAGTACCAATTTGTGCAAAGAGTAGGTTACTTCCCTCCTGCTCGACGGCCAAACGCCAAGCGTCAACCATCCTGGGAGCAATTTTACATCGATTGAGGCCAGAAATCGGAGCGTTTGCCAGCGGGACGGCCACCCCGATCGTCTAGCCTAGGGCCGTGTATTCGACGGTTCCGCTGACCTCGCTGAGCCATGGTGCCGGCTGCGGCTGCAAGCTGCCCGCCGCCGCGGTGCTGCCACTCGTGCGAGGCCTGGAGGCGACCGCCGATCCTCGGGTGCTGGTCGGCCCGCAGACCGGCGATGACGCAGGGGTCGTACTCGTGCGCGACGGGCTGGCGCTGGTGCAGACGGTCGATTTCTTCACGCCGATCGTCGACTCCCCGTACGACTTCGGCCGCATCGCGGCGGCGAACGCGCTATCGGACATCTACGCGATGGGCGGGGAGCCGCTGAGCGCGCTGAACCTGGTCGCGTTCCCGCTCGAGCGCTTGGGCCCCGAGATTCTGCGGGAGATCCTGCGCGGGGGCCAGGACGTGGTCACGGCCGCGGGCGCGGTGGTCCTGGGCGGGCACTCGATCGACGACCCGGAGCCGAAGTACGGGCTCGCGGTCACCGGGACGGTCGACCCCGCCGCCCTGCTCAGCAACGCCGGCGGGCGCGCGGGTGACGTGCTCGTGCTCACCAAACCACTCGGGGTCGGCGCGATCGTCACGGCACGCAAGCGGGGCTTCACTGACGACGCGCTGCTCGAACGCGCCGTGGTCGTGATGGCGGGCCTGAACGCGGCCGCCGCGGCGGCCGCGCGGGCCGCCGACGCCCACGCGATGACCGACGTGACGGGATTCGGCCTGCTCGGCCACCTGCACGGTCTCGCGCGCGAAAGCGGGCTGGCGGCCGTCCTGCAGGCCGGTGCCGTCCCCGCGATCGACGGGGTCGAGGACCTGCTCGGCGACGAGGGCGCAGTCTCAGGGGGCAGCCGCGCCAACACCGAATACGCGGCGGGCTTCACGAGCTATGAGGGTTCGATCCCTGCGTGGCGCCTGCGCCTGTTGACCGACGCGACGACCTCGGGCGGTCTGCTCGTCGCGCTCCCCGCGGAGCGCGCGGCTGCCCTGCCCGGGCCGGTCATCGGTCAGCTCGTGCAGGGGCCGCCGGGCACCATCAGCGTTGAGGCGTGACCACGCCTGGCCGCGCATGCGCGGACGGCCGCCCGGCGATCCGCAAGTGCGCGGACGGCCGCCCGGCGATCCGCAAGTGCGCGCACGGCCCCCGGCGATCCGCAAGTGCGCGGACGGCCGCCCGGTGATCCGCGTGTGCGCGCACGGCCCCCGGCGATCCGCGTGTGCGCGGACGGCTGCCCGGTTACACGAGCGGCACGCCAACGAGCGCGTTGATGTAGCGATCGGCCGAGCGCAACACCTTGGCCTGCGCCGCGCCGGCGACGGTCCGCCCCCAGAACGGACCGTGGAGGCGGTCGAACTCCAAGGTCGAGACCAGGGCGCGGATTCGTGCGACCTCGGCGGCTGGGAGGGGGATCAGGTTCGGGTAGCTCCACATGAAGCTGACCCAGTCGCGGTCGGCGACGACCTGGATCCCGTCCCCCGGCAGGACCACTCCGCGACCGTCGGCGGCGCCGGTCCAGTACAGCAGCGTCGCACCGGGAAAGTGACCGCCGATCCGGATCAGCTCGAGGTCCTTCCCGAGGCGGAGGCGTTCACCGCGCCAGTACTCGATCCGCGCGCTTGGCCGCATGACAAACCCCCGGTCCGCCTCATGGAGCACGATCCTCGCGTCACAGCGCTCAGCCCATTCGACCATGCCCGTGTAGTAATGCGGGTGGGAGATGGCAATCGTGTCGATCCCGCCGGCGCCGGCAACGACCCGCTCGATCTCGTCGTCGATCAGCGGCACACAGTCCCACAGCACACCGCTGAGGAGGAGCGCCCGCTGGCCGATAGCGAACTCCGGCTCGATGCCGATGGCCACAAGACCGGGTTCGATCGGCTCGACCCGCGCTTGATGCGTCTCGCGCAACTTGGCGAGCGTCGTCCACCGCTGTCCGTCATGGCCGACGTACTGCCGCTCGTCCAGGCAGATCGGACACCTCGGGGGTGGCTCAGTCGAGGGCGCGAACTGAGCGCCACAGGTCACGCAGATGTAGCAATCCACCTTCGCGTACCCCTCCTCCTCGCCGCTGGCGTCGGCAGATGTCGATCATGGCCGTGGGGCTCGCCGTCAAGGTGCTGCACCGAGCCTCCGCCGCGGACCCGTATTGGCAAGCCGGGCCTAATTGTGACCTCAGCCATCGCCACACCTCGGAATGGATGAAACCCGCCGAGAAAATGCGCTCACTACTCGACGCCACCACCGCATCATCCCAACCGCTCCGGCTCAGGTCGCCCGAGCCACTTCACGGAGCTCCGACCGGCTCCGCCGGCCTCTCCGAACCGCGGAACAGAACCAGCTCACACATCAAATTTGGTTTGTTGTACCAGGCGGATCTGTCAGAAATCTGACCCTGCGGCCGTCAGTTGCGTCGAGACCCTCCCGCGCGCCGGACCGGCCGGTCCCGCTCGCCCGCCGAGCATGACTCCACGCACGCCCGTCGGGTCACCCACAGTCAGAGCGCTAATTGTCGAGCGGCACCCCGGGGGTCACGCGCAACCGGCGCTCGCCCACGGTGACAATGTCGCCGGGGTGCAGCTGTCGGCCGCGCCGCGCCTCTGGTTCTCCGTTGACCCACACCGGCTCGGTCGACAGGAACGCCTTGACCTCGGCGCCGCTGTCGATCACCGCCGCGAGCTTGAGCAGCTGGCCAAGCCGGATCATCTGACCGCGAATCGGCACGTCTTCCTCCACCGGCACAGACGGGGGTCGTGCCAGACCTAACGGGCCCGAAGCATGTCGATCACGAGTTCCAGGTACCGGTGCCAGTCGAATCCGGAGCCGTTATGGCCCATCGTGGCGGACACGCCGCACATCAGCATCGCCACATCCGCCGCGCAGATGTCCGCGCGGATGGTGCCCGGCGCTCCGGGCACGCGCGATCAGCTGGCCGGTGAGCGCGCTGAGCTCCTGCTGCTCGGCCTGCGCCTGCTTCCAGATGTGCTCGCCCCCGCCGGCCAGCGCGTGCTGCATCGTGGCGTCACCGGCAGCCGCTTCGGCATTACGGCGCAGGACGTCGGCGAAGACGGCGAACGGCTCCCCGTCCTGGTCGAGTGCGTCACGCGCCGTGGCAGCGAAGAGCCGGAATTTCTGGCGCACCAGTTCCACCATCAGCGCTTCTTTGGTCGGGAAGTGTCGGTAGACCGTGCCGACTCCGACGCACGCGCGCTGCGCGACATCATCGATCTGCGCGTCGGCGCCGTACTCGGAGAACACCAGCCGCGCGCTCTCGAGGATTCGCTCGCGATTGCGCCGTGCGTCGGCCCGCAGGGGCCGAACCGGCTCGATCAGCGTCTCGCTCACTTCATCCCTCCCCCCGGTCTCTTGACAAACGGAATCATAGTTCACTATATTCGGGAACGCAAGCGGAACCGGAGGTCAGCTTCCAATGACAGCTACATCAACCACCCCGAGCCAGGCGTCACCGCTCTACACCCCCCGCGCGAAGAGCCTCGCGCTGGTGCTGCTGGCGATGACGCAGTTCGTGATCGTGATCGATGCGTCGATCGTCAACGTGGCGCTGCCCTCGATCGGGTTTCACCTTCATTTCGCCCGCGACGACCTGTCGTGGGTGGTCAACGCGTACACGCTGACGTTCGGCGGCTTTCTGCTGCTCGGCGGCCGCCTCGCCGACCTGCTCGGGCGGCGGCGCATGTTCATGATCGGCCTGATCCTGTTCTCCCTCGCCTCGCTTGCGGGCGGTATCGCTCAATCCGAGGGATGGCTGATCGCCGCTCGCGCGGTTCAGGGCCTGGGGGCAGCGATTGTCTCGCCAGCCGCGCTCTCGATCATCACCACGACGTTCGCCGAGGGAGCCGAGCGTAACCGGGCCCTCGGGATCTGGGGGGCGGTCGCAGGCGCCGGCGGCGCGGCCGGCGTGCTCCTGGGGGGAATCCTCACGAGCGGGCTGAGCTGGCGCTGGGTGCTGTTCGTCAACGTGCCGATCGGGCTCATCGCGGCGGCACTCGCGCCGCGGACGCTCCGCGAGAGCCGCGCCGAGGACGGGACCAACACCTTCGACCTGCCCGGTGCCGTCACCGTCACGGCCGGCCTGTCGTTGCTCGTGTACACGGTCGTCGACACGGTCAACATCGGTTGGGGATCCACCACCACGCTGCTGCGGCTCGCCGGGGTCGCGGTCCTGCTGGGCTCATTCCTGGTCATCGAATCTCGCACACGTCACCCGCTGATGCCGTTCTCGATCTTCCGCCTGCGAACGCTGCGGGGGGCAAACGTCGTCGGCCTGCTGCTCGGCATGTCCCTGTTCTCGATGTTCTTCTTCATCTCCCTGTACCTCCAGAACGTCCTGAAGTACTCGCCGATCGTGACCGGGCTCTCCTACCTCCCACTCGCCGTCGGGATCATCCTGTCGGCCGGTGCCGCTTCGCAGCTGGTCACCCGCGTCGGCTTCAAGCCGCCGTTGATCACGGGCATGCTGCTGATCGCGGCCGCGCTGCTGTGGTTCTCGCAGGTGCCCGCGCCCGGAGGTCATTACGTCTCCGACATCCTGGGCCCCGAGATACTCGCCGCCGTGGGGCTCGGGTTGGCGTTCGTCCCGGTGACGATCGCCGCGGTGACCGGCACCAAGCCTCACGAGGCCGGGCTCGCTTCCGGCCTGATCAACACCTCGCAGCAGGTCGGCGGTGCGCTGGGCCTGGCGATACTCGCCACGATCGCCAACAGCCGCACGCAAAGCCTGTTCCATTCGGGTATCCACAGCTCCTCGATCGCCCTGACCAAGGGATTCGATCGAGCGTTCCTGGTCGGCGCCGGCTTCGCCGTCGTCGGGGCGATCCTGGCGGCGATCATGATCTCCTCGCGCGACAGCCGCACGCACGCGGCGGCGGCCCAGAGCGGCGACGGCGCGGCGGTTCCCGTGCCCACGAGCTGACCCCGCCACTGGCCAATCCCGATCCGGTGTCATAGGGTTCGCCGACCCGCGCACACGATCTGATGACGAGGCCGATGAAAGCCGTCGCTTCCTACGACGGGTTGCCGATCGTCGATCCAATGAGCTTGGTCGACGTCGAGCTGCCCACCCCCGAGCTGCGTCCGCGCGACGTCCTGGTGGCGGTCCAAGCGGTGTCGGTGAATCCGGTGGACGTCAAGCGACGCGCCGGGCTGACCGCCGCCGCCCTGCCGACCGTGTTGGGTTATGACGCGGCCGGCGTCGTGCAGGCCATCGGCCCCGAGGTCAGCTCGTTGAGCGTCGGCGACGAGGTGTGGTACGCCGGGGACATCACGCGGCAGGGAAGCAACGCTGATCTCCAGGCCGTCGACGAGCGGATCGTGGCTCGGAAGCCCCGAACACTCAGCTTCGCCGAGGCCGCCGCCCTGCCGCTGACGTCGATCACGGCATGGGAGACGCTGTTCGATCGGTTCGCCCTGAGCTCGACGTCGACCGGAACGCTGCTCGTAGTAGGTGGCGCCGGAGGCGTGGGATCGATCTTGATCCAGCTCGCCAAGCAGCTCACCGATGTGCGCGTGGTCGCGACGGCGTCTCGTCGCCAATCGCGCGAGTGGGTCACCGAGCTCGGCGCAGACGCGGTCGTCGACCACCACGATCTGGTCGCCGGCACCCGAGCCGTCGCCGGCGACGAGGTTGACTTCGTCTTCAGCGCCTATTCCCAAGGCAACATCGACGCCTACGCCGAGATATTGCGACCGTTCGGCGAAATCACCGCGATCGACGGGCCGGAGCGTGTCGACCTGATGGCCCTCAAGCCCAAGAGCATCACCTGGCATTGGGAGATGATGTTCACCCGATCGATGCACGAAACCGCGGACATGATCGCCCAGAAGCACCTGCTCGAGCGCGTCGCAGAGCTGGTCGACGAGCAACGCGTCCGCACAACCCTCACCCAGTCCATCGCCGATCTCTCAGCCGCAGGACTGCGCCAAGCCCACGAGCTGGTCGAGTCCGGGCGGATGATCGGGAAGGTCGTCGTACACCGCTGAACCCGGCGGATAACCGGCGGGGATCCGCACCGCCCAAAGCTGCGCCGTGGTCACCCCCGCCGGCGGACGCGCAGGCCAGCCAGCCGGTGGACGCCATCACGTACTCGGGGCATCCGGAGTCACGTCCGAGGTGGTGCGCTGGTGGTCACCATCAGCGAAGCGATGCCCCCGAGGATTCTCGACCGCGAATCCGCGTGCCTGCACCAGACCCCAAACTGAGGCCCCAGCCGCGGATATGGGAAATCGAGCACGTCAGCGCGACTGCACGTCAGCACGTCAGCACGACAGCACGACAGCACGACAGCGCGAAGCAGCGCGACAGCACCGCGACAGCACGACAGCACGACAGCACGACAGCACGACAGCGCGACAGCGCGACAGCGCGACAGCGCGAGAGCCTAGACCGCCAACAAGACTCCGCGTACCTGCATCAGATCCCAAACCGAGGGTCCCGGTCGCGGATACGGGCGATCGCGCATGTCGGACATGTCCGATTTCCCAAAACCGATTCCCTCGACTCGGGTTTGGGAGATCTTGCAGGTCAACCCACCGTCAGAGACCACGCCAAGGCCACGGGCACCCGCCGCCGAGATCACCCGCCGGCAAGATCACCCGCCGCCGAGATCACCCTCCGCCTCCGACCACCCGCCGGCAAGATCACCCGCCGCCGAGATCACCCGTCGGCCCAATGACGCGTCAGCCACGACGACGCCGGGGCGAATCACTCGATCTGGGTAAATGGCGCACCAGCTAGGGTCGGTGCCCGAGCCTTGATGTCGGAAACCTGCCAGACAAACCGCGCCGGATCGTCGATGCTGGTCGGCATGCATGACCACCCCGAGCGCTGCCTGCGGGCTGTTCAATCGAAGGATGCCCGCTTCGACGGCTGGTTCTTCACCGCTGTCGTCACGACGGGAATCTATTGTCGGCCAAGTTGTCCGGTTCGGCCGCCGAAGGCGTCCAACATGCGGTTTTATCCCTCTGCGGCGGCCGCGCAACAGGCCGGCTTTCGGGCTTGCAAGCGCTGCCGGCCTGACGCGAGCCCCGGGTCGCCGGAGTGGAACCAGCGCGCCGATGTCGTGGCGCGGGCCATGCGGCTGATCGCCGATGGCGTGGTCGAGCGTGAAGGCGTCGGCGGGTTGGCCGATCGCCTGGGCTACAGCACGCGTCAGGTGGAGCGCCATCTGCAGGCCGAGCTCGGCGCGGGTCCACTCGCGATCGCCCGTGCCCAGCGGGCCCAGACCGCCCGCCTGCTGATCGAGACCACCTCGTTGCCAATGGCCGAAACCGCACTCGCCGCCGGTTTCGCCAGTGTCCGGTCGTTCAACGACACCGTGCGCGAGGTTTTCGCCGCGGCGCCCTCCCAGTTGCGTCAGCGAGCCGCCGGGGTCGGTGCACCCGTCACATCGGGCACGCTCGATCTTCGGCTGCCGTTCCGGCGGCCCCTGCTCCCCGACAACCTATTCGGGCACCTCGTGGCCACCGCCGTGCCAGGAGTCGAGGAGTGGCGGGATGGTTGGTATCGCCGAACCCTCAGGTTGCCCCATGGCGGCGGGATCGTCGCACTGGCCCCGCGACCCGATCACATCGACTGCCGCCTGTCGCTCGGCGACCAGCGCGATCTGGCCGCGGCCATCAGCCGCTGTCGACGGCTGCTCGATCTCGACGCCGATCCTGTCGCCGTCGACGAGCAACTCGGTTCCGATCCGCACCTGGCCCCACTGGTGACCGCAGGCCCGGGCCGGAGGGTGCCGCGCACTGTCGATCCGGCAGAGTTCGCGGTGCGGGCGGTGCTCGGCCAGCAGGTTTCCACCGCCGCGGCGCGCACCCACGCCGCCCGTCTCGTGACCACCCACGGAACGGCGATCGATGATCCACACGGTGGTCTGACGCACCTGTTTCCCGACCCGTGCACCTTGGCCGAGATCGATCCTGCGACGCTGGCGCTACCCAAGTCTCGCCGGACGACTTTGATCAGCCTGGCCGCGGCCCTGGCGTCAGGGGAAATCGACCTCGGGCCGGCGACGGCGTGGGATGAGGCTCGGATGCGGTTGACGGCCCTGCCCGGCTTCGGTCCGTGGACCGTCGAGACGATCGCGATGCGCGCACTGGGCGACCCCGATGCCTTCCTAGTCGCCGATCTCGGCATCGTCAGAGCGGCCCGGCATCTCGGACTGCCGTCCACTCCAGCGGCGCTCGGCGCCGTCTCCGCAGCCTGGCGACCGTGGCGGGCGTATGCCGTCCAGTATCTGTGGGCCACCGGCGACCACGCCATCAACCGCCTACCCGCATGAGCCGCATGACCGGCATGACCCGCACGACCTGCACGACCCGCCTGGCGCCCACGACCAGCACGACCCGCCTGGCGCCCACAATTCGCGCGACCCCCACGACCTTGGGTGAACCGCCCTGGGTTTCGCTGGGACAAGGTTTTTTCGGTTTTCCCATTCCTGTTTTAGATGCTGATCTGCAACCGATCGTCGGAGAGGCCACGCGCCAGCGTTGGCGGTCGAGATGCGGCTGGGGCGGTCTGAGCCGGTCGCGCTCGAAGGTCGGTGCGGATGGAAGGCGGGCGGCCAGCCGGTCACGCGACGGGAGAACATGTCGATCGTCCGAATTCCGGGCCTATCTCGGCCCGAGGGCGACCCGATGGTCCAGGTTCGGCGCGGGGCCTGTCGGGACGCGACGCGTTGGGCCTGATATGGCCCCATTGGACGGAAAACACCTGGTTAACTGCCCAACCGACGGGCTCTCAGGGACGATCGGGCTGTTCCCCAGCCCCCAGCTGGGGAACTAGCCCGATCGACTTTTCAGACCTCTCCATTGGGTCGTTACCCAGGTCGATGGGGCCGCGGAGCCGGTCAGCTCACAACGATGGCGCGGCGCGATCGTGCGCGCCTGGCCACCGCGACCGTTGGCGTTCTGGTTCCGAGTGGTGAAACCCAAACGCCAACGTTCAGTCGTCTGGCCATGGCGCCCGAGCGTGGGTGCTCGGTATTGGCGCTATATGAGTCGGAGACGCCTTCGTGAGATCGTGGATCAGCGCGTGTCCACGTCCATGTGCTCCGGCGGTGGTGCGCGATGAGTCGGCCGCACATGGGTGACATCGTGGATCGGCGCGTGCACACGTTCATCGATAGCCCGGTCGGCACGCTGACCCTGGTGGGCACCGAGCGCGGGCTGAGCGGTCTGTTCATGACCGACCAGCGTCGGTGTCCGCCGACCGAGAAGCTGGGGAAGCGCGACCCGCGGGCATTCCCGGCGGTCACCGAACAACTGGCGGCTTATTTTGATGGTGAGCTCACGACCTTCGACCTACCCTTGGCGGCGGTGGGCACGCCGTTCCAGCGCTCGGTGTGGGCAGCCCTGCGGCGCATCCCCTACGGCGCGACGCGGTCCTACGGTCAGCTCGCCCAAGCCCTCGGCCGGCCGGACGCCGCGCGAGCGGTCGGGGCGGCCAACGGTGCCAATCCGCTCGGCATCATCGTCCCCTGCCATCGAGTGGTCGGCGCCGACGGGAGCTTGACCGGCTATGGCGGGGGTCTCGAACGCAAGCAGTTCCTGCTCGACCTCGAGCGACGCCGAGCGGCCCCTCTGCTGTTCTCAGACGCCCGATGATTCGCTCAGGCCTGCGACTCGCGCGGCGCGTAGCGATGATGGAGCATCAGGGCGTTGCCGTCGGGATCGGAGAAGAACGCCATGTGGCACACACCGGTGTCGAAGGTCTCGCCTGTGAAGCTCACTCCGCGGGCCTCGAATTCCTTACGCGCGGCCGCGACGTCGTCCACGTGCAGTGCAAGCGGGTTGCGGTTGGGGGAGAACTCAAAGCCCATCTTTTCGGACTCGATGATGCCGATGGTCAAGCTGCCGGTCTCGTACTCGGCAAACGGCTTACCCTCGATGTACATCGACCGGGGTAGACTCAGCGTCTCGCCGTAGAAGGTCATGGCGCCGGCGAGGTCGCGCGTGGGCATCGATACGAAGTCGACCCCGGTGACGAGGGACGCGGCAGCGGACATCGGTTCTTCCTCCTGATGGATGACAAAGCGGCATGCGCGAGAGGACTCTATCCACCGCTGTGGCCCCGGCCTCAGGGTCCCGGGGATTGGTGCGGCTCGAAATCGCCAACCGGTGCCTGGGGTACCTTTTCCATGCGTGAGGCCTATTACCCTGGATCGGGTTCAGCAGGCCCGGGGTTCATTCCCGTCGCGATGACCTGGGCCACCGACGGTCGCCGAGAGCGCGGCGAGGGGTGTCGTGCCTGAGCCCCTGCTGAAGAGCCAGCGGTATATGCCGGGGCTGGATGGGCTCCGAGCCATCGCCGTCTTGGCCGTGATCGCGTATCACCTGGGACTTGGGTGGGCCCCGGGTGGCCTGCTGGGGGTCGGGGTGTTCTTCACGCTGAGCGGCTACCTGATCACGGATCTGTTGCTCAGCCAATGGAACGCCGGGCATCTGCGGCTCGGTAATTTCTGGCTGCGCCGGGCCCGGCGGCTGCTGCCGGGCCTGTTCCTGATGATGATCGTCGTGACGGTATGGGTCTCGGTGGCCGACCGCTCCGAACTCACGGACCTGCGCGGCCAGGTGATCTCGGCCTCGATCTATGTGAACAACTGGTGGCAGATCTCGCAGCACGTGTCCTACTTTGCGCGCTTCGGCCCGCCGTCTCCGTTGAATCACCTGTGGTCCTTGGCCGTCGAGGAGCAGTTCTATCTCTTCTGGCCGTGGCTGCTGTTGCTCGGGATTCATTTCGTCCGAGAGCGCAGGCGCACGATCAGAGTGCGACCCCGACTGGCTGGCGTGACCTTGGTGCTGGCGGTTGCCTCGGCGATCGAGATGGCCGTTCTCTACCACCCAACGTTCGACCCCTCGCGCGTGTACGACGGGACCGACACGCGTGCCTTCGGTCTGCTGATCGGCGCTGCCCTGGCGATGGTGTGGCCCAGCCAGTCGCTGACCACGCGGGTCACCCCGCGCGCGAGGATGATCCTTGACGGGGTGGGGGCCGTCGGTCTGCTGATCATCGCGCTGCTGATCTGGCGCACGAACCAGTACTCGGCGTTCCCCTACCAAGGCGGAATGGTGCTGCTGTCAGTGGCCACCGCGGGTGCCCTGGTCGCCCTGACTCATCCCGCCACGCGACTCGGCCACGCCCTGGGCTGGGGTCCGCTGCGCTGGATTGGTGTGCGCTCGTACGGCATTTACCTCTGGCAGGTGCCGGTGATCGTGTTGACCACTCCCACCCTCAACCGAGGCGTAGAACCGCTCCGGGCCGTCCTCCAGGTCGCGGGGATCTTCGTCCTGGCCGCCCTGTCATGGCGTTATGTCGAGGAGCCCATCCGGCGTGGTGCGCTCGGGCCGCTGTGGGCTCAGGCCAGGTCGGTGGGCTGGCGCCCGCGAGCGCTGCCGCGCCGCGTCGGCGTGGTGCTGACTGCGGCGGGGGTGGCGCTCGCGCTGGCGGTCATCGGGCTGGCGGGAGTGACGCCCCCGGCCCCAGTCACCTCCGCACTGGCCGGGGTCAGCGTCGAACCCAGCGCGCTGGCGGAGTCGCCGACCCCCTCCGGCCCACGCGGTGGCGAGCACCATCCGAGCGGGCCCACGGAAGCGCAAACGGGCAGCCGCGCCGGCCGGGCAGACGCTCGCCGCTGCGCACGTCAAGCCTTCGACCCACACGTCGTGCCGCCAAGTGGTGCATATCGGCGACTCCACCTCAGAAGGCTTGGTGTCCAACGACTACCTGCCCGACCCCGCCCAGCAAATGGGCGCCCAGTACGCCCGCGTGGGTGTGGCCCACACCCACTTTGAGATCACCGGGGCGACATCGATCGTCGAAACGCTGCCCGGCGGAACGAACGCCTACGACATCGCTCGCGACCTGGCGAGCGGTGGGTATCGAGGGTGCTGGGTGGTCGCTCTGGGCACGAACGACTCGGCCGACGTCTACGTGGGTTCGTCGGTCAACCTGAGCGCTCGGATCAAGCGGATGATGTCGGTGATCGGCAACCAGCCGGTGATGTGGGTCAACGTCAAGTCGCTGGTCGGAGGCGGGCCCTATGCGGAGGACAACATGCAGAAGTGGGACGACGCGCTGACGCAGGCTTGCACCAAATATCCGAACATGCGCGTATTCGACTGGGCATCGGTGGTGCAAGACAAATGGTTCATCCCCGACGGCATCCACTTCACATCACCGGGCTACGCGGCCCGCGCCCGTCTGATCGCAAACGCACTCGCCCAATCGTTCCCCGCCTCCGCCGCCTCGCCCTCCCCCAGCTGTCTGGTGGAGGAGAAGCCGATCTCGGTGCGCGTGCTCGGAGTCGGTCGGTAAGGCTGGCGCTGGCGCGAGTCGGTCAGGAAGCCTGGACTTGGGCGGTCGGCGCGATCAGCGCCAAGGCCGGCCGCGGGGCCCTCGTGACGATGAGCTCAGTCGTGGCCGGCGCGGTGAGCTCGGCGAGCTCGACGTCGAGACGCTGTACGAGTGCTACGTCCCCGGCGACTCGGCGGAGCATGTCGAGACTCGCGCGGTAATGAGCCAGCTTGGCGCGCGTATTGGCGTCGTGGCGTCGCGAGGGTGCCTGCATCGCCTGCTCGCGAACCTTGGCGATCTTGTCCGCCGCGTAGACAGCCAGCGCCTCGGGGTCCGCGCGGGCCACCCGGTCACGCAGATCGCGCTTGCGCTCCTCGTAGTCCCGGATCGTCGAATCGTCAGAAACCGTCGTGACGAGCCGCGCGATGCGCCGACCGAACCGACGATGGAGCTCGGCGCTGGTGGTCGCGGTTTTCTCCAGCAGATCGTGGAGGAGGCCCGCGGCGATCACGTGGTCCGGGTGCCCGTCGTGACGAAGCAGCCGTGCGACCTCGATCGGGTGGGCGATGAACGGCGCCCGGTCGACCTCGCGATACTGACCGGCGTGCCGCGCGGAGGCAAACGCCAGCGCAGCCTTCGTCGTCGGCGATCCAGCAAACCGATCGTCAAACCCCCCCGGTTCCATTGGACGCGCATCCTATCCCGCAGTTTGCGGATTAATTACATCTTCCACCCTGAGTTATCCAAATTGTCCGTCGATTCAGCAGTGTCGTCCGCCGTGGTGTCCTATCCGATCGATCGGTCGAGCGCACGCCAACCGCGAGCCAAGTGGTGTCCTCGATGAGCACGGCGACCAGTGACGCGCCGTCTCCCGCCTCAGGCATCCCTATGCTTGGGATGACCGTGCACGATCTCGACTGGCGTCTGCAGAGCCCACCCGCCTGGGTTCGCCTCGGTCGCCGCGTCGCGTCTCGCCAGTCCGCGGCTCAAACCCCCGATGACGGACATCGGCGATGGTCAGTTTCACAAGGGCCAGCCGGTCTGGGTGATTGAGGAGGGCGGCTCTCAGCGAGCAGCCGACTACGTCGGTGAGGGCGAAACGAGTGCGTGGTTTGGCGGGCCGCCCACGGTCATCGTCGTCTTCCTGGACACGCGGACGGGTGCCGCGGTTGAGCTTGACCGTGTGATCCCGCGCGACGTCTAGTACCGAGGACCTGAGAGAACGGCCCACACCGGGCCGAGACGCACGAGATGACAAAGGGCCCGGACGGCTTGTGATTTGTCATCTCACCCATGCGTGACATGAGCCGGCTGACAAATCGCGATGCGTAGAGCCGATTTGTCATGTCATGCACCCTCGGCCGCGCGGAGATCCGACGGACTCACCGTGAAGATCTCACTTGAGCACGACGTTTGCTCGCACAGCTACAGACAGTCAGCAGCGTCGACTTTTGATCCGCAGCGGGCCTCCTGACCCGCAGCCACCGCCCATTGGTCGAGGTGAATGCCGATCTTTTGTTCGCAAATTGCGGGAATTTCGACCCCTTTGCGAAAAGATTGCCATTAACGCTCAAGTTGTGGGCTGATCCTGCCGATAGGTGTGTTTAGGGGTTGATCGATCGCCTTCTGCCGGCCCGGTTCTAGACTCGCTGGCAGGATGGAGCCGAGCGTTGCGCAGATCGAGGCCTACCGGCGCGACGGGTTTGTGGTGGTCAGTGAGTTCCTGGACCACGCCGAGGTTGATCGCTTGCGGGTGCGTTTCGCGTGCGTGTTCGAGCACGAGTGGGAGACCGGGCTGCAGCCGGACGAGGTGAACTACGTGCCCGGGGTGACCGCGGCCGACCTCACTCGTCAGCTGTGCAACGTATGGAAGGCCGATCGTGTGCTGGCAAGAACGGTTCTGTCACGGCGGGTGGGCGAGTTCGCCACGCGCCTGGCCCAGGTGCCGGGGCTGCGGATCGCTCAGGACAATGCGATCTGGAAGCCGCCGTCCGGACGAGCGCTGCTCTGTCATCAGGACGCGGCCTACCTGAACCATCTCGACCCGCCGAATATGACGACCTGCTGGATGGCGCTGGATGACACCGCGGCCGACACCGGGACGATCTACTACGTGCGCGGCTCACACCGGTGGGCGCACGGACCATTGGGCGGTACGTTCCACGCGCCGGAGGATTGGCTCGCGCACGTGCGCGAGGCGATGCCGAGCGACACCGAGCTCGAGCTGGTCCCGATCGAGGTTCCCGCCGGCGGCGCCGCGTTCCACGACGGGTGGACGTTCCACGGCAGCCCGGCCAACCAGCGCGCGGACGCCGAGCGGCGGTCGATCGTCAGCCACATGATCTCGACCCAGACCCGCTGGAACCCCGCTCGTCCGCATCCCGTGTACTCGCGCTATCGGCGTCCGGGGGAGTGCGAGCTCGACGAGGCGTTCTTTCCGATCCTGTGGCGGGACGGCTACCGCACGCCCTGGCTCAAGGACTACTAAGGGTCCACACCGGTCGGGCGATCGACACACGGCAGTGCTGAAACATTGCCCGTCATGGCGGGTTTCTCAGCTCGCCTACCCGCCGGAACCGTTGCGGGCGAGCCAGCGCTCGATGAGAAAGCGGGCGATCGACACCGGCGGCGGGAGCCGTAGGTCATCCCCGGTTTCCGCCGCCGCCGCGCGTACCTGATCGAGCGTGAACCAGCGCACGTCCTCGAGCTCGCCGTCGCTCACCGTCGGTTCGCCGCCGTCGGACCGCGCGTCGAAACCCAACATCAGCGAAGCCGGAAACGGCCACGGCTGCGAGGTGATGAAGCTCGGGTCGTAGGCGTCAATGCCCGACTCTTCGCGCACCTCGCGGGCGACGGCCTCCTCGAGCGACTCTCCGGGCGCGACGAATCCAGCCAGAACCGAGTAGCGCGGGTGCGGCCACCCGGCCCGGCGCCCGAGCAGTAGCCGCCCCTCGTTCTCGACGAGCATGATCACGACCGGATCGGTCCGCGGGAAGTGCACCACTCCGCAGTTCGGACAACGCCTCGAATAGCCCGCCTCGACGACGATCGAGCGCGTGCCACAGTTCGCGCAGAAGTGATGGGTGCGATGCCAGTTCAACAGCGCCATCAGGTAGGCGGCGAGCCCGCCCTCCGACCGCGACAACACGACGCCGGCGTCGCGGAGCGACACGATTCGCCCGCCCTCGGTGAAGCGTTCGCGCACGGCGGCGTCCAGTCCGTCGAGATCGACTGCGAATACCGCCGCGCCATCCTCGACGAGCCCAAGCAGGATCGGCCCCGCCCGCTCGACGTAGCCCATCGTCTCGGGTTCAATCGCAGTGCGGGTCAGCTCCGGATCCGACGCTTCACTCACCAGTACGCCGTCGCCGCTGGCGACCAGCACACGCGTCGTCGGATCCTGGAGCCGATCCGCCACCCACTCGGGATCGCCACGCAGCGTCGACGCGCGATCCAACGACATCCCGGAGAAGGCGGGGGTGCTCAGAAGCGGACCACCTTCTCCAGCGCTTCCGCCAGGAGCGCCTGGCCGGCGTAACTCGGGTGAACGCCGCAGGTCCCGGGGCTGCCCAACTGGGTGAGTAGTCCCGCCACGCACGTGTTACTGCCCGAGTGCACCGACGCGGCCTTCAGCTCGTCGAAGCCGTCAGCGATGACGACGTGAAACGGCTTGGCGGCGGCATCCGCGGCCTTGTTCAGCGCGATCACCGGGGCATTGGCCACGCTGGAGGAGTAGTTGAGCGAGTAGTAGTTGACGATCGCCAACTGCCCGCGGTAGTGCGCCTGGTTGCGAATGGCCGACATGATCCGGCGGATGTTGGCGGCCGCCTTGGCGATTGTCGCGCCCAGCTCCGCGCTGCTCTGGCACGCGTCGCTCGTGGTCTTCTGGCACAGGAACAGGTCGTTCGCGCCGATCATCAGCGACACCAGCCGGACGTTCTGATGGGTGCGCAGATACCCGACCGCGAAGGCCAGCTGGGAGCCCTTGTAACGCACATGCAGTGGGAACAGCTTGCGGTATTTCACAGTGGTTGGCGTCGGGCCGTTCTCGCAACCGTTGCTCGGGGCCGAGGCGTTGATCAGGCTCGCTGACGTCTCGCCGGGACACGCCGGGTTGATGATGCTCACGTGGAGAGCAGCGCCAAGGTGTTCCGGGTACCCGAGGAAGCTCGACGCGTCGTGGTAGTTCGGCGCGGGCACGACCGTCTGCTCCTGGAATCCGAACGTGACCGAGTCACCCAGCGACAGGTAGGTAGATCCCGACGTCAGCGGCGAGGCGGGAGTCACCGGCGCCAAGGGCGTCACGCGTCGCGTCGCCGCGCCCGCGGACGCGGTCAGCGCCAGGGACCCGATCACGCACGCGCTGAGCGCCAGCGCCGCGAGGGCGCTCCGCGGCGTCAGGCGCCTACCGGGGCTCGTGACACTGTTCGCGCCCATGTGGACTGCCGGCACGATCCTCGCGCTGCTCACATCGTTCATCGCCTCTCCTCCTCGTTCGCGGGTGCCCAACCACCCCGACACAGCCGGGAGGGTCAGAACTGGGGAACAGGGACTCGAACCCCAACTTCGACGTCCAGAGCGTCGCGTGCTGCCATTACACCATTCCCCAGTGAACTGGGCGCCCGTCGTGGGTTGCCAGCCGAGTATAGGTAAGTTGCGGGCGGCGGGAGGTCGATTAAAGGTCGGCGAGATCCGTCGCGGAATCGCCCAGTTGGTCCGCGCGCGCACCGAGGTCGGCTCCCGAGGCGATCAGGCGCCGAGCGGCCTCCAGATCATCCGAGCGGCCCACCGACAAAGCCGCCGCCAGGCGGCCCTTATCCAAATACCAGATGCTGAACTCACCCTCGTCGAGGGATCCGCGCACGACCTCCCGATCCCATGTGTGCGCGGGACCGACGTACTCCAGCGATGCCCAGTCGGCCAGGTCCGAGAAGAAGTAGGGCACGACCTCGTGGGGAGCGTCTGCTCCCAGCATGTTGAGGGCGACGGTCTTGCCCTGGCTGAGGGCAACGTCCCAGTGCTCGACCCGGATCGAGCGACCGCCGTGCACGACGCTCTCGTATTCGGCGATATCGCCGGCGGCAAACACGCCGGAGACATTGGTCTGCAGGCGGGAGTCCAGCCGGACGCCGCCGGTCTGACCGAGCTCCAGTCCGGCGCCCCGAGCCAGCGTCACATCGGGCGCGGCCCCCACGCCGATCACCACAGCGTCCGCGTCGAGCTCGCGGCCGGCTTTGGTGATCACGCGCGTCACGCGGCCGTCGGCGCCCTCGAAGCGCTCGAGCTCGTCGTTGCCGTAGAACGTGATGCCGTGCTCCTCGAGCCGGTCCTGGAAGAAGCGGCCGGCCTGTTCGCCGAAGCCGCGGCTGAGCGCGATCGGCTCGAGCATCACCAGCGTGCACGAGCTGCCGAGCACCGTCAGCGAAGCCGCCACCTCGCTGGCGATGTACGAGCCGCCGATCAGGACGACCCGCTTTCCCGCCGCGTCCTCGCGAATGGCATCGCTGTTGCCGAGCGTGCGCAGGTAGTCGATGCCCTCCAGCTCGCACCCGGGCACGTTCAGGCGACGCACGTTGGCGCCGGTGGCCAGCAGCGCCTGGTCGAACGAGACCTCGGTGCGGTTGGACAACTTCACCGTGCGCGCGGACAGGTCGAGCTTCATCGCCGAGATGCGGGTCAGCAACTCGACCTGCTGTTCCGCATACCACTCCGGCGGCCTGAACAGCGCCTCTGCGCGCGACGCCTTACCCTGCAGATATTCCTTGGAGCACGGTGGGCGGTCGTATGGAGGATCGGGCTCGCGGCCGACGAGCACGATCGAGCCCTCAGCTCCTGACTCGCGTAGCCAGCGGGCGCAGTTGCCGGCGGCCAGTCCACCGCCGATCAGCAGATGGTCGACGTGGCGGTCAGCCATGGCACGTGGGTCGCGGTCCGGAGTGCCCTGGCCGGCCGACTCGGGCGGTGTGGGCGAGCCGCGGCATCACCCGGCGGCTCCGTTGGGGGCGAACTGCGGGGTGATGTCATCCTCGATCCCCGGGTCGAGGATCAGCAGCACCTGGTCACCGGCCTCAACAATGGAATCCGCCTTGGGCACGAACCCGGCCCCATGGCGGAGTACCGAGATGATCAGCGACCCGTCGGGCAACACCACGTCCTGCACCTTCTGGCCGGCAGCCGGGGAGCCCTTTCCCACCTCGAGCTCGATGATCTCCAGGTGCTCCTCCTCCAGCGCCAGCAGCTGCACGAGCCCGTACTCCGGAACCTCGTGCTCGATCAGCCGCAGGATCAGGTCAGTGGCCGAGACCGCGGGCTGTACGCCGAGCAGCTTGAAGTGCTGCAGGTTGCGTGGGTTGTTCACGCGGGCGACGATCCGCTCGCAACCGTACTTCTCCTTGGCGACCTGGCAGATGAGGATGTTGTCCTCGTCATCGCCGGTGACCGCGATCACCAGATCAGCGCGCTGAATGCCGGCGCGCTCGAGCACCCACAGCTCGGTGGCGTCGCCGTACTGAACCGCGTGCTCCAGTTCCTCCTCCACGACGCGGTAACGACCGTGGTTGGACTCGATCAGCGTCACCTCTCGATCCTTGGCGATCAGCTCTCGGGCGAGGTTCCATCCCACCTTGCCGGCGCCGGCGATGATCACATACATGTCCTCATGACCCCCTTTTAAGGCGCGAGCACCACTTGCTCTGCCTGGTCGATCGCGATCTGGGTCGGGCAGATCGTCAGTAGGCCCTGCTCGGCATACCAGGCGGCCCGACCCGGGTCGGCAACCCGCACGACGACGCGGGGCACGTTGAATTGCCGCTGAGCCAGCTGAGCGATGACGAGGTTCGTGTTGTCACCTCGGGTCGCCGCCAGAAATACGTCCGCCTCCTCGATCCCGGCATCGATCAGTCCATCGACCTCGAGCGCCGCGCCGACGGTGAACCGTCCGCCGGCGTCCTCCCATGT
Organism: uncultured Solirubrobacterales bacterium; assembly: GCA_963838535.1. Taxonomy (GTDB): domain Bacteria; phylum Actinomycetota; class Thermoleophilia; order Solirubrobacterales; family Solirubrobacteraceae; genus Palsa-465. Next base: position 223,728 of record CAWIRN010000032.1, read on the forward strand.
GGTCGACTGGTCCTTGTCCAGCCGCTCATGGGACAGCGGGTCGCTGTCGACCACCGACACCTCGTGCCCGGCGTCCAGTGCGCGCTTGGCCACGGCCGAACCAACGCGGCCGGCGCCCACGATCAGGATGAACATACTTTGCACTCTAAGGCTTTGCGGATCGAGGCGGCCGCGGCCCCGCGCACGCCCGAACTTTAGGGAGCTTCACTGACACTTTGGCCTGCGGCGGTCGCGGCCCGGACGGGCGGCGCGCCCCGCCGGGCGGTCGCTTCCGTAGCCGGTGGAGGCGTCAGCGCCGCGGCGAAAATGACCAGGGCAAAGGCCAGCAGGCGGAGGGCGAGCTCGAGCCGACCGGTGGGCAGCGGCTCGCCAAACACGATCGGCCCGGCAGCGATCGTGGTCAGATTGGCGGCGGCGCTGGTCAGCGCGATCACCGGCACGGCATCGCCGAGCTGGAGGCTGCGGGCCGAGATCACCAGGCCGACCAGTGACGCGATCAGGATCACCAGGGCGAGCGGCTGGACGAGCACACCGACACCCAGCTGACTGAGATGCGAGCTGAGCGCCTTGATCGAGGTATCCGAGGCGGCCCACAGCAGTCCGGCGGACACGGCCAGCGCGTAGGCTCGGCGCGAGCGGGTGGCCAGCGCGAGCCCCGCAACCCCGAGGCCCCCAACGTAGGCGGCGAGCGTCGAGGGGTCATAGTGCGAATGGGCGCTGCTCGCATCGCCGTCCAGCGTGGCGGCCAAGAACGCCAGGCCCGCGGCCATCAACGCCACCCCCATCCATTCGCGCCTCGTCACCTCGATCCCAAACAGCCGGTCGGCCACCACCGTCAGCAGCACCAGCCCACCCGCGATCACCGACTGCACGAGCGAGATCGGCGCCAGCGTCAGCGCGCCGACATGCAGCCCCCACGAGCCCAGCGCGATCAGAATCCCCAGCGCGTAGAGCGGCGAGCGGAACAGCTCGACCGTGCTGCGCAGCGGCCGTCGCAGCTCAACCGCCGGCGCCTCACGCGCGCCGCGAAACTTGTACAGAAAGCCCGCGACCGATCCAAACGCCGTCAGCAGCGCCAGCAGGAGCCCAAGCTGAACCGAGAAAGACATCGCCCATGGCGAGCGTATCGCGGCACGCTCGGGAGATCGTTGGTTAGGTGATGAGGGGGATGATGAGCAGCGCCACGATGTTGGCCACCTTGATCATCGGGTTGATGGCCGGCCCCGCGGTGTCCTTGAACGGGTCGCCCACCGTGTCACCGGTGATCGCCGCGGCATGCGCCTCGGACCCCTTGCCGCCGTACATCCCGTCCTCGATCAGCTTCTTGGCGTTGTCCCATGCACCACCTCCGGCGGTCATCGAGATGGCGACGAATATGCCGACCACGATCACTCCGATCAGCATGCCGCCCAGCGCCTCCACGCTGATCAGGCCGACGATCACGGTGAAGACGATCGGGATCAGGGCCGGGACGATCATCTCGCGCTGCGCGGATCGGGTGACGATATCGACGCAGGTGCCGTACTCGGGCAGCTCGGTGCCCTCCATGATCCCGGGTTTCTCCCGGAACTGGCGACGCACCTCCTCGACGACCGCGCCGCCGGCGCGTCCGACCGCTTCCATCGACAGCGAGGCGAACAGGTAGACCATGAGCCCGCCGATCAGCAGCCCGATCAGCACGGGTGGATTGCCGATCTCGAAGTTCGCGATCTGGTGGCGATCGGCCAGCTCACGTTCGAAGGCGTTGAACAGGACGAGCGCGGCGAGCGCGGCAGAGCCGATCGCGTAGCCCTTCGTCACCGCCTTCGTCGTGTTGCCCACCGCGTCGAGCTTGTCGGTGACGGTGCGCACCTCCTCGGGCAGCTCGGCCATCTCGGCGATACCGCCGGCGTTGTCGGTGATCGGGCCGAACGCGTCGAGGGCGACGATCAGGCCGCACAGCGACAGCTGTGCCATCACGGCCACGCCGATGCCGTAGATGCCCCGGCTGCCGCCGCCGGCGAGCTTCCAGGATCCGAAGATGCCCAGGGCGAGCACGACCGCCGGCAGCGCGGTGGCCTGATATCCCGACGCGAGCCCCGAGATGATGTTGGTCGCGTGGCCTGTCTGCGACGCGGCGGCCGTCTTCTTGACCGGCGAGAAGCGCGTCGAGGTGTAGTAGTCGGTGAGCACGAACAGCAGTGCGGTGACGGCGAGGCCGATCAGCGCGCAGAGATAAAACTTCCACCAGTGCGGACCGGCCGCGCCGGTCTTGTAGGTCACGCCGTCCATCAACCATTTCGTCACCGGGAGGAAGGCCAGCGCCGCCAGCACACCTGACACGGCGAGGCCCTGGTACAGCGCCCGCTCGACGTTTCCGCTCTTGGACTTGACTGCGTAGGTGCCGATGATCGAGGCGATGATCGACACCGCGCCCAGCACAAGCGGGAAGAGCGCTACGGAGGTCTGCTGCGTGAAGGTCAGGACGCCGAGCAACATGACGGCCACCGCGGTCACGGCGTAGGTCTCGAACAGGTCCGCCGCCATGCCGGCGCAGTCTCCGACGTTGTCGCCCACGTTATCGGCGATCACGGCAGGGTTACGCGGATCGTCCTCGGGGATGCCCGCTTCGATCTTGCCGACCAGGTCGGCCCCGACATCGGCGCCCTTGGTGAAGATGCCGCCACCCAAACGAGCGAAGACCGAGATCAGCGAACCGCCGAAGCCCAGTCCGATCAGGGCGTTGACGGCGCTGCTCTGGCTCTCGCCAACGATCGCCGTGAGGATGCCGTAGTAGCCGGCGACGCCGATCAGCGCCAGACCGACGACCAGCATGCCGGTCACCGCGCCACCGCGGAAGGCCACGTCCAGGGCGCGCGAGACGCCACTGCGAGCGGCTTCGGCCACGCGCGCATTGGCACGGACCGACACATTCATCCCGATGTAACCGGCCGCGGCCGACAGCAGGCCGCCGATCGCGAAGCCGATCGCCACGCGGAGGTTCTGAATGGGAATCAGCGCGATGAACAGAATCACGCCGACGCCGGCGATTGTCGTGTACTGGCGGTTCAGGTACGCGCGCGCGCCCTCCTGGACCGCAGCCGATATGGTGCGCATCTGCTCATTGCCAGGCGACAGGGCGAGCAAGGCACGCGAGGTGACTGCGCCGTAAACGATGGCGGCGGATGCGCAGACCAGCGCAACCAGGACGCCGTGGTGCGTCAGAAAGCTAGACAAGAAGGTCCTCCGGAGAAACTCTTAGTTTGAGGCGCGCGCAACGCGCAGCCAATAACTGCAAAGGGCCGCCGCTGACTGCAGCGGTGGCCCAGGACTTTGCCGGCCGCGAGTCTAGCGTGCCCACGCTACAAACGTCCTGCGCCCTCGCCAACCGTGTCCAAGGCTCCCATCTGGTCACACTGGTGGGGCTCAGCGAGCATTGGCGCGCTCTGGGCTCCGGGCCGGCTCTATTGGCCCGGGATCCAGAGCCGTCCGCTGCGCTGGGCCGGCCCGGCCTCGCCCGGCTTCGGTGGCTCCGCCGGCGGCTCTGGCTCCGGCCGGGACGGCGGCGGCGGCGCGGCTGCCCCTGGCCCTGCCCCTGCCCCGGCGGGTGATGGCGGCGCGGCCGGCTCCGCCGCGCCTCCGAGCCTGACGAAGGCGAGCTGCAGTTGGGACAGTGCGTCGCGGACCGGATCAGCCTGCTGGGGCGCGAACTGCTCGATCAGCGGCAGCAGCGCGCGGATCGCCTCGATGGCCAGCCGAACCTGACCTTGGTCCCGCTCTCCTTCCGTGCCCGGCGCCAGGCCGGTCCGTCGCATGCCGAGATTGACGAGGGAGACCACCTGCTCGAGCACCACCTGCTCGACGCGGATCTTCTTGATCTCCTCCTCGTAGGCGGCACGCAGCTCCTCTTCCGTGGGCTCCTGGTTGCTCGTGCTCATCGGATCACCTCCCGCCTGCTCAGCGCTCATACGGCTACCTCCGGGGCATTTGAATATGTCTCACGGGTCTGGGCCACAATCGCCGCATAGATCTCGGCCAGGCTCATCCCGGACTGCAGCATGCGGCGCTGTCGCTGCGCGCCGTTGAGGGTGGGCAGGTCGACGTCGATCCCGAGCTCCGCGCGCGCCGGAGCGCTCCACCCCAACAGGCGCTCGAGCGCCTCGGGGGCCGGATAGGGCTGGCGGCGGCGCAGGTCGAGCAACTCGCCCTCGAGGCCGTAGCGCAATGCGCGCCACACGTTCTCTTCGATCATGCGATTGGGCAGGTCCTCGAACGGCACCCCTTCGTCGACGTCTCGCGCGGCCTGGGCGACACACCCGACGATCAGTCCGGCCAGCCCGTCGGACTCGGCGGCGGTCGGTTGGGCATCGCAGATCCGGACCTCGACCGTGCCAAACGCGAAATGTGGGCGGATCGACCACCACACCTGGGTGTACTCGACGATCGAGCGAGTGCGGATGAGGAAATCGATGTAATCGGCGAAGGCGTCCCAGGTCCCAAACGCGTCGGGCACTCCACAACGGGGAAAGCTGCGCGTGAAGATCTGCGTGCGAGCGCTGTGCAGACCCGAGTCGCGCCCGTCGAGGAACGGCGAGCTGGCCGAGATGGCCAGCAGCAGCGGCAGCACCGGACGCAGCCGATCGCACACCCGGACGGCACGATCGGCTCCCTCGATCCCGACGTGTACGTGGAGCGAGAACGTGTTGTTACGCCAGGCGACGTACTTGAGCCCGTCCTCCACCCGCCGGTAGTGGTCGGTCTCGATCGTGTGCTGCTCCCGGTAGTCAGACCACGGATGCGTGCCGGTGGCACCGAGCGCAACGCCGCGCTCGGCCGCCAGGGCAAACAGCCGCCGGCGGTGATCGTGCTGCGCGGATCTGGCCGCCGCCAGGTCCGCGCCCCGCCCGGACCGAATCTCGATCTCCGAGGAGATCAGCTCGCCGGAGATCGAAGCAGTCAGGGTGGGGTCCGCCGCGGCGGCCTGGCTCAAATCCTCAAACCCCGGGGTGAGCCCGAGGTCGGTGGAGTCCA
>CAWIRN010000033.1:0-27542 GCA_963838535.1 uncultured Solirubrobacterales bacterium
CGCCCGAGCCACCGTTCGGCCCGCGGGCGCCGAACCGGGAGACCCACGCGGCCGGGGATCCCCGGGTCCGGGCCGCTGTCCGAGGTCCTGCTGAAGCAGACGGTGTGCGCGCTGCGCTCCGAACTCGACGAGCGGGCGGTTGGATCGGCGCAGCTGCGCGGGGCGCTGGCCGACGCACAGGCCGAGCTCGAGGCTCGCGCCGCAACGCAGGCGCGGCTGGAGGCCACACACGCTGACCTGCGTCGCGAGCTCCAGGACCTGGTGGGGCTCGTCGAGGAGTCCGCGCGCCGCGCGCAGTACGAGTCCGAGGCTGAGGTCACGGCGGCGCGGGTGGCTCGGCTGGAACAGGAACTGGCCGAGCGCGGGGCCGCGCTATCAGAGCTCCAGGTCAGCTTGCGGGTGCCGCCGCGGTCTCCCCGGGACGCCGCGGTGAGCGAGGCGTCCGGTCTGCGCGTCGAGCTCGATCGGCTGGGACCGAGCTCGCCAGCGCCCGTGAGCAGGCCGGGAGTCACGCCGGCGATCTCGCCGAAGCCCAGACGTTGTTGTCCGACGCGCGAGCGTTGTCGGCTCAGCTCCGCGAGCGCCAGGAGCCCGCAGGCGGAGGGGCGCCAGAGCGCCCGCCGGGTTAGAGCGTTAGCGGGGAGCCCGAGCGGCGACGCGGTCCCAGCGGAGAGGGGGCGCCAGAGCGCCCGCGGGGTTAGCCGGAAACCGAGCGGCGACGCGGTCGGTCGGTCCGGTGTGTTCGATACGTCTGGCGTCGCGGGTGGGCGTCCGTCCGCTCGGGGGCATACCGTCGCGGCGATGACCGAGCCGCCGGATGCCGTCCGTGCTGGGAATCGAGTCGGTCGAGTGGCTCGCCGAGGGTGGCGGCGAGCTCACCGTGCGCGTCACCGGCCGCTGGCGTCGTCGGCGGCCGGCGTGGAGCGCACAGCCGGTGCTGGTGGTCGAGGCGGCGGGGCGGCGGTTTCGCTTCCCGGCCATGCCCGAGCCGCCCAGCCTGAGCGGGGCGGTCCCCGGATGTGGCGGATGAGCTTCGCTGCGCCTGCCGCGCTCGCGCCGGAGCTCGGCGGCCGCACCTGGCTTCAGGTCGGCGCGGTGGTGGTGCCGCTGCCGCCGGCCGTCGAACCCTCAGGGACGCCGGGGCTGATTCTCGGCGCCGCGCCAGACCCCGCGCCCACCAGCCGGGCCTGCCCCGGGTGGCGACACGCTCATCGGCGCGACGAGCGCGCAGCTCCGAGCTCGCGGTCGAGAGCGCCAGACGTCGCGCAGCGAGGCCAGGGCGCGCGGCCGAGCTGGCCGCCCGGGTCAGGAACTCGAGAAGGAACTGGAGTCGGCGCGAGGCCGAGCGCTTGACGGCAGCGCTCGGAGGGCGAGCGCACCCGGCGCTCCGCCGAGCAGCGCGCCCACGCCGAGCAGGCGTTGCGCCGCGACCTGGCGCGCCAGCTGGCCGCCCGCGACCGTGGTGGCGACGCGGAGGGCCCGCGAGCGGCTCGCGGCGGCCGAGGAGCGGGTGCGTGAGCTTGAGCTCGAGCTGCGCGATGCCCGGCGCCGCGGCGACGAGGCCGAGCAGCTGGCCGCGGCCGCGCTGGCGGCCCGCCAGCGCGCCGAGCGGCGGGCCGAGGAAGCCGCGTCGGCCGCGGTCGTCGCCGAGCCGCCGACCCCGCCGGCGGCCGAGCCGCCGACGCGCAGACCGCCGCGCTGAGGCTCGAGCGCGCGCTGGTGCAGGAACGGGCGGCCCGCGCCGGCCAGCCGGCCGCCCAGCCGCCTCGGCCCTCCGGTCGCTCTGGCTGTACCATCACCGGCCGCGCCGGCCGCGGCGCCAGACCGTGGGACACCCCGGCGCGCGAGCCTGCTGCCCCCGCCGAACTGGTGCCGGCGCTGCGCCGGGAGCTGGAGGCCCGCGCCGCCGCGGAGGCGGGCCTGCGCGCTCGTCTGGTGCAGGCGGAGGCATCCCTGGGTGCCCGGCTGCTCTCGAACGGCGCACCTCCGAGGTCGTCGGTCGGCTCCGCCAAGAGCTCGACGGCCTGCGCAGCGCGTTCGAGCGCGAGCACGAGGCGCGCTTGGCCGCGGAACAGCGGGCCGAAGGCCTCGCCAGGGAGCTCGGTGGCCGTCAGCAGCGCACCGGAAGAGGCCCACCGGGCGATCGGGGAGCTCGCGAAGCGCTCGCGTCGCTGGCCGTCGGACCCGACCGGGCGCGAGCCAGGAGCGCCCGAGCCCAGCGCGCCCGAGCCCAGCGCTGAGCCGCGCCCGCCGGGCGGCCGAGCCGGCGGGCGCGGCGGCGCCCGGACGCAGCCGAGCGAGGCCTGCGGCACCGTCGAGCCCGAGCGCCTCAACGACGCGCGTCAGCGCCTGCGGGCGGCGATCGCGCCGCGCGGGCCCGAAGCGGCGGTCCCCGACGCCGGCGGCCGCCGCCGCCGGGGCGCGGATCCCCGACGACGAGCGCACCGGACGGGCGTGGCTGGCGCCGATCTGGAGCTCGCTGGCCCGGACCGACCCGGTCACCGCCGGGCGGCTGCTGGTCGAGCTGCTGCCGGCCCAGCGCGAGGCCTATCCCCAGCGGGTGGCCTACGACCTGGCGTTCGGCGAGGGGCGTGGATGCGCCCAGGTCACGGTCGGCGACGGCCCGCCGGCGATCCGCCACGCCGATGAGCCCCGGCGCGCCGGGGAGGTCGACTTCCAGGTTTTCGGTAGCCCGGCGGAGATCGCCCGGATGCTGACCGCAGGCGCCTTCCGGCGGCGGTTCGGCCGGGGCGTGGCCCGCGTCCGCGCGCCGCGACCGCGTGGAGGCGTTGCGCTCGCTGCTCGCGGTGAAGCTCGACCTGCGCGGCCTACACCGGATCGGGGTGCGCTTGGAGCCAGAGCTGGCGCTGCGGCTGGTGGCGTTGATGATCGACCCATCCTGGACGGGGCGCGAGCAGTTTGCGGTCGCCTATGCCGTCGAGGGGGCGCCGACCCGATATCTGCTCGTCCGTGACGGCGCCCCGGTGGAGGTCACCGTGGACCGCCCGGGCCGGGCGCATCGCGACCACGATCGAGGGTCCGGCGGATGCCGCCGCCCTCGTCCTCTCCGGCGAACGGACCGACGGCGTCACGATCACCGGCGAGGACTGGCCGCTGGCGCTGCTGCGCAAGTGGATCAAGCGCGCACAGAGCGGCTGAAACGTCGGCCGCGGGCCGCGTGACCCCCACTGCGTCCGCGCCGATGCATATCCTCGATGGAGCGGTTCCGTCGTCAGCCAGCGATGAGGACCCTCGCCACTGATGACCCCGACCTGCGCCCATCTCCACGTCCACTCCGAGTACTCGCTGCTGGACGGCGCCTGCAAGATCAGCGGTCTGGCTGAGCGGGCGGCCTCGTTCGAGCAGCCGGCCCTGGCGCTCACCGATCACGGCGTGATGAACGGTGCCGTCGAGCTCTACACCGCCTGTCTCAAGCACGACGTAAAGCCGATCGTCGGCTGTGAGATCTACCTGGTCGACGACCACGCTCGCCGCGCCCCGGGCCGGCTGGATCGTTTCCACCTGACCCTGCTGGCCGCCGATGCGGCCGGCTACCGCAATCTCGTCAAGCTGTCCTCGGCCGGCTTTTTGGAGGGGTATCAGCGGGGCAAGCCGTCCGTCGACATGCAGCAGCTGGCCGCCCACGGACAGGGTCTGATCGCGCTCTCCGGGTGCCTGCAGTCGCGTTTCTGCCAGCACCTGCTCGACGAGCGTCCCGACGCCGCCCAGGCCCATGCTCAGGAGCTGATGGAGGTCGTCGGGCCTGACAACGTCTACTTCGAGGTCCAGAAGAACGGGCTCGCCGCTCAGGACAAGGCCAACGAGGGGATCGTCCGGATCGCCCGCGAGCTCGGGCGGCCGCTGGTCGGCACCGGCGACGTCCACTACCTGCGGCGCGAGGACTACCACCACCACGCGGCCCTGCTGTGCGTGCAGACCAAGTCGACGCTGAGCCAGCCGAAGATCAGCTTCGACACCAATGAGTTCTATCTGCGCTCCAGCGAGGAGATGGCGCAGTCGTTCGCCGAGTGGCCCGAGGCGCTGGCCAGCACGAGTGAGATCGCCGAGCGCTGCGACATCGAGCTCGAGCTCGGGAGGCAGCTGATCCCGCGGTACCCGTCCCGGCGAGATCGACGAGGGCGAGTATCTGCGGACGTTGATCGACGAGGGCCTGCGCTCGCGCTACGGCGACCCGGTACCCGCCGAGGCGCGAGAGCGGGCGGAGTACGAACTCGGGGTCATCGACCGGATGGGCTTCAACGCCTACTTCCTGATCGTGTGGGACTTCGTCAAGTACGCCAAGGACGACGGGATCGCGGTGGGCCCGGTCGCGGTTCGGCGGCGGGCTCGATCGTCGCCTACTGCCTGCAGATCACCGACGTCGACCCGCTGCGCTACGACCTGATGTTCGAGCGCTTCCTCAATCCCGAGCGGGTGTCGATGCCCGACATCGACATCGACTTCTCGGTCCGCGGCCGCGAGCGGGTCATCCGCTACGTGACCGAGAAGTACGGCAAGGAGGCGGTCGCCCAGATCGTCACGTTCGGCAAGATGTTCCCGCGCGCGACCCGCGACGCGGCCCGGGTGCTCGGCCACGACTACGGCGTCGGCGACCGGCTCGCGAAGCTGATTCCGGACCCGATCATGGGCCGCCCACCCAGCTTTGCCGAGTGCCTGACCGCCGGCCAGCCGCTGCGCGCCGAGGTCGACCGCGACGGGACGGCCAGGCGATCGTCGACGTCGCCCAGGGACTGGAGGGGATCGTCCGGAACTCGTCGATCCATGCCGCCGCGGTGGTGATCTCGGACCGCCCGCTGACCGACATCCTGCCCCTGCAGATCGCCGAGGCCGGCATCGACGAGAACGGCGAGAAGGTGTTTCGCACGGTCACGGAGTTCTCGATGAAGCCGGTCGAGCAGCTGGGCCTGCTGAAGATGGACTTCCTCGGGCTGCGCAACCTCGACGTGATCGAGGACGCGCTGGACATCGTCGAGCGTTCCAGCGGCGAGCGGCCCGACATGAGCACATTGCCGCTCGACCACGAGCCCACCTACGAGATGCTGGCGGGCGGGGACTCGATCGGCGTGTTCCAGTTCGAGTCCGAGGGGATGCGCGACGCGCTCAAGAAGGTACGGCCAACCGAGTTCGACGACCTGATCGCGATCGGGGCCCGGCACGGCCGGGGGCGATGAACCAGATCCCCACCTACGCACGAGGTAAACGCGACCCCGACTCGATCAGCTATCCCGACGAGCGGCTGCGGCCGATTCTCGAGTCGACCAAAGGCGCGATCATCTACCAGGAGCAGGCGATGCGGATCGCCACCGAGATCGCCGGCTTCAGCGGCTCGAAGGCCGATGACCTGCGTAAGGCGATCGGCAAGAAGAATCGCGAGGCGATGGCCAGGCTGAAGCCCGAGTTCGTCGCCGGCTGCCGGGGTTCCGGCACCAGCGAGCAGGTGATCGAACTGCTGTGGACGACCAACGAGCGATCGGCCGATTACTCGTTCAACAACTCCCACGCCGCCTGTTACGCGCTGATCACCTATCGCACCGCGTGGTTGAAGGCAGAGTATCCGGCCGACTACATGGCGGCGCTGATCTCGTCGGTGATGGACACCAAGGACAAGGTGCCGTTCTTCGTCTCACAGGCCGAGCAGATGGGCATCGCGATCCTGCCCCCGGACGTCAACGTGTCAGACCACGAGTTCGTGGTCGTAGACGGCAACATTCGCTTGGCCTCGACGCGGTCAAGGGCGTCGGCTTTCAGGCCGTCGAGGCGATCAAGACGAGCGCGGGTGCTGGTGAGGACGGCGATCGTGCCAACGGCGGCAATGACCCAGCCGCGCCGTTCCGCGACCTGTGGGACTTTTGCGCGCGGGTCGACAACCGGGCGGTGAACAAGAAGGCGATCGAGGCGCTGATCAAGTGCGGCGCGTTCGGATCGACCGGGGCATCGCGCAAGGGCATGCTGACGGTGCTCGAGCAGGCCCAGGGCGCGGGCCAGAAGGCCCAGCAGGACGCGCTGATCGGCCAGGGTTCGATCTTCGACCTCGACATGGGCCAGTTCGGCGCCCGGGACTCCTCAGGTCAGGGGGTCCACGCTGACGGCTCGGCGGCCGTGGCGACGCCGAGCCACGCCCCGATCCCCGGCGCGGAGTTCGATCGCTGCCGAGTGCTGGCAGCCGAGAAGGAGTCGATCGGCCTGTTCGTCTCCGCCCACCCGCTGAAGGAGGTGGGCGCTGCGCTGGCCGCCCGGGTGGACTTCCCGCTGGCGGAGCTGTCGGGCCGCCGCGACGGCGATTGGGTGACGGTTGGCGGGATGATCACCCAGGCGAAGCGGATCCGGACCAAGAAGGGCGACTGGATGATGTTCGCCACCCTCGACGACCTGGAGGCGTCGGTCGAGATCATCGTCTTCGGCAAGCCGCTGCGCGGCCAACGAGGGTGCGCTGGTGACCGACTCGATCGTGCTCGTGCGAGGCCGGGTCGACCACAAGGACCGTGACAAGACGGTCGTCGTGGCCCAGCAGGTGGAGCGATTCGAGCCCAGCCAGGACGAGGTGCGCGCGGCCCAGGGGCAATCCGCCAAGCCGGTCCTGCAGCCGACCGCGCTGCGGCTCCGTCTGGACGCGACCGCGCTGCCGGCCACGGTGCTCGGTGAGCTCAAGGAGCTGCTGGTGAGCTTCCCCGGCGAGTCGAACGTCGTGATCGATCTCGCCACATCGATCGGCCATCGCCGGCTGAAGCTCGGGCCGGGCTTCCGCGTGGCCCGCAGCGCCGGACTGCTCGCAGAGCTCGACTCGCTGCTCGGGTCGGCGCTGATCGGCGACGCCGCGATCACTCACGAGCCGGCGAGCGTGGCCGCGGCCGGCGGGTAGCGAAGCGGGCTTCGTGCCGCGGCGTGTACTCTGACCCGGCTGAGCGGCGTCAGCCGTCTGGTCGGTGCAAGCAGGGCAGACTCAGGGCGGTGAGGGGCACTGGGACTAGGTCGGGCTTGGGTGGGGACTCCGGTTCGGTGGGAGACACAGGGTGCCGACGCACGGGATGGCCTCCTGTGGGTCAGATTTCTGACAGATTCGGCTGTACAACAACCCAATCGAGGGCGCGGAAAACTCGATTGGGCTGGATCCCAGCTGGTGGCTGGGGAACTACCCACTCGCCGGAAACCGGGCCTCGGTCGGGACGTTACCCAGGTGGCTTTGGGGATCCGTGACACTTCCGTGGGCACCGTCACCCTTCCGAGCGTTCGCAACCTGGCGGATGGCGTCCAGTCCCGCGCCGGCCATCGTGATGTCATCAATCAAATTTATAGATGATTGATTAACGAATTAATGAGACTAATGGACGTGCAGGTTGATCCCCAGCAGCAAGAGCGGCCACAGGAGGACGGCGAGCAGCAGCTGAGACCACCATCCTGACGGTGTTGATGTTCGCCAGATAGTGGTGGGAGCCGGCCACGATGACGCCGACGATCACCCAGATGACAGTTCCCAGTCCCGATCTCATCGTCTTCTCCTCGCGGCGGGTACGACGTGCTGTCCTTGGGCAGATACCCGGTGCGCGTTTGGCCTACACCTCGCAACCGGGCGCGAGACCGGCTCATTCCGGCAGCCAGGGGCCGGTGCCAGCCGCCGAAGCCGGCGACCAGGCGCTTGGCCTCCGCGGGGCCCCAGGAGCCCGGGGCGTACGGAAGCGCCGGCGGCGGGGCGTCGAGTAACGGCTGCATGATCCGCCACGTCGCCTCGACGCTGTCCTGGCGGGTGAAGTGGGTGCTGTCGCCGACCAGCACCGCGTTCAGAAGCACCTCGTACGGCGTGGCCCCCTCGCCACCCTCCTGCGCGAACTCCATGTCCAGCTCGATCTCGCTCGCCCCTCGCTTGTCCGCGCGCTGGGCGTCGAGGATCATCCGGATGCCGGTTCCCGGATCGATCCTGAACACGATCTGGCTGGGCTCGGGGCGCCGGTGCCCGGTCGGGGCGAAGTGCAGCCCGCGGCGGGCGCTTGAACACCAGGCGCAGCTCCGTCTGTCGCACCGGCAGCTCCTTGCCGGTGCGGAGAAGAACGGCACGCCCCCCCAACGCCAATTGTCGATCTCCAGCCGCAGGGCGGCGAACGTCTCGGTGTCTGAATCCGGCGCCACCCCGTCGATCTGCCGATAACCGTCGTACTGCCCCCGGACGTAGTGCTCGGGCTCGGCGCTGGTCATCGATCTGAAGACGGCGAACTTGGCGTCCTTGAGCGTCTCGGGATCGTTGCCCGCGGGCGGCTCCATCGCGGCTGTGGCCAGCAGCTGCATGAGGTGATTCACGACGACGTCGCGCAGCGCCCCGACCGGATCGTAGAAGCGCCCGCGGTCCTCGACCCCGAAGTTCTCGGCCATCGTGATCTGGACGCAGGCGAGATAGTTGCGGTTCCAGACGGGCTCGAGCATCACGTTGGCAAACCGCACGTAGAGGATCTCTTCGAGGCCCATCTTGCCGAGGAAGTGGTCGATCCGGTAGAGCTGGGACTCGTCGAGGTACTGATGCAGTTCGGCGGCCAGTGCTCGGGCCGATTCCAGATCGTGGCCGAACGGTTTCTCCACCGCCACGCGCCGGCCGTCGCCCGACCAGGTTCGCCTTCGCCAGCAGCGCCACAACGGTGCCGAACAGGGACGGAGGCGTCTCGAGGTAGAAGGCCGGATTGGCCGCATCGCCGAGCGCCTGCGGTCAGGCGTTCGTAGGTGCGCGCGTCGTCGAAGTCCCCGCTCACGTAGGACAGCCGCTCCGCGAACCGACCGAACGATCGGTCGTCAAACACGTCGCCGCTGGCCTTGATCGCGTCGAGCGCGTGCTCGCGCAGCGCGTCGCAGCGACCAGTCCTGACGGGCGACGCCGATCACCGGGCACTTCAGCAGCCCTCGCTTCTCAAGGCGATACAGCGAGCGGAACGTCATCTTCTGGGCCAGGTCGCCGGTGATCCCGAACACGACCAGCGCGTCGGCGTGGCGGGTCTCGTTGCTCATCGGGCCCTCACGCTACACGTTCTCACGAGTTCCGAGCAGCCTTTGTGGTGCGAGCCGCTCGCGCGGCGCGGGTGCGCTGCGCGCGGCCTCGCTTGCGGAGCTTGAAGCACAGCGCGAGCTCCTCAGCCGTCGGGCCCTGGTGCTCGGGTCCTTGGGTTTCGAGCACGCAGGGGAGCGCGTCGAACCGCGGCTCGGAGAGGAATGCGGTGCAGCCGCGCTCGCCCAGCTCGCCCTGCCCGATATTGGCGTGCCGGTCGCGATTGGAGCCGAGCGGCATCTGGGAATCGTTGAGGTGCAGCGATCGCAGTCGTTGCAGGCCAAGTACCCGGTCGAACTCGTCCAGAGTGTCGCTCAGGCCATCCGGCGTCCTGATGTCGTATCCGGACGCGAACAGATGGCAGGAGTCCAAGCACACACCAAGCCGGGCACCACCGCCCCCGGCCTCCAGCAAGTCGGCCAGCTCCTCGAATGAGCGGCCCAGGGTGCCACCGGCCCCGGCGGTGTCCTCCAGATGCAGCTGGCAGTGGTCCGATTCGGAAAGCGCCTGCTGGATCAGGCTTCCGGCTCGCTTGATCGCCTCGCCGACGTCGCCCTGCTTGGCCGAACCCGGATGCAGCACCACTCCGGTGGCGCCGATCCCATCCCCGACCCGGAGCGACTGGATCAGCGACGCGAGCGACTTCGCGCGGATCTCCGAGTCATCCGAGGCAGAGTTCACCAGGTACACCGCGTGGATCAGGACGGCCTTGATCGGGCTGGGCTCCATGGCCTCCCGGAAGGCCGCAAAGTCGTCTGCTCCATACGCGGTCGGTCGCCACATCCGCGGCGACTGGTTGAAGATCTGGATGGCCTGGCAGCCGCGCTCAACGCCTCGCTCGATCGCCTTGGCGAGGCCGCCCGCCGGAGACACATGGGCGCCGATTAGCATGCGAGTAGGTTTCTCATGCGCGTTCGCTTCGCTCCATCCCCGACCGGTGCCCTCCACATCGGAGGCGCCCGGACTGCGTTGTACAACTGGCTGCTGGCCCGAGGCCACGGAGGCACGCTCGTGCTGCGGATCGAAGATACCGATCGCGAGCGATCAACGCCTGAGAACGTCGAGCAGATCCTGGATGCGCTGCGATGGCTGAACCTCGACTGGGACGAAGGCCCGATCTTCCAGTCAGCGCAGGCCCCGCGCCACGCCGAGGCTCTGGAGCAGCTGCTCCACAGCGGACACGCGTACTACTCGAGCGCGACCACCGATGACGTGAAGGCGTACAAGGCGCAACACGGCTCCTCCCGCGGCTTCCGTGGAGAGCCTGAAGCGACCGGCGCCGTCCGCCTGCGCGTACCCGATACCGGCGAAACGGTGGTTGACGATGTGATCCGAGGGCAGGCCAGTTTTCCGAACGCCAGCATGGACGACCCGGTGATCGCGCGCGCTGACCATTCGCCGCTGTACAACTTTGCCGTCGCCGTCGACGACCTCGATGCCCAGATCACCCACGTGGTGCGCGGCGAGGACCATCTCTCCAATACGCCCAAGCAGCTGCTCGTGTTCACAGCGCTCGGCGCCGAGCCGCCCAAATATGCCCACCTGCCGCTGCTGCACGGCCCGGACGGCCGCAAGCTGTCCAAGCGCCACGGCGCAGCGTCCGTCCAAGAGCTGCGCGCCGCGGGCTACCTGCCGGAGGCGGTGGACAACTACATCGCGCTGCTGGGTGCCGGCTTCGCGCCCGACGAGGAGCATTTCAGCACGTCCGAGCTGGCCGAGCGCTTCCGGCTCGAGCGGGTCTCGAAGAACCCGGCCGTGTTCGACGAGCGCAAGCTCCGCCACATGAACGGGCAGCACCTGCGTGAGCTCGGGATTGACGAGCTGACGCGGCGCCTGGAGGACTACACGGGTCGCTCGGGGCTGCGCGGCGCGGTCGAGATCTCGGCCGAGAAGATCCAGACCCTGTCGGACTTCTGGCCCCTGGTGTCCTTCATCTTCGACGGCCCCGTCGACGACCCCGCCGCGTTCAAGAAGACGCTCTGCCGCGACGGCGCCGTCGAGGTGCTCGACGAGGCGCGCGAGGCCCTGGCGGGCGCCTCGCCGTTCACGGAGGCGAACATCGAGGCTGCGCTGCGAGGGATCGTCGACCGCCACGGAGGCAAGCCGGGGAGCGTGTTCCAACCCGTGCGCGTGGCGATCGCGGGCCAGACCGTGTCGCCGGGAATCTTCGAGACGGTCGCGCTGCTCGGCCGCGAGGAGACTCTGGCGCGGATCGACCACGCGCTCCGACGGGTCCGCGACGAGGGCGTATGCGCGGATCGGGAGTGAGTGGGAATCGGCAATCGCGATGTCGGGCTAAACCGCCGTCGAATATGTGCCGATAGGAAGGTCAATGGGCCGGGAGCAGGCAACGGACAGACACAGCATGCTTAGGCGCATGAGCAGAGAAAGATGAGTACGCCACCGTGGTGACCATGGCTTCCGCCCCTCGCAACACCCCCCCGGCAGATCCCTACGCCGCACGTGAGCACCATCACAACGAGGGCCACGGCCGACGCCTGACCTCCGCCTTCGAGGCGTTGGAGGCCTACCCGGTGCTGGTGGAGTCACGCAATCGCGTGTCTGCGCCTGTTCGAGGATGGCGAGCCGGCGACCGCCGACGTGGTGGCCGCGATCGAAGGCGATGTGGCGCTCGCCGTGACGGTCCTGCGGCTGGCCAACCAATTGGACAACAAGACACGCGGACGCGTGGACAGCGCAGTCAAAGGTGTCGAGGTCCTCTCACCCAAGACCGTGCACGCGATCGCCAGCCGCGCGCGCACGTTTGACTTCTTCGAGCGCACCGCCGTGTGGCAGGGGATCCCGGAGCGCTTCCGCCTCCACGCCGTGGCCACCCAGCGGGCGGCCGAGCGGCTCGCGCGTGAGATCAACTACGAGGCGCGCGACCGACTGATGGTCACCTCGCTGCTCCACGATGTCGGCAAGCTCGTCCTGGTGCACGCCTACCCGGGCTATCCGGACGAGATCCATCGCGACGCCCGCACGCCCGAGGAACGCCTCCAGCGCGAACGTCGAGAGCTGGGCGTCGATCACGCACTGGTGGGCGGGGTCCTGGCCCGACGCTGGGGACTGCCCAAATCGATCGCCAGCGTAATCGAGCGCCATCACGCCGAGGATTGCGACGGCGAGGCCGCACTGGTTCGCCTGTCCGACATGCTCGCGCACTACGTGCTGGGCGGATCGATCTCGCCGACGGACCTGCTCGCGGTCGCCCGATCGGTCGGGGTCAGCCCATCCGGCCTGCGCACGGTGATGTACGAGCTGCCCCTGTCGACATCCGGGTCACGTCCCCGCCAGGTCGACCCGAACCCGATGTCCAAGCGCGAGACCGACGTCGTGCGCCGCCTGGCCAAGGGAATGGTCTACAAGCAGATCGCCGGCGAACTCGGCCTGTCCACCAGTACGGTCCGCACGCACCTGCACAACGTCTACGGAAAGCTCGGCGCGATGGACCGCGCCCAGGCTGTCCTGATCGCCACGGAGCGCGGCTGGATCTAAACAATGGCCCGGCCGGATGCCGGGCCGTGGTAACTGCCGGCGCGATCGTGCGGTCTCCCGGAATCCTGAAGCGACGATCGCGCCGGCCCAGAGCCGGATGCGGTTATGGCCGGATGCCGGGCCGTGGTAACTGCCGCCGGCCCAGAGCCGGACGCGGTTGGAGTGTCATACGATCGGGGGAGAGTAATGATCTCGATCACGACGAAATCTCCGTATGCGCTCAGCGCGCTGGTTGAGCTGTACCGCCACGGTGACTCGGGTCCGGTTCCGATCGCTGAGCTGGCCCGCCGCCGGGAGATCCCGGTGCAGTTCCTGGAGCAGCTGTTCGCGACGCTCCGGCGGGGCGGCATCCTGCGCTCCCAGCGCGGGGTCAAAGGCGGATACAGCTTCGCGCGGCCAGCCAGCGAGGTGAGCGTGCTGGAGCTCGTGGAGTTGCTCGACGGCCCGCTGGGTCGCGGGGCTGCCGGCGTGTTCTCAGAGGCCGCCCAGGCCGCCAGCTCAGTGCTCGCGCAGGCAACCGTGGCGTCGGTCGCCGAGCAGGAGATCAACGCGGCCGGCACGCCGATGTACCACATCTAGAACGAACCCCTCGGCGCCGAGGCGCAGTTCTCGAGGCATCACCGAAACCTTCGGAACTGTTACGGTGTTATTGGGAGCATGTTTAGCGAGAAGCTTGTGTTGAGGCAGAGGCGAGGCGTCCGGGTTGTGATGGCGACGGTCGTTCTGGCCGCGTGCGCCGCGATGGGCATGGTGGCCAGCGCCCAGGCCGCGACCCCGATCGGGGCGTTCACGACCCAGGGTGCGTACACGTTCATGTCGGCGCCCAACCTGCACCCGCCGAAGATCGTGACCGACGTGCCCACGAGCGCCGGCAAGCTCGCGCCCGGGTACTTCATGGTGGCGAACTTCAAGAACATGACGATGCCCCTACCGCTGGTCGGACAGGGCGGCCCGCTGATCCTTGACAGTCATCTGCAGCCGGTCTGGTTCGCGCCGGTGCCGACCAGCGTCTACGCGCTGAACCTGACCACGCAGACCTTCCAGGGCAAGCCGGCCCTGAGCTGGTTCGAGGGCGTGATTTCGAACGTGGGAGCGCGTCTCCAGCGGCAAGATCGTCGTCGTCGATCAGCACTACCGCCAGGTGGCGACGCTGACGGGCGCCGACGGCTGGATTCTCAGCCCGCACGAGTTTCTCATCAGCGGCAAGGATGCGTGGGTAACCGCGAACAAGAACATCCCGATGGACCTGAGTGATTGGGGCGGCCCGGTCGACGGGATGCTGACGGACTCGGCGGTGCAGGAGTATGACCTGACCACAGGCAAGCTCGTGAACAGCTGGGACGCGTTGGCGCACATCCCGCTCAGCCAGTCCCAGACGCATCCGGCGCCGGTACCCGGCATTCCCTGGGACGCCTATCACGTCAACGGGATCGATCTGATCGGTAACGGTTCGTTCGTGACCTCGATGCGCAACACCTGGGCCGGATACCTGGTCAACACCCGGGGCGATCGTGTGGACGCTCGGCGGAAACGCCAGCACGTTCCGGTTTGGCCCGGGCGCGCAATTCGAGTGGCAGCACAACATCGTGCTCCAGCCCGACGGTGAGGTCAGCCTGTTTGACGACGCCTGCTGCGGTGTCGTGGGCCCGGGCAAGTTCGCGCCGCCGAATGGACCGTCCCGCGGGCTGGTCCTGAAGCTGAACTCGGCCACGCATGCCGCGACGCTGGTGGCGCAATACGGGGCCGGCCATCCCGGTCTGGAAACGGCCAACCAGGGCGACACGCAGGTCCTGCCCAACGGCAACGTGATCGTCGGGTGGGGCGGACAGCCCTGGTTCTCGGAGTACAGCAAGTCCGGCACGCTCCTGCTCGACGCCCACTTGCCCGGGCCCGAACGTCAGCTACCGGGCCTACGTGAAGCCGTGGGTCGGCACGCCGTTCTTCCCGCCGAGCGGAGCGGCGCGGCAGGCGAAGGGCAAGACGCACGGTGTTCGCGAGCTGGGACGGCGCCACGCAGGTCGTGGCCTGGAAGGTGCTCGGCGGCCCCAACGCCAAGCACCTGACCAGCGTGGCGACCAGGGCCAAGAGCGGGTTCGAGACCTCGATCGGGCTGAGCAGCAGTCACAAGGTGTTCAAGGTGCAGGCGCTTGACTCGAGCGGGTCACGTGCTGCGCACGTCGAAGGCGTTCAGCGTTCCCAAGCCGGGTGTGGCCGCGCCGGCGCTGCCCGGCAGCTACTGACGGCACGCGGCCGCTTCTCGTAGGGTTCCCGCCAATGGCGGGAATTCCGACCAACATTGCGGACCTGGTCGGCGGCACGCCGATCGTGCAGCTCACGCGGATCGCGCCGGAGCTCGACGTCGAGCTGTTCGCGAAGCTCGAGGCGTTCAACCCGGGTGGGAGCGTCAAGGACCGGATCGGCGTCGCCATGATCGAGGCGGCCGAGCGCGAGGGGCGGATCGAGCCGGGCCTGACCACGATCGTCGAGGCGACGAGCGGCAACACCGGCATCGCGCTGGCGTTCGTGTGCGCGGCGAAGGGCTACGAGCTGGTGCTCACGTTGCCGCAGGGCATGAGCCGCGAGCGGGAGGGCCTGCTGCGGCTGTACGGCGCCCGCGTGGAGGTGACCGAGTCGCTCGGGGGGATGACCGAGGCCGTCCAGGCCGCCCAGGCGCTCGCCTCACGCGACGACGTGTTCCTGCCCGACCAGTTCTCCAATCCGGCCAACCCGGAGATCCATCGCCGGACGACCGGCCCTGAGCTGTGGGACGCGCTGGACGGTCGGGTCGACGTGTTCGTGGCCGGGGTCGGCACCGGGGGAACGATCACCGGGGTGGGGGAGGTGCTCAAGCAGCGAAACCCGCGCTGCCGCGTGGTCGCGGTCGAGCCGCGTTCGTCCGCGGTGCTCTCCGGTGGGCTGCCGGGACCGCACAAGATCCAGGGGATCGGCGCGGGTTTCGTGCCCGCCGTGCTGAACCGCGAGGTGCTCGACGAGGTGATCGCGGTCAGCGACGAGGATGCGATCGAGACCGCGCGCACGCTGGCGCGACGCGAGGGGGTGCTGGCCGGAATATCCTGCGGCGCCGCGGTGTGGGCGGCGGTTCAGATCGCGCGTCGGCCTGAGTCGCGGGGGGCCAGGATCGCGACGATCCTGCCGGATTCCGGCGAACGCTACGTGTCGACGCCGTTCTTCGCGCCGTAGTGGTCGCCCCCGTAGATACGCTCGCCTTCGAGCGAGACCACTGTAGGGCGCGGGTCGTCCCGCGCTAGGCTTTGCAGATGCTCCGCTTCGGGCCGATCTCCCGCACGGCCGCCGAAGTGCGACGCGACGTCGGCGCCGCTCAGAGCCGTGATCCGGCGGCGCGCGGGGTCGGCGCGCTCGAGATCTTCGCCACGTGGCCCGGAGTGCACGCGCTGCTGGCGCATCGCGTTGCGCACAAGCTGCGGGGCGTGGGCGTGCCGGTGCTGCCGCGGGTGATCGCGGGGTTGGCGCGCTCGGTCACCGGGATCGAGATCCACCCGGCGGCCAGGATCGGTGACGGGTTCTTCATCGACCACGGGATGGGTGTGGTGATCGGAGAGACGGCCGAGATCGGCAATGACGTGACCCTCTACCAGGGTGTCACGCTCGGCGGGACGGGATTCGCGACCGGCAAACGCCACCCGACCGTGCAGGACAACGTCACGATCGGCTCGGGGGCCAAGCTGCTCGGCCCGATCACGGTCGGTCACGGGGCGAAGATCGGAGCCAACAGCGTGGTGATCCATGACGTGCCACCGAACTCGACGGTCGTGGGCAATCCGGGCCACCCGGTGCGCGTCGAGGGCCGCCGGCCCGAAGGACCCGACGCCGATTGGGTCCATCTGCCGGATCCGGTCGCCGACGCGATCAAGGGGCTGGCCAGCCGGATCGCCGCGCTGGAAGCCGAGGTGAGCGACGCGCACAACGCGAACACGGCCGAGGTGCGGCCGCTGCGCCGGGCGGCCGGTGCGGCGCGCGAGCCCGACGGTCGCGTGAACCCGTCGCTGGGGCCTAATCCCGCGGGCGGTTGACCGGGGCCACGGTCTCGACGTCCCGCCGCTGCGCGTCCGCCGGCGACGGTGCCTGCAGTGACTCGGTCTCGGGCATGTTGCGCCGGGCGCGCACGAGGTACAACGGGCGGCCCTTGACCTCGTCGTAGATCCGGCCGACGTACTCGCCGATGATCCCGATGGCGATCAGCTCGATGCCACCGAGCAGCAGTACGACGATGGTGAGCGCGCTGAAGCCGGGCAGGTAGGAGCCGAGGATCCGCAGCACGATGACGACCGGGATCGCGATGAACGCCAGCGTCGAGATCATGAAGCCGAGCAGGGTGGCGAGCTGAAGGGGGCGATGCGAGAAGGACGAGATCGCGTCGAGCGAGAAGCGCAGCATCCTCGAGAGCGTGTACTTGGTCTCCCCGGCGTAGCGGGGATCGCGGTGATAGGGCACGGCAGCCTGGGTGTAGCCGACCCACACGGTCATGCCGCGCAGGAACCGGTTGCGCTCGCGCATCGACAGCAGCGCGTCGAGCGCGCGACGGTCCAGCAGCCGGAAGTCGCCCGAGTTGTGCTGGAGCTCGACCTGCGCGAGCTTGTCGAACAGTTTGTAGAACCAGTTTGCCGTGCTGAGCTTGAACCGCGACTCGCCCTGGCGCTGCTCGCGGACCGCGTAGACGACGTCGCAGCCGCCCCGCCAGTGGTCGAGCATCGTCGAGATCAGCTCGGGTGGATCCTGCAGGTCCGCGTCCAGCATCACCACGGCGTCGCCGCGGGCGTGATCGAGTCCGGCGGTCAGCGCGGTCTGATGCCCGAAGTTCCGTGACAGGTACACCACGCGGACCCGGGGATCGCTTTGCGCCAGGCGCTCGAGCGCCGCCGCGGAGCCGTCGGTGGAGCCGTCGTCGACCAGCACGAGCTCGAACGGGAGTCCTTCGAGCGCGGCGCAGACGCGGGCGTGGAACTCCTCGATCGTCGCCTCCTCGTCGTACACGGGCGCTACGACGCTCAGCAACTCCAGCGGGCGCGCGCCGTTACTGGCGTAATTCGACGCGACGCTCACCACGCCATCCTACGGCGGCGAGCCTCGGATGTGCTGTGCTCATCGGCCAAGCAGCGAGCTTCCGTGTGGGATGTACCCCAGCAGCTGCATGCCCTGCACCACACCGGTCATGGCAATGGCGACGCGGAACAGGCGTCGGTCGGTGCTCAACGCCGCCAGCGGCAGCACCCAGGCCACGTACCAGGGGAGCAACGAGCTGGCGGTGGCCAGCATGACGACCGTCGCCCAGCCCGCCGCATCGATCCAGTCCATCTCGCTGCGCCAGACGCGTCGCAACAGCCAGCCGCAGACGCCGACGAAGCCCACCGCCAGCACGTAACCGGCGATGTGGCCGACGGGGGCAAGGCCCAGGCGGGTGGAGATGAAGCCGGGAATGCTGAGCCAGTCGCTCTTGCTCTGGGTCTTCTCAACGGTGGCCAGCAGGTGCAGCGGCCCGGCGCCGAACAGGGCGAAACCGAGCCCCGCCACCAGCGCCGCGCCGATGCCGGCGCCGATCGCGAAGTTGCGACGCCGGTCCGCACTGCCTCGCGAGCCGCCCGCCGCGAGCGCAAACGGCGCCACCAGTCCCGCGGTCAACTTGATGCCGACGGCCAGCATCATCAAGCCGCCGCTGAGGCGCTCACGGTGGATCAGAAACGCGTATATGCCCGCGACGGTCGCCAGCAGCATCAGCAGGTCGTTGTGCCCGCCTCCGACCCCGTACAGGATGAGCAGCGGGT
The DNA here is from genome assembly GCA_963838535.1 of uncultured Solirubrobacterales bacterium. GTDB lineage: Bacteria > Actinomycetota > Thermoleophilia > Solirubrobacterales > Solirubrobacteraceae > Palsa-465. Next base: position 18,343 of record CAWIRN010000033.1, read on the forward strand.
TGAGGCCGACGAGCGCCACGGCCTTGACCGGGTTCAGTCCGCGCAGCGGGGCTGCGTTCCACACCAGGGCCACGACCGCCAGGCTGGCAATCGCGGCGATCGACTTGTAGGCCAGCGCGCTGGCGGCGATCGAGAGCGGCGCCAGCAGATAGCTGAGCGTGGTGAAGACCGGACCGTAGGCGCTCGGGATATACGACCATTTCGCGCCGATGTACGGGAACAACGGATCGAGCGCAAACGCGTGCGGCCCGTAGAGGTAGGGGTTCGCGCCATATACGGCGCCGATCCGCGCATACGCCTGATAGCTGAAGACGTCGGTCGAGAGCAGCGGCGGCGCCAGCAGCACCAGGACGTTGAGGGCGGCGATGCTCATCAGCACCGCGCGTCCCGACAGGCGGTCGGCGGCTCTGACCGTCACCACGTAGGAGACGAACATCAGCGAGAGCACGGCGATCAGGCCGATGACGTGCAGGTTGGGGCCGATCGTGCCGAACGCCCCGGTCAGTGACCTGGGGACTGGGCGGATCGACTCCGGCAGCAGCGAGCTCGTCCGACTGGCCGAGATCGCGACCACAAACCCGGTGATCAGGAGCCCGGCGAGACCAACCTGTCCGATGCGGCTATTCGATGACGGACGGCTCGACTCCAGTGACCGGGGGGTTAGCTCAAACCCACCACTCTGAGTTGTGGCGCCGAGCGGACTCTGAATGCTCATCTACATAGGAGGATGCCCGGGAGGGCATCCGATTGCGGTTTGGGCAACATTGAGATTACGTTAGGGCTGTCCTACGTGCTGGGGTCCGACGCCTGGCGCTGACGGGCGCGCTCAAGGGCCGCGGCTGCGTTTCGCTTCAGAAGCGGGACGAGCCACATCGCCTCGAGCGCGATCCGTGCCGACATCTTGCTCGAACCCGCGGTCCGATCGGAGAACACGATCGGAACCTCACACACCCTGAAACCGGCCAGCAGCGCACGGTAGGTGACCTCGATCTGAAACACGTAGCCCTCGGCACGGACGCTCGGAAGGTCGATCGCTTCGAGCACCTCGCGCCTGATGCATTTGAAACCGCCGGTGAGATCGCGCACGTCGACGCGCAGGATCGTGCGCGCGTACAAGCCGCCGCCGCGGCTGATCAGACGTCGCAGCAGACCCCAGTCGCGCACGCCGCCGCCGGCCACGTAGCGCGAGCCGAGCACAAGATCGGCGTCCTGGGCGGCCCGCAGCAGCGCCGGCAGGTAGCGCGGATCGTGCGAGAAGTCGGCATCCATCTCGAGCACCAACTCGGCGCCGTGCGCGAGCGCGTGCGCGAAGCCCGCCAGATAGGCCTGCCCCAGCCCGCTCTTGGACGCGCGATGGAGCACTTCGACGACGTCCATCTCGCTCGCCAGCGCGTCGGCAATCGCGCCGGTGCCGTCGGGCGAGTTGTCATCAACGACCAGGATTCGGTGCTCGCCGGGGGCGGCGCGCTCCAGCTCCCCGGCGGCAGCGTGGACGATGCCGTCGAGGTTCGGTACCTCGTTGTAGGTGGGAATTACCAGCCAAATCGCCGCATCCATTGGCTTAGGAGCCTAGTGGCCGGGCCGGGCGACGTGCTCACATTGCAGCTGACGGGCTGAGACGGCATCATGTCGACCCGGGGGGACTGACGATGGACGACGGCTCAAGCGCACTGCGCCACAAAACGCGACCGCCTCCTTCGGCGGGCCCACCGCGGGGGGGTGGGCGCGGCTCGCCGCTGCCGCATCACCGGCGGCGCCGGCTGATGGCATTGGGATTTCTGGCGGCCTTCGCGCTGATCGTCGGCGCGATCGTGGGCGCCGGGGGTGGCACGGCCAAGGTACATCGGGTCGCGCACGCTTCGACCGGATACTTCAATCGCATCCACACGCTCGCCGGCACCGGCACCGGGTCGCTGGCCGCGGCCGAGGAGTCAGCGGAGAACGCCGCCATCAACCGGACGCTCGCGTACACGCCCTATGTGCGCATCGCGGGCTCCCAGCACCGCGAGATCGCGCTCACCTTCGACGACGGCCCCGGGCCCTACACGCCGCAGATCCTGGCCGTCCTCAAGCGCGAGCACGTGCCGGGGACGTTCTTCGAGGTCGGCGTATCGCGAGAAGTACTTCCACGCCTCGACGAGCGAGATCGTCGCCCGCGGCTACCCGATCGGCGACCACACCGAGACCCACCCGACGATGTCCAAGCTCTCGGCCCACGACCAGCAGGAGCAGCTGCTCCAGGAGACGGCCGAGATCGGCGACTACGGCGCGCCGTTCCCGCGCATGTTCCGCCCGCCCTACGGGCTGTGGAACGCCACCACGCTTCGGCTGCTGAAGAAGTACCGGATGCTGATGATCCTGTGGACGGTCGATACCAACGACTACGAGCAGCCCGGCGTCCCCGCGATCGTCCACGCGGCCGTGTCGGGCGCCCGGCCCGGGGCGATCATCCTCATGCACGACGCCGGCGGCAACGCGAACCGAGACCGTCGAGGCGCTGCCGAAGATCATCTCGGCGCTCAGCGCCAAGGGCTACAAGCTGGTGACCGTGCCGAGGCTGCTGCTCGACAATCCGCCGCCGGCCAGCCAGGACATCTCGGCGCTGCGGGGGCGGGGGCTAGTGTCGGCGACTGTTTGCCTCATCGTCGAGCCGCCGCGAGCCGGCGGGTCGGCGGCGGCTAGCGCCGGACGTAGGCGACGCGGTTCCAGCTGGGCTCGGGCGCCAGCTCGATCGGCTCGCCGCCGCGATCGGGCTGGATGTACACGAAGCCGCTGGCGTCCTCGTCGAAGGAGACGTCCAGCTCGCCCTCCTTGACGCGCTGGTCGAGCCAGGCGCTGCGGAAGATCAGCCGCCGTAGCCAGTGCACGAGCGAGCGCTCGGATGGGCCGACCAGCTCGGGCCAGCAGTCGTTGACGTGCTCGCCGAGGGCCGAGGCCGGATCGGTCACCTCCCCGTTGACCACGAGGTTGATCAGATCCTCGGCCTCGTCCTCCTCGACCGCGCCACCGAGAAAGCCGAGCTTGCGGGCGGCCTGCTCGCAGCGCTCGCGGAAGTCACGCTCGTTGAACGTGAAGCGAAGCTCCCCATACTCGAGGACGAAATCCTCGCCCGAGCTGTAGTTGCCACGTCGGTACATGCGCGTCGGCATCATATGTCGGAATCCTGCTCCGCTGCAGGTACTGAACGTGATGTTGCACCTGTTTCGCCGCTCGCGGGCGCTGATGAGGCGGGATGGTGAACTACGGGGCGATCGACTCGACGATTCGGGGGCGCAGCCCGACCGACGAGCCCGATGCTGGGCCGCGTCGCGGCCGGCTCGAGGGGTGAGATTTCCGTCCCCCAGGCTCTGCTAGCCATGGACCCACGACCCACGACGATCCTGGTCGTCGAAGATCATCGAGCGACGCGAGCCTTCCTGGCCGAGAACCTCTACGCGGACGGGTACGAGCCGCTCGAGGCTGAGACCGCCGGCGATGCGCATCGGCTGCTGACGACGAAGTTCCCCGACTTGGCGATCGTCGATCTCGGGCTCCCGGATCGCGACGGGCTGGAGCTGATGCGCGACGTACGGCGAGGCGACCGCCTGGCGGGCCGGCTCGATCCTGACCTGCCGATCCTCGTGCTCTCCGGACGGGCAGGCGAGCTCGACCGTCTCCGGGGCTTTGATTGCGGTGCCGACGATTACCTGCTGAAGCCGTTCAGTTACCCGGAGTTGCGAGCGCGGATCGCCGCGATGCTGCGGCGGGCCCATCGGCGCACGGGATCCGGACGGCTCCGGGTGGGCCCACTCGAGCTGGATCCGCTCGCCCGTGAGGTGTGGCTGGACGGCGAGCGGGTGGAGCTCTCCAAGAAGGAGTTTGCCCTGCTGCGCGCGCTGGCCGACGACCCGACCCGAGTGTTCACGCGCGAGGAGCTGCTGCGCGGGGTATGGGGGTACCGCTCCCTGGGCACCACGCGGACGCTCGACTCCCACGCGTCGCGCCTGCGCAGGAAGCTCAGCGTCGCCGGTGACCGGTTCGTGGTCAATGTGTGGGGCGTCGGCTACCGGCTGATTGACGGCGGCATCGATCGATGAGCAGCGCCGCGATCCTCGGTGGCTGGGTGGCCGCTGGGCTGGCGGGCGCAGCGGCGCTGATCGCCCGGCGCTCACTGGAAGGGCGGATGGAGGCCGTCGCGCGGGCGTGCCATGAGTTGCGGGGGCCGATCACCGCGGCCCGGCTGGGACTCGAGCTTGGGGCCCGGGTCGGCGAGCTGTCTCCGGCCCGGCTGCGGGCGATCGATCTCGAGCTGCAGCAGGCCACGCTGGCCTTGGACGACCTCTCCGACACCCGCGAGCCGCGCTGCGAGCTGCGTGAGTGCCGGCAGGTCGATCTCCGAGCGCTGCTGGCCGATTCAGTGGAAGGATGGCGGCCCCGCGCCGGGCAGGGCAGGGCCGAACTGCACCTGCGGTGGTCGGGCGGCCCGGCTCGAGTGTGGGGCGACCGGCTGCGGCTGGCCCAGGCCACCGGCAACCTGATCGCCAATGCGATCGAGCACGGGGGCGGGGTCGTCGAGGTCCGGGGGAGGGCGGCGGGCATCGGTGCGCGGATCGAGGTGATCGACGACGGGCCCGGTCTGCCCGCCCCGGTGGCCGAGCTCGCTCGGCGCGCGCAGAGCGGCCGGGGTACCCGTGGCCGGGGACTCGCGATTGCCGCTGCCGTGGCCGAGGCACATGGTGGCCGCCTCGCCGCGGCGCCCACCGAGCGCGGTGCCAGGCTCGTGTTAGAGCTCCCGGCGGCGCGCAGCCCGAAGTAGCTCAGCAGCACCGCGCGCCGCGTGCGCCCGCCGCTGCGGGCGCTTCGGCCGACCGCTGGCGGCCCACCGCCCACCTGTCGCGCGCGGGGGCGAGGCACACGACTCGGACGGAACCGCCTGTCGGATGCAAGACCGCTCCCGGATGGGTCGCTTGCACGGAATCCTGCATCGAGCGCCTCCGGATCGACGCCCTGCGCCGCACTATCGATCGCCCGTGACGGTGGGAACTTTCGCCTGTTCTGGACGCTCACGGGGCCCGAAGTGGGGCAGGCGATGACAGTTGGGTTGCATTGTGGGAGATAGTGGGTTACTGTGGGACGTGCATGCGGAACCCGGGTGGCAGGGTTCCTCCCACCCAGCCACCCGGGTTCAGAGTTCGGTCAATCGGATGAGAACCCTTGAGCTTCCGCGGAACCTTCGAACACGCGCTCGACGCGAAGCACCGGTTGACGATCCCTGCCAAGTTCCGCGGCGCGCTGGTCAACGGGGTGGTGCTGGCCGCGTCGCACGAGGTCGAGAGCGGGGCGCCTCGAGCGGTCGCGATCTGGACGCCCGAGGCCTACGACGCGTACACCGCGGGCACGCTGGCCGGTCTGAACCCCGCGTCGCCGAAAGCCCGCGAACTCAAACGCTTCTTCTTCAACGCGTCCTTTGATACCGAGCTCGACTCCGCCCACCGAGTGATGATCCCACCCAACCTGATGACCTACGCAAACCTCAATAAGGACGTCGTCGTGACCGGCTCGGGCGAGTGCCTGGAGGTCTGGGATCGCGCTCAGTACACGCAGAACTTCGAAGAAGTGGTGACCCGCATCCCCGAGATAGCAGCGAGTCTTGGCCACACTGCTTGACATGACCAAGACGCATATCCCGGTCCTGGCCGGAGAGCTGATCGAGCTGCTCGATCCGCGGCCGGGCGAGGTGGCGGTCGACTGCACCGTCGGTGGCGGCGGACACGCACGCCTGATCGCCGACCGGATCGGGCCCTCCGGGACGCTGATCGGCGTCGATCGTGACCCGCTGGCCGAGGAGCGCTTCGCCGCCCTCGCAGCGGAGGTGGCCTGCCACACGCGCTTCATCCGGGCCGATTTCGTCACCGCCCTGGCCGAGCTCCACGAAGAACGGCTCCGCGCCGACATGGTGTACCTCGATCTCGGGATGTCCTCGATGCAGGTCGACACGTGGGCGCGCGGCTTCTCCTACGCCTACGACGCGCCGCTGGACATGCGGATGGACCCAGAGCAGGAGCTGACCGCGGAAGAGATCGTCAACCGATGGGACGAACGTAGGCTGGCGCGGCTGCTGCGCGAGTACGGGGAGGAGCGCTACGCCTCCCAGATCGCCCGCGCGATCACGCGGGTTCGGCGTCGCGAGGAGCTGACGTCCACGCAGCAACTGGTCGACGTGATCAAGACCGCGGTCCCGGTGCCGGCCCAGTTCGCCGGCGGCCATCCCGCGCGGCGGACGTTCCAGGCCCTGCGGATCGCCGTCAACGACGAACTGACGCAGCTCGACGAGGCGCTTCCGGCCGCCTGGGATCTGCTGGCGGAGGGCGGACGGCTGGCGGCGATCTCGTTTCACTCGCTCGAGGACCGGCGAGTGAAGCGCTTCCTGACCGCCCGCGCTCGCGGCTGCGTGTGTCCGCCCGACCTGCCGATCTGCGTCTGCGGACGCGAGCCCGAGGGCGAGCTTCTGACGCGTCGCGCCGTGGCTCCGACACCGGGCGAAGTCGCCGCGAATCCGAGATCCAAGTCAGCGCACCTGCGCGCCGCCCGCAAGCTGGAGGCCACGACATGACGCCACCCGCCATCACTCCCGCGGGCCGGGGAGCACGCACGAAGGCCCCGAACGGCCGAGCAGGCGCCACCGGCGCGCCGACCGGCCAGGGACGCGGCGGGAAGGCTCCGAGCGGCCGCGGAGCGGCCGCCAGCGCTCCTGCGCGGCACGGGGGCGGCACGAAGGCTCCGAGCGGCCGGGGATCGACCGCCAAAGCTCGGACTGCCGGACACCGCAACGCGCTGCACCGCGAAACGGCGCCGAGCGCTCCGCGGCGCGTCTCAGGGCCGGTCTCCGGTCTCAGCCGAGGCCCCGCCGTCCCGAGGCATGCGCCGCGTCGCGCCACCGCCCGCCGGAATCCGGCGCACGCACCGGCGCGACGTGGATTCATGGCCCGCGCGGTCGCGTTCGCCCGGGCGCTTCCGGACCATGCCCTGCTCGACCGGCTGATCCGCGGCCGCGCCTGGATCCCCATACTTGGCGTGCTGCTCGCCGGGATCGTGGCGATGCAGGTCGAGGTGCTGAAGCTGGGGACCAGCATGGGCCGCTCGCTGGAGCGCACCACGGCGCTGCAAAGCCGCAACGAGTTGCTGCAGGCGAGCGTCGCCTCGCTCGCCGATGACCAGCGAATCGAGCGGCTGGCGGCCGGAATGGGCATGGTCATGCCCGACCCCGACGCGGTCAACTTCCTGGCCGCCGGGCCCGTCGGGAACCTCAGGCAGGTGATCGCGAGCATCCACGAGCCCGACGCGGCGGCGTTTACCGCGCAGCTGCCGGTCAGCAGTACGCCCGCCGGCACGGCGACGCCCGGGGCGACACCGGTGAACACGGCCGCGGCGCCGGCGACGTCCATCGCCGCGCCGGACTCCTCAACGTCGGCCACATCCACCGGAGTCAGTGACACCGGCTCGGCCGCGGCCGTGGCGCCGACGTCGAACTCAACCGACCAGGCCGCTTCCTCCAGCGGCGGAGCAGTCGCGCCAACCGGGGGCTAGCGAGGTCCCCGTGGCCGTCATCGACCGCCGCATCGGGCTTCTGTTCCTGGCCTTCCTGGCGTTGTTGACGGTCGCGCTGGTGCGCGCCGGGTACCTGGGCGCGATTCAGGCGGGCTCGCTTCAGCACGCCGCCGCGAGCCAGCAGATCACGAAGGTGGTCGTCCCCGCCGCCCGAGGCACGATCACCGATCGAAACGGGGTTGAGCTGGCGATCTCCGAGTCCGCAGACGATGTCACGGCGGACCCGTACCTGATCAAGCATCCGTTACCGGTCGCCCAGAAGCTGTCGCCGCTGCTCGGCGAGCCGGTCCTGTCGGTCCTCGCTGCCTTATCCAAGCCGCATACCGGGTTCGTCTACCTGGCGCACCTGCTTCCAGCGAGCGTTGCCGCCGAGATCACCAAGCTCAACATCGACGGCATCTCGATGATCCCTGACGTCAAGCGCGTGTATCCGCGCTCGTGGGCTGCCTCCCAGGTGCTCGGGAGCGTCGGTTGGGAGGATCAGGGGCTGAGCGGGATCGAATATCGCTACAACAGCGTCCTGCATGGGACCAACGGCGAGCGCAAGATCGTCAACGACGCAATCGGGCAGCCGATCTCGATCGACGAGGTACACCCGGCGGATTCAGGCAAGACGATCCAACTGACGATCGACTCGGCGCTGCAGGACGAGGTCGAGCAGGTTCTGGCCGGCGTCGGGGCGCAGTACTCGCCCAAGGGCGCGACGGCGATCGTGATGAACCCGAACACGGGTGAGATCCTCGCGCTGGCGAACTGGCCGCGGGTGAATGCCAACGACATCGCCGGATCGCCTCCGTACGCCGACGAGGACCGGGCGGTCAGTTACAACTACGAGCCGGGCTCGACGTTCAAGGCCATCACCGTGGCCGGCGCGCTGCAAGACGGGGTGGTGACACCCGACACCGAGTTCAACATCCCGCCCGTGCTCCAGGTTGCCGATCGCCAGATTCACGACGCGGAGCAGCACGCGGACGAGACACTGACAGTCGCCCAGGTGCTGAAAGTGTCAAGTAACATCGGCGCTGCCGAGATCGGAATGAAACTCGGTCCGCAGAAGTTCGACTATTGGGTGCACCGGTTCGGCTTCGGCTCCACGACGGGGGTCGACCTGCCGGGCGAGGAGCACGGGATCGTGCTCCACGCCTCGCAATACTCGGGCTCCTCGATGGGCAACCTGCCGATCGGGCAGGGGGAATCCGTGACCCCGATCCAGATGGCGACCGCGTACTCCGCGATCGCCAACGGCGGCATCCTCAGGCCGCCCCATGTGGTGGCGGCGATCGGTGGCAAGCCGACCGCCCCCCCAGCCGGGCCACCGGATCATTTCGACCGCCACCGCAGCGGAACTGCGCGACATGCTGCGTGGCGTGCTGGCCGATGGGGGGACCGCCTCAGGGGCCGCGATCCCGGGTTACGACCTGGCGGGCAAGACCGGTACCGCCAACGTGGTGGTCAACGGCTCGTACTCGAGCAGCTCCTACATCGCCTCGTTCATCGGTTTCGTGCCGGCCAGCGCCCCGAAGCTGCTGGTCGCGGTGATGGTCGACGAGCCGCAGGGTTCGATCTTCGGCGGCTCGGTCGCCGCCCCGGCATTTCAGAAGATCGTCGGCTGG
>CAWIRN010000034.1:0-106683 GCA_963838535.1 uncultured Solirubrobacterales bacterium
CCCGCCGCCAGCAGGACGGCGGCCAATTCGCGAACGGCTGATCGGTGAGGCACTGTAGGTAGACGTAGCCGTACCGTAGAGCCCACCGACCGGGAGCCACGATCTGCCTCGTGGACCCTCAGTGGTCTAGGTCGATTCAGCGGTGCCCGGACGGATCGTTATCGACGTACGTTCCGGCTCGGTGGCGAAGAACTCGGTGCGGAAAGCGTCGCCGTCGGCCCACCCGCGCTTGGGCAGCAGCCGGCGCAGATCGAGAATGTCTGCTCGGTCCCGGCGAACGGGAACGGAGACATGCGCACGACGCCTGGACCGTCGGGCTCGAACCGGTAGTCCGAGAACTCGCTCACCGGCGGCGCCAGTGTGTCGTTCATGCAGAAGAGCAGCGACATCCGGTCGTAGATCTGGAGCAGGTCGTAGTCGTGGCGGCGTTGCTCTGCGCTCACTCGCAGGCGCTCGCTCCGCGCGTCATACGCGTTCTCCTGTTCGGCTACGAAGGCGTCCACCTGCGTGGCTCACATCGTCGGCGAACGTCAGCTTGAGCTCGGGCTGACCGCCGTAGCGGCCACGGTAGATCCCCGCTCCGTGCATCGAGACGAGCAGGCCGGCATACGGATCCTGCTCGCTGATCGCGGCGATGCCGGCGCGGTAGAACGCCAGATGGGCCAGGACTCCGACATCGAGGAAGTTCAGCGGCTTCCTCGATTCCGGGTCGTACACGGGCGCCTGCTCCCACACCGACCAGCCGTCGTCGTGACGCTCGGCGGCGATCACCACCGATGCGGAGCGGTCGGTCAGGTCAGTCCACGCGCGGGCGATATCGCCTGACAGATCCCCGTGGTCGGTCTGCAGCACGACCTGCCAGCGGTCCCCGACGTCACACACAATCATCGGTCCCTCCGATCCTCGGTCTCGGGTTCACCAGGACATGCCTGTGGGGTGACCCCTTGATGAACATCATCGGCGCCGTTCACGATGCGAGCCGCCGGAGGCTGCGCGTGAGCACGCGGGCGCCGAGTTCGCAGTCCTGGAGCATCCGTCCATTCCCGCGGTGAATGGCTGATGCCGTCGCGCGAGGCAACGAACAGCATCGCCGCTCGCGTGTGGCGCCCGACAATCATCGCGTCGTGTCCGGCTCCACTCATCATTCGCAGCGGCGTCACACCTTCCGCGACGGCGGCTTGGTGGAGCACCGCGAGGAGATGCTCGTCCATCACGGTCGGCGCGAGCGCGTACTCGGTCTCGATGCCGACGTCCACGCCCTCCAGCGCGGCGGCGCCAGCCACCAGCTCGGCGATCCATGACTCCAGCGAGGCGAACGTTGATGGATCTCGCGGCCGTAGGTCGACGGTGAACTCGCAGCTGCCCGGAATCACGTTGCGCCCTCCCGGCGCAGCGGCGATGCGTCCGACGGTCGCCCGCAGGTCATCCCGGCCGGTGGTCTGCTCGCGCAGGGCGAGCACGACGCGGGCGGCCGCGACGAGCGCGTCGCGGCGCATGTCCATCGGGGTCGTGCCCGCGTGATTGGGCTCGCCGCGGAGTGTGACACGCAGACCGACGACGCCGCAGATCGCTTCGACCAGCGCCATCCTCCGGCCTTGGGACCACAACACCGGTCCTTGCTCGATGTGGAGCTCGAGATAGTCACCGACGCTGTCGACCTGATCGGCCTCGCCGATGCGCTCCGCGGCGAAGCCCTCCGCGCCCATCGCATCGCGGACGGTCGTTCCCTGGTCGTCACGGGCGTCCAGCGCGGCCGCGAGGTCCTCACCGCAGAACGCCCGACTGCCGAACAGGGTCGTGCCGAACCGTGTCCCTTCCTCGTCCATGAACGACGCGATCCAGATCGGCCGGGCCGGCTGGAAGCCCTCGGCGTGCAGACTGCGAATCGCGTCCACGGCCGCGAGCACGCCGAGCGCACCGTCGAACGCACCGCCGCGGGTCACCGTGTCGAGATGGGATCCGACCATCACGGCCTGCCCCGCCGGCGCCGGCCACTTGGCGATCATGTTCCCCGCGGCGTCGAGCTCGACTGACAGCCCAAGGCGCTCGAGCTCAGCCGCCACCTCGGCGGTGACGTGCGCGAGCGAGGGCGTCCAGGCAAAGCGGGAGATCCCACCGCCCGGCAACGCGCCGATCGAGGCCGCAGCCTCGAGCGCGGCGGCAAGATCAGACCCAGCGCGCTCCGCCGCGGGCGAGCTCATCCGATCGTCAGGCCGTCCTGCAGATCGCGTTTGCGGGCCTCGGGATCCCGCAGATCCGGGTCGCCGTAGCCGCCGCCGCACGGTCCGACGAGGCGCAGCAATTCGCCCGCCATAACCTTGCGATACGGAAGCTTCGACGGCAACGCCTGCTCGGCCGCCGTGCCGGGGTTCATCAGCACCGCCCCCGGCGCGCCGGCGCCGCCACCGAACAGCCCGGGTGGGGCGACGCTGTTGCCGTCTCCTTCCAGCGAGAAGCCGCCGTCGGCGAGAAACTCGAACTCCCGGATCGAACCGAGCCCGCCGCGCCACTGCCCGGCGCCGGCACCCGATTCGACCAGCTCATAGCGGCGGACCCGCAGCGGGTAGTGCGACTCGATGTCCTCGATCGGGTTGTTACGCGTGTTCGCGTAGAGGGTGTCGACGGCGTCCAGGCCGTCCTTGCCGTATCGCCCGCCGTAGCTGCCCTCCATGATGTCCATGTAGACCCACGCGCCGCCCTCGCCGACGCCCGAGAACGCGGTCACCTTCAGGTTGCCGACACCCGCTGCCACCGCCTCGGGGAGGATCGGCGCCAACGCGCGCATCAACGTGTCCGCGACGATGTTGCCGGCGCAGAAGCGGGCGATCGTCGGCGCGGGAAAGCGGGGATTGGCCAGCGTTCCCTCAGGGGCGAAAATCGTCACCGGCCTGAACAGCCCGGCGTTGGTCGACACGGCGTCGTGGCGCGCGGTGTCCAGCAGCAGCGAACGCAGGGTCACGTGAACGGCGACGTCAACCGTCCCGACGAGCGGCATGTTGATCGGCAGATCCACCTGCGGCGAGGTTCCGGTCAGGTCGACATGGATGTCCGACCCGACGATCGTGGCGGCCACACGGACGACCAGGTCGCGGTATCCCGGATCGGGGTGATCGATGAACCCGTCGAGCCGGCCCTCGGCCTCGTAGCGACCATCGGGCAACGCGTCGATCTGCTGTCGCAGCATCCGCTCGGAGTGGTCCATCTGGTGCTCGGCGGCGGCCCGCACGGTGTCGATCCCGTACTGCTCGATCAGGTCTGCGTAGCGAGACGCTCCCAGCTTGGCCGCTGCCACCTGGGCCTCCATGTCGCCGATCACCAGGTGGGGGATGCGCGTGTTGTCGGCGATGATCCGCCACGCACTCGGCACCGGGCGCCCGGCGTCCTGCACCTTGACCGCGCCCAGCAGCAGGCCCTCGGCGAACGTGTCGGACGCGTTCACGATCCCGCAGCTGCCGGGGGTCAATGCTCCAAGGTCGAGGTGGTGTGCGGTGGTCACCGAGAATCCGGCCAGCTCATCACCGACGAACACCGGCACCGCGAAGGCGACGTCCGGCTGGTGCGAGGCCCCGTAGTAGGGATGGTTGTGGGCGACCACGTCGCCGGGACGCCACTCGTCGCCCACCTCCGCAAAGCGGCGATCGATGCCCGCGAGGTAGCCACCGATCGGGCCCGATTGCAGGGGCGTCGATTGGGTGGCCTCGCACAGCTGGCGGCGCTCGTGGTCGCAGATCGCGCAGCCGAAGTCCTCGGATTCGCGGATGATCGACGAATACGCCATGCGCGCCAGGCGATAGCCCATCTCGACCGCGATCGACCGCAGTCCACCGCCGATCACGGCGGCGGTGATCGGATCAATCGCCCGCGCCGTGCTCGCCGCCCCGGCCGGCGCCGCCGCGGACCGCCCGGTGGTGGTGTCGATGGTGGTCAACTCACCCTCCCTCTGTCGCGCGTCAGGATCAACGGCCCGCCCGCGTTCAGCGTGGCGCTCCAGCCGGGTGGTACGGCGATCGTCGTGTCGGGCTGGTGGATCACTGCGGGCCCCGCGATCGCCTGCTCCAGCGGTAGCCGCTCGCGCACGAGGCGGCGCGTCGGCAGTTCCGCGAGTGCACCGGCCGTCGACCAGACTGCGCTCGTCACCGCGATGGTTGCCTCCTCGAGATCGCCCGAGGGCACGCGCACGCGTTGCAGGCGCGGCCGTGGTCCCGTGGCCGTCACGTGCAGATTCACGATCTCGATCGGGTCGCCGAACTTGTGCCCGTACTCCGCCTCGTGGGCGCGGTGGAAGGCCTCCAGCGTGTGCTCGCCGAAGCCCTCGGGTCCGACGGCGATCCGCAGCTCATAGCCCTGGCCCGCGTAACGACAGTCGAGCAGGCGCTCGACGGAGATCTCCGGTTCGGCCGCGCCATCGCGGCGGAGCCTGGCCACGAGCTCCTCCGCGAGGGCGTCGAACTCGCCGTTGACCGCGGCGCCGTCGACGCGTCCCTCGACGGCGAACACCGTCCGCATCGTGTCGTAGCGCAGGTCGCCGGTCAGCAGGCCGGTGGCCGAGGTGATCCCGGGATGCGGGGGGACGATCACCTCGGGCACTCCGAGCACCTCCGCGAGCTCGGCGGCGTGCAGCGGCCCGGCTCCTCCGAACGCCACGAGCGAGAAGTCGCGCGGATCGCGGCCGCGCTCGACGGTGATCGAACGAATTGTCTGGGCCATGTTCGCGTTGGCCACGGCGAGGACCCCGGCGGCAGCGTGCCGCCGGGACATCTGCAGAGCCCCGGCCAGCCGGTCCACGGCCGCCGTCGCCCGGGCGCGATCCAGCTGCATCTCGCCACCGAGGAACCGGTCGGGGTCGAGTCGACCGAGGACCAGGTGCGCATCGGTGATCGTCGCCTCTTTCCCGCCGAGGCCGTAGCAGGCCGGGCCGGGAACGGCGCCCGCGCTCCGGGGGCCGACCTTGAAGGCCCCCGCGTCGTCGAGGTAGGCGATCGAGCCACCGCCCGCGCCAATCGTCTCGATATCGAACATCGGCACCAGCAGCGGGTAGTCGGCGATGTGCGTGTCACGCGCCGACGCGATGTTCACACCGTTCTCGGTGACCAGCCCGATGTCCGCGCTGGTGCCGCCCATGTCGAAGGTGATCAGCCGCCGGCGCCCGACGAGGCCACCCGCCCACTGCGCGCCGAGCAGCCCGGCGGCCGGTCCGGAGAGCATCAGCGTCACCGGGCGCTCGGCCGCTTCGGCCGTGCTGGCCAGGCCGCCGTTGCTGCGCATCACCAGTAGCTCCGCCTGGACCCCTTCGTCGCGCAGCGAATCGGTGAGCCGCTCGATGTAGCGACCGGTCATCGGGCCGACGAAGGCGTTCATGCAGGCGGCGGTGAACCGCTCGAACTCGCGGAACTGTGGCGAAACACCGGCGCTCGTGGTGATGAAGCACTCGGGCAGCTCCTCCCGCAGGATCTCCGCGGCACGCTGCTCGTGGCGGGGATCCAGGTAGGAGAAGAGAAAGCACACGGCGATCGCCTCCACGCCTGCCGCACCGAGCCGCCGCGCGGCGTCCCGGACCGCGCCCTCGTCGAGCGCCACGATCGTCTCGCCGGTCGGCGGCGCGATCCGCTCGGGCACCGGCACGCGGTGGCGTCGCTGCACGAACGGCTTGGCCTGCCACGGGATGTCCTGCATCACCGAGTACGGCTGCGGGCGCTGGTGGCGACCGATATGGACGACGTCGCGCATCCCCTGGGTGGTGAGCATTCCGGTCAGAGCGCCGCGGTGCTCCAGCACGGCGTTGGTGGTCACCGTCGTCCCGTGAACCAGACCGTCGAGCGCCGAGGGCGTGACGCCCGCGCGGTCGCACAGCTCGACGATGCCGGAGATCAACGCGCGTCCGGGAGCCTCAGGGGTCGAATGCACCTTGTGGATGACCAGGTCGTCGGTCTCGGAGTCAAACAACGCGAGGTCGGTGAACGTGCCGCCGATGTCGATCCCGACCAGCCTCATCGCTGAGCCCGATCCGGGGTCGCGGTGGGCGCGTGTAGATTGGCCTGCCCGTGTGCCCCACGCCCGCATCGCGCCCGCCACTGCCCTCCGTCAGCGTTCTCGGTCTCGGTCTGATGGGGCAACCGATCGCCCGCACCCTCGCGGGCGCCGGCTTTTCCGTCCGCGGCTGGAACCGATCCCCGCTCGCGCCCGACACCGTCGCCGGAATCGCGCTCGCCGAGGACCTGCGCGCCGCCGCTCAGGCCGACGTCGTCGTGATCATGGTGTCGGACTCGGCCGCCACCGGAGTGCTGCTGGAGCGCCTGACCGAGCATCTGGGCACGGGCACGGTCGTCGTCGACATGGGCAGCTCCGACCCGGGAGACTCGCGCGAACGGGCGGACGCGCTCGCGCAGATCGGCGTCGGTTGGGTCGACGCGCCGGTGTCCGGCGGGCCGCCCGCCGCCACCAGCGGCACGCTGGCGATCATGGCCGGAGGCAGCGAGCAGGACTTCGCTCGGGCCGCGTCTGTCCTGGACGCGCTCGCCGCCAATCTCGTGCACGTCGGCGCGGCCGGCGCCGGGCACGCGATGAAGGTGGTCAACCAGGTGATCGTCGGGCTCTGCATCGAGACCGTGGCGGAGGCGCTGGCGCTCGCGGAGGCGCTCGGGTTCGACGCGGAACTGGTGCAGGCGGCCGTGCGAGGCGGCTCGGCCGACAATCCCCAGGTGCGTGTGCAGGGGGCGCGGATGGGGCGGCGCGAGTACCCGCCGGGCGGGCGTGTGCGCACCGTCCTGAAGGATCTGCGCCTGGCCGCGAAACTCGCCGACGAGTTGTCGCTGCCTCTGCCCGCACTGCGCACCACGCTCGCGCTCTACGCGAGTGCCGATGAGGCCGGGGCCGGCGGCCAGGACTGTGCCGTGCTGTTCGAAGCGCAGGCGCGGGACGGCTGGCTGCGCCCGGGCGATCACAGCATCGGGTCGGCCCGGGACACGAACTGAAGCGGCACGCCCCACGGATCGCGCAGCATCGCGTAGCGGTCGCCCTCGGGTGAGGTGCCCGGCGTACCCTCGCCGGTGGCTCCCGCGGCCAGCAATCGGTGACACGTCGCGTCGATGTCATCGACGTGAAAGGCCAGGTGACCCTGGAACGGATTCACGCTCGGCCAATCCGGCACGGGCGCGTTGGGCGATCGGAACAGCTCGAGCATCACGCCTCCGCCGGGCACGAGCAGGAAGTGCGCGAACGGTTCCTCGGACCCGGCGCGCATGAGCGTGCAGCCCATGTGCTCGACGTACCAGGCCGCGCTGGCCGCCGGATCGGCAACCGACAGGGCGACGTGCTCGATCCGCATTGGCGTATTGTATGTAGTCGTATACCGTCGGTGTGGTGATCCACGGAGACGCCGCCCCGACGCACTGACGATCGCGACCAGAGGGAACGCCTGGTGACGTCTCGCGAGGGTCCGCCCGTCGGACTCGTATTGGGAAGCATCATCGCGCCAGAGGAGCTCAGGCAGGCTGCGGCTGCCGGCGAGCGGCTCGGCTATGGCCAGCTCTGGATGGCCGAGGACTGCTTTACCTGCGGCGGCATCTCGGGCGGTGCGGCCGTGCTCGGCGCCACCTCGGAGATCCCCGTCGGGCTGGGCATCGTCAACGCGATGGTCCGCCATCCCGCGTTACTCGCGATGGAGCTGGCCACGCTGGCCCGGATGTATCCCGAGCGCCTCGTCCCGGCGATCGGGCTCGGCCTGCCCGACTGGCTGCGCCAACTGGGCGTCTATCCGCCCTCGCCGCTCGGCGCGCTCGAGGAGTGCGTGCGCTCGGTGCGAGCGCTGCTCGCCGGCGAGGAGATCACCGCTGACGGGCACTACCGGTTCGATCGCGTGCAACTCAGCTTTCCCGTCGCCGTACCGATCCATATGGGCGTGATGGGACCCCGCATGCTCGCGCTCTCGGGCGAGATCGCCGATGGCACCGTCCTGTCGGTGCTGGCCAGCCCGGCGTACGTCAGCTGGGCGCGCGAGCGGATCACCGAGGGCACGCGGCGGGTGGGACGCGACGCTCAAGCGCACCGCATCTCCACGTTCGCGTTGTGCGCGGTCGACCCGGACGGCGAGCGAGCGCGGGCTCAGATGCGCCCGGTGCTCGCCTTCTTCCTCGACGCGGTCAAGCGCAGCACGCTGGTTCGGGCCCTGGGCATCGCCGACGAATTGCTCGTGCTCGCGGCCGACGGCCCGGAGGCGATGGCGGCCAAGCTGCCCGACCTTTGGCTCGAAGAGCTGTCGATCGCCGGTGATCCCGCCGAGTGCGCGACCAAGATCGAGGCTCTGCTGGCGGCCGGGTCGGACACCGTCGAGCTGTTTCCCGCCCCGCCCGAGCGCGCCTCGGAGTTCGTCGAGATGTTCGCCGAACAGGTGCTGCCACGACTGGGGCCGGCACCCGCCCCGACGGCGTGAGCGCGCGGCCGACGCTCGTCTGGAGGCCGGGCTGCGCGTCCTGCCGGGCGTCGAAGGAGTTCCTGACCGCGCACGGCGTGGAGTTCGAGTCGGTGAACCCAATCGAAGCCGCTGGCGCGGCACGCTGGGAGCAGCTGGGGCGCCCACGCATCCCGAGCCTCGTGCTGAACGGGCGAACCACCGCCATCTATCACGTCAGCCAGATCGCGGCGCTGGTCGGGCTGGCCACCGGGGCCAGCGCCACAGCGCTCCAGCTCGCGTGGGATCTGGCGGCGATCCTGGAGGCCTGGTCCGGGCAACTGGGCGGGATCGGCTGGGAGCTGATCGAGGCCCCGACGCCGTCGCGCGGGCGTAGCGTGCGCAACCTGACCGTCAACGTCCACGAGCCGGTCCACGAGATGACCGTCGCGTGGGAGGGCGGCGTGTTCACCTGGGACACCGATAGCGACGAGACGCGCGCGCGCGGCCTGACCGACGCCGCCAGCGTTCGCGCCTACGCCGAGTCCAGGACCGCCGGCTGGATCACCTTTCTGATGGATGTCGGCGACGCGCTCGGACGCGACGAGCGGCTCGTGCAGGCCGGCGGCGAGACGCTCTCGTTCACCGCCCTGCTCGATGCCCAGCGCTTCCACGCCGCCTTCCACTATCGACAGCTGCGCACCTTCCTGGAGCAGCGCGATGCGGCGCCGGCCACGGCGCTCGATCTGGCGCAACTCGGCGGTCTTCACCTCCCGGACGTCGTGTTCTGATGCGCCGGATCCGTACTGTCGGACACCCGACGCCACGGCTTGCGCCGCGGGCCGGGCGGGGATAGGGTCAGGGCATGGGACGACGGGTGGTCGTGGTCGGTGCCGGCATCGTCGGGACCTGCGTGGCCCTGCGAATGGCGCAGCAGGGAGTGGACGTGACGCTGATCGAGGCCGGCGCTCCCGGGGCCGGCACGAGCGGCACGACCTTCTCCTGGCTTGACGCCAGTCATCCCTCGCTGGCTCCCTATGTCCAACTTAACATCGCGGGGCTCGACGCCTGGCGCCGGCTGGGAGACGCCCTCGGCCAGCCGGCCTGGCTGGCGCTGTCCGGCACGCTGGCCTGGGAGACCGACGCGGACGCCGCATCGGCGCTCGTCGGCGATGTGCAGCGGCTGCGCGAGCTCGGCCATCCGGCGGTCGAGCTCAGCCGCCGCCAGGTCAATGAGCTCGAGCCTGACCTGCTCGTCGACGCGGGCGTGGAGTCGATCGTCATGTACCCGACCGAGGGCTACCTGTGGCCGCGTCCGGCGATCGCGGATCTGCTCGCGCTCGGGCGTCGCTGTGGACTGAGGGTGCGCGCCGGAGAGCCGGTGACCGGGTTCCTCGGCGGCGACGGCGAGCCGATTGGCGGTGTGGAGCTGGCGTCCGGCGAGACCGTCGCCGCGGACATCGTGGTGACCTGCGTCGGGCGCTGGACCCAGGAGCTGTTGCACACGGTCGGCGTGGACGTCCCGCTGACCGGGCCCGAGCCGGCGCCATCCCCAGCCGTCGGCCTGCTCGCGCTCACCACGCCGACTGCCGCCCGCCTGCGCCGCGTGGTGTTCGCCGACGGGCTGATGATGCGTCCGGACGGCGCCGGTCGGCTGCTGCTGCACGGCGACGCGCAGGACGCCCGGGTGCGCGTGGACACTCCGGTGGTGCCTGCGCCGGCCGCCGCCCACGAGCTGGTCGAGCTGGCCCGCAGGCGCCTGGCCGGCGCGGAGCTGGCGCGTCTGGAGAGCGCCACGATCGGGATTCGCGCCCTTCCGGTCGACCGGATGCCGGTCGTCGGACCGGTGCTCGAGCGGCTCTATGTGGTCGTGACGCACAGCGGGATGACGCTGGCGCCGGCGCTCGGCGAGCTGATCGCCGGCGAGATCCTCGATGAACGACAATCCGATGCGCTGGAAGACTTCCGCCCGGCGCGCTTTGAGAGGGCGATGAGATGAGCGAAGGCAACGGCGCCCAGGGCGCACATGACCTGCTGATCCGCGGCGGCACCGTGGTCAGCCACGAGGGCGAGCGAGTGCTCGACGTGGCCATCGACGGCGAGAAGATCTCCGCGCTGTACGAGCCGGGGGCCGAGCTTCAGGGCGCGGAGACGATCGATGCCACCGGCCAGTTGGTGATTCCCGGCGGCATCGATCCGCACGTGCACTACGCGATGGACTTCCAGGGCCTGCTGGTGACCGAGGGGCCCGAGAACACGCCCGCGGCGGTGCACGGCGGCAATACGACCCTGATCGATTTCGCGATCATGGAGCCGCCGCGCGGACTGCAGGAGACGATCAGCCTCAAACGCGAGCGCCTGCAGGGCAACATGGCGGTCGACTGGTCGCTGCACGCGATTCTCACCGGTGAGTTCTCGTTCGAGAACATCGAGGAGATCGGCGACGTGATCCGCAGCGGGATCCCCACGATCAAGACGATGATGACCTACGGCTGGATGTGCGACGACGGACGCCGCTACGGGACGATGTGCGAGACCGCCAAGCACGGCGGCATGAGCGTCGTGCACGCCGAGGACGACGCGATCGCCAACTGGCTCACCGCCAAGTACGTGCGCGAGGGCAAGACCCACGGCGCCTACATCTGCGAGGTGCGCGGTCCGCTCGTGGAGGAGGCCGCCACGCGCCGGGCACTGTTCCTCGCCGAGCGGGCGGGCTCGCCGCTGTACATCCTGCATATGGCGGCCGGCTCGGCGATCGAGGCGCTGGCCGAGTACCGCTCGCGCGGGCTGCCCATGTACGGCGAGACGCTCGCCGCCTATCTGAGCTTCACCCAGGACGACATCTGGGACGAGACGCCGATCGAGGTCAACGGCCGCCAGGTGCCGCGTGGGGCGCTCTACAACAACTACCCGACGCCGAAGTTCCGCCCCGACCGAGACGCCTGCTGGGCGGCGATCGCCGATGACCGCCTCCAGGTCGTGGCGACCGACCACTGCCTGGTCAAGCTGACCGACCGCTACGAGACCATGGGCACGACGGTCGACGCGATGCAGGCCGGCCAGGCGGCCGTCGAGCTGCGCGTGCCGCTCGTCTACTCGCACGGGGTGGCCACGGGCCGCTTCAACGCCTCCCGGTGGGTCGAGCTGATCTCCTACAACCCCGCGCGGCTGATGGGCCTGTGGCCGGCCAAGGGCGAGCTCGCGCCCGGTGCCGACGCCGACGTCGTCGTGTTCGACCCGCAGCGCACCTGGACCGTGCACTGGGAGGACCTGCACATGAGCGAGCCATACTCGTGCTGGGACGGGTGGGAGCTCACGGGCAAGGTGCGCGACACGATCCGTCGCGGTCAGGTGCTGGTCCGGGACGGCAACTATGTCGGCTCGCGGACGGACGGTCGCTTCGTGCCGCGGCGGCTGCTGCCCGAGCTGATGGCGAGTCCGCTCGATCCGAGCCTGACCCGCGCGTCGCTGGATCGCGCCGTGCCCGCCCGATAGGAGCCGCCATGTCGGCGCGCAACGCGATCGTCACCGGCGGCGGAGGCGAGATCGGCGGGTCGGCGGCCCGCCACCTCGCCGCGCGCGGTCTGCGGGTGCTGGTCGTCGACCTCGACAGCCGACTGGCCGCCGAGACGGTCGCGACCATCGAGGCCGCGGGCGGCACGGCGGCCGCCCACACCGCCGACGTCAGCGATGCCGCGGCCGTCGCAGGCTACGTGCAGGCATGTCAGGACCGCTTCGGCCCTCCTCACGCCTTCTTCAACAACGCCGGCTTCGAGGGCGCGATCGCCGAGATCCCGGACTACCCGATCGACGTCTTCGATCGCACCATCGCCGTCAACCTGCGCGGCGTCTTCCTGGGACTGCGCAGCACGATCCCGGCGATGCGGGCCGGCGGAGGCGGTGCGATCCTCAACACCGCCTCGCAGGCCGGCGTCCGCGGCGTGCCGAACCTGTCCGGCTACGTCGCTTCAAAGCACGGCGTGGTCGGCCTCTCGCAGGCCGCCGCGATCGAGTGCGCCCCGGAGATCCGCGTCAACTGCCTGTGCCCGGGCCCGACCGCGACGCGGATGATGCGCGATATCGAGCAGACGGTCCGCGACTCCGGCGGCGACCCCAGCGGCTTCGTCGATCGGATCCCCGCCGGGCGTTACGGCGAGCCCGACGAGCTCGGTTCGTTCGCCGCCTGGGTGTTGACCGAGGCCCCCGCGTTCCTGACCGGCTCGGTCCTGAACGTCGACGGCGGCATGACCGCCCCGTAGTGGTCGCCACCGCACGTGCGGCCAACTGCGAACGGAAACCACTGAGATTTATTTTTTTGTTTCAGCCTGCCGCGCCCCGACGTCAGACGCCGTTGAACTGAGCGGTGCGGAGCAGCGAGACCGTCTCGTCGGTGGACAGCACGTCGCCGTACTTGGAGTCGATGTCGAACAGGGCCGCCTCGTGGGGGCCCGCGGCGCGGTCGGCGACCGCCTCGCGGGGGACGACGACGCGGTAGCCGTACTGCATGCCGTCGACCACCGTGGCCCGCACACAGCCCGACGTCGATGCGCCGGTCACCACGACGGTGTCGCAGTGGTGGGAGGCCAGCAGCGCGCCGAGTGGCGTGCCGAAGAATGCTGAGGCGAACAGTTTTGACAGCACCGGCTCGTTGGGGCGGGGCGCGATCCGCTCGTCGATCTGGGGCCAGCGCGTCCCTGGGGCGAGGGTCAGCAGCGTCGGCACCTTGTTGATGAACGCGCGCGCGACCTCCTGGCCCGCCAGGTCGTACTCGAGCGTCGTGAAGGCGATCGGGCAACGTCCCTCGCGGGCGGCGGCGAGCAGGCGCACGTTGGCCTCCACCGCCAGTCCGGTGTCGCAATGCAGCGGTGAGTCGGGATCGGTGAAGCCGTAGTTCAGGTCGACGATGATCAGCGCGGGGCGGGTCCCCGCGCCCTGTCGCCGGCCGAGTCCTCGCTCCTGGTACAGCCTGCGCGTGGCGTCGTCCATCGTGATCCGCCGTTCCTCTCCGGCCGTTCTCCGCTTGCCTTCGCGGACGATTGTATGCAATCGTACGCAGAGCTACTCGGCGACCATCGAAGACAATGGAAGGGGAGACGACTGGCCATGGGCCGACTCGACGGAAAGGTCGCCCTCGTCACCGGCGCCGGATCGGGGATTGGACGCGAGACAGCGCAGCGCTTCGGGTCGGAGGGCGCGACGGTGGGCGTGGCCGACCGGAACGCCGACACCGCTGAGGAGACGGCGCAGGCGATCAGCGACGGCGGCGGCCAGGCGCTCGGGCTGGCGATGGACGTCACCGACGCGACGAGCATCGAGCGTGGGCTGCGGGAGGTGCTTGACGCCTATGGCGGCCTGGACGTGGTCGTCAACAACGCCGGGGTCACAATCGTTGGGGCGGCCCACGAGCTGGCAGAGGACGAATGGGATCGCGAGTTGAACGTGAACCTCAAGTCCGTCTATCTCGTATCGAAGGCGGTCTGGCCCCACCTCGTGCAGCGCGGTGGCGGGGCGATCCTCAACACGGCCTCGATCGCAGGGCTGTGGGCGATCCCGGCTGACGCCGCCTACTGCGCGTCGAAGGCCGGCGTGATCATGCTGACCAAATGCCTGGCCCTCGACGGTGCGAAGGCGGGCATCCGCGCCAACTGCATCTGCCCGGGCTTCATCGATACGCCGATGATCAAGGGCTACTTCGACGATCAGCCGGACTCGGCTCAGGCGCGTCAGTTCGCCGTCTCGATCCACCCTCTCGGTCGGCTGGGGCTGCCGCTCGACATCGCGGACGGATTCATCTATCTCGCCTCTGAGGAGGCGCGTTGGGTGACCGGCACCGCGCTGGTGATCGACGGCGGCCTGACGAGCGGGATCTGGGGTGGCTAGCGGCAGGGCCACCCGACGCCCGCAGTCTCCCGGAGCGCCGGTTCAGTGAGACGACTGGGCGTCGACGTCGGGGGGACCTTCACCGACTTGCTCGTGGTGGACGAGGAGCGCGGGGAGGTCGCGGTCGAGAAGGTGCCGACGACGGTTGGCGATCCGGCCGCGGGCGTGCTCGCCGGTGCCCGCAGCGCAATCGCCGCCGCGGGCCTCGAGCCGTCCGACATCGACGATTTCCTCCACGGCACCACGATCGCGACCAACGTCCTGCTCGAACACGATGGCGCGCGGACCGGGATGATCACCACCGAGGGGTTCCGCGACATCCTCCACACGGCTCGGCATCGACGGCCGCTGACCTTCTCGATCGCGCAGATGATTCCGTGGCAGGAGCACCCCCTGATCCCCCGGCAGCGCCGGCTCACGGTGCGCGAGCGGGTGGCGCCGCCGTCCGGCGCCGTGGAGGTGGAACTCGATGAGCCGGCCGTGCGTGAGGCGGCCGCCCGGCTCGCGCAGGACGGCGTGGAGGCAGTGGCCGTGTGCTTCTTGTTCTCATTCCTCAATCCGGACCACGAGCGGCGGGTACGCGAGATCCTGCGGGAGACGATGCCCGACGCCGACATCTTCCTGCGCAGCGACGTCGCCTCCCGGTATCGCGAGTACGAGGCCTTCTCGACCACCGCTCTGTGCGCCTATGTCGGTCCGCGCACCAACCGCTACCTCCGGCGGCTGGAGGGAGGCCTGGCGGAGATCGGCTGCCGCGCGGAGCTGCGCGTGATGACGTCGGCCGGCGGGGTGGCCACCGTCGACGGCGCGACCCGCCAGCCGGCGAACCTGTTGATGTCGGGGCCGGTGGCCGGCCTCATGGGCGGCCTGTGGGCGGGGCGGCTGGCCGGGGTCAGCGACGTGATCACGCTCGACGTGGGCGGCACGTCGGCCGACATCGGCGTGGCCCCCGGCGGTGAGCTGCGCCTGAAGCACCTGCTCGACACGAGCGTCGCGGGCTACCACGCGATGATCCCGATGGCGGAGCTCGACACAATCGGCGCCGGCGGCGGGTCGCTGGCCTTCGTCGACGAGACCGGCATGCTGCACGTCGGGCCGCGCTCGGCCGGCGCGTTGCCCGGCCCCGCCTGCTACCGCCGCGGCGGGACGCATCCGACGGTCACCGACGCGATGCTCGTGCTCGGCACCCTGCGGGCCGAGTCGTTTCTCGGCGGCGCGATGGTGGTCGACCCGGCGCTTGCCCGGACCGCCTTGGAGAAGCACGTCGGCGCGCCGCTGGGCGTCAACCTCGACGAGGCCGCGTGGAGCGTGGTCGGTGTGATCACCCACTCGATGGTCCAGGCCATCGAGCTCAACTCGGTGCAGAAGGGCTACGACCCGCGTGACTTCACGCTCGTCGCGCTCGGCGGGGCCGGCGGCCTGTTCGCGTGCGACATCGCCCGGGAGATGGGCATCCCGCGCGTGCTCGTCCCGCCGCACCCCGGTATCACCTCGGCGCTCGGGCTGCTGGCCACCGACACGGTCTACGAGCACTCGACCACCGAGATGGGGCCGCTGCGCAATCTTGACTGGGGCCGCGTGACGGCAGATTTCGCTCGGCTCGACGAGCGCGGCCGCCAGCAGCTACGCCGTGACGGCGTCGCGGAGGAGTCGATCGAGCTGCGCCACTACGCGGACTGCCGCTATGCCAACCAGGGGTACGAGCTGATGGTGCCCGCCGGCGGACTCGAGCTGGAGCCGGATGCCTGGGCCGCCGTGGTGAGCGAGGCGTTCGCGGCCGAGCACGAACGCCAGTATTCGCGTCGCTTCGACGGCGAGGTGGAGCTGGTCAATCTCCGGGTGATCGCCGTCGGTCGCCGCCCCGAGCTACGGTGGCCACGGCTGGCGCCTGGCGATGGAAGCCCGGAGCGCGCGGTGCGCCACGAGCAGGACGTGGTGTTCGTGCTCGACGGTCCCCGCGAGCGCCATCGCACCCGCTTCTACGAGCGCGCCGCATTGCGGGCCGGCGACGTGCTGCACGGGCCGGCGGTGATCGAGCAGTTCGACTCCACCACGGTGATCGCCCCCGGCGTGCGCGGCGACGTCGACGACCACGGCAACCTCCTGCTGGTGCTCCCGTGAGCGACACCGAGACCCGACTGGATCCGATGACGGTGCGCGTCCTCGGCGGCGCGTTCGGCGCGATCGCCAAGGAGATGGCGCAGGTGATCTTCCGCACCGCCTTCTTCCAGATCATCCGCGAGGCCGAGGATCTGGGGGCCGGGCTGTACACCGCCGACGGTCAGGAGATCGCCGAGAGCGAAACGACCGCGATGCACTGCGGCTCGATCGGGGCCTACCTGCGCGGCATCCGTGAGGTGTGGGGCGAGGACATCGCGCCCGACGACGTCTTCCTGCACAACGACCCGCGCTACGGCGCCTCGCATCTGGCCGACGTCTGCATCGCCATCCCGATCTTTGACGACGGCCGGCTGCTGGCCTGGGCGGCCGACACGGCACACCTGGCCGACCTGGGCTCGGCCTCGGCGGGGCTGTGCACCGATGCCTTCGACTATTTCGC
Organism: uncultured Solirubrobacterales bacterium; assembly: GCA_963838535.1. Taxonomy (GTDB): domain Bacteria; phylum Actinomycetota; class Thermoleophilia; order Solirubrobacterales; family Solirubrobacteraceae; genus Palsa-465. The sequence goes on from CAWIRN010000034.1 coordinate 16,827, forward strand.
CGAGGGTCGCAACTACCGGGCGCTGAAGATCGAGCGCGGCGGCGAGCTCAACCAGGAGTTGGTCCGCCACATCTTCGACAACGTCCGGACCCCCGAGATCAATCGCGGCGACATCGAGGCCCTGCACACCGCGGCCAGGCTGGGCGCGCGTCGCTTCACAGCGCTGCTGGCCCGTTACGGGGCCGATGTCGTGATGGCCGCCGCGCACGCCTGGATGGACCACTGCGAGCAGTTGCTCCGCGCGGAGATCGCCAAGATTCCCGACGGCGACTACGTCGCGCCGGTGCAATGGATGGATGACGACGCGCGCAACCGCGGCCATCCGCTGAACATCAACGTGACGGTCCGCAAGCGCGGCGAGGACATCACCGTCGATTTGACGGGCAGCCATCCCGAGGTCGAGACGGCGGTCAATGCGCCGCTGGAGGGCTCGACCAAGATCGCCGCCTACTTCATCGTGCGCACGATCTTGCTCGACCAAGCCACGCACGACGCCTACATCCCCAACAACGAGGGGATGTTCAGACCGATCAGCGTGATCGCGCCGGAGGGCAGCCTGTTCAACCCGCGCTTCCCGCGCGCCGACCTACGCGCGCTTCTGCGCCTGCCAGATCGCCGCCGACAGCGTGCTGCTGGCGCTGGCCGACGTGCTGCCGGACAAGGTGTGCGCGGGAACCGGCGCGGAGGTGCACGTGATCGCGTTCAGCGGCATCGATCTCCAGTCGCGTCAATACTGGGTCTACGTACAGGTCAACGAGTCGAGCTGGGGCGGCCGGCTCGGCCACGACGGGATGGACTCGATCGGCTGCCTGATGGAGAACATCCGCAACAACCCGATCGAGGAGGAGGAGCTGTCCTTCCCGGTGCGGGTGGAGCGCTACGAACTGCGGGGCGAGGGGCCGGCTCCTGGACGCTGGCGCGGCGGACTCGGAGTCGTGCGCGCGACGCGTTTCCTCGGCGAGGGCTGGGTCACCTCAGAGGCCGATCGGCAGTACGACCCGCCCAAGGGACTGTTCGGCGGTCACAACGGCCGCACCGCCGCCACCCAGGTGCGCCGCGCCGACGGCACGCGGATCGACCTGCCCTCCAAGTTCACCACCCACAAGCTGATGCCCGGCGACGTGATCGAGTTCCGCACCGCCTGCGGCGGGGGCTACGGCGACCCACTGGCCCGCGATCCCGCCGCCGTGGCGCGCGACGTCGCCGACCAGTTGCTCGACGCGGCCGCGGCGCGCGCCCACTACGGCGTGGTCCTTGACCCGCAGACGTTCACGGTAGACGAGGACGCCACGCGCGAGGCGCGCGCCCAGGCAGCGCTGAACGCGGGCTCAGAGGGGGCGATCGACTCCGGTAGCTCGCCAACGTCAGACGGCGCGAGCTCAGCGGGCGGCGATCGACTCCGGTAGCTCGCCGAAGTCAAACTGGGCCGGCTCGCCGCGCTCCTGCCCGAGCTGCGCGCGACGGCGGGTGGTGGCCTTGACGTCGACCCCGTCCGGGCGCAGGACGACGCCGTAGTCGCGGTCGGCCGACTCGGGCGAGACGAGTCCGCTGCGAACGTCGCGGGCCACCTTGTCGGGGGGTCGCCGCAGCGGGTCGCCCCAGCCGCCGGCCCCGGCGGTGCGGAACACGAGCCGGTCCCCGGCCGCCACCGGGTAGGCGTCGACCTTCGAGGGCAACTCGATCCTCTCGCCGTCGGCCTTGATGAGGATCTTCGAGCTGCGCCCGCCGGCGCGTCCGCCGCCGATCCCCCACGGGCTGATCAGCGCTCGGTCGTCGTGGACGGTGAACTCGCCGGCCCCGGTGAACACGTACAGCTTCTCGATCCCGGTCCCGCCGCGGTGCAGGCCGGCGCCGCCGGAGTCGCGGACCGGCCGGTAGTGCTCGATCCGCACCGGGTAGTAGCTCTCGGTGTACTCGGCCGGCGTGGTGCGAAACAGCGGCCACCAGGAGTGCCCGTCGAGACCGTCGCCGATCGGGCGGCCGGGAATGCCGCCGAACAGCAACTCGACGAACTGGAAGTAGCGCCCCTGCGCGTCGGTGCCGGCGAACACGAACACCGGGACTGGTGCCATAACCGGCGGCCATCGACAGTTCCGGAGCGTGCTGGCCGAGGGCTCCACTCTGACAGTCGAAGAAGCGCGTGTGGACGTTGAGGCGGTTCGACAGCGGGGCCGGGAAGCGCGGGTTGAGCAGCGAGCCCTCGGGCAGCGTCACCTCGAACACGTCGTAGAGACCGTCGTTGAACAGGATCTGCGGGTCGAACGCCATGATCATGTAGATCCCGAAGAACAGCTTGCACAGCCCTTCGTTGATGTGGAAGTTGATCGAGCCCGGAGCCTGGTCGTCGGTGCCGGTCCAGTCGGCGTGACAGATATCGCCCTCGCGCCACAGCGTCAGCACCATCTTGAACGGCCCGTTGCCGAGGCCGTCGTCGTCGACCCAGTCGGTGAACGTCACCTTGTCCTCCGGGATGTACTGACGGATCAGCCGGGCCATGGCCTCGCGCGTGCGCGTGAGCAGCGCGTCGCACGCGGCCGCGAACGTGTCGCGTCCGAAGCGGCCGCAGATCTCGATCGACGCGCCGCTCGGCGGCGCGACAGCCGCCGATCAACGCCATCAGGTCGCTGCGGTTGGTCTCGGGCGTGCGGGTGTTGTTGAGGATGATCGCCAGCGCCGTCTCGTTGAGCGTGCCGGCAGCGAAGATCTTGACCGGCGGGATGCGCAGGCCCTCCTCCCAGATCGACGTCGCCTCGTTGACCTGGCTGCCCGGCACCTTGCCGCCGACGTCCATCATGTGGCCGAACATCGAGGAGAAGCCGACGTGCTCGCCGCTCGTGGAAGATCGGCACGATCACCAGCCAGTCGTTGCAGTGCGAGATCGAGCCCTTGCACAGGTACGGATCGTTGAGGAGGATCACGTCGCCCTCGTCGATGTTCGCCGCTCGAAGCGATCGATGACCTCGGGGATGTAGGAGCCGAACTGCCCCACGATCATCTGTCCGCGGCGGTTGCAGATCATCGGGAACTCGTCGTGCTGCACGCGGATCGTCGGCGACATGGCCGCTCGCCGGACGACCTCGTCCATCTCGAAGCGCGCGTTGAGCAGCGCGTTCTCGATCAGGTCGAGCGTGATCGGGTCAACGCCGGTCGCGGTCACGGGCTCTCCGGTTCGATCACCAGGTTCAGCCACGGGTCGACCGTGGCGAGATAGCCGGGCAGCACGACCGTCGTGGCGTCGTACTGCTCGATGATCGCGTAGCCGGGGATTCGCATGCCGCTGCGCAGCTCGGCCCGCTCGATAGGTGGGGACCTCGCGCGACTGGCCCGTCCGCCACACGGTATGCGTCCCGGCCTGAGCCGGGGCGGGATCGGACGGCCCCGGATCGTGGGCGGGGATCTCCGGGATCGGCACCCGCCCGCGGGCGACCGCGCGCAGGTTGACCAGCTCCGCGCCGCCCTCGAGGCCGAAACCGTACAGGCCGTGGTGCAACGCGCCGAACCGCTCGGCGAGCTCGCCCAGGGTGAGCCGGGCCAACTCGTCGGCGGGGATCGCCACCGGGATCTCGAACCCCTGGCGCTGATAGCGCATGTCGACCACGTAGTCCACGGCTCGGTCGCCGACCGCGACGCCCTCGCCGGCCAGCCATCGGTCGCCCTGAGCCGCGAGTTCGGCGAGCCGATCGCGCAGCTCGTCGGCGCTGGTCTCCTCGGCGTCCCGGATCACCGTCTGGCTGAACTCGTTCTTGATCGGTGAGACGACGAAGCCGAGCGCCGAGAGGACGCCCGACTCGGGCGGGACGATGACCGGATAGCAGCCGAGCAGCGCGGCGAGGGCGTTGGCGTGCAGGCCGCCGGCGCCGCCGAAGGAGACGAGCGCGAAGTCGGCCGGCGCGCGGCCCTTCTGCACCGTGACCACGCGCAGCGCTCCGAGCATGCTCTCGTTGATGAGGTCGACGATCCCGGCCGCCGCGGCGTGCGCGTCGAGCCCGAGCCTGGCGCCGAGCGCGGCGACGGCGGCGTGCGCGGCCTCGCTGTCGAGTTCCATCTCGCCGCCGAGCAGCCGCGGGGGCAGATGCCCGAGCACGACGTTCGCGTCGGTGACCGTCGCGCGCGTGCCGCCGCGTGCGTAACACGCCGGGCCGGGAACGGCGCCGGCGCTCTGCGGCCCGACCCGCAGCGCACCGGTGACCTCGGCCACGTAGGCGATCGACCCGCCGCCGGCACCGATGCTCTCGACCTCGACCGAGGGCGCACGGACCGGAAAGGCGCCCACCGTCGTCTCGCGGGTGATCAGCGGCTCACCGTCCAAGCACGTCGCGACGTCGGTGGAGGTGCCGCCCATGTCGAAGGTGAGAATGCGGTCAAAGCCGGCGCGGGCGGCGATGAACGACGCGCCCTTGACGCCGCCGGCGGGGCCGCTGAGCACGGTGTGCACGGGCAACGCGCGCGCGGAGTCGAGGCTCATCAGCCCGCCGTCGGAGCGCACGACCTGGAGCTCGGCCCCTGCGCGCGCGGCGTCGAGACCGCTGCGCAGGCGTGAGAGGTAGCGGTCGAGCGCCGGCGCCACGTAGGCGTTCATCACCGTGGTGACGGTGCGCTCGTACTCGCGGAACTCGGGCATGACGTCGGAGGAGATCGATACGGGCAGCGCCGGGGCCTCCTCTCGAGCGAGCTCCCGCAGCGCCCGCTCGTGAGCGGGGTTGGCATACGAGTGCATCAGCGAGATCGTCAGGGCCTCGACGCCGGCGTCGCGTAGGTCGGACACCGCTGTGCGGGCCGCCTCGAGATCGAGTTCGCGCAGCACGCTGCCGTCGGCGCCGATCCGGCCCGGCACCTCGCGGGTGTCCTCGAAGTCGGCGATCGGCTCTGGCTTCTCGTAGATCATCCAGCCGAACAGCGGGCCCGGGGTCCACGCCTCGGCGAGGTGCAGGATCGACCCGAAACCCTTCGGTGACGATCAACCCGACCCGGGCGCCGCGACCCTCCAGTACGGCGTTCGTGGCGACGGTCGTGCCGTGGAGGATCGCGTTCAGCCGCTCCGGCCCGACGCCGGCCATCGCGCCGACGATCCGAATCCCCTCCAGCACACCGAGCGACTGGTCCTCGGGTGTACTCGGCGTCTTGGCCACCCACAGGCGGTCCCCGTCGCTGTCGTGGAGCAGCAGATCGGTGAATGTCCCCCCGACGTCGATCCCCAAGCGGAGCATCGCGGGAAGCATACGATCACCCCGACGTAATATGTCGGACTTCCAGCCCGAGATGAGCCCCGAGACCGAGGAGATCACCCACGACGAGATCCGCACCGCGGTGCGTGAATTGTGTGCGCGGTTCCCCGACGAGTACTGGCGCGACGTCGACCGCCGCGCGGCCTATCCCGAGGAGTTCGTGCGCGCGCTGACCGACGCGGGGTGGCTGGCGGCGCTGATTCCCACCGAGTTCGGCGGCGCCGGGCTCGGGCTCGGCGAGGCCGCCGTGATCCTCGAGGAGATCAACCGCTCGGGCGCCAACGCCGGGGCGTGCCACGCCCAGATGTACGTGATGGGCACGCTGCTGCGCCACGGCTCAGCGGAGCAGAAGCAGCGCTACTTGCCGGCCATCGCCGCCGGCGAGTTGCGGTTGCAGGCGTTCGGGGTGACCGAGCCCGACGCGGGTCTGGACACCACCGCGATCCGCACCCGGGCGCGACGCGACGGCGATCGCTACGTGATCGACGGCCAGAAGATCTGGACCTCGCGCGCTCTCCAGAGCGACCTGATGCTGCTGCTGGCTCGCACCTCGCCGCCGGATGGGGAGCGCCGCTGGTTCGGGCTGTCCACGTTCCTCGTCGATCTGCGCGAGGCGGGAGAGCACGTGCGGATCGTCCCGATCGAGACGATGCTCAACCACAACACCAACGAGGTGTTCATCGACGGGCTCGAGGTTCCGGCCGAGAATCTGATCGGCGAGGAGGACATGGGCTTTCGCTACATCCTCGACGGCATGAACGCCGAACGCATCCTGATCGCCGCCGAGTGCGTCGGCGACGGGCGCTGGTTCGTGCAGCGCGCCGTCGCCCACGCCCGCGAGCGTGTCGTGTTCGGCCGGCCGATCGGCCAGAACCAGGGCGTCGCCTTCCCGATCGCCTGGGCCCACGCGCGTCTGGAGGCCGGCGACCTCATGCGCCGTCACGCCAGCGACCTCTATGACCGCGGCGAGAACAGCGCGGCACAGGCCAACATGGCCAAGCTGCTGTGCGCCGACGCGTCGTGGCAGGCGGCCAACGCGTGCCTCGATGTCCACGGCGGCGTCGGCTTCGCCCGCGAATACGACGTCGAGCGCAAGTTCCGCGAGACGCGCCTGTACCAGGTCGCCCCGGTGAGCACCAACATGGTCCTCGCCTACCTCGCCCAGAACGTCCTCGGTCTCCCGCGCTCTTACTAAAGGCGCATCTGTTGTTCCTGTTTGTCGGGACGAGGGTCCGTGGAGGGAGAAGGACGTGCTCGGCTCGGTCGAAGAGTTCCGGCGACGGGGCGGTGTGGCGGTTCGCCGCCCGGGAGGCTTGCGGGTGGCGGCGGAGTGTTGACGCGGAGCCGGCGCGAACAAAATCTCACTCAACTCTCTGGATTCGGGGGGTGCTCACGTTTTGTGCCGCCCAGCGGGCACGGACACACACACCCCCCACAAACCGACGAATTGAGGGAGATTTGTCCCACTCAGCGCGGCGGACGGACAGGCAGGCACCCCGGGGCCGGTCGGTCCCGGCCGCGCGCGGGGGTCCCGGCGCGATCGGTGCTCTCAGAGTCAGATTTCTGACCAATTCACCCGTAAGCCTACTCGAGCCTTCAGAAAAGTCGCTCGGGATGGATCCCATCTGGGGGCTGGGAAGCTCCCAGATCGCCCAGAATGACGCCGCCGTTGGGACGTTCCCCAGGTGCCGTGAGGATCCCGTGAGATCTCGGCGGATTTGTTACCCCTCGCAGGGCGGAGAACGAATAAAGACACTCGCCCGGCGCGCCGCGGCGAGATCCTCCGCCCGCCTGATCGGACCATCGCCGCAACCGGATGACAAAGCAGCGTGAGTGCTCTGCTGCCCGGAGAGTCGGGCGCTCCCAGCGCCCGACCTCCTGGCCATCCAGCACGGCGGGCGGCGGCGGTCAAGTAGCCCGAACCACAATCACAACACCGCAGCGCCTCGCTCACGGCACCAGCCGCCCGGCGCTACTTGACGGCCGACGACCGAGCGTGCTACCCCGCGACGATCCTCTCGCCCGACCCACGGAGCACGATCCCGGCACTCAGTGCAGTTCGCTACGGACGCTAAGGCGCCGCGGGCGGCGGGTCGCCGTACAGCCGGGCCACCGCCGAGTAGTCGAGCGCGCCGAACCCGGCCGCCTGTGCGGCGCGGTAGCGCTCGAGCGAGAGCCGGGTGATCGGCAGGTCGAGATCGTGCTCGGCGGCCGCGCCGAGCGCGAGCGTGATGTCTTTGATCAGCAGGTCGACGGGGAACAGCGCGGCCCAATCGTGGCTGGCGGGCGCGCGCTCGAGCACTCCCGGAACCGGAAAGCGGTTGCGCAGCACGCGCGAGTCGCCGGTCCCGCTGGAGACCACCTCGTAGACCGCGGCCGGATCGAGGCCCTCCCGCTGTGCGAGTGCGACGGCTTCGCCGAGCACCGCCATGTGAGCCGCGGCGAGCAGGTTGTTGGTCAGCTTCGTGGCCTGCCCGGCGCCGGGTGGTCCCATGTGGCGTATGACGTCGCCGAGCTCGGCGAGCACCGGTGCGACGCGGATGAACGCGTCCTGCACGCCTCCGACCATGATGGCCAGCGTCCCCGCCCGGGCGCCCGGCGGCCCGCCGCTGACCGGGGCGTCGAGCACCTGCACGTCCCGCTCGGCGCCGGCAGCGGCCATCCGGCGGGCGAGCTCCGGCGACCCCGTGCTCATGTCCATCACGAGCGCTCCGGGTGCGGCGGCCGCCAGCACGCCCTCGCCGCCGAGGACCACGTCCTCGACTACCGCGAGCGTCGGCAGACTGGTGATCGAGAGCTCGGCGCCGGCGGCGGCCTCGCCGGCGCTGCGACGCGGCGCGGGCCCCGTTCGCGGTGAGGGTGGCGACGGGTGCGCTCGCCAGGTCGTGGACCGCGAGCTCGTGGCCCGCCGCCAACAGGCGCTGGGCGATCGGCAGCCCCATCCGTCCCAAGCCGATGACGGCGATCCGCATCAGCGCCCCTCGCCCGGAACCAGCGCCGAGCGCAGCCATTCGATCTCGACGATCATCGTCGGGATCAGGCTCTGGAACGTCCGCACGATCCGCTCGATCGCCCGTGTCGCCTCGGGGTTCTCCGCGAGCGCGGCGGGCGATGGTGCCGCGACCGCTGCGATGGCCTCGTCGGCGATCGCGATCACACGGGCGCGGGCGGCCTGGAACTGTTCGCTTCCGGCGAGCTGCCGAATCTCGCCCCAGCCGGCCGTCGCAAGCGAGGGCCAGCCGTCGTGGAGCTCGCGCCACAGGCCCGGCACCGTCACATCGCCGTGGGCGATGCGGATGTCGACCAGCAGGTCTTCGGTGGCCGGTGGCAGTGGCGGCTCCATGACGCGGTCATCCGGCGCCAGGCCTCGACCGAGAGCGCGCACGAACATCAGCCCAGCCGGGTTCGCGGCGTTGTAGCGCTCGATCAGCAGCGCCACCGCCCCCAGCTCATCGCCTGCGTCAAGCGGCGTCGGGCGCACCGCCAGCGGGAGCTCCGCCGCGGCGGCGCGCATCGCCTCGGCCGCTCGGCGGCCGTCTGGGGCGGCGACGGTCGGCCCGAGTGCGTCGACGGCGGCCGCGAGGTAGGGCCCGTGGGAGGCGAGCATGCGAAACACTGTCGGCACGAAGGCCACGCCGAGGGCCGCCCGCAGCCGGGCATACGTCTCGCGCAGGGGCGCGTCGGCCTCGTCTTCGGCGACCTCGCCGAGGCCCCGCAGCACCGCCGTCGCGACATCGCCCGCTCCGCTCGCGTCTACGGCCGCTCCGCTCGCGTCTACGGTCGCTCCGCTCGCGTCTACGGTCGCTCCGCTGCGTCTGGTCGCTCCGCTCGCGTCTACGGTCGCTCCGCTCGCGTCTACGGTTGCTGCGCTTGCGCCCACGGTGGTTCCGCGCGCGCCCACGGTCGGCGCGCTTGCGCGCGCGGTCGCTCCGCTGGAGCGCGCGGCTGCTCCGCTGGCGCCCACGGTTGGTGCGCTCATGCCCACGGGTGGGTGCTCAGTCTCCGGGTGTCGAAGATCGATGTCCATGGTGGGTCCACAGCCGCACGTAGGTGCCACGGAGGAAGTCGACGTGGCTGCGCATCTGGCGCTCGGACTCGTCGGCGTCGCCGGCGGCGATCGCCGCCACGATCGCCCGGTGGTCGTCGTTGATCTGGTGCAGCGTCTCGCGGCTGATCTCGCTGCGGCGCATGTTCGTCTGCAGGACCGCGAACACGGGCTGGGCGGCGATCGCCAGCAGGGTGTTCTGGGCGGCATCGAGCACGCCGGTGTGGAAGGCGGTGTTGAAGGTGAACTGCTCCTCGGTCCCGAGCTTGACCTCGTCGTCGATGATGCAGTCGCGTAGGCGCACCAGGTGCGCCTCGGTGCGCCGCTCCGCCGCCGCCCGCGCGGCCCAGCCTTCCAGCAGGTCGCGCGCTTCGAGCAGCTCCTCGGGCGAGACATCCTGCGACTCGCTGAGCAGTGAGATGTTGGCCTTCAGGAACTCGGAGATGTGATCGACCGTCGGCAGCGTCACGAAGCTGCCGCCGCCGGCGCCCTTGGCGGTGCGGATCAGGTTCTGCGCCGCCAGTACGCGCAGCGCCTCGCGCACCGTTCCGCGGCTGACCCCGAACTCACGCGCGAGCGCGGCCTCGTTGGGCAGGCGCTGCCCGCGGGCCAGGTCGCCGTGCATGATCAGGTCGCGCAGCTGGTCGTGCACCTGCTCGTAGGCCTTGCGGACGCGATGCACGGGCGCGCCGATGATCCGGGGCTCGTCGATCGCCGCGGGTTCCGCCGGCTCGCCGCCGCGCGCGCCGTCACTCATACGCGCGAGTCCGGGTGCCGGGTATGCGCGCAAGCAGGTGAGCATAAACGCCCGGGCAGCGTCAGCCGCGCCGCGGAACGGTCCCGATCGGGTGGCGCTCGAGCAGTCGCCGGGCGATGATCAGGTGCTGGATCTCGTTGGAGCCCTCGCCGATCAGCAGCAGCGGCGCCTCGCGGTAGAGCCGCTCGATCGGGTACTCGAGCGAGTAGCCGTAGCCGCCGTGGATCCGCATCGCGTCGAGGGTGACCTCCTCGGCCATCTCGGTGGCGAACAGCTTCGCCATGCCCGCCTCGAGGTCGGCGCGCTCACCGGAATCCTTCATCTCGGCGGCGTCGAGCATCAGCAGCTCGGCCGCGCGGATCTTGGTCGCCATCTGCGCGAGCATGACCTGGATCTGCTGGTGCTGGGCGATCGGCTTGCCGAACGCCTCGCGCTCCTGCGCGTAGCGGATCGAGTGCTCGAACGCGGATACGGCGATGCCCAGCGCGCGCGCGGCGATGTTGACCCGGCCGAGCTCGATCCCGGCCATGAACTGAGCGAAGCCCTGGCCCGCCTGATCGGGGCCGCCGAGCACCCTCGACGCGGGAACGCGAAAGCCGTCGAACACGAGCTCGGTCGACTCAACGCCCTTGTAGCCGAGCTTGCGCAGCGGTGGCGGGATCGTGAGACCGGGCAGCTCCGTGACCTCGGGCGGCTTGAGCACGATGAACGCCGTCATCCCGCGGTGACGCGGCTCAGCCGCGGGGTCGGTGACCGCGAGCAGCATCACCAGCCCGGCGCGCAGCCCGTTGGTCACCCACATCTTCTGCCCGGTGATCGCGAAGTCGTCGCCGTCGCGCACGGCGCGGGTGCGGATCGCCTGGACGTCGGAGCCGGCGTGCGGCTCGGTCATCGAGAACGCGCAGCGCAGCTCGCCGCTGGCCATCTGCGGCAGCAGCTCCCGCTTCTGCTCGTCGGTCCCGAAGCGGGTCGAGCATGAACGACGCGATGAAGTGGGTGTTGAGCACACCCGACAGCGAGATCCAGCCGCGCGAGAGCTCCTTGACGATCAGCGCGTAGGTCGTCAGGTCCAGCCCGAGTCCGCCGTACTCCTCCGGGATCGTCGTGCCGAACAGACCGATCTCCTTCATCGTCTGCACGAGCGACTAGGGGAACTCGTCGGCGTGCTCGTAACGCGAGACGTTGGGGGCGACGTCACGGTCGACGAAGTCGCGGATCAGCCGCACGATCTCCTCGCGCTCGCCGCTGAGCGTCGACGCGTCGCTCACGCCGCGACTCGCCGCGAGGCCCGCGCGAGCAGTCGCAGAGCCGAGAGGTCGGGCTCGCCGCTCGACGCCCATCACCGCGTCGGCGAGCTCCTGGCGGTCACCGTCGCCGAGCGCGAGGCTCGCGTTGGCGGTGAACTTGTCGAGCACCTCCTCGGTGCTCATCGGATTCTCCGGGTCGCCGCGCTGAAAGCGCAGCTCGCGCTCGATCGAGCGCCCGTCGATGGTGCGGATGCGCACGCCGCCGGGGAAGGCGCCGCCCGGCGGTGTCGAAGTCCTTCACCTCGTAGCGGATCCGCGCGGCGAGCGCGAGCACCGTCTCGTCGCCGATCGCCTCGTCGGTGTAGGTGGCCACGTCCACCGGGCCGCGCAGCAGGTAGGAGGCGACCGAGTAGGGAAGCGAGAACTTGGCCTCGTACTCGCTGCGCGGCCGCGCCTTGGCGGCGGCCGGCTCGAGCACCATCGCCACGCCGGCCGGCGGGCTGATCAGCACGATCTCGTCGATGTCTCGTCGCTGGTCAGGCCGGTTTCGGTGACCGCGGCGACCGTGGCGTCGAGCGCGGCGTGCACGTAGTGGCAGGCCGGGTAGGGCTTGAACGCGATCAGCGGCGTCTCCCAATGCGGATCCGAGGTCGTCGAGCAGCGATTCGACGTCGACGTCGTCGCGGCCCAGGAACGCGCGGTAGACGCCGAAGCGGCCCTCGAGCACGGTGGCCGGCCCGGTGGCCCCGTGCGCCGCGAGCGCGGCCGCGATGACCCCGGACTGCGCGGCGAAGCCCGGATGCAGTCGCTTGGTCGACGAGCCGTCGGCGAGGAACTCCAGCAGCCCGGAGGCGAGACTGCCGGCGATGCCGAGCGCCTGGGTGGTCGTGTCGGCGTCGAGGCCGCGCAGACGCGCCGCCGCAGCGGCCGCGCCGAACACTCCGCAGACCGCCGTCGGGTGGAATCCGCGGGCGTGGAAGCGCTCGCCGGCCGCGATCCCGATCCGCGTCGTGACCTCGTTTCCGGCCACGAGCGCGCACAGCAGCTCGGCGCCGGTGCTGCCGAGCGCCTCGGCGGTGGCGATCGCCGCCGGCGCCACCGCCACGCTCACGTGGGCGACCGCGCCGGGATGGGTGTCGTCGAAGTCGAGCGCGTGGCAGGTCGAGCCGTTGACGAGCGCGGCCGCGCCGGCGCTCAGCCCCGTCTCGACGCCGATCGCCGTCGCCGGACCGCTGCCGTCGAGCTCGCGCATCGCCTCCCGCGCGGCGGGCGCGGTGTCGAGCGCGTGGGCCGCCAGACCGCAGCCGAGCGTGTCGAGCAGGTGCAGCTTGGCGGCGCTCTGCACCGTCGACGGGGATCTGTTCGGCGCTCAGTCCCGAGGAGAACGTGGCGAGGCGCTCGGCGGCGGTGGTCATCGGCGGTCCTTTCAGAGGATTCGGGACGCTAGACCGTCCACTCGGTGGCGGCCTGCGGGAACGTGTCGGCGACCTCGGCGGCGTCGCGGCGATAGACCATGAAGGTGCGGCGGAACTCGATCACGACCTCGCGGCGCTGGTTGATCCCCCGCGTGCGCACGCCGACGATGCCGACGTTGGGTCGCGACCGGGACTCGCGCGTCTCCAGCACCTCGCTCTCGGACCACAGGGTGTCGCCCTCGAAGACCGGCTGGGGGAGCTTGATGTCCGTCCAGGACAGGTTGGCGGCCGCGTTCTCGCTGGTGTCCGGCACGCTCAGGCCGGTGACCAGCGCGAGCGTGAACGCGCTGTTGACGAGCGGCTGACCGAACGGCGTGCGCGCCGCGAACACCTCGTTGAAATGCACCTGGTTGGTGTTGAGGGTGAGCAGCGTGAACCATTGGTTGTCGACGCGCGTGACGGTCCGCCCGACCCGGCTGCGGTAGACGTCCCCGACGGCAAAGTCTTCGTAGAACCGGCCTCGCCACTGCTTGGGTGCGACGGTCCCATCCGGTGACATCCGCTCTCCTCGGGTCGATCCTGGCGTCCCTCCACTCCACGTTCGCGGGACAGGAGAGCGCACATCATTTTATATGTCCTACATAAACGCATGTCAACCGGGCCGATCACCTCGCGGCACACGTGCGGCCCATGTGGAGCCTACGTTTACGCACCTTACAGCCCGACGGCCACCGTCTCACGATCGTCGCTCCGGAGATCCCTGCACGCGCTCGGCAGGGTTGACAAGATCGAAGTTAGGCATTAAGACTCGCTGACGTGGCCAGCCACTCGGCGGCCGCGACGGTCGACCATGGCGAGGACAGGAGAGGGCAACCGGTGAAGGCGGTCTGCATACATGAGTTCGGGGGTCCTGATGTGGTGCGCTACGAGGATGTGGCCGACCCGGTCGCTCCCTCCGGCCACGTCCGCATCAAGGTGAGCGCCTGCGCTCTGAACCACGTCGATATCGACATCCGCGACGGCGTCTCACGCTTCCCGATCACCTTCCCGCACATCCTCGGGCTCGAGGTGGTCGGCGAGGTGGACCAGGTCGGCGACGGGGTCGACGACTTCACGGTAGGTGAGCGCGTGATGCCCTACCTGCTCGGCGGCGATGTGTTCATCGGCGTCGCGGGACCGGGGGGTCTGGCCGACTACGTGATCGCGCCCCCCAAGCAGCTCGTCCGCGTCCCCGACCAGCTCGACGATCAATCCGCGGCGGCGCTGCAGGTCGCCTTCGCCACGTCCTGGCACATGCTGTTCGGACGCGGTCATCTGACGATCGGCGAGACGGTGCTGATCAGCTCGGTCTCCAGCGGCATTGCCTCAGCCGCGGTGCAGCTCGCCAAGCTCGGCGGGGCCTACGTGATCGGAACCTCCAGCTCGGCCGAGAAGCTCGATCGCGCGCGAGAGCTCGGGATGGACGAAGGCATCGACTACACGTGCGAGGACGTCCCCGCCCGGGTCCGCGAACTGACCGACGGTCGCGGTGTCGACCTCGTCTACGAGCACGTCGGCGGCGAGCGCTTCGCCGACGGCCTCGGGTCGCTGGCCCAGGACGGCCGGCTCGTCACCTGCGGCGGTCACTCGGGCGAGGTCGTGCCGCTCGACATCATTCCGTTCTTCCGCGGACAGCAGACGATCATCGGATCCTTCGTGTACTCGCGCGAGGAGCTCGAGAAGGTGCTGGCGCTCGGCGCGCGCGGCCTGATCAAGCCGCTCGTGGCCGATACATTCCCGCTGTCTGAGATACACGCCGCCATGGCTGTGATGGAGAGCCGCGACTTCTTCGGGAAGCTCATCGTCCTGCCATGACTCCCAACCCGAACCCGACCGCGCCCGAGCCGAGCTGGAGGCCTAGATGAAACGACTTGGAGTGGACGTCGGCGGAACGTTCACCGACCTGATCTTCGTCGACGACGAGAGCGGCAAGATCGAGATCCACAAGCTGCCCACGACGCCCGACGACCCCTCGCGCGGGACGATCGAGGGCGTTCAGACGCTGACCACGTCCGTCGGCGTCGACCTCGGGGATCTCGACCAGGTCTTCCACGGGACGACGATCGCCACCAACATCGTGATCGAGCACAACGGCGCCCGGGTCGGAATGATCACGACCAAGGGCTATCGCGACATCCTGCACATCGCGCGTCACAAGAAGCCGCTCAACTTCTCCAACTACCAGGACCTGCCGTGGCAGCGCTATCCGCTGGTGCGCCGGCGCGACCGCCTGACCGTGCCCGAGCGCATCACCGCCGACGGTGAGGTGCTCGTCGAGCTCGACGAGGAGGTCGCCCGGACCCAGGTGCGCCGCCTGAAGGAGGCCGGCGTTGACTCGGTCGCGGTCTGCTTCCTGTTCTCGTTCCTGCATCCGGTGCACGAGCAGCGGGTCGCCGAGATCGTCCGGGAGGAGTTCCCCGAGGCGTTCCTGTCGGTGTCCTCCGAGGTGCTGCCGCAGTACCGCGAGTACGAGCGCTTCTCGACCGTCGCGCTGAACGCCTACGTGGGTCCGAAGGTGGCCAGCTACGTGCGTCGCCTGGAGGAGGAGCTGCGCGCGGCGGGCGTGCGCACGGGCCTGCACCTGATGACCTCGGCGAGTGGCGTGGCGACCGCCCAGGGCGCGATCGAGCGACCGGTCAACCTGCTCATGTCCGGACCAGTGGCCGGTGTGGTGGGTGGCATCTGGGTCGGACGCCAGGCCGGCTTCGAGAGCGTGATCACGCTCGACGTCGGCGGCACCTCGGCCGACATCGGACTCGCGCAGGCGGGCGCACTGCGGATGAAGCACCTGCTCGATACGCGCGTCGGTCCCTATCAGGCCATGATCCCGATGGTCGACGTCGACACGATCGGCGCGGGCGGCGGTTCGATCGCCTACGTGGACGCGGGCGGAATCTTCCGCTCGGGCCCGCGCTCGGCCGGCGCGGTGCCGGGCCCGGCGGCCTACGGCCGCGGCGGCACCGAGCCCACCTCGACCGACGCGATGGTGAACCTCGGTTGGCTGTTGCCCGAGGACTTCCTCGGCGGCGGCATGCAGCTGCAGCCCGAGCTCGCGCGAGAGGCCTTCGCCGGCGTGGCGCAGACGCTCGGGATGAGCATCGAGGAAGCGTCGATGGGAGCGATCCAGATCTCCAGCGCGCTGATGGTCCAGTCGATCGAGGAGAACTCGGTGCGCAAGGGCTATGACCCGCGCGACTTCGCGCTCGTCGCCGAGGGCGGGGCGGGACCGACGCTGGCGGCGCGATCGCGACCGAAGTCGGCACGCCGGCGGTGATCGTGCCGCCGTTCCCCGGCGTCACGGCCGCGATGGGCCTGCTGGCCACCGACGCGGTGTACGAGTTCGTCTCGACCACCTACCAGCGCATGTCGACGCTGGCCGCGCAGGAGATGGTGCAGCGCTTCGAGGAGCTCGAGGACCTGGCTCGGGCCCAGTTGCGCGAGGACGGGATCGCCGAAGATCGCTGGGTGATCCAGCGGGTGGCCGACTGCCGCTACCTCGGCCAGGGCTACGAGCTGCGGGTCGACGTGCCATCCGGCGCGATCGACGAGGCCTGGAAGGAGAAGGTCACGGCCGACTTCCACGACGCCCACGAGCGCGAGTATTCGCGTCGGTTCGAGGGCTCCGACCTGGAGATTCCCAACGTCCGCGTGCGCGGCGTCGGACTGATGCCGGCGTTGGTGATGCCCGAGATCGAACGCTCGGAGACCGTTCCGGCCGAGGCGCTGACCAGCGAGCGGCCGGCCTGGTTCCGCGTCGACGGGGAGCTGCGCGAGCTGCCGACCCGCTTCTACACGCGCGACGCGCTGCGGGCCGGCAATCGCATCGATGGGCCGGCGGTGATCAATCAATACGACTCGACCACCGTCGTTCCCCCCGGGCTGGTGGCCGAGGTCGACCCATTCGGGAACATCGTGATCTGGATCGACGAGTCCTCTGCGGAGCCCAGATGATGGGCGCCGCGGGAGTGGCCGTCGGCTGAATAGAGGAGAGACAGCGAGATGAGCGTTGCCAACTACGAGGTCGGGCGCAGCCCCGGCCCGCCGACCCGCGAGCGGGTCGAGATCGATCCCGTCACGCTGCGAGTGCTCGGAGGCGGCTTCCACGCCATCGCCAAGGAGATGGCGGGCGTGCTCTTCCGGATGTCGTACTCGTCGATCATCCGCGAGTCCGAGGACCTCGGCGCCGGCCTGTTCGACGCGCAGGGCCGCGAGCTGTGCGAGTCCGACTCGACGCCGATGCACATCGGCTCGTTGCCGTGGTACATCCGCGGCTTCCTCGACCGTCTTGGTGACGACATCGAGGAGGGCGACGTGATCGTCCATAACCACCCGTATCTCGGGGCCTCGCACAGCCCCGATGTCGCGGTCGCGGTGCCGATCTTCCACGAGGGCGAGCTGCTCGGCTTCGCGGCGGTGACGGCGCACGTGCTCGACGTCGGAGGCTCCTACCCGGGGATCAACGCCGACGCGTTCGACGTCTACGCCGAGTCCAAGCTCTACAACGCGTTGCGGTGGTATCGGCGCGGAGAGCTCAATGTCGACATCGACCGGATGATCTTCGACAACGTCCGCACCGAGACGATGAACCGCGGCGACATGAACGCGATGATGGCGGCCTGCACGCTCGGCCGCGAGCGTCTGCTGCGGCTGGTTCACCGTTACGGCGCCGACGTCGTGATGAGCTCGGCGTACGAGTGGATGGACTACTCCGAGCGCATGCTGCGCGCCGAGATCGCCAAGATCCCCGACGGCGAGTACAAGGCTCCGACCGCCTGGCTCGACGACGATGCCCGCAACCGCGGCGTGCGGCTGCGCGTGGAGACGAAGGTGATCGTCGAGGGCGACGGCATCACGATCGACGTCAGCGGCTCGCAGGCCGAGGTGCCTACCGGGTTCAACGTGCCCTTCGAAGGTTCGCTGCTGGTCGGCGCCTACTACGCGGTGCGCACGCTGCTGCTCGACGAGGTCACGTTTCCCGAGCATGTGCCCCAGAACGACGGCGTGTTCCGTCCCGTGACCGTGATCGCGCCGAAGGGCACGATCTTCAACCCCAACTTCCCCCGCGCCTGCTTCTCGCGCTTCTGCCAGGTGCAGCGGGTGGTCGACAACACGATTCTCGCGCTGGCCGACCAGCTGCCAGAGCAGGTGACCGCGGGCAACTCAGCGGGGATTCACTTCTGTTCCTACTCGGGCTTCCTGCCGGACTCGGGCGAGTACTGGCTGTACCTGGAGGTCAATGAGGGCTCCTACGGCGGGCGTTACGGCAAGGACGCGATGGACTCGGTGGACAACCTGATGGCCAACACCCGCAACAACCCGATCGAGGAGCTCGACCTGCGCTTCCCGCTGCGCTGCGATCAGTACGAGCTGCGCCCCGAGCCGGCCGCCCCGGGGCGCTGGCGCGGCGGCGTGGGCATCATCCGCCGCAACCGGTTCCTGGTCGACGGCACGTTCTCCTGCGAGGGCGACCGCCAGTGGGATCCACCGCGCGGCGTGTTCGGCGGCTGGGACGGCCTCAGCGCTTCCACCCACAAGAACCCGGGCACAGCGCAGGAGGTGTATCTGGAAGCCAAGGTGACCGGGGTCGAGTTCAAGGCCGGGGAGTACATCGAGTTCCGCGAGCCCAACGCCGGCGGCTACGGCGATCCGCTCGATCGCGACCCGGCGGCGGTCCGCGAGGACGTGTTCGACGACTTCACGACGGTCTCGCTGGCCCGGGACGCCTATGGAGTGATCTTCGTCGAGGAGCACACCCTCGAGATCGACGAGGCGGCAACGACGGCCCTGCGTGCCGAGATCAGAGCCTCGCGCAACGGCTCACACGGATCGCTCGACGAGCGCTATAACCGCACGGAGGGGAGGTTGCTGCCCTCCGAGAGCCCCTCCTCGGAGGCCGGCAACCGCGTGTTTGGCATGGCGGAATGAGCGAGCCGGCGCCCGCACCCGACGTCTCGATCGCCGAGGCGACGAAGCGCCTGCGCTCCGGTGAGTCCTCGGCGCTCGCGCTGACCGACGCCTACCTGTCGCGCATCGAGGCGTTCGACGGGGCGCTCAATGTGTATCGCACGGTGATGGCCGAGGCGGCGCGCGCCCGCGCGCAGGAGATCGACGAGCAGGTGGGCCGCGGCGAGGATCCCGGCCCGCTGGCCGGCGTGCCGGTCGCGCTCAAGGACAACATCGAGGTCGCGGGCGTCCCGATGACCGCGGCCACCGGGTTCATGCGCGACCACATCGCACCCTCGGATGCCCCGGTCACCACGGCGCTGAAGCGGGCGGGCGCGGTGATCGTCGGCAAGCTGCACATGTCGGAGTGGGCCATCGGCGGGACCACGCAGAACATTCACTTCGGCGTCGGTCACAACCCGTGGGATCCGGCGCGCGTGCCTGGCGGGTCGAGTGGCGGATCGGGCGCCGCGATCGCCGCCGATCTCGCGCTGGCGACCCTGGGTACGGACACCGGAGGCTCGATCCGGTTGCCCGGATCGCTGTGCGGCGCGGTGGGACTGCGGCCGACCAAGGGCCGCGTCAGCAACCGCGGCTCGGTGCCGGTCGCCTATTCGTTTGACACGATCGGGCCGCTGGCCCGCCGGGCCGAGGACGTCGCGGCAGTACTCGCGGCGATCGCCGGCTACGACCGTGAAGACCCGGTCTGCGAGGACGTGCCCGTCGAGGACTACGTCGGCGCACTCAGACGCGGCGCCGAGGGTCTCCGCGTCGGGGTACTGGGCGCCAGCTTTCGGGGCGCGCCGCTCACCGCGGCCACCGCAACGGTGCTCGACGAGGCGGCGGCTCGCCTGGGCGAGCTGGGCCTCCGCGTCGAGGAGGTCGTGTTGCCGGGTCATCTGGCGGCGGTCGACCTGACGGCCGATCTGCTGCTCGCCGAAGCCGCAGCCTTCCACGCGCAGCGGTTGGCGCAGCGGCCCGACGGCTTCGCGCCGGATGTCCTGGCCCGGCTGCGGCGAGGTGAGGGGGTGACCGGCCCGCAGTATGCGGCCGGACGACAGGCCCAGCGGCGCTGGCGACGTGAGGTCCTGGAGGCATTCGACGATCACGACATCCTGCTCGCCCCCGGCTGTCCCTTCCCGGCGCCGCTGATCAGCGAGAGCGACCCGCTCGCGATGACCGGCCTGCTGGCCCACTTCACCTCGGTGTGGGTACTGGCCGGCACTCCGGCGATGGTGGTCCCGGCCGGTTTCGTCGACGGGCTCCCGGTGGCCATGCAGCTGATTGGGCGCCCGTTCGAGGAGGCGACCCTGCTACGCGCGGCCCACGCCTACCAGCAGGTCACCGACTGGCATCTGCGCCGCCCGCGGATCGCGGTGGCCGTGGGGGCATGACCGGTCCGCTCGACAGCTGCCAGAGCGAGCTCGAGCAGCTGCTCGCCGACACCGGGGCGAGTCGCACCACGTTGCGCCTGCAGGCCGACGACGGGATGTACCCGGTGCAGGCCGAGGCGCTGACGGAGGGGATTGAGTCGCTCCGCGGCGCGCAGCTCGACATCCGTTCGGCGGCCACGTTTCTCGCTCTGGATCGCGACCGCGGGCTCCTGGTTCAGGAGGACCTGCTCAACGCCGACCCGGCTCCGCCGCCCGAGCTGATCGAGGCGTATGGAGCGCGGGCGCCAGATGCTCGCACCACTCGAACGCGACGGACGGGTCGTCGGTGTGGTCTCGGTGCACGAGGCCAAGGGACCGCGGCCGTGGACCCAGAGCGACCGCGATGCACTGACCCACGCGACCGCCGCGATGGCCGCCACGCTCGGCCTCGAGTCCGGGGCGTAGCGGTGAGCGACGGACCGCGTCACGCCGACGTCGTCGTGGTGGGCGCGGGCTCGAGCGGCGCCGTCGCCGCCGCGCGGCTGTCGGAGGATCCGGCCCGCGAGGTCGTGCTCATGGAGGCCGGCCCCGACTTCCCGGATGAGGCCACCGACCCGCCAGCGTTCCTCGTCGGTGGCAGCGCAATGGGGGAGAACTTCGCCGGAGCCGGCGCCGCCACGCCCGACCTGGACTGGGGCTATTGGAGCGAGGCGTTGCCCGGCGGGAGGCGCGTGCGGCTGCACCGCGGTCGGCTGGTCGGCGGAACCTCAATGGTCAATGGTTGCGTCGCGGTCCGCGCCGCGCCCGGCGACTTCACCGAATGGGAGCGCCTCGGCGCCACCGGGTGGAGCTGGCCCGACGTGCTTCCGCACTACGAGCGCGTGGAGCGCGAGGTGCCGATCCGCGGCTACACCCCAGAGGCGTGGCAGCCGGTCCAGCACGCCTTTGTGGAGGGCTTCGCCGAGCTCGGCTTTCGCCCCGTCAGCGACATCAATGCGCCCGACGCGTGGGACGGGGTCGTGGGTGCCTGGCCGCAGAATCGCCGCAACGAGATCCGCATGGGCACGCTGGTCACGCACGTGCGCCCGGCCCGGGCGCGTCCCAACTTCCGGGTGCTCGATCGCGCGCTGGCCGATCGCGTCCTGATCTCCGGTGCAGGCGGGGCGGCGGCGCGGGCGCCGGGGGCGCGGGCGCGGGCGGCGGCCGCGTTGGTGGTGGGGCCGGTGGCGGCGCCGGTGCCGGTGCTCGCGCGCGCGGGGTGCGCTACATCCGTGACGGGCGCGTGGAGGAGATCGAGGCGGACACGGTGATCGTCGCCGCCGGCAGCTATGGCAGCCCTGCGCTGCTGCAACGGTCGGGGGTGGGGCCGGCGGCGGTCCTGAAGGCCGCCGGCGTGGCTCCGATCGTCGACCTGCCCGTCGGCGAGGGCCTGCGTGACCATCCGCAGTGCCTGTTCGTCGCGCACGTGCCGCCGGCGCTGGCCCGGATGTGCGGTCCCGGCTTCGCCGTCGTCGCCCGAGGCGAGGGCTACTGGTCGTTCCCCTTGCCGCTCGATGAGGAGCGCGGCATCGTCGGGGTCGCGTTCGGCCTCGGGGTCCAGGAGCCGCGGGGCACGGTCGCCATCCAGAACGCCGATCCCACCCGGGCACCGGCGATCGACCACGGCTTCAGCGAGGTGCTGGCTTCGGATGCGTTTGCGGTGGCCTGGCGCGACTTCACCGCCCTGTGCCGCACCCGGGCGTGGCGCCGGCGGGGGGTCGGCGGCAGCGATTCGTCATTGGCGGACGCACTCGGCGAGCGCCTGGGGACGGCGTTTCACCCTGCCTCCAGCTGCGCGATCGGCGCCGTGGTGGACCCGCAACTGGCGGTGCTCGGGGTCGACGGTCTGCGCGTCGCCGACGCCAGCGTGTTTCCCGCCAACACCACCAACAACCCCAACCTGACCTGCCTGATGGTCGGGGACCGGGTCGCGTCCTTCGTGGCCGGCGAGTCCCCCGGGGCCGGCGAGCCGGTCTGGGCCCGCGAGTCGATCGGAGCCGGCCAGTCCTCCGGGGCACCCAAGTCCCGCGGGGCCGCGGTACCGCCGGCGGGCCGGGCGTCTGCGGCGCTGGCGCCTGCGGGGGTGGCGCCTGCGGGGCGGGCTCCGGGGACTGCGGCGGGTCTTGTGGTGTAGTGGCGGGCCGAGCGGAACAACCACCGCTGGCCGACGTGCGGGTGATCGCTGTCGAACAGTACGGGGCGGGCCCGTGGGGCACGCTCCAGCTCTCGGATCTCGGCGCGGAAGTGATCAAGGTCGAGGATCCCGCCTCCGGAGGCGACGTCGGGCGCTACGTGCCGCCGTTCCAGGAGGGCGAGGATTCGCTGTTCTTCGAGACCTTCAACCGCAACAAGCGCAGCGTCTCCCTCGACCTCCGTCACCCGCGCAGCCGGGCGGTGCTCGAAGACCTGGTCCGCAATGCGGACGCCGTCTACTCGAACCTGCGCGGCGATCAGCCGGCGAAGTTGCGGCTCACGTACGACGACCTGAAGGAGTGCAACCCGCGCATCGTCTGCGTATCGCTCTCGGGCTTCGGCATGACCGGTCCCCGCGCCGGCGAGGCCGGTTATGACTACATCATGCAGGCCATGGCCGGGTGGATGAGCCTGACCGGCGACCCCGACGGGCCGCCCGACCAAGAGCGGCCTGTCGCTCGTCGATCTGTCGGGCGGGTACGTCTCGGCGCTGGCGCTGATGGCCGGTCTGCACCGGGCGCGGCGCGACGGCGTCGGGGTGCGACGCCGACATCTCGTTGTTCGAGACGGCCCTGCATCAGCTCATGTACCTGGCCACGTGGACGGCGACCGGTGGATACGAGCCACGGCGGATGCCCAACTCGGCCCATCCGTCGATTGTCCCGTTTCAAGCGTTTGCCACCGCGGATGGCTGGATCACGATCGCCTGCGCCAAGCAGAAGTTCTGGGAGCGCCTGTGCGAGGTGCTCGACCGCCGCGACCTGCTGGAGGATCCCCGCTTCGCCGACTTCGCTGCCCGGGGGGCTCATCGTGACGAGCTCGTGCCGGAGATCGCCGCGATGGTGCGCCGGCGCACAACGCGCGAGTGGACGCGGATCCTGCTCGACGCAGGCGTGCCGAACGGGCCGGTCTATGAAGTGGCGCAGGCGCTCGAGGACCCGCACACCCTGGCCCGTGGCGACGTGGTGGAGATCGACCACCCCCGCTTCGGCACGGTGCGCCAGGTCGCGTCGCCGCTGCGCCTCAGCGGGGCGAGCGCCCCGCTGCGCCGCGCGCCGTTACGCGGCGAGCACACCGACCAGGTGCTGCTCGACGTGTGCGGCTACAGCGCCGAGCACGTGGCGCAGCTCCGTGCCGCGGGGGTGTTCGGCGTCGTGGGCGACGGTCCCGCGGGTGTGGAGCCGCTGACGGCCGCCCGCGGAGGAGCGGACAATGGATAAGTTCTCAAAGCAGCGCAAAGGAGCGTTTTCACATGGCTGACACTGTGCAGGCCGACGACATGATCGAGGTCCGGGGGGCAAACCTGTGGTACGAGATCACCGGCGACGGCGAGCCCGTGCTGCAGATTCACGGCTCTGGCTTCGGACACTTCAACTTCGGCCCCGCGACGCCGCTGCTGAGTCGCGACTTCCGTTGCATCGACTACGACCAGCGGGGCTATGGGGCCTCCGAGAAACCAGAGCAGGATTACGACATCGAGGTGTGGGCCGATGACGCCGCCGGGATGCTCGACTCGCTGGGCATCGAGCGTGCGCACATCCACGGGACCTCAATGGGCGGGATGGTGGCGATCGTGATGGCCGGCAAGTATCCGGACCGTGTTCAGTCGGTGGTGATCAACTGCGCCGCCGCCAAGCTCGGGTTCTCGGGCCAACTCGTGTTCAGGAACTGGATCGACCTGATCAAGCTCGAAGGGTGCGGCAGTCGCACCCTCGCCGAGCTGATCTCATGGCAGTGCCTGTCGCGCGCGTACATGGAGACGCCCGAGGGCCAAGCGGGGGTCGACGTGATCCAGCAGATCCTCCGCGACGCCAACGAGGACCGCGTGATGATCCAGGCCTGCCAGGCGATGATCGACATGGACCTGCGCGACTGGGTCGGCAAGATCACCTCACCGGCACTGGTGATCGGTGGCGATGAGGACGTGATGACGCCGTGGGACCAGGGCCCGAAGGGCGCCGGCCAGCAGTGGATCGCCGACCACCTCCCCAATGGCGAGGTCTACGTCGTCAAGGGCTCCAATCACTCGACGATCTTCGACGGCACCGAGGACCACTGCCGCGCCGTGGCCGACTTCATCAAGCGTCATCCGGGCGCGGCGTAGTCAGGCACTCGATCGCCGACGGGCGCCGACGGGCGGATTTACCTGGACAACGTCCCAAAGGATGGGGTCTCAGAGGCGATTGGGACGTTCAACGGCCACCAGCTGGGAACCGCCCCAATCGCCGTTTTGACCCGCTCGATCGGGACGTTGTACAGGTATAGGGCGCGCTCAGGGGCCATTTCTGGACTGGAACGGTATGGGGACGCTAGTCCGCCGCCAACGGATCCGAATCCTCGAAGATGTCGAGGGGTAACCGGCAGGAGACGAGGCCGTTGGGCACGTTGACGGCCTCGGCGATGCTCAGATCGGCGGCGACGCTCGCCAGCGCGTAGCCCTGCTCGCGCGTGAACCCTCGTTCGCCATGCAGCCACGACACGAGTTCCTCCAGCGCGCGGCGGGCGGCGAGGGTGAGATCGAGATCGCCGTTCTCCCCCTCATCGTTGAGCGGGATACCGGTGGTGGCGAACCAGGCGCGAGGGTGGGGCCGGCTCGGCTCGCTGTACTCGACGGCCGGGAAGCGCGGGCGCCAGCGCAGAGCCTCGGCCGGCCGCAGGCTGACCCGGACGGTGGCCGTCGCGGCCATCTCGATCGCTGTGCCACACGATTCACCCTCGCCTTGGGCGAAGTGCGCGTCCCCGAGCGAGAGCATCGCGCCGGCGACATGCACCGGGAGGAGCAGGCGGCTGCCGACGGTGAATTGCGGGAGATCGAGGTTGCCGCCGTTCTCACGCGGGGGAATTGTCCGCAGCCCGTGGGAGGCATAGGGCTCGAAGGCCGGCGCGGCACCCGCACGCAGTGGTCCGAGGACGAACCCGCCCGCGGAGGCGAGCGCGGCCTCTCGCCGCGTGGCGCGTTCGAGCAGCTCGACCGAAGGGGCGACGGCCACGCAGCCCAGGAACGGATGGCCGCGGATCGCCACGCCGGGGAGCTGTGGCGAGCGAGCCACGCCGTCGCGGATCTCCCAGCGCACGAGGAACGGTTCCTCGAAGCGATCACCGAGCAGGCCGAAACCGGGGATCACGGCGGTCGCGCCATACGCAGCGGGCTCGAGGGCCAGCAGCTCGACGGCGAGCACGTCGCCCGGACGCGCGCCGCGAACCTCGACCGGACCGGTCAGCGGGTGGTTGGCGTCCAGCTCGAGATCTGCGAGCCGGCTCGAGCTGCGATCGGGCCCGAGGCCACCGTCCATGCCGTCGCGCAGGTCGGCGACCAGCTCGTCGCCCGGATCGATCACGGCCACCGGGTCCAGCGCCGGCCATAGCCGGTTATGACTATTGACGGGATCCTCGACGATCGAGATGTCGGGATTAACGTGAATCCGGACGGTCATCACGCTGCGCCGGCGACGGTCGATCCTATTGTCAAACATATGCCCATATGTAAAGGACGCTGCGGTTAGAATGCGCCGGCGGCAGCGGTATGCGTTGGTATACCTCTCCGTGGCGACAATGTCCAGCTCTCACGTTGGCATCGCCCGTATCCCAGAGAACCGAGAGGAGCCCTCATGCCCTTTGCCGACGTTGGTGATGTTC
This sequence comes from uncultured Solirubrobacterales bacterium, assembly GCA_963838535.1. GTDB lineage: Bacteria > Actinomycetota > Thermoleophilia > Solirubrobacterales > Solirubrobacteraceae > Palsa-465. Next base: position 42,739 of record CAWIRN010000034.1, read on the forward strand.
GCCTGTATTACGAGTTCACCGGACCGCCGGACGCACCGCTGATCCTGCAGTTCGGGGGGTCGCTGTTCGGACGCCAGAACTTCGATTCGGTCAACGACGGCTTCCGAGAGAACTTTCGCCTGCTGAGCTTCGACGCGAGCGGCTACGGCCGCTCGACCCAGCCGCTCACCGGCTACACGATCGAAAACTGGGCCGACGAGGGCGCCGGGCTGCTCGACGCGCTCGGGATCGAGCGGGCGTTGAACCATGGGACCTCGATGGGCGGCATGATCTCGCTCGCCTTCACGGCCAAGTATCCGGACAAGACGATCGCCAGCTGTGCCGATTGCGCTTCGCCCGCTGCGACGTGTACCGGCGGACGATGTTCCGCAACTGGCGCCAGCAGTGCGAAGCGCTGCCGCTCGACGACTTCTGCGCGTTGCTGACGATCCAGGCCGTGGGCGCCGGCTTCATCGAGGAGCACCCGGACATCTTCGACAACGTCGCCCGGATCGTCGGGATGAACTCGCCCTACACGGTGCGCCAGGCCTGCATGGCCATGGAGACCATGGATCTGGAGCCGCTCGTGTCGCAGATCCGCCGTCCGATCCTGTTCACCAACGGCTCGCGCGACATCATGACGCCGCCCGACCTCGCCGCCATCGGGGTTCAGCGTGCGCCAGATCGTCGAAGCCGTGCCGGATTACGCGCGCCTGCACGCGTTCCCCGACATCGGCCACGCAGACCTGCTCGAGGTCCCCGACCAGGCGGTGCAGGTGGTCACGGCGTTCTTCCAGGAGGTACTCGCCAGCGAATAGGGGCTTCCTCCGCCTCGCCTCGACCGCCCGGCAGGCCTGGGCGCGCCTGACGCGGGTCAGCCCGCCGCGCCGGGGAACCAGGCGATATACCGGGAGGGTGCTGAAAACCTCGTCACCCCCTGGGTAAATATTCAGCACTCTCCCCCCGCGGAGCAGTGGACCGGTCCGGCCCGCCCGCCTGGCGCCGGCGTTCTAGCCGCCGCTGGCGAGCGGGCGCTTGGTCGAGCCGCCCGCGGCACCGGCGGCGTCGGGAGCGAGCGCCGCACGGATGGCATCGCCGGCCTCGCGGGTCGTCGCGGTGCCGCCGAGGTCGCGGGTTCGCGTGGCCGCATCGGTGGTGCTGCGGGCCACGGCGGCCTCGATCGTCGCGGCCGCCTCGCGTTCGCCGAGGAACTCGAGCATCAACGACACGGACATGATCTCGCCGATCGGGTTGGCGACGCCGCGTCCGGCGATGTCGGGGGCCGACCCGTGAATGGCCTGAAACAGGCTGGGATGGGAACGCGTCGGATCGAGGTTGGCGCTGGGGCCAACGCCGAGACCACCGGCGGCGGCGGCGGTCAGGTCGGTGAGGATGTCGCCGAACAGGTTCGAGGCGACGATGACATCGAGCGATCCCGGATGTGTGACCACCCGCGCCACGAGCGCGTCGATCAGCTCCCGTTCGTGCTCGATCTCCGGGAAGTCGCCGGCCACCTCATCGAATATCTCGTCCCAGAACGGCATCGCGTGACGCAGGGCGTTGGACTTCGTCGCGCTCGTGACGCGCCGGCGACCGCGCTCGCTGGCGTACTCGAACGCGTAGCGGATGACCCGCTCGACCCCCGAACGTGTGAACACCGAGGTCTCGATCGCCACTTCGGTGTCCCGGCCGCGGTGGACGCGGCCGCCGACGCCGGAGTACTCGCCCTCCGTGTTCTCGCGGACGACGACGATGTCGATGCCGGTGGAATCCGCGGTGCGCAGTGAGCTCTGCACCCCCGGCAGCAACAGGGCGGGCCGCAGGTTGACGTACTGATCGAAGCGCTGGCGAATGGCCAGGATCGTCCCCCACAGGACGGGCGGGTCGGGCACCCGGGGATCGCCGAACGGACCGGCGAGGATCGCGTCGAACTCGGCGAGCCGCTCGAACGTGTCCGGGTCGATCGGGGCACCGGTCCGGAGGTAGTGACCGGCGCCGGCCTCGAGGGACTCGACGGTGACGCTGAAACCGCCGTCCGACTGCGTGACCGCCTCGAGCGTTGCCCGAGCCTCGTGCATCACCTCCGGACCGATGCCATCGCCTGGGAGGAGCGCTATCCGATGGACGCTCACGCGATCGGGGTTCCGCCGGGCGCTCAGCCGCCAGCCCGTGCGCTCTCGGCGGCCCCGGCCATGGCCGCGTGCACCATCGCCCGCTTTTCGACGTTGGGCCGCGGATAGGCGGTCCGGCTCTGGGTCAGCCCGAGCGCGAGCAACGTCTCGGCCAGCTTGTAGGAGAGTGGTCCCGGATTGATCACCGGCACTGGCAGTTGCTCACTCAGGTAGGCGTGCGACTGGTGCATCGTCGTCGAACCGAGGCAGATCACATCCGCACCGTCGGCCACGCATTGCAGACCGGCGTCGCGCAGCTTGGGAAAGACATCCTCCTCCTTGCCTCCGAGCAGGTTCTCGACGTCCGGCGGCACGTTGATCGAACGAACTGAGACGAGATGGTTGGCCAGGCCGTACTCCTGCACGCCCTTCTTATACAACGGGATCCAGCCGTCCCACTGCGTCAGCACGGAGAAGCGGTGGCCGAGCATCAATGCGGTCAGATAGGAGGCCTTGCCGGGCGTCACGACGGGGATGTCGAGGACTGAGCGCAAGGCGTTGGCGCCGGAGTCGCTCATGGTGTCAATGCACAGCGCGTCGTAGCCCTCGTCGGCCGCGTCGAGGCCCGCTTCGAACATCGACAGGTCGGCCAGCACGTAGTCGTGGTAGCTGTCGTAGAGGTCCGGACCCGCCTTGACCGGCTTGTAGTCGAGCTCCATGTCCGGACTCAGCCTGACCGACTCCTGCTGCGTCCGGCGATTGGCGAGGCCCTTCTCGTCAAAGGCGAACGGAACGAGCACACAGACCCTGGGCAAGGCGACCTCTCCTCTTATGTCGGACTTTGACCGTCTGGTCGGGGAGCGTACCGTCCGACGACCCGCCTGCGGGATTTCTTCTCGCCTGGCGCGGCGTGGCTTAACGGACCGCGCTCAGCTGTGCGCCGGCACCGCGCGAAGCGCACCGATCGCCTCTGGGAGGGCGACCACGTCGGCGTATTGGCGGTCGAGGTCGAACAACGACGCGAGGTGGGAAATCTCGAAGCGGTCAAACACGCAATCGGCGACGATGATCGTGCGGAGGTTGTACGAGGCGGCGTCAACGGCGGTGGCGCGCACGCAGTTCGATGTCGAGCCTCCGGTGATCAGCACCGTGTCGACGCCACGGTCGACGAGCAGGCCGAGCAGCGGGGTTCCGTGGAACGCGCTCGGCTTGATCTTGTCGAGCACGAAGTCGGTGTCCCGCGGCGCCACCATGTCGTGGATTCGCGCTCCTTCTGAGCCCTCCAGACACCAGCCCTCGGTCTCCGGCATGCCGCGCTTGCGTTGGTACACACCCATGTCGGCACCGTCACGACGAAACCGGTTGCGGGTGTACACGACCGGGGCGCCGGTCTCCCGCGCTGCCTCCAGCAACTGCGCCGTCGCCGCGATCGCGCGCTCCGCCGCCGGACCGCAGGCCGATGGGTAGGCGTGCGTCGAGCCCGGCGGGGGCCCGACCATGTAGTTCTGCGCGTCGATCACCAGCACGGCCGGCCGCGCACCAAACCCCACCCGCTGGCCGAACCCAGCCCGCGCCAGTCGAGCCCGGTCCTCATCGGAAAGCAGTCGCTCCCATGGTGCCGGCATGTCCGAGTTGTTCATGGTTTAGGTGACGGCAGTCGAGGTTCTGTCGCGTACTGGTCGGCGGAAGGGATGGTGGCATGCCGTTCCGGTTGGCGGTCGCGGGCACAGTGCGGCCGTACCGCGTCCACTCGCCTGTTCGGCGCACGTGCGCGCGTCCACGGGGCGACAGATATCGCGACCACCCCCTCGTTCAGGCGGATGAGCGCACCTTTGTGGCGCCCTTGCCTGTAGTCACCTGGGGAATGTCCCAACGGAGGCCTCGTTTTTGGCGTTCGGGTCGTTTCCCAGCCCCACCCCCAGCTGTGGAACAGCCCGATCGACTTTCTTGAGCCGTCGATTGGGTTGTTATGCAGGCGAATTCAGTCAGAAATATGACCTTCGCGGCACCTTTGGGTCGGGACCCCCGGCACACGCGCCCGCTTTCCCCTGGCTGACGCGCCTCAACGGAGGCGGCTAAACACGGATCGTGCGTCGTTCTCCGTGGTCTCCGAAACGAGGGTGCACCGGCCCGCCCGCGGGGAGCCCTGGGCGTAGACTGCCGCGCCGTGGAGCACCGCATCGCGTGCGTGGCTGGGGCACAGGGCAGCGTGACGGTGCGGCGAGTGCCGACGATCGGTACGGCGCTGACCGGACTTCGTCGAAGCCACGACCGGACCGATCGCCGCGAGCGGAGCTGTGACTCAGTGAGCGCGTCGCTCGTCGCGATGCTGTATGTGCCCGGCGCCGATGAGGGCAAGCTCGCCAAGGTCGGCCGGCTCGACGCGTCGGCGTACATCCTTGACCTTGAGGACGCTGTGGCGGCGGCGGCCAAGCCGCGAGCGCGCGAGCTGGTGGCGGCGACACTCGACCGCGCGGGGGCCGCAGGGACAGGGACAGAGACAGGGACAGGGACAGGGACAGAGACAGAGACAGAGATCGTGCAGGCGAGCGGCCAAGCGGAGACGTCGAGCCGGCGGGTCACGCCGCGTCTGCTGACATCCCGTTCCCGCAAGCGATCGCTCGACCGCGCGTCGACCCCGCATTGTGGGTCCGCGTCAACCCGGAGGGCAGCGGGCTGCTTGTCACGGACCTCGACGCGGTCGTGCGGCCCGGCTTGGACGGAATCGTCCTGCCGAAGGCCGAGTCGGCCGCGGATGTCCGCGCCGTCGATGCGCTGCTCGCGCTGCTGGAGCGGCGCGAGCAGCTGACCCCCGGCTCGATCGCGCTGATGCCGACGATCGAGACGGTCGCCGGGCTTGCCCACGTGGACGAGATCGCGTCGGCGAGCCCGCGGATCGTGTGCCTGGGCTTTGGGGCGGGCGACTTCAGCCTTGACCTCGGTCTCGACTGGCCGCCGTCCGGGGAGTTGGGCCACACCTTGCTGACGGCGAAGGTCGAGCTGGTCTTGGCGTCGCGCCGCAACGGGCTCGCGCCCCCGCACGACGGCGTCTTCCCCAACTTCCGCGCCCCAGACCGCCTGCGTGCCGAGGCCGAGAAAGCGCGCGCCCTCGGCTTCTCCGGCAAGCACGCGATTCACCCAGACCAGCTTGCGGTGATTCGGGCGGTGTTCGATCCGAGCGCCGAACAGTTGGCCGACGCGCGAGCCGTGCTTGACGCATACGACGAGGGCATTCGTGAGGGGCGCGGGGGGGTCCACATCGACGGCCGCTTCGTCGACGCACCTGTGGCCGAGCACGCCCGCCGCGTCCTGGCCGGCGCAACCGCGAGCGCACAACCAGCCGCAGGCGCAGAACCAGCCCCGGACGGGGAGCCGTCCGCCAGCCCGGAACCAGCCCCGGACGGGGAGCCGGCCGCCAGCCCGGACTCGACCCCGAACGCGGCGAAAGCCGCGCCCGCGGCGCCGGCGGTCGCGTTGCATGACGTGCGCGTGCTGGACCTCTCGAGCCTGTACGCAGCGCCACTGATCGCCACGAATCTGGGTGACTTCGGTGCCGATGTGATCAAGGTGGAGCACCCGCGAGGAGACGATGCGCGCCGCTGGGGCCTGGCGAAGGATGGCGTTCCGCTGTGGTGGAAGACGATCTCGCGCAATAAGCGGGTGATCGCGCTCGATCTCAGTGATGAGGCGGATCGCGCCGTCGTTCGCGGCCTCGCCGCCGACGCGGACGTGTTGATCGAGAACTTTCGTCCCGGGAGGCTGGAGCGCTGGGGCCTGGGTCCGGAGACGCTGCACGCGGCGAACCCGGGGCTGGTGATTGTGCGGGTGACCGGGTTCGGGCAAACCGGCCCTTACAGCGACCGTCCCGGGTTTGGCACGCTCGCCGAGGCATTTTCCGGCTTCGCACACATGACCGGACAACCCGATGGCCCGCCGACGCTCCCTCCGTTCGGCCTCGCCGACGCGGTGTGCGGGCTCGCGGGAACGTACGCAGTGCTGGCCGCGCTTTACTGGCGCGACGCGCTCGGGGGTCGCGACGGGCAGGTCATCGACCTCAGCTTGTATGAGCCGTTGTTCAGCGCGCTGGGTCCGCAGGTGACCGAGTTCACGGCGCTCGGCGTCGTCCAGAACCGCCAGGGCAATCGCTCGCTGCGGACCTCGCCGCGCAACGCCTATTCCACCGCCGACGGTCGTTGGGTGGCCATCTCGGGCGGCACGCAGCAGATCGCCGATCGCGTGCTGGCGGCGGTCGACCATCCTGAGCTGGCCTCCGATCCGCGCTTCTGCGACGCCGCGGGCCGGCGCGCCAACGCTGACGAGCTTGACGCGATCGTGGCCGACTGGATCGCTCGCCGCGACCTGGCGGCGGTGCTCGCACGCTTCGACGAGGTGCAGGCTCCAATCGCCCCCGTGTACGACACCAGTCAGATCATGGATGACCCGCAATACCGGGCGCGTGAAAGCTTCGTGCAGCTCGCCGACCCCGACCTCGGCGAGGTGACCATGCCCGGCATCGTCCCGCGTCTGAGTCGGACCCCGGGCGCGATCCACTGGACCGGGCCCAGCGCCATCGGCGCGGATACCGAGCACGTACTCGGCGAGCGCTGGCCCAAGCGCGACCGCTGAGCAGCTTCCGCCGCGCGCGGGGCGGCTTTCGCCACGTCCATTCGACCTTGCCCGGGACGAGATGCGTGACAGGCTGGCGCGGAGGCTGCCAGCCGGGGACCCCCTCGCGGACTGCGACCGCCTCGAGTACACGGGTTCAGGGCTGATGTCAGCCCCAGATTCCGGCCGTGAGCCCCCCATCGACGACGAGGTTGGTCCCCGTGACCCAACGAGCTTCGTTGGACAACAGATAGACGAACGCATCGGCCATGTCGAGCGGTTCGCCGAGACGGCCCAGCGGGTGCAGCGCGGAGACGGTGGCGTGCGCCGCGGCGGGGTCGGGCTGACCGTCGAGGTAGCGCTCGAGCAGCGGGGTTCGGGTGAAGCCTGGTGAGACGCAGTTGACGCGAATGCCGTCGCGCGCGCCGTCGAGCGCCATGCAGCGGGTGAGCATGATCACTGCGGCTTTGGCGACGGCGTAGCCGGCCTGCCCCTGGGTTCCCCAGATGCCGGCGACCGAGGCGGTCGACGCGATCGCTCCGCCGCCGGCGTCACGCAGGTGGGGCCAGGCGGCGCGAGACACCAGGTAGATGCTCTTCAGGTTCACCCCCATCACTCGGTCCCAATCGACTTCAGCGAGCTCGTGAGCCGCGCCGACCATCGGGATACCGGCGTTGTTGACCACCCGATCAAGGCCACCGAGCGCGTGCGCCACTTCCGCAATCGCAGCGGTCACCGCCTCGCTGTCGGCGACATCGACCCCGACTGCGAGTTCGACGCCGATCTCGCCGGCCACTCGCCGGGCCGCCGCGTGGTCGATGTCGAGCATCGCCACGCGAGCGCCTTCGGCGACGCACCGCTCCGCCACTGCGCGCCCGATGCCGGTCGCCGCGCCGGTGACGGCGATCCGCGCGTCGGCCAGCCGGCCGGAGGCATCCCCCATCATCAGACGCGCATCACGAACGGGTCCGGCACTGTCTGTGAGAGCTGGGCCCAGACGCTCTTGACCCGAGTCATCTCGCGGATCGCGTGACGGACCAGCCTGCCATGCGCCCCGTCAGCGAACGCCTATCGAGCGACTCCGAGACCGCCGCGACCCATTCGCCGCCGATCAAGATCCGGTAATCCCTCAAAGCTATGTTCGACATTTTTCGTAACCTAACACCTCATTTGGAGTGGTGCCAGAGCGGCAGCAACGACGCGTTGTGAGAGGAGACGAGACTGCGAATGTCGGACTTCAAGGTGAGCTATGACCTCGATGGACGCGTCGGAGTCGTCACGGGGGCCGCGCAGGGGATCGGCCAGGCCGTCGCCGTGGCGATGGCCGACGCCGGGGCTGACGTGGGGCTGATCGACCTCGACGAAGACCGCCTGCAGGAGACGCGTGAACTGGTGGTGCAGGTCGGTCGCCGTGCACTGGCGGTGGGCTGCGACGTGGGCGACCAGGCGGACGTGGCTGCGGCCTTCGATCGACTCGCCCGCGAGCTGGGCCAGGTCGACGCATTGGTCAATTGCGCCGGGGTGATCTGCGAGAACGTCTCGGCGGAGCTGGCCCAGGAGGCCGACCTCGACCGGCTGCTGCGCGTCAATCTCAAGGGGACACTGTTCGCCGCGCAGTCGGCCGCCCGCCAGATGATCCCGCGCCGGAGTGGGCGGATCGTCAACTTCGCCTCCCAGGCGGCGATCCTGTCGCTGCCCAACCAGGCGGTGTACACGGCGAGCAAGGGTGCGGTCGCCGCGCTCACGCGCAGCCTGGCCATCGACTGGGCGCCCCACAACATCAACGTGAACGCGATCGCGCCAACGTTCGTGTGGACGCCGATGGCCGCCCCGATGCTGGAGATCAAGGCGGTGCACGACGCGTCCGTGCGGCGGATCCCGCTCGGGCGGATCGCGCAGCCACGCGATATCGCCGGTCCGGCGGTCTTCCTCTGCTCCGACGCGGCCGCGATGATCACCGGGCATCTGCTGCCGGTCGACGGCGGCTGGACCGCCGGCGAACCGGGCCTGGACCTCTGAGAGTCAACGTCTCGCCGCGCGCCGAACATCCGAAGAGCCGCCGATTGGGAGGGTGCTGAATCTTTGCCCATCTTGGGCAAAGATTCAGCCCTGCCCGGATCGCGCCGGCGGCGCACGCGCAGTCCCGCCGCCGGCCACCCCCAGCGCTCCCGCGCGGGCGCACGCGCAGCCCCGCCCCCGGTCACCCCCAGCCCCCAGCGCGGGCCGCACGCGCAGCTCCCGCCGCCGGTCACCTCCAGCGGCTCCAGGCGCGGGCCGCACGCGCAGCTCCTCCGCCCGTCACTCCCAGCGGCTCCAAGCGCGGGCCGCACGCGCGAGCGCGTCAATCGCGCCAATCACGCCGGTCCCGCAGGATGGCGTGCAATCGGACGGCCTCCCGGTCGGCCTTGAGGGTCAGCCGCTCCCAGGTCACTCGGACCGTCGCGTAGCCGGCCACGAGAGTCGCCACGTCCCGGTCGCGGTCACGCTCAAACGAGCGGCGGTCACGGTGGTATGCGAACCCGTCCAGCTCGACGATCACCCGCTCGGAACGAAACAGCGCGTCAACTTCGTAGCCGGCCACGCGGACATTGATCTCGGGACGAGGGAACCCGAAACGTTCCGCGAAGATGACAAACGCGTCCTCGAACTCCGAGCGGTCGGGCCGACGAGCGACTCGACGAACGGCCGCAGGCGCTTTGCCCCAGGGTGGGTGGGGCAGCGGTCGAGCAGCTCGCCAAGGTCGTGGGGACGCAGATAACCCGCCAGTCTGGCGTCGTTGACGACTCGCGCCAACGCACGGTCGCCGAGGCTCGGAGCAATGTCCAGCGCGGTTCGCGCCGGGCTGGTCAGACGGATCCCCAGGTGCAGCTTGACGTCTTGGGGCATGAGCATCTTCGAGCGATGGACTCGAATGCCTCTGCGCCGATGGTCCCACTGCACCGTCACCTCGACCGGTGACTGCCATTGCTTTTGCATGCCCCATAGCGTCGCGGCCGAGCCATGGCTGAGAACGGCACCCGGGCCGCAGGCCAACATTGCTGCGCGCGCCCGGGCAACCGGGGTGGCCGGACGATGTCCGACTGCGTACACGCCGGCATAGACACGGATCAGACGGCCGATCTCCAGCCGATAGTCGATTCCCTTTGGCGCCAGCCCGAGCCCGCGCAACTGGCGACGGGTGACGTGGCCCTCCTGGCGAGCAGCCAGCGCCGCGATCGCTCGGTCAAGCTCCTCAGCCACACCCACCGCGACGATGTACGGGGAGCTGACAGGCAGCAGCGCAGTCGGCGGCGCGCTCGGCGCGGACGGGGCGGCGCTGACTAAGCGCGGATGGCAGGGGCTTTTTCAGCACCGTCCTCCGAGTCTGACCCCACTGCGGGCCCGGGGGCCCGAAACGTCACAGAATTGTTGGACTTCCCGACACGCCGACCCGAAGCCCGAACGTACCGGCTCGGGCCGCCCCAGCGCCTGACCAAGGCTCTGACCGGCGGCGCCGGCCTCTCCGACCCGACGGACACAACCAGCTCACTCACATCAAAAATGATTGCGAACAACCACGCCGGCAAACCACACGCGAGTAGCGCTGACCCTCCGAGGCCAAGAGACAGACAACCGCAATCTCGGCAGCCTCGGAACACTGCAACGAAGGCGTACCAACCGCGATCACGTCAGGTGTCGCGCGGTCCCGGAGCGACTCACATGCTCAAGGACGCCCATCGGAGAAGGCGTGATGGGACCTTGCCCAAGGTGACGACGTTTTCAGCACCGTCTCTGGGAGGGTGCTGAATACGCGAGGAGGCGAGGGCTTTTCAGCGACCCTGGCGCCGTTTCGTCCGGCTCGGCGGGGGGCCGGGCGATGCGGAGGTTCAGCTGCGCGCCGTGGCCTCGAGCGCAAGTTCGGCGTCTAGGCCCGCCGGGCCGTCGACGAGGCGCTCGAGAACCACGGCCAGCACGACGCCCCAGAACAGCGGATTGACGACCAACTGCCAGTCGGGCGGCAGTGAGCTGCCGATTACGATCCAGACCGCCGTCGGCACGAGCGACGGCACGGCCACGAGCATGATCGTCCGGCGCGGCTCGCGGAGAACGGTCCGCAGCATCCCGGCCAGGATCACCCCGAGGATCACCCCGAGTAGCGCGGCGGAGACGCTCAGCGGGATTGCGGCGGCGAGGTCGACGACGGGCCGCACGAGCGCGAGCACTGCGATGAACGCCCCGGCGAGTACGAGCGGAGTCCGCCGCGGATTGCGCAGTAGGCGAACGATCCCGAGCGAGTCCAGGCGTGAGACCGTGCCGACGACGTTGCCCAGGAGCGCTCCTCCCGCCTGGGCCACCCCATGGGTCAGTAACGCTCGCCACGCGGCCCGCGGCGGCAACGCCGGCCCCGGCGGCCCGGCCGCCCGATTCGAGGACGCCAGGCCGTGCTCCGCTGTCGGCCCGCGGCGGCAACGCCGGCGCGGCCGGCGGCCCCGGCGGCCCGGCGGCCCGGTTCGAGGACGCCACCCCTGCTCCGCTGGCAGCCCGCGGCGGCAACGCGGCCCGGCGGCCCGGCCCGGTTCGAGGACGCAACCCTGCTCCGCTGGCGGCCCGATCCGGGGACGCCACCTCTCGCTGGAAGCCCCGCGCAAGGTCGCGCCGGCGACCCGGTTCGAGGACGCCACCCCTGCTCGGCTGGCGGCCCGATCCGGGGACCGGCCGTTCGCGACGTTCACGCCCGCCGGCATGGTCCTCGGACGCCGGCCCCGTAACGTCGCCCGCTCGGGCGCCGAGCACCCCCGGGTCGAGCACGCCCGAACCGGCCACGACCTCGCCGGTGGCGACGGTGTTGAAGGCCGCCAGCGCGCCGGCCACCAGGAACGGGATCGCCACCCCGATGCTGATCGATGGCGCTCCCCAGGGCAAGAGGACCGGCGCCACGAGAGCGCCGCTGATCGTGGCGTGTGGCACCCCCGCCAAGATCAGGTGGCACGCGGTGCCGGCGAGCAGGGCCGCCAGCAGGCTGTACGGGCTCAACCGGGTGACGCGGCGCATGGACAGGGTCACGCCGACGACCACGAGGCTGCTGATCCAGTCGGCGGCGTTTCCCGGCAGGCCGTGGGTGGCGCCGATGGCGCGTTCGACCGTGGCCGGCATGACGGCCAGGGTGACGATCAGGACGAATAGGCTGGCCACCAGCGGCGTGAGGATGCTTTGCATCAACCGGTCGACTCGCAGCAGGGCCAGCAGCGCGACGAAGCCGCCGGCGACGAGCAGGCCGCCGCTGATCTGCGCCACCCCATGGTGGCCGTGGGCGCTGACCACGGCGATCGCGGCGAGGTAGGCGGCGGCCGGACCCTCGTAGATCGGCATCCGAAAGCCACATAGCACCGCCAGGACGGTGCCCAGACCGCAGGTCAGCAGCGATCCGACGAGCAACTGGTGCACATGATGGGCATCGACTCCGGCCAGATCGCCGGCGACGAGCCAGAATCCGATCGCCGGCGGCACGACCGCCAGTACCCATAGGCCCGCGGCAACGAGGTCGTTGGGTGCATCCGGCGGGCTATGGCTGGGTGATCGGATGATCGGGGTGGCTCGACGTCGCGCCGGATTGGCCCTGAACTGCACGGGCTAATGTAATCTCTCGTATGCAACTGCATACTGCACACTGAGAGAAGCGGACCCGAACATGAGTGTTGACCTGCGCAGTTCGGTGACCACGTTGTCGCCGGGCGAGGAGACCTACACCGCGATCCGCCGGGGGATTCTCGACGGCGCTCTGCGCCCCGGGGAGCGGATCGTCGAGCAGCAACTCGCTGAGATGCTCAGTGTGAGCCGGACTCCGGTGCGGGAGGCCCTCCTGAAGCTCGAGCGCGAGAACCTGGTGGCCCGGATGGATCGCGGGATGGCGGTGAAGACCTACTCGAGCGATGAGGTGCGCGACATCTACGACCTCCGGGCCCAGATCGAGGGCTACTCGGCGAGGGTCGCCTGCGAGCGGATCACCGATGCGGAGATCACCGCCCTCGAGAGGGTGCAGGAGGAACTCGAGGCGGAGCTCGAGCGTTCCGACGCCAAAGCCACCGAGAGCATGACCGCGCTCGAGCCTTCCGACGTCAAGGCCGCGGACAGCATGCGGACGCTCGCCGCCCTCAACCAGCGTTTCCACGCCGTCCTCGTGCGCTCGGTGCGAAGCGCTCCGCTCGAGCGCTGCTTCGTGCAGGTCGTGCAGTTGCCGCTCCTGTACAAGGCCTACCTGTGGTACGACGAGGACGCCAAGCGGAGCTCGGCGTCCGACCATCGAGTGCTGATCGATCTGCTGCGGGCTCACGACGGCGATGGCGCCGAGCAGCACTGGCGCCGTCATGTGGAGCGCGGGCGCGACGTGCTGGTCGAGAACCTCACCGCCAACGAGACCCACGAGTCATGACGCGGCTCACCGGATGAACGCGGTCCGCTACCACGAGTACGGGTCGGCCGACGTACTGCGCTACGAGGCGGTGGAGGACCCGATCCCCGGCGAGGGCGAGGTCGTGATCGCGATGCGCGCGTGCGGGGTCAACCACTTCGATGTCGACCTGCGCGCCGGCGTCTCGCGCTGGCCGCTGCCGTTACCGCACCAGCTGGGCGTCGAATTCGCCGGCGTCGTGGACGAGGTCGGCCCCGGCGTCGATCAGCTCCAGGTCGGCGATGAGGTGTGGGCTCAGCACGAGATCGAATGCGGGGTCTGCCGCTACTGCCGGGCCGGGCGGCCGAACCTGTGCCGCGACGCTCAGATGTTCAGCGTGCAACTGCTGGGCGGCTACGCCGAGCGAGTGCTCGCGCCGGTCCGCGGCGCCCACCGGCTCCCCGAGGGCTTGAGCTTCGAGCAGGCGGCCGCCGGCCAGGTCGCCTTCGCCACCGCCTGGCACATGCTGGTGACGCGCGGGCGCGTCGAGCCCGGCCAAATCGTCGTCGTCCAGGCCGCGGGAAGCGGGATCGGCCATGCCGCGGTGCAGATCGCCGCCCTCGCCGGGGCGCGCGTGATCGCCACCGCCGGATCCGATGCCAAGCTCGAGCGGGCGCGCACGCTGGGCGCCGACGAGGTGATCAACTACCGCCGAGACTCGATCGCCGAGCGCGTGCTCGAGCTCACCGACGGTCTCGGCGCCGACCTGTTCATCGAGCACGTCGGCGGCGACCTGCTGATGGACAGCCTCCGTTCGCTGCGGCCCGGCGGGCGTCTGGTCACCTGCGGGGCCCACGGCGGCGAGCGGCCCCCGCTCGACGTGATCGAGGTGTTCCGCAACGAGTGGGAGGTGCTCGGCTCGCGGATCGGAACGCCCGAGGAGATGCATCTGGCGATGAAGTTGCTCGGCGCCGGTCGCCTGAGGGCGACGGTGCACGCGGTGATCCCGCTCACAGACGCGCACGAAGCGCATCGGATCATCGAGCAGCGCGAGCAGACCGGCAAGGTGATCCTGGTCCCGTAGGAAAGGCCTCCCTCCCCATGCAGAGAACCGATGACTATGTCTCGATCTACACGCGGCCGCTGACCCTGCAGCCGAGCACGACCTGCCTGGTCGTCGTCGATCTGATGTACGCGACCGGTCATCCCGATTTCGGGCTCGGCCGCCTGCTCGCCTCGCAGGGTCGTCTCGACGAGGCCGCCTATCGCTTCAACCGCATCGCCGAGCTGGTCCTGCCGAATACCCTCCGCCTGCTGGAGTGGGCCCGCGCGAATGAGATGCGCCGCGTGTTCCTGACCTACGGCTCGGAGGTCATCGACTACAGCGACCTCTCGCCGCAGATGTACGAGCTGTGCCGTTCGACGGACAATCGCGTCGGCAAGCGCGAGCACGAGCTGATCGACGAGCTGGACCGGCGTCCCAACGAACGGGTCGTCAACAAGATCACGCCGAGCGGCTTCACCTCGAGCGAGCTGGAGCTGATCCTCCACACCTACGGCTGCCGTGATCTGGTGTTCACCGGCGTCTCGACGAACATGTGCGTCGAGAGCACTCTGCGCGACGCCTCGGATCGGGGCTTTGGCTGCGTCCTCGTCGATGACGCCTGCGGGGCCGACACGGCCGCCTATCACGACGCCGCGCTGACCGTGATCCAGCGGCTCTACGGCCACGTGCTCGACACCGACGGGGTCATCGACCGGCTCGAGGGCCGACCGACTGGGCCAGGTCGAGCAACTATCCGCGATCGAGGCCTAGCCGCGACGATGGTGAGGGTGGGGATCGACGTCGGTGGCACGTTCACCGATCTGATGCTGGTCGACGACGACCGCAACACGATCAGCGTCCACAAGGTGCCCACCACGCCCGCCGACCCGTCGCTGGCGACGATGAGCGGGCTGCGGGAGCTGTGCGAGCTTGGCGGCCGCGAGCTCGACGTCGATCGACCAGCTGCTGCACGGGACGACCGTGGCCACCAACGTCGTGCTGGAGCGCAAGGGCTCGCGGGCCGGGATGATCACGACGCGCGGCTTTCGCGACCTGATCTACGTGGGACGCCACCGCCGGCCGAAGACGTTCTCGATCTACCAGGACCTGCCGTGGCGAGATCCGAGCCTGGTGCAGCGGCGGCTGCGGATCCCGGTGACCGAGCGGATCGTGCCCCCGGGCGAGGTGGAGACCGAGCTCGACGAGGCAGCAGGTGCGCGACGCGATCGCCCGCCTGCGCGAGGAGCAGGTGGAGGCGGTGGCGGTCTGCTTCCTGTTCTCGTTCCTGAATCCGGCGCACGAGTTACGCGTGAAGGAGATCCTCGCCGAGGAGATGCCCGACACGCACATCTCGATCTCGCACGAGGTCACGCCCCAGCATCGCGAATACGAGCGCTTCTCGACGACTGCGCTGAACGCCTACATCGGACCGCAGACCAGCCGCTATCTGCGCCGCATGAACGACTCGCTTCACGAGGTCGCGGCGAGCATGGACTTCCACCTGATGGCCTCCAACGGCGGGACGCTGACCGTGGACGGGGCCGTGCAGCGGCCGACCCAGCTGCTGATGTCGGGCCCCGTGGCGGGCATCATCGGGGGCATCGCGGTGGGCCGCGCCGCCGGCCTGGAGAGCGTGATCACGCTCGATGTCGGTGGCACCTCCGCGGACATCGGCGTGGCGCCGAGCGGGCAGCTGCGGATGAAGCACCTGTACGACACCAACGTCGGCGGCTACGACGTGATGGTCCCGATGGTCGACCTCGACACGATCGGCGCGGGGGGCGGTTCGATCGCCCGGATCGACGCGGGCGGCATGCTGCGCGTCGGCCCGCACAGCGCGGGCGCCGAGCCCGGGCCCGTCTGCTACGGACACGGCGGCACCGACCCGACGGCCACCGATGCCCAGGCCGTGCTCGGGCGGCTGCGCCGCCAGGCCCGCCTGGCCGGCAACCTCGAGCTGCAGGTCGAGCCCGCGCGAGAGGCGCTCGCGCGCCTGGGCCAGAGAATCGACATGGACGCCGACGACGCGGCCCTCGGCGTGACCCAGATCATGACCCAGAACATGGTCAACGCGATCAGCATCAACTCGGTCCAGAAGGGCTTCGATCCCCGCGACTTCAGCCTCGTCGCGTTCGGTGGCGGCGGGCCGCTCTACGGAGCCGACATCGCCCGCGAGCTGTCGATCCCGCGGGTGATCGTGCCACTGCACCCGGGGATCACCTCGGCGATGGGGCTGCTTGCCTCCGATCTGAAGTACGAGACCCAGCGCACCGTGATGGTCACCGCCACACAGGCCGATCCCGCCGCGCTGGAGAGCGTCTTCCTCGAGTTGGAGGCGCTCGGCCGCGAGCGGCTGGACGCCGACGCGGTCGCGCTCGAGGACCGTCTGTTCCAGCGTCTGGCTGACTGCCGCTACGTGGGCCAGGCCTACGAGCTCCTGGTGCCGGTCGCGCCGGGCCCGATCGACGCGGTGGCGATCGCGGGCGAGTTCGAGGCCGCCCACGAGCGGGAGTTCTTCTACCGCTTCGAGGAGGCGCCGGTGCAGATCGTCCATCTGCGCAGCTACGCGATCGGTGTGATGCCCAAGCTCGAGCCGGCCGCGATCGAGCCCGGCACCGGCGAGGTGGCCAGCGACGCGATCGTCGACCGGCGCACCGTCCTGTTCGCGGTCGACGGCGAGCGCACGGCGCACGAGACGCCGTTCTATGACCGTACCGCCCTGCGGGCCGGCGACACGATCGACGGCCCGGCGGTGATCGAGCAGCTCGACTCGACCACCGTGCTGCCGCCCGCCAGCACGGCCCGGGTCCTGCGCGACGGCACGATCGTGATCGACCTCGCGGAGGTCCACCGGTGAGCGTCGAGGACACCCGCAGGGACGGGACGATCACCATTGACAGAGCGGAGGTCGACCGGTGAGCGTCGAGGACACCCGCAGGGACGGGACGATCACCATTGACAGAGCGGAGGTCAGCCCGGTGAGCGTCGAGGACACCCGCAGGGACGGGACGATCACCATTGACAGAGCGGAGGTCAGCCCGGTGAGCGTCGAGGACACCCGCAGGGACGGGACGATCGCCACTGACCGAGCGGAGGTCAGCCCATGAGCGTCAAGGACACCGATAGTCGGCTGGACCCGGTCACCCTGGGCGTGCTCGGCGGCGCGCTACAGGCGATCGGGCTCGAGATGGGCCATGCGCTGAAGCGGATGGCCTACAGCCCGGCCGCTCAGCAGGTCGAGGACCTGGGCGGCGGCCTGTTCACCGTCGGCGGGCGCGAGATCTGCGAGTCCGATACCACGCCGATGCACATCGGCTCGATTCCGGCCTACATCCGCGGTTTCATGCGGCGCCTGGAAGGTCACGTGAATCCCGGCGACGTGATCATCCACAACAACCCGTACCACGGGGCCTCGCACTCGCCGGACCTGTGTGTGGCGATCCCGATCTTCTGGGAAGAGGAGCTGATCGCCTGGTCGGCGTCGACGATTCACCTGTCCGACACCGGCGGTGTGTTCCCCGGGATCGCCATCGACGTACACGACGTGTGGGCCGAGTCGAAGATCTACGACTCGCTCAAGCTCTACGAGCGCGGGGTCCGAAACGAGCAGCTGTGGCAGTTCTTCATCGACAACACGCGCACCCCCAGTTACGTCATCGGCGACACCGAGGCGATGATCGCCGCCGGCCGGCTGGGCGAGCGGCGCTTCCTCGGCCTGCTGGCGAAGTACGGCCGCGACACCGTCCTGCAGGCGATCGAGGAGTTCCTCGACTACTGCGAGCGGATGATGCGCGCGCAGATCGAGAGTGTGCCCGACGGCACCTGGGAGGCCGACGGCTGGCTCGACGACGATGGGCGCAACCGCGACCAGCCGTTGTACGTCAAGGCCAGGGTGACGATCTCGGGGTCCGACATCACGATCGACCTCTCGGAGTCGTGCGACAACGTCCCCACCGGCTTCAACGTTCCGTTCGAAGGCAGCGTGCTGCCCGGGATGTACACGGTGATCCGCTCGATCTTCCTCGACGAGGCGACCTTCTCGGATTTCATCCCCCAGAACGACGGGATCTTCCGGCCGATCAAGGTGATCGCGCGCGACGGCTCGATCTTCAAGCCCACGTTCCCCCGCTCGGCCCTGTCGCGCGTGTGTCCGATCATGCGCGCATCGGACTGCGCGATCGTGGCGCTGTCGGAGGTCGTGCCGGACCGCGTGTGCGCGGGGTGCAGCGCGGTCGGGGTCGGCGTGTACACCGGCTACATCCCTGCGCTGGAGGAGTACTGGGTTCACGTCGAGATCAACGAAGGCGCCTACGGCGGTCGCTGTGGCAAGGACGGCATGGATGCGATCGACGTGCTGACGGTCAACTCGCGCAATACACCGATCGAGGAGACCGACTGGCTGTTCCCGCTGCACACGGTGCGCTACGAGTTGCGTGACGACGTCACCCCGGCCCCGGGGCGCTGGCGCGGCGGGCTCGGCGTGGTGCGCGAGAACCGCTTCACCAACGGCGGTGCCTTCACGACCGAGACCGACCGGGCCTACGACCCGCCGCCGGGCCTGTTCGGCGGTGGCGTCGGGAGCACGCTGCGGCTGACCAAGATCGACCCCGACGGCACCGAGTCGCCGCTGTACTCCAAGAACACCAATTACACGATGGTTCCCGGGGCCGCGCTGCGCTGGGAGCAGGCGTGCGGCGGAGGCTACGGCGATCCGCTGCAGCGCGATCCAGCCGCCGTGCTGAGCGATTGGCTCGACGAGCTGATCACGGCGCAGGATGCGCGCGAGCAGTACGGCGTGGTCCTCGACGAGTCCACCCATTCGGTCGAGGCGGCCGCCACCGAGGCCCTGCGGGCGCAGCGGAACGGTCGCAAGGAGGTCTGAGCCCAGTGCGGATCAAGTACATCGTTCCGTTTCCCTTCGACGAGGTCGGGCTGGCCAATCGCGCCGCGCAACTGCCCGCAGAGCTGCGCACGCCGGGCGTCGAGTACGCGTTCGTGCCGGTCCGCAACTCCTGCCACAACGCCGACAGCGCGTACGAGTTGCTGATCCTCGATGCCTATATCGCCGAGGCGGGGCTGAGCAGCGAGGACGAGGGCTTCGACGCCGTGGTCATGGACACCGTGTCGGATTCCGGACTGGCCGCCCTGCGCTCGCGGCTGTCGATCCCCGTGCTCGGCCCGGGTCTGGTCCAGCAACACGTGGCCGCGATGCTCGGCAAGCGATTCTCGATCCTGACCATGTGGGACCGCTGGATCAGCCTGTACGAGAAGACGATGGCGGAGTACGGCACGCGCTCATTCTGCGCCTCGATCCGCGCGATCGGCGTCCGCCCCGACCAGGAGCAGCTGCTGGCGGGCAAGGAGGAGGTGGTGTTCGCGGCGCTCGAGCGCGAGGGCCGGGCGGCGATCGAGCAGGACGGCGCCGACGTGATCCTGATCGGCTCCACGACGATGCATCAATCCGTCGAGCACCTGCGCCGGACGCTCGGCGTTCCGGTGATCAACCCCGGACCGCTGGCCATCAAGCTCGCGGAGGTCATGGTCACACTTGGCCTGTCGCACTCCAAGCGCGCCTACATGAGCCCCGAGGTGCTCCAGGACGAGAAGCTGCATTCACTGATGGGCGCCGCCGTGTCGGCCTCCTGATTCGGCCGGCGTGCCGGCTCCCTGGCTTCGCCGCCCCGTCGTCGCGGGGCTCACCCTGTCGGTGCTCGCGATGGGGACCAGCACCTTCGCCACGCTCGGTCTTGGCGCGCTGGCCCCCTACCTGCGCTCCGCCTTTCACCTGTCCACGTTCGAGATCGGAACGCTCCCAGCGCTGGTGTTCCTGGGCGCGATGTCGGTCTCCGTGCTGGCGGGTCGGCTGAGCGACCGCCTCGGTGCCGGCGGGTCCCTGGCGCTCGCGCTGACCGGCGTGGGGTTCGGCATCGGGATCGCCGTGGCCGCCCCCAGCACCGCCGCGTTCCTGTGTGGCGTCACGCTCGGCGGCATCGGCTACGGCGCGGTCAACCCGGCCACCAACGTCCTCTCGACCTCACTCGTGCCGCGCCGTCACCGGGCGTTCTTCCTCAGCATCAAGCAGGCCGGCGTCACCCTCGGTGGACTGATGGCCGGCCTGACGCTGCCCCGACTGGCCGACGCCTTCGGCTGGCGCGCCGCGCTGATGTTGCCCCTCTCGCTGTTGCTGTGTTGCGCGCTCGGAGCGCTGTGGGCGGCCCGGCGCGAGCGCGCCGGCTGGTTCAAGGCGCCTCCGGTCATCGACCCCGCGCGGGCGTGGGTTCGCGTCATGGTTCCCGGCGGCACACCTACCGCGGTGTTCGGCTTCGTCAGCTCCGGCGTCCAGCTCAGCGTCGCCGGCTACCTGACGATCTATCTCGTCGACACCCAGCACTTCTCCAAGCCGACCGCTGGGCTCGCGCTGAGCCTCGCCTTCGGCGCCGGGTGCATCGGCCGGCTGGTCTGGGGGGCGCTCTCGGATCGTTTGTTCGCCGCCCACGCGACCACGCTGGAGGTCAGCTCGGCGGGCAGCGTGGTCGGATTGATCGCGCTGGCCAGCGGCGTCGGCGGCGCGGCGCTGTGGGCGGTGATCGCGCTGGTCGGATTCTGCTCGATCGGTTGGAACGGCGTCTATATGGCGCTGATCACCGACCGGGCGGGGGGCGCCAAGCTCGGCCGCGCAACCGGGCGCGGCCTGATGTTTATCTACTGCGGCGTGGTGGTGATTCCGCCGCTGCTGGGGATCCTGCGCGATGCGCTGCACTCCTGGCCGGTCGTCTGGTCGGTCGCGACCGCAGCCGTGTTCGGGGCCGCAACGCTGCTGGCCTTGGGGCCCAAGAGCCTGATCAGCGTGCCCACCGGTGAGTCGGCACCGCCCGAAGCGCAGCCCGCGCGTGCCGGGCGCGGTCACGCTCGGCTCGGTACCGGCCCGGGCGGGCGTCGGCGATGGAAACTGGTGAGTGCCTGGAAGGCGACTCCCACGCTCACCAGCCGCTCGTCGCGCCAGGGAGCGGCCGTGAGCTGCACCCCGGTCGGCAGGTCGTGTTCCCCCAGGCCGCTGGGCAGTGAGATGGCCGGGAGGCCCGCGAGGCTCCACGGGTAGGCCAGCCGGGTCAGGTGGGCGGTCGTGGCGATCATGTCCGCGCCGCCGCGGCGCGGCGCGACCACCTCTGCCGACGGGGTGAGGATCAGGTCGACCCGCGCGAGCGCGGCGCGCATCCGCATCTGCCAGCGGCGCATCCGGTCCAGTGCGCGAGCGACCTCGACGCCGGTCACCGTGCGCCCCAGCTCGAGCCGCCGGCGCACGTCCTCCCCCAGGCCCTCCGCGTCACGCGCCAGCCGGCGCTCGTGCACGGCCAGCGCCTCGGCGCGGATCAGCACACTGCAGTCGGCGGTGGCCCGCCGGGCGTCCGCGGTGTCGATCTCCTCGAGCTCTGCCCCGAGCTCGGCCAGCACGTCGGCGGCCGCATGGGCGTTGGCCGCCACCATCGGCGAGACGTCGTCGAAGAAGAAGCCGCGGGCGACGGCCACCCGGAGCCCGTGCAACGGCCGCGGGCCGTCGAGCGGCCGCGGATCGCCGAGCACCTGCGGATCGCCGAGCGCCCACGGATCGCCGAGCGCCCGCGGAAGGCCGAGCGCTCCCGGCCCATCGGGGTCGCGCATCGGGGGCACCGCCGCGTACGGGTCGCGTGGGTCATAGCCGGTCAGCACACGGGCCAACACCCCGACGTCGTACGCGCTGCGGGCCATCGACCCCACCGTGTCGAGCGAGGGCGAGATCGGCAGGACGCCGCGGTTGCTGACCGAGCCGTAGGTCGGGCGCAGCGCGGTGACCCCGTTCAGCGCGGCGGGAATCCGCACCGAGCCGCCGGTGTCGGTGCCGAGCGCGGCGAGGCACAGGTCGGCGCCGAGGGCGGCGCCGGAGCCGCCGCTGGAGCCGCCGGGGACGCGCTCGGAGTCCCACGCGTTGCCGCACGAGCCGAAGTGCGGATTCGCGTTGGTCGCACCGTACGCGAGCTCGTGCATGTTGGTCTTGCCGACCAGAGCCGCGCCGGCGGCGCGCAGGCGGCGCACGACGACCGCATCGCGGCGGGGCACGCGATCGCGAAACCAGCCCGAGCCGGCGGTGGCCGGGACGCCGGCCACGTCGATGTTGTCCTTGATCGCGACCGGTAGGCCGTCGAGGGGACCGCGAATGGCACCGCGCGCCCGACGGAGGTCGGCCTCACGCGCACCGGCGAGCGCAGCCTCTGGGGTAAGGGTGATGAACGCCCCCAGCCGACGGTGAGCGTCGATCCGCGCCAGGACCGCCTCGACGAGCTCCACGGCGGTCACCTCCTGGCGTCGCGCCGGCTCATCGATCAGCGTTCGAAGGTCGGAATCGTTCATCGCCGGCCGGCACGCATCTGGGCGAGCGTCGCGCTGACCCCGTATTCGATGTGCTCGCGCATCAGCTCGCGGGCCCCCTCCGCGTCGCCGCGCTCGATCGCGTCCATGATCAGCTCGTGCTGAGCGAGGGATTCCTCAGAGCGGTCGCTACGCCAGATCGCCTCGACCGGAACCGCGCTCCAGAGCCGCGCGATGAAGTCGATCAGCAGGCGCGAGTCGCAGGGCCGGTAGACCGCCTGGTGCCAGGCGGCGTTGAGCGAGGCCTCGCGGCCGCCCCGAACCGGCGCGCGGACCGCCTCACCGTGCGCGTGATGGGCCGCGCGAATCTCGGCCAACTGGTCCGGCGTCGCCTGCCGGACGGCGAGCTCGACGGCCAGCGGCTCGAGCAGGGCGCGCATCCGCGAGACCTCGGCGACGCTCTCGGCCGGGTAGTCCGCGACCACCATCCCGTGGTGCGGCTTGTAGACCGCCAGCCCCTCGGCCTGCAGAAGGCGCAGCGCCTCGCGGATCGGCGTCGGGCTCATCTGCAGGTCCGCGACCAGGCGCTTGACGGCGAGCCGCTCGCCGGGCGCCAGACGGCCCGCCTCGATCGCCTCGCGCAGCGCCGCACAGGCGGCATCGGTCTTGGTCAGGCTCGGAGGTGGGGAAAGCGTGCGCATCAAGTCAAAAAAATGATTATATTTTCTATTTGCACGGTCCGGATCGCTGCGTCGCAGCCGGCGAACCGCGCACCCGACCCCATGAGCACGTGACCGCCATCGACTGGGACGAGCAGCTGATGCGCACGTTGCTGTTCGTGCCCGGCAGCGACGAGCGCAAGCTGGCCAAGGTCACGACCTTCGGCGCCGACGTGATCGTGATCGACCTCGAGGACGCGGTCGCCGACGAGCGCAAGACGGCCGCGCGCGCCATCACGCGGGCGGCGGTGGCCGGCTACGACCCCGAGCAGGTCATCACGGTGCGCGTCAACGGCATCGACACCGGCCGCCTGCTCGCGGATGTCGAGGCGGTGGTCTGCCCGGAGCTCGACGCGGTGCTCGTGCCCAAGATCGAGGACACCGAGACGCTGCGCGAGGCCGATCGCGCACTCGCCGCCGCCGAGCGCCGCCATGACATGCCCGAGGGCAGCGTGCGGATCGTGGCGATCATCGAGACGCCGCTGGGGATCGCCCGCTGCGACGAGATCCTTGCCCAGGCCCCCCCGCGCACGGTGACCGCGATCTTCGGGCTCGGCGACTTCTCGGTGGCCCTGGGCGTCGATCTGACCCCCGAGGGGGCTGAGCTCGCCTATGCGCGGGGTCGTGTCGTGGTGGCGAGCCGGGCCGCCGGAATGGTGCCGCCGATCGACGGGCCCTACCTCAACGTCGAGGACAGCGAAGGGCTGCTGGCAGACTCGCGGCGGGTCCGGGCGCTCGGCTTTCAGGGACGCGTGGCGGTGTACCCGCCCCAGGTCGCGGTGATCAACCGCGCTTTTTCGGATCTCAGCGACGAGGACGCGGCCCGGTCGCGACGGGTGGTTGAGGCCTTTGAGGAGGCCGAGGCGCGCGGCGTCGCGTCGCTGCGGGTCGACGGCCGGTTCGTCGACTACCCCATCTATCACCTGGCCCGGCGCAAGCTCACCCGCTTCGAGGCCTACCGCCGCGCGGTGCAGAGCGGCCCATGAGCTCCACTCCGCTGCCGCTGAAGGGGGTCCGCGTGGTCGACGCCGCCTCGCTGTTCGCCGGGCCGGTGATCGCCACGCTGCTCGGCGACTACGGCGCCGACGTGATCAAGGTTGAGCACCCCGGCGGCGACAACCTCCGCAAGCTCGGGTGGCAGAAGGAGGGCGTGTCGCTGTGGTGGGCGCTGATCGGCCGCAACAAGCGGTCGGTCACGCTCAAGCTGTCGGACCCTCAGGGGGCCGAGGTGATGCGGCGACTGCTGAGCACCGCTGACGTGCTGGTGGAGAACTTCCGTACCGGGACGCTGGAACGGTGGGGACTGGGCTGGGAGGAGCTCCATGAGCTCAATCCGAGGCTGGTGATGGTGCGCACCACCGGCTTCGGGCAGGACGGACCGTACGCGCGGCGCCCCGGCTTCGGAACGCTCGCCGAGTCGATGTCCGGCTACGCCCACATCACCGGCTTTCCCGACGGGCCGCCGATTCTGCCGGCCTTCGCGCTGGGTGACAGCGTCGCCGCGCTGACCGGCGCGTTCGCGGTCATGACCGCGCTGTGGTGGCGCGAGCACGGCGGGACCGGCCAGGCGATCGATCTGTCGATCTACGAGCCGCTGTTCTGGATCCTCGGGCCCCAGGCCTCGATCTACGATCAGCTCGGGATCGTGCAGGGGCGCACCGGCAACCGCGTGCCGTTCTCCTCGCCGCGGAACGCCTACCAGGCTCGTGACGGCCGCTGGCTGGGGCTGTCGGGCAGCTCGCAGTCGATCGCCGAGCGTGTGATGGCGCTGGTCGGGCGGCCCGAGCTGATCGACGAGCCGTGGTTCTCCGACCATGACGGCCGCCTCGAGCACCAGGATGAGCTCGACGAGGCGATTGCCGCGTGGATCGGGGAGCGCGACAGCGACGAGGTCGTGCGCGCCTTCGAGGAGCAGTCGGCCGCGATCGCGCCGGTGTTGTCGATTGCCGACATCTTCGAGGATCCGCAGTTCCTCGCGCGTGAGACGATCACCACCGTCGAGCACCCGGTTCTCGGCCCGCTGAAGATGCAGAACGTGATCCCGCGGCTCGGCGCCACCCCGGGGTCGATTCGCAGCTGCGGCCCCGAGCTGGGCGCTCACAACGACGAAGTGCTCGGTGCGGAGCTCGGATACAACGAGGCCGAGCTCGCCGAGCTCGCGGCCGCGGGAGTGATCGCGCCGGCGCTGGCCGCGCCGCCGCCCGAGCGCTGAGAAAGACCAAGAAAGGAAGTCCACAGATGAGCACCAAGCCCCAGTTCAACCAGCTGGCCGGGCCGGGTCTGGCCCGTGATCTGATCGGCTACGGACGCTGGGTCCCTCGCGTCACGTGGCCCAACGGTGCGCGCGTGGCGGTCAGCATCGTCCTCAACTGGGAGGAGGGATCCGAGGTCTCCAAGGTGGTGGAGGGAGACGGGCGCAGCGAGGCCGCGCTCAACGAGATCCCCTACGCGATGGATCCGCAGTACCGCGACCTGGCGGTTGAGTCCGTGTACGAGTACGGCAGCCGGGCCGGCGTCTGGCGCGTGCAGCGGCTGATCGACTCCTTCAAGGTCCCGCTGACCTTCTACGGCGCCGCCGTGGCCTGGGAGCTCAACCCCGAGGTCGCCGCCTGGGTGCGCGAGGCCGGCCATGAACCGTGCTCGCACGGCTGGCGCTGGGAGGAGCCCTGGCTGCTCTCCCGGGAGCAGGAGAAGGCCCACATGGCCGAGGCCATCGCGTCGATCGAGCGGACCTGCGGCGAGCGCCCGCGCGGCTGGTACTGCCGCTACGGACCCTCCGTCAACACGCGCGAACTGCTCGTCGAGGACGGCGGATTCGTCTACGACTCCGACGCCTACAACGACGACCTGCCCTACTACGTCGAGGTCAACGGCAAGCGACACCTGATCGTGCCCTACAGCTTCACCTACAACGACGCGCGGTTCGTGCTGCCGCCCGGATACGGCGGGCCGGAGGACTTCTACGACCAGTGTCGCCGGGCGCTGGACTACCTCTGGGACGAGGGGGCGACGCACCCGCGGATGATGTCCATCGGGCTGCACTCCCGGCTGATCGGCCAGGCGGGCCGGATCAGCGCCCTGCGCGACTTCCTGGAGTACGCCCACGAAAAGGGCGGCGTGTGGTTCGCGCGCCGACTCGACATCGCCAACTGGTGGCACGAACACCACGAGGAGTTTCGGGTGGAGCGAGGCTGATCGCCTCGCCGCCGACGCCTGACCCGGGCGGGGAGCGGTCGCGTTCTATTGTGTGCTGCTGCATACCGAGACGCTCTCCGCAGCGCTCGTACGGAACGGCAGAGGGGACACATGACGAGATTCGACGATGACCAGACCACCCGCGCCGTCGTGGGGCGACTCCAGCCACCCGATCTGACCGAGGTGCGCTCCGCGCTGCTGGTCATCGACCTGCAGGATCTCGATGCCGCGTGGGACGGTGCTCACGCGCAGCGCGCCCGCGAGCTCGGTCGCTGGAGCGAGGTCGAGGCGTATTTCGCGCGCGTCGCGGACCCGGTCGTGCCCAACGTCGGCCGGCTGGGCGCCGCCGTCCGCGGGCGCGGGCTGCCCGTCGTCTACGTGCGCTGCCGTTCACTGACCCCCGACGCGCGCGACAACGGCCGGCGCTTCCGCGAGTTCGGGATTGCCGTGGGTTGCGATGACCCGGGCGCGGCGCTGCTGGCCGGGCTCGAGGTGGCGCCGGAGGACTACGTGCTCGACAAGACGACGGCGAGCCCGTTCTGGTCCACCAATCTCGACCGTCTGCTGCGCCAGCTCGCGATCGACTGCCTGCTGGTCACCGGAGTGGTCACCAGCGGCTGCGTCGAGAGCGCAGTCCGCGACGCCTCCGATCTCGATTATCGCGTCGTCCTGATCGAGGATGCCTGCGCGGACCGCGAGCCCACCCTGCACGCCGATGCCATTCGCCGCCTGAACAACAACTTCGCGCTCGTCCGCACCACCGACGAGGTGCTCGACGGCCTGGTCGCGGCGCGCGCGGCCGAAAGGAGCGCCGGTGCCCGATAACCACAGTCCGAGCTACGCCAGTCTGTTGCGAGCCGCGATCGACCAGCCGGGCATGCCCGTCCTGCCGGGGGCCTACGACGGAGTCTCGGCCCGCCTGGTGGCCCGGGCCGGCTTCGACGCGATCTACTTCTCGGGCGGCCTGTCCGCCTCGTCATTCCCGGGCGTGCCGGATTTCGGCACGCGATCGCTGTCGGAGGCGGTGGCCCAGGTCGGCGGCGCGGTGCGCGCCACCGGCCTGCCCGTGCTCGCCGACGGCGAGGCGGGGTTCGGCTCGGTGCTCTCGGTGCAGCGGCTGGTGTATGAGATGGAGAGCGTCGGCGCGGCGGGACTCCATCTCGAGGATCAGGACGTGCCCCGGCGTTGCGGCCACTACGAGGGCAAGCGCCTGGTCAGCACCGCCACCCACGTCGGGCGATTGCAAGCCGCGATCGACACGCGCCGCGATCCGGCGTTCCTGATCATCGCGCGGACCGACGCGATCGCGGTGACCGGCTTCGAGGACGCGGTCGCCCGCGCCCACGCCTATGCCGAGGCGGGCGCCGACGTGGTGTTCTTCGATGGCGTCGAGACCCGAGAGCAGCTCGAGGCGATCCCCGGCCTGATGGCGGTGCCGGTGATGGCCAACATGGTCGAGGGGGTGTCACGCCGTTCCTGGCCGCGCCCGAGCTCGAAGCGATGGGCTATGCCATCGCCATCTACCCGACGACGCCCTATTTCGCCGCGGTCGGCGCGATGCGCGACGTGCTCCAGACGCTCGCGCGCGACGGAACGAGCGAGCCGTTGTGGCCCCGGATGGGGACGTTCCGGGAATGGCAAGAGCTGACCGGCGTCGAGGAGGCGATGGATTTCGTGCGCCGGTTCGAGCCGGAAGAGGAGCATGCCGAGGTATGACCTGCTGGTCCGTGGCGGCCGGCTGGTGGACGATCGCGGAGTCCGGGACGGCGACGTCGCCATCACCGGCGAGCGGATCGCGGCGATCACCGCCCCGGATGCGCTGAGCGATGCCGACGCGCTGCGTACGATCTCGGCGGCCGGGCAGCTCGTGCTGCCCGGCGCGATCGACGCCCACGTGCACTTCGACTTCGCGCTGGGACCGCTGATCTCCCAGCCCTACGCGCAGGGCAGCCGCGCGGCCCTGTACGGCGGAACCACGTCTGTGTTCGACTTCGCCTTTCGCGGACCCGGTGGCGGGTCGTTGATCCAGGCCGTGCGCGACAAGCGCGCCGGGGCCGACGGCGAGATCTGCTGCGACTACGCGCTGCACCTGATCGTCGCCGGCGCGGTGGGTGATGCGGAGCTGGCAGAGGTCGCGGGCGTGGTGGCCGACGGCGTGACCACCGTGAAGCTGTTCATGAACTTTCCCGACTTCTATCCCGGCGACGGCGCCGCGGCGGAGCTGTTCGCGGAGCTCGGCCGAACCGGGGCCACCGCCGTGGTGCACGCCGAGAACGCCGACGTGATCACCGCGCGGACGCGGCGGCTGATCGCGGCCGGCCTGGCCGATTGGCGCTACACCGAGGACAGCCGGCCCGACTGGGTCGAGTCCGAGGCCGTGTCGCGGGCGATCGACCTGGCGGCGAACGCGGGCTGCCGCCTGTTCGTCCTGCACGTCACCTCGGCGGCCGCCGCGCGCGAGATCGCCGCGGCGCAGTCACGGGGATTGGCCGTGTTCGCCGAGGCCTGTCACAACTACGTCGTGTTCTCCAAGCAGGACGTCGTCGAGCGTTCCGACGGCGCCAACTGGGGCAACTATCCGCCGTTGCGCCCCCCCGCCAACCGGGCGGCCCTGTGGGACGCCTTGCGCGAGCACACGATCTGCCATGTCAGCAGCGACGACTACACCTGCTCGCTGGCGGTGCGCAACGTGAACGGACTGAATCTGCCCACCGTGCCCTCGGGCCACAACGGACTCGAGACCCGGCTCGCCGTGCTCTATACCGAAGCGGTGGTGCGCCGCGGCTGGTCGTTGACCGCGTTCGCCGAGCTCAGCGGCTGCGGGATCGCCAGGCAGCTGGGGCTGTGGCCGCGCAAGGGCAGCCTGCTCCCCGGCGCTGACGCCGACCTGGTGCTGTTCGATCCGCATCGCGCGGGAACGTTCCGGACCGCGGACCTGCACACGGTCGAGTACAGCATCTGGGACGGCTACCGCTACGAGGGCGCGGCGACGACGACGATCCTGCGCGGCACGGTGATGGTGCAGGACGGCCACTGGGTCGGGCCGGCGGGCGCGGGCCGCTTCTTGGCCCGGCTGCCGGGTGAGCCGGGCGAGTTGCACGGGCTGCCCGAGGCAGTCGCCGCGCCGTAATTTGCATACATTCCGTCGTCTTCAGAGACGTTGGCGCCGGGTTTGCCGTGGCCGTTGATTTTGTTAAGACCATGCTTTGTATACGCAGGGACGTTGACAACCTCTTAATCTCCCGGTTAGGCTCCAGCCAGCAGTACGCGGCTGCGTACTGCGGTATACGAATACCGCCCGGGAGGCATAGAAGTCCTGGGCCAATCGCTACTGAGGGAGAGGCACGTTGCGTCAACAGAGTCGTTTCCGGGCGGGTGTGGCCGCCACCATCAGCGTCGCTGCGCTGCTCCTCCTCGCAGCGTGCGGCTCGAGCTCCAGCTCCAGCTCGAGCGCGAGTGCAAGTGCGAGCGGCACAGCGAGCGCGACGACATCGTCGGCCGCCTCATCAAGTGCGGGCAGCAGCGGCGTGACCTATGCCAAGGCACAGATCGCCGCGGCATCAGCCATTCCGACTTTCAAGCTGAAGGCGCCATCGTTCCCGATGTCGAAGATCGCCGGCAAGACGATCTTCAACATTCCGGTCACCAGTGCGGTGCCGTATGTCGTGAGCGTCGATCAGGCGGCCGCCAAGGTCGCTGCGAAGTACGGGGCCAAGTGGGTTGAGTACACCAACCAGGGCACGCCAACGCAATGGACGGCAGGGATCAACCAGGCGATCGCGCAGCACGCGAGCGTGATCATTCTGGCCCAGGGGATCGCGGTGCAGCTGATCGTGCCGGCGCTGAAGAAGGCCAAGGCGGCGCACATCCCGGTGTGTCACGCACGACTTCCAGAACGGCCAGAGAACACGCCACCGCCGACCGGCCCGGGGGCGCAACGTGCAACGCGTCATCAAGGCGTTCGTCAACGTGCCGTTCTGGCAGGCCGCGCGACTGGAGGCCGACTACGTCATCGTCCAGACCAACGGCAACGCCGACGACGTGATCTTCACGTCGACCGGACGTGCCGCCGTCGAACGGCATCACCGCGCCGAGGTCAGAAGGAGTTCACGACCTATTGCCCGGCCTGTAAGGTGAAGGTGACGACGTGCCGCTCGCAGACTGGGCGACCAAGATCGCCCCGGAGACGCAGTCGGCGATCTCCTCGGACCCGAGCGTCAACTGGGTCACGCCGATCTACGACTCGATGTCGCTGTTCGCCCAGCAGGGCATTACGGCCGCCGGTAAGACCGGTGCGGTCCACATCGCCTCCTACAACGGCACACCCGCCGTGATGAAGCTGATCCAGGACGGAAACATCATGTCGATGGACGTCGGCGAGAACATCACCTGGCTCGCCTACGCCACGATGGACCAGGTCGGGCGCGTCATCACCGGCTCGCCGATTGTCGCCTCAGGCAACGAGCAGACCCCGCTGCGCGTGTTCACCAAGGCGAACATCAACCAGACCGGCACGCCGCCGACGCCGAACCTCGGCTACGGCACCGCCTACGTCACGGGCTACGGAGCCCTCTGGAAGTAGCCATGGCGGAACCCCCAGGCGAGCGCAGTCAGGGCCCGTCGCCGGCTCAGGAGCCGGGCGCCACCATGGCGTCCGGCTCTGCCGCGAGCCGAGTGCCGGTGCTGGCGCTGTCGGGTCTCTCCAAGAGCTTCGGCGGCGCCCACGCACTGCTGGGGGTCGATCTGACGATCCTGCCTGGCGAGGTGCACGGACTGCTCGGGGAGAACGGGTCGGGCAAGTCGACGCTGATCAAGGTCCTCAACGGCTTCCATGCCCCGGACGCCGGTTCGCTGGAGATCGCCGGCGACGCGGGTGCCGCTGCCGCTCTCGCCCGGGCAGTTCCGCGAGCTCGGGTTGTCGTTCGTCCACCAGGACCTCGGCCTGATCCTCGAGCTCTCGGTGCTGGAAAACCTGCGCGTCGGCGATCTGATCGCCAACCGCGGGGCCTGGATCGCCTGGCGCCACGAGCGCGCACGCGCGCGTGAGACCTTTGCCCGGTACGGGATCAAGCTCGATCCCGCCGCCATGGTCAGCGAGCTGACGCAGACCGAGCGAGCGCTGCTGGCGATCGTGCGTGCGGTCGAAGGGATTCGTACCGCCCAGGCCGAGAGCGGGATCCGTCACGGACTGTTGGTGCTGGACGAGCCGACCGTGTTCCTCCCCCGCGAGGGCATCGACCAGCTGTTCCGCACCGTGCGCGAGATCGTCGCCAACGGTGACGCCAGTGTGCTGTTCGTCTCGCACGACCTCGACGAGGTGCGCGAGGTCACCGACCGGGTCACGGTGCTGCGCGACGGTCGGCTCCAGGGGACCGTGATCACGGCCGAGACGACCGAGACGCGACTGGTGGAGATGATCATCGGCCGCCACCTCGAGAGCCTGTCGCTGCCGGCCCAGGAGTTGGCCGGCCATGAGGTTGAGCTCTCGGTCCGCGGCCTGTGCGGAGGAGTCCTCGAGAACCTCGATTTCGACATCCGCCGCGGCGAGATCGTCGGCGTGACCGGTCTGGTCGGGTCCGGGTTCGAGGACATGCCGTACTTCCTGTTCGGGGCCCGGCACCGCGCGCGCGGGCACCTTGAGCGCGCGCGGCGTCACCTTCGACCTGCCCGCAGATGTCGCCCGACCGGGCGGTCGGGAACGGCTTCGCAATGCTGCCCGGCCGACCGCCAGCGGGACGGCAGCGTGCCGTCGTTACCGGTGGGGGACAACGTGATGCTCCAGGTGCTCCCGGACTATCGCGGCCGCTACGGGCTGCGGCGCCGTCCGATGAACCGCCGCGCGGGCGAGCTGCTGACGCAGTTCGACGTGCGTCCGCCCGGACCCGAGCGCGACGTATGAGGAGCTGAGCGGCGGCAACCAGCAGAAGGCGATGTTGGCCAAGTGGCTGCAGAGCGAGCCCAAGGTGATCTTCCTGCACGAGCCGACGCAGGGCGTCGACGTCGGCGCCCGCGCGCAGATCTTCCGGATGCTGGCGAGACGGCAGCGAGGTCGGGCGCGTGCGTGTTGTGCGCGAGTTCGGACTACGAGCAGCTGGCCGCGGTGTGCGATCGGGTGATCGTCGTGGCCCGCGGACGGGTGGCCGGCGAGGTCACCGATGTGATCCAAAGGAGCGGATCGCCGAGAAGGTGTACAACAGCGTAACGTTGCGAGACACAGCGGAGGTCGTGACCTGATGGAAGCCGGCACTCAGCCACCCCTGCCCAGCGCGCCGGCCAGCGCGGACCCGGTTGACCCTGCGGGCGGCGCCGAGGAACCGCAGACCGGGCGACCGTCCGGGGGGCTGCGCTCATTCAAGTTCGAGCGCTGGGCGCTGCTGTTCGCCTGGGCGGCGGTGGTGATCCTGTTCAGCTTGCTCAAGCCGGGCACGTATCCGACGAGCGGCAACTTCCAGACCATCTTCGGATCGCAGGCCGTGCTGCTGATCCTCTCCCTGGGCCTGATCCTGCCGCTCACGACGGGCGATTTCGATCTCTCGATCGCGTCGAACATGTCGTTCAGCGCGATGCTGATCGCGGTGCTGAACGTCCAGCACGGCTGGAGCATCGTGCCGGCGATCCTCGCCGGCGTGCTGGCGGCGCGTCATCGTGGGCATCATCAACGGCGGTCTGGTCGTGCTGATCGGGATCGATTCGTTCATCGTCACGCTCGGCACCGGGACGGTGATGCTGGGATTCGTGCAATGGATCAGCTGACTCCAACGACATCACCGGCACGTCGGCCGGTCTGACCACGTGGACGATCGGGCACCGGATCGGCGGCATCTCGCTGATCTTCTACTACGGCGTACTGGCGACGCTCCTACTGTTCTACGTCTTCGAGTACACGCCGCTCGGACGGCGCCTGCTGTTCGTCGGCCGGGGACGCAGCGTGGCGCGCCTCAGCGGCCTGCACGTGACCCGTATCCGCTGGGGCTCGTTCATCTTCTGCGGGCTGTTCGCCGGCATGGCCGGGGTCATGTATGCGGGCAGCCTTGGCGGCGCCGATCCGGCCTCCGGACAGACCTTCCTGCTGCCCGCCTTCGCGGCGGCCTTCCTCGGGGCCACGGCGATCCAGCCCGGCCGGTTCAATCCGATCGGCACCTTCATCGCCGTGTACTTCCTCGTGTCGGGGATCACCGGCCTGCAGCTGCTCGGGGTGCAGAACTTTGTTCAGCAGCTGTTCTACGGGGGTGCACTGGTGATCGCGGTTGGGCTGTCGACGTTGGTCGGACGGCGTGCGAAGCGGAGCCCGGGCTGAGGGCGAAGCGTGCTCATGGCGAGGACCGGCGATGGGCACCGGAAAGCGACCCGTTCAGGGACTTTTGCATTCAAAATGGCGTAGAAGATGCTTGTATCCGCGCTGATAGCGTGGGAAAGTATGCAAATGAGCACGACTGAGATTCCTCGCACGAGCGCGCTGCGCGTCCAGGAGGAGCTGCGGGAAGCGATCCTGGCCGGCAGGCTCGAGCCCGGGACGAAACTGCGGGCGGAGGCGCTGGCGGAGCAGCTGCAGACCTCCCGCACGCCGGTCCGCGAAGCGCTGGTGCAGCTCGCCCGGGAAGGACTGGTGGAGATCGAGCCCCGCCGCGGCGCGTCGGTGCGCGCGTTCGACGCCGCCGACCTCGCCGATCTCTACGAGGTGCGGGCGTTGATCGAGCCCCATGCCGCCGGCCGTGCGGCGATGCGTATCGCCGGCCCCGAGCTCGAGCGGTTGACCGAGCTGTGCCGGCTCGCTGAGGCCCGCGGCGGCGCGGACCAGGAGAGCGTCAACGACCAGATGGTGCTCAACGATGAGTTCCACGGGATCATCCTGCAGGCCGCCGAGTCCCCGCGCCTGGAGGCGGCGATGAGCGCCCTGGTCGGGATTCCGCGCACGTTTCGGGCCAGCTTCTGGCGCGATGACGACCAGCGCGCGCAGTCGCTGTTCTGTCATCACGAGCTCGTGGCGGCCTGTCACGCACGGCGGTCGGATATGGCCGAGACGGTGATGCGGCTGCACATCCAGGGAGCCTGCGTGTTTCTGATGAAGGTGATGAATGGGAATCGCTGACGCGACCGCGGCGGAACCGGGCAGCGAGCCCGCCGAATTGCGCGATGGACCGCTTCAGGGGTTGCGCGCGGTCGAGTTCGGTCAGCTGCTCGCCGGCCCGTTCGTGGGCACGCTGCTGGGCGACTTCGGCGCCGAGGTGATCAAGGTGGAGCCGCCGCCGGCCGGCGACGCGATGCGCGACTGGGGTCGCCTGCGCCACCGGGACCGGTCGCTGTGGTGGTCGATCCTGGCGCGCAACAAGCGGTCGGTCACGCTCAACCTGCGCAGCGCCGAGGGCCAGCGGATCGCCCTGCAGCTCGTCTCCGAGGCCGACGTCGTGCTCGAGAACTTCCGTCCCGGGACGATGGAGCGCTGGGGTCTGGGTCCCGAGGACGTCCACGCCGTCAATCCGCGCGCGGTCTACGCGCGGGTCACCGGCTACGGACAGACCGGCCGCTACCGAGACCGGCCCGGCTTCGCCGCCGGCGGCGAGGCGATCTCCGGCCTGCGCCACATCAATGGCTACCCGGGCCAGGCGCCGCCGCGCTACGGGATCTCCCTCGGCGACACGCTCGCCGCTCAGTCGGCCTTCCAGGGCATTCTGCTCGCGCTGTACGCGCGTGACGCGCGCGGAGCCGACGGCCAGGTCGTCGATGCCTCGATCACCGACGCGTGCTTCGCGATGACCGAGTCGGCGGTGCTCGAGTTCGAGAAGACCGGAACCGTGCGCCAACCCACCGGCCCGCGCCTGCCGCGGATCGCGCCGAGCAACGTGTATCGCTCCGCGACGACAAGTGGGTGGTGATCGCGGCCAACCACGACACGCTGTGGCGGCGCCTGGCGGCGCTGATCGGCCATCCGGAGCTGGCCGAGGACGAGCGCTTCGCCTCCCACCACGCCCGCGGCGAGAATGAGGATCTGCTCGACGAGCTGATCGGCGCCTGGGCCGTGCAGCACACGGCGGCCGAGCTCGACCAGCTCGTCAACGACGCCGGCGTCGTCTGCGCGCCGGTCTACGACGCCGCCGACGTGTACAAGGATCCCTACTTCCGAGAGCGCGAGCTGCTGATCGAATACGCAGGACGAGGTCCACGGCACGATCACGGCTCCCGGCGTGGTGCCGAGGCTGACTGCGCACTCCCGGACGCGTGCGCCAGGCCGCCCGCTGGACGGTCGGGGCCGATACGAGACGGTGCTGGGCGAGCTCGGCGTCGATGAGACACGGCTGGCCGAGCTGCGGGCCGACGGGGTGGTCTGAGGTTGACCCCCCGCGCGGTACCGGTTCGGGTTCGATGAGGAGAAGGAGTGACCAGATGGGGTACCGCTTGGGCGTGGATGTCGGAGGCACGTTCACCGACGTGCAGATGCAGGACACCGAGTCGGGGGAGGTGACGCTTGGTCAAGGTGCTCTCGACCCCCGACGGACCAATCGATCGGCGTGCTGGAGGGAGTGCGGCAGGCGTGCCGCCGAGGTGGGCTCCTCGCCGCAGAGTCTCGAGCTGATCCTGCACGGCAGCACCGTGGTGACCAACCTGGTGCTCGAGAGCAAGGGCGCGCGCTGCGGGTTGCTGACGACGCGTCGGCAACGAGCAGATCCTGCATCTGGCGCGGGCCTGGACGCCCGGTCCGCTGTACGGCTGGATGGGCATGATCAAGCCCTCGCCGCTGGCCGAGCTGTGGAACACGCGCGGCATCGGCGGGCGGATGGCCGCCGACGGAACCGAGGTCAAGCCGCTCGACGAGGACGGCGGTGCGCGAGGCGATCGACGAGCTCGTCGCCGACGGCGTCGCAGTCGGTGACGATCGGGTTGCTCAATTCCTACGTCAATCCCGGACCACGAGCGCCGAGCGCGCGCGATCGCTCGCGCCGCGCATCCCGACCTGCCGATCTCGATCTCCTCCGATCTCGTTTCCGAATACCGCGAATACGAGCGCACACTGACCGCGGTGCTCAACGCCTACGTCCAGCCGCAGGTGATCAAATTACGTCGACGGCCTCGAGCGGCTGCTCCAGGACGAGGGTTTCGGCGGCCGGCTGAACGTCGTGCGCTCCGACGGCGGCACGATGAGCACCCTGGCGACCAAGGAGCGGCCGATCGACACGGCCTTCTCCGGGCCCTCCGGGCGGCGTCGTCGGCGCCGCCTGGCTGGCGCGCCGGATCGGCGCGCCCAACGTGCTCACGCTCGATGTCGGCGGTACCTCGACCGACGTGTCGATCTGCGTCGACGGGGCGGTCACGATCCGCCGTGACGCGCAGCTGGGCTACTACCAGTTTCAGTCGCGCGGGGTCGACGTGCACAGCGTCGGCGCCGGCGGCGGCTCGATCGCCTATCTGACCCCGGTCGGCGCGCTGCGCGTCGGGCCGCAGAGCGCCGGCGCCGAGCCCGGGCCGGCCGCGTACGGTCGCGGCGGGGAGCAGCCGACCGTGACCGATGCCAACGTCGTGCTGCACCGCATCCCGCCGGGCACCAAGCTGGCCGGGTCGCTGGAGATCGATGAGGAGGCCGGCGCGCCGCGCGGTCGCGACGATCGCCGAGGGACTCGGCGTCGACATCACCGAGGCGGCCCAGGCGATCATCGACATCGCCAACGAGAACATGCACGCCGCGCTGCGTGTGGTCAGCATCGAGCGCGGGTTCGACCCGCGGGAGTTCGGCCTGCTGGCCTTCGGCGGGGCCGGGCCGATGCACGCCAACGCGCTCGGGCGGCTGATCCACGCCGACCCGGTCGTGATCCCGGCGACCCCGGGCGTGCTGAGCGCGTTCGGCTTCCTGGTCTCCGAGGTCCAGAACGAGTTCGCGCGGACGTACCTGCAGATCGCCGAGGAGACGCCGGCCGAGAATCTGCGAGGCGGTCCTGATCGAGCTGCGCTCGGAGGCCACGAGCTGGCTCGAGCGCGAGGGTGTGCCGACCGACCAGCACGCGTTCAGCTTCTACGCCGACTGCCGCTATTACATGCAGGACATTCAGATTCCGTGCGCCGTCGACCCCGCCGAGATCAGCAACGGCTTCGCCGCGGTGGTCCGCGGCCGCTTCGAAGCGGAACATCGCCGCCGCTACGGCTTCGAGCTCGACGCTCCGATCGAGATCGCCACCGTGCGCGTGGTCGGTGTCGGGCAACGGCTCCGAGGACCGCGCGGCGCCGGCGCCGGCCGAGGTCGCCGAGGCCGCGGTCGCCGACCGCCACGAGGATGTGTTCTTCGACGGCGAGTGGCACGCGACCGCGATCTACGACCGTGAGCGCGCTGCAGCCGGGTCAGTCGGTCGCCGGTCCGGCGATCGCCGTCCAGCAGGACACGACGACGGTCATCGAGCCGGGCTACGTCGGCACGATCGACGGCTACGGCAACATCATCATTCGCAAGCTGGAGGGCAACTGACGATGAGCGTCACCGAACAGCCGCTTCCCGATTTCGTGCGCGAGCACGACATCGACCCGATCACGCTGGACATCATCGAGAACACGCTCTCGAACACGCGCTACGAGATGGACCGGGTGCTGGAGACCACAGCGGTCAGCCCGGTCATTCGCGAGCAGTCCGACCAGTTCCCGCTGATCGCCGACCGCCACGGCCGGATGGTGATCGGCCAGTTCGGCAGTGCGATCAACACGATCCTCGAGCACTCCCCCTACGAGCGTCGAGGAGCTCCGCGACGGCGACGTGATCGCGCTCAACGATCCCTACATGTGCGAGGGCTCGGTCTCGCACACGCCCGACTTCCTGATCCTGCGCCCGATCTTCTACGACGGCGACCTGGTCGGCTACGCCTCGCAGTGGGGCAACCTGATGGACGTCGGCGGCACCGCCGCCGGCTCGATGCCGATCACGGCGCGCAGCATCTATTACGAGGGCACGCGGATGCCGCCGCTGAAGCTCTACGACCGGCGGCGCGCTCAACGAGGAGCTGCTGGCGCTGTTCTGCCACAACACCCGCATGCCCAAGCAGGTCGAGGCCGACATCAAGGCGATCGCCGCGGGCACCGCGGCCGGTGCGGCGCGGGTGCTGGAGCTGTGCGATCGGTTCGGCAAGGACACCTATCTCGAGGCGTGCGACGC
Source organism: uncultured Solirubrobacterales bacterium (assembly GCA_963838535.1). Classification (GTDB taxonomy): domain Bacteria; phylum Actinomycetota; class Thermoleophilia; order Solirubrobacterales; family Solirubrobacteraceae; genus Palsa-465. Next base: position 81,230 of record CAWIRN010000034.1, read on the forward strand.
GATCCTCGACCGCACCCGGGGCGGGCTGATCGAGCTGATCCGCACGCATCTGCCCGACGGTGAGCGGTTCGAGTTCGAGGACCTCGCCGATGACGACGGGCTCGGCCATGGTCCGATCAAGCTCAAGCTGGCGATGTGGCGCGAGGGCGATCGCCTGAACCTCGACTGGACGGGCACCGATCCGCAGGTCGAGGGCTCGGTCAACTTCCTGCTCAACATCGAGATGTTCAAGATGTTCGCCGGGGTCTTCCTGATCATGGCCTTCGCGCCGGATCTGGTCTTCAACGACGGCTACTACGACGTGATCGACGTGACGATCCCCGACGGTTGCGCGCTGCGGCCGAAGTTCCCCGCCCCGCTCGGCAACCGCCTCAGCCTGATGGCCCGCCAGTTCGACGTCGTCGACGCCGTGTTCTCCAAGGCCCTGGAGCATTTCGCGGTCTCCGGCAGCTACGGGACGAGCCCCAACTTCGTCTACTCGGGCACCGACGAGGCGGGCAACGACATACCAGATCCTGGAGATCCTCTACGGCGGCATCCCGGCCCGCCCGTTCGCCGACGGACTCGACGGTCACTCCTGGTGGCCGCTGTTCAAGGCCGTCCCGACCGAGTACCTGGAGAAGTACTACCCGCTGCGCGTCGAGCGCTACGAGACCCGGATCGACTCCGGCGGAGCCGGCTATCATCGCGGCGGCCACGGCGTGGCCAAGACCTACCACTTCCTCTCCGATGGCTTCATCTCCTACCAGGACGATCGCGCCCAGACGTACCCCTGGGGCCTGCAGGGCGGCCGTCACGGTGCGCCGTCGGAGAAGACGCTGATTCGGGTCGCCGACGGCGAGCCGATCAAGCTGCCCTCGAAGGTGGAGAACGTCCCGGTGCGCCGCGGCGACCGGCTGATCTTCTCGACCGCCGGGGCCGGCGGCCTGGGCGACCCGCTGACCCGCGAGGTCGAGCGGGTGAGCGTGGACGTGCGCGCCGGACTGGTGAGCGTCGAGGCGGCCCTGCGGTACTACGGGGTGGTCGTCTCACGCCGCGGCGAGGTCGACGAGACCGCCACCGCGGCGGCGCGCGAGCAGGCCCGCAGCGCGCGCGGCGAGGTGGCCGAGTTCGACTTCGGACCGCTGCCCGAGCGGCGAAGCCCTGCGGTCGCGGATCGCCGACGAACGGCGCGACTTCGACGCCTGGATGGCGGCGGAGGGCCGCGCCGGCTCCGGCGTCGCCCCGGCCTGAGCGGAGGACGTGATCATGCACGTGACGGTGTGCGACGTGGGCCCGCGCGACGGGCTCCAGAACGATCGCGAAATCCTCTCGCCGGCGACCCGCGCCGAGCTCTGCAACCGCCTCGCGGCCACCGGGCTGCCACGGATCGAGGCCGGCAGCTTCGTGAACCCCAAACGAGTGCCTCAGATGGCCGGCACGGAGGACGTGTTCGCCGGGCTGCACCGCGCTCCGGACGTCATCTACGCTGCGCTGGCGCTGAACCGGCGCGGCGTGGAGCGCGCGCTGGCGGCCGGCGCGGACGAGCTGCACCTCGCCTACCCGCTCAGCGACACCTTCGCGCAGCGCAACCAGGGCGTCACGCTCGCCGAGGCGGCGCAGGCGACCGAGCTGATGATCGGCCAGGCCCATGACGCCGGCGTGCGCGCCAGTGTGACGCTCGGGGCCTCGTTCGGCTGCCCCTTTGAGGGGCCGGTCGATCCGGGCGTCGTCGGCGAGCACATCGCGCGGATGGCGGCGGCCGGGGCCGACGAGCTGATGCTCGCCGACACGATCGGGGTCGGCGTGCCCGCGCAGGTGCGCCGCCTGCTGCCCGAGGCGCTGCGCCAGGCGGGCGGACGCCCGGTCGGCCTGCACCTGCACAACACACGCAACAACGGCTACGCGAACGCTGTGGCCGGCCTCGAGCACGGCGCGAGCATTCTCGATGCCTCGATCGGCGGCCTCGGCGGCTGCCCCTTCGCGCCCCGCGCGACGGGGAACATCGCGACCGAGGACCTGATCTACCTGCTCGACGGCGAGGGGGTCGACACCGGCGTCGACCTCGACGGGCTGATCGCCACCTCGGAATGGCTGGCCGGCGTCCTGGGCCGTGACCTGCCCGGCCTCGTGTATCGAGCCGGACCGTTCGTGCCGGCCGGCGCCTAGAAGCGCTCGGGCCGCGATGCCGGTCGCTTCGCTGACGCGTGACCTGGCGGCGATCGTCGGCGCGCACAACGTCCGAGACGGCGATACCGAGCCCTACGGACGCGACGCCACCTACGAGATCCTGGGCTTGCGCGGCGTGGCCGACGCGGTGGTGCTGCCCGGCGACGCGGAGGAGGTTCGGCGGGTTCTCGCCTGGTGCTATCAGCGTGAGCTGGCGATCATTCCCCGCGGCGGCGGCACCGGCTATGCCGGCGGGGCGGTACCGGTGCACGGCGGCGTCGTGGTGTCGCTCGAGCGGCTCGCTCGGGTCCGTTCGCTGGAGCCGCATTGGTGGCGTGCCGAGGTCGAGGCGGGGCTGAGCACCGCCAACCTCAGCCGGTTGGCCCGCGAGAGCGGGCTGCTGTTTGGCCCGAACCCGGGAGCGGCCGAGCAATCGCAGATCGGCGGCAACGTGGCCACCAACGCGGGCGGCCCGCGCGCCTTCAAATACGGCGTCACCGGCCGGTGGGTCACGGGACTCGAGGTCGCGGTCGCGCCCGGAGAGCTGGTTCGACTGGGCGGTGCGACGCGCAAGGATGTCGCCGGCTATGACCTGTGCAGCCTGCTCGTCGGCTCCGAGGGAACCCTCGGCATCATCACGGCGATCTGGCTGCGGCTCGTTCCGGCACCCGAGACCGCGCACTCCGTCGCCGCCTTCTACGCAGATCCCGCCGCCGGGTGTGCGGCGATTGCCGAGGTCATCGGAAGCGGTCTGATGCCGGCGGCGGTGGAGTACGCCGACGCTGGCGTGCTGGATGCCTCGCGCGGCGCGTTTCCGGGCTCGCTGCCGGCGAGCGCCCGCTTCCTCGTGCTGCTCGAGCTCGATGGCTCGGCGGCCGAGGCCCGGCGGCTGCGCGACGAGGCGCTCGGTGTGCTGTCCGCCGCGGCGGTGCACGCCTTCACGCCCAGCGACGCCGCCGGTGAACGTGCCCTGTGGCGCTGGCGGGCAGGGATGGGTCCCGCCGTGACCGCCGTGACGGGCGGTCGGGTCAGCGAGGACGTGGCCGTCCCACCCGACCGTCTCCCGGATATCGTCGCCGGCGTGACGGAGATCGGCGCGCGCCACGGGCTGGAGGCGTGCAGCCTCGGCCATGCCGGTGACGGCAACATCCACGCCTGCTTCCTGATCGCGCCCGGAGACCACGCCCAGCTGGAGCGCGCTCGTCGCTGCTCCGAGGAGCTCTGCACGCTGGCGATCGCGCTGGGCGGAACGGTGTCCGGCGAGCACGGGGTCGGGTGGCTCAAACGCGGACGCGGCGAGCGCCAGTGGGGGCCCGTGGCGGCCGAGATGCAGGCGGCGGTCAAGGCCGCGCTTGACCCCAAGGACCTGCTCAATCCGGGCAAGAAGACATGAGCGAACGGTCCCTCGCCGCAAGCGTGGACAGTCGGGCCGCCGTCCGGGGCAACGAGACATGAGCGAACGATCTCTGGCCGCGAGCGTGGGCAGTCGGGCCGCCGTCCGGGGCAACGAGACATGAACGAACGATCTCTGGCCGCGAGCGTGGGCAGTCGGGCCGCCGTCCGGGGCAACGAGACATGAACGAACGATCTCTGGCCGCGAGCGTGGGCAGTCGGGCCGCCGTCCGCGAGCACCGAGTGGCGGTCGTGGACGGCCAGCCGGGTGACGCGAGTCGGCTGGAGCGGCTGCGCGCCCGGGTGACGACCAGCGTCGCGTGCGGCACGCCCGATGCCGACGAGATCGTCCGCCGCGCGCAGGACGCCACGGTGCTGGTCACGCTCTACACCTACACCACGGTCGGCTCCGACGTGCTGCGGCGACTGCCTGAACTCGGGCTCGTGGCCACTCGCACGGCGGGCCACTCGCACATCGACGTCGACGCTGCGGCTGCGCTCGGGATCGCGGTCATCGCAGTGCCCGACGCGCCGACCGTGGCGGTGGCCGAGTACACATTGGGGGCCGTGCTGATGGCCCGACGCAGGCTCGCGGAGGCGGCGGCCAGCACGCGCGGCGGGGCGTGGGATTTCACCGCGTTTGCCGGCACCAACCTGGCCGGCCAGACGCTTGGCGTGGTCGGGCTCGGGCGGATCGGCCGCCGCGTGGCGACACTCGGCGGCGCGCTGGGCATGCGTGTGCTCGGATGGTCGCGCCGTACCGCGGGTCTCGTGGGTGTCGAACAGGTGGAGCTCGACGAACTGCTCGCCGACGCCGATGTGGTCTCGGTCAACGTCGCGCTCACGCCGGACACGCGGTTACTGCTCGACGCGCGCCGGCTGGCCCTCATGCGCCCCGACGCGTTCCTGATCAACACCGCGCGCGGAGAGGTGCTGGACACCGACGCGCTGTGCGAGCTGCTCCGCGACGGCCGTCTCGGCGGCGCCTGCCTGGACGTCGTCGCCGGCGAGCCGCTGTCGCCCGAACGGGCCCTGGAGCTGGGGCGCGTCCCGAACCTGATCGTCACCCCCCACATCTCGTGGCTGACCGACGGCACGCTGGAGCGTCAGTACTCCGGCCTGACCGACGCGGTGCTCGCGTTCTGCGCCGGGGAACCCATCGACCCCGTCCCCGTGGGGGACGGCAAGCCCAGGAGGCAGGAATGACCCAACAGGATCTGGCCATCGTCGGCGGCGAGGCCATCATCGGCAGCGACGTGGTGAAGGTGAACATCGGTGTCAGCGACGGGCGGATCACGATGCTCGCCGACGAGGCCATCGACGCCGCCCAGACGATCCAGGCGTCCGGGCTGCTGGTGATGCCGGGCGCGATCGACGAGCACTTCCACGCCTTCCACAACTACGGCTGGGAGACCTACGAGAACGCCTCCCGCGGCGCGATTCAGGGTGGCGTGACGACGATCGTCGACATGCCGCTCGACAAGCCGCCATCGCTCACTGCCGAGGCACTGCGCACCAAGCTCGAGCAGATCCGCGGCAACTGCCACGTCGACTACGCCAGCTTCGGCGGCTACCTGGCCGAGGATCCCGACGAGATGACGGCGATGGCCGAGCTCGGGGTGGCGGCATTCAAGCTGTTCACCGGGGGCGTCGCGCCCCCAGGTATGTATCCCGGCGTCGACGACGGCCAGCTGCTCGACGCGTTGCGCCGCGCGGTCGCGCTCGGGCGCACCACGACGGTCCACTGCGAGCACGCGCCGATCGTTGACTGGGAGACCGCCCGTCTGATGGCCGAGGGCCGCACCGACATGGCCGCCTGGGACGAGGCGCGGCCGTGGTACAGCGAGGTCGCCGCCGCGCAGATCGTCGCGCTGGTCGCCGAGGTCACCGGTGCCCGCGTGGTGATCGCCCACGCCAGCTCGCCGCAGACCGTCGAGGCCATCGCGGCCGCGCGTCGCCGTGGGGCCGACGTCTGGGCCGAGACCTGTCACCACTATCTGGCCACCACCAAGGAGCAGGCGCTCGCCGATATGCGGCTGAAGTGGAATCCGCCGACGCGCGAGGACGAGTCGGTGCAGTGGCTCTGGCGTCAGGTCCGCGACGGAGACGTGCACAGCATCGCCAGCGACCATGCCCCGCTGCCCAAGACGCTCTCCTCCGACATCTGGGAGCAGTCGCCCGGGGCGGGCAACGGTGTGCAGCTGTTCTTCCCGGTGTTCGCGACTCTGGCTGTCCACGAGCACCGGATTCCGATCACGCGCGTCGCCGAGCTGGTCAGCACGAGGCCGGCCAAGCTGTTCGGGTTGCACCCTCGCAAGGGCGAGATCGCCATCGGCGCCGACGCCGACTTCGCGATCGTCCAGACCAACGGGCGGCGGGTGGTCAGCGCGAGCGAGCTCGAGTACCACGACCAGGAGAACTGGTCGCCGTTCGAGGGAATGGAGCTGCGCGTGTTCCCGGAGTACACCGTGCTGCGGGGAAAGGTCGTCTACGCCGAGGGTCAGGTCACCGGTGCGCCGAGCGACGGCCGGCACCTGACGGTCGGCGCGACGGTCGCCGCCTGATGCAGCTGTCCCCACGCGAGCTCGAGCGATTGCTGGTGTTCAGCGCCTCCGAGCTCGCCCGCCGGCGACTGCGCGAGGGGATGCTTCTCAGCCATCCGGACTGCGTCGCGCTGGCCAGCGACGTCGTGCTCGAGCGAGCCCGCGCCGGCGCCAGCTACGCCGAGGTCACCGTCGCGGCGCGCGGGCTGCTGCGCCGCGACCAGCTCGAGCGCGGGGTCGCCGAGCTGCTGGAGGGGCCGCTCCAAGTCGAAGCGACCTTCGGGGACGGCAGCCGCCTGGTGACGCTCGAAGGGCTGGTGGCCGATTGACCGACGATATCTCGTCCGGTGGGGTCGCGCCCGGCGGAATCGCGCCCGGCGGGGTCGCGCCCGGCGGGGTCGCGCCCGGCGGGGTCTCGCCCGGTGAGGTCGAACCCGGCGGGGTCGAGCCCGGCGAGGTCGAACCCGGCGGGGTCGCGCCCGGTGAGGTCGAACCCGGCGAGGTCGAACCCGGCGAGGTCGAACCCGGCGACGTCGAACCCGGCGACGTCTCGCCCGGTGAGGTCTCGCCCGGTGAGGTCGAACCCGGTGAGGTCTCGCCCGGTGAGGTCGCGCCCGGTGAGGGCGGGCCCGGTGAGGGCGGGCCCGGCGGGGCTGTGCCCGGAGAGGTGATCGTGGCGCCGGGGCCGGCACCGGTCGCGGCGGTGGCGCGGTCCCGGACGGTGATGGTGACCAACCGCGGGCGCTTTGACGCCTACCTCACCTCACACTTCCCGGTTGCCCGCGCGAGCCCGACGCTCGAGTTTCCGCGGACCGGACTGGACGGCGCACGGCCGCGGTTGCCCGCGGGCGCGAGCGTGCGGATCCCGCGGGGCGAGACGGTCGCCGTGGAGTTGGTGTGGGACTGAGCCGAGCGCAGTACGCGTCGCTCTACGGCCCCAGCACCGGCGACCGCATCCGACTGGCCGACACCGACCTGTTGGCCACCGTGGAGGCCGATGACAATCGTCCTGGCTCTGAGCCGCTGGTCGGGATGGGCAAGACGGTGCGCGAAGGGCAGCTGAGCACCGGCGAGCTCGCCCTGGAGGAGGCACTCGACGTGTGCATCACGAACGTGGTGCTGCTCGATCCGATCCTCGGCGTGCGCAAGACCTCGATCGGGATCCGCGGCGGCCGCGTCATTGCGCTCGGGCGCGCCGGTGATCCGCAGGTCGACCCCGCCGTCTCGGTGCCGATCAGCGCCGCCACCGGGGTGATCCCGGGGGAAGGACTGATCGCGACCCCCGGTGCGGTGGACAGCCATGTCCATCTGATCGGGCCCCAGATCGTGCCCGCCGCGCTGGCCGCCGGCACCACGACGATCGCCGCGATGGGCTATTCCGGGGCATTCGACCTTGGGATCAACCCGCGCGGCAACCTCGACGCGATGCTCGCGGCCTGGTCGGCGGTGCCCCTGAACCTGATCCCGATCCTCCGCGCGAGCACGGCCAACCCGGCGTTCCTGGACGAACTCATCGCTCTTGGAGCGGGTGCGCTGAAGGTCCACGAGGACCTCGGCGCCTCCCCGCAGGTGGTCGATGCCGCGCTGGCGGCGGCCGAACGCCACGACATCCAGGTCGCGCTCCACGCCGACGGGCTGGGTGAGTCGGCGACGCTGGAAGAGACGCTCGCGGCGATCGACGGGCGCGCGGTCCACGCCTACCACGTCGAGGGCTGCGGCGGCGGTCCGGTCAACCTGCTCGAGCTCGTCGCCCAGCCCCATGTCCTGCCATCCTCGACCACCCCGACGGTGCCCTACGGCGAGAACGTGGTGGCCGAGCACGACCTGATGATTCGCACCGTCCATCGGCTGAGCCCGCTGTTCCCCAACGACCTACAGGCGGCGCAGGGTCGTATCCGGGCCTGGACGATCGCCGCCGAGTCGGTACTCCACGACCTTGGCGCGATCAGCATCATGAGCTCCGACTCGATGGGGATGGGACGGATCGGCGAGGTGACCCGGCGCACCTGGCAGCTGGCTCACGTGATGCAGAGGGCCGCGCCGGCGAGCGAGCGGGACCGCAACGAGCGGGAGGGCGGAGCGGGAGGGCAACGAGCGGGAGGGCAACGAGCGCATCCTGCGCTATCTGGCCAAGCTGACGATCAACCCGGCCCTCGTGCACGGGGTGGCGGACCATGTCGGTTCGCTGCGCCCGGGCCGGATCGCCGACGTCGTGCTGTGGCGCCCCGCGTTCTTCGCCGCCAAGCCGGCGCTGGTGCTCAAGGCCGGCTTCCCCGTGTGGGGCCCACTCGCCTCGGGCAGCGGTTCCACCCGTCTCTGCGAGCCGATCGTCCAGGGTGGCCTATGGGGCAGCCTGGGCCGGGGTCCCCAGCGCCTCGCGACCGTGTTCGTCGCCGGGTCCGCGCAGGCCAACCTGCGCTCGCGCTGGAGCGGGCCGATCGGCGTCGTGCACGGCACCCGCACCATACGCAAGCGCGATCTCATCCGCAACGGCGTCACTCCCGCGGTGGTCGTCGACGGAGACCGGCGCGAGGTGCGGATCGACGGCCAGGCCGTGACCCTCGCCCCCGCGTCGGAACTGCCCCTCAACAAGGCCTACTTCCTCGCCTAAACCGGCCACTGTGGTCGTACGACTCCGGGCCGATAGACGGGTGCGAGGCGCTGTGGTCGTACCGTGCCGCCCGGTCGGCGAGTGCGCGGCGCTGTCGTCGTACGGTTCGGGGCCGGTAGACGGGTGCGGGGCGCTTGGTCGTGCGGTGGCGGCCGGTCGGCGAGTGCGCGCCGCTGTCGTCGCGCGGTTCCGGGCTGAAGGACGTGCGATCGGGTTCCCGGGCGCGTATGGACGCGCGGAGGTGGGTGGCCCGCGGCGGCGGGGTGGGCAATAGTTCACTTTCCCGCCTCGAACCGGGGGGGTGCTCGCGATACATGCCGCCTAGCGGGCCCTGACACACACACCCTCCCTCGAATCGTGGGTTGGGTGCGATTTGTCCCACTCTCACAGCGGACGGGCGGGAACAATGCTCGCCCGGCGAGTGGAGCCGGTGCTCCGGCCCGCGCGGGGTCCAGAAGGTCATATTTCTGACATATTTGCCTGTAAAGCCAACCAATCCGAGGATCCAAAAAAGTCGATTGGGGCCCAAAACGGAGCCTCCTGCTTCCTGAGGGACGTTTTACAGGTGAATCTGCCCGGCGAGCCCTTCGCGACGCGCTCACTTCCGCCACGAGCGGCCGCGGACGGGGGGCGCTACCTCGGACGGCGGGCGCTAGCGCGGACCGGGGGCGCTAGCTCGGACGGCGGGCGCTAGCTCAAACCGGGGGCGCTAGCTCGGACCGAGGGGCGCTGGCGCGGCGAGCGTGAGTAGTGCTCCGATGTCGGGCAACTCCTCGAGCCGTTCGAGCGCCTCGGACAGCTGAGCGACCCGCCCGTCGTCGGCCAGAGCGGGGCGGGCGTTGCCCCGGAACTTCAGCGCCAGCTCGTCGTCGGTGAGCGGATGACCGGGGCCGCCGCGGTTGGCGAGAACACGGACCTCGTGATGCTCGCCGCCGCGGGTCCGCGCGTGAACGATCGCCGGCAGCTCGTCAGGGAAGATCGCCTCGCATTCGGCGTTGGCGACACAGGTGACGCGGGCAGCGAGCTCGAGTCGCCGCGACTCGGTCGCCATCGCATCGCTGAAGTCCTCGATGGAGACGCCCAGGCCGCCGCCGGCGCACATCGCTGCGGCGAACGTGAAGGGTCCGCTGAAGCGGGCGGCATACCCGCTGGGCGGCCGTGCCTTCTCCGCCGCGGGCTCGGCGATCGTGCGCAGCGTCGGCCCAGCCACGCCGAGCTCGACCTGCTCCAGGTCCTCGGCGGTCAGGCCGCGGTGGCGGAGGATCAGCGCGGCGTCGATCGCCGCGTGGGTGAAGTGGTTGGCCGGGTAGGGCTTGAAATGCGTCCGCAGCAGCTCCCAGCGCTCGCCTAGTCCGTCGGTGATCGCGTCAGGGTTCGCGCGGTCGCCGCAGAAGGCTTGCAACCAGCCGAATCGCCCCTCCAGCGCGGTGGGCGGCCCGGTCAGGCCGCCCTGGGCCAGCTCGGCGGCGCTCACCCCGCTATGCGCCGCCCAGCCACAATGCAACGGCTTCACTGTGCCGCCGGTGCGGTTGGCCTCCAGGATGCCGGCCCCCATGCTCGCGGCGATCGCCATCGCGTGGGCGAGGCCGTCGGGACCGAGGCCGAACAGGACTCCCGCCGCGGCGGCCGAGGCGATCGTGCCGCAGATCGACGTGGCGTGCAGGCCTCGTTCGAAGAACACCGAGGCCCGTGCCCCGGCGTCGTAGCCGGCCATCCCGAGGCGCGCGCAGATCTCGTCGCCGATCGCCACCGCGTGGACAAGCTCCGCTCCGCCGCGCCCCGCCGCTTGGGCGGCGGCGAGCGCTGCGGGCACCACCGAGGCGCTCGGGTGCAGCACCGAGGGCAGGTGGGTGTCGTCGAAGTCCAGTGCGTGGGCCGCGGTGCCGTTGAACAGCGCCGCGGCCGGCGCCGGAAAGCGCCCTGCGCGGCCAATGAGCCCGCACTCCTCCCGTCCGCCCCAGCGCTCGATCACGCCCGCCGCCACGCCCGCGGGCTCGCTGTCGCTTCCGGCCAGCGCCACGCCGAGCAGGTCGCGCACCCGGCGGCGAACGTCGCTGCGGATCTCGACGGCCTGGTCGGCCGGCAATGGCGCGGCGGCAAAGCCGGCGAGCCGCTGAACCAGCGTCTGGCTCACGGTGAGAGGAGCGCCTTCGTACCGACCGGAGAGCCAGCGAGCCGCTGCACAAGCGTCTGGCTCACGGTGAGAGGAGCGCCTTCGTACCGACCGGAGAGCCAGCGAGCCGCTGCACGAGCGTCTGGCTCACGGTGAGAGGAGCGCCAGCGGACGGACCGGGGAGCCGGTCGCGCCGATCAGCCGCAGCGGTGCCAGCACGAAGCCGAACCGGTAGACCCGATCCGCACTGAGCCGCTCGAGGTCGAGCATCTCGATGATCGGGATCCCGTGCTCGACGAGCAGGATCCGGTGCACCGGCAGACGCCGGTGCCCCTCGCCCGGCACGATCATCTCGTACGCCAGCGTGTCGGACCCCGTCGCGCGGACCCCGCGACCCGCCAGCCACTGGGCCCCGGCCTCATTGACTCCGGGGACGCCGCTGGCCAGGCCAATGAAGGCTTCCGCGTCACCCCAGTTCCGAGCCCAGCCTGTGCGCACGAGCGCAACGTCACCCGCCGCCAGCCTATGTCCGCCGAAGCGCTCGGCCGCCTCCAGTTGCTCGCCGTCGATCCCGTGGCCACCCGTCAACACGTCGACACCGGCGGCCGCGGCCACATCGAGGAGGACCGCGGGACCGACCAGCGGCTCGAGCTCTTCGATGCCATGGCTCGTGAATGTGCCGCCGGACTGCGCATGCGCCGCGTCGGCGCCGCCATGCAGGCGACCGTCCTGGGACACGTGCGCGAGGGCGTCGATGTGTGTGCCCGAGTGGGTTCCCATCACCAGCAGGTCCGCCGCCGCCGAGCCGCCATCGTCTCGGACCACATCGCCATGACGACGATGCAGGACCTTCCGAAAGCCAGGATGACTGGGCGAGGAGGGCATGCCGTCGTGTAACGACTGGGAGAGGTCGTAGACGCGGGCGTCGCCGAGCGCGGTGGCGAAGTCGCTCATCGAGCGCTCGCCCGCTCGACGGCCGTCTCGTCGATCGCGCCCGCGCCCAGTCGGGCATCGATCTCGGCGGCCGCGGCGGTGACGATCGGCGCCAGCCGCGCACACGTGGCCTCGTCGAAGCGCGCCGCCGGACCGCACACACTGACCGCTCCGACGACGTCGCCATGGAGGCCGAACACCGCCGCCGCGACGCTGCCCGCGCCGGGCTGGCGCTCCCCGCGGGAGATCGCAATCCCGCTGCGACTGATGCGGCGCAGTTCACGACTGAGCCGCTGTGGATCCACCATCGTCCGCGGCGTGAGCGGTTCGAGTCGGCTCTCCAGGATCCGGCGGCGCAGGTCCGCGGGGGCCGCGGCCAGGATCGCCTTGCCGCTGGCTCCGGCGTGGAGCGGGAAGCGACGGCCGAGTTGGACCTCCATCCGGATCTGCTGGGCGCTCACCACCTGCTCCAGGTACAGCCGGGCGTTCCCGACGAGCGCCGACAGCGTCGCCGTCTCGCCCGTCCGGATCGCCAGCGAGCGCAGGCTGGGCATCGCCACGACACGTAGGTCGAGGTCACGCAGCACGGCGGCTCCCACGCCCGCGGCAGCGGGGCCGAGCCGGTAGGCGCCGTCGGGCGCCGGCGCCAGCAGGTCCCGCTGGGCCAGCGAGCGCAGGATGCGGTGGACGACCGCCTTGCTCAACCCGAGCCGCCGCGCGATGTCGCTGACGCCCGCGCGCGGATGATCGTCGGCCACCGCCAGCAGCACCTCGGCGACGCGCTCGGCGCTCTGGGTGCCGTCGGTGGCGTGGACTTCGGGAGGATGCAGGAAGAGCGTTCCGCTCACAGGAACACGTCCAAAGCCGCGGTTGACGGTGGCCAGCTTATCCCGGTAGGCTCGCCTGTCAAGATGTTCCGCTGACCGGAATGAGCTCCTCCGCCCCTGAATCCACCCCGCACGGCACAGGCTACGACCTGATCGTGCGCGGGGGACAGGTGGTGCTCGGGCGCCGCGGCACCGTCGCGCTGGAGATCGGTGTGCGCGACGGGCGGATCGTCGCCCTGGGGACCGATCTGGGCGAGGCGGCCGATGTGATCGACGCCGACGGGCGATTGGTCGTCCCGGGCGCCGTCGACGCGCACTGCCATCTGGGCATCTACCGCAGCCTGGCCGAGGACGCTGAGAGCGAGACCCGCTCGGCGCTGCGCGGCGGCGTCACGACCATGATCAGCTACTTCCGCACCGGCAGTCACTATCTGAATCGGACCGGCAGCTACGAGGAGATCTTTCCCGAGGTGCTCCAGGAGATGGCCGGTCACGCCCACACCGACTACGCCTTTCACCTGGCGCCGATGACCGAGGCCCAGGTGAGCGAGATCCCGCGTCTGGTCGAAACCCACGGAATCAACTCGTTCAAGTACTACATGTTCTACAAGGGCCTCGACCTCGCCGGGGTGGGTGACGCGAGCCAGGAACGGATGTCGGACAACTACGACCTCGGGCACCTGTACACGATCATGGAGGCGGTGGCCGAGCTCGCCGCGCGCGGCGAGAACCGACGGCGCTCGCTGTCGATCCACGCCGAGCAGCCAGAGCTGATCCGCCTGTTCATGGAGCGCGTGAGGACGGCGGCGACGCTGAGCGGCCTGGAGGCCTACAGCGAGGCTCGGCCGGCGCTGACCGAACGGCTGGCGATCGGCGAGGCCGGTGTGCTCGCAACGGCGACCGGCTGTCCGGTCAACCTCCTGCACCTCTCGAGCGGGGAAGCCCTCGACGCCGGGGTGGAGCTGCGCCACTCCCAGCCCCAGCTCGACGTGCGCCTGGAGACCACGGCGCACCACCTGGCCCTCAGCTACGAGACCTATGACGACCAGCGCGGCAAGGTCAACCCGCCGATCCGCTCGGAGGCCGACCGCGAGGCCCTCTGGGCGGGAGTGCTCGCCGGCCAGATCGACTGGGTCGTCTCCGACCACGCGTGCTGCTCGGAATCGCTCAAGGAGGGCGACATGTGGGCGGCGCAGCCCGGATTCGGCGGCTCGGCACTGCTCTACCCCTACCTGCTCACCGAGGGCGCGCGCCGCGGAATGGCGCCTGGGCGCGTCGTCGAACTGGTCGCGGCCAATCCCGCGCGGGCCTTCGGACTGGCGCCGCGAAAGGGCCAGATTGCCGTTGGCGCCGATGCCGATCTGGCGATTCTCGACATGGACACAATCAGGACGGTCACGCCGGAGCTGTTGCTCTCGGCCCAGGAGTACACGCCGTTCGCCGGGATGGAGCTGGCCGGCTGGCCCGTGCTCACCCTGCTGCGCGGACAGGTCGTATTGGACGAGGGCTCACCAATCGGTGCTCCGCGCGGACGCTACGTCAACGCAGGCACCTGAGCGCCAGAGCCAAGCGGCCCCGCTGCGACGAGTCGCCGCTGCGCGTGAGAGGCCGAGCAACCGCCGTCAGGCGAACGAATAACCGCAGAATCAGCCTCGCGGTGGCGCGTCGGCGCTGGCATCGACGTCGGCGAACACCTCGCGGGCGATCCTGAACGCCTCGACGCCGGCAGGGATCCCGGCGTAGACGGAGAGCTGGATCAGGGTGTCCTCGATCTCGTCGCGTGTGCAGCCGTTCGTCAGCGCTCCGCGGAGGTGCATCTTCAGCTCCGCGGGACGATTCAGGGCGCCGAGCATGGCCAGGTTCAGCAGGCTGCGGTCGCGACGGCTGAGCGCCTTGCGGCCCCAGGCCGCGCCCCAGCAGTACTCGGTGAGCAGGCGCTGGAAGTCGCGCGTGAAGTCGTCGGCGTTCGCCAGGTTGGCGTCCACGTATTCGGCCCCGAGGACCTCACGGCGGATCGCCAGTCCGGTTTCGAACAGGTCGTCGTTCATCTTCTCCACTCCATGCCGGGGTCGGAAACGCGAACCGGCGCGGCGCCCGTGGGGCGATTGCGCGCCGTTGGATGCGACTGTATACCGTTCCGCGCGGCGCCGGCGGTGGTGGGCGCTGGTGAGGTGATACGGAGTGCGGGCGCAGGCCCGCGGAGAAACGCGAATCAGCGGGCCGCCCGCGCGCGACCCGCCGAACCCAGGAGGTACAGGCATCATGCGTGAACTGAGGCAGGAAGGTCCGTACAACTACGTCTTTTCGCCGTATGCCGAGCCGATCGCCAGCGTTGCGCCGGGTGAAACGGTGGCGATCCACACCGAGGATGCGTTCGAGGGCCGGATCACGACGGAGGAGGATCTGCCCAGCCGGGTCCTCGGGTCCTATCTCAATCCCCAGACCGGCCCGATTTACGTCGACGGGGCCGAGCCGGGCGACACGCTGGCGGTGCGGATCGAGTCGATCGAGCCCACTCGCGACTGGGCGGTGAGTGCGTTCGTCCCGTACTTCGGCGGTCTGACGGCGACGGCGGCGACGCGCCTGCTGCACGATCCCCTCCCCGAGCGCCTCTACTTCTACCAGTTGAGCGACGGGGTGTTCCGCTATCGCGATCGCATCGCGGTGCCGCTACGACCGTTTCTCGGCACGATCGGCACGGCGCCGGAGCTGGAGGCGATCTCCGCGCTGACGCCGTTCAATCACGGTGGCAACATGGACGTGCGCGATACCTGCCCGGGCAACACGGTCTATCTACCGGTGCGGACGCCCGGTGCCCTGTTCTACACCGGGGACGCGCATGGCTGCCAGGGCGATGGAGAGCTGTGCGGGGTGGCGCTCGAGATCAGTGCCCGCTCGGTGCTGACCTTCGACCTGATCAAGGATCAGGCGATCCAGTGGCCGCGGATCGAGTCACCGACCAAGCTCATGACCGTCGGCAGCGCCCGCCCGATGGAGGACGCGGCGCGCATCGCCTACACGGAACTGGTCGAGTGGATCGCCAGCGACCACGGCTTCGAGCGCCTCGACGCCTACCAGCTACTCACTCAGCTGGGCGAGTGCTACGTCGGCAACATGGTCGACACGAACTATTCGCTGGTCGCCGCAGTCGCCAAGGAGCACCTGCGCGCCGCCGGGTAGCCGCTCGGGCTCACCAGCCGGCCGCGTAGCCGTCCTTGCGGCCGTCTGAGCCGCCGATCAGCGTGCCATGGGCGGTGCGCACGATGGCCTGCCCACCGCCGAACACTTCGATCCTCGATTCGCGGACGGGCTCCAGGCCGAGCTCGCGGACCGCCGGTGCCTGGTCCCACAGCCCCCGCTCGAGCAGCACCCGCTCGCCGTCGACGCGGAAGCGCGGCCGGTCCAGTGCCGCCTGCGGGTCGACGCCGTCGTCGAGCAGGCTATGCAGGAATTGGAGATGAGCCTGGGCCTGAATGAACCCGCCCATGACGCCAAACGGCCCCAGCAGCTTGCCGTCGCGGATGATCATTCCGGGAATGATCGTGTGGTAGGGACGGCGTCCCGGTCTCACCCCACCCTCGACGGCGAAGCAGGCACCGCGGTTCTGGAGCACGACGCCGGTCCCCGGCGCGACGACGCCCGAGCCGAAGCTCTCGTACAGGCTCTGCACCAGTGACACGGCCATGCCATCGGAGTCCACGACACAGAGGTGGACCGTGCCGCCGGCGGGCTCGGTGATGCGCGCCGAGGACTGTCCGAGCCGCTGAGCGATCGCGGCGGGCTCCAGCAGATGGGAGACGTCGGCATCGTCGCGAACCTCCCTCAGGGCATCCTCGAGCGCAAGCCGGGAGCACGTGATCCGGTCGGCGAGAGTGCCGGGCGTACCGGCCAGCAGCAACAGGCCTTCGAGCACCGCGACGCCCTGCGTAGGCGGCGGCAGCTCCACGATCTCGTGGCCGTGATAGCTGGGCCTGAAGCGGCTCGACCCAGCGCGCGCGCATCGCCTGAAGGTCATCGAGCTCGAGCCAGCTCGCCGCGCAGATCGCCTCGGCCACCGCGCCGCTGTAGAACCGGTCCGCGCCCCCCTCGGCGATCGCCGCGATCGTCGCCGAGAGTTGCGGGAAGCTGACGCGCTCACCGCAGTCGGGCGCCGGTGCAAAATCCGCCGGGAGTCGGCTGGAGGACTGCCAGACACGGGCACAGCGAGCGCCGACGGCAAACCCCTCGCGCGCGAGCGTCACGGCGTCGGAGAGGCATTCGGCGAGCCCCAGCCGTCCGTAGCGTTCGGCGAGGGCCGCCCACCCGGCGACGGCACCCGGGACGTTGATCGACCGGGGCCCCCACTGCTCGGGGACGCTCCCGGCCGGCGCGCGGCGGGGCGCCGGACCCGCGGCATCGAGCCCGATCAGCTCGCCCTCGCGCCAGACCAGCGCGAACAGATCACCGCCCAGCCCGGTCGACATCGGCTCGCTCACGCAGAGCACGGCGGCCGCGGCCAGGGCGGCGTCGACCGCGTTGCCGCCCGCCCTCAACATACGCAGCCCCGCAGCGGTCGCCGTCGGCTGGCTCGTCGCGACCATGGTGTCGCACGCCAGGGCCGGCGGGCGGCCATGGGCAGAAGGCTGGAACCGGGGCTCGGGGTCGGTGACGGTCATTGCCCCGGCGCGCCCTCCTGCGCATGCGGCGCGAACCGCGGCTCGGGGTCGATCACGGTCATTGCCCCGGCGCGCCCTCCTGCGCATGCGGCGCGAACCGCGGCTCGGGGTCGATCACGGCCATTGCCCCGGCGCGCCCTCCTGCGTGCGGCGCGAACCGCGGCTCGGGGTCGGTGACGGTCACTGCCGCGGCGCGCGGCCTCCAGCCCGAGGCGTTTCCACGGGCGATCTCTGCCTCGAAGGCGAAGCGCACTCGGTGCGGTTCCACGAACGGGCTCGCCGAGGGCTTCACCGCCTGGCCGAGAACCGCCTCGATCACCCCGGGGAGCGGCAGCGCCTCGATCGCTTGCGCCAGGGCGCTCACCGAGGTCGCGCGGCACGCGTTGATGCCGGGAATCGCCGCCGCCGGCTCGGCGAACACCGGTGGCGCCTCGATTCGCTGGCCGCCGGTCATCGTGTACCTGCCGTCGGCCATGACCACGACGAGCAGGTTCGTCGGACGCACTCCGGCGATCGACCACAGCGTGCGTGTCCCCATCAGCAGCTCGCCGTCGCCGACCACGGCGATCACCAGCCGGGGAGCGACCCGCTCGGCGATCCCGAGAGCTGCGGGCGTCGCCGAGCCCATCGCGCCGCCGAAGTACAGGTGTGGGCCATCAGAGCTGACGGTGCGCAGGGCGGACGTCGAGGTGCCGAGCGCGGCGACGTAGAGCGCGTCGGGGCGGCGATCGAGCAGCGCCTGGACCGCCTCCAGGACGTTCACCGTGCACCCTGAGGACGCGAGTGAGCTTCCAGCTCCTGGCCCAGCAGGATCGCCGCCGTCAGGCCGGCGCCGGCCATGTCGACGATGCTCCGGGCCATGAACGGCGCCTGCTGCGGGCTCGTCAGAGCGAACGCCTGGATGCCCAGCGCTGCCAGCACTGGCGCCGTCGCGCGGCCCATCGGGATCTGTGCTGGGTTGCGCTCGCCGAGCGTGCCGCGCATCGAGATCACCAGCGGGACACCGAGGCCGTAGGGGAGGATGAACGACGCGAGCGCGTTGAGCGCGTTCCCGAGGCCCGAGCACTGCATCAGCACGATCGGCCGCCCGCCCGCCAGGACCTGCCCGCCGGCGTAGGCAACGCACTCCTCCTCCTGCGTCAGTGTCCGAATCGGCAGCCGCCGGGCGCGCAAGCGCGCGACGATCGGTTCGAGTCGCTTGTCAGGCACGACGACGGCGGCGTCGCAGCCGGCGCTCAGCAGCCCGTCGGCCAGCGCGGTCTCCCAGTTGCCTGGGCTGTGGCCGACCGCTGTCGCGTCGCGCGTCTCGGTCTGCCCGCCGCCCACCGGCGACCTCGGTGCAGTGCTCGTGTCGGCCATGAACCCTGTGTGCAACGGTATACGATCCACCCCCACTCCCCGCTGTCCGGCCTCGATCAGGCACGCACAGCTGCAGGTTGGCCGGCCGCCATCGTCAGTCCCCCGCGGGCAGGGCCGCAGGGTGAGGCGCGTACCGCCCCACGATCGCTCATCGCGAGGGCGGGACGCGAGCTGCGGCGGCGCCGGCCAGCCGGCCGAGGCCCATCGCGCTGAGCAGGCCGTTGCCCGAGCTATAGCCTCTCCCGCCGGTCCGGCCACTGACCCCGACCGCTACGCCGCCAGTGGCGAACAGCCGAGGGATGGGGCTGCCATCGTCGCGGACCACGCGGGCGTCGGGGTCCACGGCGACGCCGCCCTGGGTGTGGAACAGGCCAGGTGTGGTGCGGCACATCGAGTAGGGCGGCGTCAGCGGCCCGAAGCCAAAATTGCTGCGCCCGAAGCGATCCGGAGTGTCTGCGGCCGCGTCGCGGCGAACCTCATCGATCGTCGCGACCAGCGCCTCGATCGGCAGACCGAAGCGGGCGGCCAGCTCCCCGGGATCGGCAGCGGTGTGCACCCCGCCGAGCTCGACCAGCTCCCGGAACTCGATCTCGTTACCGGCCACGTAATCGCGGATCCGCTCGTCGAACAACACCCAGGCCTGACCGCCGTGGCTCAGCACGTCGGCGGCGAACCCCGAGTAGCCGATCGTCTCGTCGCCGAAGCGGATGCCGTCGGCGTTGACGAGCACGCCGCCCATCTCAACCGTCGTCCAACTCGTGAGCGAGCCGTGCGGATAGGCGACGGCGGCGTAGGCCTGATAGGCGCCGATGTTCTCCAGCCTGGCGCCGAGCTCGCACGCCCAGACGATCGCTTCGCCGGTCGAGCCGTGGGCGCCGAAGTACTCGGCCTCGGCGATGTCGGGGCAGTATCGCCGCAGCATCTCCCGGTTGCCCCCGAAGCCGTTGGCCGCCAGCACGACGCTCGCGGCGCCCAGCCGACTCTGCTGGGTGCGGTCTCCACGCACGAGCACGCCGGTGACCTCGCCGTCGTCGTCGAGGAGGAGATCCTGTACCGGGTTGCCGAGCGCGAGGGGGATCTCGCGCTCGCCGACGGCGCGGAGGAGGTCGTTGACGAGATCGCGGCCGCGCCGGCTGCGAGGTGCGTGCAGGCGAGGCACGGAATGACCGACGTGCTTGTAGTCGGTGATGAGCTCGAGCTCGATACCGATCCCGTCACGCAACCATTCGACCAGGCCGGCCGATTCAGCGGCCAGACGGTGGACGAGCCACGCGGCGTCGTGCGGCCCGCTCTGACGGAGCAGATCTTCGGCCATGCGCTCGGGCCAATCCTCGATCCCGGCTTGGGCCTGATATCTGGTTCCGGCCCCCGGAACCGAACCGGTGGACAACGCGGTGTTGCCCCCCGCGCGATCGGACTTCTCCAGAACGGCGACGCTGGCGCCGGCCTCGTGGGCGGCGAGGGCGGCGGTGAGTCCCGCGCCTCCGGCGCCGACGATCAGGACATCGACTTTGGTGTCGAAGTCGCCCGAGGGATGCGGCGTTGGCAAGTCACTCCTCCATGAGGTGGTCTAGGTCGCGCGTCGGCGGCAGCGCTGCTCGGCGCGAGGACGACGATCGGCGATCGGTCATCTGAGGGCGTCGCCGGCGTCGGCGCGCTGCAAGCTAATCGCTGGGCGAGTGACTTGTCAACAGTTGACAACCGCCGTCGGCATGTGGTTGGGTCTGCGCCGTGGACCACACCGCCGATTCGGCTCGCTCAGTCGCCGAGCTCATCGCGGCCGCTCGTGCCGATCGCCGGCCGCTGCTGCTCCCCGGCGTCTATGACGCATTCAGCGCACGCCTGGCCGCCGCCGCCGGGTTCGAGGCGGTCTATGTCACCGGAGCCGGTTTGGCCAACTCCCGCCTCGGCGTGCCGGACATCGGCCTGGTGACCGCCGATCAGCTCGTCGACCACGTCGGCGCGCTCTCCGAGGCTGTCAGCATCCCGCTTGTCGTCGACGCGGACACGGGCTTCGGCAACGCGATCAACGTGATGCGGGTCGTGCGACGGCTCGAGCGGGCAGGGGCGGCGGCCATCCAGCTCGAGGACCAGGTGTTCCCGAAGAAGTGCGGGCATTTCTCCGGCAAGGCCGTGATTGCGGTCGAGGAGATGGAGGGCAAGCTGCGGGCCGCTCTCGATGCTCGGCGCTCCGACGGAACGCTGATCATCGCCCGTACTGACGCTCGGGCCGTCGAGGGCTTCGAGGCCGCGCTCGAGCGGGCAGCGCGTTATCACTCGGTGGGCGCCGACCTCATCTTCGTCGAGGCACCGACGTCCACAGACGAGATGCGGGTCATCTGCGAGCGGATCGACGCCCCGCAGGTTGCCAACATGGTCGAGGGCGGGGCGACGCCGATGCTTCCGCTGCAGGAGCTTGGTGAGATGGGCTTCTCGCTCGTGCTGTACGCCAACGCTGCGCTGCGCTGCGCCCAGCGCGCGCTCACCCAGGCGTTCACCGAGCTGCGCGAGTCGGGGACCAGCGCCAATCTCCTCGGTTCGATGGCCACCTGGGACGAGCGCCAAGGCGCCGTCGGCAAGCCCTGCTTCGACGCGCTCGAGGCGAGGTACGCATCGTGAGCGCACCCGTCGACCTCCGGGTGGTCGGCGGGACGGTCGTGCTGCCCGGCGGCGCACAGCGAGCCGATCTGCTCATCCACGACGGGGTCATTGCCGGGGTGGTCACACCGGCCGCGGAAAGCCCGGCCGCCGAGGAGCTCGACGTCACGGGACGACACGTCCTGCCCGGCGTGGTTGACGCCCACGTCCATCTCGGCCATAACATCACCCTCCCGCGCACGCCCGAGGAGGTCCGGCCCGAGACCGCCGCCGCGGCGGCGGGTGGAGTCACCACTCTGATCGCCTACCTGATGTCGGCCGAGCCCTACGACGACGTCTTTCCGGTCGCCAGGCGGGCGATGGAGGCGTACGCTGCGATCGACTTCGGATTTCACTTCTGCATCAGCACGCGCGAGCAACTCGCCGCGCTCCCGCACTACCTCGCCGACCTCGGCGTCAGCTCGTTCAAGTTCTTCATGAACTTCCGCACCGATGAGGGACAACGCCTGGGGCTGCCGGGCAACGACGACGGATTTCTGTTCGAGCTGCTCGAGGCGGCCGGCACCCACGGGGGAGTGGTCAACCCGCATGCCGAGAATCCCGACCTCATCAAGCTGATGTCCCGGCGCGGGGCGCTCGACGGCGACGGCTCTCCACTCCAGCTGTGGGATCGTCGGGCCCCCGGATGGGTCGAGGCCGAGGCGCTGCAGCGGATCGGCTTCTGGTCGTTGCAGGCGGGCGCTGACCTGCACGCTGTCCACGTCACGAACGCGATCTCGCTGAGGGTGCTGCGCGAGGCGCGCGCTCAGGGGGCCAACATCTCGATCGAGACCTGTCCGCACTACCTCACGCTCGACACGTCGTCGGACGTCGGCATCGTGGGCAAGGTCAATCCGCCACTGCGGCCTCCCAGCGACCGCGAGGCGCTGTGGCAGGCGATCGCCGGCGGCGAGGTCGACACGATCGGCTCCGACCACGTGCCACGACACGGGAGGTTCAAGCAGGGCGGTCTGGCCTCAGCCTCCCCGGGCTTCCCGGGACTGCAGCAGCTGCTGCCGCTCGTTCTCACCGAGGGCCACCTGCGGCGCGGCATCCCGCTCGAGCGTCTCGTGGATCTCGTGTCGACCCGTCCCGCGGAGATCTTCGGTCTGGCCGATCGCAAGGGCGCGATCCGCCCCGGAGCTGACGCTGACCTGGTGATCGTCGACCTCACCGCGGGCGCGACCATCCACGCCGAGACCGAGCGCTCCGCCGCGGGCTTCACCCCGTGGGAGGGGGTGCAGACCGGCGCGAGGGTCGAGCGCACCCTGCTGCGCGGCCAGACCATCTACGCCGACCAGACGGTGACATCGCACGCGCACGGCCAATATCTGTCCCGCCCCCACAGCTCCGTCCAGCCACCGAAGGATCGCCGGTGAGCCCCGCTCCCGACCGCCCATGGGCGGACATCATCACGCCCGACGACGAGGAGCGCTATGAGCGCGCCGGATTCGGCAGGCCCTCGGGATGGGGCGACCATCCCGCGTTGCTGATCATCGACATGCAATACCGCACGATCGGTAACAGCCCCAAGCCGTTCTACGAGTCGCTCGAGGACTACACAACGTCGTGCGGTGATGTGGGCTGGGCCGCGATGGAGCAGGTCGTGCGCCTGCTCGCGGCGTTCCGCACGGCCGGGCGGCCGGTCCTGTACCCGCACGTCGCTCCCAAGCTAGCCGAAGACCGCGGCGGGACACTGGGCCAGAAGGTACCCGGGATCATGGACGTGCCCGACCGAGGCTATGAGTTCCCCGACCAGATCGCGCCCCGCCCCGGCGACCTGCTCCTGCCCAAGAAGCATCCGAGTGCGTTCTTCGGCACTCCGCTGGCCAGCTACGTGATCGGCCTCGGCGTCGACACGCTCGTGGTCACCGGGTGCACCACGAGCGGTTGCGTGCGCGGCACTGTCGTCGACGCCTTCTCGTACAACTTCAAGTGTGTGATCCCCGCCGATGGGGTGTATGACCGTACGCCGACGGTCCACCAGGTCAATCTGTTCGACCTCGCGCAGAAGTACGCCGACGTGGTGACCACGGACGAGGTGGTGGCGCACATGACCGCGCGCTTCGCCTAATGCCCGGGCAAGCGGGAGCGACCGCGATCGACCGGGCGGGACACACACTGTCCGACAAGGTCGAGACGATCGTGCGCGAGCAGATCATCATGGGCACACGCGGGCCGGGCGAGCGGCTCAACGAGGTGGCGATCGCGGCCGAGCTGGCGGTCAGCCGCGGACCGGTACGCGAGGCGATGCAGCGGCTGGCCCGCGACGGCCTGGTGCGCATCGAGTCACATCGCGGGGCGTTCGTACGTGCCCTGGACGCGGGAGCGATCAGGGCGCTGTTCGAGGTCCGCGTCTCGCTGGAGTGCACAGCCGCGGCCCTGGCCGCCGAACGGACCGGACGCGACGAGATCGCCGCCCTCCGAGAGCTGATCGCCCGCTCACGGGACGCCGTCGAGGGCGCGGCCGAACCGCACTACCCCGAGCGGCTCGATCTGCACGACCTCATCGTCCGCTGCACGCACAACCCGGCGCTGATCCGCTATCTCCGGCTTGTCAACCAAGAGCTCAAGCTCGCCCGCGCGCGATCGGGCTTCCGGACGATCCGCGCTCCAGAGGCGCTCGACGAGCACATCCGTGTCGTCGACGCGATCGAAGCCCGCGATCCCAACGCCGCACGTGAGGCCATGGCCCGTCACCTGGAGTCCGCACTGAGGTCCACGCTTGACGTCCACGGCGGCGCCGAGGTGGCCTGAGCGGCCGGTAGCGAAGCCCACCCGCAGTCTCATGGCGTCATTGGACGGCAACGCGCGGACTGATGTGCGCGATCATCTCACAGCCGACTCGCGCGGCGCGTGGGTCAGGGTCCCGGCCGAGCGATCGCGACGGCCAGGTTGGCGATCGCATCCCGGC
Source organism: uncultured Solirubrobacterales bacterium (assembly GCA_963838535.1). Classification (GTDB taxonomy): domain Bacteria; phylum Actinomycetota; class Thermoleophilia; order Solirubrobacterales; family Solirubrobacteraceae; genus Palsa-465. The sequence goes on from CAWIRN010000034.1 coordinate 105,362, forward strand.
CGGCTCGCGCGGCGCGTGGGTCAGGGTCCCGGCCGGGCGATCGCGACGGCCAGGTTGGCGATCGCCTCCTGGCCGGCTCGCGCGACGCGTGGGTCAGGGTCCCCGGCCGGGCGATCGCGACGGCCGGGTCGGCGAGCGCGGCGCGCCTCTCAAGGCGCGATCCGGGGCTCCTGGGCCCAACCTTGGCGTCTGGGTCCACCCCTCGGACCCCAAACGCCAAAGTTCGGACATCGACCCGGGTTGACGGGCCGCATCACGCGAACCTTGGCGCGTTGGGTCCACCTCTCGGACGCCAAACGCCAAAGTTCGGACGGGCGCCGATGAGCGAGGCTCGCCCGCAGCGAACATTGGCGTTCTGGTTCCAGGAGGATCGTCGGTGTCGTCTGGCACGTCGAGCGCGGCCGCGGTAAGTGCGCGCGCGGCATATCACGTGCTCGTGGTGATGAGGCCATTCACGCGGCCCCTGCGTGAGTCGGCGCGTCGACGGAACGATCTTGGTGCGCTCTTCTGCCCCGCTCCGCGAAGAGCGTGCATCAGCTACCCCCTGAAGGCATCTGTGCCAGAGTTCGCGTGCATGATGTTGTCCGTCGACGATGGCATCGCCGACCTGCGCGTTAGCGGCGCGATCGACCCCGACTGGGCCTCAGCGTTCAGCGAGCATGTTCGAGAGTTGCGTGAACGCGCTGATCTACGTGTCGTGAAGCTCAGCGGCGATGGACGGTTCTTCTGTCCTGGCGGCGATCTCGCTTGGATGCGGGCTCAGGCTGACCCTGAGTCTGCTCTTCATCGGCTCGCTACGACGCTCCACGACGGTGTGCTGGGTCTCGCGGCACTCGATGCCCCCGTGGTGGCCCGCGTCCATGGTGCCGCTGCGGGAGCCGGCCTGTCGCTTGTCCTAGGCGCAGACTTCGCGATCGCTGGAGCGTCGGCGACGTTTACGGTCGCCTATACGACCGTCGGACTGTCGCCTGATGGGGGTGCGTCGTGGCTGCTGCCGCGCATCGTGGGCCAGCGCCGAGCCACCGAGCTCATTCTGACCAATCGCCGGCTGGGCGCCGAAGAGGCCGCGCAACTTGGCATCGTCACCTCGGCCGTTGATGACGATGCTCTCGATGCGGCGGTGGATGCGCTGGTAGCGCAGCTCGCGGCGGGTCCGACGGCGGCGTACGGAGCCACGAAACGGCTGCTTCAACGATCCAGCCAACGCGACTTCGCGGACCAGCTCAATGCCGAGGCCAACAGCCTCTCGGCGCTGGCCGGATCGGCGACGGGGCGCGAGGGCATCGCCGCGTTCTTGGACAAGCGTGAGGCAGTCTTCCCCG